>NZ_JAUNLS010000018.1 GCF_030532325.1 Corynebacterium sp.
GGGTGTATCCCGGCCAGACCACCGAGCAGGCCGTAGCCGCCCAACGCGCCAAGCAAGCAGCCCAGCAAACAGCCTAGGCAGCGCCACCCGCCACAGCACCCAGCAGACACCACGCACCCAGCAGGGGAACCGGAAGACCGGTTCCTCTACACGCCGTGCCCAAGCACGGTGAAGCGTTCGAAGCCTTGGGCATCCGCAGCGCCACTGATACCGGGTGCGAGCGCGCGATCCGGCGAGACACTGGCGCGCGGTTCGGCGGTGATGCGCGCAGTGGTGACGCGCGCGGGGCGTCGCTAAGCGGGGCTTAGGCGGTCTCGGTCAGAGGATTCTTGACCCAGCTCATGAGATCACGCAGCTTGGCGCCGGTGTCCTCGATTGGGTGCTGGTTGACCTTGGCGCGCATGCCCTCGAGCTCCTTGTTGCCGCCCTCGACGTTGGCAACGAGGCGCTTGACGAAGGTGCCATCCTGGATGTCGGTGAGAACCTCCTTCATGCGGCTCTTGACGGATTCGTCGATGATGCGCGGGCCGGCCACGTAGCCACCGAACTCCGCGGTGTCCGAGATGGAGTAGTTCATGTTGGCCAAGCCGCCCTCCCAGATGAGGTCGACGATGAGCTTCATCTCGTGCAGCACCTCGAAGTAGGCCATCTCGGGCTCGTAGCCAGCCTCGGTGAGAACCTCGAAGCCAGACATCATGAGGTACTCCAGGCCACCGCACAGCACGGCTTGTTCACCGAAGAGGTCGGTCTCGGTCTCGTCCTTGAAGGTGGTCGGGATAACGCCGGCGCGGGCACCACCAATGGCGGCGGCGTAGGACAGAGCCAGCTCGCGGCCCTCGCCCTTTGGATCCTGCTCGACGGCGATGAGGCAGGGAACGCCCTTGCCGTCGACGAACTGGCGGCGGACCAAGTGGCCCGGGCCCTTCGGGGCCACCATGCCGATGGTGACGTTCTCCGCCGGCTTGATCAGGCCGAAGTGGATGTTGAGGCCGTGGCCGAAGAACAGCGCGTTGCCGTCCTCCAGGTTCGGCTCGATGTCCTGAGCAAAGATGGCTGCCTGAGAGGTATCCGGGGCCAGCAGCATGACCACGTCAGCCCACTTGGCGGCCTCGGCGTTGCTGAGAACCTTAAAGCCGGCCTCCTCGGCCTTCTCGCAGGACTTGGAGCCCTCGCGCAGACCGATGGCAACCTCAACGCCGGAATCGCGCAGGTTTTGTGCGTGCGCGTGGCCCTGGGAGCCGTAGCCGATGATGGCGACCTTGCGGCCCTGGATGATGGACAGGTCAGCGTCGGAATCGTAGAGAGTCTCAATAGCCATGAGTGTTACCTCCGTGTGTGTGAAAAGCGTGTACGTTCAGTTGTATCATACCGCGGGACGCGATGTCCGCAGTATGAGATGTTAACTCTTGTTGATGGGCGTGGTCTGCTTCGGCCCGCGCGCCAGCGCCACGTGGCCAGACATCACCAGCTCCTTGATGCCAAAGGGCTCAAGAACCTGGCGCAGCGCGCGCAGCTTGCCCGGCGTGCCGGTGGCCTCAATCACCAGGGACTCCGGCGCCACATCGACCACGCGCGCGCGGAAGATGTTGACGGCGTCGACCACCTGCGGGCGGTTGGTGTTATCGGCGCTGACCTTGACCATCATGAGCGCTCGCGCGATCATGGCGTCTTCCTCCAGCTCCACCACCTTGAGAACCGGGACCAGCTTGTTGAGCTGCTTATTAATCTGCTCCATGACCACGTGGGAGGCGTCCACGACGATGGTCAGCCGGTTTACCCCGGGGGTCTCAGTGCGGGCCGAGACCAGCGAGATGACGTTATAGCCGCGGCGGGAAAACATGCCCACCACGCGGGAGAGGATGCCCTCCACGTCTTGAACCAGGACGGACAGGGTGTGTCGGGTGACGTCGTTCGGTGCCATGGCTTAGGCCTCCTCGAGGGTCTGATGGATGTCAGTGATTTCTTCGGCTGCGGATTCGTTCTCATCGAACAGCGGCCGCAGCCCGCGCGCGTATTCAATCTCCTCGTTCGAGGCGCCGCCGCCGATCATCGGCCAGACCTGCGCGTCCTGGCCCACGATGAAATCGATGACCACTGGGCGGTCGTTGATCTCGCGCGCCCGCTCGATGGCCGGGGCCACCTCCTCCGGGGTGGTCACGCGGATGGCCACGCAGCCCATCGCCTCCGACAGCCGCACAAAGTCCGGCACAAACGCATCCGGCTCGCGCAGCTTGGTATTGGAGTAATTCTGGTTGAAAAACAGCGTCTGCCACTGGCGCACCATGCCCAGGTTGCCGTTGTTGATCACGGCCACTTTGATGGGAAAGCCCTCGACGGCGGCGGTGGTCAGCTCCTGGTTGGTCATCTGGAAGCAGCCGTCTCCGTCGATGGCCCACACCTCCCTATCCGGGCAGGCGGCCTTAGCACCGAGCGCGGCGGGGACGGCGTAGCCCATCGTTCCCGCACCGCCGGAATTGATCCAGCTGCGGGGGTGCTCGAAGTCGATGAACTGGGCGGACCACATCTGGTGCTGGCCCACGCCCGCACAATAGGTGGCCTCCGGTCCCGCGATGCGACTGAGCTCCTCGATGACGTACTGCGGGTTGAGCAGCCCGTCCGGGGTGGGCTCGTAGCCGCGCGGGAAGCGCTCGCGCATGCCCTGCAGGTAACCCATCCACTCCTCAATCTGTGGCCGCTCCAGCGCGCTATCGGACTGGTAGACCTTGAGCAGGTGGCGCAGCACCTCGCGGGCATCGGCCACGATGGGCACGGTAACTTCGCGGATCTTGCCAATCTCCGCCGGGTCCACATCCGCGTGGATGACCTCGGCGTGCGGAGCAAAGGTCTCGGTATCGCCGGTGACGCGGTCATCGAAGCGCGCGCCGATGGCAATGATAAGGTCCGCGCGCTGCAGCGCGGCCACGGCGGGAACCGTGCCGTGCATGCCAGGCATTCCCATGTGTTGCGGATGAGAATCCGGGAAGGAGCCCAGCGCCATGAGGGTGGTCACCACCGGGATGCCCGTGAACTCGGCAAACTCGCGCAGCTCCTGGGAGGCGTTGGCCTTGATGATGCCGCCGCCGGCGTAAATCACCGGGCGCTTGGCCTGCGAGATGAGGCGCACGGCCTGCTGAATCTGGCGGCGGTGCGGGGTCACCGTGGGCTTGTAGCCCGGCAGGTCCAGCGGGGTGGGGCCGGCGTAGTCCATCGCGGAGTTCTGGATGTCCTTCGGGATATCCACCAGCACTGGGCCCGGGCGGCCGGTGGAGGCCAGGTGGAAGGCCGCGGCGATGGTCGCCGGGATTTCGTCGACGTCCGTGACGATGAAGTTGTGCTTGGTAATCGGCATCGTGATGCCGCGGATGTCGGCCTCCTGGAAGGCGTCGGTGCCCAGCAGGGTACGGCCCACCTGGCCGGTGATGGCCACCACCGGCACGGAGTCGAGGTAGGCGTCGGCCAGCGGCGTGACCAGGTTGGTAGCACCCGGCCCGGAGGTTGCGATCATGACGCCGACCTTCCCGGAGGCCTGAGCGTAGCCCTCTGCGGCATGGCCCGCGCCCTGCTCGTGGCGGGTCAGGACGTGGCGCAGCTTCGTGGACTCAAAGAGGGCGTCGTACAGCGGAAGTACGGCGCCGCCGGGGATGCCGAAGACGAGGTCGGTGCCGAGGTCTTCCAGGGTGCGGACAATTGCATGGGCCCCAGTCATGCGCTCGGGCGCCTGTGTGGGCGGAGTTGAAGCTGCCACGATGGTTGTACTCCTTGCTGATAGAGGGTTGGGCTGACCACAGATGACCACATATGACAACGCCCTCGTCTCACCTTCCGCTGGGAAGGGGCGAGGGCGCTTGCTTGTCGACGTCACGAGGATGTCACGAGGGCAAACGCCGCCGCGGTACTACTACGTGAAGTCGAAGAATGATCATGCGTCAAACTATATACCGATAGAATTAAGCTCGCAGCCATTACCCCCGTTTTTGAGATCGTTTTCCCACATATCGGGATATAACAGGTGGGGGCGTTCGCTCCCCCGCCACCCGTGAATTAACATAGCTAACCATGACGTCCACGAACCCACAGTCCGCACAGCCCGCCGCGAGCCCGGCTCCGGCCACCTTCCGCCCCACTCGCGAGCACGTCCTGGGCATTATCATCCTCTCGCTCATCGCGCTGCTGAGCATCGGATGGGCCCCCAAGTACCTGGCCTGGCTGTTTATCATCCCCGTCCTCGGCCTGTGGTGGGTCCTGCGCTCCAAGACGCGCGTCGACGAATCCGGCATCTCCATCACCTACGCCTTCCGCGGCTCCCGCTTCGTGCCCTGGGAGAAGTGCGAGGGCGTGGGCTTCCAGCGCGCCACCGCCTTCGTCAGCACCGGCGGGCAGCGCCTGAGCATGCCCGGGGTGACCTTCAACTCCCTGCCGAAGCTCTCCGAGGCCTCCCGCGGGCGCATTCCCGACGCCCTTAGCGCCGGGCGCGCCGCGGCCGACGAGAAGGTGGTCATCATCCACCGAGACGGCCAGCAGGTCCTGCTCACCAAGGAGGAATATGCCGAGTACCTCAAACAACACCCCGAACTAGATCACTAATCTCCATCACAGAAAGATCTCCCACCATGTTCCCTTTGCGTTCCAAAGTCACCACCGTCGGCCGCCAGGCCTCGGGAGCCCGCGCCCTGTGGCGCGCCACCGGCACCCAGGAGCACGAGTTTGGCAAGCCCATCGTGGCGATTGCTAACTCCTACACCCAGTTCGTGCCCGGCCACGTCCACCTCAAGAACGTCGGTGACATCGTGGCCGACGCTGTGCGCGCCGCCGGCGGCGTGCCCAAGGAGTTCAACACCATCGCTGTCGACGACGGCATCGCCATGGGCCACGGCGGCATGCTCTACTCCCTGCCCTCGCGCGAGATCATCTCCGACTCCATCGAGTACATGGTCAACGCACACACTGCCGACGCCCTCGTGTGTATCTCCAACTGCGACAAGATCACCCCGGGCATGCTCAACGCCGCACTGCGCCTCAACATCCCCACCATCTTCGTCTCCGGCGGCCCGATGGAGGCCGGCAAGGCCGTGGTGGTCGACGGCATCGCCCACACCCCGACGGACCTCATTACGGCCATCACGGCCTCGGCAAGCGACGCCGTCTCCGACTCCGATCTGGGCACCATAGAGGAATCCGCCTGCCCCACCTGCGGCTCCTGCTCCGGCATGTTCACCGCCAACTCCATGAACTGCCTGACCGAGGCCCTCGGCCTAGCCCTGCCCGGCAACGGCACCACCCTGGCCACCCACAGCGCGCGCCGCGGCCTCTTCGAGCAGGCCGGCCAGGTCATCGTGGACATGTGCTCCCGCTACTACGGCGAGGAGGACGAGTCCGTGCTGCCGCGCTCGATTGCCACCAAGGAGGCCTTTGGCAACGCCATGGCGCTGGACATGGCCATGGGCGGCTCCACCAACACCATCCTGCACACCCTGGCCGCCGCCCAGGAGGGCGAGGTGGACTTCACGCTCGATGACATCAACGACATCTCCTACCGCGTGCCCTGCCTGTCCAAGGTGGCCCCCAACGGCACCTACCACATCGAGGACGTGCACCGCGCCGGCGGCATCCCCGCCATCCTGGGCGAGCTGCGCCGCGCCGGTCACCTCAACCTCAAGGTGCACACGGCGCTCTATGACAACGCCGAGCAGTGGCTCGATGACTGGGACATTCGCGGCGGCCAGGCCACCGACGCCGCCGTTGAGCTCTTCCACGCCGCTCCCGGCGGAGTGCGCACCACCGAGCCCTTCTCCCAGTCCAACCGCTGGGAGTCCCTCGACACCGACAGCGCCACCGGCTGCATCCACGACGCCGAGCACGCCTTCTCCTCCGACGGCGGGCTCGTGGTGCTGCGCGGCAACCTGGCACCCGACGGCGCCATCGTCAAGGCGGCCGGCGTGGAACAGGAGCTGTGGACCTTCTCCGGCCCGGCCCGGGTGGTGGAGTCCCAGGAGGAGGCAGTCTCCATCATCCTCAAGCGCGAGGTGCAGCCCGGCGAGGTCATCGTCATCCGCTACGAGGGCCCCGCGGGTGGCCCGGGCATGCAGGAGATGCTGCACCCCACCTCCTTCCTCAAAGGCTCCGGCCTGGGCAAGGCCTGCGCCTTGATCACCGACGGACGCTTCTCCGGCGGCACCTCCGGGCTGTCCATCGGGCACATCTCCCCGGAGGCCGCCCACGGCGGACTCATCGGCCTGGTGGAAAACGGCGACACCATCACCATCGACATCCACCAGCGCGCGCTCACGCTGGACGTGGATGAGGCGGAGCTGGAGAGGCGTCGTCAAGCGCAGGAGGCCCGGGAGAAGCCCTGGACGCCGCTTAACCGCACGCGCCCGGTGACCAAGGCGCTGCGTGCCTACGCGACGATGGCCACCTCGGCCGACCGCGGCGCGGTGCGCATGGTCGACGGCTCAGTACACTAACCCGCGCCGATTCCAAGTCCGCGCAGCGCAGCGCCTAAGGTGTTAAGGCGATGAAACAAGCCACGAATCCTGCGCTGCGCTACGCGCTGACCGCCCTCGGCCTGCTGGCCGGGTTGGGCGGCGTCATTGCGCACACACTCATGACTGATTTCCCGGTGGATATGGTCATCTACCGCGAGGGAGTCAAAGCTTTCCTCGAGGGCCGCGAGGTCTACTCCGAGCCGATGTACGCCGGGGACCTCGCGCTGCCCTTCATCTACCCACCCTTTGGCGCGCTGGTCATGGTGCCGCTGACCATCTTTGACTGGATGAGCCACGACATGGCCGGCAACGTCATGATCGTGCTCTCCGATCTGCTGGTGCTGGCCTGCCTCTACCTGCTCTTCCGCGCCGTGCTCCAGCACAAACAGTGGCTGCTGCCGGTGACCGCTCTGACCTGGGCAGTGACCATGGCCTTTGAGCCCGTCCGCCTCAACAACGGCTTCGCGCAGATCAACATCGTGATCATGGCGCTGGTCATGTTCGATCTACTGCCGCGCAGGCGCCGCCTGCCGCAGGGCTGGCTCATCGGCCTGGCGGCGGCCATCAAGGTCACTCCCCTGGCCATGCTGCTCTATTTCCTGCTGCGCAAGGAGATCAAGCCCATCCTCACCGCGGCGGTATCCGCCGTGCTGGCCACCCTGGCCGCGGCGGCGTTTCGCTGGGATGCCTTCGTGGAGTTCTTTACCTCCAAGCTGCTGGCCATGGGCTCCGGCGAAGACTTCGGCGTGGGTACGTCCTACCAGTCCAACTCCTCGCTCAAGGGCGTGCTGCAGCGCCTGTGCACCTCCGATGAGGCGATGAAGGATAACGGCACCCTGCTCAACGTCCTCTGGCTGGTGCTGGTGCTGGTGGTCATCGGGTTGGGCTCGCGCATCATCCTGGCGCAGCTCAGGCGCGGCCTGCTAGTCGACGCCCAACTGACCACCGCCGTCATCATGCTGCTCATCTCGCCAGTGTCCTGGTCCCACCACTGGGTGTGGCTGGCGCTGGCGCTGCCGCTGTGGATCCTGCGCGCCTGGCAGTGGCGCACCACGCACTGGGCGGCGGGCTCCCTGCTGGCGGTGCTGGCCGCCTGGGTGGCCATGCTGGTCACCGTCCCGCCGAAGTGGTGGTTCGGGGATTCGGTGGATGTTTACGCCATGCCCTTCTACCAGAAGTTCCTGGTGGATGACTTCGTGTGGCTGTCCGTGGTCACGCTGGCGCTGTATTGCTTCCTGCTGCGCTTCGTGCCGGTGCGTGGCCTAGGCGCCAGCAGCGATCTGCTCCAGCGCCGCGACGTGCGCAGCTAAGGCCCGCTGGCCGGCGGCGGTCAGTGAAAGCCATACGGTGTCCTGCTTGCTGCCGTATTCGCGGAAGCTGCTGATGAATCCGGCCTCCTCCAGGGCCGCGAGGTGGCGGCCGAACTCCTGCTGGGTGAGCTCGGCGTGCTTGGCCAGCTCGGTGGACTTCATCTCGCGGTTGATCTCGCCCTGGGTGGCGGCGAAGGCGTCGAGGGTGGCGCAGAGCTTGAAGCCCTCCAGCGGAATAAGCAACGGGTGAAGAGCTGGCATTAGGCGTCCTTTCCGAGGTTCTTGCGTGCGTTGCGGCCGGGCAGATCAAAGGCTCGAGAGTAAAGCACCCAGAAGATGGCCAGCCCCAGCAGCACGCCGCCGATGGGTGCGAGCACCGGGTGGTCCTCGACGAAGGTAGTGAGGATCTGTGGCAGCATGATCGCCGCGATGCCCAGAAAGAACGGGCCGTCCGGGCGGACATCCTGGCGCGGGTTCTGCTTATAGGAGGGCCGCACCTTAGGCCGGCGCAGCAACCAAGGCCCGAGAAGCGCGAAGAGAATGACCCCGCCGGCAACTACCGCCGCGATCACGATGGCCGGGATGCTCTCCACGGTCCACATCAGGTAGTAGGCCAGCGCGAAGACCACGGCCAGGACCGCCGAGCTCAGCGGGTGCGGGGCGCGGCGGGCGCGTTTCGTCTGCTCGGCGTAGAAGTCCAGCGCCGCGCGGGCGCTCGCCCTGTCTACCTGGGTGTCCTGTTGAGGCTGCTCCTCTACGTGCTTGTGCTGGCTCATGTTCTCCTCCAGTGCGCGTCAGTATCGTTTCCTCCTAGCCACTATGGGCGCTCGGTGAGGGCGACACCAGGCTACGAACGTTCCCCTCCCCCCGGATTGAGTACGCGGGCCGTGCCGATCTCTTAGCACGGCCCGCTGCGGATCATCAGTGAGCGAGAAGAAGTCCTAGGCCACGGGGTTCACGCCCGCGCCGAACCACCAGATGGCCACCAGGGCGGCAATGCCCAGCAAGACGAAGACCCACGAGGTAGCCAGAGGACGGCGCGCCCAGGAGCGTTTGAAGTCCAGGGACACAAACCCGGGGCCGGTAAACTGCAGAGCCACCGCGATGACGAAGAGCACCAGCCCCAGCCAGACAGCCTCGGACCAGGCAAACACATTGAGCCCGGCATGCGAGGTATACAGCGCGTCCAACGCCGAGAAGCCCGTGACCACCAGGCCGAACATGGCCGCCAGCGGGGTCACCAGGCCGAAGAGCAAGAAGGCGCCGGCGATGAGCTGCAGGGTGGGCACGCCGATGGCCAGCACGGAGGCCATGGAGTAGTCAGCGAACTGCGCCTCCAGGCCGGACAGGCCCTCATTGCCGCCCAGCTTGAAGAAGGTGCTAGCACCCGCGATGAGCAAGTAGGCGCCCAGCGCCAGGCGCACGAAGAAGAGGCCGAAGTCCATGGTGCCGCGGCGCCCGTAGGTGCGGTAGCCCTCGCGCTCAGCGGCGGCTTCCTCTTCGGCGCGAAGACGCGCTGCCTCCTCCTCCGGCGATTCCGCGGGCGCTGCCTGCTGCTCCGGCTCCCCGCCAGCCACGGCGGCGGTGGCGCCGGCAGTGGCCGCAACAGAGGCAGTGGCTGCCGCAGGCGCTTCCTCGCGTGGGAAGGCGGTGGTCTCCGGCTCAGCGGATGCCGCATCCTGCTGCGCAGCGGCGCTGTCAAAGCTCAGGCGCTCGGTGCGCGCCTCGGCTGCATCAGCGGCGGCGGGAGAAGCAAAGACCTCGGTCTCCGCGGCCTCAGAAGTTTCCGCGGCTGCTGTCTCCGACGCATCCGCGGCCAGCTCGGTGGTGGCCTTCTCTTCGACGGCTGGTGCTGCAGCGGCGGCCTCCTCGCGCGGGGCGCGCGGCTTGATCACCTGCGGCTCGGCGCGGCCCGCGCGCTCGAAGAGCGAGCTGCGCTTCGGAGCATCAGACGTAGCGGCAGGCTGCGATTCAGGCTCGGTCTCAGCCTCCGCAGAGGTCTCGGCATCAGCTACAGGCGCGGTCTCCCCTGCTTTAGCCTCTGCCTTCTTTGCGGCCACATCTTCTGCTGCCACATCCGATTTTTCGTCTGCTGCGGGGCCCGCGGCCGTATCCGCCTTTACCTCCTCGGCGGGCGTCGCGCGCGATGGGTCGTAGGTGGGCACATCGAAGTCGTCGTCAAATTCGGTGGCCTTGTCCGGCACATTCTTATCGCTCATGCCTTAAACCTAAGGCAGCGAGCTGCACCGATGGCGCATTCGCCTCGGCGCGGCGGCGAAAGAAGGCCGTAAAGACGGCCGTAAACTAAGCGTCTACGAGCGCATGACGCTCGCCGCGGCCACCACGTCACGGGTCAGTGCGGCCAGCACCTCGGATTCCAAGCGCCAGCGTTGCCAGTAGAGGTTGATATCCATCGGTTCGGAATCGAGGATGACGAGCTCGCCGGCGTCGATAAGCTCGCGGGCCTGCAGCTCCGTGATGAGGCCCCAGCCCATCCCGTGGCGCACGGCCTCCAGGTAGGACTCCGAGGAGGGAAACTGCGAGACCCGCGCGCGCAGGACGTTGGGGTCGATGGAACGCGCGTGCATGGCCTCCTTGAGCACCTCGTCATTGGAGCCCAGGGAGACCACGGGCATCGTCTCCCAGCTATCGAATTCCTCGGCCAGCCGCGGCGAGGCCATCGCGCGGTAGCGGGCAGTGCCCACGAACGTGGACTCGCAGCCGGAGACCGGGGTCTTTTCCCTGGTGATAGCGCCCAGCACGTCGCCGCGGCGCAGCATCTTCAGAGTGTGGGCCTCGTCCTCGATCTTGATGTGCAGCGCGGCGTGGCCTCGGCGGGCGGTATCGCGGATGACCTGCCGGAACCACGTGGCCAGCGAAGCCGAGTTGATGGCCACCGTCATGGGCACACGCGCCAGACGGGTGGACAGGCGGGCGTTGGCCTCCGCGCGCACCAGCGCCATGCGGCGGGCGGCTTGCACGAGCACCTCACCCGCCTCGGTGGCGCGCACCGGGGAGCCGCGCCGCAAAAGCACGCGGCCAGTGGAGGTTTCTAGCGCCTTGATGCGCTGGCTCACCGCCGAGGGAGTGATTCCCAACACCGCCGCGGCGACTTCAAAAGAGCCTTCCTCCACGATGGCCAGCAAAGTTTCCAAGTGCACCGGGTTCATGAAGCCATTCTAAACCAACTGTAGATTCATTAACTGGACTTCAAAGGACGCGCTATGCACACTACTTGTCATGACGGTTCTGCTCGCAGGTTTTGCACTAGGTTTGTCCCTCATCATCGCTATCGGCCCCCAAAACGCCTACATCATCAAGATGGGCGTTAAACGCGATCATGTCGGCCCCATTGTGTTTGCGTGCTTTCTTTCCGACGTCATCCTCATCAACGCCGGCGTGGCGGGCGTGGGCATCTTGGTGGAGAAGTTCCCCACCGGCTTGGTCATCATCAAGTATCTGGGCGCCGCCTACCTCATTTACTTTGGCTTTACGTGCTTCCGCGACGCCTTCAAGAAGCAGCAGGAAGCGCTCATCGTCGAGGAGACCGCGCCGGTGGCAGAGACCGGCGAGCCCTTCGGCGGCACCGGCTCTACTACCCTGCTCACCCGCACCCGCCAGCGTGTGAGCTCCCAGAGCTGGGTCAAGCCGGTCATGGGCGCCATGGCCCTGACCTGGCTCAACCCGCTGGCCTACGTTGACGTCCTGGTGATGCTCGGCGGCATTGCCAACCAGTACGGCGATCTGCGCTGGGTCTTCGGCGCCGGCGCCATCATGGCCAGCGCGGTGTGGTTCCCCTCCCTGGGCTTTGGCGCCTTCAAGCTCTCCAAGGTGCTGGCTAAGCCCACCACGTGGCGCTACGTCAACTTCGGCATCGGCTGCGTCATGATGCTGCTCACCGCGAAGCTCCTGCTGCACTAATCCTGCACCTACTCCTCACGCACGAAACGAAACGCCGGCGCTACGTCCTAGCGCTGGCGTTCTTGTGTGCCCAGACGTGAGCTATATGGCCCGGGCAGCTCAGGGCTTGTTCGTGGCCCTCTTCTCGGCCTAGCTCTTGGCCTCGTCCTTGGAGCTTTCGCCCTGCTCTGCTTCCTTTTCCTTCAGCTCGTCGAGGGGATCGCCGGTGGCATCGTTTTCCTCCACCCAGGCTTTGATCTCCTCCGGGGAGCGGTCCGTTTCCACGGCGTCGCGCTCGGTGTAGTAGCTGGCGTCGTTGCGCTCCTCCTCGTAGTCCTCCTTGTCAAAGTCCACGTCCTCATCGGAGTGCAGCTCTTCGACGACCTCCCCCACCAGGTCCTCGTAGAGTGCCTCGTCCTCCATGTTGGAGTCCGCGATCTGCTGGCCGATCTCGTCGTCGTAGCGCTTGGCGTCGTACTCGTAGTCCGGGTGCAGCTTGAGGTGCAGCAGCGCGCGGATACGCTCGCGGCGCAGCCCCTCGTCACGGATCTGGCTCAGGGAGCGCACCCAGCCGAAGACCAGGACGGCAACCAGGAAGATGCCCAGGTAACCCAGCACCGGGTAGACGTACTGCATAAGTGCCTTGAAGCCTGCGAAGGACACCGCAAAGCCAGCCAGGCAGCCGGCGATGAAGATGATGCGGTACTTGGATTCCTTGCCAGAGGAAAGGCGCTTGCCCAGCGCGTAGAACATGCCGATGGCCGTGTTGAAGATCATCAGGAAGATGATGATGGCCATGATGAAGCCCAGCGTCGGGTGGACGTTATCCACCAGGGTGAGCATCGGAATGTCCGAGTCACCAACGGACTCAGCATTCATCAGCAACGAGAAGCCGGCAATAGCCATGAGCACGGAGTACACCGCGCCGCCGATGACGCCACCCCAGCCGGCCTCACGCGGGCTGATGTTATCACCGCCGATGACCAGGGACATGGACACCGCCAGGATGAGCGCCAGGCCGTTGTAGTTGAGCGCGGAGACCAGCCAGTTGGAAATCGGAGACTCGGTGGCCTCAGCCGCAGCCACCGCGGCGGAGACATCCGCCGGCATGTGCGTCAGCGTGTACACGCCCGCGAAGATCACCGCAATAATGATCGTCGGCGTGAGCATGCCGATGACGTTGGACACCCTGTTGACATCCATCATGCCCGTGATCATCACCAGGATGAGCATGAGCGCCGAGCCCCACCAGGACTCCCAGCCGAACTGCTGCTGCATGTTGGAGCCAGCGCCGGCAAGCATGACGAAGCCGATGGCGAAGAGGGTGAGCACCACGGAGACGTCGAGAAGCTTGGAGATGATGGGGTGGGTGACCTGGCGGAAGACCTGGTTGTGCTCAGAAGCGTGGAAGTAGCTACCCAGCTGCAGGAACACGGTTCCGGCCAAGGTCATGACGATGCCCGCAACGAGGATGCCCCACATGCCATTGATGCCGAAGGAGGTGAAGTACTGCACCACCTCTTGGCCGGTGGCAAAGCCGGCACCCACGAGCAAGCCCACGAAGGACAATGCGATAGACAGGATGTTTTTCTTAGACACAGTTTCCTTAAATATCGGTTATGCGTAAATCAGCGTCCGTCTACCCTGTCCCGCGCGCAGGGTGCGCAATCTATGCACGAAGTTATGCATCGTGCTTCCCGAGTTCACGCTGTCCCCTTCGCGGTGAAGAGCAGGTCTGACGACGCAACATCGATCCACGGTACGCGCCGTGCATAAAACAAGCGAATAAAACGGCCGTGAGATTCATCCGGCACCCCCGAAAAGTTGAGCGGGATCACCTTCACAGTGATCCCGCTCGCAATGTGCGCGCAGTGCAGCGCGCTCTGGTTTTAGCCCAGTTTCTGCGCGATGAGCTTGTTCACCTGGCCCGGATCGGCCTTGCCCTGGGTGGCCTTCATTACCGCACCAACGATGGCGCCGGTGACCTTCTTGTTGCCCGCGCGGTATTTCTCCACGATGTCCGGGTTGGCGGCCAGGGCGTCATCCACGGCCTTCTCGATGGCACCGTCATCGCGCACCACCTCGAGGCCGCGCTTAGCGACGACCTCGTCGACGTCACCCTCGCCGGCCAAGACACCATCGACGGCCTGGCGGGCCAGCTTGGTGGTGAGCTTGCCCTCCTTGACCAACGCAACCACGCGCGCCACCTGGGCCGGGGTAATGGGCAGCTCGCTCAGCTCCTGGCCTGCCTCGTTGGCCTTACCGGTGAGATAAGACACCCACCAGGAGCGGGCCTCGTCCGGGGAGGTGCCCTCCTCGACGGTGGCGATGATGAGATCCAGCGCGCCGGCGTTGACCAGATCGCGCATCTCCTCGTCCTTAAGCCCCCACTCCTCCTGGATGCGGGCGCGGCGGATCCACGGCATCTCCGGCAGGGTCTGGCGGATCTCCTCCACCCACTCGCGGGAGACGATGACCGGGGGCAGATCCGGATCGTTGAAGTAGCGGTAGTCCTCCGCGGTCTCCTTCGGGCGACCCTTGGAGGTGGAGCCGTCGGTCTCCTGGTAGTGGCGGGTTTCCTGGATGATCTCGCCGCCGTCGACAAGCACCTGCGCCTGGCGCTGCATCTCGAAGCGCACGGCCTGCTCCACCGAGCGCAGGGAGTTGATGTTCTTGGTCTCCGTGCGGGTGCCGAACTCCTCCTGGCCAATCGGGCGCAGGGAGAGGTTGGAGTCCACGCGCATCGAGCCCTGATCCATGCGGGCATCGGAAACGCCCAGGGCGGCGACCAGCTCGCGCAGCGCGGAGACGTAGGCGCGGGCTACCTCGGGGGCGCGCTCACCGGCGCCGATGATGGGCTTGGTCACGATCTCGATCAGCGGGATGCCGGCGCGGTTGCAGTCCACCAGCGAGGAGGTAGCACCGTGGATGCGGCCATCGGCGCCGCCCAGGTGGGTGAGCTTGCCGGTGTCCTCCTCCATGTGGGCGCGCTCGATTTCCACGCGCCACTCGGTGCCGTCCTCGAGGACGACGTCGAGGTAGCCGTCGTAGGCAATGGGCTCGTCGTACTGCGAGATCTGGTAGTTCTTCGGCTGATCCGGGTAAAAGTAATTCTTGCGGGCAAAGCGGGAGGACTCAGCGATTTTACAGTTGAGCGCGAGGCCAATCTTGATGGCGCCCTCGACACCCTTGGCGTTGACTACCGGCAGTGCGCCCGGCAGGCCCAGGGAGACGGGATCAACGTTGGAGTTCGGGGCTGCGTTGAAGTTGGTCGCGGAGGTCGAAAACATCTTGGTCTTCGTATTGAGCTCCACGTGGACTTCCATGCCCATCACGGGTTCGAACTTTTCCAGGACTTCGTCGTAGTCCATCAGGTCATACATCGCAGCAGTCATGCGTGCCATCTTAGTATGACGCAGCGCGCCCGCGCTCATCCCCCTACCGTGGGTGGATAAAGCGCGGGCGCGCTGCACCACGGGCCGCAGGCTCGCCCTGGCGCCGTGGCGATTGACGGGGTGTCTTAGCCGAAGAGCGCCTGGGCGTTGGCGTAGCGCTCCTGCGGCACCACCTTGAGCTTGCCGACGGCGTCCTCCAACGGCACCAGCTCAATCTTCTCGCCGTGCAGGGCCACGCACATGCCGGATTGGCCGCTGTGCGCGGCGCGGGCGGCGTGGGTGCCGTAGCGGGTGGCCAGGACGCGGTCGTAGGCGGTCGGGGTGCCGCCGCGCTGGATGTGGCCCAGCACGGTGGTGCGCACGTCGTAGCCCGTGCGCTTCTTGATCTCGTCACCGATGACCTGGCCGATGCCATTGAAGGTCTGGTGGCCGAACTGGTCCACGCCGCCCTCCTCGAAGTCCATCGTGCCCTCCTTGGGCAGCGCGCCCTCGGCCACGCAGATGATGCCGTACTTCTCTCCCATCTGGAAACGGCGCTCCATGGCCTTGGTGATCTCCGCAATGTCGAAGGGGACTTCGGGGATCACGGTGTAGTGCGCGCCGCCGGCCATGCCGGCGTGGAGGGCAATCCAGCCCACGTGCCGGCCCATGACCTCGACGATGAGGATGCGATTGTGGGACTCCGCGGTGGTGTGCAGGCGGTCGATGGCGTCGGTCGCCACGGAGACGGCGGTGTCAAAGCCGAAGGTGTAGTCGGTGGCGTTGACGTCATTGTCGATGGTCTTGGGCACGCCGACGACGGGGATTCCGTTATCGGACAGCCACTTGGCACCCTTCAGGGTGCCCTCGCCGCCGATGGCCACGAGGGCGTCGACACCGGCGTCCGCCATGTTCGCCTTAATGGTGTCGAGGCTCGCCTTAAACTTATCGGGGTGCAGGCGGCCGGTGCCCAGGATGGTGCCGCCGCGCAGAAGAATACGGTCAATTTCGGCGTCGTCATACAGGTCACGGCGGCGATCCTCAATGAGGCCCACCCAGCCGTCCTCGTAGCCGACGACGGTATCGCCGAATTCGTTCGACGCGGTGCGCACCACCGCACGGATAACAGCATTCAGTCCGGGGCAATCGCCACCGGAAGTCAAGACAGCAAGACGCATATCCCCCAAGATACCCGGCGAAGTGCTCACTCGCACCGCCGGGAGGAAAGCGCGCGCTCAGCAACGCGCGCCCTAGGCCACCGGACGCGTGCTCTCGGCGTGCAGGGTGTTGCGGAAGAACAGCGAGGAAACCAGCCCGGCGCAGAGCATGGCGATGATGACGCTGAAAGCAGTGGGGATGGCGGCGACCTGCATGACCGCCGAGACCGCCGCCACGCCGATGACCGAGCCGACTTGGCGGGAGGTGTTGTACACGCCCGAGGCCGCGCCCATGAGCTCCGGGGGAACGTCGCGCATGGTGGTCGCGGCATTCGAGCCCCAGATGAAGGACTGCCCCGCCCCCAGCAGCGCGGCGGGCAGCGCCACCCACCAGGCGTGGTGATCGGAGTCCATCATCCACCACAGCAGCGCAAAGGCGCCGACGAGGATGCCAAAACCGGTCAGCGCTAGGCGACGCGGGTCGAGCTTGTCCGCCAGGATGCCCGCCAGCGGCGAAACGCCCAAGGAGACCACCGCCATGGGCGTGACCACCAGGCCCGCCTGGCCGGCGGAGAGCTCCTTGACTGATTGCAGCCACATCATCGTCGGAATCATCATGGAGGCCGCCATGAAGCCCATGGCAAAGATGGCCACCGAGCCCGCGGAGTAGTTGCGGTCCTTAAAAAGCTGCAGCGGGATGAGGGCCTCGGCGCCGCGCTGATCTGCGCTGGCCTGCAAGCGCGCAAAGAGGACGAGCGCGAGCGCCCCGACGAGCAGCACCACCCAGTTCCACAGCGCCCAGTGCGTCTCCGGGCCCTGCTGGATGGCAAAGACGAGGCAGCTCAGCGCCACGAAGGACACGGCCACGGACGCGCTATCGATGCTGCGCGCCGTGGTCCTGAGCGTGGGCACCCACAGTGCTGCCAGCACCACGGCGGCGGCCACCAGCGGGACGTGCACCCAAAACACCGCCTGCCAACCGAAGGCCCCAACGAGGAAGCCGCCGAGCAGCGGGCCGGTCAGCGAAGCCACCGAACCCACCACTCCCCACACGCCTAGGGCTCGGCCGCGGCGCTCGCGAGCAAAGATGCGGTTGATCACGGCCATGCTCTGCGGCATCTGCAGGGATGCGCCGATGCCCTGCACCGCGCGGGCGGCGATGAGCACACCGATTGTCGGGGCCAGCGCGCAGGCGATAGCGCCCAGGCCGAAGATGCCCACTCCAAGCTGAAAGATGCGCTTTTGGCCGTAGATATCCCCCAGGCGCCCGGTAAAGAGCAGGGGCACCACCACCGCGAGGAGGTAGATGGCAGAGACCCACATGATTTCATTGACCCCCGCGCCCAGCCCCTTCTGGATGCCGGGCAGGGCCACGGCGATCATCGACTGATCCAGCAGGGAGACAAAGAAACCGAGGGAGAGCGCAAACATGGCGCGCCAGGCGTCGCGCTCCGGTGGCAGCTGGGAAGCGGGGGTACTCGACACGGTCATTATCCGGAGTGTAGCTACATCTCGAATACGGACCTAAACTTGGCCCATGGCAATGATGAAGATCAAGAAACCCAAGGAAGTATCCACCGCCACCACCGTGGCCCTCGGTCTCATCGGCGGCTGGCTGACCGCCCGCGAGACCGGCATCCGCCCGCTCGGCGGCGTTGTGCTGGGAGCCGCTGGCCTGTGGGCCGGCCGCAGCTGGCTGGCTAAGACCAACCCGGCCACCACCGCGGGCCTCAGCGCACTCTACGCGGGTGCCTTCGGAGCCTCCCACCCGCTGGCCAAGAAGATCGGCTCCTGGCCGGCCGTGCTCACCGTCACCGCCGTGGCCGCTGGCGCCGCCTACGCGCTCTCCGATTCCAAGTAGACCAGGAGCCACGGCCTATCCCGAGATATATCAACCCTAAAAGTCTAGCCCTGGAAAACGAGACCTGCAGGTCGCGGTGCGTTGGGCCGTGGGCTCTGCGCTTGGCGACGTCGAGGTCTGTACTTCCAGGGCTAGATATCTGAGTTAGATTCCTGCGGCGCGCTCAGTGACTGGAGCTTAGTTGGCCGGCTCCACCGGCTGGCGCTCCTCCAGGTTGAACATGATGGCCGCGTCCTTGGTGCCCAAGGCCACGAAGCCGCCCTCGCCGGTGAAGACCGACGGGTTGGACTTAAGCAGGTTGAGCAGCTCAGCGCGGTTGTGGTCGGTGGCCGGGTCGCAGGCCTTGAGGGTGGAGGCGAAGTCGCCCACCTTGAGGGTGCCCTGCGGGGTCACCTCGTAGTCGGAGGTGTTGAGGTTGCAGCCGTCGTGCGCGCGCACGGTGCCGTCCTCGTTGAAGTTGACCACCACGGCGCCGTCTTGCGCCACGCTGCGCAGGTTGCCGGAGGTCAGAACTTGCGTGGCTGTCTCAGCATCGGCCTTCTGCAGGCCCGCGCCCAGCGGGGAGATGAGGTTCACGTGCTGGGAACCGTCACCCTGCGGTGTGGTCTCGCCGGGCTGGGCGGTGGAGGAGCCGAGGGCCTCGGCAGCTGCCTTGACCACGGCGTCGGCGTTGAGGTTGCTCGAGTTCACGTCAAAGGGAAAGGGGTTGGAGGGCTCGGCCGCCTGGGCAATTCCCGTACCCAGCACAAGCGCGGTCGAGGCTGACAAAGCTACGGTCGCAAACTTTTTGATGTGCATGGCCCACAAGTTATCCCCCGCTGATCACTCAATCAACGGGGGATAAACAACAGTTACTCAATTGGCAGCTGCGCCACAGCTAGTCCAGCTGGCGGCCAGCTTCATAGGCGGCACCCACCTTGTAGAGGCGGTCGTCCTCAAAGGCCGGGGCCATGATCTGCAGGCCGGTGGGCAGGTTGCTGTCCGAGGCCATGCCCGAGGGCACGGACATGCCGCAT
This sequence comes from Corynebacterium sp., assembly GCF_030532325.1. GTDB lineage: Bacteria > Actinomycetota > Actinomycetes > Mycobacteriales > Mycobacteriaceae > Corynebacterium. The sequence goes on from NZ_JAUNLS010000018.1 coordinate 19,104, forward strand.
ACGCCCGCCAGGTTCAGCGGCAGGGTGCACAGGTCGAAGTTGTACATCGCCATCGGGTCCTCGACCTTCTCCCCCAGCTTGAAGGCGGTGGTCGGGGTGGTGGGCGAGACAAGCACGTCGACCTTCTCAAAGGCCTGGGCAAAGTCCTGGGCAATGAGGGTGCGCACGCGCTGGGCTTGCAGGTAGTAGGCGTCGTAGTAGCCCACGGACAGCGCGTAGGTGCCCAGCATGATGCGGCGCTTGACCTCCGGGCCGAAGCCGGCCGCGCGAGAGAGCGACATGACCTCCTCGGCGGAGTGGCTGCCGTCATCGCCCACGCGCAGGCCGTAACGCATGCCGTCAAAGCGCGCCAGGTTGGAGGAAACCTCGCAGGGCATGATGAGGTAGTAGGCAGCCAGGGCGTCGTCAAAGTGCGGGCAGTCCACCTCGACGGTCTCCGCACCCTGGGAGACCAGCTGATCGACGGCCTGGTGGTACGCCTCCATCACACCCGGCTGCCAGCCGTCGCGCTCGAACTGCTTGATGAGGCCGATCTTCACGCCGCTGAGGTCACCCTTGGCGCCCTCCTTGGCCGCGGCCACCACTGGGGCCACCGGCTTGTCCACGCTGGTGGCGTCGAAGGCGTCGTGGCCGGCGATGATCTCGTGCAGCAGCGCGGTGTCCAGCACGGTGCGGGCGGTGGGGCCTGCCTGGTCCAGGGAGGAAGCGGCGGCGATGAGCCCGTAGCGGGACACGGTGCCGTAGGTGGGCTTAACGCCCACGGTGTTGGTCAGCGCGGCAGGCTGGCGGATGGATCCGCCCGTGTCGGTGCCGATGCCCAGCGGTGCCTGGCCGGAGGCCAGCGCGGCCGCGGTGCCGCCGCCGGAACCACCCGGGGTGCGCTCGGTGTCGTAGGGGTTGCGGGCCGGGCCGTAGGCGGAGTTCTCATTGGAGGAGCCCATGGCGAACTCGTCGAGGTTGGTCTTGCCCAGGATCGGGATGCCGGCCTCGCGCAGTTTGGTGACCAGGGTGGCGTCGTAAGGCGAGATCCAGCCCTCGAGCATCTTGGAGGCGGCGGTGGTGGGCGCGTCGGTGGTCACCAGCAGGTCCTTGAGCGCCAGCGGCACGCCGGCCAGAGAGGAGGCAGGCTTTTCACCGGCATCCAGGGCCTTATCGACGGCGTCGGCAGTAGCCAGGGCCTCCTCGGCGCCGACGTGCAGGAAGGAGTTGAGCTCGCCGTTGGTCTCCGCGATGCGGTCAAGGAAGGCCTGGGTGACCTCGCGGGAGGTCAACTCACGGGAGTGGATCTTCTCCGCCAGCTCGGCGGCGGTCATAGACACAATGCCCTCGGCGGGCGTGATAAAGGTTGCCATAATTATTCGTCTCCTCCACCCAGAATCTGCGGCACTACGAAGCGGTCATCCTCCGCGTCCGGCGCCTGGTCCAAGGCCTGCTCGGCGGTGAGCAGGCGCACGATCTCATCGGGGCGCATCGGGGCGTCAACAGAGTGCGGGTGAGACATGGGCTCGACGCCCTCGGTGTTGACCTGGCCCACTGCGGACACGGAATCCACAATCTTGTCGATCTGGGTAGCGAAGTGCTTCAGTTCCTCTTCACTGAGCGCAAGCCGTGACAGCTTGGCCAAGTGCGCGACCTCATCACGCGAAATCTCAGACACGCGAACTCCATCCTTTTAATTCAGGTAGACGGTTTGTAGCTAAGCAACCATCGTACTGCACGCGCCGGCACGCGCCATCACTGGCTGGATACGTGCCGGGCTGCTTTCGGTGCTCGGCCGCAGCCTGCCGCCGGGCAGCGATAACTCGAATTAATCTACGCAGGTTATTGAATAGTATTCGGCCGGGCAGGTAGCATGAAGACCGCTTAGTACAGAATTTTCTATTAGAGAGTCAACAAAGAGTTAGCCATGTCCTTCCTCGTTCGTGTCCTTCTTCCTGATTCGCCCGGCAGCCTGGGCCTGCTTGCCGACTCCCTCGGTGGCATCGGCGCCAACATCCAGTCCGTGGATATCGTTGAAAACTTTCCCGAGGGGACGGTGATGGACGACATCGTCGTCGAGCTGCCCCAGGGCACCATGGCCGATGAAATCATCACCGCCGCCCAGGGTGTGGAAGGCGTGGTCATCGACTCGATCCGCCCCTTCAGCGGGCGCGTGGACCGCCGCGGGCAGATCCACCTGCTGGCGCACGTGGCCTCGAAGAAGGACGTCACCGCCGCCATGACGGAGGTCTGCGCAGCCATCCCCCGCGCGCTGACCTCCAACTGGGCCATCGTGATCGAAAACGCCGATCCGATCCGCCGCATTGCCTCCTCAGACGCCGCCCCGGAGGATGACGGGACTATTCCCACCAACATCGACGTCGAGCGCGCCCGGGTGCTCAACCCGGAGCGCGAGGAATGGATTCCGGAGGCCTGGGCGCTGCTCGATTCCGCGCTGGCGGCCGCCCCGCTGACCGGCACCGACTACGTCATCGTCATGGGCCGCGTGGGCGGGCCGGATTACCTGGCCTCCGAGGTGGAGCACCTCGGTGACCTGGGCACCATCCTGGGCGCGTTCCTACGCAACTAACTCTGCTTAGGCCTCGCCGGTCTCGAGCAGCTGCTGGAAACCGGACTCGTCCAGGATGCGCAGGCCCAGATCCCGGGCCTTATCCGCCTTGGAGCCGGCGTTGTCCCCCACCACCACGTAGTCGGTCTTCTTCGACACCGAGCCCGCGGCCTTGCCACCGCGGGAGATGATGGCCTCTTTGGCGGAATCACGCGTGAAATTCTCCAGGGTGCCGGTGACCACCACAGTGAGCCCTTCGAGGGTCTGCTCTGGCTTGTCACTGGTGGTGTCCTCCATGCTCACCCCAGCCTTGGCCCACTTCTCCACGATCTCGCGATGCCAGTCCACCTCGAACCACTGCTTAAACGAGGCCGCGATGATCTCCCCCACGCCGTCGGTTTCAGCGAGCTCGCTTTCCGACGCCTCCCGCAACGCCTCCATCGAGCCATAACGGCTGGCCAGAGCTCGGGCGGCGATGGGGCCGACGTGGCGGATGGACAGCGCGACGAGCACACGCCAGAACTCCGTCTCGCGGGCCGACTTGAGGTTCTCCAGCAGCTTCTTGCCTTGGGCGTTGAGGTTACCCGCCTTGGTGGTAAAGGCACTGGTCTTGAGCAGCGCCTCGGCATCGAGATCGAAGAGATCCGACTCGTCCTTGAGCACGCCGGAGTCAATGAGATCGACCGCGGCCTTCTCCCCCAGCACCTCGATGTCCAGCGCCTTGCGGGAGGCCAAGTACTCAAGGCGGGCGGCCAGCTGCGCCGGGCAGCTGCGCGTGTTGGGGCAACGCCAGTCTTGGTCGCCCTCCTTCTGCGGGGCGAGCGTGGTCCCGCAGGCCGGGCAGGTCTCGGGAAAGACAAACTCGCGCTCGGAGCCGTCGCGCAGCTCCAGCACCGGGCCCAGCACCTCCGGGATGATTTCCCCCGCCTTGCGGATGATGACGGTGTCCCCGATAAGCACGTTCTTGTTCTTGACCTCGAACTGGTTGTGCAGCGTGGCGCGCGAGACCGTCGAGCCGGAGACAAAGACCGGTTCCATGACCGCAAAGGGGGTCACGCGCCCGGTGCGGCCCACGCTGACTTCGATGTCGAGCAGCTTGGTGGTGACCTCCTCCGGCGGGTATTTATAGGCAATCGCCCACCGCGGCGCGCGGGAGGTTGCCCCGAGCGCGCGCTGGCTGGCAAGATCGTCGACCTTGACCACTAGGCCGTCCATCTCAAAGTAGGCGTCGTGGCGGTGCTCGGCCCAGTAGCTCACCTGCTCCTGGACGGCCTCGGCCGAGTGCACCTGTTTGGTATAAGGGCTCACCGGGAAACCCCAGGCTTCCAGGGCCCGGTAGGCGTCATGCTGGGAAGCGGGTTCGAAGCCCTCGCGCGCGCCGATGCCGTGGCAGACCATGTGTAGGCGGCGCTTCTTGACCTCCTTGGGGTCCTTCATGCGCAGCCCGCCCGCAGCAGCGTTGCGCGGATTGGCAAAGGTGGGCTTGCCCTCCTCGCGGCGCGCGGCGTTGATCTCCTCGAACTCATCGGGGCGCATGTAGACCTCCCCGCGCACCTCCAGCACCGCCGGCACGGGGTAGTCATCGGTGCCGGTGATCTGGTGCGGGATGTCCGGGATCACCTTGGCGTTGGCGGTGATGTCTTCGCCCACGCGGCCGTCGCCACGCGTAGCGGCGGTGGTGAGTGTGCCGTCGCGGTAGACCAAGTCGATGGACAGGCCATCAATCTTCAGCTCAGTGAGGTAAGTCTTGGCCGGGGTGCGGTCCAGCCAGTCCTGCATCTCCTCTGCGCTGAAGACGTTATCCAGGCTGTAGAGGCGCTCCAGGTGCTCAATATCCGCCGCACCCTCCGGCGCCGCGCCCACCTGCTGGGTGGGCGAGTCCGGGGTTTGCAACTCGGGGTGCTCGGCCTCGAGGGCCAGCAGGCGCTGGAAGAGGGCGTCGAAGTCCGCGTCCGGGATCGTGGGTTCGCCGTTGTAGTACTGCTCCCGGTGGCGGCGTACCTCCTGGGCGAGCTCGGACCATTCGCGTTGGATATCTACTGGGTTAGTCACGGTGAACCAGTCTAGCCAGTGCCGCGGACACGGCAGCGGGTTACATGACGGCGGTGGTCAGAAGCGTTCTCATCAACTCCGCCACAGGTAGGACATCGGCAGGGCGATGAGCTTTTCTCCCAATGGTTGCACGCGATCAATGGGAGCCAACACGAAGCCTCCTACAAACTTCTTGCCCAGCTTCTCCCGAAGAACCGCGAGGTGCTTGGCGTGGTCACTTTTCACCGTTGACCCAGACTTCACTTCGACAGCCACAATGTTTCCATCTGCGTACTCGATGATCGCGTCTACTTCCATTCCCCCGCTTTCACGCCAGTGGAGAATCCGGTAGTCAGTATCCGCCCATCCCTGCTGGGCACAGAGCTCTTGAAGGACAAAGCCCTCGACCAGATGGCCAAAGTTGGAGCTGGCCATCGGGTTCATGAGTGCCGATTCCTCTTGACCTGAGAGCCAGCATGCCAATCCAGAATCAGTGACCCAGGCCTTTGGTTTGGAAACCTCCCGGGCTGTCAGGTTATTTTTCCACGCCTTGGCTTGCGAAAGCAGAAACAGCCGCGCAAGCGTATCCAGGTAGCTGCGCACGGTCGATGCCGGAATATCAGCTTCCCTGGCCAACTTCGAGGGAACCAACTCCCCCGCCTGGTGCGCTGCTGACAGACGCATGAGTGACTGGAGACGCCCAGGTTGCGCACGCTCCTGCGCCAGCGTCTCTTCCACGACGGTCATGTGCCCTAGGTAGGAGTCAAACCACAGCTTGCGCATCCGCGGACTCAACTCCAGCACGGGCGGATACCCGCCTCGAAGGAGCATGCCTACCAGTTCTTTTCGCGTGACAACCTCTGGTGCTACTGTTTGCGAGCTCAGGGAAAGAAGCTCCGGCACTCTATCAACAAAAGTCCCCATGTCCAGGGTCCCAGCCACCTCCTGTTGTGCCAGGGGGTGAAGATGCAGATCAACCATCCGGCCGGCTAGCGAATCCTTGCGCCCTAATCCGCGCGCAAAATCAGAGGACCCCGTTATGACAAAACGGCCGGGGCGCCGATCTGCATCGACTTCCGCTTTCAAGGCCAAGCTCAACTCCGGCAAGCGCTGGATCTCATCAATGATGAGCGCTCGATCACCACCCTGTTTCACAAAATACAGTGGGTCATCCTGAGCCAAGGACAGTGCAGCGGGATCATCGAGCGTGACGTAGACCGCCTCATCCAAGCCGAGGTGTTGAGTCAGCGTTGACTTGCCCACCTGACGGGAACCGGTGACATGCAAGATAGGAGAAAACTCAAGAACCTCCCGCGCCAGCTCTTCAAGACCTCGCCGAATGTATGAATTCATAGAGCCCATCCTACCTGCCGATAGTCATTTCACAATACTCTATCCGTCATTCTGCAGAACCATGTCTGTCATTCTGCAACATCGAGTTCGTCATTCTACAGAGACACGTCTGTCATTCTGCAGCACCGAGTTCGTCATTCTGCAGGACTCACAGTGCCAGTCTCGCGGACTTTCGAACACCGCGCCGCGCTGTCCGGGCTAGGCACTAGAGTGAAACGCATGAACTTCGACGCCACCCGCATGCTTTCCTTCGATTTGGAGACCACCTCCACCAACCCCAAAGAAGCCCGCATTGTCACCTCCGCGCTCGTGCGCATTGATGGCCGGGATGTGACCAAGAAAGAAACCCTGGCGGATCCCGGCGTGGAGATCCCGGAGGCAGCCGCCAAGATCCACGGCATCACCACGGAAAAGGCCCGCGCGGAGGGCCGCCCGCACGAGGAAGTCCTCAAGGAAACCGTGGAGGCCATCTACCAAGGCTGGGAGGAAGGCCTCACGCTTGTTGTCTACAACGCGGCTTATGACCTTTCCGTCCTGCGCGCGCTGACCGGGGACTTCACCGTCAACGGGCCAGTCTACGATCCCTTCGTCATCGACCGCGTCAAGGACAAGTGGCGCAAGGGCAAGCGCACGCTGACTGACGTCTCCGCGCACTACGGCGTGCAGCTGGATAACGCCCACGAGGCCACCTCGGATGCACTCGCCGCCGCCCGCGTGGCGTGGAAACAGGTGCGCCAGCACTACCCAGAGCTATCCCAGATGGACACCACGGAGCTCATGGAGTTCCAAGCGGTCGAGTGGTACAAAGACCGCGAGTCCTTCAAGAAGTACCTGCAGGGCCAGGGCAAGGCTGCCTCTGACGTCTCCGCCGCGTGGCCGATGATTTCTTAAGCCCGGCACAGGAGCTATTTCCCTCCAGCGGTTACCATAATTCTAGAGTTCTTTAATTCTAGAATTATGAAAGCGACCGACCTTGAAGCACGCCTGGCTGAGCTTGAGCGCCGCATCGAAGCGCTCGATTCCGGCAACGGCATTTCCAGCCCCACTTCCCCTCAACACCACACCGTCTCCTCCCCGGATGCCGATCGCTTCTGGCTCGTCAGCGCCCTGCAGAACGGCCCGGAGATCCCCGATGGCTCCGTCATCTTCGGCGGCGACGTCAGCTTTGGTGGCAAGCGCTTTGCCTACCAGTGGCAGCGCCCCACCCACTTCATCGCGGATGAGTCTTGGTCCGACAAACTGGAGCGCCTCGCCGCGCTGGCCCACCCGGTGCGCGGTGAGATCCTGCGCAGGCTCCTCTGCGCGCCTGCCACCGCGGCGGAGCTCGTAGAGGAAGAGGTAGTCAGCTCCACCGGCACCGCCTACCACCACCTCGGCGCATTGCAGTCCGCCGGCTGGGTAGCCAAAGACGAGGGCCGGTGGTCCATCCGCCCCAGCAGGGTCGTCCCCCTGATGAGCATCGTTATCGCGGCGGAGGATCACTGATGAGCCACGCAGCACACAATCACACAGCGCACAATACTGAACCCGTACGGCGCCGCCCCCTGACACTGGTCCTCGCCATCCTCGTCGCCCTCATCCTGGCCGGGGCCCTGATACTCATCGGCCCCAAGCCCATCACGCTCTCTACCCAGCGCACGGGCGACGCCGACCTTGCCGGGGCCATCGACAAGCACGCGCAGCGCGGCTTCCGCAACGTCACTGCCTTTACCCTCAACGGCGATGAGACCACCTTTGCGGGCCTGGGCGCAGACGCGCACACGGAGGTAGAGATCGGCTCGGTGACCAAGATGTTCACCGCGGAACTGCTCCACCAGGAGGTGGCCGCTGGGCGGCTGAGCCTAGACACCACCGTGGGCGAGGTGCTCGACGTCGGCGATACACCCATCGCCACGGTCAGTCTGCGCGAGCTGCGGGATCACACCTCGGGCCTGCCGCGGCTGGCCAGCACCAATGCGCTGAGCAACATCACGGACATGATCACCGGCGCCAACCCTTACGAGGGCGAGAGCGTCCATGACATCATGGAGGCGGCCACCGACGCCGAACTTTCTGGCCGCGGGGAGGAAAGCTACTCCAATCTGGGATACGCGCTGCTCGGCCACGTCCTCGAAACCGAGGCCGGCGTGCCCTACGAGCAGCTGCTGCGCGAGCGGATCTTCCACCCTGCCGGCATGAGCGAGACCTACCTCATGACCCCGGGTAGCGTGCCTGCCGATGCCCCACGCGGCATCATGGCCAGTGGCCGTGCCGCCCAGCCCTGGGAAATGGAGGGCTCCGCCCCCGCCGGCGCGATTCGCTCCACCGCCGCTGACATGTCGAAGTTTGCCCAGTGGATGATGAGCAACGGTGACGTCACCTACGGCTGGGAGGTCAACGCGCCGGAGGACGGTGGCGGCTACTGGCACGACGGCGGAACCTACGGCTATTCCACCATGCTGATCATCGACCCAGACACCCGCCATGCGGCCTTTGCCAACAACGACACCTTGATGGGCACTGAGAGCCTTGCCCACGAGCTGTTCAAGGAGATGAGCTAGACCATGTTTCTCTTCGCCCCCATCTTGCTCACCCGGCCCGCACCCGCGCACCCGGCCGCCGCCCGCCAGGAGGCAAAGTCTCCCGAATCTCCGGCGCATTAAAAGTCTCCGAAATCTCCCAAGTCTCCACTCGCGCTATACTGGCGACATGACTGCGCAGAACCCCTTCCGCCCCACCTTCGGCGCCCCGCCCCTGTTTTGGGTGGGGCGCTCGGTTGTCCTCGATACCTTCCGCGGGGCGCTGCACGCTCAGGCAGGAACCGCGGGCCGCTCGCTGGTCATCAGCGGTGCGCGCGGAATCGGCAAGACGGTCCTGCTCAACGAGCTCGAGGATATCGCCGAGACCCAGGGCTGGATCACGCTGCGCGCCTCCGGCCGCAGCACCATGGTCGAGGAGCTGGTCAACACCACCATCCCGCGCATCATCGAGCGCCTCTCGCCCTCCGATAAGCGCAGAATCAACCGCCTAGGCATCGGCGGGGTGGGCTCCATCGGCATCGAGCACACTACCGAGGTGCCCTTCACGCACAACCTCAACACCCGCCTGCGCGAGCTGCTGTCCCTGCTGCGCGGGGTGGGGGTGCTGCTTAGCATCGACGAGGTGCAAGACGCCCACACCGAGGATCTCACCACCATCGCGGTGACCTATCAGGACCTCGTGCGCGACGAGCTGGACGTGGCGATTGTCGCCGCCGGGCTGCCGCAGGGCATCAACAAGCTGCTGGATCTGCCCGGCGTGACCTTCCTGCGCCGCGCCCAGAAGTTCGTCCTTGGCCCGCTCTCCCCCGCCAACGCCGCCGAGGCCTTTACCGCCACCGCCGCCAACTCCGGGCTGCAGTTCACCGGGCCCGCCGTCAGCGCCGCCGTGGAGCTCTCCCGCGGCTACCCCTACCTGGTCCAGCTGGTGGGCTCCCTGGCGTGGTCGCGCGCCGAGCGCCTGGGCACGAGCCACATCGAGGCCGAGCACGTGGAGGCGATTTCCCAGCAGGCCATCACCACCCTGGGAGTCCAGGTGCATCAGCCGGCCACCACGGCCCTGCCGCCGGCGCAGCGCGAGTTCCTCGAGGCCATGTCCGCGGTCATCACCGGCGGTGTGGCGGACATCGCGGACATCGCTGCGCACCTCCAGCGCACGGTCCGCTCGTTATCGGCCACGCGCCAGCGGCTTATCGACGCCGACCTCATCGAACCCATCGCCCACGGCCAGCTCCAATTCGTCATCCCCTACATGGAGCGCTACTTCACCGGAACGGACCGGCTGGGGAGAGTCGACTAGAGCGGTTGGCTCAAGGAGCCCCCGCTAGCTCACGCCGCGCCGATAAACCCCGTCTAGAGGTCCCCGGCGTCGCGCTCGAGCATGCCGGCGGTCGCCGCCGCCGAGCGCAGCGTGGCCGCATTCGCCGCGACCGGATAGACGTCCACGTGATCCACCAGCAACTCGCGCGGCATGCCCATGCGGTCGAAATGACGAGCAATGGCTATCGCCTCGGCGCGGGCATCCCTGCCTGCAACGCCGAAGCCGATGCGCTTACCCGCGCTGAGGTGCTCGCCGAGGCCGTCGAAGTGCTCGCCGGTGTCGAGCCCAGCGAAGTCAGTGAGGAAGGTGCCTGCCGCGCGGGCGGCCTCCCACACCGGCGGTGCGTAGAGGTACTCGGCCTCGAAGGGCGCCAGCCGCTCGAGTGCCGCCTCGGCCGGCAGCGGCGGGATGGTATCAAAGTCCGTGGTGCCGGGCACCTGCCCCGCAATAAGCTGCGCCAGCAGTGGCTCGTCGAGCTGCACCGCCACCTCGGCATGGAAGCGACGGGCCACGTCGGCCGCGTGCTCGGCCACGCCTGCGCGCAGGGCCTCGGTGAGTTCCTCTAGCGCGCCGCGATCTGTGAGCACCCGGTGCCCATTGGAGAGCTCAATGCTCGCCGCCAGCGACCACGGGCCCATCGCTTGCACCTTGATGCGCTGCACGCTCTCGCCCCAGGCCTCCTGGATCTCGTCGAGATCGCGCTCCAACCTGTCCCAGATCCTGCGAGTAAGCAGCTGCGGGCGCGCGGTCATCCGCCACGCGCGTGGGCCGCGGTCAATGCTGATGGCCGCGAGCATGCTGGCGGTGCGCCCCACCGCATCCGATCCCAGCCCACGCTGCGGGAGCTGCGGGATGGCGGGCAGCTGGCCTGTCTCCCCCATGATGATGTCGGCGGCCTCGGCAATGGACAGGCCCGGCATGGGGCCGCGTGCAAACCCAGTCATCTATGCGGCTCGTGAGGTTGCGCAAATGGTGCCCGAACCCAGCACGATATCGCCCAGCTCGTCGGTGCTCGGCAGGTAGAGCACGGCCGCCTGCCCGCGGGCCACGCCCTGCAGCGGCTCCTTGAGTTCGAGCACCATGCGGTCAGCCTCGCGGTCAACGTGCGCGCGGCATGGCACCACCGAACCGTGGGCGCGCACCTGCACCTCGCAGTCAAACTCCCCCTCCATGGCCGGGTGGAGGTACTTGAGGCGGTCGGCCTCAATGCCGCTGACGCTAAGATCCGCGCGCGAGCCGACGGTCACCGTGCCGGACTCGGCGTCGATGTCCGTGACGTAGCGCGGGCTGCCGTCGGCGGTCGGGGTCTTAATGTCCAGCCCCTTGCGCTGGCCAATGGTGAAATTCCACGCGCCGTCGTGTTCCTTGAGCTCCTGGCCCTCCGTGTCTACGATCATGCCCGGGCGCATGCCGATGGACTTGCCCAGGAAGGCCTGGGTGTTGCCGTCCGGGATGAAGCAGATGTCGTAGGAGTCGGGCTTGGTGGCCGTTGAGAAGCCATGCTTCTTGGCCTCCTCGCGTATCTGGGGCTTGGGCGTATCGCCGATCGGAAAGAAGCAGTGATCCAGCTCCTCCTTGGTGATGACCCCCAGCACGTAGGACTGATCCTTGTTCTCATCAAGGGAGCGGCGCATGTAGCCGTTCTCATCGATGGTGGCGTAGTGGCCGGTGGCCACGGCATCGAAGCCCAGCGCCATGCCCTTGCGCAGCAGCGCAGCGAACTTGATCTTCTCGTTGCAGCGCAAGCACGGGTTCGGGGTCTCACCGCGGGCGTAGGAGTCCACGAAGTCCCCGATGACGGCCTCCTTGAATTCCTCGGAGAAGTCCCACACGTAAAAGGGAATGCCCAGTTTGTCGCACACGCGGCGGGCATCGGCAGAATCCTCCAGGGAGCAGCAGCCGCGGGCCTTCTCTCGGGTTTGCTGGGCGTCCTTGTGCAGCGCGAGGTGGACCCCCACCACGTCGTGACCGGCCTCGACGGCGCGGGCCGCCGCAACGGAGGAATCCACGCCGCCGGACATTGCTACTAGAACTCGCATGCCTAACAGTATGGACTCCTCGTGAGCACAGTCCAAACGCTCCCGTCTGGCTCAGTCCACGCCTTCTCAGTCCACGCAATTCGGCGCCCGCGCGTGCTGCGACTAGTTCTGGGGCAATGGGTAGAAAACGAGGCAGCGGAGGTTCCAGCAGCGCAGGCGCGGGCAAAGCGACGAAGAGCATCGCGGGCACCTACGCCATTTCCACTGGGGAGCTCGTGGTGGAGGCGGACACCTTCCGGGAGGATGCCTACATCCTCAACATCAACGGGGTTCCTTCCTCGCACATCGTGCTGGGCCAGCCGCGCGAGCTGGAGTTCGAGTACATGCGCTGGATCGCCGCTGCCTTGGAGTCCCTCTCACCTGGCAGGCGCCTGTTGCACCTGGGCGGCGGGGGCTGCTCGCTGCCACGGTATGTCGCGGACCTGTGGCCGGATTCCCACAACACCGTGGTGGAGCTCGACGCTCGCCTGGGCGAGCTCATCCGCGAGCTCTTCGATATCCCCAAGGCCCCGCGGGTCAAGATCCGCGCCGGCGAGGCCAGGGAGGTCACCGAGGGCTTCCCGCCTGGGCGCTTCGACGTCATCATCCGCGACGTCTTCGCCGGTGCCGAAACACCGCAGCCGCTGACCACGGTGGAGTTTTTCCACCACGCCCACCGGGTGCTTAGCCCGGGCGGGCTCTACGTGGCCAACTGCGGCGATCACTCGGATCTGCGCGGGGCAACCGCGGAGCTGGCCGGAATGCGGGAGGTCTTCGAGCACGTCGCGTGCATTGCCGATCCCCCTATGCTCAAGGGTCGGCGCTACGGCAACATCATCCTCATTGGCTCCGACGCCGAACTACCCGCCGAGGGCTCGCCGGAGGCCGCCGCCCTGGCCAAGCCCCTGCTCTCCGGGGCGGTTCCCGCCCACTACAAGGACGAGGCGTGGACGCGCAGGTTCATCGACGCCGCGCAGCCGCGCTGGGATCCTCCGGTAAAATCTGCTGAGGTCAGCGCCGACTAGTTGAGGGCCTGGTTGACCGCGCCGGCCACCTGGACGTGATCCACGTCCGGGGTCTCCACGCCGGCGGCGTCGGCCATCTCGGAGGCGGCAGCGACGTCCTCGGCGTCGACCTCGATGTCGGACACAGCCGCGGCGTTGCTCTCATCGCCACCCTGATCGGCGGCGCCTGCCTCCGGGGCGGCGCCGGTGTTGGCAGAGCTCATCTGCTGCAGATGATCGGCGTTGTCTAGGAAGATGGCCAGGTCGCTCACGGTGGCGTCGTTGCTGATGAGCTTCTGCAGGTCATCGGTGGTGATGGCGCCGTCGTTGAGCAGCTGCTCGGCCTGGGTGGCCAGGCCCTGCGGGTCGATGCTGATGCCGGCGTCGGCAGCCGCGTCCACCACCGCGGGCATGAGGGCGGCACCGGCGGCCAGGGCGATAATCGCGCCGATGAGCGCGGTGGCGTCCTCGCCGAGGTCCAGGCCAGGCACGGTCATCTCACGCAGCACACCGCCGAAGTCGATGTAGTTGCCGGCGGAGAAGGACTCCAGCTGGGCGTGGGTGCCGTTGAAGAGGTTCATGTCCACGTCGGTCTCCACGCCGGCCACGCGGCCGGAGCCGGAGCGCTGCCAGAAGGCCAGCTTGTCCCAGCCGCCGACGGGCTCCGGGGCGGTGTCCTGATAGGCGGCCAGCCACAGCGGGTACTCGGAGAACTCGGTGGTGTTGCCCATCTCGCCCATCCAGAAGTACTTGTAGGTGTAGAGCATCGGGGTGCGGCCGGTGAGGTGCTTGACCTCAGTCATAAAGGTGTCAATCCACTCGGTCAGCTGCGCCTGGCTCAGCCCTTCGCTGACCTCGATGTCGAGCACCGGCGGCAGGGTCTGGCCGGGCACCAGCGCGATCTGGGATGCGAAGTTGGCAGCCTGGTACTTGGCGTCGCCAGCGGGGCGGGCGTAGTGGTAGGCGCCCACCTTAAGCCCAGCCACGCGGGCGGCGTTGGCGTCGCCCACGAACTTCTCGTTGACGTAGCCAGTGCCCTCGGTGGCCTTGACAAAGGCGTAGGACTGGCCGTCGGACTTCACGGCGTTCCAGTCGATGCCACGCAGCGAGGCGTGGTTGTTGGAGGAGACGTCGATGCCCGAGGGCGCGGTGGACGGGATTGCGGCGGCAGGGGACAAGGAAAGTGTCAGGGCAGTCACAGCGGAAACGGCGATGGCAACAAGGCGGCGTGCATAGGTCATGCGCGCCACAGTACCGGCTTAGTCCCATTTGTCACGTTCACAACACGCGAAACATAGATAACTTTCTTCACACTTGCCGCACACGGGCACGAGCCTGGCGCCAGGCCTTCACCGCGCGGGCGGCGTCAGCAGGGCGCATCTGCGGCAGGTAGGCATGCGCCACCGCCATACCGATGGCCGGCAAGGCCAGCTCGTCCTCGTAGACCACATACCAGGTGTGCTCCTGCGGCTGGAACTTGCGCTTCGAGGCCGCCAAGGAACGAAAGCCGTACACCGGCTCCATGCCCTGCCCCAGCCGAGCGAGCAGAGCGTCCACCAGGCCGGGGTTCTCCGGGTGCGCAGCTAGCGGGGCGCCCGAGAGCGAAATCCACCCGCAGCCCTCCTCCTTGGCCACAAGGAGCGCCTCGGAGATGAGAAACTCCATGACTCCCTTGAAGCCGCCCTCCGCTCGCCGCATGACGTCAAGGGTGTAGCCCACCAAGCGCCCCTCCTCGCGCACCGGCAGCCAAGAGGTCACCCCGTGCAGCGCGCCTTGCTTATCCACACCCACCAGCAGCCGCGTGCCCGGCACCTGCATCTCGGCCAGCCCGCCAAGGGTAAAGCCCATCTCGGGCAGGGCCTTGTCCACCACCCAGGACTCGGAAAGCTCGCTGATGCGCGATTGCATTACCAGGCTCAGCTCCTCCCACGTACTCCAGTAAGTCCGTACTCCTTCCGTGACTGCACGGTTGCGGGCGGTGCGCACGTTCTGGAACTTCTTGCCCTTAAAGTCCGCGTGCTCGGTGGAGAGCACGGCCTCCTCGGCGACCTCCACGCGGCTAAAGCCGGGACGCTGAAACGAAGCCCCCACTGAGTACCAGGCAGGCCGCAGCCCCTGCTCGCGGGCGAAGGCCTCAAACTCCTCGGCCACCTGCGCGCGCTCGCACCCCACCGGCTCCCCCAGCGTCAGCGCTACCCCGCCCCAGGCCCGATAGGCCACGTAGCCCGTACCGGCCGCGTTAAAGAAGTAGCGGTTTCCCGGCCACAGGGACATGAAAGAGAGGTGGTCGCCACTGCCCTGATCCAGCACCGCGCGGGCCCGGGCACGGGTAGCCTCGGCCGCCGGATCCGCCGGGGTGGCGAACATCCGGTAGGCCACCCAGGCCACCGCGAGCCACAGCACCGTGCCCGTCCACTCGTAGAGCATCCAGCTCGCCGCGCTGTTCGGGACCATCCAGTAGGGAAACATCAGCCCCACCACCGGCGGGAGGAAGCGCAGGGGCAACTCGCCGAGGATCTCCGGCCAGCCAGCCCCACCCAGGAAGGACTCGCGCAGCCCGTAGGCTCCGGCGCACCACACGCCCGCACACAGCGCCGCCACCGCCAGCACCCGGCGCAGGGCGCGGCGCAGCTCAGCGCGGGATTCGCGCACGCTGAAGGCCCGCCGGTTCCACAGCAGAACCACCAGGCAGGCCAGCCACGGCAGTACCACCGTGGCGAGGTTCACCCCGTAGAGCACTATCCCGTCAGCATCAAGATCCGCCAGCTGCGTCAAGAGCACAGCCATGACAATGGGCTGGATGGCACAGGCCGCCCACCACGCCGCGCGCCGGCCGCGCATGAGCCCGAAGCACACCACCAACTGGATCACCGCAGGCATGAGGTTGGCCACCAGCGGCCCGAGCCCGGAGACGCGGCTGAAATCCACCGCCTCCCGGCACAGCTGCGAGGCGCTATCCGCCGCGCAGGCCGCCTGCGCCTGGTAGGCCGATACGTCACCGGACCACATCAACTGGGTCACCGGGCTGAAGGGCCCCTCCGCGGCCGGGTTGAGCGCCACCAACAGCGGGCCCAGCGCCACCGCCCCCACCACGATGGCGGTGAGTACGCGCTTCTCGCTTGTCGACGCCCACCCCACCGGCATCACCCCGCCTTCCGCACGCCCCCGGCACAGCAGCGCCCAGGCGATGCCCGCTGCGATCGACATGAACGCTGCGGTGGTACCGAGGACGTCGGCAAGCGAGCCCGAGTACAGCGCCATGGTGGCCATGAGCGCGAGGATGACCACGCGCACGCGGCGCTGCCACAGCCGCGGCATCCACGCCGAGGCGCAGCCCGCCGCACCTACGATGAACGCGATGGGGGTCAGCTGCGTGGAGTGCAGGAGGTCCTCGCCCCAGCGGTTGAGCCCGGCCAGCTCGATACCGCGGGCGGCCACCAGAGCGACGGGCACTGCGAGCAGCTCGATGCCCAGCCCCGCCAGCAGCATGCCCCGCGATCCCAGCACCCGCTCCGCGGGAATGCACAGCGCCAGGGCCAGAAGGCTCAGCGAGGCCAGCCCGCCGAGCGTGGAGGCTGTCAAGAGCGCAGGCAGGACCGGCGGGAGCACCCCGCGCGCGGCAAAGGCCAGCCACATGCTCAGCAGCAGGCCGCAGGTGACGGGGACACCGGCGGCGAGCGTGCGGGCGCGCCACAGCGCGGCAGGGATGGTCTTGGTGAATGTCTCAGAGGTGAACATCGTCATCGTGGACTCCATCGAAGGGATCAGTGGTGGTGCTCAGGCCGCCGCGGTAGGCCGCCCAGGCGAAGGTGTCGCGCAGCGCGGGGCGCCACACGTCGAAGGAATGGCCGCCAGGCCGGATGCCGTAAAAGGTGGCGATACCCGCCCGGCGGGCCTTTTCCGAGAGCTCGCGCAGCGCGTCCAGGGAGACCTCATCGCGGTTTCCGGTGATGAAGACGGCCTTCTTGCCCGGATAGCGCTGCGTGCTGAGCAGATCAGCGGGGTTGTTCGCCGCGAAGGCGCGCTCGCTGCCGCCGAAGAACTTCTCCACGGTGGCGCGGTGGCTGCCGATGGTCGGCTCGGGCTCGCCGGAGATGTCCACGATGGAGCCAAAGGCCTCGGGGTGGGTGGTGAGAACCTGCAGCGAGCACGTGCCTCCGTAGGAGAGCCCGGCCAGCGTCCAGTGCTCTTGGTCCTCGTCCACGCGGAAGAGTTGCTTGAGATCCTGGGGTACGTCGCGGCTGAGGTAGGTCATGACGTTGGCCATCGGCGAGTCCACGCAGATAGGGTTGGCACTCTCGCTGCCGGTGGCGTCCACGGCCACAACAATGGGGCTGAGTCCCCCGTTGGCGCGCTGGAAGGCATCGGCGGTCTCGGCGGCCTCCCCTGCGCCGAACCACTGCTCCGGGCCGCCGGGGTTGCCGTGCAGCAAGACGAGCACCGGCAGGCGCTGAGTCCAGTAGGCAGGCGGGAGGTAGGCGATGGCCTGGCGGGCGTGGAACCCGGAGGACCTGCCAGGCAGATCCACGTGCACAATGGCCGCCCCGGAGCCAGCCGCAGAGTGATCGGCGCCTGGGGACTCTAGGCCCCGCGAGCTAGACTCCGCGTAGCTCATCTCCGGGGCCACCGGCTGCGGGTCCAGGGAGCCGACGTCCGGGTAAGACTGGTACTCCACGTTGACCAGCCCAGCGGTGGCCACTGCGCTGACGACGGCCACCGCGGCCATGAGCGCGCGGCGCCCCGAGTGGTGGATGAGCGAAATGACTGCTACCACGGGTACCAGCCCGGCGACGAAAAGATGCACCGGCACGTCCCAGCGGCGCAGCGCAGCGTAGGCGGCCACCACCAAGGGCAGCGCCAGCAGCAGGGAGAGGCCGTCGCGGCGCTTAAGCCTCCAAGCGATGAGCAGCGCGCCGAGCACGAGCACCGCCGTGTAGAGCGCGCCGTTGACCGGGCCCGTCAGGGGAAGGCGCAGGATATCGCGGAGGACCGGCACACCGACAAAAGAATTCACCCGGTCAGACTATGACCGGGTGAAAGAGAATGGGCTGCGAGAAGTCTGTGACTTTTCTACGAGACGCTGCGTGCGCGCTGGATGAGCTCCGGCAGCTTCTGGGCCACGTAGTCCACGTCCTCCTCGGTGGTCATCCTGCCCAGGCTAAAACGTAGGCTTCCCAGGCCGCGCTCCTCGCTGACCCCCATGGCCTCCAGCACGTGGGACATGCGGTTGACGCCCGCGTGGCAGGCAGAGCCCGCGGAGGCCTCGATGCCGGCAGAATCTAGCAGCATGATGAGGCTATCGCCGTCAGTGCCGGGGAAGGAGACGTGCAGGTGGGAGGCCAGGCCCGGCTCAGAAGAGTTGACCTGGACGTCCTCGATGGTGCTCACGATGGCCTGCTGCAGCTTATCGCGCAGGCGGCGCACCTGGGCCTCCTCCGCTTCCATCTCAGCCACGGATTCGCGCAGTGCCGCGGCCAGGGCGCTGGCACTGGCCACGTCCACCGTGCCGGGGCGCAGGCCGCGCTCCTGCCCGCCGCCGAAAGTCAGCGGCTGCGGCACCGGGGTGCGCTTGGCCAGCAGCAGGCCAGTGCCGCGCGGGCCGCCGAACTTGTGGGCACTAGCTGCCAGGGTGCTCATGCCGGCCGCGTGGAAGTTCACCGGGATCTTGCCTACGACCTGCACGCCGTCCACGTGCACCGGGGTGCCCACGGCGGTGGCCCGGGCGATGACCTCCTCGATGGGTTCGATCACGCCGATCTCGTTGTTAGCCCACATGCAGGTGGCTAGCGCGGCCGGGGTATCCAACGCGCTGAAGTCGGTGACGCGGCCGTCGGCACCCACCGGCAGCAGCTCCACCTGCGCGCCCTCAGCCTTGCGCAGGTGCTCGACGGTCTGGCGCACCGCGGAGTGCTCCACCGGGGTGGAGATGATGCGTTGCCCGCCCTGCTCGCCGCGGCGGGCGCGGTAGAAGCCCTGCACCGCGATGTTGTCAGCCTCCGTGCCCGAAGCGGTGAAGATCACCTCGATGGGCTCGCACCCCAGCAGCTCGGCGACGGTCTCGCGGGCGTCGTCCAGCACGGAGCGCGCACGGCGGCCCGAGGCGTAGCTGGCGCCAGAGTTGAGCGCGCCCGCCGCCTCCACCCAGGCGTCAATGGCCACCTGGCGCATGGGCTGGGTGGCGGCGTAATCGAAGTAGTGAGACATTATGCGCGCGACTCCAATTCCTTGACCAGGGCCGGCACGATCTCGTGGACATCCCCCACCACGCCGAGATCCGCGATCTGGAAGAAGGGCTCGTCCTGGTCCTGGTTGATGACCACGATGGTGTCGGAGGTCTGCATGCCGGAGGTGTGCTGGATGGCGCCGGAGATGCCCAGCGCAATGTAGAGCTCCGGGGAAACGGTCACGCCGGTCTGGCCGATCTGATGCGCGGGGTCGTAGTAGCCCAAATCCACCACGTCGCGGGTGGCGCCCACGGCGCCGCCGAGGGCGTCGGCCAGCGGCTCAACGATGGTGCCGAAGGCATCGCCCACACCACGGCCACCGGACACAACGACCTTTGCGGAGGTCAGCTCCGGGCGGGCGGTTCTCTCCGCCGGGGTAAAGGAGGTCACGGTGACGTCCTTGGCGGTGGCCGCGGGCAGCTCGAAGGGCGCCGGGGCGGCGGCCACCGGCTGGGGGTCGGCCTTCACGGAACCCGGGCGCAGCGTGTAGACGGCCGAGCCGGTGGCCGTGGAGGTGGTCTCGTAGGAGCCGCCGAAGATGGTCATGTGCGCGGAGCCGTCCGCGTTGATGGCATCCACGTTGGCCAGCACGCCCGAGCCCAGGCGGGCGGCCAGGCGGCCGGCGATCTCGTTGTTGGTGGGGGTGGCGGCTAAGACGACGGGCGCCGGGTTGTTCGCGGCCAGCGCGTGGAGGGCGTCCACCTCCGGGGTGATGAGGCGCTTGTTGTAATCGGCGGCGGTGGCCTGCACCACCTGGGCGGCGCCCAGGGCGCCGAGTTCGGCGTCGAAGGCCGCGGCATCGGGGCCGACCACCACGGCGGAGACCGTACCCAGCGCGCGGGCGGCGGTCACGAGCTCAGCGGTGACGGCGCTCAGCTGGCCTGCTTCGTGTTCTACAAGCACGTAGACGTGAGACATTCTTGCTCCCTTTTCTTCTCTTCGCTTCGGTGGTGGCTAGATAAAGTTCTTCGCGGCCAGGAAGTCCGCGATCTTCGCCGCGGCCGTGGCTGCATCCGGCTCCGCGATGACCTCGCCGGCGGTGCGGGCTGGGCGCTGCGCGGCGGCGGTGACTGCGGTGGTGGCCGGCACGCCGTCGATGCCCAGCTCCGCCACGCTCAGCGTGGTGATCTCGGCCTTCTTGGCGGCCATGAGGCCCTTGAAGTTGGGGAAGCGCGGCTTATCCGCCTTATCGCCAAAGGAGGCGATGGCCGGCAGGGAGGCCTCGAGCTCCCAGTGGCCGTGGGCGTCCTCGCGGGTGCCGCTGAGGGTGCCACCGGCCAGGCTGGCGGAGTTGAGCTCGGTCAGCGCCGGCAGCTGGCGGTACTCCGCGAGCAGGCCGGCGAGCGCGCCGGTGCTGGCATCGGAGGAGGAGTTGCCCATGGTGATCAGCTGCACCTCCCCGAAGGTCTCCGCCACCTTGTTCACCGCGGCGTTGAGTACCCAGGCGGTGGCTAGGGCGTCGGCACCGGAGAGCGCGTCATCGCTGACGTGGACGGCCTCGTCCGCGCCCATGGCCAGAGCCTTGCGCAGGGACTCCTCGGAGACCGCCGGGCCCATGGTCAGGGCGACCACCTTAAAGTCAGACTCCGGGTTGGCCTCGCGCAGGCGCAGGGCTTGCTCGACGGAGTATTCGTTGACCTCGTCGATGACGTTATCCACGCTGGCGCGATCCAAGGTGTGATCCGCCTCCAGGGTCTTGGTGGACCAGGTATCCGGTACGTGTTTGACCAGAGCCACGATTACTGGCATGTGAGCACTCGCCTTTCCGTCAGAATTTTGTTGCGTAATTACCTTCGCCCGATACTACTCGGGGTCCGCACAACAACGCGATTCCCTGCGCGCCGATGCGCGTGATCACCACCGTCTTTGCCGTGCTGCCGCGCAGCTTGAGCTTCTTGCGCAGCTGGTCCGGGTCCACGTCCTGGCCGCGTACCAGGATTTCCAGGCTGCCCACGTCGTGCGCGGCCATCGCCGCCTTGAGCTTCTTCATGGGCACGGCCTCGATGAATGGAAAGCCGGAGGCCCCCTGCGGGATGCGCTCGCCGGTGAGGTAGGCAATGCGCGGGTCGAGCTGGCGCAGGCCCTCGCGAGCGGCGTAGTGGCGCACCAGGCCCGCGCGCACGACGGCGCCGTCGGGGTCGATAATGAAGCGCCCGATTTTACCGGCCTCGGGCAGGTCCTCCTCCGCGGCGGAATCGTCGAGGACGTCCACGCCCACCTCGCCGCCTTGCGTACGCAGCATCACCGCCCTCCTGCCCCGGCCGAGGACCGGGGTGTACAGGCAGGTTTCCTTCACCCCGCCGTCGAGGCTGACCACCGTGACCAGGCCCTCCCACTCGGAGTAGTCAATGCCCGGCGCGCACTTAACGGCCAGCTCCGCGTGGGCGCTAAGCAGATCCGGCAGGGGCGGCAGCAGCTGGTCCAGGCGGGTGATGCGGTTGCCCCCGGCGCGGCGCGCGGGATCCGCGATCACCACGGGGGCGGTGGTGGTTCTCGTCAACGCGTCCGCCTGGAAGACGGGGTGCGCGACGTTGTGCCGGGCCATCTCCACGCGCACGCGGTCGAGATCCGAGCCCACGTAGGTGCCCGGCCGATAGGCACTGCCCTCGGTGCCAATGGAGCAGGTGACGTCGTGGACGAGTTCCACCCCGGCCTCGCGCAGCAGCTGCGCGCGGTAGCGCGCTACCGGCAGCGGTGTGGCCTGTTGGGCGGAGTCGTGGTCCATGAGCCAGTGCCCGGGCAGCTTGTCCCCGCGGCGGGCTCCAGCCAGTTCCGCTACGGCGCGGCCGTGCTCGCCGAATTGCTTGCGCAGCGTGGCGACGTCCCCCACTAGCGACTTCTTGGTCAGCGGCAGGTCCGCGGTAGCGGCGGCGATATCCGAGGCGTGGGCGCGGAAGAAGGCGATGTCTGAGAGGGTATAGCTCATATGCGGTCTACGGGTTGGGTGGTGAAGTATTCGCGGTACAGCGGGTCCTCGGAGGGATCCCCGATGATGGGGCGGAGGTCGGAGAAGGTGACGTCGTCAAGCACGGCCTTGACGCTGGGGTAGCGGGCCAGGCGCTGGATCTGCGCCCAGGTGGGGATGGCCAGGCGGACCAGGCCCGCGCGCCAGCCCTCGAGGATGAGAGAGGGCGGGAACCAGCCGGCGTCGTCGGCCTCGGTGGTGCGCCCGTCGGGTTCTTGGCCCTCGGGAAGCACACCAATAAAGAAAAAGGTGTCATACCAGTGACCGCGGTCCTCCCCCACCCAGCGCGACCACGGGTGGAGCATGTCGGCGTCGACGCGCATGCCGTTGTGGGAGAGGAACTCGGTAAAGGAAATGGTGTGGGTTTCCAGCATCTCGCGCTCGCGGTGGTAGCGCGAGGCGTCGGAGACGATGCCGTCCTCCCTGATGGCCAGCAGGGTGCCGGCCTCCTCGAAGAGCTCGCGAGCAGCAGCGAAGGTCAGCGCGTGGGCCTTGTACTTGGTCACGCCCAGGCGCCGGGCCATAGAGACTACGGACTTGCCCGCCCACAGCTCACCGGAATCCCACATGCGCGGTGGGAAGTCGCGCGGGTCTACCCCGCCGCCGGGGAAGACGGCGTGACCGGGGTAGGTGCGCATGGTGTGCACGCGCTCCTGCAGCCAGACTTCCAGCCCCTCGGCGCCGTCGCGCAAGAGCAGGACCGTAGCGGCGAGTCGACCCCCGTTGAAACCGCCGGTGTCTGTGGGGTCGATCGCGTCGATACGGTCATGAATGGGTTGGGTCATGCATTGTTCCGAGGAGTTGCGAAGTTCCGAGAGTTAGCGAATCCGCCGGGCGAAGTAGCGCTCCCCGATGCGGTCCACCTGGATGGGTTGGTGGAAGGCCTTCGAGAGGTTGTCCGACGTCAGGACGGAGTTGATGAGTCCCTTCGCCACGACCTTACCCTCATCGAGGATCATTGCATGGGTAAACCCGTAAGGGATTTCCTCCACGTGGTGGGTGATCATGACGATGGCCGGGGCGTCGGCGTCCAGGGCCAGATCCCCCAGGTAGCCCACGAGGTCCTCGCGCCCGCCCAGGTCCATGCCGGCGGAGGGTTCGTCGAGGATGAGCAGCTCCGGGTTGGCCATGAGGGCGCGCGCCAGGATGACGCGCTTCTTCTCGCCCTCGGAGAGGGTGCCCCAGGTGCGCTCGGCGAGGTGGCTGGCGCCGACCTGCTCGAGGATCTCCTGGGCGCGGCCGAAGTCCATGTCCTGGTACTCCTCGCGCCAGCGGCCCAGGATGGCGTAGCCGGCGGAGACCACGAGGTCATCGACACGCTCGTTGTCAGGGATGCGGTGCTGAACGGCGGCCGAGGAGATGCCGATGGCCGCGCGCAGGTCGCGCATGTCCGTCTTACCAATGCGCTCCCCCATGAGGAAGGCGGTGCCGGCAGACGGGTACTCCTCGGCGGCGGCCATGCGCACCAGGGAGGTCTTGCCGGCGCCGTTGGGGCCGATGATCACCCAGCGCTCGTCGAGCTCGACCTGCCAGTCGATGGGCCCGACGAGCGTGCGCCCGCCGCGGCGCAACTCGACGCCGCGAAAGTCAATGAGCCAATCGTCATCGGTGACGGGTTCTGGGGCTGCGTGGCGCGCGGTGTAGGCCGCCGCTGGCTGCTGTTGAGGATCTGCTGGAGTATTCACGGCTCCCATTGTGGCCGATTCTTCCGCTACCCGGTGAAACTGACACAGCTGCATTACTCTAAAGGGCATGACTACACGCCTTGGTATCGATGATGTCCGCCCGTCCATTGCCGGCAACCTCGCCACAAAGGCGGTGGTGGGAGAGGTCATCCCCGTCACCGCGTTGGTGTGGCGGGAGGGCCACGACGCCGTCGCCGCTACCCTCTCGGTGTGGAACACCGAATCCCCCGCTGTGTCCTCCTCCACCATGAGCGTGGACCCGCAGGATCCTGACCGCGTCCACGGCGTGTTTAGCCCGGCGACGATGGGCCGCTGGTTCTTCCGCATCGACGCCTGGTCGGACCCGATCTCCACCTGGCGCAACGCGGTGACCAAGAAGATGGAGGCCGGCCAGGGCGTCGAGGAGCTGCGCAACGATCTGCTCCACGGCTCCGAGCTCTTTGACAAGGCCGCGATGCAGTCCCCCACCGATCACGCCGGCCCGCTCATGCAGGCGGCGACGGAGCTGGCGGACGAGCAGATGGACGTCGACAAGCGTGTGCGCACCGCCCTCTCCCCGGAGGTGGCGGACATCCTGCACCACCACCCACTGCGCGAGCTACTGGTGGAGGGCGAAATCCACGAGGTCTACGTGGAGCGCCGCGAGGCCCTGTATAACTCCTGGTACGAGCTCTTCCCGCGCTCCACCGGCGGCTGGGACGAGGAAGGCAACCCCGTCCACGGCACCTTCAAGACCACCGCCGCCGCCCTGCAGCGCGTGGCGGACATGGGCTTTGACACCGTCTACTTCCCGCCGATTCATCCCATCGGCAAGGTACACCGCAAGGGCAAGAACAACTCCGTGGTGGCCGAGCCCGGTGACGTGGGCTCCCCCTGGGCCATCCAGGACCACCACGCCACCCACCCGGAGCTGGGCACGATGGAGGACTTCCGCGAGCTGGTGGCCCACGCCAACGAACTGGGCCTCGAGGTGGCTCTCGACCTCGCGCTGCAGGCCTCCCCGGACCACCCGTGGGCCACGAGCAACCCGGAGTTTTTCACCGTGCTGGCGGACGGCACCATCGCCTACGCGGAGAACCCGCCGAAGAAGTATCAGGACATCTACCCGCTCAACTTCGATAACGACCCCGAGGGCATCTACGCCGAGATCTACCGCGTAGTGATGCGCTGGGTGGACGCCGGCGTGCATACCTTCCGCGTGGATAACCCCCACACCAAGCCGGCGAACTTCTGGGCCTGGTTGATTGCCAAGGTGCACGTCACCCACCCCGAGGTCATCTTCCTAGCGGAGGCCTTCACCCGCGCGCCGCGCCTGTTTGGCTTGGCCAAGGCTGGCTTTACCCAGAGCTACACCTACTTCACCTGGCAGACCAGCAAGCACGAGCTCACCGAGTTTGCCCAGATGCACGTGGAGCAGGCCGATATCTGCCGCCCCAACCTCTTTGTCAACACCCCGGACATCCTCCACGAGTCCCTGCAGACCGGCGGGCGGGCCATGTTCGCCATCCGCGCCGCGCTGGCCGCCACGCTCTCCCCGCTGTGGGGCGTGTACTCCGGCTTCGAGCTCTACGAGCACCAGGCGGTGGCGCCCGGCTCCGAGGAGTACCTCGACTCCGAAAAGTACGAGCTACGCCCGCGTGACTTCCAGGCCGCGGTCAACTCCGGGGACTCGCTGGAGGCCTTCATCCGCCTGCTCAACATGATCCGCCGCGACAACCCCGCGCTGCAGCAGCTGCGTAACCTGCACTTCCACCAGGTGGACAACGAGGCCATCATGGCCTACTCCAAGGCGGATCCGGCCACCGGCAACGTCATCCTCGCGGTGGTCAACCTCGATCCGCGCAACGCGCAGGAGGCCACCGTCACCGTGGACATGTCCGCCATCGGGCGCGAGCCTGGCGATGTCTACGTGGTCCACGACGCCATCACCGGCGCGGCCTACCAGTGGTCCGAGCGCAACTTCGTACGCCTCGAGCCCATGCGTGATGTCGCTCACCTCTTTGTGCTGCCGCCCGCGGACCCGCACCGCCTAGAGCAGCTGGCCTGGCGCCACGTTGCTGATTACCGCCCGTAGCCTCTTCCCCACAAAGCAGGGCGCGGCGCCCTGCAGCAAGGTACGTTGAATTTTATGACTATCCCCGCCTCCGACCTCGCTCGGCTCAACAGCTGCCGTCACCACGATCCACACGCCTTCTATGGCTGGCACGAGGGTACGGTGCGTACCCGCCAGCCGGGCGCGGAGGCGGTGGAGCTGGTGACCGCCTCCGGCTCGGTGCCCATGACCCCGGCGGGCCACGACATGTGGCAGGCCCCGCTTGAGCGCGAGGAGGACTACCGCCTGCGCATCACCTACCCGGGCCAGCCGCCCCGCGAGGTGGCCGATGGTTACCACTTCCTGCCCACCCTGGGCACTTTGGACCTGCACCTCATCGGCGAGGGCCGCCACGAGCGCCTGTGGGAGGTACTGGGCGCCAACCTCAAGAGCTACGAGACGGACATGGGCACCGTCGAGGGCACGGCTTTTGCCGTGTGGGCGCCCAACGCCGAGGGTGTTGCCGTGGTGGGTGACTTCTGCGGCTGGAACCCCACCCAGTTCCCCATGCGCAGCCTGGGCTCCACCGGCGTGTGGGAGGTCTTCATCCCCGGCGTGGGTGCCGGCGAGCGCTACAAGTACGCCATCCAGACCAAGCACGCCGGCCGGGTGGACAAGGCGGATCCGCTGACCAAGGCCGCGGTGGCCCCGCCGGAAACCTCCTCGGTGGTCACCGCCTCGGACTACCAGTGGGAGGACGCGGAATGGATGCAGGCGCGCAGTGACGATCTCAACGTGCCGATGAGCATCTACGAGCTGCACGTGGGCTCGTGGAAGATCGGCTCCAACTACAACTCTCTGCGCGAGGAGCTCATCCCCTACCTGGTGGAGCACGGTTACACCCACGTGGAGTTCCTGCCTGTGGCCGAGCACCCCTTCGGCGGTTCTTGGGGCTACCAGGTCTCCGGCTACTACGCCCCCTCGGCCCGCTGGGGCAGCCCGGATGAGCTGCGTGCTCTTATCGACGCCCTCCACAACGCCGGCATCGGCGTCATCATCGACTGGGTACCGGCCCACTTCCCCAAAGATGAGTTCGCCCTGGGCCGCTTTGATGGCCAGGCCCTCTACGAGCACCCGGATCCGCGCCGCGGCGAGCAGGCGGACTGGGGCACCTACGTCTTTGACTTCGGCCGGCACGAGGTGCGCAACTTCCTGGTGGCCAACGCCTTGTATTGGGCGGAGGAGTTTCACGTCGATGGTCTGCGCGTGGATGCTGTGGCCTCCATGCTCTACCTGGACTACTCCCGCGAGGAGTGGCTGCCCAACCAGTACGGCGGACGCGAAAACCTCGAGGCCGTGCAGTTCCTGCAGGAGACCAACGCCACCGTGCACCGCGCGCACCCAGGCGTGCTGACCATCGCGGAGGAGTCCACCTCCTGGCCGGGGGTGACCGCCCCGACGGAACAGGGAGGCCTGGGCTTTAGCCTGAAGTGGAACATGGGCTGGATGAACGACACCCTGGAGTACTTCAAGCACGATCCCATCCACCGCAGCTACCACCACGGCGAGCTGACCTTCTCCATGATCTACGCCTACTCGGAGCGCTACGTCCTGCCCTTTAGCCACGACGAGGTAGTTCACGGCAAGGGCTCGCTGTGGGGCCGCATGCCTGGCGACGACTGGAACAAGGCCGCCGGCCTGCGCGCCCTCTACGGCTACATGTTCTCGCACCCGGGCAAGAAGCTGATGTTCATGGGCCAGGAGTTCGGCCAGACCAGCGAGTGGAACGAGTCCTACTCCATCGACTGGGCCAACCTGGAGGGCTGGGGCAGCGAGTGGCACCACGGCATCAAGCGCCTGGTGCGCGACATCAACGCCGTCTACCGCGATACCCCGGCGCTGTGGTCCCAGGACTTCAGCGAGGAGGGCTTCCAGTGGGTCAAGGCGGATGACTCTTCCAACTCCATGCTGGGCTACGTGCGCTACGGCAGCGACGGCTCCGCCCTGCTGGCGGTGTGCAACTTCTCCGGCTCCTCCGTGCCGAACTACCGCCTGTGGGTTCCGCGCGACGGCGCCTGGGAGATGGTGCTCAACACTGACGACGCCGTCTACCAGGGCGCCGGCAACGATCTCCCCCGCCACGTCCACTCCGCTGGCAACGAGATGGAGCTGCATCTGCCGGCCAACTCGGTACAGTGGTACGCCTTCCGCGGCTAAGCCCGCGCTGATCCAGTCCGTCCTACGCTCCACCCGCCCTGCGCCTTACCCG
>NZ_JAUNLS010000019.1 GCF_030532325.1 Corynebacterium sp.
ACCGACATGAGCACAACCCCGGGTCACAGATACACCACGCTAACGGACGCAACCGTGCTGGCCTGAGGCCCTGCTTGGCGACGCCCTCCCCTCCCCCGTCATCCTCGCCGCCAACTTTGCGCTTGCCCCACCGCGCATCGATGGACGACCGCGCATCGATGGATATGCCTTTCGGGCCTAAATCGAGAAAGTCCGTTTTCATTCGAAGTTCATTAAGCCTGCAACCGCTTCGAGGCCGCGGCGAGCTGCTGAGCCGGGATGGATTTAACGCTCCTATTCGCTAAGATTCAGCTGCCTTTGCTCAAGGGCTCGCAAGGTCACGCCGTCCTTGTTCTTCCAGTACGTCCTGCCGTTTACCGATGCTCCAGTAAGAAATGCCGCGGCTGCCGAAGGAGAGGTAAAGAGAGTGTCACTTTGCAGCCTCATCTCTTTATTAATTCGATCAGCGAATTTCTTGCGGTTGGCGTTCACCGAATCCGGCGCGGACTGCACCACGGTACTGCGAAGAGTCGAACCTTTCAGTACTACGAAGCCATCGGCGGTTTGCCGCCCTTGACCTTGTGCTTCTGCAAAATCGAGGTATAGCAAAGGCTCGACGCGCTCGGTGCAGGCGTTGATCGCTTCCGCAGCTTGCTTAGCTTCGTTGACAGGCTCAAAGAACCGATAGCCGAGGGCGCCAATTGCGATCTTGGCAAACTCAATGAACTCATTGAGTTCGGCTTCCTTCTCTTCGGTGACGTTGCCTGGAGACGGTTCGTTTCCGTTCACGGTGTGCACGCGCCCAGTATTCCGGGCTTGCCAGTAAAGTGCGTTCTCTAAGTATGATATTTCGGTTGGTCCCATCGAATCATCGGAGGTGATGACCATGATGGCATGGGTGAAGTAGTCCAGCTTTTCTTCACCCACGTGCTCACTGACTCGAGCCAGTACCCCTTTGCCGTTCTTGCGTCCCCGTGCCTGACCTACATAGGCCCTTACTTCACCGGACTCCTCATCGGTGCCCAACAAGATATAAACCCCGGTCTGGTTGAGCTCAGGCCGGTCCTTGCTCTTGGGCAAATCTGTACGCGGAACCACATAGACTCGCCCAGTCCAATTGGCCAGTGTCGCCTTGATTCGTCCTGAAGGCGATCCATCCATCAAAAACATGGTCACTGTCTTTGCAGCCGACACTTCTCACCTCCGATATCGACACGGGCCCAAGAGCGAAATAGGGCGGAATTGGGACACACACCCTGCTGCAAGATTAGGTTGTACTCTCCCCTGTCCACTGCCTTTTCAGGACATTGATTGTACCTGCCGAGCAGAGAAGTTTAGGGCACAGATCACCGTAGGGGATGCAAAAGCTACGCGATATAGTGGGACGCATGCTCACCCGACTCGAAGTTGATGGCTTCAAGAATCTCAAGAGATTCAGCGTTGATTTTGGCCCATATACGTGCATCGTCGGCCAAAACGCCGTTGGCAAGTCCAACATTTTCGACGCAATTTCTTTCCTTGGAGCGACCACAGAAGGAACGCTCAACGATGCCGCTGCAAACCTGCGCGGTCTGCGCGGCGATATCTCCGAGATCTTCGGGAACGAAGACAAGACCATTGACTTCGCCGCTGAATTGATAGTGGCACCCAGCTTCCAGGATGACTTTGGACAAGTAGTCACCGCGGAGACGACCTACCTCCGCTACGAACTCGAGATTGCACTGGTAGAGCATGCTTTTGCTCCTGGGCAAAACGTGCGCACTATTGAGCTCATCCGAGAGGAATTGAGACCCCTAACTAAGAAACACGCTAAAGAAAAGCTCAAATGGGCCAAGGAAGAATTCCTTAACACAGCCATCAAGATTAAGGGCACGAGGAAAGCGTCGATAGAAACCACCGCGGATGAGTACATCGAAGCACGCTCCGGCAAGGCAGGACGCGCACCGAAAATCCCGCTCAATGAAGTCGGCTCCACTGTTCTCTCCGTGTACGGCCGCAACTCCGAGTATTCGGCGATTTCTGCGGCTCACCAAGAACTGAGCACCTGGAAGCTCCTTGGTCTTGAGCCCAGTGCAATGCGCGCACCAAGTGCGATGAATGATCCATCCAGCATCGATGAGCGCGGGTCACACCTGCCCGCCACTCTAGCCCGGCTGACGCAAGAGCTCGGCTCTGAAGCAACGACGAGCCTCGAGGACACCATGCTCGATCTTGTCGATGTACGCGGAGTCTCCCTTGATATTGATAGCTCGCGCCAGCTGATTACGCTGAGCGCGCAGATTGGTAATTCCCCTATGCTGCCTGCGCGCGCGCTTTCTGACGGTACGCTGCGCTTCATCACGCTGGGACTACTTGCCATCGACCCCAAAGCCCACGATGTGCTGTGCTTTGAGGAACCAGAAAACGGCATCTATCCCGACAAGCTCGATGCTATGTACCGCCTGCTCCACGAGCTTGCTGTAGATCCATCACGTGAGGTCAGCGAGGACAATCCACTGCAGCAGATGATTGTCAATTCCCACTCCCCTGCTTACCTTGCTCTCCACCGGAATACATGGGGCGAGCTACTCGTGGCCCACAGCCACCCGCACGATGGCTCACTCCGCTTGCTCCCAGTGTCTGATAAGAACAACTGGCGCACAAAGAATCCTCGAACGCCAGCGGTCATTCCAGAAGCAATCAACGAGATTCTCGAGGTATCCGCGCACAGCCCCTACGAGGTTGCGTGATGTCAGATCGTTTCATCTACGCCCAATTCCTTTGCGAAGGAAAAAGCGACGAGGGACTCGCACAAATTATCCATGCGACCCTCGTTGACCTTGGCTTCAACCCTGACTCTTATGTGGTCGGCGCTTCATATCCTCCCGGAAACAAGACAGTAGAAGGTGGTATCAACAACATCCTGGAGGATGGCCAGCCTGACGCAATCTTTGTACACCGAGACGCTGACAACGCCGGCGTTCAATCGCGCCGCGATGAGATCTTCGAAGCACAAGCAAAGGCAAAGGCCAGCGTGTCTGTCGTCCCTGTCATCCCAGTCAAGGAGACAGAGGCATGGGTCTTGTGGGCGTTACATAACGAAGCTTTCCGGGACAAAATTCGCGGCATGGAGGGCGTTGCTCTCCCACCGCGCAAAACAATTGAGGGGATAGCGGCGAAGGAACAATTACAAGCCGTACACGAGCAATGGGCCCTCAATCGCAGTGGCAAACGCAAGAACCGCATCAGCTTTGAGCGCGACCGCTCGCGCTGGCTCACGCTCATCACTGACGTCGCTTACCTCGACGGATGTCCTTCTTACGACGAGCTAAGGGTAGACTGCCAAGCCATTATTTGACCGGCAGGAGCTCCGAAGGCTCCCCCACAATGCTCACCACGAGCACGTCGCGCGCACGCGAGGCCGCCACGTAGAGCAACGCCAGCTCGCGCTGCAGGGTGTCATCCACCTCCGCCTGCGCCAGCCCCTGGATGAGGTAGCGCTGCGGCAGAGCCTCCGCGTTGACGTCGAGAAGCACCACGTGGGTGAACTCCAAGCCCTTGGCGTTGTGCATGGTCATCACAGCAATCGAGCGCTGCCTGGTGGTCTGCCTATCCGGGCTGACCGCCAAGCCCAAGTCACCCAGCTGGGCGGCGATTTCCGCGCGGCGGCTGTTGGTACGGGTGAGCACGCCGATGGAGATATCCTCCCCGGAGGCGATCCACTCCTCCATGCGCGCGGCGAGGGCCTCAGCCTCCTCCGCCTTCGACGCCGAATGCAGCACCACCGGTGCCGGGCCCTGGCGCACGGAATGATAACCGGTCAGGGAGTCGGTCTGTTCCTCAGAATCGATCCACTCGGTGCCCTCCAGAATGGAGGTGGCGTAGCCCAGGTTCTGTGCCGTGGTGCGGTAATTCACGCGCAGCTTGGTGCTGGCGCGGCCGCGGGTTTCGATGCCGTAATTGCGCAGCGAGAGGCGCTGGCCGTAGATGCGCTGGTGGGAGTCCTCCGCAATGAAGATGTCATTGGGGCCCTTCTTGGCCACCGCGCGCAGGAAGCGCCAGTGGCCGGCGTGGAAGTCCTGGGCTTCGTCGATAAGCACGTGATCAAACATGCCCTCCACGGAACGCGAGCGCACGATGTGCGCCGCCACCACGGCGCAGGCGGCGTAGGTCAGGCGCTGGTGCACCGCGCACTTGGCGTGGAAGAGCTGCACAATGGCCCACACGGCCTTGCGCTCCTTGCGGTTGAGCGGCGTGCCGTGCGAGCGTCGCTGACAGTAGCGTAGTCAGCCCCACAGATGCTGTCAGCCTGGGCGGATAAGATCTGGTTGATGAAGTCCTGCAGCATCTGACGCATCAAATCCGGCGAGGCTTGAGCGAGCAATTCATCAAGGTAGGCAGTCGGGTCGATATGATTAGGGTCAGCGGCCATCGCGGGATACTTCCTTTCGAAGATAGGTAAGAGTTGATTCGAAAGTTACCCGCGATGGTCGCCCTCATACACACCGACATGAGCACAACCCCGGGTCACAGATACACCACGCTAACGGACGCAACCGCACCCATCATTGGGCCATGCGCCCCAGGGCTGGACGTCCGTGCGCAGTTAGCTGTGCTTGCTCCTTCAGGGGGCTTATTCCTTCAGCGTGATGGCG
The DNA here is from genome assembly GCF_030532325.1 of Corynebacterium sp. Classification (GTDB taxonomy): domain Bacteria; phylum Actinomycetota; class Actinomycetes; order Mycobacteriales; family Mycobacteriaceae; genus Corynebacterium. The sequence continues at coordinate 4,614 of NZ_JAUNLS010000019.1, forward strand.
AAGTAGAGCGGCTTCGACTTCCACGTGAAATTCACGTTGTCGACGCGCTCGCTGTAGCCGCCGGTGGCGTTGGTGTACCACAGCGGAATCGCGGGTAGCTCCTTCATGAGGATGGCTTGGGCGTCGTTAAGCAGCGCGGTGGATTCTTCCGGGGTTGGGGCCGCGGCCGCTTGCTTGAGCAGCGTGTCGAGCTCGGGGTTGGAATACTGGGCGTCGTTAGTCGCGGCACCCGTTGAGTACATCGGCTCCAGGAAGTTGGCCGGCGAGGGATACACCGCCTGCCACCCGGTGCGGAAGGCACCGGTGATGGTGTGGTTTGTGACCTCATCACGCAAGGACTTGAAGTCAGGGTACGGTGCTGGCTCGGCCTCAATCTCCAGGGAGTTGCGCACGAAGTTCACCACCGCGTCCACCCATTCCTTGTGGCCGCCGTCGGAGTTATAGGCCACGGTGAAGCTGCCCTCGAAGGGCTGAATCTTTTCAGCCTCAGCCCACAGTTCACGGGCCTTATCGGGGTCATACTTCAGGACCGCGTTACCCTCGATACCCTCAGCGTTCGGGTTGAGCACCGGCGAGGTGAAGTCCACCGCCGGGGTCTCTGTTCCCTGGAAGATGGTCTGAGTGATCTCCTCGCGGTCAATGGCCATCGAGATTGCCTGGCGGCGCAGCATTCCCGCTTCCCCACTGAAGTTCTTGTCGTCCGCGGGGATGGTAATGGACTGGAAGATGGCCGCTTCTTGGTTGACTGCGCGCTCGCCGAGGTCAGCTTCAAAGTTGGCAAGTGCGGAGGAAGGAATGCTATCGAGCACATCAAGGTTGCCTGCTAGGAGATCCGCGTACGCCGCATCTTCATCGGGGTAGAAGACGAACTCGAGGCCCTCGTTCTGCGCCTTGCGGTCGCCCTTGTACTCCTCGTTGGGGACCAGCACCGCGTTCTGATTGTGGTTCCATTCGGCCAACTTGTACGGCCCGTTACCCACCGGATTTTGACCGTACGCCGCGATGTCATCGAAGGCGGAGGGATGCATGGGGAAGAACACGGAGTACCCCAGGCGGGATTCGAAGTCCGCTGTGGGCGCCGCCAATTCTATGGTGAAGTGCTTGTCATCCTGGACGCTGAGCCCCTCCATCTTCTCCGCGCCTTCCTTGTAGCCCTTAATGGGCTCAAAGAAGTAGGCAGAAAGCATGCTCTCCTTCACCGCGTGATTCCAGGTATCCACGAAGTCTTGGGCGCGCACGGGAGTGCCGTCCGCGAAGACCACGTCATCCTTCAGCGTCACGTGGTAGGTGGTCTCCCCTTCCTTCTCAATCTTCTCCGCCATGTCATTGTGGACGTCGCCGTTCTCATCTTGATAGACAAGTCCGGAATAGATGAGATCAATGAGCGTGGCACCAGGAACGTCACTGGTATCTGCCGGGATGAGGGGCTTTTGTGGTTCGGTGGAATTGGTGCGCACGTAGTCGCCGGCGCCCGCCCCGCCCTCGCCACTGCTGCACGCGACAGCTCCGGCCGCCACGCTCGCGATTGCCAGCATTGTTCCTGTTTTCTTCAGCATGGCTTCCTCCGCCGCTTTCGTCGAACAGTTCCTGGGCCGCGGGACCCTTATGGTGCATTGTGACACACAAGGCTTACTTTAGTGATGTAAATGACATCACTGATAAGGGTTTGGGTATGCACAACACTAGAAAGGAGCCTGCCGCGAAGACAGTGACGTCAACGCGGCAGGCTCCTTTTCATTTGGTGATGTAGCCGTATGCGCTACTTTTCCACGCTGGGTGCCGGCGGCACCGGCGCACCCTGCGGCGGAAGCACCTTCGGATATTTCTTCGATGCCGCGGTTTGCCCAGCGGCGAGGGGAACGACGTCGTCGGAGCTAGGGGCGTCAGCAGGCTTAGCTGCCTGACGCCACGGGGCAGGATCCCAGTTGCCGTCGACAAGCTTGCGCTGGGAGAACCAGCCGGCAGCAAGCAATGCGGCACCAGTGAGCGCCATGAAGATTAGACCAACCGCAGTGCCACCCCTCGATGCAGCACCGATGAGCAGGCCAAACCAGCCAAAGTCAGCATCGCCGAAGGTGGTATTGGCATCCCCGAAGGAGCCCAAGACACCCAGTAGGAACGCAGGCAGGAAAGTGATGAGCAGACCGTTGGCAAAGGCACCAAACACAGCGCCGCGGCGGCCGCCCGTGGCGTTACCGTAAACACCTGCAGCACCACCAGTAAAGAAGTGCGGCACAAGCCCCGGCAGAATGAGTGCCACGCCGAATGCTGGGTTGAGCCACAGCGACAGGACCGCGAGGCCCACAAGTCCACCCACGAAGGAAGAGATGAAACCCACGAGCACGGCGTTCTGCGCATAAGGGAAGACAATCGGGCAGTCGAGCGCAGGGACCGCGCCTGGAACCACCTTGGCGGCAATACCCTGGAACGCTGGGACAAGCTCGCCCAAAATGGTGCGCACGCCGAAAAGGATGACGGCCACGGCGACGCCGAACTCAAGGCCCTGCGTGAAAGACTGCATGATGTAGTCCCCGACGTTTTCTGCGCCACCCTCAAATGCCTGGAAAGCCTCTTCCGTTCCAGCGCGCACCATGAACAAGATGGCCAGGATGATGTACATCAGCGCCATGGACAACGCGGTGGCAACCATGGAGTCGCGCAGGAAGCGCAGCCCCTCAGGAAGCTTGAGCTCCTCCGTGGACTTGGATTGCGTCTCTTTGTTTTTGCCGCCCACCATGCGGCCCACAGCACCGGAGAGAAGGTAGCCGGCGGTGCCAAAATGTCCGATGGCAACGGAATCATCGCCGGTGATGCGGCGGGTCCACGGGTGAGCAATAGCTGGCAAGGACACCATGAGGATGCCCAGCAGTACAGCACCGAAGAGAATGACCACCCACGAGTCGTAACCGGCAGGTGCGAGAACCATGGTGAGCATAGTCGCCATGAAGAGCACGTGGTGGCCGGTGAGGAAGACATAGCTCATCGGAGTGAAACGGGCAAGGAGGATGGAGACCGCGAAACCCAGAATCATGATCCAGGCAACCTGGCTACCGAACTGTTCCTGGGCAATGCCGACGATCGCCTCGTTGGTGGGAACCACGCCTTGAGCGCCAGTTGCACCGGTAATCATTGCACCAAGCGGCTCAAGAGATGCGGAAACCAAACCCGCACCGGCGCCAATGAGCAGGAAGCCCAAGGTGGCCTTGATGGCACCGCCGAGAACCTGACCGATGCCCCGCCCCATGGCAGCCAAGCCGATGGCAGCGATGATGCCGATGAGAAATGCCGGGACGGACAGAATTTGGTTAACCAGGAAGTTGGCTATGGCAAGAAGAACATCCATGGATGCGGCTCCTTAAACGTCGTAGAGCTCACGCAGAGCCCGGTCGATTTCGGATTGGTCGGTAAAGTCGTCGATGACGCTGACGGGAACGCCGACATCGCCAAGCGTGGCAGCGATCTCACCGGAGGTAAGCAGGAAGTCAGCCTCCTTAGCGCGCCCTTTGGCGGAGATAGTGTCCGTAGCTTCAACCTCAATAAATGGCCCCCAGCCCCAATGGTCAAGCACCTGCTCAAGGGTGTTTTTGAGAAAAAGCGAGGTGCCTAGACCGTTGCCACAAACCGTGAGAATCTTGTTCTTCGAAGGCACGGAATCGGGGGAGGTTTCCTTCCTTTGCTTAGCCTGCGGCCCTTGCGCAGTGCGCTTGGCGTTGGGGGTGGCGGCGTCAAGAATGCGGCGTAGCTCCTCTTCATCGCCGACGGCGTCGAGCTGCTCGCGAACATCGCGGTTGCCTAGGAGACCTGCCAGCTCACGCATGGCGTTGAGATGCTCGCCGGAATCTAACGCACACAGGGCCACAACGAGGCTGACTGGGTCGTTGTTCTTGTGCCCGAATTCCACGGGTTCCTCGAGCCGCACCCACGCCAACGCGGTCTCATGAACTGCAGCCGAGGGGCGCGCGTGGGCGAAGGCGAAGCCAGGCGCGACCACGATGTAGGGGCCATTATCCTCCACAGACTTCACCATGGCATCGGTGTACTCCGGCGTGGCCTTACCTGCGTGCTCCAAGAGCCTGCCGGCTGCGACGATTGCCTCCCGCCAGCCCCCGGCATGGCCGTGCAAATCCACCGCCCCAGGGGCTAAAAGTGTGCTGAGTGTGGACACGAAATCCTCCTTCTTGTTCCTACCGTGAGAGCCTCCGCCACATGAGTGGACAATTCCCACAGTCTGAGTTCGAGGTTAATGGAGGCCGCACACGCAAAGAACACTTTTCATGCATGAAAGAAGTGAGATTGTGCAGGACCCGGCGGGCGCGCGATACGGATGCCCGCCAACTTATCTGAAGGTTTTGGCCCGAAGGTCATTTTCGTCCACTAAGCTTTCCGGCAAGAACGAGTGTTCCAGAACACTTTTGTTCACGTGGGTGTTGCGCGACACAACAGCGTGCCCGTGTCTCTCATCGTCTTTTTCTACTGCCTATCCCTAAGGAAGACTCTCATGCGAATCCGTTCTACCCTCGCTGCACTTGCCGCGGCCGCACTGGTCCTGACCGGCTGCTCCTCCTCTGGTTCCGAGGGCAGCTCTGGCGACGGCACCGTGGACTTTGTCACCATCGCCACCGGCGGCACCTCTGGGCCCTACTACCAAATCGGCGCCGCGATGTCCCAGGTGCTCAAGGACACCCTGGGCGCGGATACCTCGGTGCAGGCCACCGGTGCGTCCGTGGAGAACATCCAGCTGCTCACCGATGGCGGCGCGGAGGTCGCCTTTGCTATGGGTGATGCCACCCGTCAGGCCATCGAGGGTACCGGCCCCTTCGAGGGCAAGGAGGGTATTTCTGCTCTCACCGCGATTACCGCCCTCTACCCCAACTTTGTGCAGATCGTGACCACCGAGAAGTCCGGCATCACGTCCGTGGCGGATCTCAAGGGCAAGCGCGTCGGTGTGGGTGACCAGAACTCCGGAGTGGAACTCAACGCGCAGATGATTCTGGAGGCACATGACCTTTCTTACGATGACATCGACGAGGGCTTCCTCTCCTACGCCGATTCTATCGACCAGATGAAGAACGGCCAGATCGACGCCGCCTTTGTCACCTCCGGCCTGCCCAACTCCTCCGTGATGGACCTGGCCACCACCGAGGACGTCATCATCGTCCCCATCGAGGGCGAGGGCATGGCTAAGCTGCGTGAGAAGTACCCCTTCTTCAACGAGGACGTTATCCCCGGCGGCACCTACGACGAAGCCGAGGATGTGCCGACCGCCTCCATCATGAACCAGCTGCTGGTCTCCCCAGATCTCAGCGATGATCAGGTCTACGAGATCACCAAGGCGCTCTTTGAGAACCTCGACGCCATCCAGGCTTCCCACAACGCGGCCAAGAAGATCACCCTCGACTCCGTCGACGAGGGCCTGGCCACCGAGCTTCACCCGGGCGCGCGCAAGTACTTCGAGGAGCAGGGCGCGCTCTAACCTCCTGGGCTGACTGGGATGATTGCGATGTCGCACCGAAGGAGCACGGTGGTGGCGGTCACGGCCGTCGCCATGGCGCTCCTCGTGGCGCTGCCCCTGGCCGCTCCCCCGGCATTCATCCAGGCACTGACCGCGCCGCGCTTCACCGTGGAGGATTCCCGCGGCGGAAAGGTCTTCTACTCTGTGCCGGCCACGCAGGTTGAGGCAGTGGAGCTGGAGTGGATCCACTCCATTGAAAAAGCCCCGTGGCGGGAACGCTACGTGATCGACGGCGATGAGCTGGTGCTCAGCGAGGTCTTCCTCAAGTCCTACGGCGCCGGGGTTCCTGCTGATCTGGAGGGCACCACCGTCAACGAGAACGGTACCGTGCATACCTCAGGAATCAACCGTCCGATTGGGCAGCTGCACTGGGTTCATTCCCACGCCACCCACCACACTCTGAGGGTGTTTCTCCGCGGCTCACCGGAGCCCATCGTGTTGGACACGGAAATCCCCCATCACACGTTCGTCACAGCGTCCGCCACGTCCTAGGCACGTTCCTTACCCAGGCCTCGGGGCCCACGGACGCACGCGAGAGAAAGAACAACCATGGTTAAGAACAAGAGCCTCGCCGAGGACTCCCCAGCCCCCGACGCGGAGGGAGTGGACCTCGATTCCGAGGGCCGCATCCACATCGACACCGAGCAATCCAGCGACCAAGCCCAAGAGATCCTGGAGAAGTTCGACCGCGAGTCGCGCCTGCGCGTCTTTGCCTCCAACCCGGTCAACGTCATGGTCACGGCCTTCGCCGTGGTGGTCTCGCTGTACCACATGTACACCGCGTACTTTGGCACCCCGCCGGTGCTCATCCACCGCTCCGTGCACGTGGCGATGATCCTGGTGTTGGCCTTTGCCCTGTACCCGCCGTTCCGCAAGGCCGACCGCAGCAAGATTCCCTTCTACGACGTCCTGCTCATGCTGGCAGCCTTTGCCACAGCGGGCTACGTGGCCCTGTTCTACGACGAGATTGTGCGCCGCGCTGGCGTGCCGACGACCCTCGACATCGTCTTTGCCGCCATCCTGGTGGTCCTGGTCATCGAGGCGGCCCGCCGCATCACCGGCTGGGCGCTGCCGATTCTGGCCATACTCTTCCTGCTCTACTCCGTCTTCGGGCGCGAGATGCCCGGCCTGCTGCGCCACCGCGGCTATAGCTGGGAGAAGACCCTCAACTTCACCTACCTGACCACCGAGGGCATCTTCGGCACCGCCATCGGCGTGGCCGCGTCCTATATCTTCCTCTTCGTTCTCTTCGGCGCCGTCCTGCAGAAGTCCGGCATGGGCAAGTTCTTCAATGACATCGCCCTGGCCCTGGCCGGTCAGACCCGCGGCGGCCCGGCCAAGGTGGCCGTGGTGGCCTCCGGCTTCTTGGGCTCCATCAACGGCGCGGCCGTGGCCAACGTGGTCACCACCGGTGCTTTTACCATCCCGATGATGAAGCGCGTGGGCTACAAACCAGTCTTTGCGGGCGCGGTGGAATCCTCTGCCTCCGTGGGTGGCCAGATCCTGCCACCGATCATGGGCGCGGCCGCCTTCATCATGGCCGAGACCCTGGGTATGCCCTACCGCGAGATCGCCATCGCAGCGATCCTGCCGGCCGTCCTCTACTACCTGGGGGTCATCGCGCAGGTGCACCTGCGCGCCACCCGCGAGGGGCTCAAGGGTATTTCGCGCGACAACCTGCCTGCGGTGGGTGAGGTCCTCAAGGAGCGCGGCCACCTCATGATCCCGCTGCTCTTCCTCATCTACATGCTCTTTTTCACCGGCCGTACGATTCTGTTCTCCGCGCTGCTCACCATCATCGTCACGGTGATCATCGCGGAGCTGCGTTCCACCACGCGCATGAGTCTTGTGGAGATCCTCGATTCCCTGGCCCTGGGCGCTAAGACCGCGGTCTCTGTCTCCATTGCTTGTGCCGCGGTGGGCATCGTCGTGGGCGTGGTGACCCAGACGGGCTTCGGCGTGACCCTGGCCAACGCCATCGTGACGGTGGGCGCAGGCAACCTGCTGCTCTCCCTGGCTCTGACCATGGTGGCCTGCATCATCCTGGGCATGGGTCTGCCCTCGATTCCTACCTACATCATCACGGCGACGATGGCCGCCCCCGCCCTGGGCCAGCTGGGCGTGGAGCCGCTGGTGGCGCACATGTTCGTGTTCTACTTCGGCCTCTTTGCCAACATCACCCCGCCGGTCGCATTGGCGGCCTTCGCCGCCGCCGGCATCTCCGGGGCGGACCCGGTCAAGACGGGCTTCCAATCCATGCGTCTTTCGCTGGCCGGCTACATCATCCCCTTCATCTTCGTCTTCAACCCGGCGATGCTCCTACAAGACGTCACGCTCAGCGGGGCGCTGCTGGTCATCGTCACGGGTACTGTCGGCGTGCTCATGCTCTCCGTGGCGGTGGAGGGCCACCTCATGGTGCGCGCCAACCCGGTGGTGCGCACCATCTTTGGCGCGGCAGCGCTGACCATGATGGCACCGAACCTAATGACCGATCTCATCGGCGCCGGACTCGGCGCGGTAGCTGTCATCATCCAGTGCATCGCCGCCAAGAAGGAGGGGCTGCTCTCCGTGCGCAACATCTGATGAATGGTTGGTGAGAGGGCGTCGCCAAGCGAGGCATGCGTCCGTGTCCGCGGGCTCAGGCATACTGGCACCCATGACCACTCACACGCTCGATATAGAGGCGGAGGCCTGGGCGGGCGGCGTCGTCAAGGCGCTGCAGCAGGAATACCCCGCCGCGATGCACCACACCAGCCGCAGCGAGGCGGACTGCAACGTCCATCCGCGCACGCTGCACCCGAGTTTCTGGGGCTGTTTTGATTGGCATTCCAGCGTGCACATGCAGTACTCGGGCTATCGCCTGCTCGAGCGCGAGCTCAGCCCCGCCACGCGTGTGCAGCTCAGTGAGGTCCTCGTACAGCGCGCCCGCCCGGAGGCGCTGGCGGTGGAGTTGGAGTACCTGCGCGAGCACCCCGGCTACGAGGTTCCCTACGGGCGCGCGTGGCTCCTGCAGCTGGCCACGGTGGCCCGTGGCGCGGATTTTTCCGCGTTGGTTGAGCTCAGCGTGGAGCATTGCCAGGCATGGATGGAGTCCTTGAGCGTTCCGGTGCGCCACGGCGTGCACTCCAATACGGCGTTTAACCTGCTGCTTCTCCTCCGCGCGGCGCAGACGCTGGGGCTGGATTCCTTCGCCGCAGACATCCGGGCGGCGGCGCTGCGGCTTTTTGGTCAGGACCGCGATTATCCCTTTGCCTGGGAGCTCTCCGGCTACGACTTCCTCTCCCATGGCCTGTGCGAGATGGTGCTCATGTCCGCCGTGCTTGACGACGCCTCCTGGCTCACCCACTTCGCCCCCTCCTTCGCCGAGGATCTTCCGCTGCTCTGCACGATCCCGCAGGTCAAGGACCCCAGCGACGGGCGGCTGGCGCATCTCTTCGGCCTAGCGCTCTCGCGGGCGTGGATGCTCAGGGAGCTAGTACCCCGGCTGGGCGCGCGGGAGCAGGAGTTCATCGCGAAGCATACCCCCGCCATGGTGGACCGCGCGCGGGAGCACATCGTGGCCGGGGATTTCATGTCGACGCACTGGCTGGTGACCTACGCGCTGTTGGCGGAGGATGCGGTGGGGTAAGTGGGCGCCGCCGAGTAGGGCGGGGCCTAGCTGTAGTGATCGGCGCAGGCGCCGCTATCGACGTTGAAGATGGTGCAGGCGTTGGGGTCGAGGATGGCGCGGGGGAGGTCCGCGATGGCCAGGGAGCTCAGCATGACGGGCAGCAGCGGCTGGAGGATCTGGGTTTCGAAGTCGATGTGGGCGCTGAGGTTGAAGGGGTTCTGTGGGGTCGCGCGGGTGGGGTCTTGGGCGCTGGCGGTTTCTTGGGCTCCGGCGGTGGGGACGGTGGTGACGGCCAGGGCGGCAGTGCCCAGGACGATGAGGGATTTCTTCAGCATGGGGGATGCCTTTCAGAAGTAGGGGCTCATGGGTAGGGCTCAGGCTAGCGGGGATGACGCGTTTTCGAAACCGGGGCGCGGCCTTTGTTATGGAGGCGTGATGGTGCGAGGGGCTCCCCCGAGAACCTTCAACCTCAGCTAAATAGTTAGAAAAATTGTTCGATTGTGGGGTTGACAGGGTGGGATTGGGGGTTAAAATAGAACATGTAAGCGAGGGGTCGAGGAGCCCGGCACGTCGAGGCTGGCTCCACAGAGAAGTTCAGGGGGTGAGCCCACGTCATGGCCGATATTCACAACGAGATCAACTCTAAAATCGACAGCATCATCAGCAATCTCACGGCGCTGCGCGGACTCATGCGCAACCCTGACCAACTCTACTTTGGCCGCATCAATGACGCCTTCGAAAGGCTGGAAGCGGCCATGGGTTCGAAAGCTCTGACTGACGCCTCCTTTGCCTTCCTCGCCGAGCGGGATGACGCCGGACGCCGCGTGCACTCCTCCCGAGCGGTGGACTATCTCACCTCCCGCCTGGGCCTAGCCTATGGGGAGGCGATGACCCGCCTGGAGCGCGGGCGCAAGCTGTTCAATCCCATCGAAAAGGAGCACCCGGAGCCGGATACCGCGGGCCCAGATGCCAGTGCAGACGCTGAGGGGACTGAGGATACTGATGGCACTGAGAATGCCGGGGGCTCTGCGGGCGCCGGTTCGGCCGAGGAGTCCGAGGCCGCGGAGCAGGTTCGCGATGAGCGCGAGGCCGAGGAGGAGCGCCGCGACGGCCTCTTCAACGACCCGCTGCCGGAGAACGTGCTCAACCTCATCGAAAGGGAGATGCAGAACCTCAACCCGGGTGCCAAGCCGGGCCCCGCGCGGCTGCGGGCACTGGCCTGCGAGAAGGCGCGCGAGCTCGCGCTCACGCCGCTGCGGGACTGGCTGCGCGAGCAGGTGCGGCGCGCCAACCGCGGTACCCGCCCTAATCCTTTCAACTCGCTGAGCAAGCGCTACTTGCACATCGGCAAGCCGGATGCCGACGGCGGCGTGCGCATCAACGGCTACCTCGATTCCGCCGCGGCAGCACAGCTCAAGGCGGCGTTTGCGCCGGGCAAGGTCAAGGAGACCACCTCGCGGAATGTCGAGGGAGAGGAAGATACCCGCACGATGCCCCAACGCAACGCGGACCATCTCACGGAAATTCTCCAGCAGTTCATGCAGTCCACCTACAGTCCCTCCACCGGCGTGGGCTCGATTCTCATCACCGCCACCATCGAGGAACTGGAGAACGTCACGGCGGAGTCGCGCTTCCCCACCAACGTGGGCATAGCTCTCTCCCCGCTGGATATTCTGCGCTTGGGCTTGGCTCGCTTTGATTGCTTCGCGGTGGTCGACTCCAAGGGCCACCTGCTGAACGTGGGCCGGGCCTCACGCACGGCGAACTTCTGGCAAAGGATCGCGCTGGCAGCATCGCAGCTGGTATGTGCCGGCGAGGATTGCGATAAGCCGATTGCCGAGTGCGACATGCACCACCTCATAGCTTGGGCCTCCGGCGGGGCAACGAACATAGCGAACCTCGCAGCGCTGTGCCGCGGGCATCACGTCAACAACAATGACTACCGCGACGGCTACAAGAACATGGGATACATGGACAGAGACCCGGACACCGGCCGGGTGGGGTTCAGGGCCCCAGGCGCCAGCGGGCTGAGGTTCAATGACTCGCCGGCAGCACACGAGGCACCGGCGCGACGAGCCGCGCGGCAGGCCGAGGCACGCAAGAAGCGGCAGGCCGCCGAGCAGGCTCCACCGCCGAGTTCCGGATCGACCACGGCGACCGGGCCTGGTTCAGGACCGAGTTCGGGGCCGGGTTCAGGGCTGCGTGTCGGTCCACGGTCGGGCCCGCCCGATGGCCACCCGCGGGCCGGGCACTCCCCCGGCGATCCCGCAACCGACATCAGCGATTTCCCAAGCTCTTTCCCAGCAGCCTAGATGCAGGCACTACCGTCCACGCATGACACCCCACGGCACCGCACTGCCTTGGGGTTAGTGGCATGTCTACGGCATGTCTGCGGCCAGGGTGTTCGGTGCCGGGATCAGGCAGGGCGCGCGGCGCTGGGATCAGGCAGGACGCTCGGTGCTGGTATCAGGCAGGGCGCGCGGCGCCGGGATCAGGCAGGGGCGCGCGGCAGGCGCGGGCAAGGGGCGCCGCAGGATCCAGCAGGCCCGGCCGCGGCGGGCGCGAGACGCGTATTCTGGGCGGCATGACTGTACCTGAGATTACTTTGAACGACGGAAACACTATCCCCCAGCTGGGCTTCGGCGTCTTCCAGGTGGATCCCGCCGAGACCGAGGAACTGGTCAGCGAGGCCCTCAAGGTGGGCTACCGCCACATCGATACGGCGGCGATTTATGGCAATGAGGAGGGCGTCGGCAAGGCAATCGCGTCTTCCGGCATCCCGCGCGAGGAGCTCTTCATCACCACCAAGCTGTGGAATGACCGCCAGACCGACGCCGTCGCCGCGCTCGACGAGTCCCTGGAGAAGCTGGGCCTGGACTACGTCGACCTGTATCTCATCCACTGGCCCTGCCCCGAGCGCGGCACCTACGTGGAGGCCTGGAAGCAGCTCATCGAGCTGAAGAAGTCAGGCAAGGCCAAGTCCATCGGTGTCTCCAACTTTGAACTCGAGCACCTGGAGCAGCTGGAAGTCCACACGGACGTCACCCCTGCCGTCAACCAGGTGGAGCTGCACCCCTACCTGCAGCGCTGGCGCGAGCTCGACGCCTTCCGCGCCCACAAGGTCCAGATCGAGGCCTGGGGCCCGCTGGGCCAGGGCAAGACCGACCTCTTTGAGATCCCGGAAATCACCGAGCCCGCCGAGAAGTACGGCGTGAGCCCGGCGCAGGTGATCATCCGCTGGCACCTGCAAAATGGCGTCATTGTCTTCCCCAAGTCGGCGCACAAGGAGCGCATCGCCCAGAACTTCGACGTCTTCGGCTTCGAGCTCACCGACGACGAAATGGCCGCCATCACCGATCTCGACCTCGGCGAGGAGGGCCGCGGCGGCCCGCACCCGAACGAGTTCAACAAGTAGCTCCGGGCAGGCACGGCGGCCCTAACGCCGACCAAACGCCCACCGCCCGCCACGCGCCAGGTATCTCTGGCAGTGTGGCGGGCGGTGCGCTAAGCGGTGAAGCCGGGGCTTAAGCCTCGGGCAGCTCCGGCGGGATGTTGGTGCGCTCGTACTCGGACAGAATGTCGATGCGGCGCTGGTGACGCTCGGCGCGGGACCACTCTTGGTCCAGGAAGGCGTCGACGATAGCGAGCACCTCCTCCTTGGAGTGCATGCGCCCACCGATGCCGATGAGCTGGGCATTGTTGTGCTCGCGGGCCAGGCGGGCGGTCTCCGGGGACCACGCCAGCGCGCAGCGCGCGCCCTTGACCTTGTTCGCCGCAATCTGCTCCCCGTTGCCGGAACCACCCAGCACGATGCCCAGGGAGCCCGGATCGTTGACGGTACGCAGCGCCGCCTCGATGCAAAACGCCGGGTAGTCGTCCTCGGCGTCGTACTCGTGGGCACCGCAATCACTTACTTCGTGGCCTTGTTCTTTCAGGTGCTCGGCGATGAGATTCTTCATCTCGAACCCTGCATGGTCTGCTCCTAGATAAACGCGCATGAACGAAAGTCTACCGCGAATCCCTTTCGGCCAAGGGGCATCGCCAAGTATTTTGGCAAGAAGACCCCGGACCCAAGGAGACTCCATGAGCACAGAGTTCACCGCCCCGCGCTTCGGCGTCACGCCCCGGCAGGCGTGGAGTATGGCTGGGATGCTGGGCCTCGTGGCCGTCGCCTCGGCTGTCTTCTTGCTGCGCGGGATTGACCAGGCCACCTATGCCCAGCCCAACTTTCTCCTCCCCGTGATCTTCTACGCCGGCGCCACGGCCGTGCACTTAGGAGCCAGCGTGTTTCTGTTCGTGCGCTATGTGGCCTCCAAGGCCAGGGCCGCGCTGGTGGTGGGGATTGCGCTGCTGCTGTCCGCCGGCTCCTGGGGCAGCTGGCTGGTCGCTGCCTGGGAGGAGTACCACGCACAAAGTTTCCTGCCGATTATTAACATCGCCGGCCTGCCCGCCGGCGCGCTGAGCCTCGGGCTGGCCGCCGCCCTCGTGCTGTGTGGGGCGGACGCCTACCGGGTGCCCACGGCCCGCGCGCTGCGCCGACGCTACCTGATCCTCGCCGCGGCCATGATAATCGCGGCTGTGTTCACTCTACCGGAGTTCATTGGCCTCTACTTCAGTCAGGAGGCCACGGCCGATCCCACCACGGGATTCAGCGTGGCCGCGGTCTTGCTTGGAATGATCCTTGGTGTCATCGCGATCACCATGGGCTCCATGGACCCGCGCGGGCGCGGGTGGATGCTAGCCGCCGGAATCGTGCGGATTCTCTTCATCTTCCCGTTCAACTTCCCCGCGGGCCTGCTGGCAGCGGTGTTGGCCTGCGTGGCAGGTGTGCGGGCGGGGAGGAACGAGCAGGCTCGGCGGGATCGTTCTTAGAAGTCCTGCACCTGCGGGGCCTCGGTGCGCGAGCGCTTGATTTCGAAGAAATAGGGGTAGGCGGCCAGGCGCATGGAGGCGTCGAAAAGCTCGCCGGCCTCCTCGCCCGTAGGAACGCGGGTAATCACCGGGCCGAAGAAGGCGGTATCGCCCAGCTTGAGCACCGGGGTGCCGACCTCGTCGCCGACCTCCGTGATGGCCTGGCCGTGGTATTCGCGCAGGATGTCGTCGTAATCCTCGGTGTTGGCTACCTCGGCGAACTCCGCCGGCAGGCCCGCCTCCGCGAGGCCGCGGGCGATGATCTCGTCGTAGCCGCCGAAGCCCTTGCGGTAGTCGGTGCCCTCGCCGTGGATGAGAGTGCCCATCGCGGTGTAATAGGCGTCGATCTTCTCCGGGGCCTCCTTGGCCACCTTGGCGGCCACGCGGGCCGGGCCCCAGGCCGCCTTCATGCCCTCGAGGTACTCGGGGTCGAGGTCGCGGCCGTCGTTAAGCACGGCCAGAGACATGGGGACAAACTCGACCTTGATGTCGCGCACCTTCTCCACCTCCTTGATCCAGCGGGAGGTCGCCCACGCAAAGGGGCACACGCAATCAAACCAAAAAGTCACCGTCTGCATCGTTTCTCTCCTCAAAAGTTTGGGCTGTAACTTTCCTCCCCCACCCTAGACACGGGACTAGGGTGGATGCAGAACTCATTGACACCGTAGGGAGGATTTTTAGCCTATGACCTCGATCAACCTCACCCGTGAGGAAGCCCAGGCCCGCTCAGCCATGCTCAGCGTGAGCCACTACGATATCGACCTCGATCTGCGCGGGGAGGAGAACTTCACCTCCACCACCGTGGTGCGTTTTAGCGTGTCCGAGGCCGGATCCACCTTCATTGATCTACGCGCGGGCGAGGTGCAGGAGGTCCGCCTCAACGGCGCCCCGCTGCCCTTCACCGCCTACGATCCCACCTACGGCATCCCCCTGTCCGGCCTGCAAGTGGCGGACTACGAGCTCAAGGTCGTAGCCAGCATCCCCTACTCCCGCACCGGCGAAGGCCTGCACCGCTTCGTCGACCCCGTCGACGGCGAGGCCTACCTCTACACCCAGTTCGAAACCGCCGACGCCAAGCGGGTCTTCGCCTGCTTTGACCAGCCGGATCTCAAGGCCACCTACTCGCTGCGCTTCCACACCCCTGAGCACTGGACGGTGATCACCAACTCCGAGGTCACCCGCAGCGGCAGCACGTGGAACGCCGAGATCGATTACCCGCTGTCCACCTACCTCGTGGCCCTGTGCGCCGGGCCCTACGTGGGCGTGCACGATACCTGGCGCGGCGAGCTGGCCGCCCACCCCGAGGGCTCCCCGGCCCAGCAACTCGAGGTCCCGCTGGGCATCTACTGCCGCCCCTCCCTGCTGGAGTCCTTGGACCATGAGCGCCTCTTCACCGAGACCAAGCAGGGCTTTGACTTCTACCACCGCAACTTCGGTTTTGCCTACCCCTTTGGCAAGTATGACCAGATCTTCGTGCCCGAGTTTAACGCCGGGGCCATGGAGAACGCCGGCTGCGTGACCATCCGCGACGAGTACGTCTTTACCTCCCAGGCCTCCCATTACAAGTACGAGCGCCGCGCCGATACCATCCTGCACGAGCTGGCCCACATGTGGTTCGGTGACCTGGTGACCATGCAGTGGTGGGATGACCTGTGGCTCAACGAGTCCTTCGCCACGTGGTCGGCGGCCATCTCCCAGGCGGAGGAGACCCAATACGATACCGCCTGGGTGACCTTTGCCAACGTGGAGAAGGCCTGGGCCTACGAGCAGGATCAGCTGCCCACCACGCACCCGATTTCCACCGACGCCTCCGATATCGAAACCGTGGAGCAGAACTTCGACGGCATCACCTACGCCAAGGGGGCGTCCACCCTCAAGCAGCTGCAGGCCTACGTGGGCCGCGAGGAGTTCCTGGCCGGGGTGCGCCGCCACTTCCAGAAGCACCAGTGGTCCAACGCCACCTTCGAGGATCTGCTCCGCCACCTCACCGAGGCCTCCGGGCGTGACCTGAGCTTCTGGGCGCAGCAGTGGCTCAAGTCCAGCGGTGTGAACACCGTGGGCGTGCAGTTGGAGACCGACGACGCCGGCACCATCACCGAGGCCACCTTCACCCAGACCGGCGATACCCTGCGCACGCACCGCATCGCGGTGGGCCTCTACGGGCTGCACGAGGGCACGGTGCAGCGCCTGGACCGCATCGAGATGGACATCGACGGCGCCGCCACCCCGATCCCGGAGCTGGTGGGCCGCCAGCGCGCGGACATCGACTTCGTGCTGCCGAACGACGACGACCTTACCTACGCGCTCATCGATCTGGATGAAGAGTCGCGGGCGTTCATGGTGGGCAACATCGACAAGTTCGCCGACCCGATGGCGCGCACCCTGTGCTGGTCGGCGGCCTGGGAGATGACCCGCGCGGGCGCGATGCCCGCCCGCGAGTTCATCGCGCTGGTGGCCCGCGGCGCGCAGGCGGAGACCGAGCTGGCGGTGCTCGAGCGCATCCTCTCGCAGGCGGCGCTGGCCCAGAAGCGCTACGCCGATCCCGCCTGGGCCGCGCAGAGCACCCTGCTTGCCGACGCCCTCCTCGCCGGCGCCCGATCCGAGGATCCCGCCCGGGCGATCGTGTTTAGCCAGGCGCTGGCCACGGTGGCGCTGACCGAGGATTCCCGCGCCTTCTTCCAGGATCTGGCCGCGGAGTCCGAGGACGCCGGACTGCGCTGGAAGGCGCTGACGGCGCTCATCGCGGGCGGCGCGCTGGGCGCTGACAGTGTTGAGGATGCTGAGCAGGCCGTGGCGCGCGAGCTGGAACGCGACAACACCGCCACCGGCTACCAGGCCTCCCTCAAGGCGCTGGCCGCCATCCCCGCTGAGGAAAACAAGCGCGCGGTGTGGGAGGAGATCGTCGCCGGGGCTGAGAAGTCCGCCCTGACCAACCGTGATCTCGAATCCAAGATCCTGGGCCTGACCTACCTGGGCTCCGAGGAACTGCTTCCCAACGAGGAATACTTCGAGGTGGCGGAGAAGATCTGGGCCGGGCCCTCCACCGAGTTCGCCCTCACCACGATTCAGGGCCTCTTCCCCTCCTGGGATGTCTCGCAGGAGACCCTCGACCGCGCCGACGCCTTCCTTAGCCGCAGCCTGCCGGGCGGCCTGCACCGCGCCGTGGCGGAGCAGCGGGATCGCACCTCCCGCGCGCTGCGCAACCGGGAGGTCGACGGCGCCGCTGAGGAACGCTAGCCCTCACTCGGGGGCGAGGGATCAGTTCCCAGGCTGACCTCCACCGTGGCGGCGTCGGGGCGTAGGGTCTCCTCGGCGTAGGCCAGCACGGTGCCGTCCTCACCCTTGAACAGGCGGGTGAGGCGCAGGAGGGGCTGGGAGCGGCCGACATCGAGAAGCTTCTGCTCCTCGGCCCGCGCGCAGGCCGCCGCGATGGTCTCACGTTGAAAGACGGAGCGCCGCCCCCGCCGCTCCAGGAGCGAGAGCACCGGCTGCTGGAGATCCTCCTCGTTGAGCTCCGGCAGCAGGGCCACGGGGAGGACGTAGCGCGAGAGCACCGCGGGCCTGCCGTCGATGTGGTGTACGCCCTTGATTTCCCAGACTTCGGCGTCCTCGGCCACCCCGAGGATGGCCGCTAGGTGCGGCAGCGCCGCGCGGGTCTCCAAGGAGAGCAGCTCCACCCGGGAGCCCAGGCCGAGGCGGCGCAGCTGCAGGAGGATGCCGTCGCGGTTGGAAAGGTTGAGCGTGGGCGGGACCGCGCGCACGAAGGTGCCGCCGGTGCGGCCGCGTTTGCGGTCGATGAGCCCCTCGGCCTGCAGCACGTCGAGTGCGTGGCGCACCGTCATGCGGGCGACCCCAAATTCGCGCACGAGCTCGCGCTCGGTGGGGAAGCGATCACCGGGGCTGAGCTGCTTGTTTTCAATCTTGCTGCGCAGAGCGTCCGCGATCACCAGGTAGGCGGGGCGGCGAGGAGTAGTCACGATTCCGTGAGTTTAGCGGGCTGCGCGGTTTTCGCATCTTGAGCAGCAGTGATCTTCCCCCGCTGGCCACCCCACTGTGGCCTGGATCTAGGGCCTGGATCTGGGGCCTGGATCTAGCGCCTGGCTCTGGCAGCTACTTCTTGCGCTGCGCCAGCTCAATGCGCGGGCGCACGCGGATCTCGGTGAGCTGGGTGGTGGGGCCGGCGTCGACAGCCGCACGGATGGCCTTGGCCACCTCCACCGGGGCGATGACGTGCTCCGGGTTGTACTCCTGCAGACCCTGCAGCATCGGGGTGTCCGTGGGGCCCGGCGCGACGGTGCTCACGCGGATGCCGAGCTCGCCGAGGCGGAGGCCGTCGGCCAGCGCGTAGAGCGCGTGCTTGGTGGCGGCGTAGATGACGTTATCGCCGTAGCTGTGGATGCCCGCCCCGGAGTTGATGAAGACGGCCAGGCCCTCCGCGGCGCGCAGCTGCGGCAGCAGGCGGCGGGTCAGCTCCGCCGGGACGTGCACGTTGAGGTCCATCTGCGCGCGCCAATCCTGCGGGCTGGCCGAGTCCACCGAGCGCTTATCGGCGCGGGCGGCGGCGTGGACGAGGACGTCGACGCGCTCCAGGCTGGCGAGCTCGGCGGGCAGCTCCTCGCCCTCGAGCAGCCCCAGCAGATCCACCGCCACCGGGGTGATGTTCTGCGCCTCCGGCAGCTCGCCGGCGCGGCGGCCCAGGGCGAAGACCTGGTGGTCGCGGGCGAGATCCGCGATGATCTCCACGCCCATGCCGCCGGTGGCGCCGGTGACCACGGCCACCTTGGCCGGCTGGGGGTTCTGGGTGTTGTCTGCGGTGCTCATGGTTATGTGCCCCTTTCTCTGGCTGCAAATACTGTTTGCTCTCCCCCACATGCTAGCGATAACGTTTCGGCACATCCGGCGCGCCGAGGGTGAGCATGAGCCGGTTGGCCCAGTTGAAGAAGGCCGCCGAGTTGATGAGGTCAATCACCGCCAGGTCATCCAGGCCCGCCGAGCGCAGGCGCTGCACCGTGGTGGCGTCGAAGGCGAAGGGCGTGCGGGTCAGCGCCAGGGCGGCCTCGCGCAGCGCGTCCCACTTCTGAGAGCCGAGGTCGGCGTCAACGCCCTCCTCCAGCAGCCTGTCGATGGCCTGCGCATCGCCGCCCTCCTCCTTGGAGCGCTGCTGGTGCACCGAGGCGCAGTACTCGCAGCCGTTGAAGCGCGAAACCACCGTCGCCGCCAGCTCGCGCTCGGCGCGGCCGAGGCCGCCGTCGGTGTTGTAGAAGATGTCCAGGTCCGTCAGCGTGCGCGCCTTGAGCGCGGCCGGGTCGCGGGCGAGCAGCCGGAAGTACTCGGAGCTGATGCGCTCGGGGCGGATGAGGGCGTCGGTGTGCTCGGGCGTGAACTCCTCGGCGGGCAGCGGCGCCACCCACGGCTTCCAGCCCAGCGGGTGCGCCACGAAGCCCCGGGGCGCGTGGACCGCGGGCTGCAGGGTGCGCGCGTGGGGTTGCCACGCTGGCTTGGCGACGTCCCCCTGGTCACCGTCCCCCTGGCCCGCCTCCTGCACGCGCTGTGCCGCTGGGTTCTTACTGCCTGGGTTCTTCCCGCTGAGCACCGCCAGCCCGTGCACCACGCGCAGCTGGAAGGAGAGGAAGGCGATGAGCTGGGCCAGGCTCACGATCTCGTCGTCGGACCAGCCGGCGGCCTGCAGGTGGCCAATGGCCGCCGGGGAGGCGTCCTTGGGGTGTAGCGCGAGCAGGTGGGCAAAGTCGAAGGCGGCCTGCAGGCGGGGGCTGAGCCCCGGGGACTCGGCGTCTGAGCCCAGCACCTCGAAGGTGGTGTAGCCGCCGCCCGCATAGGGGCCCTGGGAGATTCCCTCGTCGAGTGCGTGGGCGATGGCGGCCTCGACGGCGCTGATGAGGGAGGCGGGGGCGTCGTCGGCAAGCAGATCGGCGTAGAACTCGTGGGCGGGCCCGGCCTGGTAGAGGCCGGCGAGGAAGGCGGCCACGGCGTAGCGCTCGGTGTGGCTGAAACCGCTGGAGGCGGCGGTGGCCTCCGGCTCCAGCAGGGCCTGGAAGGAAAGCTGGGCGTTGGTCAGGGCGTCGGCGCGGCGGGCGCGCAGGGCGGCGATCTCGGGGGTGACGCCGGCGAGCGGGTTGATGCTGGCGGTCTGGTTGCTGCGGTCTGTCTGGTTACTGTTGTCTGTCATGTCTGCTCCTTATTTTCGGGGGGTTCGGGCATATTAGGAGGGCGGGGGCGTGCGGGGCTGGCTTAGAGCCCCAGGTTGTAGGCGCCCGCGCGGTAGCGGGAACCGGGGATGGCATCAATGAGCGTGCGGGTGAACTCCGACTGCGGGCGGGCGAAGACCTCCGCGGTGCGGCCGGCCTCCACCTGCCGGCCGTGGGAGAGCACCGAGACCGTGTCGGAGATCTGGTGCACCACGGCGAGATCGTGCGAGATGAAGATGTAGGTCAGCCCCAGCTCCGCTTGTAGATCAGCAAGCAGGTGCAGGATCTGGGCCTGCACGGTGACGTCGAGGGCGGAGACGGCCTCATCGAGCACCACGAGGTCGGGCTCCACGATCATCGCCCGGGCAATCGCCACGCGCTGGCGCTGCCCGCCGGATAGCTCCCGCGGGAGGCGTTGGTAGTGCTTGGGATCCAGCGCCACCAGGTCCAGGAACTCCTCGGCGCGCCGCTTCACCTTGACCTTGGAGGCCCCGGCCAGGTTGCGCAGCGGCTCCGCGATGGCCTCCCCGATAGGCTGGCGCGGATCCAGGGAGGAGAAGGGATTCTGGTAAACCAGCTGCACCCGCTTGCGCGCCGCGCGCTGCTGCTTGCCGCCCAGTCCGGTCAGCTCCTGCCCGCCCAGCTCGATGGAGCCGGAGGTGGGCTGGTTGAACAGCGCGATGGACCTGCCCGTGGTGGTCTTGCCCGACCCAGACTCCCCCACCAGCGCGTGGGTGGAGCCCTTGGCCACCTCGAAGCTCACGCCGTCGAGGGCCACGAAGTCGCCGTAGCGCTGCGTGAGATCCCGCACCCGCAGGATGGTCTCGCCGGTGGGCTCGGGGCGGCGCAGGCTGGCGGGGGTGGCCAGGGAGGGGGCGTCGGCAAGCAGGCGGCGCGAGTAGGGGTGCTGGGGCTCGGTGAGCACGCGCACGGCCTGGCCGGACTCGCGGACCTGGCCGCGCTCCATGACCACGATGCGGTCCGCGCGGTCGCCAGCCACCGCGAGGTCGTGGGTGATGAAGAGGATGCCCACGCCGGTCTCGCGCCGCATTTCATCGAGCAGATCGAGGATGACCTTCTGCACGGTGACGTCGAGGGCGGAGGTGGGCTCGTCGGCGATGATGAGCTCCGGCTCCAGGGAGAGCGCGGCGGCGATGAGCACGCGCTGCTTCATGCCGCCGGAGAGCTCGTGCGGGTACTGCGCGTAGCGGCGCTCGGGCTGGTCGATGCCCACCCGCTCCAGCAACTCCAGGGCGCGGGCCTTGCGGGAAGCGGCGTCGCCCGCGCCGTGGATGGCCATGCCCTCCTCCACCGAGGCGCCGATGGTTTTCAGCGGGTTAAGGGAGTTGTTGGGGTCCTGCGGGATGAGCCCGATAGAGGTCCCGCGCAGCTGGCGCCACTGCTTGTTGCTGAGATCGGTGATGTCGCGGCCCTGGTAGCTGATGGTGCCGGCGTCGATCTGCGCGTTGGAGGCCAAAAGCCCGATGGCGGCCATGGCAGAGGTGGACTTGCCCGATCCGGATTCGCCCACGATGGCGGTAATGTCCCCCGGGTAGACCTCCAGGTTCACCCCGCGCACGGCCGGCACCTCGCCGGCGGCAGTGGTGTAGGAGACGTTGAGATCGCGGACCTGAAGCAGCGCCGGTGCGGCGGAAGAATGTGTGCTCATGTGTTATGCCTCCACTCGGAAGTTCTGGGAGAGCCGGTTGGCGGAGACCACGACGGCCACGATCGCCAAGCCCGGCAAGATGATGAGCCACCAGGCGGTGGCCATGAAGTCGCGCCCCTCGGCGATGATGAGTCCCCACTCCGGGGTGGGGGCCGGCGCACCATAGCCCAAGAAGCCCAGGATGGACAGCTGCAGGATGGCCGATCCGAACTGCAGGGTGGCCAGGGCGATGACCGGGGTCAGCGAGTTGGGCAGGATGTGGCGCAACATCACCTGCGCCGGGGTGCAGCCCGCGCCATAGGCGGCCTCGACAAACTCCGATTGGGCCACGGAGATCACCTGGGAGCGCGCCAGCCGGGCGAAGGTGGCGATGGAGGTCGCGCCCACGGCCACCGCGGCCTGCAGGGAGCCAAAGCCCAGCACGATGATGATGGAGAGGCTGAGCAGGATGCCGGGGATGGACAGCAAGACGTCGAGGATGCGCGAGATCACCGCGTCCACCGCCCCGCGCAGCGTGCCGGCCACCAGGCCCAGCAGGGTGCCCACCACCAGGCCCACGGCCACGGCGATGAGCGCGCCGAGCAGCGACTGCCGCGCGCCGTAGACCACGCGGGCGTAGAGATCGCGGCCCACGGCGTCGGTGCCGAACCAGTGCTCAGAGCTCGGCGGCAGCAGGGCGACGTCCGTGCCGGCCAGCGGGTCGGCGGTGGTGAAGAGCCCGGGGAAGAGCGCGGCGAGGAAGGCCACCACCAGGATGACCACCGAGGCGATCGAGGCTGGGGCGGTCCACGGGTTGCGCTGGGCGCGCCCCACGCGCCGGCGGTTGCGGCGCAGGGGTGCGGAGGACTGTGCAGGGAATGACTGAGTTGAGTTAGTCACTGCGGTGCTCATGCGTGGGCTCCCTTCTTGGGTACGGCCTGCTCGAGTGAGCTATGGGTATCAGGGCTGTCGGCGGCCGGCTGGCGGGTGTGCGCGGCCCGGCGCAGCCGCACGTCGAGTACGGGGTAGAGCAGGTCCACCACCAGGTTGATCACCACGTAGGCCGTGGCGGCGATGATTACGACGGCCAGCAGCACCGGGGTATCGCGGCTGGAGACCGCCTGCGCGGTCATGGTGCCCA
The DNA here is from genome assembly GCF_030532325.1 of Corynebacterium sp. Classification (GTDB taxonomy): domain Bacteria; phylum Actinomycetota; class Actinomycetes; order Mycobacteriales; family Mycobacteriaceae; genus Corynebacterium. The sequence continues at coordinate 27,642 of NZ_JAUNLS010000019.1, forward strand.
GGCCGGTGCGGCCGAAGACCGTCTCCGTGACCACCGCGCCGCCCACCAGCTCGCCGAAGAGCAGGCCCACCATGGTCAGCGCGGGCAGCAGCGAGTTGCGCAGGATGTTGCGCCAGAAAATCCACGCCTCCGAGGCGCCGCGGGCGCGCACGGCCTGGACAAAGGGCATGGCCTGGGTCTCATCGATGGAGCGGATGAGCACCTGGATGAGCGGGGCGGACATGGGCACCGAGAGCGTCAGCGTGGGCAGGATGAGCCCCTCCACCGTCGAGGGCTCGATCACCCGCACCCAGCCCAGCTGGAAGGAGAAGAATTGGATGAGCAGGATGCCGATCCAAAATCCCGGCAGCGAGACCATAAACGAGGGCAGGCCGCGGAAGAAGGTGGCAATTCCGCCCAGGCCGGGCAGAGTGGCCAGGAAGGCGACGAGCAAGGCCGCCACCGCGGCGAGCACCATCGAGCACACGGCGAGCAGGAGGGTGTGCGGGAGGGCGTCGGCAATGAGCGTGGACACCGCCGCACCCGACTGCGTGGAGTTGCCAAAGTGCCCGGTGAGGAAGCCGCCGAGGCTGGTGACGTACTGCACCAGAAGCGGCTTATCCACCCCCATCTCCTCCCGGATCTCCTCAATCTCTGCCTGGGAGAGCCCCAGGGCGGGGTCACCAAAGCGGGACATGACGGCGTCAGAAGGCAGGGCGGAGAGCAAGAAGAAGGCCACGGTGTAGGTCACCAGCAGCACGAGGAGGGCCTGCCCGATGCGGGCGAGTAGTTGCTTTCTTGTCATTTACTTCGCACCGTCCTCTCGGCTGTTCTTGGATTGCTCCTTATCCAGGCTGACCTCGTAGAACCACGGGCGGGCCACGGACTCCGGGGCAAAGCCCTCCACGCCCGGGGCCACGGCGTAGACCACCGGCTCCTCAAACAGCGGCAGCACGTAGGCCTGCTCGGTGAGGTAGTCCTGGACGTCTTGCACGGCCTTCTCGCGATCCTCGGTGCGCGGGCTGGAGGTGACCTTGTCCAGCAGCTGCTCCAGGTGGGCGTCGATGGGCTTGCCCTCCTCGTCCTGATTGAGCAGGCCGTCGCGGTTGTTGATGGAGTACATGGAGGCGATGACGTCGTAGTCCGCGCGGCCGACCATGATGTGATAAATCTGCACCTTGTCTATTTGCTTGGCATCCGCGCTCTGCGCAGCTTGGTCGCCGGGATTGATCTCGATGCCGATTCCGACCTCCCGCAGCTGCTCCTGGACCATGGTCATCACCTCCTTGGAGCGCGGCTGCGGCAGCGCGGTGTTGGAGCGCAGCACCAGGCGTGTGCCGTCCTTGACGCGGATGCCGTCTGGCCCCGGCACCCAGCCGGCCTCATCGAGCAGGCGCTTGGACTGCTCGGGGTCGAAGGTGTAGGCCGCCGACTGGTCCTTGTAGCCCAGTCCGGTCTTGGCCACCGAGGAGGTGGCCAGCGGGTAGGTCGGCGAGAAGAGCACGCGCAGGATCTCCTCACGGTTCACGCCGTGGATGATGGCCTGGCGCACGCGCTTGTCCTGCAGCAGCGGGTGGTTGAAGCGGAAGCCCAGCTGGTTGTTGATGGAGTTGGTACCGCGGGAGACGATCCGCACGCCCTTGTCCTCCAGGAGGTTTTCCTGCGGCGCGGAGATCTGGCGGGCGATGTCCGCCTGCCCGGAGAGCACCGCGCCGGTGCGCACGGATTCCTCGGCGGCGAGGATGTAGTGGATGCCGTCGATGTCCGCCCGGCCCTGGTGGGTGACCGCCGGCGGGGCCCAGTCGTAGTCCTCGCGGGTGCTGAGCACCAAGTCGGTGCCGATCTTCTCCGAGTCCACCACGAAGGGCCCGGAGCCGATGACGCGTGCGGCGTTACCGGGGCCAAAGCCCTCATTGTCCAGGTCCAGGCTGGTATCGGCCAGCAGGCCGGCGTTGTAGGAGGAGGTGGCTTGCAGGAATCCCGGGGAGGGTTCTGAGAAGTAGAACTTCACGGTGTCCTCGTCCACGGCCTCGCCGTGGTCGTAGTGGGAGATCTGCTCCGAGGCGGTTAGCGTGCGGGACTTGTCCCCCTTGCCATAGAGGTCGAAGTTGCGCACCACGTTCTCCGCGGTCAGCGGGGAGCCGTCGGAGTAGGTCACGTCGGTGCGGATGGTGAAGGTGTACTCGGTGGCATCCGCGTTGACCTCGGGCATCTCGGTGGCGATCCACGGGGAGAGCTCGAGGGTTTCCGGATCCTGGTAGAGCAGCCTGTCCGTGAGCTGGTTGACCACCCCGCCGTTGGGATAAAAGCCCGCCGCCGGCGGGTAGAGCGTGCGGAAGAACTGCGGCTCGAGGTAGGTCAGCACGTTATCGCCGTCGCCTCCCCCGCCGGGGTCAGCGCCTGTGGCGGGCCCGGAGGCACAGCCGCTGAGCAGGGCGACGGCGCTGAGCAGGGCGGTGAGGGAACGCATGCGTGTCATGGTCTTGTTACTTTCGCTTGGTGGTTGGCGTACACACCGCGTGTGACGCAGACGCCTGGACTGTGACCGGCGCCAAGATCTCACAACGGTCTAGTGAACGTAACACAAAACAGACATGTTAGTATTCCTTTTACAGACAGCACGGTCTATACAACGGGCCATGAATGCTCTTAAACACGAGCGTGACGCCCGCTTGAGTAAGGATGAATAAAATGACGCAGCCCGATTCCCCCGCCGCCCTGGCCATCGTCGGCATGGGCCCGCGCGGCATCTCCACCGTCGAGAGGCTCGCGGCCCACCTGCGCGCCCGCCCGGATTCTCCCCGCGTGATCCTCCACCTCATCGAGGACTCCCAGCCCGGCGCCGGACGCATCTGGGACACCACCCAGACCCGCACCCTGTGCATGAACACCCTGGCCGGGGCGGTCACCCTCTTCACCGAGCCGGGTTCCACCGTCAGCGCCCCGGTGCTCGAGGGCCCCATCCTCTACGAGTGGATCCAGCTGCTGCGCGGGCAGCGCGCCGGCATCTCCCCCGCCGTGCAGGCGCTTTACGACGCCCACCCGGCCGCCGCGAACGCATCCTTCCGCGGCGAGCTCGACGCCACCCGCCCCGAGTCCAACCCCTCCCGCGCGCTCTACGGCGCCTACCTGCGCTGGGCCTACGAGGTGGCCCTGGCTCAGCTGCCGGAGCACGTCGAGGTGCGCCACCACCACACCCGCGCGGTGAGCATCACCCCGGAAGGCCACGAGGATCTCATCACGCTGGCCGATGACACCGAGCTGCGCGCCGCGGCCACCGTGCTGGCCAGCGGCTGGCAGGTCCCCGGCCCCACCGAGGAGGAGCGCGCCCTCGCCCAAGCCACCGCCGAGCACCCGCTGCACTGGGTGCGCCCCGATAACCCCGTGGAGCAGCCGCTGAGCCAGATCCCCGCCGGGGAGAAGGTCCTAGTCCGCGGGCTGGGCATGGGCTTCTTCGACGTCATGGCGCTGTGCACCATCGACCGCGGCGGCGTCTTCCACGCGGATCCCACCACCGCCTCCGGGCTGCGCTACGAGGCCTCCGGCCGCGAGCCGCACTTTGTGGTCAGCTCGGGGCGCGGCTACCCCTACATCCCCAAGTCCGAATACCACGCCTTGCCGCCCAAGGCCGGCCTCGTGCGCTTCCGTGCCGCGCTGAGCCGGTGGAAGGAGGACAGCCGCAACTCCAGCACGGAGCTAGACTTCAGCCGCGTGCTCCTGCCGGCCATCGTGCGCGACGCCTACGCGGAGTACTACCAGACCCAGGCCCGCGTGAACCCAGCCGCCCTGGACTGGACGCTGGAGGAGATCCTGCAGCGCATCGATGGCACCGAGCTCGCCGCCGCCGATGTGGCCGGCCAAGCCGATGAGCTGCGCCAGGCGCTGGAGGGCGCCTCCGCCGAGCCGCTCGATCTTGCCCATTGGGCCCAGCCCCTGCGCGGCACCGAAAAGCTCAGCCAGGAAGAACTGCAGCGCACCGTGACCGCGGGCCTGGCGGGCGATATCACCGAGGCCGTGGCCGCGGCCGATTCCCCGCTCAAGTCCGCACTGTGGGTGATCTCCTCAGCACGCAAGCCCTCCTCCATCGCCGGCTCCTTCGGCCGCATGACCTGGGAGTCGCGCACCGGCGCCTACGCGGAGCTCATGGCCTTTGGCCAGATGGTCGGCTCCGGCCCACCGCTGTTTCGCACCCGCCAGCTGCTCGCCCTGGCCGAGGCCGGCCTGGTCACCTTCCTCGGCCCGCGCCCCCAGTTGGACTGGGGAGAGGAGGGCTTTAGCCTGCGCTCCGGCGCCCGCAGCGCGAGCAGCGCCTGGCTTGTCGACGCCTGGATGCACTCCCCCGACGTGCGCCGCCCGGCCGATCCGCTGGCGGTGTCCCTGCGCGAGCGCGTGCGCCCCTTTGCGGATCACGGCCACCCCACCGGCTCCCCGGAGACCACCTGGCGCCGCCGCGTGGTGCGCCCCGACGGCAGCGAGGATCCGCGCCTGCACATCATCGGCATCCCCACCTACTCGCAGTGGCCCGATACCACCATCTCCCCGATGCCAGGCACCGATCCGCTCATGCTGCAGGAGACCGATCGCACGGCCGCCTCGCTTCTCGACGCCGCCCTGGGCTAGACCTGCCGCTTGACCGGCGATGGATAAGCCCGCCTACTATCGGTAGAGCGAACTGACCTCGACACGAAAGTTGGTATGAACACAGATACGCTTGCAGCCGCCGACTCCGCCGTGGAGACGGTGAGCTCCTTTTGGGATAACGAGATGGTGCAGACCTGGCTGGTGGAAAGGCCGATTCACATCGCGATCATCCTCATCATCGCGATTGTCGCCCACTGGCTGCTGCGCCGGCTGATCACCCAGCTGGCTAACAACAGCATCAAGAGTGGCAGCCTGCGCTCGCAGATCGCGCCCAAGCGCCACCGCCGGCAGCAGGACACCGCGCTGGCCAAGACCCACGAGGCCCGGCGCGTGTCCCGCATCCAGACCCTGGCCGGCGTAGGACGCTCGGCCGTGGCCATCTTCATCTGGGTCTGCGCGGGCCTGGCCATCCTGGACAAGGTGGGCATCAACATCGCCCCGCTGGTGGCCTCCGCCGGTGTTGTTGGCGTCGCCTTGGGCTTCGGCGCCCAGTCCTTGGTCAAGGACTTCCTCTCCGGCATCTTCATGCTCTTGGAGGATCAGTACGGGATTGGTGACTGCATCGACCTGGGCAACGGTGTGTTCGGTGACGTCGAGTCCATCTCCCTGCGCATCACCACCGTGCGCGATATCGACGGTGCCCTGTGGTACGTGCGCAACGGCGAGATCCTGCAGGTGGCCAACCACTCCGACCAATACTCCGTGGCCCGCATCCAGGTGCCCGCGGCCCTGTCCAACGATCCAGAAAAGGCCTTCAGCGTCATCGAGCAGGCGGCCATGGAGGCCGCCAAGGAGGAGGGCATCCGCGAGGATCTGCTGAGCGAGCCGGACGTCAACGGCATCACCAGCCTCGAGGTGGATCACATGTCCTTCCGCATCAGCGTCAAGACCCTGCCGGGCCAGCAGTGGAGCGTGCAGCGCAAGATGCAGGCCAAGATCCTCAACGCCATGCACCGCAATGGCATCGATACCCCGTACCCCCAGGGCCTGACAGTGGTGGACTTTGATGAGCTGCCGCACAGCAAGGAGAACTAGAAACCATGCAACCCACCAGCGTCTTTGAGGCCATCGGCGGCATGCCCACCTTCGAGGCTCTCGTCCACGGCTTCTACGAGCAAGTCCGCGAGGACGACATCCTGGGCCCCATGTACCCCGCCGATGACTGGGAGGGCGCCGAGGCGCGCCTGACGTGGTTCCTCGCCCAGTACTGGGGCGGGCCGCAGCTCTTTAGCGAGCAGCGCGGCCACCCGCGCCTGCGCATGCGCCACGCGCACTTTCCCGTGGATTCTGCCGCCCACGACCGCTGGTTGGAGCTCATGGGCAACTCCCTAGCCCAGATCGATGAGGAGACCATCCCGTCGGCCTACCGCCACATGATCTGGGATCATATGCAGCGGGTAGCGGCGATGCTCATCAACCGCCCGGGCTAGAGCCACCGGGTCTAGAGTCCGAGGGCCTCCTTGACCGGCGCGGAGAGCAGCTCGCCGCCGCGGGTCATGAGGCCGTCAGCCAGGCCCGGGTGGCGCCGGGTGGCCTCCTCGTAGCCGCCGGCGGCCAGCGCCCGCACGTAGGGCAGGGTGGCCGAGCCCAACGCACGCGCCGAGGTATTGGCCACCGCGCCCGGCATGTTAGCCACGCAGTAGAACAGGGTGTCGTGCACGCGGAAGGTCGGCTCGTCGTGCGAGGTTTTGCGCGAGTTCTCAAAGCAGCCACCTTGGTCAATGGCGACGTCGACAAGCACAGCGCCCGGCTTCATCTTCTTGACGGTCTCCTCGCGCACCAGCTTCGGGGCGGCAGCGCCCGGCACGAGCACGGCGCCGATGACCAGGTCCGCCTCCAGCAGCTCCTCCTCCAGGGTCGCCGGCTCCGAAACCTGCGTGCGCACCGTGCCGTGGTAGAGATCGTCGAAGCGCTGCAGCACAAAGGGATCCAGGTCCAGGACGGTGACCTCGGCGCGCAGGCCGTGGGCCATGGCCACCGCCGAGGCACCCACCTGGCCGCCGCCGATGACCACCACGCGCGCCGGCTTGGTGCCCGGAACACCCGGCAGCAGCAGGCCGCGCCCACCCTGGGTGGACAGCAGGTGGTGGGTGCCCTCGATGACGGCCAGGCGCCCGGCCACCTGGGACATCGGAGTGAGCAGCGGGCGGGTGCCGTGGGAATCGCTCACGGTTTCATACGCGATGGCTGTGGTTCCCGCCTCCATGAGCGCCTGGGTGAGCGCCTTATCGGCGGCCAGGTGCAGGTACGTAAACAGCAGCAGATCCTCGCGCAGGAATCCGTACTCGGACTCCAACGGCTCCTTGACCTTGACCACCATCTGCGCGCCCCAGGCCTCCTCCGCGGTGGCGACGATGGTTGCGCCCACCGCCTCGTAGTCGGCGTCCGGGAAGGACGCTCCGGCGCCCGCGGTGCTTTCCACCAGGACCTCGTGGCCGTCGCGGACCAAGGTCTGCACGGCCGGCGGGGTCAGGGCCACGCGGTTTTCGTTGTTCATGATTTCCTTGGGCACGCCAATACGCACGATGTTCCTCCCTGGGATGGATGAAAGGTTGGACAGAAAAGAAACTGATTATGATTCCATCCCACAGTGTAACGCGGCACACTTTGGTTTGTCAGTGTGATGCACTTATGGCTCGCGTGGCTTTTCCCACTGCCGCTTCCTCTCGCCCTGCGGGATCACCCCGGCCCCACTAGCATTCAAGGAATGCCGTCTCACCCTCCCCATCCGCGCCCTGCGCACACTCCCCCGCCCCGGCGCGCGCTCGCTGAGGTTCGCCGCTCCTTCCTCCCCCTGGGCTGGACCGCCTTCGGTGGCCCGGCGGCCCACCTGGGCTACTTCCACACGGAGTTTGTGAAGCGCCGCCGCTGGCTCGACGAGTCCTCCTACGCCGATCTCGTGGCCATGTCCCAATTCCTGCCCGGCCCGGCCAGCTCCAAGGTGGGCATGGCGCTGGGCTACCACCGCGCGGGTGTTGCCGGCATGGCCTATTCCTGGTTCCTCTTTACCTTTCCCTCCGCGCTCATCATGGCGCTCTGCGGCCTGGTGGTCGCCCCTTCAGGCGGTCAGGGCCCGCTTGACCGCGCCCTTCACGGCGCCCTCGCCGGCCTGCTTGCCGCCGCGGCCGGTGTGGTGGCCCATGCGGCGCTCGGCATGGCACGCACGCTGCTGCGCACGCCGCTGGCCTGGGTGCTCGCCGTGCTCAGCACTGTACTGCTCATCGTTGCTGGCTCCTCCTGGCAGCTGGCCGTCATCGTGAGCGCAGGAGTCATCGGCGCCACCGTGGCCCGCGGGCGCCTCGGCGTGGCGCAGCGGGAGGACTCCGCCACCGTGCTGCGCGGGGTCAGCGCGCCCGTGGCCTGGGTCTGCCTGGCTGCGTTCTTTGTGCTGCTTGTGGGGCTGGAGGCACTCTCGCGGCTGAGCGATGCCTACCTCATCACCCGCGCCAACGCCTTCTACCAGTCCGGCGCGCTGGTCTTCGGCGGCGGCCACGTGGTGCTCCCGCTTCTGGAATCCACCTTCGTGGGCGCGGGCTGGCTGGGCCAGGAGGAGTTCCTGGCCGGCTACTCCGTGGCCCAGGGTGTTCCGGGCCCGCTGTTTACCTTCGCCTCCTACCTGGGGGCCGTCGACGGCGGCGTGGGCGGAGCCATCCTCGGCACCGTGCTCATCTTCCTGCCGGGCGCGCTGCTGACGGTGGCCGCCCTGCACTTCTGGGCGCGCTGGCAGCACCTGGAGTGGCTGCGCAACGCCTTTGCCGCCATCAACGCGGCGGTCATCGGCCTGCTGCTGGCCGCGCTGTGGGATCCGATCCTCACCCACGGGGTTACCGGCTGGCTCTCAGCGGGCGTGGCCGTGGCCGCCTTCGCGGCGCTGCACCTCAAGGCGCCGCCGTGGTCGGTGGCCGTGGGCGCGGCCCTGCTCGGTGTCCTGCTGCTCTAGAAGAGTGAAAGCCGCGTGGAGTGGTAGACGCTGCCAAAAGGCGCGTCCACGCGCACCCACCGGCCCTTGCCGGAGACCCGCAGGTAGCGCGGGATATCCAGGGGCGCGGAAAACCCGGGGATGAGCCCCAGGCTGGTGCAGGCGAAGATCATCCGCATGGGGATCTCCACCTGCTGCTCGCCCGCGCTGACCGTCACCACAGCCTGGTTGAGCAGGCTCGTCGGCGGGCCCAGCGGCCCGGAGAACTGCCGGGCCAGGCTGCGCCCCTGATCCGCCAGCTCGCGCACCACGTCCACCGGCAACGTATCGATGAGCGTGAAGCCGCTGGTCGGCGGCAGCGCCCCCGGCCACGAGGGATCCCGCGGCGGGCCCAGTTCCACGAGCATCGGCTGGGCGGCCGCCGGGCTCTCCCGTTTCTCTTTCTCGCGGTCCTCCCGGCGGTCCGCCTCGTGTTCATCCTCGCGCGCCTGCCGCAGCGCGGCCTTGAGGCCGTCGTGGAGGCTGCCCGCGGAGACCACGGCGCCATCACGGGAGGCTTCCCCTTTCACCCGCCGGGCGGCGATGACGTCGAAGGGGGTGGTGACGAAGACGTCGACAAGCTCGGCGTCGAGCTGCCGCAAGCGGGCCGAGGCCGCCGCATCGATGCCCACCGCGCGGGAGAGCAAAGCAAGCAGGCTCTCGCCGCCGCTGAGCAGCTTCAGTGACTCGCTGACCATTGCGTTGCTGCTCGCGCTCTAGCTCTCGAGCTGCACGTCGGCGTGCTCGAGAATGATCTTCTTCTCCTCCTCGCTCACCGGGCGCGGCTTCTGGGTCTCCTTGTCGATGGTCACCTGGGTGCAGTTGACCACGCAGGCCACGTTGCCCTGAGGATCCTTGATCTCCTGGCGGGTGGTGAAAGAGGTGGTGCCCAGGCGCACCACGGAGGTTTCCACGCGGATGGTGCTCAGCCGGCCGTCCCACACCAACGGACGGAGGAACTCGGCCTCGATGTGTCGCACGAAGGCGATGAGATCCACGCCCTGGGAGTAGAAGTGATCCTTAGCAAAAGCCAGGCGCGCTTCCTGGGCGATCTCGATGTAGTTGGCGTTCATCATGTGGCCGTACATGTCAAAGTCAGACCAGCGAACCTCAACGTTGTGTGCGTGGACGGTGTCCTGTGCCATGGGGGTGCTCTCTTTCAGATAAGGGGATGATTCAGGGTTAGCTCAAACAGGGTTAGCTCAAACAAAGAACAAGGAAGGGCGCCCAGGTCTGTGGGCGCCCTTGCGATGGTGCAGTTAGCGGGTCAGCTTGCGGTGGGTCACGCGGCTCGGGCGAGCGGCTTCCTCACCGAGGCGCTCGACCTTGTTCTTCTCGTAGTCGCCGAAGTTGCCCTCGAACCAGAACCACTTGCCTTCCTCCACGTTGCCCTCCCAGGCCAGGATATGGGTACAGGTGCGGTCCAGGAACCAGCGGTCGTGGGAAATGACCACTGCACAGCCCGGGAACTTCTCCAGAGCGTTTTCCAGAGAGCCCAGGGTCTCGACGTCGAGGTCGTTAGTCGGCTCATCGAGGAGGATCAGGTTGCCGCCCTCCTTGAGCGTCAGAGCCAGGTTCAGGCGGTTGCGCTCACCACCGGAGAGAACCTTGGACGGCTTCTGCTGATCCGGGCCCTTGAAGCCAAAGGCGGAGAGGTACGCGCGCGAAGGCATCTCGTTCTGACCCACGTGGATGTAATCCAGGCCGTCGGAGACGACCTCCCACACGGTGGCCTCGGGGTCGATGTTCTCGCGGCCCTGGTCCACGTAGGACAGCTTGACGGTCTCGCCGACCTCAACCGTGCCGGAATCCGGCTGCTCCAGGCCCACGATGGTCTTGAACAGGGTGGACTTACCCACGCCGTTGGGGCCGATCACGCCGACGATGCCGTTGCGCGGCAGGGTGAAGGAGAGATCCTTGATGAGCACGCGGCCATCAAAGCCCTTGGTAAGGTTCTTGACCTCAACGACCTTGTTGCCCAGGCGCGGCGGGGTCGGAATCTGGATCTCTTCGAAGTCGAGCTTCTTGTACTTCTCGGCCTCCGCAGCCATCTCCTCGTAGCGCTGCAGACGGGCCTTGTTCTTGGCCTGACGCGCCTTGGCGCCGGAGCGAACCCAGGCGAGCTCGTCCTTCAGGCGCTTCTGCAGCTTCTTGTCCTTAGCGCCAGCCACCTCGAGGCGCTCGGCCTTCTTCTCCAGGTAGGTGGAGTAGTTGCCCTCGTAGGGGTAGAGCTTGCCGCGGTCAACCTCACAGATCCAGCCGGCGACGTGGTCGAGGAAGTAGCGGTCGTGGGTCACGGCCAGCACGGCACCCGGGTAATCCTCAAGGTGCTTCTCCAGCCACTGCACGGACTCGGCGTCGAGGTGGTTAGTGGGCTCGTCGAGCAGCAGCAGATCCGGCTCGGACAACAGCAGCTTGGCCAAGGCCACGCGGCGGCGCTCACCACCGGAGAGGTTGGTCACGGGGGCGTCGGACGGCGGGCAGCGCAGGGCCTCCATGGCCTGCTCAATCTTGGAGTCAACCTCCCACGCATCGGCGTGGTCGAGCTCCTCCTGGAGCTTGCCCATTTCCTCCATGAGCTCGTCGGTGTAGTTGGTGGCCATCTCCTCGGCGATCTCCTCGAAGCGCTGCTTCTTTTCGAAGATCTCTCCCAGGCCCTCCTCGACGTTCTCGCGCACCGTCTTCTCTTCATTCAGCGGCGGCTCCTGCAGGAGGATGCCCACGGTCTTGCCGGGGTCGATGAAGGCCTCGCCGTTGGAAGGCTGATCCAGGCCGGCCATGATCTTCAGAATCGAGGACTTACCTGCACCGTTGGGGCCCACAACGCCGATCTTGGCGCCTGGATAAAAGGCCATCGTGACGTTATCAAGGATCAGCTTATCGCCGATAGCCTTGCGCACATTTTTCATCGTGTAGATGAACTCGCCCATGCTTCACCCTTTACATACTCATGTGGAATGGTTCTAATCAGTACAAAGAGTACATCACACGGGCAAGACCGTGGTTTCTGCGCGGACTTTGCCACGCCAGGCCCGCGCCGCCTAGACCAAGACCTCCTCGCGAATCTCTGCTTCAGCCCCAGCCTCGACCTCAGCTTCCACGTCGGCCTCCGCTGCAGGCACTGCTTCGCCTGCTACTTCGGGCATTGCCTCCAACTCTGCTTCGGCGGCCTCCAGGCCCTGCTCCGCGTTCGGCTCTGGGGCGTCACCGTCGGCGTGAGCGGCGATCTCAGTGCTCTCGGTGCTCTCGGTACTCTCAGTGCTCTCGGTGTTCTCGCCCTTCGCGGCGGTGTCCTCAGCGGATGCCGTGCGGTCGATGTCCGGCTCCGGCGGGTTGTTGCCCATCCATGGCGGCTTGATCCCCTCCTGATCGTAGACGGTCTCCACCTTCAGGGCGCTGACCACGAAGCGGTTGAGATCCAGCCCCACCTGGTTGACCTTGAGGAAGGTGCGCGATTGCTCCACGCCGTTGCGGTCCTTCCAGAAATCCGTCACCAGAGAGCCCACCACGATGACGGGCATGCCCTTAAACAGGGACTTCTTCACGTTAATGGCGGTCTGGCCCCACACCTCCGCGTCGAGGAAGATGCGGTCAATATCGCGCCACTCAATCGGGCCGTCCTTTTGCTGTACCGGGTAGCGGCGCGAGGATGCGATGCGAAAGCGCGTCTTGTACATATCGGCGCTGACCTTGGTCAGTTCTGGGTTGTGAGTCAGGCGCCCGGTCATGGTGATTGGCAGTTGAGACATTTCTTTTCCTTGCCTTCTGTGTGAGTGTTTGAGTGTGAGTGCTTGCGTATGCAATGACTGCGTGTGCTGCGGGAGGAACGCCTCCCTTAGCAGGCATCATCGCCGCACGCGCGCACTGCGCACAACGCCTCATCTGCGCGGCTGTGGATAACTCGTTGTCCGCGTCAACAAAAAGGCCCCGCCGCGGCCCGCCCCCTGAGAGTGATCCACAGGTGGGCAGACGCAGGCGGGGCTGTGTTGTTTAAGGAATTCTTGCGGGCTGCTTGCGGGCTGCTTGACGACGCCCTCTAATGCTGGCGGAAGCTGGTGTCATCGCCGTGGCTCATCTGCTCCAGCATGGCGTTGTACTGGGCGAGGTCCTCGTCGCCGTCGATGTCAGCCTTGGCGTCGTGGCGCCGGGCGGTCGCGCGATCGTCGCGAAGCCAGTCCAGGAAAAGCTTGCCAAAGACCACCACCAGCGGGAACTGGCCAAAGCCCCAGGCAATGCCGCCGCCGACGCGCTGATCCTTGAGCAGCTCAGGCGGCCAGGGCAGGTCCAGGGAGAGGTAGAACTCCTCGCCCAACACGGACTGCAGCTGCATAAGGTAGACGCCGGCAAAAAGGTGCAGCGGCATCGAGGCAAAGAGCACCACCAGGCGGATGTTCGTCGGCGCGCGCCAAGGAAGCGGATCGGGGCCCACGACCTCCCAGTAGTAGATGTAGCCGGAGATGAGGAATACCCAGTTCATGATGACGTGGCCGGCATGCTCCGAGATGGCGAACTGGTAGAGCTGCGGATCCATGTAGAGCACGTAGAGGAAGAAGATGAACTGCAGCAGGTTAACCGCCGGGTGCGTGATGAAGCGCAGGATGCGGGACTTGGTCAGCGCCACGGCGGCGTCGTGAATGGTGGGCTGGCCAGGCTTGCCCGGCTCAAAGGCCTCCATCACCAGGGTCAGCGGAGCGCCGAGCACCAGGCACAGCGGGATGGCCATGGAAAGGATCATGTGCACGAGCATGTGCATGGAGTACATCGCCGGCATGTACAAGCCAATGCCCGTGCTCATGATGACGGTCATGCCCAGCGAGCCGAGGAGGAACCACGCGGTGCGGCCCGCGGACCAGGACAGCCCGCGCTTCTTGAGGCGCCACAGCGCGTAGAGGTAGAGCCCGGCGAGCACCAAGCCCAGGGTGCCGAACATGATGTCAAAGCGGAACATGCCCCACACGCCCCAGGTGGTGGGCTTTTCGGTGAGCTCGTAGCCCAGGAGAATCTGCATGCTGTTCAGGCTCGGGTTGCGCGGCGGCGGGGGCGGGGTGCGGCCCATGGAGATGGCCACGCCCACGGTGGCGGCCATGATGAAGACCTCCACCACGGCCACGCGGATAAACACCGCCGGGCGGGTACCCAGCTGCGGGATGGCCGCCTGGCGGTGGACAAAGCCGAAGGCCGCCAGCACCAGGGTCAGCACAGCCTTGGACAAGACCAACAGGCCGTAGCGGGTGGTGAACAGATCGGAGACCTCCACGCGGATGAGCGCGTTGATCACACCACTGGCCGCCACCGCGACAATGCACCACAGGGCAATCGCCGAGTAGCGGCGCACCGCGGTGGGAAGCCCCGGCCCCAGGCGGCGGACATGGGCGATAAGCGCCATGAGCCCACCCGCCCACAGGGTGACAAAGAAAAGGTGAAAGAGCAGCGAGTTGGTGCCGTAATCGTGGTCACCGCCGGAGGCCGAGTGGCCCTCCATGCCCAACGGCACGATGAGCAGCAGGGAAACCATGAAGGCCACCACCTGGCCGGCCCAACTTTTCAGCGTCGCGCCCAGGATGGCCACCACGAGCGCCAGCCCGGCGGTAATCAGCCAGACCTGCGAGGTGGAAATCTGGTTGAGCGCCATGCCCAGCAGCTGCGGGTTGAGCACCTGGGTAAAGGGTGTGCCGGTGAGATCCGACATCACCATGGGGACCTCCAGCAGGGCGACAACTACCACGCCCAGCGCGGCAAAGACGCCGGTGCGCGCGGCGATGTGACCGTCGACGGTCAGGCGCGCGCGGATGAGCTGCTCGTTGTCATTTTCGGGGATGGCCGGGGCGATGAGCACCGCGCTGGCCAGAAAGGAGCCCACGGTCAGCGCCATGAGGAACCAGCCGGCTCCACGGAAGAAGGGCAGGCCAAAGGTGGTCAGGCGGCCGGGGTCCGGGATGCCCAGTGCTGCCAGGGAGTCCGCAAGGAAGAACAGAGAGATGAAGCCACCGACGAAGCCGGCGAAGACCACGAAGCTGAGGAGCAGCAGGCGGGAGGAGCGGGCCTTGCGGGCGCGCCCGGAAGGTGTGATTTGCGGCTCCGTGAGGTGCCCCTTGCGGGCCGCTGAGCTGGCAGAATCATGGGCTTCAGTCATGGTTGGCAGTCTACCGCCGCACCCATTCTCTTACCTAAATAGTATGTTCTTCTTAGGAACCGTCTACATTGATTGCTATGAACTCGCGCCAACTGCACTATTTCCGCACGGTGGTGGACCATGGCTCCTTCACCCACGCCGCGGAATCCCTCGACATGACTCAGCCTTCTCTTAGTTTGGCTGTGCGCAAACTGGAGCAGGACCTCAACGTCCAGCTCCTCTCGCGCAACCGCACCGGCGTGACCACCACCCAGGCCGGCCGCTACCTCTACGGTGTGGCCCTCGAGGTGGCCAACCTCCTTGCCACCGCCGAGGCCCGCCTCGCGGACTTTGCCGAGGACGCCCCCTCCAGCGAGTCCTAAGCCGCGCCAGCCCACAACAAAGCAACCCTGCCATTTCAGTACCCGCTCGGTGCTGAGATAAGATATTTGCGCACGCGCCTCCATAGCTCAGTGGATTAGAGCAGTGGGTTTCTACCCCATGTGTCGCGGGTTCGAATCCTGCTGGGGGCAC
>NZ_JAUNLS010000033.1 GCF_030532325.1 Corynebacterium sp.
AGCGCGCCGCCCTGTCACGGCGGAGGTCGCGGGTTCAAGTCCCGTCAGGGTCGCCGAATAGAAGGCGTCAGCTTCACGAGAGCGTGGCTGGCGCTTTTGTGCTTCTCGGGTTAAACGAGGGTTAAACGACAAAATGTGTGTCTGGTTCGGCGTGTCGCAGGGGGTTAGATCTGGCCTTTTTGGAGGCCGATTGAGTGCGTGTAGTTGGTGTCGGCGAGTTGGTCCTGGCCCCAGTTGGATTGTCTGGCGATGTCTCTTTTTCTCTTCGAGCCGCAAAAATAAGCGACTTGCTTACAAGGCAAGGCAAGTCGCTTTATGTTCAGTGGGGGACCGGGACCGGTCTGGCTAGAGCGGATTACTCTGGGGAGAGTTCTTTGTCGCCCTCTCTGGCCCTGTTTTTCCTCCCGTTTAAGTAGGCGGACACGAAAAAACCGGCCCCTGCTATTGCCACGATTTTAGTTGCCCATAGGTACTCACCGCTGACCCAACCAATTATGGCGACCACGCTTAATACGCTTAGGGCAGTGAGTGAAAACTTTTCTGTATCCATACTTTAACGTCCTCTGATTGCATTTAGATCACATGTTGCGTACCCCGATAGTCCTACAACTACGGCACCTTCTGAAAGCTTTTTTGCGACGGTTGCCACAGCTCGGGCATAAGGAATCGCGGCAGCCGTGACTCCAGCCAGGCATTTGGACCATGCTCTCACCTGTGAGGCTTTGGCGTCAGAGATTCCAAATTCCGGAGGTAGCCCCACACATCCGGTGCCCGCTGGGTAACCCGTCGCCTGACAATCTATTGCGTTAGCAGTAGGCGGGGGGACAATAAGTAGAGCGCCGGCCAGGGTGGGGGCCAAGGCAATAGCTTTAGCTTTGTTTTTCATTGCTCCCTGTATATCGGTAGACGGCAGTTATGAAAATGATAGTCAATAAGGCATGCAGATTTCAAGCATCCAAGTCTAATTCATTTGCCCCACGCCCTGGGCAGGGCAGCTGTAGTGATGGCGTTGTTCAAGGGTGGTGGTGGGGTGGGGCTCGCTTCGCTCGCTCTGAAAAAGATTTTCGGGGGATCCCCCAGGCCCCGAAAATGTCTGATTTGGCCGACGGGCTTCCAGCTTCACAAGCATGCTGGTATTGGGCACTTTGTGGAGGTCGGATGCAGCGCCGCCCCGCGCTCCGTCGGCTAGCGCCTGGAAGCGCTAACGAGCATGTACTGAAAACAGAACCCGTTCGATTTAGGCCCGCAGGGCATGTGTGTCCCAGAATTCTGGGCGTCGCAAGGCGTAGTTGATGTACGGAAAATGCGTGATGACGTGCAGATTTGGCGAGTGTAGCGGGGTTCTGTAAAGTAACTATCCGTGCCAGAGAGCACATACATATGAATAAAGGCCCTGTGGCGCAGTTGGTTAGCGCGCCGCCCTGTCACGGCGGAGGTCGCGGGTTCAAGTCCCGTCAGGGTCGCCGAAGTCCATGTGGCTTCTGGCCAGATAGCTCAGTCGGTAGAGCACACGCCTGAAAAGTGTGGGGTCGCCAGTTCGATCCTGGCTCTGGCCACAAGGAAAACCCCTTCTTCGGAAGGGGTTTCTTTGGTTTAATGGGGCCATGACTTCCACAGTTGCACATCAGACAGATAAATCCCGCTTCGTCATTACCGTCGACGGGGAAGAGGCCGGCCACGCCGATTATGTGGACACCGCCACGACGCGCGATTTCACCCACACCGAAATTTATGAGGCCTTCCAGGGCCAGGGGCTGTCTAAGCCGCTCATTAAGGCGGCGCTTGACGATGATTCCACCGCCGGCCGGCAGGTCATCGCCAGCTGCAGTGCGGTGGCCCGGTTCATCGAGAAGAACCCCGAGTACAAGCGCCTGACGGCCGTCGAGGGCGAGCTTTAACAGCTACATGTAGTGGTCGGGGTCGACCAGCTTGATGCGTTCCTCGCGGGCGCGTGGGCGGAACTTCGCCGGGATGCCCACCGCGATGTGGCCCGGGGGAACGTCCTTGGTCACCACCGCGTTGGCGCCGATGGCACTGCCCTCACCAATCGTGATGGGGCCGAGCACCTTCGCGCCGGCGCCGATGGTGACGTTGTCCTCCACCGTGGGGTGGCGCTTGGTCTGCGTGAGCACCTGTCCGCCCAGGGTCACCCCGTGGTAGAGCATGACGCCGTCGCCGATCTCCGCGGTCTCACCGATGACGATGCCCATGCCGTGGTCGATGAAGAAGCGGCGGCCAATCGTGGCACCCGGGTGGATCTCCACGCCGGTAAGAAAGCGCGTGAACTGGGCTAGCACGCGGGCGGGGCCGCGCCAGTTGCGTTGCCACATCCAGTGGGCCACGCGGTGGGCCCAAATGGCGTGGAGGCCTGAGTAGACGATCGCATTTTCCACATCGCCGCGGGCGGCGGGATCGTGGTCACGGGCGTTAGCGAGGTCTTCACGGATCATCTTGAGGATGTGCATGCGCACTATCCTATCGGCAAGAAACAACCAGAGAAGCAAAAAGCACCCGGTGGGTTACCGGGTGCTTTTCTTGGGCCGCGGGGTGCAGCTCTAGTGGTATGGCTCTAGAAGTCGGCGCTTAGCGGCGGATGTCCTCGAAGAGGATTGTGGAGACGTAGCGCTCACCAAAGTCGGGGGCGACCACCACGATGGTCTTGCCCTTGAACTCCTCGCGGGCGGCGAGCTTGAGCGCGGAGGCCACGTTGGCGCCGGCGGAGATGCCCACCAGCAGGCCCTCCTCGGTGGCCAGCTTGCGGGCCATGGCGACGGACTCCTCGTCGGTGGCGGTGAAGACCTCGTTGAGCAGGGTGCGGTCGAGGACCTCCGGCACGAAGTTGGCGCCCAGGCCCTGGATCTTGTGGGGGCCTGCGTGGCCCTCACTGAGAACAGGGGAGGCGGCCGGCTCGACGGCGGCGAGGTATACGTCCGGGTTCTTGGACTTGAGGTAGCGGCCCACACCGGTGATGGTGCCGCCGGTTCCCACGCCGGCGACGAAGGCGTCGACCTTGCCCTCGGTGTCGTTCCAGATCTCCGGGCCGGTGGTGGCCTCGTGGATGTTCGGGTTGGCCTGGTTGGCAAACTGGGAGGCGAGGATGGAGTTCGGGGTTTCGGCCAGGATCTCGTTGGCCTTGTCCACCGCGCCCTGCATGCCGGCCGCGCCCGGGGTGAGGATAATCTCGGCACCGTAGGCGCGCAGGAGCACGCGGCGCTCCACGGACATGGTCTCCGGCATGGTGAGGATGACCTTGTAGCCCAGTGCGGCGCCGGCCAGAGCCAGGGCGATGCCGGTATTGCCGGAGGTGGCCTCAACGATGGTGCCGCCGGGCTTCAGCTCGCCGGATTCCACGGCGGCGTCGATAATCGCTTTGCCAATGCGGTCCTTGACGGAGTTGGCCGGGTTGAAGGACTCCACCTTCACCACAACGTCGGCGTCGAGGCCCTCGGTGAGGCGGTTGAGGCGCACCAGCGGGGTGCCGCCGATGGTTTCGAGGATGTTGTTGTAGACAGTCATGCGGATGCTCCTTTAGTTGAAATCGTTGACGTGTAGGCACTCTACACCCCCGTACTAGACCGCTCGGTATGTTGCAACTGAACCGATCATTCGGGCATTGAATGTGGGGATTATCGCAAGACTAACGCTGGGGTCCGATTGGGAATTACCCCCGTCCTCCCGCTATAATTCCCCACTAGTGTCCGTCCACCCCCGCACTAAGTGGCGGGAATGGGGACACCTACTGGTTACCCCCGACTAGGAGAGAGTCTCTATGGAGCCGCACCGACTCAAAGATGACGACGAATCCGTACGCGCAGCCCTTTCTTCCCTGAAGACTGCCACCGGTATCCCCGTCACGATGTATGGAACCCTGCTGCCGGATAATCGCCTGCAGATCACCCAGTGGGTGGGCCTGCGCACCCCGGCGCTGCAAAACCTCGTGATTGATGCGGGGGTCGGCGTAGGCGGCCGCGTGATCAGCACCCGCCGCGCGGTGGGCGTGTCCGATTACATGCGCGCGACCACCATCTCTCACGAAAACGACCGTCACATCCAGGACGAGGGTCTGCACTCTATCGTCGCGGTGCCGGTGACCGTGCAGCGCGAAATTCGTGGCGTCCTCTACGTCGGTGTGCACTCCCCGGTGCGCCTGGGTGACAAGGTCATCGAGGAGGTCACCATGACCGCGCGCTGCCTGGAGCAGGATCTCGCGGTTAACTCCGCACTGCGCCGCGCGGACGGCGGCAAGGCGGGCGCCGCCCGCGGCCACGTCATGAACGGCGCGGAGTGGGAGCAGGTTCGCTCCACGCACTCCAAGCTGCGCATGCTGGCTAACCGCGTCGACGATGAAGAGCTGCGCAAGGAGCTGGAGGTTCTCTGTGACCAGATGGTCTCCCCGGTGCGCATCAAGCAGTCCACCAAGCTCTCCGCCCGCGAGCTCGACGTCCTGTCCTGCGTGGCCCTGGGCCACACCAACGTGGAGGCCGCGGAGGAGATGGGCATCGGTGCCGAAACCGTGAAGTCCTACCTGCGCTCGGTGATGCGCAAGCTGGGAGCACACACTCGCTACGAGGCGGTCAACGCGGCACGCCGGATCGGCGCTCTGCCCTGATCCCCGGTAGGTTGGTCAGGTGTGAAGGATCAATTTATTGTTTCCGGTGGTGCCCGCCTTGAGGGCGCGGTCAAGGTCGATGGCGCGAAGAACAGCGTCCTGAAGCTCATGGCCGCAGCCCTGCTGGCCGAGGGCACGACCACTCTGACCAACTGCCCTGAAATTCTCGACGTTCCCCTCATGCGCAAGGTCCTTGAGGGGCTCGGCTGCGAGGTAGTGAATGACGGCCACACGGTGCGCATTACGACGCCCCCCGAGCTGCGTTCCGACGCCGACTTTGACGCCGTGCGGCAATTCCGCGCATCCGTGTGCGTGCTTGGCCCGCTCACCTCGCGCTGCGGCCGCGCCAAGGTAGCCCTTCCGGGTGGCGATGCCATTGGCTCGCGCCCGCTGGACATGCACCAGTCCGGCCTGGAGAAGATGGGGGCCAAGACTCGCATCGAGCACGGCGCGGTGGTGGCCGAGGCCCAGCGCCTGCACGGCGCGCACATCAAGCTGGACTTTCCCTCGGTAGGTGCTACCGAAAACACTCTCACCGCCGCGGTGCTGGCGGAGGGGGAGACGGTGCTGGATAACGCTGCCCGCGAGCCGGAGATTGTTGATCTCTGCACGATGCTCAAGGAGATGGGCGCGGATATCGAGGGGGAGGGGACCTCGACTATCACCATCCGGGGCGTCGACAAGCTCGAGCCCACCGAGCATGAGGTGATCGGGGATCGCATCGTGGCCGGCACGTGGGCTTATGCCGCGGTGATGACGCGCGGTGACATCACCGTGGGCGGCATCAACCCGAAGCACCTGCACCTGCCGTTGGAAAAGCTCAAGTCCGCCGGCGCGGAGATTGAGGCTTATACCAACGGTTTCCGCGTGCGCATGGATCGCCGCCCCACCGCGGTGGATTACCAGACCCTGCCCTTCCCGGGCTTTCCCACTGATCTGCAGCCGATGGCCATCGGGCTGTCCGCGGTGGCGGAGGGCACGACCATCATCACCGAGAACGTCTTTGAGTCTCGCTTCCGTTTTGTCGACGAAATGCTGTGCCTCGGCGCCGATGCGCAAGTTGACGGCCACCACGTGGTCATCCGCGGCCAGGAGAAGCTCTCCTCCACCCACGTGTGGAGCTCCGATATCCGCGCGGGCGCCGGCCTGGTGCTCTCCGCGCTGTGCGCCGACGAGATCACCACGGTGCACGATGTCTTCCACATCGACCGCGGCTATCCCAACTTCGTGGAGAACCTCCAAGCCCTCGGTGCGACCATCGAGCGCACGCAGGAAGAGGAGCTCTACTAGCGCTGCTTGGCGACGCCCCCAGCACACCCATTTCACGCCCCGTTACGGTGGCGCGAAAATGCCGATTGTGCTGGGGGTTTGTGTTTGTTGTGGGTGGTGTGTAACTTTATGTGAGTCAGCG
>NZ_JAUNLS010000020.1:0-18778 GCF_030532325.1 Corynebacterium sp.
ACAACTAATCACCAAGATTCGAAACCAGATACACCACTACCCAGGACTTGACCCCGACGAGTAAGCACGTAAGACTCGATACCTGTTTTAATGACTGGCTGCCGGTCAGAAAGAAAACGCTGTCGGATGTATCCAGATGCATTAAATACAGCGGCTTCTCGCCACAGTGTCAAGGAGTTATCGATAACACCGAAACTACGCAAGTTTTCTTTAAAGAATAAAGACTGAGACGCTTGGTGGGTTGCGATGAGCTTCTTACTGGCCAGTGCATAGGCCACGACTGCAGCAAGAAAGATGATTCCTTCCCGCCAAGAGCTTGCGCGTATTACTGCAGTGGCTCCAGCGATTAATGCGATAGCGGCCGGCAAGATAGATAAGTAAAGAGATGAAAGCACGTCACGATAAGCACCCGCTTCACTGTCGATAGCGAAGGAAATCTCGGAGTTATCAAGTTTTGAGCGGATGGCCGGAGGAGCTGAGATGCTATCGCTCAGCGACTGAGCCATTGCTTTTGCTTGTAGGTTTTGCTCGATTAATCCGTACATTGGGAAAGCCAAGTATTTCGAGGCAACGCCACCAAACCATAGCAGCGAATAGACTATAGACACTATCAATATTCGCTGGATAAAAGAGTCTTCTCCTGAAACCTGTAGTATGCCTCCTACACCGTCACCGAAGTAGTAAGGCGCTAGCACTGAGCAAACGGAAGATAGCCCGATGCAGAAAAGTACGATGAGGTTCCGATAGGGAGAGACTTTCCACGCACAGGAGAGGACGCTGATTATGAAATGCATTCTTAGCTCCTGGAATGACGAAGCGGATGGGGACACTGGAACAGAGCTACCCAAAGGGGACAGGGGCTTCTGTGAACCCGGCTCTTCGGGAGAACTGAGACAGATTTTTAAGAGCCTGAGTCCTACAATCAAGTAGTCCTGATGGCCAATAGTCGCTCATTATCCGTGCGATGTACCAAGGGGTGCCGTCGAAAAAAATCTTATCAAGAAGAAGGAGCGGAGGATTGGGGAGGCTTTTCAGAGTTTTGATAGGCAAGAGAGCCGAAAGCACAGTCTCAATGTGCGAATCTTGGTGTAGTGTCGCGGTCGTTTCAATGGTTGGCCACTGGCTAACAGTTTCAGGGTTATTGGCGGAGAAGTATGCGTATTGGATTTCGTCCATAAGCTGGCGTTTGGTTCCACTGCGCAGCAAATTATCCTGCATGAGAAGTATTGCTTGGAGACATTCCCGTAGAGCGTTAGCGGCTGTTTCCTTCTGAGTGAAGCCCGCTGCTGCACCAGCAGCGTATTTAACTCGCTTGCTAGGGCTATCATTCAGCGCAAGGCAGACCGAAATCCCGTCAAATAATGAAATTTCTCTTACGTGGATATTGCGATAAACTTGGGACGGATTGTCGTAAGGAGCTGCCAACGACCTACCTTTGGTGTGGAAGCGCCAATGAGCAACTATCGACAGCCTTTCTAGGAATTCAAGTGCCGCGTTGAGGATTGCCTGTACGGGAGAGGTGTGAATGGCTGTTCCCGAGGAGTCGACATAATTTGCATCGGTTCCATCGAATACAACTTGTGTCGGCTCGTTTGTTTCTTCAAGATTGTAGATGTGTGCATGATTGCTAGGTCCGTGCACTTGCCAAAAGCGCTCCAAGGCTTCGGCACGAGCGCGGAGTTTGGGCTGGTTTGTGCCGAATCCGATTCCAGACGATAATTGTTGAAGAGTTGCAACGGATAAAGAACCTTCACGAAAAATAGAATAAGAGAAGTTAATCTGTTGCATTGTTTACCTTGGTGAAAAGTTGTAAATGCTCAATCCAAACCTCATCCGCATTGAGGTCCCATAATGCGGCGGCTCCAAGTTCGTCAGAATGACCATATGCTCGAGTGTGTATCGAGAGTGTGGCGGAGATTGAAGCTGATTGCTGAATCATTTCGCCAATTTCGAATAGGGCAAATTTGTAGCCGCGTAATTGATATTTAGCAATTGTAAGTTCTGGAATGATGCCAAAACCTAAAATAAAGTCGATATCGGCAAGGTCTATTAATTCATTCCCAGTTACATGATTGCTCAAAACATTATGGGATATTGGGCTAAATCTCTCCAGGGCTCCTTGATTGGGAAGGAGGTGATATCGGTCCCAATGTGTATTGGTTCGGCGAAGCGCAAAGACCTGAACGGTGTACAATCCTCCAGCACTAGCGTAGGGACGTCTGGTATGGGTGCCGGTTGTTGGGGCGATGAAGCTTCTAGAGAGCAAGTTGGTGAATTCTAGCCATGTTGCAGGCTGTCTTTCGGTTTTTTCCGTGATGCTTTTGGTGTTTAGGCTAGGGGGGCGAATTTCGACGTGTGGGCTTTCATTTGGCTGAATCCTTTGTCCTTCAAGGCCGAATGTAAAATCGAAATCTCCAATAGTGGCAACCCATGATTCTGGAGTGTGTTGATTGGCTTGATGAACGGCAAAGCCATTTTCATATGGAAGTGCACTTCCTGCGCAAAGCTGTGCTCGAATCATCCTAGTTTTGTAGTAGGTGTCTGCTGGGATTATTTGCCTTAGCTGGAGGCGGGCGGAATCATCTAAAAATCTATTGGCCATAAAATTCCCTATGAGTGCAACTCGGATCGGGTGGAAAAATGTCCGAACGAACGGCGCCGTTCCGTAGTTCGAGCGTTTCGCTGTAGCGCATTGCATTTATTGCGTGAGGGTCGCGTTGGGTGAAGGCTATTCCGATTCTGTGAGCATCTGAAATCGCTGAGAGGAGTTCCAGCAACTGACTTTTGTCAAGACTTAAGTCTGCTTGGGCTGGTGTTCCGTGGGGTGCCCTAGAAAATGTTCTCTCAATGAAAATCTCAGCTTGGTGCGGGGTGGAGTGGGATAGATTTCGGGAGCAGATCGGGCATGGTCTACCACTGTTGAGCCAGCAGATGGAGCTTCTATAGCGCCGCGAGCCATCGAAAGAATAAGCTATGGCGGGGCGGTGAGGTGAGCGACCAGGGAGGGGGTAAGGAGTACCTCCGGCGAACAGAAGAATATCGATTATTTGTGTATCGCTGCTGGGTTTAGGCCATTTCATGGTGGGCGTGTAAAGAGATGCGAACTCTTCAAGTAAAGCTTCGTATTCCTTCGGTGCGTCAATGATGACCAGATTTGCTGCAGTTCCTTTAAAGAGGAGCTGCTCAATTGGTTGATCGGAAGTTTGAGGAAATTGACTGATGAGTTCTTCTTCTAGGCGCTCGCTCCGAAAAATGGAAAATGGAGTAACAATGAAAGTTTTAGTTTGACCGTGGAAGACTTCATAGGGTGTCTTGAGTAGCATATTTCGTCCTCAGCTAGCGAGGGGTGGTCACTTTGGTTCCTATGCGAGTACGGCGTCTCGGAGACCTTCCTGTTTCGCGCCTTGCTTGTGAATTAGTAACAGAAGTTCCTCGTCAAGTTGGGGCGAGGGATAGCGATAGGAGCCTTGTGTGCCTGGTTTGGTGCAGTTGGTGCAGCCTGCGCAATTTCCTGGCGATTGCGAGAGGGATGGAGAAGCTTCTGCGCGAGAGCCGAGGGTGAAGATCTCCTCAAGGTGGAGGGCATGCATGGCGGTAGGGCCTTACTGGGGTTTAAGCGAAAGTAGCGCAATGTGATGTGGATAACTATGCAATCTAATGTGCGATCCTGCTTACGTCAACCCCTTTGGGGTACGTCCAGGGTTTTGAGTCTTGCACGGTAAGGGGATGGGGGTTCGCAATGTCTCTCCACTGTAACTAGAGGCAAGTTACCTGGGTTCGATTGTGACAAGCCTTAGGGGGTGGTGCTTATGGTTTCAGTCGGTCCATATGCAAAGCAAACCTGAAATCGGGTGTAAGTAAAGAAATGCGTGCTCTGGGCTGTCAGAGTTACTGGCAATACCGATGGTCGCCGGAGCTTCGGTCAACTGTTCATCAGCGGGATCTACTTCAACAACGTCGTGATTGCGGTTGCACTACGCCAAACCAGTGCTACCGCTTATTTGGTATAGGAGAAGGCGGCGCCCGATAGCCGACCTTAACCCCCGAAAAGCATGGTTCTTTACTTAATCCGAAAACCTGCCATTGCATCACTACCGCCGGAAAGCGTGCGCCCGGAGAGACTTGAACTCTCACGTCATAAGACACTAGAACCTAAATCTAGCGCGTCTGCCAATTCCGCCACGGGCGCATGCACAGTTCATGGTGAGCTGCGCTCGCAATAGTTTACACGGCGCGGGGGAGAGGGGAGAAATCCACTTTTGTGGGGGCGGTGGGTAAGCTATGACGCGTGAGCGCCGAATCAGTACCCAAGAAACGCAAGGTCAGGATGCGATGGTGGCACATCGTTCTGATTGCGGTTCTCGTCGTGCTCTTTTTGTTCCTGGCCTACTGGCAATGGACCCGCTTTAAGTCCGGCTCTGGCACCTTCCAGAACTTGGGCTATGCCTTCCAATGGCCGCTGTTTGCGGTCTTTGTGGTCTACGCCTACCGTACCGCGATGAAGTATGAAAACGAGCGTATCGACCGGGAGAACGAGGCCGCCGAGCGCGGCGTGGATCCCCGCGAGTATGAAATCGAACAATCGCAGGCGGCCAAGGAATCCAAGGAAGTTACCAAGATTGATGAGGACTTCCTGCCCCAGCGCCCGCAGATGGACGTCGAGACCTTCAATGCTATGAACCAGCCTCGTCGTCGTCGCGGTGAGGACGACTAAACCGCAGCCGTACCTGACATAGAAGCCAAACCCAGAAACCACACCTAGAAAACCACACCTAGAAAGCAGCCAAGAAAGCACTGTCATGAGCAATTCCGTGCACCCTGACCGCAAAGACCGCATCCGCGGCCCGCTGAAGTTCTTCTCCATTGCGGCCACCATCACCGGTATCTTCCTCCTGATCCTGGTGGTGCGCATGATCCTGCAATACGGCGTGGGCATGGAGATGCCTGAGTGGGCCACCTACATCGCGCAGGCCCACGGCGTGGCCTACATGGTCTACCTCGTGTCCATTCTGGTGCTGGGCCCGCGCGCCCTGTGGCCGGTGGGCAAGCTGTTCACCACCGCCCTGGCCGGCGTGGTGCCCTTCCTCTCCTTCTGGATGGAGCACAAACGCCGCCTCGAGGTGACCGAGCAGTTCCAGCTTTAAGGCTGGCGATTAAGGCGGCGGCGAGTCGAGCCGAACCCGAGCGGGCTGTGATATGAGACTGAGAGGTCTTAAAATCACGGCCCATTCTCATTTTTAGAGAAGTTTTTATCAAAACGGCCCGTTTTAGAGAATGTGGGTTCATGGCTGTCGCGGCCACGCGCTGTGATGTGTGGCACGCCGTGGCTTATGTATCCGCGGTGTAGAAAAATCCGGGAAAGGGGAGGGGAGGCTTTGCTAGGGGGTCGTCGTCAAGCAGCGCTAAGGCAAGGAGCTGCGAAAATCGGGCCGAACAGTTGGCGTGCTAAAGTGGGAACGGACTGTGTCGCAGGTCATAAGCGGGGGTGAAATACCCCCGCGATCTACAGTACGACTGTTTTTTATGAATCGGGTGACCTGCATGGGGAAAATAGGTGGCCCAGCACACAAGTTGCCAGAGTTGAGAAGTCTTTATCATAGACAGTGTGCGGGGCTCGTCGCGAGGAACCGGCTCAGAAACTGAGTTGAGGTCATTGGGAAGAGCGACACAAGCCCCCATATCGAACTTGAGACTGAACCGAGAAAGGGAGTCTACATACATGACCACCGCAACGCAGCCGCTGCAGTTTGAAGCCTGGAAAGGATTTGAGACCGGTCCGTGGACCGAGGGCATCAACGTCCGCGACTTCATCCAGCGCAACTACACCCCCTACGATGGCGACTCATCATTCCTCGCCGGCCCCACCAAGAAGACCCTGAGCGTGTGGGAGCACCTGGAGAAGAACTACCTCTCCGTGGAGCGCCAGAAGCGCGTCTTCGACGTCGATACCCACACCCCCAGCGATATCGACGCCTTCCCTGCCGGCTACATCAACGAGGACGATAACGTCATCGTCGGCCTGCAGACCGACACCCCGCTCAAGCGCGCCATGATGCCCAACGGCGGCTGGCGCATGGTGGAGCAGGCCATCCGTGAGGCCGGCAAGGAAGTCGAGCCGGACATCAAGAAGATCTTCACCCGCTACCGCAAGACCCACAACGACGCGGTCTTTGACATCTACACCCCGCGCATCCGCGCCGCCCGTTCTTCCCACATCATCACCGGCCTGCCCGATGCCTACGGCCGCGGCCGCATCATCGGCGACTACCGCCGCGTGGCTCTCTACGGCGTGGACTACCTCATCGCCGAGAAGGAAGCAGCCAAGAACTCCGTGGCCGATGCCGGCTTCAGCGAGCACTGGGCACGCTTCCGCGAGGAGCACGCCGAGCAGATCAAGGCCCTGAAGAAGCTCAAGGTCATGGCAGAGTCCTACGGCTTTGACATCTCCGGCCCGGCCACCAACGCCCACGAGGCAGTGCAGTGGACCTACTTTGGCTACCTGGCCTCCATCAAGTCCCAGGACGGCGCCGCCATGTCCATCGGCCGCCTCTCCGCGTTCTTCGACATCTACTTCGAGCGTGACCTCGCCGCCGGCCTCATCACCGAGGAAGACGCCCAGGAGATCATCGACTCGCTGGTGCTCAAGCTGCGCATCGTGCGCTTCCTGCGCACCGAGGACTACGACCAGATCTTCTCCGGCGATCCCTACTGGGCAACCTGGTCCGACGCCGGCTTTGGCAACGACGGCCGCCACATGGTCACCAAGACCTCCTTCCGCCTGCTGCAGACCCTGATCAACCTGGGCCCCTCACCGGAGCCGAACATCACCATCTTCTGGGATCCGGCACTGCCCGAAGGCTACAAGGAATTCTGCGCCCACATCTCGATTGAGACCTCCTCCATCCAGTACGAGTCTGACCGCCAGATTCGTGAGCAGTGGGGCGACGACGCCGCCATCGCCTGCTGCGTGTCCCCGATGGAGGTGGGCAAGCAGATGCAGTTCTTCGGCGCCCGCGTCAACGCCGCCAAGGCCCTGCTCTACGCCATCAACGGCGGCCGCGACGAGGTCACCGGCAAGCAGGTTGTTGACGGCTACGAGCCCATCCAGGGCGACGGCCCACTGGACTTCGACGAGGTCTGGCAGAAGTACGAGGAGATGCTGGACTGGGTTGTTGGCACCTACGTCGAGGCCCTCAACATCATCCACTTCTGCCACGATAAGTACGCCTACGAGGCAGTAGAGATGGCGCTGCACGATTCCAACATTGTGCGCTCCATGGGCTGCGGCATCGCCGGCCTGTCCATCGTGGCCGACTCGCTGTCCGCCATCCGCTACGCCAAGGTCTACCCGGTGCGCGACGAGTCCGGTCTCATCGTGGACTACAAGACCGAGGGTGAGTTCCCGTTCTACGGCAACGACGACGACCGCGCCGACGACATCGCCGCCACCATCGTGCACACCATCATGTCCAGGATTAAGGCCATTCCGATGTACCGGAACGCCATCCCGACCCAGTCCGTGCTGACCATTACCTCCAACGTGGTCTACGGCAAGGCCACTGGTGCGTTCCCCTCCGGCCACGAGGCCGGTACCCCGTTCGCACCGGGTGCCAACCCGGAGAACGGCGCGGACAGTCACGGTATGGTCGCCTCCATGCTGTCGGTGGGCAAGCTGGACTACAAGGATGCACTGGATGGCATCTCGCTGACCAACACCATCACCCCGTCCGGCCTGGGCCGCACCCCGGAGGAGCGCATCACTAACCTGGTGGGCGTCCTGGATGCCGGCTTCATCATGGAAGACCACTAAACCCCCAACCACTCTTCACATTCACCCATCATTTCTTCTAAGGAGATAAGAATCATGGCAACCCCAACTTTTGACGAGCGCATGGCCACGATGAAGGCCAACCGAGACGCCAACAAGATGAACTCGGGCCTCTACCACGCCAACATCAATGTGCTGGACAAGTCCACTCTGGAGGACGCCGTCGAGCACCCGGAGAAGTACCCGAACCTCACCGTGCGTGTGTCCGGCTATGCGGTCAACTTTGTCAAGCTGACCCGCGAGCAGCAGCTGGATGTCATCTCCCGTACCTTCCACCAGGGTTCATAAATGGCTGATGGCATTACTGGTGTCGTCACCCTCTCCCCGGAGCAAGGGGAGCGGGTGCGCGGTGCTGCCGCTGGCCTGAGCACCGACAACGACCTTGACGAGTACACCCGCCCGGAACTGATGGAGGCCCGCCGCACTGGCGACGTCGCTCTCATCCACTCCTGGGAGCTGGTCACGGCCGTGGACGGGCCGGGCACCCGCATGACGATGTTCATGTCCGGCTGCCCGCTGCGCTGCCAGTACTGCCACAACCCCGACACCATGGAGATGAGGGTCGGCACCCTCGAGCGCATCGAGGACGTCGTCAAGCGCATCAAGCGTTATAAGCCCATCTTCACGGCCTCGGGTGGCGGATTGACCATCTCCGGTGGCGAGCCGCTCTTCCAGATCGCGTTCACGCGCCGCGTGCTCAAGGAAGTCCACGACGCGGGCATCCACACCACCATCGATACCTCCGGCTACCTCGGCTCGCGCCTGCGGGATGAGGACCTGGAAAACATCGACTTGGTGCTGCTCGACGTCAAATCCGGCGACGAGGAGACCTACCAGAAGGTCACCCGCCGCCAGCTGCAGCCCACCATCGACTTCGGCGACCGGCTCAACGCCCTGGGCAAGCCGGTGTGGATCCGCTTCGTGGTGGTGCCCGGCCTGACGGATGACCCCGAGAACGTGGCAAACGTGGCCAACATCGTGGCGCGCTGGACCTCCAACGTCGAGCGCGTGGAGGTGCTGCCCTTCCACAACATGGGCGCGGATAAGTGGAGGGAGCTGGGCATTCCTTACACGCTGGAAAACACCCGGCCGCCCAAGCCGGAGAACGTGGAGGCCATCCGCGAGGTCTTTCGCTCCAAGGGGCTGACGGTGTACTAAGCGTGAACGCAGCGCGCCCGCGCTCGGTGTATACAGCGCGCCCGCGCTAGGCTCAAAGTATGAAACGCTTTGGCCACACCATCAAAGAACACTCGATCACCGTGCCGTGGGATTACTCCAATCCCGCGGCCGGTGATTTTGAGCTTTATGCCCGTGAGATCATCCCGCCCGGCGGCGAGGATTTCCCGGCGCTGCTCTACAATCAGGGCGGCCCCGGCTTTCCGGCCCCGCGCCCGCTGGGGGCAACGGGGATCATCGGCAAGGGCCTGGAGCGCTACCGCTGGATCCTCATGGACCAACGCGGCACCGGCCGCAGCCACCGCATCGACGAGCTCAGCCCGGAAGTAGACCGCAGCGTCGAACGCCTGAAGCTGCTGCGCCAGGACAACATTGTGCGCGACGCCGAACGCCTGCGCGAGCACCTGGGATTGGAGACCTGGGATCTCTACGGTCAGTCCTTCGGTGGCTTCTGCATCACCAGCTACCTCTCGCTCTTCCCGCAGTCCGTGGGTCGCGCCTACCTCACCGGCGGCCTGCCCACCCTGGGCAAGGGTGCCGACGATCTCTACCGCACCACCTTTGCCAAGCTCAAGGTGCGCCACGAGCGCTTCACCGCGCAATTTCCCTGGGCCGGCGAGCGCATCGCGGAGATCATCCACCACCTGGATAACTCCCAGGAGATCCTGCCCACCGGCGAGCGTTTGTCTGCGCGGCGCTTCCGCACCATCGGCATTGAGCTGGGGCGCGGGACGGGCTTTGACTCCCTGGCCTACCTGCTGGAGGAGCCCTTCCGCACGGTGAAGGGGGAGAAGCGCTTGCGCTCGGACTTCCTGCAGGGCGTGGGCCAGCGCGTGAGCTTCCAGGGCGGGCCGCTCTACGCCGCCATCCACGAGTCCATCTACGGCGGCGTGAACCAGGCCGTGACCGGATGGGCCGCCCACCGCGTGCGTGAAGAATTCGAGGAGTTTTCGGAGCAGGGTACTTACCTCACCGGCGAGCACGTCTTCCCCTGGCAATTCGATGAGGACCCCGCGCTGCGCCCCTTCAAGGAGGCCGCCGAGGCGCTGGCCCAGCACGAGTGGGAGACCAGCCCCTATGACGCGCAGGCGCTTGGCGATGCCCCCGCCATCGCCGCTGCCGCCATCTACCTCGACGATATCTTCGTTCCCTTTGAGGACTCGATGTCCACCGCTAGCGTCTACCGCGATCTGCGGCCGATGGTGACCAACCGCTACCAGCACAACGGCATTGCCGAGGACGGCGCGGGCATTCTGGGCGAGCTCTTCCGCCTCAGCGACGAGTATCAATTGCATTAAGAGTGCGTCGCTGCCCTCGCGGGACTGGCGTGGCTATGGCACAGTATCTCTAGTGTTTCTTGAGAAAAACTGGCGAGAGAAAGGCTGCGTATGCTTCTGACAATTGTGGGCGTTGTACTTCTGCTCATTATTTTGGCCACTATTTTTGATGGCTACTTCATCGTCCGCACCCGCGAGGCGGCGATTGTGGAGCGCCTGGGTAAGTTCGTGACGGTTGCCCACGCGGGCCTGCACTTCAAGCTGCCGTGGGTGGACCGCGTGCGCGCGAAGATCAGCCTGCAGGTGCGCCAGCTCGATGTCATGGTCGAGACCAAGACCAAGGACAACGTCTTCGTCCAAATCCCCGTGGCCGTGCAGTACCAGGTGGTCGAGGGCCGCGAGCGCGAGGCCTACTACATGCTCTCCAACCACGAGCAGCAGATCGTTGCCTACGTGCAGGACAATGTGCGCTCCTCGGTGGCGAACATGAACCTGGATGATTCCTTCTCCTCCAAGGACACCATCGCGCAGAACGTGGCGATGTCCCTGCGCGATAACATGGCCGCCTACGGCTGGCACTTTGTCAACACCCTGGTCACCGACATCCGCCCGGACGCCCGCGTGCGCGAGTCGATGAACTCCATCAACGCCGCGCAACGCGAGCGCGAGGCCGCCGTGGCCCAGGCCGAGGCCGAGAAGATCCGCGTGGTCAAGGAGGCCGAGGGTGCTGCGGAGGCCAAGAAGCTGCAGGGCCGCGGTGTTGCTGACCAGCGCAAGGAGATCGTCGAGGGTATCGCCCGCCAGTACGAGCTGCTGCGGGCAGCTGGCGTGGAGGAGAACCCGGAGACCCTCATGCTTATTTCCCAGTACCTCGACGCGATGGTGGACGTGGCGGACCGCTCCCACACCAACGTTCTCTACATGCCCTCCAACCCGGGCGGCATGCAGGAGCTCTTCGGCGGCATGCGCGATGCGCTTTTGTCCACCCAGGCGCTGGACCTGCAGGGCGATTCGCCGAAGCTCACCCAGAAGGACTTCATCGAGCGCCGCCGCAAGCGCGAGGAGCAAGAACGCCGCGAGCAGGAGCAGGAGGCAGCGCGCCGCCGCCAGGAAGCTGAGCAGGCCCGCCACGCCGTGGAACAGGGCGGCCAGCACGCCGCGCAGCAGATGCAGGCCTTTGGCAACCAGCAGCCGGGCCAGCAGCCCCAGCCCTTCGGCCAGCCAGGCCAGCCCGGTCAGCAGCCGCAGAGCGCACGCCAGTACTTCGACGAGCTGCGCCAGCAGCTCAAGGGCGATAACACTGGCCAGTAAGCACTGGCCAGTAAACACGGGCCCGTTAACCCTGGCCAGTAAATGTCGGCTGTCTACTTGGTGTAGCCGATGTTTTCGACCTCGATGACCGCGAAGGACGGGGCACCGTAGTTAGCCAGCTTCGGGTTGGTGGCCACCATGGCCGGACCGTTGTACAGCGGCATGATGCCGTACTGCTTGAGGGCTTCCTTCTCCAGGACGTTGGACTGCTTGATCTGCTCGTCGGCGTCCGGGATCTGGGCTAGCTCGTCGATCTTCTTGTCCAGCTCCGGGGTGCCGGTGCCGGAGCGGTTGAGCTCAGAGCCGGTGCGGTAGACCTGGCCAAAGTAGGCCACGCCGAAGGGATCGCCGGAGGAGAAGCCCATCGGGAAGATGTCGAAGTCGCGCTTGCTCATGACCTCGGAGAAGTCGGAGCTCGGGCGCTCCTCCACCTTGAGGTCGACTCCGATGTCCTTCATCATCTTCTGGATCGCGGTGGCGATGGCCTTGGAGATGGAGGAATCCCCCAGCAGCGAGTAGCGCAGGGAAAGTTTCTTGCCGTCCTTCTCGCGGATGCCGTCGGAGCCTTCCTTCCAGCCGGCCTCGTCGAGGAGGGACTTGGCCTTCTCGGCGTCGAAGGAGACGACCTCGCCGAAGTTATCCTCGTAGCCCTTCTGGGTGCCGTAGAGGTTGAAGGAGCCTGGCAGGTCCTCGGTGTAGCCGTCGAGGCCGTTGAAGCGGATGCTGGCGATGGTCTCGCGGTCGATGCCGGTCATGAGGGCCTCGCGCACCTTGATGTCGGAGAGGATCTCGTTCTTGGCGTTGAAAGTGAGCAGGGACTTCGAAGGCGTCATCGCCGTGCGGATCTCGATGCCGTCCATATCCTTGACCGCTGCCAGGCGCTCCTTGTTGCCCACGCCGGTGGCGTCGATTTCGCCGGCCTTGTAGGCGTTGATGGAGGCCTGATCCTCCATCTGGCGGTAGGAGACCTTATCCAGGAAGGGCTTGTCGCCCCACCACTTCTCGTTCTGCACGAAGGTCACGGTGCCGCTGTTGAAGTCGACGCTGTCCACCTTGTAGGGGCCAGCACCCCACTCCGGCTTGAGTTCACCCAGGTAGGCCTTGTTGAACTTCTCCGGGGTGTCCACCTGCGGTGGGAGCAGGATGTTGAACAGTCCCTGCCACCAGGGATAGGCCTGCGTGAAGGTGATGACCGCTTGCTTGTCGTTCTCGCCCTGGGTCACGGACTCGATGAGCTCGTAGCCGTCGGTGGAGGAGACGTTGACCTCGTCGTTCTCGCCGTTGTTGAACTTCCAGGTGTTCTCGAAGGCCTTCCAGTCAATCGGCGTGCCGTCGTTGTACTGCGCCTTGTCGTTGATGGTGTAGGTGACAACGGTCTTGCCGTCCTTCAGCTCATCCTTGACGTCGGTGATGTAGTCGTTGTTGGCGTGGAAGGTGCCGTCGCCAGAGAAGAGGCCGATCTGCGGGTTGTAGAACTTCCACACGTCGTTGGTGTAGAGGGTGCCGTCGGCGTGGAAGGGGTTCTCTTGCTGGGAGATCTCGGTGATCGCCAGGCGCAGCTCGCCGCCCTCGGTCAGCTCGCTGCGGTCCTTTTCGTTGTAGGAGCCGTCGAGCTTGACGTCGAGGGCTTCGCCGGACGCGGAGTTGGAGGAGCCGGCGGAGTCGGAGCCGCTGGAGGAGCAGCCGGTGAGAATGAGAGCGGAGGCAGCCACCACCGCGATGGTGGCCTTGCGGAGCTTCATGGTCATAGGTGTCACCTTTCGAGAGGAAACTTGAAGAAGAGTATTTAGTTGTAAGCCTTGAAAGTCTGGGGCCGGCCGGGCCGCGAGGAACCGAGGCACCCGGCCGGGGTGGCCTAGCTGGCCGGTGCCTCGTAGATTTCGCGGGTGCGGTTGCGCTCCACGGCCGGGTCCGGCACGGGAATCGCGGAGAGCAGTGCGCGGGTGTAGGCGTGCTGCGGGTGGTCGAAGACATCGTCGGTGGGGCCGTATTCCACGAAGTCGCCCTTGTACATCACCGCGACCTTGTCGGAGAGGTGGCGCACCACCGAGAGGTCGTGGGCCACGAAGACCAGAGAGATGCCCAGGCGGCGCTTGAGATCATGCAGCAGATTGATGATGCCGGCCTGGATGGAGACGTCCAGCGCGGAGACTGGCTCATCGAGCACCACGATGGAGGGGTTGGTGGCCAGCGCGCGGGCCAGGCCGATGCGCTGGCGCTGCCCACCGGAGAAGTGCCCAGGGAAGCGATCCACCTGGTGCGCTTCCAGGCCCACCAGCTGCATGAGCTCGGCGATGCGCTTGTCGATGTCGCCCTCATAGCCCAGGGAGTGCAGTGGCTCACCGATGATCTCGCGAATGGTCATGCGCGGGTTGAGCGAGCTCATAGGGTCCTGGAAGACGATCTGGATGTCCTTGCGCAGCTTACGGCGAGCCGCGGAGCTCAGGCCGCTGGTCTCAGTGCCGTTGACCACGATGCGCGAGCCCTTCGGCGGGTTAAGGTCCATGATCTCCAGCAGGGTGGTGGTCTTGCCGGAGCCGGACTCACCGACGATGGCGAAGCACTCGCCCTGGTGCACCGTGAAGCTGACCCCCTTGACCGCGTGCACGGTGCCCACCCGGCGTTTGAGAATCGCGCCCTTGATGAGTGGGAAGTCCTTGACCAGGTTCTCCACCTCGAGGGTGACCGGGCGCTCATCGAAGGGGGTATCACCCAGGGCATCGGGGGCGATCTCCGGCAGCGGGTACATGCGCTCGCCGTCGATCATGCCCTCGGAGATATCGCCGGAGCGCAGGCAGGCGGCGGAGTGAGTGGGGGCGTCGTCCAGCGGCAGCAGCTCGGGCTCCTCGGCACGGCACTCCGGAAGCGCCACCGGGCAGCGCGCGGCGAAGGGGCACTCGTTGAGGTCCTCGATGAGCCGCGGCGGGGTGCCAGCAATCGGGGTGAGGGGTTCGTCGCTGGCCATGTCCACGCGCGGGGTGGAGCCCAGCAGACCCACGGTGTAGGGCATCTTGGGGTTGGTGAAGATGGTGTCGACGTCGCCGTATTCCACGGGGCGCCCGGCGTACATGACGAGGACGTCGTCGGCGGTACCGGCCACCACGCCCATGTCGTGGGTGATCATGATGACCGCGGCGCCGGTCTCGCGCTGGGCCACCTTGAGCACCTCGAGGATCTGCGCCTGGATGGTGACGTCGAGGGCGGTGGTGGGCTCGTCGGCGATGATCACCTTGGGGTTATTGGCCATAGCGATGGCGATGACCACGCGCTGGCGCATGCCGCCGGAGAATTCGTGCGGGAAGGACTTGATGCGCTTTTCCGCCTCGGGGATGCCTACCAGTTTGAGCAGGCGGATGGCCTCTTTCTCGGCCTCGCCGTGGGAGAGATCGCGGTGGATCTGGATGGCCTCGATGAGCTGGTCGCCGATGGAAAAGACCGGGGTGAGCGAGGAGAGCGGATCCTGGAAGATCATGGAGATCTCCTTGCCGCGGATCTGGGACATGGCTTTATCGGACTTGCCGATGAGCTCCTCGCCGGCGTAGGTCACAGAGCCTTCCACGCGGGCATAGTCCGGCAGCAGGCCCATGACGGCCATGGAAGTCACGGACTTGCCGGAGCCGGATTCGCCCACGATAGCCAGGGTGCGCCCCGGCATCAGGTCGAAGTCGACGCCGCGTACCGCGTGGACGGAGCCGGCCTCCGAGGGGAAGGTGACGGCGAGGTCGCGGACGGAAAGCACGGGCTGGGTGCTGTGTTCGCTGCTGTGTTCGTTGTTCTGCATGGTTATGCGCGACCTCCGGAGTTCGAGTTGGGGTCAATGGCATCGCGCAGACCGTCTGCGATGAAGGCCATGGACACGGTGAGCAGAGTGAGCACGCCGGCGGGGAAGTAGAACATCCAGGGGGAGGCCTCGACGGCGTTGGCGCCGCCGGCGAGCAGGGTGCCGAGGGAGACGTCGGGAAGCTTCACGCCCAGGCCCAGGAAGGACAGGGCGGTCTCCGACATGATGGTGGAAACCACGCCGAGCGCGGCCTGGATGATGAGCAGCGAGCCGATGTTGGGCACCACGTGGCGGAAGATCGTGCGCATCTTGGACACGCCCATGTAGTCGGCGGCGCGGACGTAGTCGTTCTCGCGCACGCTCAGCGCCATGGCCCAGATCACGCGGGCGGGGTACATCCAGCCGAAGGCGATGAGGACCACGATGAGCAGCTTCCAGTCGCCGCCGGAATCGGAGACCACCAGGGCGATGAGCAGGAAGGTGGGGATGGCCAGCAGGAAGTGGATGGCGGCCAGGATGACCTTCTCGATGGAGCCGCCGTACATCGCGGCGGCCGCGCCGATGAAGGCGGAGAGCACCGTGGTGGCGATGGAAACGATGAGGGCGATGATGAGCGAGCGGCCAAGGCCGTGGACGGTCTGGGCGAAGAGATCGTTGCCGGAATCGGTGGTGCCAAACCAGTGCTCCGACGAGGGGCCGGTGGAGAGGTTGAAGAAGTCGGGCTCGTCGTAGGGCCACTGCGTGAGGAAGCCACCGAAGACGGAGAGCAGCGCGAGCAGCAGGAAGATGATGAGGCCGGCGGCGGCGAACTTGTTGCGGAAGAAGCGGCGCGTGTAGAGCTTGAGCTTCGAGGTGCCGCGGAAGTTACTGGTGTTGCCATACATGCGCTTTTGCGCGTCGTCGACGTCCACGCCGGCACCGAGGGCGGACTGCGCGCTGGGCTCGGTGGCCATGGAGAAGTCCGCGGTGGCGGTGTGCGGGCGCACGCCGAGGTTATCGGCGGCGGAGTCGATGGCGAGATCGTTGCGGCGGTGGCGCTCCGGCTGGCGGGCGTTCGCGCGTGGGGTGGTGGATTTCTTTTCTGGAGTCATCTAGCTCACCCTCACTCGTGGGTCGAGGGCAACGACGACGAGGTCGGCGAGGATCGCGGAGAACGCAATCATGACGGCGCCGAAGGCGGCGACGGCGGTGGCGCCGTTGACGTCGTTGCGGTTGATGGTTTCGATGAAGTATTGGCCCATGCCCTTCCACGCGAAGATGGTCTCGGTCATGATGGCGCCGGTGAAGATGCCGGGCACGGAGAAGGCCACCGAGGTGGCCACCGGGATGATCGAGGTGCGCAGGGCGTGCTTGCGGATGGCCTGGGAGCGGGTGAGCCCCTTGGCGCGGGCGGTGCGTACGTAGTCGGCGTTGAGGTTATCCAGCAGCAGGGTGCGCTGCATCATGTGGTAACCGGCGTAGCTGATGATGATGAGGGAGAGCGAGGGCAGGATGAGGTGCTGGCCCATGTCGATGAGTTTGGGGAAGAACCCCTGCACGTCCGGGCTGGAGGCGCCGGTGACGTAGACGATGCGGTGGCCGGTGGCCTTGTTGAGGGCTAGGCCGCCGGCGACCACCAGGATGGAGGCGACGACGACGTGCGTGTTCATCGTGATGATGGACACGCCCTGCCAGAAGCGGTCGGCTGCCTTGTACTGGCGCGAGGCGGTGTACACACCCAGGCCCACGCCGATGACGACGGACAAGATGGTGGCCAGCAGGAGCAGCTGCGCGGAGACCAGCGCGCGGTGGCCGATCTGTGCGCTGACTGGGTCCCCGAGCGGGGAGGTGCCCCAGTCCCAATGGAAGAGAATGCCCGTCAGCCATCCCCACCAGCGTTCAATGAGCGGTGTCTCGGGATTAAGGCCCAGTGGTGTGAGGATGCGGCCAATTTCTTCCTGGCTCAGCGGAGGGTTGCGCCCGATGTAGTTGGATCGCGGGTCGAGGAATACTCCGGCGAGCAGGTAAGCGATGTTGGTCGCAAGGAAGATCACCACGAGCCAGCTGGCGGTTTTCTTGATGATGTATTTGATCATCACACTTCCATTCGCTGAATTCTCTGTGAAACGTACGGTGAACTAATGAGATGTGGGACAATTGTCCAACAATCTGTGATGTGCCCCTCAGTAGTAGAGGTGAATCACATATTAGAGTCGTCGCGTGGGATCTAGCGGTGGAATAGGAAGAATTTACAGCCGAGGGGGTAAAACCTATTAGCCCCATATTGTATATATTTCGACCACTTAATATCTATCGACCAATAGGTGGTTCAGAATAAACGCGGGGAACTTCAAGGTTATGGGGCAGGTGTGAAGTGTGTGGTTTCGCGGCAAAAGCTGCATACTATGCATGCCCCGCGTGTGAACCTGCCGGGTGGGCCGCTGGCATGCGGCTAGCACGCGGCGAGCAGTCGGCCCAGCGCCTGCTGTTCCGCTTCGGTCACCCACACGCCGTAGGAGTGCTTGACCTCGACGATGCGGCGCGCGTATTCGCAGCGAAAGGCTTTGTTGGGCGGCAGCCAGGTGGCGGCATCACCCGCGCCCTTCTGTTGGTTGAGGGGGCCGTCGACGGCGAGCAGGTTGCGCGGATCGTTGGCGAAGTCCCGCCGCTTCTCCGGCGCCCACTGCTGCGCGCCCTTCTGCCAGGCATCCGCCAGCGGCACGACGTGATCAATCTGCACCCGAGAGGAGGTATCCCGCCCGCGCCGGAAGGGGATCTCGGTGCCGGAATAGGGATCATCGAGCACCCCGCTAAGCACCACGCAGTCGTGCGTTCCCTCCTTGAGGGTGACCTCGCGCAGGTCGCGCCGCAGGATGTCGTTGCGCGTATCGCAGCCGTTGTGGCCGAACTCCACTGTGACGTCATCGGACCACGCCTGCCCGAACTGTGCGCGCTCGTAGCCTGTCTTCGGCGCGCGGCCCTTGACCTCGATTTCGGCGAGCATCTCCTGGAAGGCGTCCGCGGGCGCCGCGGCGCCCGCGGCGTCCTCACTGGGCGGGGGAGTGTTGTCGCTGCTACTTGGCGGCGCCACCCCGGTGGCCGGCATGGTTGGCGCAGTTGGTGTTGTGGTGGCTGCTTCCGTGGGTGCTGCGGTGTCCGAGCCGGGGTTCTGTCCCTGTGCCGCGCACCCCACGGCGACGGCGGCGGCGATGGCGAGGTTGAGGATGCCGGCGGCGATGAACGGGGTGCGGGTGGCCATAAGGCAGATATTTTAGCGGGTAAACTCACACCCGTTATGAGCATTGACAAGTTCTTTGATGCCTACGTGGAAAAGCGCGGAATCGTGCCCAGCGCCGCGGTGGTTCCGGAGCATCCCTGCCAGATCTTCCAAGAAGGCTCCCGGGAAGACTCCACCCGGGAAGACTC
>NZ_JAUNLS010000020.1:18788-40496 GCF_030532325.1 Corynebacterium sp.
TGGGGCTGATGGGGCTGATGGGGTCGGTGGTCAGGTTCCGGGCCTGCCCGGGGAGAAATCACATTCGGCCCTGGAAAAGGCGCGGGAGCTGGTCAAACGCGGGCTGGCTGACTAGTGGGTTGTGCACGCGCCGGCAAAAGATGACGGTTTCCTCATGATTTTGTGGCATGCTGTACACCTGACTTTCGCATACAAAAATTATTTGGCCGCAACCTCACCCAAGGAGCAGCACACATCGTGACCAAGAACACCGCCGCCATCGATCACGCAGTCCTCTCGCCTCTTTCCGGCGAAAGCCTGGCCCAGCACCTGCGCGAGCACCGCTTTGCGCTCTCCTTCTCCGGGCAGGGCTACCCGTGGCTGCCCACCCTGCGCGAGGCCATCGCCGCCGGCGCCGGCAGCACCCTGGGCAGGCACCTCAAGGAGGCCGCTGAGCTGATCGCCCCGGTGGCCGATGAGCTCGCCGCCTACACCGTGCACGGCTTCACGCCGTTGGAATGGGCCGCGGCCAGGGAAGGGGAAGAGCCCTCCGCGGCGCTGCTGGCTGAATCCGCCGTGTCCACCCCGGGCATTGTTACCGCGCAGGTGGCCGTGCTGGAGTCCCTGCGCGCCCAGGGCCTGGAGCCGCGCGAGGCAGTCGCGGCCATCGGCCACTCCCAGGGCGCCTTGGCCACCTACGTGGCCGCCGGGCGCGCCACCGCCGCCGAGGCCATCGCGCTGGGCCAGCTCATCGGTGCGGCGATCACCGCCACCGCGCGCCTGCGCGGGCTGGTGCGCACCGCGCAGGGCTCCCCGATGGTGGCCGTCAACGGAATCAGCCGCGAGGAGCTGGAGGCCACCGGCATGCACATCGGCCTGCGCAACGGGCGTGAGCGCTTCGTCATGGTGGGCCCGGCCGCCCAGTTGCGTGCCGCGCAGGAAAAGCTGGAGGCGCGCGCCGCGCGCTCAGCGCAGCAGGCGGAGAAGAAGCAGCGCGGCGGGCGGGCCTTTGCCCCGAGCTTCGTCCCGCTCGACGTGCAGTGCGCCTACCACCACCCGGCCATGCACGAGGCCGTGGACATGGTGGAGCGCTGGGGCGCGCAGGCGGGCATCGACGCCGAGCTGGTGGCCGAGGCCGCGCGCGCGGTGCTCACTGACACCGTGGACTGGCCGGCCGCGGTGGCGGGCGCCATCGACGCCGGCGCCGAGTGGATCCTGGAGTGCGGCCCGGCCGCCGGCGTGGAGCCGCTGACCCGCCGCGCCGCTGAG
The DNA here is from genome assembly GCF_030532325.1 of Corynebacterium sp. GTDB lineage: Bacteria > Actinomycetota > Actinomycetes > Mycobacteriales > Mycobacteriaceae > Corynebacterium. Next base: position 20,037 of record NZ_JAUNLS010000020.1, read on the forward strand.
GGCCGCGGGGTGGGCACGCTCGTGGTGAGCGGCAACGAGGGCCAAGCCCAGCTTTTCGACGCCGGCCGCGCCCCCACCCGCCCACAGCCCTGGAGCGCGTGGAGGCCGCGTGTGCGCGGCGAGCGCCTGGTGAGCGCGCTGACAAAGGCCACCGGCTACTCCCCGGTGATGCTGCCCGGCATGACGCCGAGCACCGTGGACCCGGCCATTGTGGCCGCCGCCGCTAACGCGGGCCACTGGGCGGAGCTGGCCGGCGGCGGGCAGTACACCGACGAGCAGCTGGCCGCCAACCTGGACAAGCTGCAGCGTCTTCTGCGCCCGGGGGTCAACGCCCAGTTCAACGCCATGTACCTCTCTGCTTCCCAGTGGCGCCGCCAGATCGTCGGCCAGCGCGCCGTGCCCAAGGCCCGCGCCCAGGGCGCGCCGATCAGCGGCATCGTCGTCTCCGCGGGGATCCCGCCCCTGGAGGAGGCCGTGGAGCTGGTGGAATCGCTGCACGCCGATAACTTCCCCTGGGTGGCCTTCAAGCCGGGCACCGTGCAGCAGATTGACCAGGTGCTGCGCATCGCCGACGCCTGCGCGGACCAGGGCATCGAGGCCCCGCTCATGCTGCAGATCGAGGGGGGCCACGCCGGCGGGCACCACTCCTGGGAGGACCTCGAGGAGCTGCTCGTGGCCACCTACGGGCGCATCCGCCAGCGATCCAACGTCATCCTGGCCGTCGGCGGCGGCATTGGAACCCCTGAGCGCGGCGCGGAATTCCTGCTGGGCACCTGGGCGCGCGCCTACGACATGCCAGACGCCCCGGTGGACGGCATCATGATCGGCACCGCCGCGATGGCCACCCGCGAATCCACCGCTTCGGAGTCAGTGAAGCAGGCGCTGGTCGCAGCCCAGCCGGCCACCGAGAATGGCGGTTGGGCACCGGCCGGCGGGGCAACCGGCTTGATTGCCTCCGGGCGCTCGCAGCTGGGTGCGGATATCCACGAGATTGATAATTCCTTCGCTCGCGCCGGGCGCCTGCTTGACGAGGTCGCCGGCGATGCCGAGGCCGTGGCCGCGCGGCGTGAGGAGATCATCGAGGCAATCTCGCACACCTGCAAGCCCTACTTCGGTGATCTCGAGTCCATGAGCTACGTCGAGTGGCTGGAGCGCTACCTGGAGCTGTCCTACCGGGGCGCCTGGGCGGATCACTCGTGGGCGCTGCGCTTCCAGCAGATGGTGGAGCGCACCGAGGCCCGCCTAAGCCCCGTCGATCACGGCGAGGTGGAGTTGCGCGTCGAGGTCGATGACGCCGCTCCCGCCGCAGCACTCTCCGCCCTGCGCGAGGCCTACGGAAAGGCCTGCGATAACGCCCTGCACCCGGCGGATGCCGCCTGGTTCCTGCTGCTTCTGCGCCAGAAGGGCAAGCCTGCCAACTTCGTGCCGGTCATCGACGCCGAAGTGCGCCGCGTGTGGCGCCAGGACACCCTGTGGCAGGCGCACGACGAGCGCTACGACGCCGACGAGGTCTGCATCATCCCGGGCACCACGGCCGTTGCCGGTATTACCCGCGCCAACGAGCCGGTGGCCGAGCTGCTCGCGCGCTTCGAGGCCGCGGCCGCCCAGGCGCTGGACGAGGCTCCGGACGCAGCAGTGGAGGAAAAGGAACCCACCCCGACCGAGCTCATCGCCGCAGCGCCCACCGTCAACTGGGCCGGGCGCGAGCAGCCCAACCCGCTGCACCGCCTGCGCCCCGAGCACGGCGCCAGCCTTAGCGAGGAGGACGGCGCCTTCTGGCTCAGCGTGCCGCTGGCACTCTCACAGGACGCCGCGCCCAGCGTAGGCGAGGCCCCGACGCTGCGCATCCGCATCACCCCGCCGAGCATCCCGGGTGCCTCCCCGGTCATCAGCACCGAGGACGCCCAGGCCGCCATGCGGGAGCTGGCACGAGTGGCCGCCGGCGGCGAGCTTCCGCAGGTCACTGACAGCGTGGCGCAGTGGGAGACCACACTGCCCGCCGCCGACCGCGCCGCCTACGCCAACGTCACCGCCGGCTACGTGGACTCCGGTGAGCTAGGTTCCACCGGCTCCGCCGCGCTGGTGGTCCCCGACGTGCTGGTGGGCAAGGCCTGGCCCGCGGTCTTCGCCGTCATCGCCGACACCCCGGCCGTCGAGGGTCTGCTCAACCTCGTTCACCTCGAGCACTCCCTGGTGCTGCACGCCAGCGAGCTGCCCGCAGAGGAGGACACCCTACGCATCACCGCCAGCGCTGGGCGCATCGCCGATACCACCGTGGGCCGCGTGGTGGAGGTGGACGTGGAGATGTGGGCGTCGTCAAGCACGGCGTCACCGATCGCCACCCTGCACGAGCGCTTTGCCATCCAGCGCCGCGCCGGCGCCGAGGCTCTCGACGTACGGCCCGCTCCGGCCAGTGCGAAGGACACGGCCCGCTCCTTCCGCCACAGCCTGCGGGCGCGCGCCCCGCGCAGCATGCGCCCCTTCGCCGTGGTCAGCGGCGACCGCAACCCCATCCACGTCTCCGACGCCGCCGCCCGCCTGGCTGGGCTGGAGCAGGGCGTCATCGTCCATGGCATGTGGACCTCCGCGCTGGCGCAGCTGGCGGCGGGCTTCGACGGCGCACGCGTGCGCGAGTGGAGCACGTCCATGCTCGCGCCCGTGCTGCCCGGCGCCGAGGTGGACTTCCGTGTGGAGCGCACGGGCATTGACACCCGCGCCGGCTACGGGGAGATCCGCTCAGTGACCGCCACCTGCCAGGGCACCCCCGTGCTCGAGGCGCGCGCCACCATGTCCGCCCCGCGCACCTTCTATGGCTTCCCCGGCCAGGGCATTCAGTCCCAGGGGATGGGCATGGAGGCCTTCGCCTCCTCACCGGCCGCGCGCCGCGTGTGGGAGCGCGCGGACCGCCACACCCGCGAGCACCTGGGCTTTAGCATCCTAGAGATCGTGCGCACCAACCCGCGCTCGGTCACCGTGAATGGGGAGTGCTTCTCCCACCCGGAGGGCGCGCTCTTCCTCACCCAGTTCACGCAGGTGGCCATGGCCACGCTGGGTTGCGCGCAGATCGCGGAGATGAAGGAGGCCGGCGTCCTGGAGAACGATGCCTTCTTTGCCGGGCACTCCGTGGGCGAGTACAACGCGCTGGCGGCCTACGCCGAGGTGCTCTCCCTGGAGGCCGTGGTGGAGATCGTCTACGTGCGCGGCCTGACCATGCACCGCCTGGTGGAGCGCGACGCCCAGGGCGTGTCCAACTACGGCCTGGCGGCGCTGCGCCCCAACAAGATGGGCATGGGCTCCCACGAGGTCTTCGAGTACGTGGCCGGCATGGCTGAGCGCACCGGCGAGTTTCTGGAGATTGTTAATTACAACATCGACGGCGTGCAGTACGCCGTGGCCGGTACCCGCGCCGGGCTCAAGGCCCTGGCTGCTGACGCCGAACGCCGCGCGCCGGGCAAGCGCGCCTTCATCCGCATCCCCGGCATCGACGTGCCCTTCCACTCCACGCACCTGCTGGGTGGTGTGCCCGCCTTCCGCGAGCACCTCGATTCCCTCATCCCGGCGGACGTGGACCTGCACCTGCTGGTGGATCGCTACGTGCCCAACCTGGTGGCCCGCCCGTTCAGCCTGGAGCGGGACTTTGTGGAGGCCATGGCGCAGGTGGTGGATTCCCAGCCCATCGCCGAGATCCTCGCGGACTACCCGGCCGCGGCGGCCGACCCCACCAGCCTGGGCCGCACCCTGCTCATCGAGCTGCTGGCCTGGCAGTTCGCCTCCCCGGTGCGCTGGATCGAAACCCAGGACCTGCTGCTGAGCCCGCAGGGCAGCACCGCCGGCGCGGGCACTGAGGGCCTGGGCGTGGAGCGCTTTGTGGAGGTAGGCGTGGGTTCGAGCCCCACGCTGGCCAACATGCTGGGCCAGACCCTGCGCCTGCCGCAGTACGCGGGCCACCCCATTGAGGTGCTCAACGCCGAGCGCGACCGTCCGCAGGTCTTTGCCGAGGACGCCGTAGCCGCGCCGGTGGCTGACACGGCCAGGGAAGATACTGCGGAAGACATTGCGGAGGCTGAGCCCGCCGCCGAGCCGCTAGCACCTCAGCAGGCAGCGCCGGCGCCTGCGTCTGCGTCTGGGGCCGTACCGGCAGAGGCCGCCGCTGCCGCCGCACCGGCCGATCAGCCCTTCCGCGCGCAGCTGGCCACCGAGATGCTCGTGTGCCTGTGGACCAAGGTCCGCCCCGATCAGATCGGCGCCACCGACACCATCGAGGCACTCGTGGAAGGCGTGTCCTCCCGCCGCAACCAGCTGTTGCTGGATCTCGGCGTGGAGTTTGGCCTGGGCGCCATCGACGGCGCCGCCGAGGCGCCCCTGCCCCAGCTGCAGGAGAAGGTGGCCTCCCTGGCCAAGGGCTACCAGGCCTTCGGGCCGGTGCTGGGCGAGCACGTGGCCGAGACCCTGCGCAGGCTCACCGGCCCGGCGGGCAAGAAGCCCGCCTACGTGGCCGAGCGCGTCACCGAGACCTGGGGTTTGGGCCGCGGCTGGGCCGACCGCGTCACCGCGGAGCTGGTGCTCGGCGTGCGCGAGGGCTCCTCCCTGCGCGGCGGTGAGCTGGCCACCCTGGGCGCTGCCGGTACATCCGTCAGCCCCTCCTCGGCAGCAGAGCTGGACGCTCTCATCGACGCCGGCGTGGACTCCGCCGCCGCGCGCGCCGGGGTGAGCATCACCAAGCCCACCGCAGCCGCCGCGGGTAGCGGGGCAGTGGTGGACTCCGCGGCCCTGGAGGCCTACGCCGAGCGCATCGAGTCCTCCCTGGCGGAGACCGCCCGCACCCTGCTGGCCCAGCTGGGCCGCGAGGAGGCCGCCGAACAGGCCGCCGCCGAGCCGGACACCCTGGCGGATCTCGTCGCCGCGGAGCTGGGCGCCGACTGGGCCACGCAGGTCGCCCCGCGCTTCGACGCGGATAAGGCTGTGCTTCTCGACGATCACTGGGCCACCGCCCGCGAGGACATCGCCCGCGTGGCCGCCGGCCAGTGCGCGGCGGAGGAGATTGACGTGGTCGGCGCCGGCGAGGCCGCAGCGCAGATCGCGGACTTCTACGGCCTGCCGGAGCTTGCCCGCCAGGCCCGCAGCGAGCAGCGCGAGGGCCGCGCCCTGGCGCATGCCGGGCAACTCGCCGTGGTCACCGGAGGTTCGCCGCGCTCCATCGCGGCTGCCATCATCGGCCAGCTGCTGCGTGAGGGCGCACAGGTGGTGGCCACCACCTCCCGCCTGGACCACGAGCGCCTGGAGTTCTACAAGCAGCTCTACCGCAGCCACGCCGCCGGCAGCGCCCAGCTGTGGGTGGTCCCGGCCAACTTGAGTTCCTTTGCGGATGTGGACTCCCTGGTGGAGTGGATCGGTTCTGAGCAGACCGCCACCGTGGGCGGGAAGTCCACCGTGCTCAAGCCGGCCATGGTCCCGGATATGCTCTTCCCCTTTGCCGCCCCGCGCGTGGCCGGCACGCTGGCTGAGGCCGGCGCCAGCGCCGAGTCCCAGATGCGCCTGCTGCTGTGGTCGGTGGAAAAGCTCATCGCGGGCCTGAGCACCCTGGGCGCGGATACCAGCGTGGGCCATCGCCTGCACGTGGTGCTGCCGGGCTCGCCCAACCGCGGACGCTTCGGCGGCGACGGCGCCTACGGCGAGTCCAAGGCGGCCCTCGACGCACTGGTCACCCGCTGGAAGGCGGAGCCGGTGTGGGGGCAGCGCACCTCGCTGGTGCACGCCCACATCGGCTGGGTGCGTGGCACCGGGCTGATGGGCGGCAACGACCCCATGGTGGAGCTGGTGGAGGCCCGCGGGGTGCGCACCTTCTCCACGGAGGAGATTGCCCAGCAGCTGCTGCGCGAGGGCGCGAGCGTGTCCGCCCGCGAGCACTCCGCCGCCGCGCCGCTCACGCTGGATCTCACCGGCGGGCTGGCCGAAGCCGAGCTCAACCTGCCGGAGCTGGCCCGCGAGGCGGCCCGGCGCGCTGAGCAGGCTGCGAGCGGTGAGGACGCGGGGGCGTCGCCCAGCGCCAGCGCATCAGAGCCCAGCATGCACGCGCCGCGCACCGTGGCCGCCCTGCCCAACGCCCTGGCGCCGCTGCGCTGGACCACCCCGGACTTTTCCGGCTGTGCGCAGGCCCTGGAGGAGATGGTGGTCATCGTCGGCGCCGGCGAGCTAGGCCCGGTGGGCTCCTCGCGCACCCGCTACGAGGTGGAGGTCGGAGGCGATCTCTCCGCGGCCGGCGTGCTGGAGCTGGCCTGGAGCCGCGGGCTCATCGAGTGGGACGCCACCGCCGCGGCTTGGGTGAGCGCCGAAGGCGTCGAGCTGGATGAGGCCGAGGTCTACGAGCGCTTCCACGACGAGGTGCTGGCCGAGCTCGGCGTGCGCCGCTACCACGATGACTTCGGCCCGCACATGCCCATGGTGGATAACCTCGCCCCGGAGCTGACCACCATCTACCTGGAAAAGCCGCTGACCTTCACGGTGGCGGACGAGGAGACCGCGCGCACCTTTGCCGCCGAGGTAGAGGGCACCCGCGTGTCCTTCGACGGCGAGGAGTGGCAGGTCACCCGCCCGGCGGGCTCTCCGGTGAGGGTTCCGCGCCGGGTGGCCATGACCCGCTTTGTGGGCGGGCAGATCCCGGAGGGCTTCGACCCGGCGGTCTATGGCATCCCGGCGGACATGATCGATAACCTCGACCGCGTTGCGCTGTGGAACATCGTGTGCACTGTCGACGCCTTCCTCTCCGCCGGCTTCAGCCCCGCCGAGTTGCTCGCTAGTGTGCACCCGGCGCGCGTGTCCTCCACCCAGGGCACCGGCATGGGCGGCATGGCCTCGCTGCGCTCGCTGTACGTGGATAAGCTCTTGGCACAGTCGCGTCCCAACGACATCCTGCAGGAGGCGCTGCCCAACGTCATCGCGGCGCACGTCATGCAGTCCTACGTGGGCGGATACGGCCAGATGGTGCACCCGGTGGCCGCCTGCGCCACCGCGGCGGTGTCCGTGGAGGAGGGCGTGGACAAGCTGCGCCTGGGCAAGGCGGACTTCGTGGTGGCCGGCGGAATCGATGACCTTTCCATCGAGGGCATCACCGGTTTCGGCGATATGGCCGCCACCGCGGACTCCGCGGAGATGGAGGCCAAGGGCATCGAGCACCGCTTCTTCTCCCGGGCCAATGACCGCCGCCGCGGCGGCTTCATCGAGTCCGAGGGTGGTGGAACCATCCTGCTCACCCGCGGTGATCTGGCCGCGGATCTGGGGCTGCCGGTGCTCGGCGTGGTGGGTTACGCGGAGTCCTTCGCCGACGGCGCCCACACCTCCATCCCAGCCCCCGGCATGGGTGCGCTGTCGGCCGCCCGCGGCGGGCAGGACTCCCGCCTGGCCCGGGCGCTGAGTGAGTTGAGCGTGAGCCCGGATGAGATCGCGGTGGTGTCCAAGCATGACACCTCCACCAACGCTAACGATCCCAACGAGTCCGACTTGCACGAGCGCCTCGCCGCCGCCCTGGGGCGCGCGGAGGGCAATCCGCTTTTTGTCATCTCGCAGAAGACCCTGACCGGCCACGCCAAGGGAGGCGCCGCCGCCTTCCAGCTGGTGGGGCTGACCCAGGTGCTGCGCGAGGGCATCCTGCCGCCCAACCGCAGCCTGGACTGTGTGGATCCAGTGCTGCGCCGCCACGGCCATCTGGTGTGGCTGCGCGAGAAGCTGGATCTGGCCGCGGACGGGCGCGCGCCGAAGGCCGGCCTGGTCACCTCGCTGGGCTTCGGGCACGTCTCCGCGCTCATCGCCGTGGTGCACCCGGGAGCCTTCCTCGCCGCGCTAGCGGCCGAGCGGGGCCAGGAGGCCGCGGAGGCCTGGGAAGCGGCCGCACGGGCCCGCGAGCTGGCCGGTCTGCGCCGCATCGAGGCGGCCATGCGCGGCGGCGCCGCCCTTTACGAGCGCCCGGTGGATCGCAACCTCGGCGGCACCGGCGATGCCGTCAAGGAGCGCGAGGCGGCCGTGCTGCTCGATGCCTCTGCCCGCCTGCGTGGCGGCGTCCTGTGCGTGGGAGAGGAGCTTTCCGGAGAAAAGAGCTAAGCCCACGGGGGTAAAAAGCCCCGCGATACTCCCAGCGTGCAGTCACTTAAACGATAAAGAAGCAGGTCAGCCCGTTTGAAGTTCGCCCAAAGCGTGGGGCACCATGCAATGGTGAAAAATAACTCTAAGCTTTGGAAAATTGTCGGCGCGGTGGCTGCGGTGGCCGCCACCGTGACCATCGGCGGCTGCTCCTCGCAGGGCGGCGCCCCGCAGCCTGAGAAGGACGGCGAGCTCGCCGGCGGCGTGGACACCGAGCGCCTGACCGTCGCGATGATTTCTCACGGCGCACCGGGCGATACCTACTGGGATCTGGTGCGCAAGGGCGCGGAGGACGCAGCGAAGAAGGACAACATCGAGCTGCGCTACTCCTCCGACCCGCAGGCCCCCAACCAGGCCAACCTGGTCCAGTCCGCCATCGACTCCGGCGTGGACGGCATCGCCGTGACCATGCCTAACGCCAAGGCCATCGGCCCGGTGGCCCAGAAGGCCGTCGACGCCGGCATCCCCACCGTGGGCCTTAACGCTGGCATGGATGACTACCAGGAGTACGGCATGAGCGGATTCTTCGGCCAGGAGGAGAAGGTCGCCGGCACCAAGGCAGGCGAGCGCCTCAAGGAGGAGGGCGCCAAGCACGCGCTGTGCGTCATCCACGAGCAGGGCAACTCCTCCCAGGAGTCCCGCTGCGCCGGCGTGAAGGAGGGCATGGGCGGCAACGTCGAGTTGCTCTACGTCAACGGCCAGGACCTCACCTCGGTGCAGTCCACCGTCAACGCCAAGCTCTCCCAGGACAAGTCCATCGACTGGGTCATGGCGCTGCAAGCACCCGTGGCCCTGCGCACCACCGAGGCCGTCAAGGAGTCCGGCTCCGAGGCTAAGGTGGCCACCTTCGATACGGACGCCGAGCTTGTCGACGCCATCTCCCGCGGCGACGTCGAATTCGCCGTCGACCAGCAGCCCTACCTGCAGGGCTATCTCGCGGTGGATTCCCTGTGGCTGGCCCACCGCAACGGGACCACCCTGGGCGGCGGCCGCCCCGTCTATACGGGTCCTTCCTTCGTGGATAAGGACAACGTGGACATCATCTCCGAGTCCGCCAAGGCGGGCCTGCGATGACGGAAGCCGCCTCGGCACCGACTACTACCGATGAGCGCCTCGCTACCCGCGGGGCGCTGTCGCGCGTTATCCGGCGCCCCGAACTCGCCAGCCTGCTCGGCGCGGTGGTCATCTTTACCCTGTTCATGATCGTCGCCCCGTCCTTCCGCTCCTTCGAGGCGATGTCCACGGTGCTCTACGCCAGCTCCACGTTGGGCATCGTGGCCCTGGCCGTGGGCCTGCTCATGATCGGCAACGAATTCGATCTGTCCTCCGGCGTGGCGGTGACCACCTCCGCGCTGGTGGCTACCATGCTCAACTACAACCTGCACCTCAACTCCTGGGTGGGCGCGGGAATGGCCCTGATCACCTCGCTGGCCATCGGCGCGCTCAACGGTTTCCTCGTGGTGCGCACCAAGATCGATTCCTTCCTCATCACGTTGGCGGCCTTCCTTATGCTGCAGGGGCTTAACCTGGCGGTGACCAAGCTGGTCACCGGCCAGGTGGCCACCCCGTCCATTTCTGACATGGACGGCTTTGACTCCGCCCGCGTGGTCTTCGCCGGCACCATCCACGTCGGCCCGTTGAGCATCCGCGCCACCGTGCTGTGGTGGGTCTTCTTCGTGGCGGTGGCCTCCTTGGTGCTCTACAAGACCCGCTTTGGCAACTGGATCTTCGCCGTCGGCGGCGACGAGGACGCCGCGCGCGCCGTGGGCGTTCCCGTGCGCCGGGTGAAGATCACCCTGTTCATGCTCGTCGGCTTCGCCGCCTGGTTCGTGGGCATGCACACCCTCTTTGCCTTCAACGCCATCCAGGCCGGGCAGGGCATCGGCAACGAGTTTCTCTACATCATCGCCGCGGTCATCGGCGGCTGCGCCATGACTGGCGGCCGCGGCACCGCGGTGGGCACCGCCATCGGCGCCCTTATCTTCGGCATGACCAACCAGGGCATCGTCTACGCCGGCTGGAACCCCGACTGGTTCAAGTTCTTCCTCGGCGCGATGCTGCTGTGGGCCGTGCTCACCAACACCTCCGTTGCCAACTTCACGAGGAAGCGATAGCCATGATCGAGCTGAAAAACATCACGCAGACCTTTGGCAACTTCCACGCGCTGCGCGGCGTGAACCTGCGCCTGGCCGAGGGCACCGTGACCTGCGTGCTGGGCGATAACGGCGCCGGCAAGTCCACCCTGATCAAGATCCTCGCCGGGCTCAACCAGCCCACCGGGGGAGAGATCCTCGTTGACGACGAACCGATCACCTTTGCTAGCCCCCGCGACAGCCTCGACGCAGGCATCGCCACCGTCTACCAGGACCTAGCACTCGTGCCCTCGCTCTCGGTGTGGCGCAACTTCTTCCTGGGCCAGGAACTCACCGGCACCTTCGGTGCGCTCAAGCAGGCCGAGATGCGCCGCATCACCGCCGAGCAGCTCGCGGAGATGGGCATTGTGCTTGGCGACGTCGACGTTGAACTCGGCGCGCTTTCCGGCGGCCAGCGCCAGGTGGTGGCCATTGCCCGTGCCATCTACTTCGGCGCGCGCTACATCGTGCTCGACGAGCCCACCGCCGCCCTCGGCGTGAAGCAATCCGCCATGGTGCTGCGCTTTATCGACGCCGCCCGCGAGCGCGGCATGGGCGTAGTCTTCATTACCCACAACCCCCAGCACGCCTTCCTGGTGGGCGATCACTTCGTGGTGCTCAACCTGGGCCAGGCGGTGCTGGACAAGCCCAAGGAAGAGACCACCATCGACGAGCTCACCCAGTGGATGGCCGGCGGCGAGGAGCTCGAGGACCTGCGCCGCGAGCTCGGCAGGGCCTAAGCTAGGTGCCCATGAGCATTTCGGTGGGCACCGACCTGGTGCACATTCCCGCATTCGCCGCCCAGCTCGAGGTCCCCGGCACCCGCTTTGCCCGGGTCTTCAGCGCGGCGGAGCTGCGGGTGGCGGCGAGCAAGGGCGCGCGCCGCGCCGAGCACCTGGCGGGGCGCTGGGCGCTTAAGGAGGCCTTTCTCAAGGCCTGGGCGCAGGCCCGCTACGGTAGCCCGCCGGTGCTGGCGGAGGAGGACCTGGACTGGTCCGAGATCGAGGTGCGTCCCGATGCCTGGGGCAGGGTAGCGGTATCAGCCCGCGGGGAGGTCGCCCGGCTCATGGGGGAGAGTCTGGGGCGGTGGGACGTGGGGGCGTCGCTTAGCCACGATGGCGAGTACGCCACCGCCACCGTCATTCTCACGGTGCTCTAAGCGCCAGTGGCTACCGCGAAGAGGTAGGCGATGAGCATGCGCTTAATCTCTGACACCACGTCCTCAAAGTTCTCCGGCTCCCCGGAGACGGCGTAGTTGAGCAGGGAGACCACCGTGTGCACGAGGAAACCGGCCAGCTCGATGCGATCCTCGTAATCCATGCCCTGGGCCAGCGGTTCCAGGATGGCCGCTAGGGGCGTGAGCAGCGAGAGCTCCGTATCGGCTGCCGTGGCGCGGGTAGCCGGGGTGGACTGCACTGCGTGCCACACCGCCCGGCGGGAGGGATCCTCGCGCCACATGCGCGCCAGGTGGTCGATGAACTCGTCGAGGAAGTCTGGCCACTGCAAGGCGGGCACGTGCTGCGAGAAACGCTCGATTTCCGCGAGGTTCTCCGCGGCGTCCTGGCGGTCCAGCTCGCAGATGAGCACGTATTTATTGGCAAAAAACTGGTAGAGCGTGCCGATGGGTACCTCGGCGCGGCGTGAGACTTCGTCGAAGGTGAAGGATTCAAAGCCGACCTCAACAAGCACATCGCGCGCGGCCTGCAGGATGCGGTTGTAGCGTTCGCGGCTGCGGGCCTGTGCAGGGCGGCGCCGGGGAACCAGCAGCTCCGGTGACGAAGAAGAGGAGCTCACGGTCTAGTTGAGGCCTTTCAGCACGCGGGCGACGTGGCCGGTGGCCTTAACGTTGTAGAGAGCCTGACCGATGGTGCCGTCAGCCTCAACAACGAACGTGGAGCGAATAACCCCCTGGACGATCTTGCCGTAGTTCTTCTTCTCCCCGAAGGCGCCGTAGGCCGTCATGACTTCCTTGTCTGGATCGGAGAGCAGCGGGAAGTTGAGCTCGTGGTCTTCGCGGAACTTGGCCAGGGCCTCGGGCTTATCGGGGGAAATGCCCACCACGGCGATGTTCATGCCGTTGAGCTGCTCCAGGGAATCGCGGAAGTCGCAGGCCTCCTTGGTGCAGCCCGGGGTGTTTGCTCGCGGGTAGAAGTAGACCACGACGCGCTGGCCGGCATAGTCGCTCAAGCTAATGGTGTTGCCTTTGTCATCGCTCAAAGAAAAGGCAGGGGCGGTATCTCCAACGGCTAGACGCTTTGCTTCAGTCATGGGGTCTACTTTACCTTGCGGGCAGGGCCAAGATAGTCGCTGCCGTTGCCCTCTAGCCATTACTTAGCCAGAAAACTATCCATTGCTCCTTGGAGAGTGAGCACCACACCACTACCGTGGGGAGAGGGAATAGGGATAGCCGGGCGCTACTCCTTGCGCAAGTAATACTTTCGTGCAAGAACAGCATCCGCTGCTCTTCCGTCTTACTGCGGGTGAGCAACTGCTATGCCTTCATGAAACAGTGGGGATACAAGAGAAGCCGCCACTGCAAGACTCAAAGCTCTTTTCTTAATGCTCATCAGATACCCTTCTTGGAATTTTGGTGTGGAACGGATCTGGCTTTTATCAATGGTGATAAATAGTCTTTGGCTATCGCATGGCGCCTTCTAGCCATTCTTAAGCATGGGCGCTTTTGAGTGGACTCGAAGTTGCTTAAGCCGCAAATTTGGTTACTGGATATTCGGTGAACTAGATGCGCGGAAAAGGGGAGGAAGAACGAAAGGATACAAAATTGAATTTTTCTTGCAATTCAATACAAAAGACGGTACAAATCCTGCTGTTCTGGCTCGGTTGGGAGGGTTGCGTGGGGTGACCGTGGGTATCATGCGCTGGGGCCGGTGGGCACTGTAGACTAACGACGTTAGAGCCTAGAAAACCTAGAAATCCCCGGAAATCTACGTAGGAGATAAAAGTGGCACGCAACATTGACGATATCCAGCGCGACATCGAGCGCACCCGCCGTCAGCTGGCTAGCACGCTTGATGAGCTGGCGGAACGCAGCAAGCCGAAGAACTTTGTAGAGGACGCCAAGGGTGCCGCTACGGAGAAGCTGCAGGATCGCAATGTGCAGATGGCGCTGGCCGGTGTGGGCGCTGCAGTCGTGGGCCTCATTGCCCTGTCGGTGTTCCGCTCCAAGCGTCGTAAGAATGACATCAAGGAGCTGCAGCGTCTGCTCGCCGAGCGCCGCTAAGCACGTACTCTTGCGCCCCGCACTGCCACCCGCAGGCGGGGTGTTTGCTTATTTCCGCCCTAGAATTCGCCGAGGGCTATCGCCGGACCCAGCCACATATTGATCAATCCGGCTCGGGTAGGCGGTTGCGCGGTACGTTTTCGCAAATAAGCAGATTTGCACACGATTGCACAATCGTGTTCTCGTCAAAACGTACCGTCGCGTCTAGGATTTTGACGTGCTCGGCCCTAGAATCTCAAGGTGCTCGGCCACGGCCCGTGCAACGCGAAGCCCCCGCCGGAGATGACCCCGGCGGGGGTAGATTGTGCGCCATCAGGGACTCGAACCCCGAACCCACTGATTAAGAGTCAGTTGCTCTACCAATTGAGCTAATGGCGCTCATGTTGTCGTGCTAGCCGAGCTGGTCTGTGCGGTTCCTTACTGGAACTTTCCTGACCGGCTGACTGCCTGCCGTGCAACGAGATGTAACTTTAACACCCTTGTTGAAGAAAGGTAAAATCGCCAGCTCAGCGCATGTTTCTGGGCTTGCGTCTGCGCATGGTTATGGGCGCGCTGCGGGCGGCCTTGAAGGGTGGGGGTGATGGCCGATAACGAATCGGTTAACGGCTGAAGTGTCATATGGTCTTTTGGAGGATCGCGGGATAACCTAGGTGAGAAATTTGCTCGTTTCGTTGTTTGAGGGCTCCCTGTGACTTTTTCCCTTTCCTCTATGCGCCGCGTTGCCGCGGCCGCTTCTCTTTCTCTAGTCGTCGCGATGAGCGCGGCGTGCACCATTGACTCCACCGCCGAAGACCGTAAGGAGGAGGCGGCGTCGAGTGAGGTGTCGTCAAGCAAGGCCGCTGAAGCCTCCCAGGCAAAGAAGCCGGCGCTGGATATCTCCGTGAAGAACGGCGCAAAGAACGTCGACCCCTCCGAGCCCGTGACGGTGAAGTCCTCCTCCAAGCTGAAGTCTGTGACCATGACCAACGAGCTGGGCACCGTGGTGGAGGAGGAACTGTCCAAGGATGGTAAGTCCTGGAGTACCGCGGAGGTGCTGGGGTACAACCACACCTACACCTTGGACATCGTGGATTCCGAGGGTAAGAACAAGACCGTGACCATCTCCACCCCGCAGGCCGCGGGTGTCTCTGAGGTTGCGCTCTCGCCGCTGCCCGATTCTGAGGTCGGCGTGGGCCAGGTCATCGGCGTGCGCTTTGGTAACTACGTCACCGACCGCAAGGCGGCGGAAAAGGCGATTACCGTCAAGACCACCCCGGAGGTCGATGGTGCCTTCTACTGGATCAATAACCAGGAGGTGCGCTGGCGCCCGAAGGAGTACTGGGAGCCCGGCACCAAGGTGGAGGTCAACGTGGACCTCTATGGGCGCAACCTCGGCGGCGGGATTTATGGTGGTGAGGATGCCTCCACCAACTTCACCATCGGCGAGCGCGTGGTGACCATCGTGGACAATGCCACCAAGACCATGAAGGTGTACAAGAGCGGCGGGCTGCTGCGGGAGATCCCCGTCTCTCTCGGCACCGACGGCCAGTGGGATACCCCCAACGGCCGCTACGTGATTGGTGACGAATACGAGAGTCTCGTCATGGATTCCTCCACCTTTGGCCTGGCTCTCGACGCGGGCGGCTACCGCACCAACGTTCAGTACGCCACCCAGATGTCCTATTCCGGCATCTTCGTGCACGCAGCGCCGTGGTCTGTGGGCGCGCAGGGCGTGTACAACCAGTCCCACGGCTGCGTCAACGTCACCACGGAGGCGGCGCAGTGGTTCCAGTCTGTGGTCAAGCGCGGTGACATCGTCCGCGTGGTCAACACCGGCGGCGAGACTCTGAGCCCCTTCGACGGCCTGGGTGACTGGAACATGGACTGGGAGACCTGGTCCAAGGGCAACGCCGACGAGAACCGGTAGCCGTGCCTGCCTGACGCTTGCTTGGCGATGCCCCCTAGCGCGCAATCACCGCAGTGGTTGCGCGCTTTTTGTGCGTTGACCCTGGAAGAGACGCTTATGGAAGCGGCGGCCCCGGAAAAGGCCGCCCTGGCAGCGTTGGCCTGAGAATTAGCGCTCGGCCCAGCTCTCGTGCTAGCTCTCAGACCAGCGGGACGCTGAATCAGAGGCGGGTATATGCGATCGTTGCCAAAATCGAACCTTTCCGTTTTCACTGCGTGTTCATTTGGCGCACAAGGACTGTTTCCAGTGATGCACTGCTCTGGGGGAGGCGTGCCCAAGCCCCTGAAGCCCTAACGAACGCCTACTGAAAACAAAGAAGTTCGATTTAGGACGATAAGGGGTATGTGCTCGCGGATGCTGAGCCGGATTCCCAGGGCGATGCTGAGCCGGATTCCTGGAGCGGAGACGGGCGGGAAAAAGAAAACGACTCAGGGCCCCAGCGTGTGTGCCGGGGCCCTGAGACCTTTGGGGTGGCTGACGGGGCTCGAACCCGCGACACCCAGGATCACAACCTGGTGCTCTACCAACTGAACTACAGCCACCATCGCTGCTTTAAAGCAGCACGGATAAGAGTAACCCACCCGCCGCGATTTACAAAAACGCCTGGTAGTCGGCGGTTGTGACTTGTTTGAGCTGAGTTGCCTCCTCGGAGGAGGGGCCTTCGTCGGTGCGGAAGACACTGCGGCGGTAGAAGTCCAGTTCGCGGATTGACTCGATAATGTCCTGCAGTGCGCGGTGTGCCATGCCCTTCTCGGGCTGGTTGAAGTACGCCCGCGGATGCCAGCGCCGCGCTAGCTCCTTGATGGTGGAGACGTCGATCATGCGGTAGTGGAGGGCGTCGTCAAGCCGGGGCATGTGGGTGCGGATGAAGGAACGATCTGTGGCGATGGAATTGCCGGCCAGTGGGGCGGGGTGCTCGGGGTCGCAGTGCTTGGCGATGAGCTCGAGCACCGCGTCTTCGGCCTCCTTGATGCTGACGGTGGACTCGCGGATTTCCTTGTCCAGTCCCGAGTTGGCGTGCATGGTGGTGACAAAGTCATCCATCTCCGCCAGCTCCTCCTCGGTGGCGTGGACGACGAGGTCGATGCCCTCGTCGAGGATGGTGAGGTTCGCGTCCGTGATGACGGCGGCGACCTCAACGATGACGTGGCGGGAGGGATCCAGGCCGGTCATCTCCAGGTCGATCCAGACGAGTCGGTCATTCTTAGCGGCAATTTCAGTCATGCAATCCAGCTTAGCTGCTGGGCCGGACGCGAGATTTGGGGGTAGCGGGGGTGGCTTCGGCGCTAACTTTTTAGAGCGCACGAGGCTGACACGGGCGAGGTTCATTGACAGTGCTGTCCCAGCGCATTAATTTTCTATCAACCGATAGGTCGCTTTTTGTGGCGCGGTTGGCGTGAAAGCACATGTAAAAATTCAGTGATTTCTCTCACCTAACGGGATGGGTCTGATCCATGATAGGAGAAGCCCTCTGGCGTGACGGCACTCACAGTTTACGGAAAGTAGGTTCCCAAGATGGCTGATTTCTTGGATACTCTCAACTCTCTCATCTGGTCACCCGCCCTCGTCTTCCTCTGTCTGGGCGCGGGCGTGTACTTCACACTTGTCACCAAGTTCCTGCAAATCCGCTGCCTGCCCGACATGATCAAGCAGCTGAAGAACGGCGAGAAGTCCGCCAACGGCGTCTCCTCCTTCCAGTCGCTCATGATCTCCCTGGCCGGACGCGTGGGCGTGGGCAACATCGCCGGCGTGGCCACGGCCATCGCCTTCGGCGGGCCAGGTGCGGTGTTCTGGATGTGGGCGGTGGCCCTGCTGGGCTCGGCGACGTCCTTCGTGGAATGTACGCTGGCGCAGGTCTACAAGGAGAAGGACCAAGACACCGGTGAGTACCGCGGCGGCCCCGCCTACTACATCGAGAAGGCCTACAAGCACACCAAGGCCGCGCCCTTCATGGTCTTCTACGGCATCGTCTTTGCCGTCGCCATGATCCTGGCCACCAGCTACTTCCTGCCGGGCATCCAGGCCAACGGCGTGGCCGCTGCCGTCAACGAGGCGTGGAACGTGGACTTCAAGTGGTCCGCCGCCCTCCTGGCCGGCGTGCTGGCGCTCATCATCATCGGTGGTGTCAAGCGCATCGCCAACTTCGCCTCCTACGTGGTCCCGGTCATGGCGGTGCTCTACATCGTCGCGGCCATCGCCATCCTGATTATCAACTACCAGGACATTCCGGACGTCTTTGGGCTCATCTTCAAGTCCGCCTTTGACCAGGAGGCCATCTTCTCCGGCATGCTGGGCGTGGCCATCATGTGGGGTGTGAAGCGCGGTATCTACTCCAACGAGGCCGGCCAGGGTACCGGCCCGCAGTCCGCTGCCGCCGCCGAGGTCTCCCACCCGGCCAAGCAGGGTTTCGTGCAGGCCTTCGCCGTCTACGTGGACACCCTCTTCGTGTGCTCTGCTACCGCGTTCATCATCATCTCCACCGGCATGTACCGCGTCTTCGAGAACGAGAGCGAGGACGGCCCGGTGCGCTACGAGGGCGTGCTGCCTTCCGACGTCGCCGTGGGCCCCGGCTTTGTCCAGCACGGCCTGGACACCCTGGTGCCGGGCTTCGGCCCGACCTTCATCGCCATCGCCATCGCGTTCTTCGCCTTCACCACCGTGCTGGCCTACTACTACATGGCGGAGGTCAACCTGACCTACTTCAACCGCTGGATCAAGAGCCGCGCCATCCGCCGCACCCTCATCTGGGTCCTGCGCGTGCTGCTGGTCGCCTCCGTTATCATCGGCGCGACCACCACTCCGGGCTCCGCCTGGGCGCTGGGCGATATCGGCGTGGGCGCTACCGCCTGGCTCAACATCGTGGCCATCCTCTTCCTGCAGGTCCCGGCGCTGAAGTGCCTGAAGGATTACAGCGCACAGAAGAAGGCCGGCCTGGACCCGCAGTTTGACCCCGAGGCCCTCGGCATCAAGAACGCGGACTTCTGGGTGGAGCGCAAGGCGCAGCGCGAGGCCGCCGCGCAGTCCCCGGCGGAGGCTTCCTCCTAAAGCCTCAAAAGCTACGCCATCTTGGAGTAGAAGCTGCCGATGAGCGGTGCCGCCACCGGCGTCGGCACAATCTTGCCCAGGGCGTTCATCACCTTCGACAGCGGCCCGGGCACTACGCGGCGCTGGTTGCGAGCCATGGCCTCGAGGGTCTCAGCGGAGCAAGACTCGTAGGTGGTCCACAGGAAGTCGGGTACCACCTTGTCCACGATGGACTGCTCCGCCTCGGGAATGTGGGCCTCGCGCACAGGGCCGGGAGCCAGCAGGGTGCAGCTCACCCCGCTGCCCTTGAGCTCGTAGTGCAGGGCCTCCGTGAAAGCGTTGACGCCGGCCTTGGTGAAGACGTAGGTGGCGTTGTTGGGGATGGAGACGTTGCCGGCCGCGGAGCCGACGTTGCAAATCGCGCCGCTGCGGCGCGGCAGCATCTGTGTCAGCGCCGCGCGGGTAAGCCGGTGCACGGCCTTGCCGTTAAGATCGAATTGTTTGGTCTCGTAGTCCCAATCCTGGTCCATGAACTTGCCAAAGCTGGCGATGCCCGCCGAGTTGATGATGATGGAAATCTGCGTGCTGTCCATGAACTCGATGACGCGGTCCACGTCCGCGGCCTGGGAAAGATCTGCCGGCAGGGCGATGGCATCGACTTCGTGCTTGGCGGAAAGCTCCGCGGCCAGCTTCTCCAGCACCTCCTTGCGGCGGGCGACGAGGATGACGTTGTAGCCCAGCGCGGCGAGATCGCGGGCCATGGCCATGCCGATGCCTTGGCTGGCGCCGGTGATCAGCGCGTAGGAGTTGCGGGAGGGCGCGGGAAGCCCGGGATTCTTAGCCATTAGGGGAGAGGTCCTTTCACCGCCGGCGCGCACCGGCGTACGTGAGGGTCAATGTTCTTATCGCGTCCAGCGTAGAGCAAAAAGCCCGCCCGGCGGCCTCCCGGATGCGCGCCGAGGCAAAAGAGGGTGAAATGGAAGGTGAAAGGAGTTCACCATGTCCGATAAACGACTCACCCGTTCCACCACCGACGCCTACCTCGGCGGCGTCTGCGGAGGCATCGCCCAGACTTACAACCTTGATCCGACTCTGGTGCGCATTCTCTTCGTTGTCGCCACCCTGCTGGGCTTTTCCGGAGTCCTGCTTTACATCATCCTGTGGATCGTGATGCCGCAGGTCTAATCACACCCCATCCACCCTGCGGGCCGCACCTACTGCAGCGGCCCGAATTCCATGAAACCGCGCCACGCCTGCCACTCATCGAGCAGGCGTGTGCGTGCGTGTGGGGGAGTGGCGACGTCGTCAAGCAGCACGGCGTCGGGCATGCGCACGCCGTTATCGAAGAAAAGCGCGGCGTGCCCCGCGGCCCCATAGCGCACCACCGGAACCAGGTTGAGCCCGTCAAAGGAGAGCGCGGCGTTGGGTCGCACGTCGAGGCCAGCAATCGCGGCCAGCGTGGGCGCAAGATCCATGGGGGAGACCAGCTCACGGCAGGTCCCCGACTCCGCCACCCCCGGCCACCACAGGGACATCGGGAGGTTGCCCTCGTTGAGGGAGCACACCGCTACCACGCCGCTGAGCTTGCCGAGGAGCTGTGGGTCCGGCTGCTCCAGCAAGCGGAAGGTGGGCTCGGTGGTGGGGGAGGTGTCCTCGCGCACCTGCCAGCCGGCGTCGGCGAAGACATCGGTGATGCGGGTGGTGGCGTGGCGCTGCGGGTATTGGCCGGTCAGCGCGGCGCGGCGGGACTGAGCATAGCTTGGCGACGCCGCCCACGCGTTACTAAAGCACATCCCCCTCAGCGCGCTCTCGGGGGCTTGGGTGAAGGTAACCAGCGTGAGATCCATGCTTTTCATCCTAGGCCGGGGCTTGCGTCCAGGCCGCCGCTTGGGGGCTTGCGTGGCGGGCAAAACCGCGCAAGCCTCGAGGCACCGTAGAAACGATGCCTCGAGGCTTGACAGTGTGCCCCCAGCAGGATTCGAACCCGC
>NZ_JAUNLS010000021.1 GCF_030532325.1 Corynebacterium sp.
ACCGAGACGGGCACGGCAAATCTTCCAGCCTCAAACAGCCGCCCAGTTCGGGGCGGTTTCGGGTGCCTTATTGAAGCTGGGAGACCAGCAACCAATCCCGATAGAGTCCCCAGGGGCGGTCAAGTCCTGGGTAGGGGGCCGCAGACTCCACCGCAAAAAGGGCGGGGGAAGCAAAGAGCAGGAGGAAGCTGCCGTGGCGGCCTGGAGACGCTTAATGGGGCTGTACTGAAAACGGAAAAACTCGATTTAGGCCACGAAGGCACAGCCTGTTAAAGGCCGGCTTGCTAAAGGCCGCTTGTTAAAGGCACGGCTAGGAGGCCGGGCCAAGAAGCCGGCAGGCGCGTCTCGATGAGAGGGGACGTCGCTCGGCGGCGCAAGAGGGCTCGGAATCGCGGGCAAAAGCGCTGGTCAAAAGCTTTCCCGGGCCAACGATCCGGATCGGCCTATTGGGGTGGCAAGAAACTGTGGGCGTACAAGGGCAGCTGCGAGGCGAACTCCCGGGGTTTTCCGCTGAGCGGATCGATGAACGCGATGTGCACGGCCGTCAGGTGCATGGGCACGCGCATGTCCTCGGCTTCGGCGGGAAGGATGACGGGGTAGACGGGGTCGCCGAGAATCGGCACGCCTGCGGCCCACATGTGCAGGCGCAGTTGATGCGTCTTGCCGGTCCTGGGCTTGAGGGTGTACTTGGCTAGCTCGCCCACCTTGCCGTGCAGTGCCTCGTAGGCAGCGGTATCGACTGGATCGACGGACGCGACTTCGGTGATGGCGTTGGTGGGGCCCTCGACTAGTCGGCCCTGGATCTCGCCGGGGACCTTTTCAATGCGACTCTTCCAGACTGTGCCGGGGGTTATGGGAATGCCGTCCGGGGTGGCGGCGGAGGGAGCGGAAGCGATGGCCTCGTAGGTCTTGTGCACCTCGCGCTGCGCAAAAAGCGTCTGGTAGGCGCCGCGGATCTCGGGGCGCTTGGTGAAGAGCAGGATACCGGAGGTGAGCCTATCTAGGCGGTGGGCCGGTGAAAGCTCGTCGTTGCCCGTGATGCGGCGCATCTGTACCGTAGCGGTTTGCGTAATGTGGCGAGCCCGCGGCATCGTTGCCATGAAGGGCGGCTTGTCCACAACGAGCAGGTTCTCATCTTCGTAGAGAATCGGGATGTCGTAGGGTACCGGTGTCTCCGGGGCGGGCATCCGGTAGAAGTACACGTCATGACCAGTAGCCACCAAAGACTCCGGGCGCAGGGGTGTGCCGTCGCGCAAGACAACCTGGCCGGAGGTGAAGCGGTGGAGGAGAGCGGAGGCGCCGTCAAGCGGGTGACGGTGGCGCTGCGTGGAGATGAGATGCTCCACAAAATCCCAGGCCGTGACCGGCCCTTCCGGCACGCGGGCACGGGTGGGATTGAGGCCATCGCGAATGGGCAAGGGGGTTGCGCGCTTGCCCCTGTGTACTATTCTTTCTCCCATGGATTTTGACTCTCTTCTTGCACCCGCAATGGAATTTTCCTCCCAGGGCATCGGCGCCTTCCTGCGCGACGCCCTCGAGATCTTCTACAACATCATGTTCCCAGCTAACGCTGAGGCCGCCAAACCGTCGCCAGCTGCGTAAATAAGTACTACACTGAGGGTATAACCACCTGAAAGGAGAGGTCATGGCCAAAGAAGACATTGTCGTTGTTGCCGTTGATGGCTCGGAGGCATCAAAGAACGCCGTTCGTTGGGCAGCTAACACCGCACTGAAGCGTGGCATCCCGCTGCGCATCGCGTCCAGCTACACCATGCCGCAATTCCTCTACGCTGAGGGCATGGTCCCGCCGAAGGAGCTCTTTGAGGAGCTGCAGGCAGAGACCCTCGAGAAGATCGAGGAGGCCCGCACCATCGCGCACGAGGTGGCTCCAGAGCTGAAGATTGGCCACACGGTGGCTGAAGGCTCGCCGATTGACATGCTTCTGGAGATGTCCAAGGACGTCACCATGATCGTCATGGGCTCTCGCGGCATGGGTGGGCTCTCCGGCATGGTCATGGGCTCTGTCTCCGCATCCGTGGTCTCCCACGCATCGTGCCCGGTCGTGGTGGTTCGTGAGGACAACAACGTCACTGAGGCGACCAAGTACGGCCCCATCGTTGTCGGCGTGGACGGCTCCGAGGTTTCCCAGAAGGCCACTGCTTATGCCTTCAAGGAGGCGGATGCCCGCGGTTGTGAACTCATCGCCATTCATACCTGGATGGACATGCAGGTTCAGTCCTCGCTGGCTGGCCTCTCCGCAGCGCAGGCAGAGTGGGCAGACGTGGAGAAGGAGCAGGCCGAGCTGCTCACCGAGCGCCTGGCCGAGCACCAGAAGGAGTACCCGAACGTCCCGGTGAAAAAGATCATCGCCCGCGACCGCCCGGTGCGCGCGCTGACGGACGCCGCCGAGGGCGCCCAGCTGCTGGTCGTTGGCTCTCACGGCCGCGGCGGCTTTAAGGGCATGCTGCTGGGCTCCACCTCCCGCGCGCTGCTGCAGGCCGCGCCGTGCCCGATGATGGTTGTGCGCCCGGAGTCCGAGTAGAGCGCACCATAGATCTTCCGGCGCTGCTCTAGTACGGTGTGGTTTTATAAGCACCTACTGATAAATAGTGAAGGAGAGATAGTCAATGGGTCTTGGACTTGGATTCTTCGGCTCGATTGTTGTTGGCATCATCGCGGGCTGGCTCGCTGAGAAGATCATGCACCGCGATCATGGTCTGATGACCAACCTGATCGTCGGCGTCATCGGCGGCTTGGTGGGCGGCGGCTTGCTGTCGCTGTTTGATAAGAACGTGGAGGGCCACTGGTTCCTCATGATCGTCACGGCCACCGCGGGCGCCTGCCTCTTCCTGTGGCTCTTGGGAGTGATCAAGGGCGGCAAGAAATAGGAATTAGCGAACATACCGGTTTGTCTATATTGTGTAGATGAACCGGTTTTCGTTATTTCTGAAGAGGATGAGGAGTGCTTATGGCCGAGAAGAAGTCGCGCCGCAACCGCCCTAGCCCGCGCAGCCGCCTCTTGGAGTCGGCCACCAACCTTTTCACCACCGAGGGCATCCGCGTCATCGGCATCGACCGCATCCTGCGCGAGGCCGACGTGGCCAAGGCCTCCCTCTACTCCCTCTTCGGCTCGAAGGACGCGCTGGTCATCGCCTACGTCGAGGCCCTCGACGAGGCCTTCCGTGCGGACTGGAACGAGCGCACCAAGGAGATGACGGATCCGGAAAAGAAGGTGCTGGCCTTCTTTGACAAGGCCATTGAGGAGCAGCCCGGCATGGAGTTCCGCGGCTCCCACTTCTCCAACGCAGCCGGCGAGTATCCGCGCCCCGAGACCGACTCCGAGCGCGGCATCGTGGCCGCCTGTCTGGAGCACCGCACGTGGATGCACTCCACCATGACCGCGCTGCTCACCGCCAAGAACGGCTACCCCTCTCAGACCCAGGCCAGCCAGCTGCTCATTCTTCTCGACGGCGGCCTGGCCGGCGCTCGCCTCACCCGCGAGGTGGCACCCCTGTACACCGCGAAGGACATGGCGGTTAAGCTTCTCTCGGCTCCTCCGGCGGATTACTCGATTTAAGTGCCTGACGCGCCTGTGCGATGACGCGGGCGTTCTCTTTGCGCTCTTCCTTCGAGCGCTTCGGGGCCTTCTCCTTGGCGCGCCAGCGGCGGATGCTCTCGCGGCGCTGCTCGTGCACGGCCTCCGGCAGGGGGTAGCGCTTGCGCAGGATGGCCTCGTAGACCAGCGTCTGCACCAGGGTGAACAGGTAGGTGCAGCCCCAGTAGAAGATGATCGTCACCGGGATGGGCCCGTGCCAGGCCACATTCCACAGCATCCAGGGCACCAGGACGATGGTGATGATCATGAACCAGAAGAGGCGGCGCGGAATCTTCTGATCGAACTGCGTGGTGAGGAAGCCGCGGTAGAGCGTGATCAGCGTGTTGAGGAACGTGAAGGTGATGGCCGCGACGAGCATCGGTAGCACCAGGCCGTGGTGGTCGCGGGCGAAGTCCGTGAGGGGCACGCCGAAGACGGTGGAGGTGCGGAAGGAGGAGACGTCGTCAAGCGTGAGCATGCCCACCGGCTCGTTGGCGGTGCCGGACACACGCAGCACCACCCGGTATAGGCCCAGGAAGACGGGCAGGATGATGAAGATGGGCAGGCAGCCGATGGCCGGGTTGTGGGCGAAGCGCTCCTTGAGCTCCTGCTGATCCTTGAGGGCCTCGACGGCCTCGTCGACCTCCGTGGCGTTGCGCAGGCGCTCGGTGATCGCGGCTTGCTCCGGGCGCATGAGCGCGCCGATGCGGCCCTGCTTGATGGATTGCCAGTTGAGCGGAGCGATCAGCCCGCGCACGGTGAGCACCAGCAGGACGATGGTGGCGATCCACGCGTGGGAGCCGTTGAGGAAGAGCGAGCACACCAGATGCCAGAATTTCATGATTCCGGAAACCGGGTACATGAAGATTTCGAGCATAATGAACTCCTCGCTCTCGCACGATAGGGCACTTACACACTACAAGGGTTAAGGTTGGTGCATGAAAAAAGCCCGGGTGAGCACGGTGATAGGTGAGCTACTGCTCACGCTGGGAGTGCTGCTGCTCTTGTTTGCCTTCTACGAGGCCTATTGGACCAATCTGGAATCCGGCAAACTGCAGGAGGAAGCCAGCGATAACCTGGAGCAACAGTGGCGTAACCCGCGCGGCACGCTCACCCCGCAGCTGGGTGAGGCCTTCGCGCGGATGTACATTCCGGTCTTCGGCGCGGATTACAACTTCGCCATCCTGGAGGGCACGGACGACGCCGACCTCCTGCGCGGCCCCGGCCGCTACGTGGAGTCCCAGCTGCCGGGGGAGACGGGCAACTTCGCGGTGGCCGGCCACCGCGTGGGCAAGGGCGCGCCCTTCAATGACCTGGCCAACCTGCGCACCTGCGACGCCATCGTGGTGGAGACCCAGACGGAGTGGATCACCTACCGCGTGCTGCCTGTCGACGCCTCCCCGGCCCCCTGCCTCAGCGAGGAGCAGCGCGCCAAGCCCGAGTACGCCGCCCTGCCCGGGCGGGAGATCACCACTCCTGGCGACATCGGGGTGATTGCCCCGGTGCCGGGCTCGGAGGCCGCCCCGAGCGAGGCGCTGCTCACCCTGACCACCTGCCACCCGCAGTTTTCCAACGCCGAGCGCATGATAGTCCACGCCATGGCGGTGGAGAAGGAACCGAAGATAGCCGGGCAGCGCCCCGCCGTCCTGGAGGAGAGGTAAATGTACAAGGCACTGTGGAATCTGCTGCCCGGGCCCACCCCGGTCAAGGCGCTGCTGGCGCTGGCGCTGCTGGTGGCGGTGTTCTTCCTGCTCATGGAGGTGGTCTTCCCCTGGGTCTCGG
This sequence comes from Corynebacterium sp., assembly GCF_030532325.1. GTDB lineage: Bacteria > Actinomycetota > Actinomycetes > Mycobacteriales > Mycobacteriaceae > Corynebacterium. The sequence goes on from NZ_JAUNLS010000021.1 coordinate 5,378, forward strand.
CGCTCATGCCCTACAACGACGTCGCGGTCTAGGCCGGGGATTAAAGCCCCAGATTGCGGATGACCTCCTGGGCAATGAGCTCCGTCTTCAGCGTTTGCAGCTGGTTGGACCATACGAGCACCGCGGTGGTGTCCTTCTGCACGGCGTAGACGGCGTGCTCGTTGACGATGCCGCGCCCGCCGGACCAGCCCTCAAACTCGGCGAGCTCGGTCTCGCTGACGGGCGCGGTGGCGTCGACCAGCGCGCGGGCGGCCTCGACGCTGTCTTGCTTCTCAACGATGATCGTGGCCTGCGGATCCTCCGGGTAGGACCAGAAGATGCAGGCCGGGGTGTCAAAGCTGGGGTCCACGCCCACGCGGGTGACCTTTTGCCCGTTGGTCTGCGCCAGCCAGGCGGTATCCAGATAGGGGCAGTCGCGCCACTCGGTGGCTTCCGCCTGTGGGGCGGCGGTGGGCAGGGGGCTCAGCGTGGATTCGGGGGCGGGTGATTCCTCGGCCGGCTCGGTGTGCTGCGCGCAGGCGCTGAGGGCGAGGGTGAGCGCCGCGAGGCAGGGCAGTAGGCTTTTGCGCATGACGTCCACCATAGACCAGCGCTCCCGCGATACTGACGCCTTCCGCAACGGAATCCACGTGCTCACGGCGACGCTCCTCGTGGTCTCCATCCTGAGCTCGGTGCAGCTGCCGCTGTCCCAGGCGGTGCTCAACCTCGTGCTGCTGGTGGCCTTCGCCGCGGTCTACTTCGGCGGATCCGTCTACCTGGAGACCATGCCCAAGACCGCCCGCTCCGTCTGGCTCGGCATGCTCACCATCCTGTGGCTGGCGGATATGGCCGTGGCCCCGGTAGCGGTGTACCTGGTCTTCGCGCTCTTCTTCCTCTACCCCTACGTGCTCGACGTGGTGGCCGGAGTGCTGTGCGTCATGGCGACGATGCTCATCTCCATCCTCGTGCAGATCCCCAGCGGGCTGACCTTCGGCGGCGTCATGGGCCCGGCGGTCTCGGCGCTGGTGACCATCGCAATCACCTACGCCTTCCGGGCGCTGGCGCGGATGAACCAGAAGCTCACGGCGATGAACACCGAGCTGATGGATACCCGCTCCCAGCTGGCGGCCTCGGAGCGTGACGCCGGAATGATCGCCGAGCGCCAGCGCATCGCCCACGAGATCCATGACACCCTGGCCCAGGGGCTCTCCTCCATCCAAATGCTGCTGCACGCCGCGGACCGGGATCTCGCGGGCGAGGACATCCCGCGCGCCCAGGAGCGCATCGAGCTGGCGCGGCGCACCGCGGCGGATAACCTGCACGAGGCCCGCGCCATGATCGCCGCTCTGCAGCCCCCGGCGCTGGCGGAGACCTCCCTGGAAGCCGCCCTGGGCAGGATGGCGGAGAATTACACGGCCACCAGCGGCGTGGCTGTCGAGGTCGACGCCGAGGGCGATGTCTTCCAGCTGCCCATGAAGGTGGAGGCCGCGCTTCTGCGGATTGCGCAGGGGGCGGTGGGGAACGTCGTCAAGCATGCCCAGGCCAGCCGTGCCCGGGTGACGGTGACCTACGCGCCGGACGAGGTGCGCGTGGACGTGGTGGATAACGGCCAGGGCTTCGACGTCGAGGCGGTGGAGGCCCGGCCCGCTGGACTCGGCCACATCGGGTTGGCCGCTATGCGACGCCGCGCCGAGGAGCTCGGCGGCGAGGTGGTCATCGAATCCACCCCGGGAACGGGCACCGCCGTCTCTGTTAGTGTGCCCTTGGCCGAGCATGTAGATTAAGAGACAGTGTTTTCTGCGCGAAAGGCGCGCTATTGAGGAGGAAGCGGTCATGATCAGGGTCTTGCTGGCGGATGATCACGAAATTGTCCGTCTGGGCTTGCGCTCCGTGCTGGAGGGCGCCGAGGACATCGAGGTCGTGGGGGAAGTCGCTACCGCTGAAGCCGCCGTTTCCGCCGCGCAGGCAGGGGGCATCGACGTGCTGCTCATGGATCTGCGCTTCGGCGCCGGCGTGGAGGGCATGCGCGTCATGGGTGGTGCGGAGGCCACCGCGGCTATCCGCTCCTCCATGGCCAACCCGCCGAAAGTCCTGGTGGTGACCAACTATGACACCGACGCCGACATCCTCGGCGCCATCGAGGCCGGCGCGGTGGGCTACCTGCTCAAGGACGCCCCGCCGACGGAGCTGCTGGCCGCCGTGCGCTCGGCAGCGGAGGGCGATTCCGCGCTCTCCCCGGTGGTGGCGGACCGCCTCATGACGCGCGTGCGCACCCCGCGCACCTCGCTGACCCCGCGCGAGCTGGAGGTGCTCAAGCTGGTGGCGGCGGGCTCCTCCAACAAGGAGATCGGCGTGGAGCTCATGCTCTCTGAGGCGACGGTTAAGTCCCACCTTGTCCACATCTACGACAAGCTGGGCGTGCGCTCGCGCACCTCCGCCGTGGCGGCCGCGCGCGAGCAGGGCGTGCTCTAGGGGGCTTTTAGACCGCGTGGGCCTCGTTGTAGGCGTCGATGACGCTGTGCGGGATCTTGCCGCGGTGGGCCACGGGGATGCCCTGCTCGCGGGCCCAGGCGCGGACCTTGCTGGGATCCACGCGGCGGTTGTCGCGGTCTGGGGCGATGCGGGCCGCCTCGATGTAGGGGGTCATCATCTCATGGAAGGCGCGGGCGTTCTCGCGGGACAGATCCAGCAGATAGTTCTTGCCGTTGACGCTGAAGCGGATGACTTCCAGCTCGTCCTCGTTGATGGGGGTGTGGTCGATGTCGTCGAAGAATTGGGTGACTTCACGGCGGGCCATAGGTGCTCCAATATATGTGTCAGTTAAGAAAGTGTTTTCATCAGTGTCTCTGCCCTGTATGGCCGGGGAAGATTCGGCCTTAAGAAGCAACGAGAGTTTGCCCCTTTTGTTTACACAATAACAAGCATTCTTACGGCGCGCGAAGTAGGCGTTCTTTTTTCATCGTAGGAAAAAGTGAATTAGAATTTTGGTCCGCATAATGAACTCATATGTCCAGCTCATGCAGGCAAAAGAAAAACCCTGCCGGGCGGGCAGGGTCTAAAAAGGCCAAACTAGGCGGAAAGCTTTTCCTGGATTGCCTCGGTGATGGCGTCAATTTCCGAGTTAATCGAGGAGTGTGCGCGGCGTCGCTGTGCCTCGGTCATGAACTCTGCATTGTCAATTGCCGTATCGAGCTCGGTGAGACGTTCCTTAACGTCGCGCTTGAACCCGGCGGGAACCTCGGCATTCTGCAGGGAATTGCGAATGCCCGCCACGCGCGCCTTGAGCGGCGCGCCGTGGCCGGAGAAGGAGGCCAGCTGATCGGCGCTGACGCCTGCCTTCTGCGCGCGCTTCTTCTCCAGCTGATCCTGCGCGGCGGTCACACCGCGGTAGATCAGCGGCAGCAGCAACGGGGCGGCGGTACGCAGTGCACCCGCGTAGCGTTTGACGTTATCGCGGTTAAAGCGGCCCTTCTTGATGCGCTCCAGCTCGGCCTTGGCCATCTTGTACTCGTGCTTGCGGCGGTTCTTCAGACCCTTGTTCTCGGCCTTAATCAGCGCCTTTTCCTGCTTGGCCAGCAGCTTCTGCTGGCGGCGACGCGCCTTGTCTGCAGCCTTGACCTCAGCCTTCGCGCGCGTCTTCGCGGCCTTGGCCTCGGCGCGGGCCTCGATGCGCGCCTTGCGGAGTTTCTTCATAATGCTCATTAAAAGTCCTTCGTTAGGGTGTGGGTTCAACTTTAGCAAGCTGGTCGGTTAAGCTCACCCGGTGTGAAGGATGTGCTCGCCGCTGGAGACCTCGTGGGGTGCCGCTACCGTGTGGTGCAGCGGCGCGCCCACCCGGACGTGCCGCGCACCCACGCCAGCCTAGCCCGCGCCGAGCGCCACGCCGCGGCTATTGCGGCCGTGCTGGCCAAGCTCCCCCGCAAGGCCCCAGGGCGCTTCCGCCGCATCGATCTGGAGGGCACGGACTGGGAGCGTTCCATGGCTACCCTCGAGGCGATGGCCGCCGGTTATACCCACATCACCAATGCGGTGCTGAGCACCGCGACATGGATGGTCAAGGTGGAGCTTCTGCTGCGCGAGGGCGAGGCTTACACCCCGATCATCGTCTCGAACCACCGCATCGCCCGCCCGCACTCCTCGGCCCGTACCCCGGCGGTGCCCACCCACCGGCTGGGGCTGAGCCAGCCGCTGGAGCTGAGGTACAAGACCAAGCACCACGCCATCGACGGCTACCGCCTGGGTCTGGCCGCCCGCGGGCTGGAGGCGGCGGGGATGAATTCGGGCCGAGGCGGAGCCATTGGCCAGGACCGTGACCACGCCTTCTTCACTGACACCGCGCGATACCAGGTGGAGGAGGCGCTCAACCAGCCGCTGCCTAGCGCCCCGCGCCGCGTCAAGGAGTGCGCCAGCTGCCGTTTCTGGCAGCTCTGCGAGCCGGAGCTGCGCGCCCGGGATGAGATCTCGCTCTTCCTCCCGGGGGATCGAGCGCGCGACTTCCGCGAGTGCGGCATCGACACGGTGCAGGGGCTTGTTGAGGCCCGCCTTGGTGAACCCTCCGCCCTCGCCGCCGCCTGGCAGCGCGATATCCCGCTGCTGCGCCGCGACTCCGTGGCGGTGCCGCGCGCGGACGTCGAGGTGGACGTGGACATGGAGGCCTACATGGATCAGGGCGTCTACCTGTGGGGCGCGTGGCACGAGGGCCGCTACCATCCCTTTGTCACCTGGGATCCGCTGGGCGGGCGTGCGGAGGCGGCCACCGTGGCGCAGTTCTGGCGGTGGCTTATGGGCCTGCGCGCCCAAGCCCACGCGGAGGGCAAGACCTTCGCCGCCTACTGCTATTCCGCGCACGGGGAGAACCACTGGCTTCGCCGCTGCGCCCAGCGCTTTGGCACCCCGGGGGCTGAGGAGGTCGAGGCCTTCATCAACTCCCCGGAGTGGGTGGATCTCTTCGTCCACGTCAAGCGCAGTTTTGCCGGGCCCTTTGGGCTGAGCCTCAAGACGGTCGCCCCCGTGGCCGGCTTTGCCTGGCCGGAGGAGTTCGACGGCGAGGAGTCCGTCAACGCGCGCCGCGAAGCTCTGGCTGGGGATACCCACGCGCGGCAGCAGATCCTGGATTACAACGCCGGCGACGTCCAGGCCACCCGGGTGGTGCGCGAGTGGATGAGCGCCGGCGCGCCAGGCATCCCGGATCTGCGGGACTTCCTGCGCTAAACCCGGCTCACAGCGCGGCCAGCAGGGCCAGCACTGCGATGCCCGCCCAGACCTGGCTCCACGGCGCGGCAGCCTCGGGCGCTGGGCCCTCGGCCTTGCCCTGGATGACGGCCTTCTGCGCCTTGACCGCGCGGATCATGAGCGGCAGCAGCGCGGCCAGCGCGCCCAGGCACAGCGCGGAGGCGCCCACCATGGTCCAGGAGTTGCTGGTGATAAGCCACAGCCCCAGGCCGCCGTTGACAAAGGTGGCGCGCAACAGCCCCATGCGGTTGAGCTCGCGCAGTCCGGCGCGGGTGGCCGCGGGCCCGCCGCCCATCGTGGTGGGCAACAGGTAGCACATGGTGCCGATGAGCAGCTGGCCGGCAAAACCCACCACCAGCGCCAGCATGGGCACCTTGGGCTCCGGGGTGAAGAAGTGCTCGACGCTGTAGTAGGCCAGCCCGCCCACCAGCCAGAAGTTGGCCAGCAGGGCGGAGACCGCGGGGTAGGTCAGCCGGCTGGGCTGCTCGGTGCCGGCGCGCAGCGCGGTGGCCACCCAGCCCTGCAGGCTCAAGGCCCAGCCCACGCAGTAGAGAAGAAGCCCCGCTTGCGGCACGTTGATAATCGCCCCCAGCAAGGTGGCCACCACGCCCGCGGCGAGCAGCCAGAAGCTCGGCCGCATGCGCGGGTTGACCCCCTGGGTGCGCCACATGGCGGGAAAGAGGATGGTCAGCGAGCCGGCCGCGGCTAGGCCCACGAAGCCGCCCACATTGGCCGCCACGTGCGCGATAATCAGCTGCGGCTGGCTGGGGAAGGCCGCGAGCACTCCGCCCAGGCAGGCGCCGACGGCCAGGAAGAGCGCCGAGCCCACGTACGCGGCCACCACGGGGCGGAAGCGCTTGTTCTCTGCCTGGCGCCACAGCCGGGCGAGCTCGGCGGCGTGCCAGAGCACCATCGCCGTGACCAGTGCGGCACCGACGGCGGTGAGGATCCAATGCGGCGGCCAGGACTCGGCGAAGAGCTGTCCGGCAATCACCACGACGATGCCGAGGTTGAGCAGGTAAATGCGCCGCAGCTGGCGCGGACGGGCGGAATCCGGCAGCTTGAGCTGAACGAACTTCTCGGTGAGATGCTGCGACCACACCATGATGCTGTTGGTGAGGATGCCCAGGGTAAACAGGTGGATGAGCACCCAGCGGTAGTTGGGGATGAGGATGTGGCTCAGCCCGATGATGAGGAAGACCACCATCCAGATGCTGACGGGACGGGATGCCTTGCGATGCCACGTGCGCGCTGACCACTTATCCATAAAACACGAGTTTATCCGTTTTTTCTCGCGAACCAGGTGAGCACCACCAGTCCAGCGCTAATGGCGGTGAAGATGCAGATGAAGATGGTCCAGCTGACGGCGTCGAAAAGCAGGCCCGCTGAAGCGCCCAGGATGGAGCTGCCCCAGTAATAGAAGAAGACGTAGAGGCTCGAGGCCTCGGCCCTATCGTGGGTGGCGATGTGCCCCACCCAGCCGGAGGCTGTGGCGTGCGCGGCGAAGAAACCCACGGTAAACAGCACGATGCCGCTGAGCACGGCAAAAAGCGGCCCGGCGCACAGGGCGATGCCCACGGCCAGCAGCAGGCAGGAGACCATGAGCGTGGGCCCGTGCCCCCAGCGGTTGACCAGGGAGCCCGCCCGCGCCGAGGACCACGTGCCGGTGAGGTAGAAGAGGAAGACTAGGCCCGCGATGCCCGGGGCGAGCCCGAAGTGATGGATGAGGCGGAAACTCAAGAAGTTGTAGAGCGCCACGAAGGTGCCCATGGCCACGAAAGCCACGATGAACAGCGGGATGAGGCGCCTATCGCACGCGTGCCTGGCGATGGCGCGCAGCTCGCTGCCGAAGTGAATCTCCTTGGGGCGGAAGTTGCGCGGTGAGGGCAAGAGCAGCGCGCCGATGATGGCGAAGGTGAGCGTGACCAGGCTGGACCCGGCCAGGGCCCAGCGCCAGGAGGTGAACTCGAGCAGTCCGGTGGGGATGAGGCGGCCGGTCAGCCCGCCCACGGTGGTGCCGGCGATGTAAAGGCCCATGGCGCGGGCGATCTGGTTGGAGTCGAGCTCCTCGGAAATCCACGCCATGGCGGTGGCCGGGGCGCCGGCCATCACGGCCCCCTGCAGGCCGCGCACCGCGATGAGCGCGCCCGGGGTGGGGGCCAGGGGAACGAGCATGCCGATGAGCGTGGCGGACACCGTGGAGATGAGTAGCATGCGGCCGCGCCCGAAGCGCTCGGAGAGGATGGACATGGGGATCACGCACATGGCCAGCGCGCCGGTGGCGGCCGAGATGGTCATGGCGGCCTCGGCGGAGCTCATGCCCATGTCCTCGACGAGTGCGGGGAGCATGGCTTGGGTGGGGTAGAGGCCGGAGAAGATGGCCAGCCCCACAAAGAGCATGGCAATGGTGGCGCGCCGGGTTCGAGTCATGGAGACAAGCATGCGCTACCGTGGGTGATGTGTAAAATGTGCAAAAGTGTCCTGCGCCATGCACAGTATGCATAGTGCGTGCTCCGCGCCCCAAGGAAGATGCCTTATGAACCTTGATGACGTCCGCGGCGTCGTAGCCGTGGCGGACTACGGTCTGGTCGGCGCGGCTGCCGACGCCCTCGGACTCTCCCAATCCGCGCTCAGCCGCCGCGTGCAACGCGTGGAACAACAGGTGGGCGCCAGCCTCTTCGAGCGCTCCGGGCGCAGGCTGAGCCTCAATTCCCGCGGGCGTGCCTTTGTCACCCACGCGCGCACCATGCTCACAGCTGAGGCCAGTGCCCGCGACGCCGTCTCCCGCCTCATGGATCCGGAGCGCGGCACCGTGTGCCTGGACTTCATGCACTCGCTGGGCACGTGGATGGTCCCTGACCTGGTGGGGCGCTACCGCTCGGCGCACCCGGGCGTGGATATTCGCCTGCACCAGGGCGCGGCCCGGGCGCTGGTGGACCGCGTGCTGGCCGGCGAGTCCGATCTCGCGCTGGTGGGCCCGCGCCCGCAGGAGGAGGTGGGCCGGGAGCTCAACTGGCACCTCATCGAGCGCCAGCGCCTAGGCCTGGCGGTGCCGGAGGGCCATTGGGCCGCCGGCCGTAGCAGCGCGCGCATGGAGGAGTTCCGCGACGAGCCCTTCATTGGCATGCTGCCTGGCTACGGCACCCGCATGCTTCTCGACGAGCTCACCTCGCACGCCGGCTTCAGCCCCCGCTTGGTTTTCGAGTCCATGGAGCTGAGCACCGTCGCGGGCCTGGTGGCCGCCGGACTTGGGGTGGCGCTGCTGCCCCTGGATGATCCCTACCTGCATACGGAAAACCTCATCGCGCTCGACCCGCCTGCCCACCGCGAGCTGGGCCTCGTATGGCGCCGCGGCGATGACGCCCCCGCCGCCGCCCAGATGCGGGCCTTCATTCAGGCGCAGGGCTGATGAAGGGGAAAGCCCCCGGCCGCACGCGAGGTGCAGGCCGAGGGCCGAATGCGCTCGAAGCGCTAGTGCTTACTTGGAAGCAGCAGCGTAACGCTCAGCAACGTCATCCCAGTTGAAGACGTTCCAGACTGCCTTGACGTAGTCAGCCTTCACGTTCTTGTACTGGAGGTAGAAAGCGTGCTCCCACATATCGAGCATGAGCAGCGGGGTCAGGTTCACGGAGATGTTGCCCTGCTGGTCGGTGAGCTGCTCGATGACCAGGCGGCCAGCGATGTGGTCGTAGCCCAGAACTGCCCAGCCGGAGCCTTGCAGACCCAGAGCGGCAGCGGAGAAGTGAGCCTTGAACTTCTCAAAGGAACCAAAGTCGCGGTTGATAGCCTCAGCCAGCTCGCCGGTGGGCTCGCCGCCACCGTTCGGGGAAAGGTTCTTCCAGAAGATGGAGTGGTTGGTGTGGCCACCCAGGTTGAAGGCCAGGTTCTTGGACAGTGCGCGGATGGCGTCGGGGTTAGCCTCGCCGTTGCGCTGCTCCTCCAGCGCCTCGAGGGCGGCGTTGGCGCCGGCTACGTAGCCAGCGTGGTGCTTGGAGTGGTGCAGCTCCATAATCTCAGCGGAGATGTGGGGCTCCAGTGCGTCGTATGCGTAGTCGAGTTCCGGAAGTTCGTATACAGCCATTGTTCATTCCTTTCTTTGGGTACGTGCCCAATGATAGGAGGGTTCGAAGAATTTAGCCACATTATTTTCTTTGGGCTATCTCCTAGCCTCGCTTCGCGGGAGGAAGCACAGCCCACCGTACCTGTAGAATCGTCGCCATGTCTTGGATGTTTGCACCCGCACCGCGAATCGTTGACCGCGACGAGGCCCTGCCCGGCCGCAGCGAGCCCGTTCTTGCACACCCGCGTCCGCACGCCGTGTTGGGCACGCCCATCACCGGCCCCTGGAAGGAAGGTCAGAAAAGCCTCATCATTGGCATCGGCTGCTTCTGGGGTGCGGAGAAGATGTTCTGGGAAAAGGAGGGCGTGGACTCCACCTCCGTGGGCTACGCCGGCGGCACCACCCCGAACCCCACCTACTACGAGGTCTGCCGGGGCTTGACCAACCACGCTGAGGTCGTGCAGATCACCTACGACCCCACCCGTGTGAGCCTGCGCGAGCTCGTCGTCATGGCGCTGGAGGCCCACGATCCCACCCAGGGCTTCCGCCAAGGCAACGACGTGGGCACCCAGTACCGCTCGGCCTTCTACCCCGAGACCGAAGCCGAGCGCGAGGAAATCCAGCACCTGGTGGATTCCTACGCCGGCAAGCTTGGCGACGCCGGCTTCGGCGCCGTCACCACCGAAGTCACCCTGCTCAGTGACACCGACTCCGGCGCCTACTACCTGGCCGAGGGCGAGCACCAGCAGTACCTGCACAAGAACCCCAACGGCTACTGCCCGCACCACAGCACCGGCGTTAAGTGCGGCTAGGCCAAGCGCGCTGAGACAGCGCTGAGGCAGAGTGCGGCTAGAAGGCGTCGCGCACCTGCTGGCGGAAGTCCGAGGGCTTAGCCAGCTGGTCGCGGACCACGAAGTCGCGCATGCGCCGGGCTAGCGCCGGGGTGAGCTGCGTGCGCGCCTGGGAGCCCAGCACGGCGTCCCAGTACCAGAAGGTCTCCTCGAAGTAGTTGTGTCCGTGCCCGCCGGGCACGTTGAGGGAATTGATCTGATCCAGCGCCACCTGCCAGAAGGTGATGAAGGGATACCACCGCAGGCGTGGGAAGGTGTCTGCGTGCAGTGTGGGCGGGGTGGGCTCGCGCAGCCAATTCGGGCGGGCGTAGATGAGCTTGCTGTCCCACCAGACGATGGGATCCGAGGCGTGCTGGGCCACCGCCACGCGCGGGCGCTGCCAGATCTCGTAGGGCTTGCCAAAGGCGTCGTGGGTCATGTGGTGCGGGACGGCGGCAAAGCGCAGGTGCTCGCCGCCGTCGATAAGCGGCAGCCGCTCCAGGGAGCCGCGGTCGCGGCGCAGGCGGCGCATGAAGGTGGTCATGCGCGGCGGGCCGCTGAACATGGCGCCGTCGCAGGATTCCAGCAGCTCGTCGAGGGAGTCGAAGTTCTCCACGATGGCGTAGCAGCCCAGGGATTCCCCGGCGAGGTAGAGCTTGGGGCGGTCGTCGGCAGGCAAGGCATCGATGGCCTCGCGCACCGCGCTGAGCAGCTCGCGGGCGGCGGTGATGCTGACGTCCTTGTCCACCACCCAGGAAAAGACGGAGGGCAGGTAGTCATACTGCATGGTCACCGTGGCGCAGTTGCCGCGGGTGAGGAACTCGTAGGCCGAGACCGAGTAGTTGTTGATCCAGCCCGAGCCCGCCGGCATCTGGATGACGATGGTGTCGCGGCGCAGCGCCCCGGTGCGCTCCATCTCCGCCACGGCGTGCCGCGCCGCCGCCTTGGGTCCGCGCCCGCGCACCAGCCCGATGTAGATGCGGATGGGCTCATGGGCGCGCTCGAAGAGCATGACCTCCTTGATGTCCTGGGCGCGCGGGCCACGGTCGAGGAAGGCGCGACCCTGGGAGCCCACCGCGGTCCAGGGCTCGTGGGACCACGGGCTGCCGGAGCGCTCCGGCTCCCAGGGCATCGCGGAGCCGGGGTAGACCAGCTTGTTGAGCGCCAGCGCGTTGTGGGAGGCGGAGTGAATGAAGCGCCGCCAGAGTACGCGGTCGCTGACCAGTGCCGCGGCGTAGCCCACCGCCCCGCCGGCCAGGGGCCAGGCCACCCAGCGCGGCAGCCAGCGCTGGGCCTGGCGGCTGAGTTGCGTGACGGCGAGCTGCGTGGCCTCCCCGAGCACGAGGAGGGCGGCGTAGCCCGCGGTGCCCACGGCCAGGCCCAGGGCGGCGGTCTGGGGCCCGCGGTCGAGGTACTTGTCCACCAGGCGGGCCTGGGCAGCCTGGTTGCGCAGCGAGCGCGCGCCCACCGCCACGGTGATAACGCCCAGGACGTAGTAGGAGTAGCGCCGCGTGGTGGGGGTGACGTGATCCTGCGGGCGTTTGCCCAGGGCCCTGAGCCCCGCCTTGGTGAGGAAGGCCGCCGTGGAGGCCGCGAGGTGCCCGGCGCCCTGGCCGATGGCCACGTTGGCCGCGGTCACCCACCAGGGGCGGGGCAGGAGGGAGGGGGAGACGGCGGCCCAGGTGGCCACTTCGGCGCCGAAGATACCGGGCCACATGTTTTGTGGCAGGCGCCGGCGGCCCGTCATGCGGATGCCCGGGGTGAGATCGCCGACCAGCTCGAGGCTAAACAGCGCAGCTTCCAGTGTGTACTTGGCTGCGGTGAGAGCGATGCGGCGGGCGAGTCTACGCATGGGCACTATTGAACCAGCAACACCGCGGGTGCGCAGCACATGCCCGTTCGGGCCTAAATATGTGAGATCGGACAACCGATAGTGTGAGATCGGGCTTTCGGCGAGCGGATTTCTGAGAGCAGGGGCACAATGGGAGCCATGGGAAATCATGTGGGAAACAAAGTCGTACTCATCGGCGCCGGCGACGTTGGAGTCGCCTACGCCTACGCCTTGGTTAACCAGGGCACCGTGGACCATCTAGCCATCATCGATATCGACGAGAAGAAGCTCGAAGGCAACGTCATGGATCTCAACCATGGCGTGGTCTGGGCGCCCTCGCGCACGCGCGTGACCAAGGGCACCTACGAGGACTGCCAGGACGCCTCCATGGTGGTCATCTGCGCCGGCGCCGCTCAGAAGCCGGGTGAGACCCGCCTGCAGCTGGTGGACAAGAACGTGGCCATCATGAACTCCATCGTGGGGGATGTCATGGCCAACGGCTTCGACGGAATCTTCCTCGTCGCCTCCAACCCGGTGGACATCCTCACCTACGCCGTGTGGAAGGCCTCCGGCCTGCCGCACCACCGCGTCATCGGCTCCGGCACCATCCTGGACTCCGCCCGCTACCGCTACATGCTCTCCGAGATGGATGACGTCGCCCCGACCTCGGTGCACGCCTACATCATCGGCGAGCACGGCGATTCCGAGCTGCCGGTGGTCTCCTCCGCCAACATCGCCGGCGTCTCGCTCTCGCACCGTTCCGAGGAGGATCCGGGCTACAACGAGCGCATCGAGAAGATCTTCGAGGACACCCGCGACGCGGCCTACAAGATCATCGACGCCAAGGGCTCCACCTCCTACGGCATCGGCATGGGCCTGGCGCGCATCACTCGCGCCGTCATACAGAACCAGGCCGTGGCGCTTCCGGTCTCCGCCTACCTGCAGGGTGAATACGGCAAGGAGGATGTCTACATCGGCACCCCGGCCATCATCGACCGCAACGGCATCAACCGCGTCATCGAGCTGCAGCTCGATGATCACGAGCAGGAGCGCTTCGACGCCTCCTACGAGACGCTGAACTCGATCAAGGAAGAAATCTTCAGCTAGTGAACATCGTGGCCCACAGGGGATACTCCGGAAAATACCCGGAGCTATCCCCTCTAGCATTTGAAAAAGCCCTTGAGCTGCCCATTCACGGCATCGAGTGCGATATCCGGCTCAGTGCCGACGGCAAAGTGGTGATCAACCACGATCCCACCCTCGAGCGCACCGCCGGGCACCCAGGCCGGGTCTCCCGCATGACCTGGGAGGAGCTGCGCGGCGTCGACATCGGCGAGGGCCAGCGCATGTTGCTTCTCGACGAACTCCTGGAGATGCTCGAGGGCAAACCCCACCACATCTACATCGAGACCAAGCACCCCTCCGGGCAGGGTGACATCCTCGAGGAGCAGCTTGTGCTGCGCTTGCGCTACGCCGGGCTTCTCGACGACCCCCGTATCCACATGATCTCCTTTTCCCACAGCGCGATCCGGCGGATGCACACCCTGGCTCCGCAGGTGGACCGCTTCTACCTGCGCCGCGATTGGGAGCGCCACATCAACACCCCCGATATCCTGCTGTCCCAGCCCACCGGCCTAGGCATGTCGCTGCTGCGCGGCAAGGTGCAGCCCAATGCCATCGGCGCGCACGGCCTGCCCACCTACATGTGGACCATCGACAAGCCTGAGGACATGAAGTGGGCGTGGTCCAACGGGGTGGACATTCTGGCCACGAACCAGCCAGAAGTGGCCCTGCACGCCATCGAGCTCTAAGAACCAGGTAAATTGTGTAGCTATGGCCAAGAAGAAAAAGAACAACGAACAGCTGCCGGAGGGCATGTCCCGCCGCCAAGCTAAGTTCGCTGCCCGCGCCGCCGAGCGCGCTGCCCTGGAAAAGGATCCCCGCCCCTTCGGCGGTTTTGCCGCTGAGGCTGACCTCGTGGCGCTGCAGGAATTCGTCCCCTCCGCTTTTGCCAAGCTGAGCGTGAAGGGCTTTGACCGCGACGTCTACGTGGCAACCGTGCTACCGGGTGCCTCCGCCGCTCTCATCCGCGATGAGGAGTTCGGCGGCGATGCCTTCGTGGGCCTGCAGGTGCAGTCCCACACCCACAACCCGGGCCGCGACCTGGCCTTCGCCCTCAACTGGGTGAAGAACAGCGAGCCGGGCGCCACCCTGGAGTCCACCGCGGCTGACGGCTCCCAGCCGAAGCTGGAGGAGCTGCTGGATACCGACGCCGAGCTCGAGGTCACCGTCTCCCAGGACTTCGGCTGGTGGATGCCTGAGGGTGCACAGATCACCCCGCAGGTGGCCCAGTCCCTGAAGATGGCCAACGATTCCGTCATCGAGTCCCACAAGGTGGGCGAGGAGATCACAGGCGTGGCCTACTGGGCTAACGCTGGCGGCGGTAAGGCACACATCCGCTGGGTTCGCCCGAGTGACGATGAGAACGCCTTCCTCAACGCGCTGGCCCGCGTGGCTGCGAGCGGCAAGCTCAACCTGGGGGAGGGTACCAAGTTTGCTGGTGTCTTCCGCACCCACGGTCTCATCGCCCCGGTCTTCGACCTCAAGCCGGAGGTGGACTACAACTCCTACGAGGCCGAGTTGGCCCGCGTGGACAAAGCCATCGAGGCCGAGCTTTCCAACGACGCCCAGCTCACCGCCGATGAGCGCAAGCAGCTGGAGAACATCAAGTCCCGCCAGGTGACCCTGCGCTAGAACAACCCAGCACGAGCCAAGGCTGTGGGAAGAAAACACACGATTTTCTTCCCACAGCCTAACTTTTGGTGTTTTCGCGCTCTGATCGATGTAGCGACAAAGCAGTGTAGTGGCCTTCATTGGAGAGCCCTTGAACAGTGCTTGGGTCTGTGGGGCTTAGGAACCGTTGTGAGTTCGCCGATAAGCCACTCCCACGACACCTTTAAGATAGAAGACGAGAAGTCAGGCAATGTGAAAGTGGCAGGCCATGGAGCACCTTGAAGAAAGAGATGGAAAGTGGGTCATGACCGATGACTGGGACCCCGCCATTTTTGGTCAAAGACTAAATGAGCTTTTAAAGCATTACGAAGCCAGTGAGAACCAAGTCACCCCTGAGGATATCGAGGTTCGAGCAGTCTGGTGCACGACCTCGCGCATATTTGCCGTATTCTCAGTTAAGACGCCCAAAGGACTCGCCTTCGTCGGGATGGAAACGTATCCCATACCTGGTCGCGGCTTCCTTTCTGAACGTCAAAGCGCAGTTCACGCCTGGGGAAACCAGCTCGCCGGGGATCCTTTCATCGACGAATTAGAGTTCTCCGCTGGCGATAAAATTCACTGGTTCATAGGCGTAAACCCGAATGTGCCGCAGCACTTTTCTGACATCAAAGCTTTGGAAGCCGAAGTATACCTGCCCTCCACCCCACATGATGCCTAGGGGAGCTCTGCAACCCAGTACTCCTTTTTCGGTCGATATTACGTTCCAAGTTGAACCATTGTGGGGCTACATCGCTGCCGTCATTCGTCTCATGCAGCGGATACATCGTTTTCACCCCACGCGGCACGGACGCACCTTTCACCCATACCGTATACTCCACTACTCCCCGAAGCGTGAATGATCGCCCAGTACCGATTCGTTCGCCGTCACTGATGCGTAATGCCTCGTAAATCGGCGTTTCATAAACACGGTCAGCCTCTTCAACTCGATCGATGCACAACCCATTGAAATAGCTTCTTATCGAGTAAAGATTCTAGATTCCGTGCTTGTGATAAATCTTGTCATAGCCCCAGGGTCCCCCTCGCTTTGCATTTGGCGTGTACCATCCTCGCCGTAGCACGATGGGAAAACCACACTTGTCTCGAGTGGACAAGACTATTGCGTCTGTGTAGGCGTTTCCTCCAGCTTCTGAGGCGGCGTGGAGTACGGGGCCGTCTTGGTCAAGTCCGCCCCCGGGGAGGAAGTCGGGGAAGAGTTTGTCGAGTTGTTGGCCATGGATGTTTCCTTTTTCAAAGGTTTGTTTCTTCCATCCGTCAAGTTGCTTGTGTGTGGGGCTATTTATAGGTACTTGTTGAAGCGGTCGGGGTAGGCCACGGCCATCTGGTTGATGGCTTGTTTACAGCCGGAAACTCGTGCTCCTCAAAAGCCGAAGTAGCCTTCAGTAACTCATTGGTGCTGACGGTTATTTTCTTAAATGGGAAAGCCCTGACGTAATCTTGCGCAGTATCAAGGAAGCTTCTGATGCAGCGAGAAATACTCTCACTCGTTCAAGAAGGGTGGTCGGATAAAGAGATCGCCGAGAAATTGCACTATGCCGAGGTAACTATCCGGAAGAAAGTAGCTGCATTGAAGGTGCATTTCGGTGCGAGGAACCGGACAGAGCTGGCATGTAAGACCTGGCGCACGCAGCCGGAATCTAGCTAATTGAGCGGCCAGAAATAGAGGCTCGGTGCGGGTTGAGACCGGCTAACGCAGCGAGTCCCACAGACCTTGGGCGGCGGCGTCGTCCCACAGCACCACGTTGCCCACCTCGGTGTCCTGGAAGCCGCCCACGGGCACGGTCTCGGTCTCTACGCCGCTGGCCATGGCCAGGGCCACGCGGGCCAGGTGCCAGACGTGATCCTTCTGGCCCACGATGAAGGAATCCGCGGTGTGGTTGACCAGGGAGACGGCGCGGAAGGGGTTGATGAGCGTGGCGGGCGAGGTCACCTTATCTAGCAGCGCGGCGAAGAACTCGCGCTGGCGCTGGACGCGGTCGAGATCGCCCATCGCGGTGGCGCGGGTGCGCACGTAGCCCAGTGCGTTGGGGCCGTTGAGCTCCTGGCAGCCGGCTTGCAGGTCGATGCCGGCCAGCGGATCGTTGATGGGCTCCTCCACGCAGATGTCCACGCCGCCGACGGCGTCCACGACGTTGGCCAGCCCACCCATGCCGATCTCCGCGTAGTGATCGATGTGCAGGCCAGTGGAGTGCTCCACCGTCTGAGTGAGCAGCTGCGCACCGCCGTAGGTGAAGGAGGCGTTAATCTTGTCCCAACCAAAGCCGGGGACCTCGACGTAGCTATCGCGGGGGATGGAGACCAGCTTGGCCTTGCCGGAGGAGGGAATGTGCAAGAGCATGATGGTGTCCGTGCGGCCCACACCGATGTCGCCGCCGGTGCCGAGCTCAGCCTGTTGTTCCTCCGTGAGCCCCTGGCGGGAATCGGAGCCGACGAGCAGCCAGTTGGTGCCCGCGGTGTTGGCCACCTGCTCCTCCGGCATGGCCTCGATGCGGGTGAGACGGGAATCCGTCCACAGGCCAAAGGCCAGGGTGAGCACCAGGATGATGGTCACCGCCCAGCCAAAGCAACCCAACCCGCGCTTGAGAGGGTTGACGCGCTTGCGGCGGCGGTGAGGGCGGCGTTGTCCAGGTTGCCCAGGCTGCGCATAGGAGCGCGGCACGGGCTGCTGCGGCGGTGCCTGCTGGTAGCTGGGCTGATAGTCCTGCTGGTATTGGGGCGGGTAAGGCTGCTGGTAGCGCTGGTGCTGTGCTTGCTGGTAGCCGGGGTGCCGCGGCTGCCGCTCAGCCATGTAGGCGTCGACGTCGAAGCGGGTTTCTTCGGCGCGCTGCTGCTGCGGCGGGCGCTGGGCGCGGCGCGACGGCTGAGTGTTCTGTCTGCGGTGTCCGCTGCTGGCGGCAGGGCGGCGGCGCACGGGGCGGCCGTAGCGATCCCGCAGCGGGCGGCCGTCGGCGCCCAGGACGTAATCGGCAGAGTTGGCGGTATCGCCGGCATCGCCGGCGCGGCGAGTCTCGCGCTCTGGGTCACGTCCTTGATCAGTCATGCGCATTACTGTACAACGAAACCCCACCAGCCCCAGGAGCGGAGGCACGCAGCGGGGGCGCCGCGGCGATCACTCGGAAGGCATTTACTGATCACGAGTTGAGCACTAGAAGAGGAGGGCGTAACCGCAGAAGGCGATGGCGTCGATAAGAAAGTGCCCGATGATAAGTGGCCACACCCGGCCGGTCTTGTGGAAGTACCAGGCGTAGACCACACCCATGGCGATGTTGCCCAGGCCAGCGGAAACCCCCTGGTAGAGGTGGTAGCTTCCGCGCAGGATCGCGGAGGCGGCGATGGCGGCGGGCACGCCCCAGCGGGCCTGCCTGAGCCGGATGCACAGCCACATGACCACAATGATCTCCTCGGCAAAGGCATTGCCCGCGGATTTAAGAAGCAGCGTGGGCAGCTCCACCCAGGCGTTATCGAAGGCCGCCGGCACCACCTCCTTGGTTAGCCCGAAGTGCAGCGCGCCGAGGTAGAAGGCCAGCCCCGGCAGCCCAATGACGGCCGCCAGCCCCATCCCGTGCCACCAGTCGCGGGAGCGCACACGCGGCCAGCGGCCCAAGAGATAGAGGCCCAGCGCACCCCAGGCAAAGAGCACGGCGGCACTGCACAGCTGCAGGCCAAGATCGAGCAGCGCGGTGGTGGACTGGGTGCCGTTGAGGGTGACGGACTGCTCGTTGAGCGGGGCGGGGTTGAGGAGGGCGTCGGCAAGCCGCAGGGCCGCGCGCACCCCGGAGATGCCGAAGGTGACGGTGAGGACGATGAGGATCTCGGCGTAGATGCGGCGGGTGCGCAGCTGCTCAGTGTGTGGCGGCCCAGATCTTTGTGGCTCAGTTTCTCGTGGTTCAGTCATGCAGCACCCGCGCTAAGCCGAGGAGGCCGGCATCATCCAGGGTGATGCCGCCGAGCTGCACGCCCACCGGCGGGTGGTTGGGTACCGGCCAGGGCAGGCTAATGGCGGGCAGGCGCGCGACGTTGAAGAGTGAGCCCCACGGGGACCAGCGGGTTTGCGCATCGAAGTTCTCCTGATGGTCCATGGCCTGGAAGGTCCCGCGCCGCGGGGGATCGCTGGTGAGCACGGGGGAGAGGAGGGCATCCACCTGCCAGTGCTGGGCCAGCAGCCCCGGCAGTGCTGCGGCGTGGGCCTGCGCGGCGGCGAACTCCGCGTCGCTGACCTGCTGGCCGCGCTGGCGAATCCACGCGGCGTAGCCCTCGGCCTCCTCGAGCCCGGCCAGCTTGCGGGTGAAGATGTGCTGGAAGGCCTGGAAGGTCTCCGCGGCCTGGGGGTAGGGCGATATCGCCACGGTCTCTACTCCTGCGCCCTCGAGCTGGGCGGTGGCCTCGCGCACCGCGCGCAGCATGTGGGCATCCACGGCGACCTCCGCAAAGAGGGGCTCGGTGAGCACGCCCACGCGCACGCGCTCCAGCCTGGGGCTGAGGTTGTGCAGCAGCGCGGTATCAGCCACGCTGCGGGTGATAAATCCCTGGACGCTGAGATCCTCGCCGGAGGGCTTGAAGCCCACCACGCCGCAGGCAGCAGCGGGCACGCGGATGGAGCCGCCGCCGTCAGAGGCGTGCGCGGCGCGCAGCAGGCCCCGGGCCACCTGCACCGCCGCCCCGCCGGAGGAACCGCCCGGGGTGCAGCCGGGGTAAAGGGGATTATCCGGGTGCGGCAGGCCCACCGGCTCGGTGTCTACGCGCAGGCCAAGCTCCGGCGCGGCGGACTTGCCCACGATGGTTGCCCCGGAGTCCTCGAGCTCCGCCAGGAAGGGATCAGTCTCCTCCGCGAGGTAGGCGCGCTGCGCGTGCCCCAGGGTGGTGGGCATGCCGGCGACGTCATTGAGATCCTTGGCGGAGAGAATCCAGCCGCTTAAACGCCCGCGGCCGCGCGGGCCGCGGCGCAGATCGAGGTAAGTGAAACCGTGCTCCTCGGCGCTGAGACCGGCGAGATCCTCGCGCAGTTTTTCCAGGCTAAACTCCATGGCGGCTTAGTCTAGTGGGATAAAGTGACCTCCATGCGTAGCACCATTGCGTTCCTGGGCCCGGCCGGCACCTTCACGGAGGCGGCCATGCAGCGCTTTGCGCCCTTCGTGGGGGAGATCGAGCCGCTGCCGGTGGCCTCGCCCTCCGAGGCGCTGGCCGCCGTGCGCGCCGGGCGGGCCGACTACGCCTGCGTGGCCATCGAGAACTCCGTCGACGGCGCAGTGACCGCCACCTTCGACGCCCTCGTGGAAGGCGAACCGGTGCAGATCTACCGGGAGGTGGATCTGCCCGTGGCCTTTTCCATCATGGTGCGCCCGGGCACCGAGGAGATCCGCAGCCTGGCCACCCACCCCGTGGCCTACCAGCAGATCCGCGGGTGGCTGGAGCAGAACCTGCCGGAGGTGAGCTTTGTGCCGGAGTCCTCCAACGCGGCGGCGGCCGAGGCCGTGGCCCAGGGCAGGGTGGACGCCGCGGCTGCCCCGGCCCGGGCAGCGGAGATCTTCGGGCTGGAGGAGATCGCGCGCGATGTCGCCGATATCACCGGGGCCACCACGCGCTTTGTGCTGGTGGGGCCGGTGGGAAAACCCACGGCACGCACCGGGCATGACCGCACCTCGGTGGTGTTCACCCTGCCCAACGAGCCGGGCTCCCTGGTGGGCGCACTGCAGGAGTTCGCCCACCGCGGGGTGGACCTTTCCCGGATCGAGTCGAGGCCGGTGCGCACGGTCTTTGGCAACTACCGCTTCCACCTGGACCTCATCGGCCACATCGAGGACCAGCCCCTGGCGGAGGCTCTGCGGGCGCTGTGGCTGCGCGCCGAGGAGCTGATGTTCGTGGGTTCCTGGCCTTCGGTGGCGCAGATGGGGGAGGCCCCGCGGGATCTGCGCCGCCTGGCGGAGGCCGATGCCTGGGTAGCGAAGGCGCGCAACGGCCAATAACCTGGTGCCATGACCGGAAGAATCATCATGCTGCGCCACGGCCAGACCTTTTCCAACATCAACCGCCGGATGGACACCCGGCCGCCGGGCGCGGAGCTGACCCAGCGCGGCCGTGATCAGGCGGCGAGCGTGGGGCGCGAGCTGGCGGAGTTCTGCGCGGGGCGCACCGTGCGCTTCGCGTGCTCGGTGGCACTGCGCGCCCAGCAGACCGCCATGACGGCCATGCAGGAATACGTCGCGGCCATTGGTGGGGCGGAGCTGCCTGTCGACGTCCTCTGGGGCCTGCACGAGGTCTTTGCCGGGGACCATGAGATGAGCGGCAGCGAGGACACCTACCGCGAGTACATGGGCGCGTTGCGCGGATGGTTGGCCGGCGACGAGCACGCCCGCATGCCGGGCGGGGAGAACTACCTCGACGTGCTGGATCGCTTCCGCCCGCAGTTGGAGCGCATTGCGCAGGATCTGCGGGAGGACGAGGACGTCGTGGTGGTCAGCCACGGCGCTGCGATCCGCGTGGCCACCGCGCACGCCTGCGGGGTGGACCCGGATTTTGCCTTCAGCGGCTACCTGCCCAATTGCCGCTTCACGGTGATGGAGCCGGGCGGCGCGGACTTTGGCCAGTGGCGGCTGACCCGCTGGGTCGACACCGATATCTAGGTAGCGCGATCTCTAGGTAGCCCGTTAAGGGCTACCCCCAGCCCAGCTCGTGCAGCCGCTCCTCCTCGAAGCCGAAGTAGTGGCCCACCTCGTGGAAGACGGTGACCTCGACCTCGTGGGCGAGCTCCTCCTCGGAGTGGCACATGGCCATGAGCGCTTCCCGGTAGATGAAGATGGCGTCGGGAAGAAAGCCGGTGTGATCGAAGGTGCGCTCGGTCAGCGCGACGCCTTCGTAGAGCCCGAGCAGGGTGGGGTCCTCGGGGTTGTGATCCTCGATGAGGATGACCACGTTGCGCATGCGGTGGACAAACTCGTCGGGGATCTTATCCAGCGCCTCGCCCACCATCTCCTCGAAGCGCTCCTCGCTGACCAGGTACATCGGGCTTAAGGTGCCGGTGTCGGCTCGGGCTGATCTGCCGCGGGGTTCGGGGCTGGGGCTTGGGCGCTCGGGGTGCGCAGCGGGTTGCGCTTGGGCTGCTCGGTGGGCGGGGCGCCGTTGATGGTCAGCGCCTCACGCCCGCCGGTGGCCGAGCCGATGATCTCGGAGAAGGAGCCCTCGTTCGGGTGCATGAGTGAGCAGTTCACCGAGCGGGTGCCGGCGTCCCAGGCCTCCTTGCTCAGCGCGCCCCAGAAGGGCTGTAGCGTGGATTGATAGAGGTTCTCCTCGCTGCCGAGGTACTCAATCGCCGCTTCGGTGCACGTGGAGGAGAGGTAGGAATCTAGGTCCTCGGGCGCGGGGTAGCCGTCGGGGTAGTGCTCGGCGAGGTTGACCACGGAGACCGTCTCCAGCTGGTGGGGCTTGGAGCAGTCCACGGTGCGCATCACCTGCTGCTCGTCGATGGCCTGGCATTCGCCCTGCTTGGCGACGACCGCCTGATCCACCTCGGCCACCTTCCCCGAGGTCTGCTGGGGAACGCCGTTGGCGTCGGTGGTCTGCAGCCCGCACAGCAGGGTGCGGTCGCCGCTGGCCCAGGCTGCCTCCGGCGGGAGGATGGAGGCCACGTCGAAGCGGCCGTTGGGGTCCCAGGCGCCGTCGAGGTAGCTCAGGGTAGGCGCGGCGCAGAGCTCGTCGCGCAGCGCGTTTTGGCGGGTGACGTCGGGGCGCGCGGCCTTGGGGCCGAACTCGCTGGTGGGGTAGGTGCCCAGGTCCTGGCGGGCGGAGACCTCGAAGCGGTGCGGCTTATCGCAGGGGGTCTGGCTGAAGTTGGACACGCTGCCGTCGGCGTTGATGTCCCAGTTCAGGCAGGCCCCGGCGTCGGCGGAGACAAAGGAGGCTACTTCGGCGTTGGTGGGGTCGCTGACCTGGCTGCCGTTGACGGTTCCGTCCCGGCCGGCGGTGGTGCTATCCGTTGGGCTGAAAAGCCCGTAGGCCCCCAAAAACGCCGCGGCTGCCAGCGCGGCGACGAGGAACAAACGGACGGCAAAAGCTGAACGCCAGGGTGAAGTAGTGCTCATAGGATTCCCTATCGTACCCTCCTGCCTGCGCTTCACCGCGTGCTAAACCTTGCGCGTCACCCGCGAGGTGAGGCGGTAGCGGTCGGGGCGGTAGACCGAGGAGCACCATTCCACCGGGCGGTCCCCGGAGCGTGAGCAGCGGGTGACATGCAGCAAGGGGGTGCCGGGGGAGACATCGAGAAGCGGGGCAACGTGCTCGTCCGCCAGCACGGCGCTCACGGACTGATCGGCCTCGGTCACGGGGACGTCGAAGGTGGAGTCCAGGATGGCGTAGACGGAGTTATAAATGTCATTTTCCAGCAGAGTGGGCGCGTAGGTGGAGTTGTACCAGGCGTCGTCGATGGAATAGGGCTCGCCATCGCCCAAGCGCAGGCGGCGCAGGTGGGTGTGGGGCACGGAGGGATCCGTGTGGAAGAAGCCGGAGACCTCCTCCGGGGCGGGGCTGCGCTCGCTGAGCAAGATCTTGGAGGAGGCGTGCACGTGCTGGGCGCCCATCTCGTCGGAGAAGGAGGCCAGGTGCAGCCGGGAGACCAGCGGGTTGGGGGCCACGAAGGTGCCCTTGCCACGCACTCGGCGCAGGCGGCCCTCCGCCACCAGATCACCGATGGCGCGGCGCACCGTGATGCGGGAAACACCATAGGTGTCCTCGAGGATGCGCTCGCCGGGCAAGATGTCCCCCGGCTTGAGGGTGGTGCGGCACAGTTCTGCGAGGATATCGCGCAGTTGGGCGTGCTTGGGGATGGGGCCTTCGGTGATGGAGTGGGCAACCATAATGACCATGATAATTCCCTGGTTATTACCAGTGCAAGGACTTATGAGTGGGGTAAAGTAAACGGCGTGATTGATCTGAAATTTCTCCGCGAGAATCCCGATGTAGTCCGTGCCTCCCAGGTCAACCGTGGTGAGGACCCCAGTCTCGTTGACCGGCTCATCGCCGCAGATGAGGAGCGTCGCGCGGCGATCGTCAAGGCCGATGAGCTGCGCTCGGAGCAGAAGGCCTTTGGCAAGAAGATCGGCCAGGCCTCCCCCGAGGAGCGCCCCGCTCTGCTCGAGGGCTCCAACGAGCTCAAGGCCAAGGTCAAGGCCGCCGGTGATGAGGTCACCGCGGCGGAGGCCAAGGTCACCGAGCTGCAGTACCAGATCTCCAACGTGGTGGAAGGTGCTCCGGCCGGCGGCGAGGATGACTTCGTGGTCATCGAGGAAGTGGGCGAGCGTCCGAACTTCGACTTCACCCCGAAGGATCACCTGGAGCTGGGTGAAACGCTGGGGCTTATCGACGTCAAACGTGGCACCAAGGTGGGCGGCGCCCGCTTCTACTTCCTCACCGGCGACGGCGCCTTCCTGCAGCTGGGCATGCTCATGCTCGCCGCGCAGAAGGCACGCGAGGCCGGCTTCAACCTCATGATCCCGCCGGTGCTGGTGCGCCCCGAGGTCATGCAGGGCACCGGCTTTTTGGGCCAGCACTCCGACGAGGTCTACTACCTGCCGGCCGATGATCTTTACCTGGTGGGTACCTCCGAGGTGGCCCTGGCCGGCTACCACCAGGATGAGATCATCGATCTCTCCAACGGCCCGCTGCAGTACGCCGGTTGGTCCTCCTGCTTCCGCCGCGAGGCCGGCTCCCACGGCAAGGACACCCGCGGCATTCTGCGCGTGCATCAGTTCGACAAGCTGGAGATGTTTGTCTACTGCAAGCCGGAAGACGCCGAGGAGATGCACCAGAAGCTGCTGGCCATGGAGAAGGAGATGCTCGCCGCCATGGAGCTGCCCTACCGCACCATCGACATCGCCGGTGGTGACCTGGGCTCCTCCGCCGCCCGCAAGTTCGATAACGAGGCGTGGGTGCCCACCCAGGACACCTACCGCGAGCTGACCTCCACCTCGAACTGCACCACCTTCCAGGCCCGCCGCCTGTCCATCCGCTACCGCGACGAGAACGGCAAGACCCAGTACGCCGCCACCCTTAACGGCACCCTGGCCACCACCCGCTGGCTCGTGGCCATCCTGGAGAACCACCAGCAGGCCGATGGCTCCGTGGTGGTTCCGGAGGCACTGCGCCCGTTCGTGGGTAAGGACGTTCTTACCCCGCGCTAAGGGGTACGCATCCCTGGGAGAAGCATGAGCCAGTTGAGCAACTTTCTATACAGGAAAATCACCACGATTGCCCGCGCTGTCACGCTGGCTCAGGGACTGAAGTTCCGCGCCACCGGTGAGGAGTACATCCCCGCCACCGGCGGCGCGGTGCTGGTGTGCAACCACACCGGCTACATGGACTTCGTCTTCGGCGGCTTCCTGCCCTACCGGCGCAAGCGCCTGGTGCGCTACCTCACCAAGGCCGGGGTGTTCAAGGTCCCGGTGCTGGGCAAGGTGATGACCTTCCTGGGGCACGTGCCGGTGGACCGCATCGACGGCGGCGAGTCCATGCAGCAGGCCGTGCGCCTGGCCAAGCAGGGCGAGCTGGTGGGCGTGTTTGCGGAGGGCACGATCTCGCGCAGCTTTGAGATCCGCCGCATGCGCTCGGGAGCGGCGCGTATTGCCTACGAAGCCGATGTACCGATCATCCCGATTGTCATCTTCGGCTCCCAGCGCCTGTGGACCAAGGGCCACAAGAAGCACCTGGGCCGCACCAACACCCCGATCTTCATCAAGGGCCTGGAGCCCATGCGCGCTACTGGCGACGCCGACGCCGACACCGCCGAGATCCGCCGCCGCATGCAGGAGGCCCTCGAGGGGCTGTGGGCGGACTACGAGGCGGAGTTCGGCCCCATGCCCGCCGGGGAGTACTGGGTGCCGGCCCGCAAGGGCGGCGGAGCGCCCACTCTGGAGGAGGCCGAGGCTCAGGACCTGGAGGTCGAGTCCGAGCGCTACCGCGTGCGCCGCCTGCGCGATGACCTCGTGGGCCTGAAGGAAAGGGTCACCGAGGCCACCACGGAGCTGGTGCGCGACCGCCTGGCCATCACCGCCAAGCCGCACTCCGGGGAGGTTACCCGCACCGCCTCGGAGAACCTGGAGTGGGTCAAGGACAACCTCAACGCCGTGGTGGAGGAGGCCACCCGCGGGCTCGACGAGGGTCGCGAGAAGGTCACCGAGATCATGAACAGCCTGAAGATGGAGATCGCCGAGGCTCAGGCCACGATGAGCGCTAGCAGCAAGGAGATCTTCGCCGGCTCCATGGTGGAGCAGGGGCTGCTGGCGGCGGCCACGCAGTCGCGGCTCATCGTCTCCCGGCTGCCGCACCGCATGAAGGCGCACTACTCCCGCATCCCGCGGGTGCTGGTGGCCGATGAAACCGCGCTGAACTACGAGGTGGACGCCCTGACCAGCCGCCTGCGCGGCGCGCTCAACGCCATCTACCCGGAGGCGCAGGTGCTGGTGCTCATGTCCGCGCAGGAGGCCACGCGGGCCGACTCCATCTTCGCCGACGTGCCGCAGGCGCTGTGGCGCGTGGAGCACAATGGCGCGGTGATCACGCAAAGCGGCGACGTCATGGCCATCCACCCCATCGAGCCGCAGCGCGTAGCCGCAATCGAGAGCGCCGCGGCCGAGGGCGGGCTGCAGGTGACCTGGCACCGCGAGGGCGAGCACGTGGTCTCCGGTGTGGCCGTAGGCACGCAGGACGGCGTGCGCGAGGCGCTCGGCGAGGCCGCCGACGGCCTGTACCTGGCCGATGACCTACACGGGGTCTCCATCACCGCGGCCACCCGCGCGGAGGCCGTCGACGAGATCTGCGAGTTGCTCAGCGCCGAGCGCGAGGAGGCCGTGGCCTTCGTGAGCGAGCAGGCGGACTGCTGCTTCGTGGGCGAGCAGGGCGTGGTGGCCCTGGAGACCGCCCCCATCGAGTTGGTCAAGGCGGCGCAGTCGGTGACCTACTCCGCCGAGCGCGCCGGCATGGCCGAAGTACTCGAGGCAATGGGTAGGCTGCAGCAGAAGAAGTAGGCACCCGCGGCCGCCGCAATGTCACCCGAGCCACCCCTGATGGGGGTGGCTTTCTTTTTTGGCTAACTTAGCAGTTTCGCAAAAGACACTGGTTACGCGAACGAAACCTACGTGTGAGTAGGGTAACTGTGAAGCCTGAGCGGTGAGACCTAACATAGGTGCAAGAAGCCCGAGGTCTATGCGGGCGTCACAACAACGCTACTGGCTGCGGCGAGAGGTTAGCGGCGGTAATGAGAGAGGAGATGAGGTCAGCAATGGCCACTTTGAGTAAACAGCAATTCAACCCCGACTACTACGCCCAGGCATGGGAGAACTACGGCACCGAAGAGTATGACGTCGTCATCATCGGCGGCGGCTCCGTCGGCGCCGGCGCTGCCGTCGACGCCGCCACCCGCGGCCTGAAGACCGCCGTCATCGAGGCCCAGGACTTCGCCGCCGGCACGTCATCCCGTTCCTCCAAGATGTTCCACGGTGGCCTGCGCTACCTGGCCATGTTCGACTTCCGCCTGGTGGCCGAGTCCCTCCACGAGCGCGAGCTCAACATGGCTACCCTGGCCCCGCACCTGGTCAAGCCGCTGAAGTTCATCTTCCCGCTCACCCACCGTGTGTGGGAGCGCGTCATGATGTTCGGCGGCTTTACCCTGTATGACCTCATGGGCGGCGCCAAGAGCGTTCCCATGCAGAAGCACCTCACCCGCCGTGGCGTGCTCAAGGTCGCCCCGGGCCTCAAGGAGAACGCCGTCGTCGGTGGCGTGCGCTACTACGACACGCTTGTCGACGACGCCCGACACACCATGACCGTCCTGCGCACCGCCGCAGAGTACGGCGCCAGCGTGCGCCCCGGCACCGAGGTCATTGGCTTCGAGAAGGACCGCTCCGGGCGCATCACCGCCGCCAAGGTCCGCGATGTGGCCAGCGGCAAGGAAACCACCGTGCGCGGCAAGGTCTTCATCAACGCCACCGGTGTGTGGAATGACAAGATCCAGGAGCTCGCCGGCGTCGAAGGCAAGTTCACCGTCCACGCCTCCAAGGGCGTGCACATCGTGGTGCCCAAGGCCGCCCTCGACTGCGAGGCCGCCCTGTGCTTCGTCACCGAAAAGTCCGTGCTCTTTGTCATCCCGTGGGGCGAGTACTGGATCATCGGCACCACCGACACCGACTGGGAAAAGGGCCTGTCCCTGCCGGATCCCGCGCCCACTAAGACCGACATCGACTACATCCTGGACCAGGTCAACCAGCGCGTAAAGCGCCCGATCGGCCGCGAGGACATCGTCGGCGTCTACTCCGGCCTACGCCCGCTGCTCTCCGGCAAGTCCGACTCCACCACCAACCTTTCGCGCAACCACGCCGTGGCCAAGGTTGCTCCGGGCATGGTTTCGGTGGCCGGCGGTAAGTACACCACCTACCGCGTCATCGGCAAGGATGCCGTGGACTTGGCCATCAAGGACATCCCCGGCGGCTACAACATCCCCGAGTCCATCACCGAACGCACCCCCATCCTGGGCGCCGAGGGCTACCACGCCTTGGCCAACCAGGTCTCCGCGCTGGCCCGCCAGTACAACCTGAGCGAGTCCTTCATCGAACACCTCCTGGGCCGCTACGGCTCGCTGATCGACGAAGTCCTCGCCCCCGCTGCCGAGGACGCCTCCCTGCTGGAGCCGGTCCCGGGCGCTGAGAGCTACCTGTGGGCCGAGGTGCGCTACGCCGTCACCCACGAGGGCGCGCTGCACCTGCAGGACATCCTCAACCGCCGCCTGCGCGTGGCCATCGAGTTCGCGGATCGCGGCGTGAATGCTGCGGAGGGCGTCGCCAAGTTCGCCGCCCCGCTGCTGGGCTGGAGCGAGGAAGAGACCGCCCAGCAGGTGGCGGAGTTCAAGCGCCACACCGAGGCCGAGCTGGCCGCCGAGGCAGCGCTCACTGATAAGGAAGCCAACGACATCATCGTGGGCGCATAACAAGAAAGACGACATATATGACTGGAATGGATGCCTTCCTCTGGGAGTTCATCGGAACTGCCCTCCTGATGCTGCTGGGCAATGGCGTGTGCGCCGTGGTCAACCTGCGCACCTCCGCCGCCCGCGGCTCTGACTGGATTGTCATTGCCCTGGGCTGGGGCATGGGCGTGTTCATCGGCGCCAGCGTGGCCGATCCCACCGGCGGACACCTCAACCCCGCCGTGACCATCTGGGCCGCGGTGTCCGGTGGCCTCGAGTGGCGCCTCGTGCCCTACTACATCGCCGGCCAGCTGCTGGGCGCGATGCTGGGTGCGCTGCTGGCCTGGCTCACCTTCAAGCAGCTTTTCGACGCCAACAACCTCGACGAGGAAGGCAACGTCACCGGGGCCAACGCGAATACCAACGGAATCTTCTTCACCAAGCCGGCCCACCCGAACAACGGCTGGAACGCGGTGACTGAGTTCATCGCCACCTGCGTGCTGCTCATGTTCATCGCCTTCGGGCCCACCGGCGGCGAGCTTGGCCCGCTGAAGTACTTCGCGGTGGCCTTCGTGGTGGTCTCCATTGGCCTGTCCCTGGGCACGCCGACTGGCTACGCCATCAACCCCGTGCGTGACCTCGGCCCGCGCATCATGTACGCCTTTGTCCTGCCCATCAAGGACAAGGGCAGCGCCAACTGGTCCTACGCATGGGTGCCCGTCGTTGCCCCGTCGCTGGCCGCCGTGGCGGTTGGCCTGCTGACCTTGGCCCTCTAGCCAGCACACCCCGAGAGAGGAGAAAGAACAGATGAGCACCAAGAAGTACGTCGCGGCGATCGATCAGGGAACCACCTCGACCCGCTGCATCATTTTCAATCACGACGGCGAGCAGGTTTCTGTCGGCCAGTTCGAACACGAGCAGATCTTCCCCGAGAAGGGCTGGGTCGAGCACGACCCGGCAGAGATCTGGAACAACACCCGCCGCGCCGTCGGCGAGGCCATCGCCGAGGGCGACATCAACATTGAGGACGTCGCCGCGCTGGGCATTACCAACCAGCGTGAGACCACGGTGGTGTGGGACAAGAACACCGGCGAGCCGGTGTACAACGCCATCGTGTGGCAGGACACCCGCACCACCGGCATCTGCAAGGAGTTGGCAGGCGAGGAAGGTGCGGATAAGTGGCGCCGCCGCACCGGCTTGGTCATCAACTCCTACCCGGCGGGCCCCAAGATCAAGTGGATCCTGGATAACGTCGAGGGTGCCCGCGAGCGCGCCGAGGCCGGCGACCTGCTCTTCGGCACCATCGACACTTGGCTTCTGTGGAACCTCACCGGCGGCGCCGAGGGCGACGGCGACGAGCCCGCCCTGCACGCCACCGACGTCACCAATGCCTCGCGCACGCTGCTCATGGACATCGAGAAGCTCGAGTGGGACGAGGAGCTGTGCAAGGCCATGGACATCCCGATGTCCATGCTGCCGGAGATCCGCCCCTCCCTGGGTGACTTCCGCACCGTGCGCGAGCGCGGTTCGCTCTCCGGCGTGCCGATTCGCGCCATCCTCGGTGACCAGCAGGCCGCCATGTTTGGCCAGGGCTGCTTCCGCCCGGGCTCGGCAAAGAACACCTACGGCACCGGCCTGTTCCTGCTGCTTAACACCGGTACCACGCCGAAGTTCTCGGAGAACGGCCTGCTGACCACCGTATGCTTCCAGCGCGAGGGCGAGCGCCCTGTGTACGCGCTGGAGGGCTCGGTGTCCATGGGAGGTTCCCTGGTGCAGTGGCTGCGCGATAACCTGCAGATCATCCCCAACGCCGCGGCGATTGAGAACATGGCCCGCTCGGTCAAGGACAACGGCGGCGTCTACATCGTGCCGGCCTTCTCCGGCCTGTTCGCGCCCTACTGGCGCGCGGATGCCCGCGGCGTCATCGTTGGCCTGACCCGCTTTGCCAACCGCAACCACATCGCCCGCGCGGTGCTGGAGGCCACGGCCTACCAGACCCGCGATGTCGCCGACGCCATGGTGGCGGACTCCGGCGTGGAGATCACCGAGCTGCGCGTCGACGGCGGCATGACCCACAACGAGCTGCTCATGCAGTTCCAGGCCGACGTCCTCGGTGTCGAGGTGCATCGCCCAAAGAACGTGGAGACCACCGCCACGGGTGCGGCCTTCGCCGCCGGCCTGGACGCAGGCTTCTGGGAGGACCTCAGCGTTCTCAAGAAGGATGCCGAGGTCAAGGTGTGGAAGCCGCAGATGGATTCCGAGGAGGTCGCCGCCCTTTACCGCGACTGGAAGCGCGCCATCAAGCGCTCCCTCAACTGGGAGGATGATGCTGACGACGACATGATCGTCTAAGCGCCCCACCCGGCCCCTGCCTGTGGATAACTTCGCCTCGCGCGGGAGTTATCCACAGTTTTGCCTCTCGCGCAGATTTTTCTCTGGTGCGTGCTTGACGGCTGTCTTTAGTCTCGGGGTCATGAACGAACAGTTAGAGGCGTATCTCGCCGCCCAGTCCGCGGGCATGGCTATCATCCAGGGCGCAGCCGGGCTATCGGCCCCCCAGTTGGAGGAGGCTGGCTGCAGCAAACGCGAGGCCGAAGAGTTGGTGCATTTAGCTCAGGTCTACTTCGGGCCGACCAGATACACGAGGCGGCAGCGTAAGGCCCAGGCCACCACACACAGCCTGTCCACCCTGAAGTTGATTGAGTCTTATGCCAAGAAGGTTAAGGGTAAGGATGCTGCCTGGCAGCTGCGCCTGAAACTCTTGGCGTTGACAACCAGTCAGCAGATCATTGCTACTGCCCGCAAGGAGCTCAAAGCCTTGCGCACACCCCGTGAGGAGGGTGTGAAGATTCGCCGGGATAGGAACGGCATTTCGCTGCTGACGGTGGCTGCTCGGGATTCTGAGCTTATCGAGGTCTACAACAGCC
>NZ_JAUNLS010000022.1:0-5206 GCF_030532325.1 Corynebacterium sp.
ACCGACATGAGCACAACCCCGGGTCACAGATACACCACGCTAACGGACGCAACCACTCGTCGGCTCTATGTCACTCAATCGGTCATTCTTACGTGCACTATATTCTTGCTCATCGTTTCCATTGGTCTTCATACAGATGAAGGTGGCGTAGCAATAATGAGTGCAATTATCTCCGCGGTAGGTGTTGCTATTGCCGCGATCACTCCATTGCAGTCAGTCGGCTTTGGGGTGTCTTCCCTCGCGGTAGCAATCGCGCACTATCGAGAATCCAACGAGAAAATCCGGCCTGAGCTTAAAGACTCATCGCGCGAAGACTTAGAACACATTTCAAGCAGCATTCGTGCGTTGACAGCTCTCGTAGACCTACACGCCAAAGAAGTGTGCAACCGACCTATCTGGGTAACTGGCCCCAGCGGTTCTGGTAAGACTACGGTTTTGGAGGGGTTTCTTGGACTGAACGAGTTCTGTCCAACAGCTTTTGCTCCTGCAGATGGCGATGCTCATCCAACGGCTTACACCCCGCAACAGCCAGGCCTTCTGCATACGACTGCGTGCGAGAACGTCACTTTCGGACGCCGGGCTCACAGTGACGATGAGGCAAACAAACTCTTAGAGCGGCTCGATCTAGCGGGTCTTATGAGCTCAGTACCATCAGGTCAAAGACTGGTAGCAGGCGAGGATAGCGGCGTGTCCGGCGGCGAAAAGCAGCGAATCACCCTGGCCCGTTCTCTGCTAACCCCTCCAGGTTCCCTCATTGTCTTGGATGAACCGACCAGCGGATTAGACAAAATCTCCCGCGCACGGGTGTGGAAACTCATAGAAGAAAAAGCTCGTACCAGCACCATTATTGTCTCGACTCATGATGAAAGCGCACCGATGCGCACAGGAGACCCACAACTGGCCGTCAATCATGACAGTCGTGTGACATAGCCAATCTGCATCGCCGGTCTGCGCCATCCGTCGCCGAGCATCTCCGTCCTTAGCCGTGACGGTGCGTCCCGTTTTCCCACGCCCACGAAATAAAACGCAGGGCACACGCGCCCCAGTGCGTAATGAGCAAGCCAAGCAGTCCCAGGCTCACCGCATCGAGCCAGCCTGCGCCAAGGGCCGCTGCCAGCATATGGCTGCCCAAGCAACACGTTCCTACCGGGAATGTCGAGCCCCACCACCCCGGCGAGTAGCCCGCCCAGGACACCACGGCAGACCAAAAGCGCACGAATGCCCACGCGGCCAGCGGAATGCCCATGGCCAACATTGCGCCGCCATACCAATGAGCAAAGCGCGGGGTGAACAGCAGCTGGGCTGCAGCCGTGGATTGCCCCACCATCCCTAGCGGGATCCAGGCAGTACCGGCAATCTGCTTGGGCAAAGACATTCGCCCGCGCAGCACGTCCCGGTAACACAGCACAAACACCGGAACGGCAGTGACAAAGGTCAACACGAAGGCGGCAGCACCCGCCTCATGCATCCAGGGGTGGTGATGGGTCAGCTGCCCGCTGCTGGTCGCCGCCACCATGGGCGCCACCAGCGCCAGCGCCCACTGGAAGGAGGGCGCATCACCGGGAAAGTGGCGCAACTGGTTAATACACACCACCACAGCCAAGGGAGTGCCCACCCACCAGGAGAGCACCTGCAGGGACTCTAATCCCGTGCACGCCGTCCACGCGGAGCCCAGGGCCAACAGCCCCATGGCCAGCATTCCCCACGGTGCCATGGTGGCAGGCTGAAACGCAGGTGCGCGGTGCCGCAGCCAGCCGGCCAGGATGACAACGGCCACGCCGGTGGCCACGGCCAGAAAGAACCACGCCAGCCAAGAAAAGCCGTGCAGGTGGGAAAGAGTCGCGGCGATGGAGGTTCCCATCAGGCTTCCCGCCCACGCTGGTCCCGCTGGCGGCGTCATGGATGCCGGGGCGCTCGCCTTGTTTCTCATCCTGAAAACTATAGGCCGCGCACCGGGGAATGCGGAACTACACCGTGGCAGCGTGCCCCGCAGAGCTACTACTGCAGGCCAGTTGCTGCGGCTAACTACTGTGCGGCTATTGCGCGGCGGCAAGCTCCCCGAGCACGCCGGTGAGTTGCGCCAGGGCGCGGCCGCGGTGAGAGGCGGCGTTCTTTTCCGCCGGGGACATCTCGGCGGAGGAGCGTTCCTCACCCTCCGGTTGGAAGAGCGGATCGTAGCCAAAGCCGTTCTCGCCGCGCGGGGCGCGCAGCAGGGTGCCCGGCCAGCGCCCCTCGGCCACATGCTCCTGGCCGTCTGGAGTCACCAGTGCACACACGGAGACAAACGCCGCCTGGCGGCGCTCGTCAGGCACATCGCTCATCTGGGCCAGCAGCAGGCGGTTGTTGGCCTCGTCGTCGCCGTGGCTGCCGGACCAGCGGGCCGACAGCACGCCGGGCATTCCATTGAGCTCCTCGACGGCCAAGCCGGAGTCATCGGCGATCGTGGCCAGCCCCGTGTGGGCCACCCCGGCGCGGGCCTTGATGAGCGCGTTGTCGGCGAAGGTGCGGCCGTCCTCCACGGGCTCCTCATAGGGCTCCACCGCGGACAGTGGGAGGAGCTCGATGCCGGTGATGGAGGCGTCATCAAGAATGCGTTGCAGCTCCGCCAGTTTCTTAGCGTTGTTGGAGGCAACAAGGACCTGAAGCTGGGCAGTGCTGGTCAGAGAAGTGCCGGACTGGGCAGCGCCAGACTGGGTAGCGTCTACCATCCCAGCGCCGCCTTCTGCGCCTCGATGAGGCTGGCGCAGCCGGCCTGGGCCACGTCCAGCATCTCATCGAGCTCCTTGCGGCCAAAGAGACCGTGCTCGCCGGTGCCCTGGATCTCCACGAAGTCCCCGCCTTCCTGCATGACCACGTTGAGGTCCACCTCCGCGCGGGAGTCCTCCTCATAGGGCAGGTCCAGGCACACGTGGCCGTCGATGATGCCCACGGAGACCGCGGCGATGGGATCCAACAGCGGCTCGCCGGGGACCACCCCCTCGTTCTTGAGGTAGGAGATGGCATCCGCCAGGGCCACGTAGGCGCCGGTAATGGAGGCGGTGCGGGTGCCGCCGTCAGCCTGCAGGACGTCGCAGTCCAGTTGAATGGTGTTCTCTCCCAGCTCGGAAAGATCCACCGCCGCGCGCAGGGAGCGGCCCACCAGGCGGGAGATCTCGTGCGTGCGGCCCTTGACCTTGCCTCTCATGGACTCGCGCGGCATGCGCTCGTGGGTGGCGGCCGGCAGCATGGAGTACTCGGCGGTCAGCCAGCCCTCCCCGGAATCCTTCTTGAAGCGCGGAACGCCGAACTCCACGGAGGCGGTGCACATCACGCGGGTATTGCCAAACTCCACGAGCACGGAGCCGGCCGGGTTGGTGGTGAAGTTGCGGGTAATGCGGACGCTGCGCAGCTGGTCCAGGGCGCGTCCGTCAGCACGAGTGAATTCAGTCATGCCCTCTACCCTACCGGCCGCCGACGGGGGCCAGCGATCCCCGCTCATGCTCGAATGCTTTAGGGCTCGAACTCCATGCCCGCCGCGCCTAGGACGATCTCGCCGTCGAACTCGCGGGCGGCCGCGGCGTAGGTGGCGGAGGCATCGCCCCAGGGCTGCAGGTGGATGAGCACCAGCTTCTTCACCCCCGCCTCCCGGGCAATACGGCCGGCCTCAGTGCCAGACATGTGCATGTTGGGCGCCTTGCCCTCGGAAGTATCGCCCCAGGCGGCCTCGCAGAGGAAGAGATCCGCCCCGCGGGCGGCCTCCACCAGGTTCTCCGTATAAGCCGAGTCCCCCGAGTAGGTGATCACCGCGCCGCTGCGGGAGTGCTCCATGCGCAGCGCGTAGGTCTCCACTGGGTGGATGGTGCGGAAGGGGGTGACAAATACGTCGTCGACAAGCTGGCGTTGTCCATCCTCCCAGGGGCTGAACGCGAAGGTATCGCCCATGTCATCCACGCCCTCGGGGTCATCGGCGGAGAGTCTGCCCAGGTGGGTCGGCGTATTCGCCGGCCCGATGCAGAAGTTGCGCCCCTCGGCCGGGGCGGTGGGGTGGAAACGCCGCCACACCATGAGCGAGGGGAAGTCCAGGCAGTGATCCGCGTGCAGGTGCGTGAAGAGAACGTGAGCATCACAGGGATCCTGCTGCTGCTGGAGTTGCGCGAGGGTACCCGGGCCCATGTCCATGACGATGGAGGGCGCATCAGGGAAGGACACGAGATAGCCCGAGGCAGGGTTTCCGGCTGTGGGCACGGAGCCGGAACAACCAAGGATCGTCAGCTTCATGCTGTCAATAGTTCCACGAAACACCGCCGAATGCCGGGATTATCCCCAAAAGAGGCCTCTCGGCGCGTCACCGTGTGAGCGCGCTAACTCCCGCGCCCGTGGCGCCGGCGGGCGCCCGCGGGGCTCATGCTAGGTGCTCGTGTTAGATGCGCGGGCCTAAGAAACGGGTGGCCAGGCGGGCAAAGACCTCCGGATCCCCGGTGGATTCAAAGAGGCGCACAGGCTGGTGATCCTCCGGAGCCAGCATGTCCGTCTCCGTGAGAATGCGCAGCACGTCCTTGGCCGTCTCCTCCGCCGAGGAGACCAGCGTGACGGCCTCACCCATGGCCAGCTGGATGACGCCAGTGAGCAGCGGGTAATGCGTGCAGCCCAGCACCAGGGTGTCCACGCCGGCAGCCTGCAAAGGGGCGAGGTATCCCTCAGCCACGCCCAAGATCTGCCGGCCGGCGGTAATCCCGCGCTCCACAAAGGGCACGAAGTCCGGGCAGGCCACCGCATGGGCCTCCACGGCGGGGTTGACCGCGAAGAGATCCTGGTAGGCGCCCGAGTTAATGGTGCCCTCGGTGCCGATGACGCCCACCTTGCCGTTGCGGGTGGTCATCATCGCGCGCCGCACCGCCGGGCGGATCACCTCCACCACGGGGATGTCGTAGCGCTCGCGGGCGTCGTGCAAAAAGGCCGCGGTGGCGGTGTTGCAGGCGATGACAATCATCTTGCAGCCGCGCTCCACCAGCTCATCGGCGATGGCCATGGACAGCTCCCGCACCTGGGCGATGGGCCGCGGGCCGTAAGGCGAGTGTTCGGTATCGCCAATGTAGATGATGGACTCGTGCGGCAGCTGCTCGATGATGGTGCGGGCCACCGTCAGCCCGCCCACGCCGGAATCGAAGATGCCAATGGGCGAGCTTGGTGAGATCGCAGCAGACTGGGTGGGCTGGGTGGGCTGGGT
>NZ_JAUNLS010000022.1:5216-36516 GCF_030532325.1 Corynebacterium sp.
CCCCCCTCCAGCCCCCCCCCCCGGTATTGTATGAGGCAATTGGGGGGGTTGGTGGTTTTCGCCCCTTCGGGGTGGGGTTGGTTGGGCTGGGTGGGCTCTGGTGCTCCCGTCGCGCCAGTGGGCCCCGTTGTCTCTAGTGCCACTGCTGCACCGCCTTCGGCGCGCGCACCGGATCATCGGAGGTAATGGTCATGCCCGCCAGGATGCCGCCGATGGCGCCGAAGAGGTGGCCCTGCCAGCTCACGCCCTCGTAGATGGGCAGCACGCCCCACACCAGGCCCGAATACGCAAAGCCCAGCACCACGCCCAGCGCAGTCTGCACGAAGGAACGGTTGAAGATGCCACGCACGATGAGGTAGGCCAACCAGCCATACACCAGCGAGGAGGCGCCAATGTGCGAGGTCTGCGGCCCGCCCAGCAGCCAGGTGCCCATACCGCCCACTAGCACCGTGGTGATGGTGACCTCCCACCAGACCTTGCGCCCGGACAAGCCGATGAGGAAGCAGAAGATTGCCCCGGGCACGGAGTTGCCCATGAGGTGCTCGAAGTTGGCGTGCAGCAGCGGCGCGGTGAAAATACCCCAGATGCCATTGAAGTCCAGCGGGCGGATACCGTAGTTTGCCAGCTGCCCGCCGAAGAAGACGGCGTTGATGATCTGCACCGTCCACTCCACCACGAGGAAGCCCACGGCCAGCGACGCGCCCGTGGCCACGCGGCCCCGCCGGGTGTAGTTGCGGGAGTCTCCCTTGTTTAACTGCGGCCCCGGACCATTCGACGGGACGCGTGAGGTGCCACCAGATGTCATAATGCAGTCAACTGTAGCGTGCTAACGCTGCGCTAGCAGGCAGGAGTAGCTCGTCATGCCCAATCCGGGCTCCGCGGAGGTCACTGCGGAGACGATGGCCGCCTCCACCGCCTGGGCGGCCGCCGCGCACAATGCGCTGAGCTCCAGCGTGTCCACGCCCGCGGTGCCTGCGGACGCCCCGCTGGACGACGCCGCAAAGAGCGTGTCCCCATCCAGCGGCAGGTGGGCCGGGCGCACGGCCCGGGCGATGCCGTCGTGGCCGGCCAAAGCCAGGCGCTTGGCCTGGGCCTTGGTCACGGGTGCGTCGCTCAACACGGCACCGATGGTGGTGTTGAGGTGAGCCTCGGCCAGGCTGCGAGTGGCTTGGAAGCGCTCCACGTCCACGGGGGTGCGGCCCGGCGCGCCGAAGAGCCGGCCGCTAGCGGCATCGATCACCTCGCCGACCGGGTTGGCCACCACGGCCGCGGCCACGGTGTAGTCCCCACAGGCCACGCTGCCCAGGCCAAAGCCACCGCGCAGGCGCCCGGCGGCAGCGCCCACCCCGGCGCCCACGCTGCCCGTGGAGGAATCGTGCCCACGCAGCGCACGGCGGGTGGCCTCGGCGCCGTCGGCGGCGGTGGGCCGGTGCGGGCCAGCGAGCAGATCGAAGATCACAGCGCCGGGGACAATCGGTACTCGCGGGCCCTCAACGCCCTCGCCGAAGACGGGAAAACCCACGCCGTGGGACTCGAGTTCCTGCATGACGCCGTCGGCGGCCGCCAGGCCAAAGGCCGAGCCACCGGCCAGGACGAGGGCGTGCACGCGCTCGACGGTGTTGTGCGGCTCCAGCAGGTCGGTCTCCCGGGTTCCGGGCCCGCCGCCGCGCACATCGACGCTGGCCACCGCGCCCTGCTCGCCGCAGTAGATCACGGTGACCCCGGTGTCTTCCCCGCTGACGTGGCCGAGGGAAAAGCCCATCTCTGGCAGTGTCTTCACGGTCTTCGCGGTCTTCGCGGTCTTCGTGTTCTGTGCGGCCACGGGCTAGTCCATGAGGGCTTCGAGCAGCGAGTCCTGGCAGAAGGCCAGCCACTCCACGAGGGTGTCGCGGTCAGCCAGGGCGTGATCCTCCTGCACGTCGCCGGAGGCCACGAAGAGGCGCAGATCATTGAGCCCGGCTATAAAGGCGTGGGCCTCTTCCTCGCTGATGCTCAGCTCCACCCCGCCGGTGGGGCCCAGGGCGGTGTTGACCACCTGCAGGTTGGCCAGCTTGGCGCGGGCGATGTCATTTTCGTGCAGCGAGCGCAGCAGCCCGTTTTCTCCCTCGAATTCCTCATCACCCGGCTTCTCAAAGTCCGGGAAGAGGCGGGCCAGGGACGGATCCTCCGGGGCCTCGGTGTGCCCGGTGGGCATGTCGAGCATGTCCGCCAGCTCGTCCTTGGGCGCGGACTGCGCGCGGGCGATGATCGCCTCGGAGACAGTGGCCGTGAGATCCCCGAGGACCTCACGCTCCATGGGCTCCAGCACGGTGATGAACTTGGCCGGGCGCATGAGCGACTTCTTCTTTTTCCAGGCCTGCATGGCGTGAAAGTATCCTCCCCGTTAACCTAACCAGCTTGCTGCATGGTGGCCCACAGGCCAGCCACTTGGAGCTTCTTGACGTCTGCTTCGATCTTGTCCCGCTCGCCCGTGGAGACTGCGGCCTTGCCCTCGGTGTGGACTTGCATCATGAGCTCGTTGGCGCGCTTTTTGTCATAGCCCAGCACGGTCTGAAACACATAGGAGACGTAGCTCATAAGGTTGACGGGATCGTCCCAGACGATGCACATCCAGGGAAGGTTTTCGCTCGTCGCGACGTCGATCTCGATGTCCTCATCG
This sequence comes from Corynebacterium sp., assembly GCF_030532325.1. Taxonomy (GTDB): domain Bacteria; phylum Actinomycetota; class Actinomycetes; order Mycobacteriales; family Mycobacteriaceae; genus Corynebacterium. Next base: position 7,876 of record NZ_JAUNLS010000022.1, read on the forward strand.
AGCTCCGGAGTGGCCATAGGAGCCCCCATGAGCGTGACACGCGAAGAATGTAGGTGCGCTTTCATGTCCCCTACCCTATCCAATTTCCGGCGCTGTGAGGCGCAAACCTCGCGCGCACGGCGGGTGGAAAACACAATCATTTACGCTACATTGTGAGTACTTATACGCGTGGATTTCCGGTTACTGCGCACATTCACTGGGAATTCACCGCCGTTTCTGCCCACACTAGTGAAGGTTTATTGACAGTCTCGAGGTACACCCATGGCGCCTAACACACTGCCGACGGCTCTGAGCGCACTGCTTGCAGGGCGCACGCCCACCCGCGAGGAGCTCATCCGCTCCGCCCAAGGCGTCATCACCCTCGCCACGATCATCGGCTTCATCGTCGCGGCCGTCAACGGCGTGGGCTCCTCCACCGACGAAGATCCTGAGGCCGTCCCGGATAACTGCGGCTACGATGACTCCGCCTATGGTTTGGACGTGGACAAGCAGCTGCGCACCGTGCGCGATGACATCACCACCGCGCTCAACACCTGGCGCACCGAGGACGGCCTCGCGCCGCTGGCCCCGTGGTTTAGCCAGCAGCAGGAGGCCACCGCCAAGGCCCAGTGCAACGCCGTGACCGGCACCCAGAAGCCCAGCGAGGACAACGTGCAGATGGTCCAGCATCACCTGCCGCTGGAGCAGGCCAGCGGCTATGAATTCATCGAGGCCTTCCGCTCCTCGCCGGAGCACGTCGCCGCGCTGCGTGACCGCGACATGACTTTCGCCGCCGTGGGCACCGCCTACGGCGATGGCGAGATCTACGTGGTCATCCAGCTCGAGCGCAGCTAGAGCACCCAGCGCAGCCTCCCCGTGCGGCCCTTCCTCCACCGTGGGGTGGGCGCCGGGGAGAATTTCTGCACGTAATGCGGATATCTGCATGTTTCTGTGTAGCAGCTTGGGTAGCATCTTGCATGTGATGAATACCGCTAACTCTTCTGCTCCTGCTTCTTCCTCCACCTCCGGCACTGGCCCGGCGTGCGAGAAGCACCCCTTCCCCGCGGATCGCTCCACGGCGCTGCTCACCGATAAGTACGAGCTGACCATGCTGCAGGCCGCCCTCAAGGATGGCTCCGCCCACCGCCAGGTGGCCTGCGAGGTCTTTGCCCGCCGCCTGCCCAACGAGCGCCGTTACGGCGTGGTGGCCGGCACCGAGCGCGTCCTGCGCGCGGTGCGCGACTTCCAGTTCACCGCCAAGCAGCTCGCGGAGCTGGACTTCCTCGACGAGGAAACCAAGGACTACCTTTCCCACTATCGCTTCTCCGGGCACATCGACGGCTACCGTGAGGGCGAGCTGTACTTCCCCAACACCCCGCTGCTCACGGTGCGCGGCACCTTCGGTGAGTGCCTCATTCTGGAGACCGTCATCCTCTCCATCATGAACGCGGACTCCGCGGTGGCCTCGGCTGCCTCCCGCATGGTGGTGGCCGCCGACGGGCGCCCGATCATCGAGATGGGCTCGCGCCGCACCCACGAGTACGCCGCCGTCACCGCAGCCCGCGCGGCCTACCTGGCGGGTTTCGAGGCCACCTCCAACCTGGAGGCCGGCTACCGCTACGACATCCCGGTCTCCGGCACCGCCGCCCACGCCTGGACGCTGGCGCACGTCAACGAGGACGGCACCCCCAACGAGGAGGCCGCCTTCCGCACCCAGATCGAGACCCTCGGCGTGGGCACCACCCTGCTGGTGGATACCTACGACATCACCAAGGGCGTCGAGGCCGCCGTCAAGGTGGCCGGCCCCGAGCTGGGCGGTGTCCGTATTGACTCCGGCGATCTGGGCCCGATCACCCGCCGCGTGCGCAAGCAGCTCGACGAGCTGGGCAACCACAACACCAAGATCGTGGTCTCCTCCGACCTCGACGAGTTCGCCATCGCCGGCCTGCGCAGCGATCCCGTCGACGTCTACGGCGTGGGCACCAGCGTGGTCACTGGCGCGGGCGCGCCGACCGCCGGCATGGTTTACAAGGTCGTGGAGGTCGACGGCCACCCCGTGGCCAAGCGCTCCTCCTCCAAGAAGTCCCAGGGCGGGGCCAAGCGCGCCGTGCGCACCTACCGCTCCTCCGGCGTGGCCGTGGAAGAGCTGGTCATGCCCTTCGACGCCGAGACCCCCGACACCGGCACGCTAAGCACCCGCGAGGTCACCGTCCCGCTCATGCGCGACGGCGAAATCCTGGACAACCTGCCCACCCTGCAGGAATCCCGCGCCTACCTGGCCCAGGCCATCACCACCCTGCCCTGGGAGGGCCTGGCGCTGACCCGCGACGAGCCGGCCGTGCCGACCCGCCTGGTGGGTTTCCCCGCCCGCTAGACTGTCTCGGGTGAAGACCACCGAAGAACTACTCGATGCCGCCGTGGACGCCCTCGGCGGCGCCCGGCGCGAGGGGCAGGTGGCGATGGCGGCGTCGGTAAGCGCCGCCTTGGACAAGCAGCGCCACCTCGCCGTCCAGGCGGGCACCGGCACCGGCAAGTCCCTGGCCTACCTCGTCCCGGCCTTCCGCCACGCGCAGAACACCGGGCGCACTGTGGTGGTATCCACCGCCACCCTGGCGCTGCAACGCCAGCTGGTGGAGCGCGACCTGCCGCGGCTGGCCGAGGCCCTCGAGCCCGTCCTGGACAAGAAGCCCACCTTTGCCATCCTCAAGGGGCGCTCCAATTACCTCTGCCTCAACAAGGTATCTCGCGCCGAGGAGCTCGAGGGCGAGGATGCCCTGCTGGAGGAGCACGAGGTCTCCTACCTGGGCAAGCAGATCCAGCGCGTGCACGAGTGGGCAAACACCACCGAGACCGGTGACCGCGACGCCCTCGACCCCGGGGTCAGCGACTTGGCCTGGCGGCAGGTCTCCGTGAGCTCCGCCGAGTGCCTGGGTGCTACCCGCTGCCCGCACGGCGAGGAGTGCTTCGCGGAGCTGGCCCGCCGCCAGGCTTCCGACGTCGACGTCGTGGTCACCAACCACGCCCTGCTGGCCATCGATGCCGTCTCCGATATCAACATCCTGCCCGAGCACGACGTCGCCATCATCGACGAGGCCCACGAGCTCGACGGGCGCATCACCTCCGTGTCCACCGCGGAGATTACCGGGCGCGCACTGAAGATGGCCGCCAACCGCGTGAAGTCCCTCGGCTCCACCGCCAAGGGCGAGCGCCTGAGCCAGCAAGCCGAGGAGATGACCATGCTGCTCGGGGAGTTCGCCCCGGGGCGCTGGACGGACCTTCCTGACAATGCCAAGGCGCAGCTCATGGCGCTAGCCGATACCCTGCGCGTGAGCCGCGAAGACATCGCGCGCACCCCCGAGGGCGAGCAGGCCAACGACCCGGAGAAGTTCGCCGAACGCCAGAACCTGGCCAATCACCTGGCCACGCTTGCCGACGCCGTCGCGCGCATCCTCGACGTCTTCGCCACCGGAGATCCCTCCGCCCACGAGGACGTGGTGTGGCTGGAGCGCGACGAGCGCTCCATGACCGACACCCTGGCCGTGGCACCCCTCTCCATCGCTGGGATGCTGCACGAGAAACTCTTTGGCGAGCAGACCGTGGTGCTGACCTCGGCCACGCTGGCGTTGGGCGGGCGCTTTGACGCGCTGGCCGCCCAGTGGGGCATGCCGAAGGGAACCTGGGACAGCCTGGACGTGGGCTACCCCTTCGACCCGGCCCGCAAGGGCATCCTCTACACCGCGGTGCATCTGCCGCCGCCCGGGCGCGACGGGCTCTCCCAGGAGGCCATCCGGGAGATGCGCGAGCTCATCATGGCCGCCGGCGGGCGCACCCTGGGGCTGTTTTCCTCCCGCCGCGCCGCCGAGCAGGCCGCCGAGGCGCTCAAGCCGCTGGTTCCCTTTGACATCTACGTCCAGGGCGAGGATTCCATTGGCGCGTTGGTGGAGCGCTTTTCCAAGAACGAGAACTCCTGCCTCTTTGGCACTCTAACGCTGTGGCAGGGCGTGGACGTGCCGGGGCCCGCGTGTTCCCTGGTGCTCATTGACCGCATCCCCTTCCCCCGCCCGGATAACCCACTCATGCAGGCGCGCACCGAGGCCGCCAAGGCGGCGGGCCGCAATGGCTTCATGGAGGTCTCCGCCACCCACGCCGCGCTGCTCATGGCGCAGGGCGCGGGCCGCCTGCTGCGCTCCACTGAAGACCGCGGCGTAGTGGCGGTGCTGGATAACCGCTTGGAGACTAAACGCTACGGCGGCTTCCTCAAGGCCTCGATGCCGCGCTTCTGGCAGACCACCGACGGCGCCGTGGTGCGCGGGGCCCTACAGCGGCTGGTGCAGCAGCGCTAGCGACTTTTGCGGCACAGCGACAGCGCCAGCGATGACGTCTGCAGCGACCGCGGCAGCGCCCCTGTGCTGGCCTAGGACCGCGGCAGCGCCACCACCGTGGCCGAATCCGGGGCCACCTCCGTGAACCCGGCGTCGCGCACCACCACCGCATCGGGGCGCCGGCAGGCCGCGGCGAACTCCGCGGGTTCTAACTCGCGCACACTGAGCGCATAGTCGCGCTCCATCCACTTCTCGACGTCCCCGAACTCCATGCGGGCGGCCAAGAGCATCGAGCCGTGGCCCACCTGGGCGGCGGCCTTGCCCGCGCTCATCTCCAGGGAGGAGTCGATGTAGATCACGGGGGCGTCGCTACGCGGCGGCCCCGGCTCATCGTGCGGCAGCTCGGTATGCCCAATCTGCAGCTTGGCCACCAAGGGGTGCACCTCGCTGACGGCGGAGGGAACAAAGGCACGCGCGCGGTCATCCACCGTGACTCCGGGTAGGGCTTGCACGTCCCTCCAGGCCTTGTTGCGGGCGCGGCGGGCGATCTTGCGAATGCGGTGGCCGTACCACTGGCCCAGGGCCTGCGCGTAGGCCCCGTCCTGGCCCGCCCGCGGGTCCAGGCAGGCCTTGACCACGGCCCGGGCGGCCGCCTCCAGCACCTCGGTGCGGCTGGGTGGATCCTGCTTGGGCAGGTTGAGGGCAATCTGCATCGCCTGGATGGTCTCCGGGTGGGCGGGGTCCTCGGGGTCATCGCGCCAGCTGCGCTCGTCGCAGGCCGCGGCCAGCCGCTGATGCGCCCGGGAGAAGTCCGCGTGGGTTGATGCGCCCTCCGCGGCACTACTCACTGGGGATCTCCTCCATGGGAATGCCCATGAACTGGAGGATGGCGTCCATGTAGGGGTAGTTCACCGAGGCGTCAGCCACCTGGCGCAGGGCGGGCTTGGCGTTGAAGGCAATGCCCAGGCCCGCCGCGGAAATCATGTCGATGTCATTGGCGCCATCGCCCACGGCCACCGTCTGGCGCATGGCTAGGCCGGAATCGGCGGCGAACTCGCGCAGGAATTCCTCCTTGGCCTTGCGGTCCACCACCTTGCCCACCACGCGGCCCGTGAGGTGGCCGTCGACGATTTCCAGGGTATTGGCCCGCACGTAGTCCAGGTCCAGCTCCTTGGCCAAATCCTCGAGCACCTGAATGAAGCCGCCGGAAACCACCGCGACGCGGTAGCCCATGCGCTTGAGCGTGCGGATGGTGGTGCGCACGCCCGGGGTCAGTGTGAGGTCCTTCGCGGTCTCCTCAATGACGGAGGCCGGCAGCCCGGCCAGGGTGGCCACGCGCTCGCGAAGGGACTCCTCGAAGTCTAGTTCGCCGCGCATGGCGCGCTCAGTCACGGCGGCGACTTCCTCCTCCTTGCCGGCGTGGGCGGCCAGCATCTCGATGACTTCGCCGGTAATCAGCGTGGAGTCGCAGTCAAAGCAGATGAGGCGTTTGGAGCGGCGCTGCAGGCCGGCGCGCTCCATGGCGATGTCCACGCCGAGCTCACTGGCCAGCCGCACCAGGGTGCCGCGCACCTTCTCCTCGGCGGAGTCCGGCACGGTGACGAAGAGTTCGAAGCCGCTGAGCGGCGAGGTGGACAGGCCGCGGATGCGGTCGATGTTGACGTCGAGGTTGGCCATCTCCTTCGACAGCGTGGAGAAGTGCTCAGCGGTCACGGTGCGGCCCAGCACCACCACCGCGTGGGTGGAGCGGGCGCGGGAGTGGATGGGCTCATCCTTCGGTGCCACGGACACCGACTGCTGGTAGATGCTCAAAGTGTTGCGCAGGCCCGACTCCAGGGCCTGCAGCTTGGCGGCATCCACGGTGATGTAGGCGGCCAGCGAGATGCGGCCGGAAAAGATTGCCTGTTCGACGTCGACAAGCTCAACGCTATGGGAGGCAAGGACCCTAAAGAAGGCTGCAGAAACCCCCGGCCTATCCGGCCCAGAGGTGGTGACGACGGCGAAGGTGTCATCGCCGTCGAGAGCTGCGTGAGAAAGATGCTGAGTATTCACCCGCCCATTATGGCATGGAGCACTACCGTGATGGGCTGATTGGCTCGGCTTATAGGCCACCCGGCAAGCGGAAGGCTGGGTTGAAAAGCTGGGGTGAAAACTCGGGGCAAAACCTGGGGCAAAAACTAAGCGCGCCGCCTCCGCGAACCTTCCCGGAAGAGAAAGTGCGGAGGCGGCGTGTCAGGAGAGGTTGGACTAGCGTCTCGACGCTGTTAGAGCCCTACACCCTTGTCACGGTCTGCTTAGTGGCTACCGACGTGTGCCTCTTCGCGCATGCGCTTAACCATGTGCGGGTAGTGCAGCTCGAAGGCCGGGCGCTCGGAGCGGATACGCGGCAGGGAAACGAAGTTGTGGCGCGGCGGCGGGCAGGAGGTAGCCCACTCGAGGGAGTTGCCGTAGCCCCACGGATCGTCGACGGTGACGATCTCGCCGTAGCGCCAGGACTTGAAGACGTTCCAGATAAGCGGGATAACGGAAGCACCAAGGACGAAGGAGAAGATGGTGGAAATCTGGTTGAAGACCGTGAAGCCATCGGACTCCAGGTAGTCGGCGTAACGACGCGGCATACCCATGTTGCCCACCCAGTGCTGGACCAGGAAGGTGCCGTGGAAGCCGATGAAGGTCAGCCAGAAGTGAATCTTGCCCAGACGCTCATCCAGCATGCGGCCGGTCATCTTCGGGAACCAGAAGTACAGGCCAGCGAAGGCGGAGAAGACCACGGTACCGAAGAGGGTGTAGTGGAAGTGAGCAATGAGGAAGTAAGACTCAGCCAGGTGGAAGTCCAGTGCCGGGGAGGCCAGCATGATGCCGGTCATACCGCCGAAGAGGAAGGTGGACAGGAAGCCCATGGCGAAGATCATCGGGGTATCCCAGGTGATGTGACCCTTCCACATGGTGCCCACCCAGTTGAAGAACTTCACGCCGGTCGGCACGGCGATGAGGAAGGTCATGAAGGAGAAGAACGGCAACAGGACCGCACCGGTGACGAACATGTGGTGTGCCCACACAGCCATGGACAGAGCGCCGATGGCCAGCAGGGCGAAGACCAGGCCGATGTAACCGAAGACCGGCTTACGGGAGAAGACCGGGACGACCTCAGAGATGATGCCGAAGAACGGCAGTGCGAGGACGTAGACCTCCGGGTGGCCGAAGAACCAGAAGAGGTGCTGCCACAGGATGCCGCCGCCGTTGGCGCTGTCGTAGATGTGGCCGCCGAGCTTGCGGTCATAGAGCACACCCAGAGCGGCTGCGGTCAGCAGCGGGAAGATCATCAGAACGATGATGGACGCGGTGAAGATGGCCCAGGTGAAGACCGGCAGACGGAACATGGTCATGCCCGGTGCGCGCAGGGTCAGGATGGTGGTCACCATGTTGATGGCGGACGCAATGGTACCGACACCGGTAGCACCCACACCGACGATCCACATGTCGGCACCAATGCCCGGGGTGTGGACGGAGTCAGAAAGCGGGACGTACATGGTCCAGCCGAAGTCGGCAGCACCACCCGGGGTGGCAAAGCCCAGCAGCATGACGATGCCGCCGGTCAGGGTGATCCAGAAGCCGAAGGCGTTCAGACGCGGGAAGGCCACATCCGGTGCGCCGATCTGCAGCGGCATGACGTAGTTACCGAATGCCCACACAACTGGCGTAGCAAACAGCAGCAGCATCACGGTGCCGTGCATGGTAAACAGCTGGTTGAACTGCTCGTTGGACAGGAACTGCAGGCCCGGCGAGAAGAGCTCGGCGCGCAGCAGCAGTGCCATGAAGCCACCAAGGAAGAAGAAGCTGAAGGACATGATCATGTACATGATGCCCAGCTGCTTGTGGTCAGTGGTGGTGAGAAATACCCAAGCCTTGGAACCGGTCTTGGCATTACCGGTAGGCTCCGGACGAGTTGGCGCGACGTAATCGTCGAGCCTTGGCGCCACAGCGGTCATTTAAATCCTCCTGAAGAACAAGTGCTTTCTACCCACCCCTTCACCGCCGGCGAAGGGCATGAATGAAAAGCACCTAGGTTTACTCGACTTATATTAGGGCACTTCGCAGCCCAATTTCCAGCTATTGCCCCCTGGATGCTCCACGGGCCAGCCCCACTAATGGGCACGTCAGACGGCATTTCCCCAGCACGAGCGCCCCCACGTGGGCTTAGCGGAAACGCCGCCGCACAACAGCCGTGATCCAGCCCACATCTTTTTGTGCCTCGCACCCCGAAAACGCGAGAAGCGCACCCCCTATAGGAATCATACTTTCGGTTGATACCTAACGGGAATGCGCGTCGCAGCTCAGTCACAGCATTGGCCAGTTGCCTGTGGGACCCTAGGGAACCTCTGTGAAAGCTGGGAGATGCGTGCTGCTGTGAGCAGTCCGTACTGCCCTTAGAAGTCCCAGTCGTCGTCAGTGGTGTCCTCCGCCTTGCCGATGACATAGGAGGAGCCGGAGCCGGAGAAGAAGTCGTGGTTCTCGTCGGCGTTCGGGGACAGCGAGGAGAGGATGGCCGGAGACACGCGCGTCTCATCAGCCGGGAAGAGGCCCTCGAAGCCCAGGTTGTTGAGGGCCTTGTTGGCGTTGTAGCGCAGGAAGCGCTTGACGTCCTCGGTCCAGCCCAGGTCGTCGTAGAGATCCTCGGTGTAGTCGATCTCGTTCTCGTAAAGATCGTAGAGAAGGTCGAAGGTGTAAGCCTTCATCTCCTCCTGCTCGGACTCGGTGAGCTGCTTGTAGCCCTTCTGGAACTTGTAGCCGATGTAGTAGCCGTGCACGGCCTCATCGCGGATGATGAGGCGGATGATGTCCGCGGTGTTAGTCAGCTTGGCGCGGGAGGAGAAGTACATCGGCAGGTAGAAGCCGGAGTAGAAGAGGAAGGACTCCAGAAGCGTGGAGGCCACCTTCTTCTTCAGAGGGTCATCGCCCTTGTAGTAGGACATGACGATCTTCGCCTTGCGCTGCAGGTTCTCGTTTTCCTCGGACCAGCGGAAGGCATCGTTGATCATCGGGGTCGAGGCCAGGGTCATGAAAATGTTGGAGTAGGACTTAGCGTGCACCGACTCCATGAAGGCGATGTTGGTGTACACCGCTTCCTCGTGCAGAGTCTTGGCGTCCGGCAGCAGGGAGACCGCGCCGACCGTGCCCTGGATGGTATCCAGCAGGGTCAGGCCGGTGAAGACCCGCATGGTGGTCTCCTTCTCACGCTCGGTGAGCGTCTTCCAGCTGGGGATGTCATTGGACACCGGGACCTTCTCCGGCAACCAGAAGTTGCCCGTCAGGCGGTCCCAGACCTCTTGATCCTTTTCGTCAGGAATGGTGTTCCAGTTGATCGCCTTGACCGGCGCCTCGTGGCTGGAGATGTACTCGTCATACTCGTGCGACACGCGAAAATCCACCTCATCTAGATCTGAAATTGATTCTGCTTCATCCTACTCAATGCCACCGCACGGCACTATGTGCCTCACGTCTCCATCGACCCTGCGGCGTACGATGAATCCACGCGTAAATTCGCCGTGAATTCGCCGTGGATTTACCTGGTGCGTCAGCCCTACACGCTCGCACCTTATATATAGAGGAAACACACTCCGGAGGTAGATACGCTCGTGGCCGCAGAGTCTGAGACCACCACTCCCCTGCTCACGACTGTCCTCGACCAGATCGGCACCGACATCGTCAGCGGAACACTTGAGGCCGGGCGCCGGCTCAGGCTGCAGGATATCTGCGAGCGCTTCGACATCTCCCGCACGGTGGCCAGAGAAGCCATGCGCGCACTCGAGCAACTGGGCATGGTCAGCTCCGGCAGGCGCGTGGGCATTACGGTGCTGCCCATCGAGCACTGGTCTGTCTTCGACCCAGCCGTCATCACCTGGCGCTTGAGCTGTGAAAAATCCCGCGCCGCCCAACGCGACTCCCTCAACCAACTGCGCCTTGCCGTCGAGCCCAACGCCGCCCGCTTAGCAGCACTCAACGCCACCGAGGAACAGAAGGCGCAGATCCTCGCAGTAGCGCAGCGCCTGGCCGAGCTGGAGGCCACCCCCTCCACCAAAGTCGGCGAGGAGCTGGCCACCGATCTGCACTTTCACACGCTCATCTTCGAGGCCTCCGGCAACGAGATGTTCGCCGCCCTCGCCCCTCCCTGTTGGCCATGCTCAAGGGCAAGTCCGTCTTCGGCTCCGCCAAGCGCGATCCCATTGCCGGGACCGCAGCCCTGCACCTCGCGCTCGCGCGCACCATCGAGGAGGGCAACGCCGAAAACGCAGAAAAGCTGGACCGGGAGCTTCTCCTCGAAGCCCGATCCAGCATTCAGCTTTAAACAGCGGAGCCCTCGCGACTAGAGCATGCAGGACACGCAGCCCTCAACCTCGGTGCCCTCCAACGCCATCTGGCGCAGCCGGATGTAGTAGAGGGTCTTGATGCCCTTGCGCCACGCGTAAATCTGGGCGCGGTTGATATCACGGGTGGTGGCCGTGTCCTTGAAGAAGAGCGTCAGCGACAGGCCCTGGTCCACGTACTTGGTGGCCTCGGCGTAGGTGTCGATGATCTTCTCAAAGCCAATCTCGTAGGCATCCTTGAAGTACTCAAGGTTGTCATTATCCATGTGCGGCGCCGGGTAGTAGACGCGGCCGATCTTGCCTTCCTTGCGGATCTCAATCTTGGAGGCGATCGGGTGGATCGAGGAGGTCGAGTTGTTGATGTAGGAAATCGAGCCCGTCGGCGGCACCGCCTGCAAGTTGCGGTTGTAGAGGCCGTGCTTGGCGACGTCCCCCTTCAGCGCCTCCCACTCCTCGGCCGTGGGGGTGTGGATCGAGGAGGCGTCGAAAAGTGCCTGCACCTTCTCGGTGCGCGGCTTGAAGTCCTCCGGGTTGTAGCGGTCAAAGAACTCGCCGGTAGCGTACTCGGACTGCGGGAACTCGGAGAAGTACTCGCCGCGCTCGCGTGCGATCTTGTTGGAAGCGCGGAGGGCGGCGTAGAGCACCGCGGCGAAGTAGGCGTTGGTAAAGTCCAGGCCTTCCTCCGAGCCGTACTCGATGTGCTCGCGGCCGAAGTAACCGTGCAGGTTCATCTGGCCCAGGCCGATAGCGTGGGAGCTATCGTTGCCGCGGCGCACGGAGGGCACGGAATCGATGGCCGTCTTATCCGCCACGGCGGTCAGACCGCGGATGGCTGTCTCCACGGTCTGCGCGAAGTCCGGGGAGTCCATGGTCATGGCGATGTTGAGCGAGCCCAGGTTGCAGGAGATGTCGCTGCCCATGGTCTCGTAGGAGAGGTCCTCGTTGAAGGTAGAGGGCTGGTTGACCTGCAGAATCTCCGAGCAGAGGTTGGACATGTTGATACGGCCGGTCTTGACTGGGTTCGCGCGGTTAACCGTGTCCTCGAACATAATGTACGGGTAGCCGGACTCGAACTGCAGCTCAGCAATGGTCTGGAAGAAGTGGCGGGCATTGACCTTCTTCTTGCGGATGCGCGGATCCTCCACCATCTCCTCGTAGTGCTCGGTGATGGAGATGTCACCGAAGGCCTTGCCGTAGATGCGTTCGACATCGTACGGCGAGAAGAGGTACATGTCATCGTTGCGCTTGGCCAGCTCGAAGGTGATGTCTGGGATGACCACGCCCAGCGAGAGGGTCTTGATGCGGATCTTCTCATCCGCATTCTCGCGCTTGGTGTCGAGGAAGTTCATGATGTCCGGGTGGTGCGCGTTGAGGTAGACCGCACCTGCGCCCTGGCGGGCACCCAGCTGGTTGGCGTAGGAGAAGGCATCCTCCAGAAGCTTCATCACAGGGATGACGCCGGAGGACTGGTTCTCGATGTGCTTAATGGGGGCGCCGGACTCGCGGATGTTGCTCAGCAGCAGCGCCACGCCGCCGCCGCGCTTGGACAGCTGCAGGGCGGAGTTGATGGAGCGGCCGATGGACTCCATGTTGTCCTCGATGCGCAGCAGGAAGCAGGAGACCAGCTCGCCGCGCTGCGCCTTGCCAGCGTTGAGGAAGGTGGGGGTGGCCGGCTGGAAGCGGCCGGTCATGATTTCATCCACTAGCTTCTCAGCCAGCTCGGTGTCACCGTCAGCCAGGAAGAGCGCGGTCATGGAGACACGGTCTTCGAAGCGCTCGAGGTAGCGGCGGCCGTCAAAGGTCTTGAGGGTGTAGGAGGTGTAGTACTTGAAGGCACCCAGGAAGGACTTGAAGCGGAACTTGTAGGAGTAGGCGCGCTTGAATAGGGACTTGATGAACTCGAAGTCATACTGCTCAAGCAGCTCGGGCTCGTAGTACTTGTTTTCCACCAGGTAGCGCATCTTTTCTTCCAAATCGTGGAAGTAGACGGTGTTCTGGTTGACGTGCTGCAGGAAGAACTGGTTCGCGGCCTCGCGGTCCTTGTCGAACTGAATCTTGCCCTCTTCGTCATAGAGGTTCAAAAGCGCGTTAAGTGCGTGGTAATCCAGCTGCTCCGAAGCCTTAACTGGTTCAGCGACAGTCTTTCCCAATTGCGTGGTCACGGCTAGTCGAGCCTTTCTCTACTCGTGTAGCTAGTTAAGTGAAAGCGTTGGAGGATGGACACCAACCCAGCCATCCCCCACCGCAGGAAGCGGCACTAGGACGTCTCCCAAGACATCCTAGGCCGCTTTGAGTCCGAGGGCATCAGCGTTGGATTGCAGGCCCTCGCGGCAGATTCTGACGTCATCATCGGTACCCATGAGCTCAAAGCGGTACACGTAAGGAACTTTACACTTGGCGGAGATGACGTCGCCGGCCAAGCCGAAGTCCCCGCCAAAGTTGCTGTTGCCACTGGAAATCACCGCGCGGATGAAGCTGCGGTTGTGCTCATCGTTGAGGAAGCGAATCACCTGCCGGGGAACCGGGCGGGAATTCTGGTGGCTAATGGAGGCCCCTCCTCCGTAGGTGGGGCAGATGAGAACGTAGGGTTCGTTCACTGTCAACGGTTCATCACTCAAGCGCAGCGGAATGCGCGCGCTTGGCAGACCCAGCTTTTCAACGAAGCGGTGGGTATTTTCCGTTGCGGAGGAAAAATACACAACCAACATGTCTTTTACGCCGATGCCACGACCGCGGAGAGGGCCTTGATGCGCTCCGGGCGGAAGCCGGACCAGTGCTCGCCATCCACCTCGACGACGGGCGCCTGGACGTAGCCCAGGGCCATGACGTAGTCGCGGGCTTCATCATCAATGGAGATATCCACGGTGGAGTAGGACAGGCCGGCGCGGTCGAGGGCCTTCTTGGTGGCGTTGCACTGGACGCAGGCGGGCTTGGTGTACAGAGTGATGCTCATGTGACTGTTCCTTTAATTGCTGTGTGCTTTCGCAGGTTTTCACGGTGAGGATTCACCGCGACGTTCACAGTGAGATTTCACCGTGACCTCAGGCGGAGACCGTGAGGCTAGCCCCGTGGAGCTAAACCCGAGGTCTCACAGGCTTTTTGGAGCCCGCCTGAACAACAACAACGACACTATACTTTGTGCCACGACCCCGCAACTGACACTACATCTAGTAGTTACATTGGTGATATTCCCAGGATGGGATTCTCCCACACCCCACATATTGCCCTTGGGTAAGAATTTCCCTGCATGCCACCCACCCCGCCGTCGGGCGCCCGCCTGCGGATTTGCAGGAGATTGCCGGAAAACTGTGTGCAATATCACAAATCCGCCACTAATGTATCTATAACCAGACGTATAGGGCCGCCAGTTCGAGCTAGAGGGCCAGTTCAGACACCAACGCCAACTCGCCGCCAGGCGGGCGACCTAGAGAAAGAAAAATCGCCCCGAGGGACATGCGTCCCTGGGGCGATCTGATAATCCGGCTTAGCCCTGGCGAGCCTTGAAGCGCGGATCCTTCTTGTTGATCACGAAGACCTTACCGTGGCGGCGAATAACCTGGGCGCCCGGCTTCTTCTTCAGCGACCGAAGCGACTTGCGAACCTTCATCGGGCGCTCCTTTCGTTATGCGCAAACTTCATGCGGTTGAATACTTAAAGCAAGGCCAAGCAAGGGCTCGGCCATGACACGAGGAAAAATATTACCCCACGCGCGCCTGAGAACCAAAACGCTACCATTGACCCCATGTCTCACGATTCCGAATCAGCACAGCTCCAACGCCACATCATCGACTCTCTTGGGGTAAAGCCCAGCATCGACACCGCTGCAGAAATAGCCGCGCGCGTGGACTTTCTGGCCGCGTACCTGCGCGCTACCTGCGCGAGGGGCTTCGTGCTAGGAATCTCCGGGGGCCAGGATTCCACCCTAGCTGGCAAGCTAGCACAGCTCGCCGTCGATCGCGTGGAGGGCGCACAGTTCTGGGCGGTGCGCCTGCCCCACGGTGTGCAGGCTGACGAGGATGACGCACAGATTGCCCTCGACTTCATCCAACCGGATCACCGCCTCACCGTCAACATCGCGGAGGCAACCGCCGCTGTAAGCAGTGCAGTGGCTGCCGCGCTGCCTGACGGCACCCTCCCTGACCACGTCCTCGGCGACTTCAACCGCGGCAACGTCAAGGCCCGCCTGCGCATGACCGCGCAGTACGCCATCGCCGGCGAGCTGGGCGCATTGGTCATCGGCACCGACCACGCAGCAGAGAATCTCGCAGGCTTCTTCACCAAGTGGGGCGACGGCGCCGCCGATCTGCTTCCACTCGAGGGGCTCAACAAGCGCCAGGGCGCGGCCCTGCTGCAGGAGCTGGGTGCTCCGGAGTCCACGTGGCGCAAGGTCCCCACCGCGGATCTCGAGGACGACCGCCCGCAGCTGGCAGACGAAGAAGCGCTCGGCGTGACCTACGCCCACATCGATGACTACCTCGAGGGCAAGGAGGTCCCCACTGCGGCCCGCGAGCGCATCGAAGAACTCTGGCGCCGCGGCGGGCACAAGCGCGTCATGCCGCAGGGCCCGCACACCTACCGCGGCTAAGAGCGCCCCAGGGCGTGGAGGGTGGCCTGGGCGGCGTCGCCAAGCGGGGCGTAATACGCAGGCCCGTGCGTGAGCGCATGAACGGCCAAGGGGTGCAGTTGATGCATGGGCAGCCAGCGCGTGGCTTTTTCAGCGGCGCCGTAGCCGCGCAGAATCTCGGAGAAGTACGGGGTGCCGAAGAGCTCGAGCATCCCAAGATCCGTGTGCGGGTGGCCGCCGTGGGCGGCGGGGTCAATCATGACGGCTGTGCGCTCTGTGAAGAGGACGTTGCCCGCCCAGAGATCACCATGAATGCGCGCAGGTGCCACATCCCAGTCGGTCCCCTGAATGGCCTCGGCGGCGCGCTGCACCACGCTGCGCACCTCCTGTGGCAGGGGTGCGGCCTCAGCAAAGGGCAGCACGCGCTGCTGGACGTAGAACTCGCCCCAGCTCTCGGTGGGCGTGCATTCCTGCTCGATGCGGCCGATGTAGTTGGCACCCGACCAACCGGCCGGCGGGGCGCCGAAGGCCTCTGCCCCGGCCTCATGAACCTGGCGCAGGGCCCGGCCGAAGGCGAAGGCCGCCTCGGGGCTGGGCGGGGCTTGGCGCACGCGGCGGGTGCTGATGGAGTTCTCCCCCACCCCGGCGACCTCAGCCACCACCTCCGGGTTGGCCTGGGCCAGCCAGCGCAAGCCCGCGGCCTCGGCTCCTGCTTGGTCTGGATGAGTGACGTGCTTGGTGTAGACCTCCATGCAGCCCAGACTAGCGTGCGCGTGTAGCGGACACAGACGCGTGGGTCTTGGACACAGATCAGAAAAGCACTCGGCGGCTCCTGCTAAAACAGAAACCGCCGAGTGCTCTCAACGTTGTGGAGCTAACGGGATTCGAACCCGTGACCCCCACACTGCCAGTGTGGTGCGCTACCAGCTGCGCCATAGCCCCATATAAAGGTATGTATTCAGTTTTTCAGTGGAGCTAACGGGATTCGAACCCGTGACCCCCACACTGCCAGTGTGGTGCGCTACCAGCTGCGCCATAGCCCCTTGAACGAGGTGCAACCTCTTGATTGCAACTCGTTTAAATATATCCTGCCGCTAGTGCGTGACCAAATCGCGTGTTCGGCGGGTGTATTGACGCCTCCAAAATAGGCAAAGGCCCTACCTAGCAGCCTGGCTTATGAACGACATCCTTGCGGGCCGTGCGAAATTGAAGGCTACGGATTCTAGAGAACTTGCTCTACCCAATTCCATTCATTCACCGGTACGTCCTCGGGCTTCTCCAAATCCTTGCCATCTTGAATGACGCGCGGTGAAGATACAGAGCCTGTTTCTTCCTTCAGCTTCTTGGCATTAGCGCGGCCAATATCGTTACCCGCATCAACGGTCGCCTTAGAAATCGCCTTCACCGAGTCGTCAGAAGCTCCGAAGCCCTTGGCCGCTTCCGCAAACTGTTCAAAATCCCACGTGCTGATAGTCTGCTGATTTTCAAACAGGTAAGCACGTAGGTTCCAGTAAGCCTGAGCATCGCCTGCTTCCGCGAGGATGTCCAAAGCGGACACAGACGTCGAAGAATGACCATCCAGCTTGATGCTCTTATCGGCAAGGTAGGCGTCCAAATCCTGTCCGCGAAGATCGAGGAAGTTTAACGGATGGACGTTGACAATGAGCTCACCTTTCTCAACGGCTTGCTTCATCGGCTCGTCACTTCCCTCCGCAAGCTCAGCGCAGTGCGGACAGGAGAAGTCCTCATAGAGGTCGACCTCAGGAACATCAGCCTTGGCGTTTTCTCCCTTGAGTGTGACCACGCCGTCATCGCCACGGCTCACGGTCAGAGTGACGTCGACAGCCGATTCCGCAATCTTGTCCGACTTCGCATCCTTCTGAGTAAAAACGATGTACGCGATAACCACCGCGATGATGACCAAAAGTACGCCGACCCCCCACAGGAAGCCACTATTTCCCTTGGCGTTAGGGTTTTGCACCTTACTCAATTCTTAAACCTCGACTCGTATCAGTTGTGTCAACCTTGCCAACAGCGCATTAGCGTACATGACAACAGCATGGCGCGGGCTACCAGCATCTTAGGGATGGAGTGCGAATTTGGTGAAAGGACGCTTAAAGGTCCACACCATGAGGAAGACGTAGAACACGTCCCGGGCCAGCGTCATCATGTAGTTCATGACTTGGGCCTCCTCATCGGGGTTAACACTGAAGCAGCCGCAATCGATGCCCAATCCACGCAGCCACGCCTGACCAATACCGATCATAAAGAGTACGAGCACGCCTGTGCCAACCGCTGCCGAGGGTCGCAGGAAGAGACCCAGCAGTAGCAATAGGCCTCCGCAGACTTCCAACGGACCAATGAGATAGGACAAGTAAGTTGACCACTCCGGTGTGAAAATCTCATAAGCACTGATGCTCTGCATCACAGAGAGGTTTTCTCCGAGCTTGGAGGCACCCGCCTTGATCCAGATATAGGCCATGTAGAAGCGCGCAAAGGCGCTGATGATATCGAGAATCAGCGCCTTATTCAGCGTGGGTTTTGCTTTGGGGCTTACCTTGTTCGTCACCCGGTTTAGTTTAGCGTTCAAGCTCCAGCACGTGTGAAACTATGGCTTGGGCCTCAGTGTGAACGTGCTGGACGTGCTCCTCCCCCAGGAAGGACTCGGCGTAAATCTTGTACTTGTCCTCCGTGCCGGAAGGACGCGCCGCGAACCACGCGTTCTCAGTGCACACCTTGAGCCCGCCGATGGCGGCACCGTTGCCGGGGGCCTCGGTCAGCTTGGCCACAATCGGCTCGCCCGCCAGCTCCGAGGCTGTGACCTGCTCCGGGGATAGCTTCTTAAGAATCGCCTTCTGCTCGCGGGTGGCGGGGGCGTCGATGCGCGAGTAGGCAGGCGCGCCGAACTGCTCCGCCAGCTCCGCGTAGCGCTGGGAGGGGGTCTTGCCGGTCACCGCGGTGATCTCCGCGGCCAGCAGATCCATGATGATGCCGTCCTTGTCCGTGGACCACACGCTGCCGTCGAAGCGCAGGAAGGACGCGCCGGCGGATTCCTCGCCGCCGAAGCCCAGGGAGCCATCGAGAAGCCCGGGCACGAACCACTTGAAGCCCACCGGAACCTCCACCAGTTCGCGGCCCAGCTGCGCCACCACGCGGTCGATCATGGAGGAGGAGACCAGGGTCTTGCCCACGCCGGCGTTACCCCAGTGGGGGCGGTGGCTAAAGAGGTACTCGATGGCCACGGCCAGGTAATGGTTGGGGTTCATCAGGCCGGCGTCCGGGGTGACGATGCCATGACGGTCGGCGTCGGCGTCGTTGCCGGTGGCCAGATCGTACTTCTCACGGTTGGCCACCAGGGAGGCCATCGCGTCCGGGGAGGAGCAGTCCATGCGGATTTTGCCGTCGGTATCGAGCGTCATGAAGCGGAAGGTGCCGTCCACCTGCGGGTTGACCACGCTGAGGTTGAGCCCGTAGTGCTCGGCAATCGCCGCCCAGTAATCCACGGAGGCCCCACCCATGGGGTCGGCGCCGATGCGCAGCCCGGAGTCCTTGATGGCCTGCATGTCCACCACGTTTTCCAGATCCGCCACGTAGTTGCCCACGTAGTTGTGCTGCACGCAGCGAGCATCCAGCACACCCTCGACGGGCACGCGCTTGACCCCCTCCAGCCCGGCGCGCAGGTAGTCGTTGGCACGCGCGGCGATCCACTCGGTGGCCTCGGTATCCGCCGGCCCGCCCGTGGGCGGGTTGTACTTGAACCCGCCGTCGCGCGGCGGGTTGTGCGAGGGGGTGATGACGATGCCGTCGGTGCCCGGGTTGGTGAGGATGGCGTGGGAGACCGCCGGGGTGGGCGTGTAGCGGCCGCGGTCATCGACGCGCACCTCCAGCTCGTTGGCCAGCAGCACCTCGAGGGCAGAGACCATGGCCGGCTCGGACAGCGCGTGGGTATCGCGGCCGATGAAGATGGCGCCGGTGGTGCCTTGCTGGGCGCGGTAGTCCACGATGGCCTGGGTGATGGCCAGGATGTGCGCCTCGTTGAAGGCGGTGTCCAGCGCCGAGCCGCGGTGGCCGGAGGTGCCAAAGCTTACGGCCTGATCCGGGTTATCGGCGTCGGGAACGCGCGTGTAGTACGCGGTGACGAGCTCGGCGATGTCGATGAGATCGGAGGGCTGGGTGGGCTGGCCTGCGCGCTCGTGTGCCATGGCGGGAGACTCCTTGGTAGCGGATGCGGTTGCGGACGGGGAGGAAAGATTCCGGAAGCACGGCGAGGTGCTTCCTCCCTTTCCTAGCTTGCCCTGCGCGCAGGCTTTTCGCAGCGGGATTCTTCCCCCGCCTGGGGGTGTGGGGCCTGTGTGCTGGCCGGCACGCGTCCCGCAGTACGCTGTGGGGCATGCCC
Organism: Corynebacterium sp.; assembly: GCF_030532325.1. GTDB lineage: Bacteria > Actinomycetota > Actinomycetes > Mycobacteriales > Mycobacteriaceae > Corynebacterium. The sequence continues at coordinate 27,502 of NZ_JAUNLS010000022.1, forward strand.
TCATTCTTCGTCGTTGGTGCCGGCGCCGCCTGTGGCGCGATAGCGCGCTACCTGCTTGCCGCCGCCCTCGGCGCCCTGGGGCTGGGCAGCGTCCTCCCGCTGCTTATCATCAACGTGCTCGGCAGCGCGCTCATGGGCTACTTCAAGCCCACGCCCTTCTGGGGCACGGGCGTACTCGGCGGTTTTACAAGCTTTGCCACCTTTGCCTACCTCACCTCGGGCATGACGGGGGCGATGGCCGCCGGATACGTGCTGGCCACCCTCGTGGGCTGCGTGGGGGCTTACCTGCTGGGCAGCGTGTCCGCGGAGCGCAGGAGGGCCGCATGAGCAGCGTCCTGGAAGTTCTGTGGGCCGTGGCCTGCGTGGGCCTCGGCGCCTTCGTGGGCGGGGCGGGCCGCTACTGGTTCAGCACCATCCTGCCGGCCCCGGCCTGCACCTTTGCGGCCAACATGGTGGGCTCGGCCAGCATCGGCGTGGCCTGGGGCCTCTTGGAGGGCCGGCCGGACCTGTGGGCGGGGGCCTTCGAAGCGCTCGTCGTCATCGGTTTTGCCGGCGGCATGTCCACCTGGTCCACCCTGGCCAAGGAGCTGGGAGAGATGCTGAGACAGCGCAGGTACACGCGCCTGGCGAGCTACGCCTTCTGGACTCTCGGCCTGGGCATCGTGCTGGCCTGGCGCGGGGCGTGGGCGGCCAGCTTCTTTGTCTAGCCGCCCGGCCCACGGCGTGCCCCGCTGCGCCCCGCGTGCGCGGGGCGGGGCCCGTTGCGGGAGCGGGGCCGATTCGCGGGAGCGGGGCTAGTCCGCGATGGCGTCCAGCGGCGGCGTCTTGGAGGCCCGCTGCGCCGGCCAGATGGCGGCGAGCACGCCCACCAGTGCCGCGCCCACCAGCATGATGAGCAGCTGGCTCCACGGGACGGTGGCGCTGTCCAGGCCCTCCCCGGCGAGCACCTCGATGAAGGCCCAGCCCAGGCCCAGGCCCATGAGCATGCCCATCACCGCGCCGAAGAGCGCGATCTGCACGGACTCCAGGGTGATCATGGCGCGGATCTGGCGGCGGAAGGTACCCACCGCGCGCAGCATGCCGATCTCCTGGCGGCGCTCAATCACGCCCAGCGTCAGGGTGTTGACAATGCCCAGGATGGCGATGATCACCGCCAGCGCCAGCAGCGCGTAGAGGATGGAGAGCATCTGGTTGATCATGCCCGCGGCCTGGCCGGCGAACTCCTCGCCGGAGACCACCTGGACCACCACCAAGGACTTGACCGCCTCGATGAGGTTCGAGCGCAGCTTCTCCAGGTCGTAACCCTCCTGGGCGTTGACGCCGACCATCTGGATGTCGAAGGCGCTGTCCGGAACGATCTCAGCCGCCACGGACTTGGACACCGCCAGCTTCGGCAGCAGCTGCAGCGGCTCGTAGATGCCGATGAGTTCGGCCTCCACCGTCTTGCCCGGCACCGGGCCGGCGAGCGGGTACTTCTCGCCCACGGTCCAGCCTTGCTCCTCGGCCAAGGTGGCGTCCGCGATGAAGCCGGGGGCATCGCCAGTATTGGCCTCGCCCTCGCGCATCTCCAGGTTGAAGAGATCCCCGGCGTTTCCGTCGATGATCTCACTGAGCTGCATCTGCGGGCCGTAGTTGACCGAGGACTGCCCGCCCACCGTCACCGGCGCGATGGACAGCGCTACCACCTCGCCGGCTCCCTCGGCATCGCGGGCGAGATCGGCGGTCTCATTGGGTGTGGGGAAGTTGCCCGACTGCGGGCCGGTGAGCATGTAGTCCGCGCGGATGTCCTGCTCCAGGGTGTCGGCCACGGAGGTCTTCATGGTCGCGCCCAGCATGCCGATGGCCGTCACCAGAGCCACGCCCAGCGTCAGCGCGAAGGCCGTGGCGGCGGTGCGGCGCGGGTTGCGCCGGGAGTTCGTCGCGGCCAGGCGGCCCACCGCCCCGAAGGGCGCGCCGATGATGCGACCCAGGGTCGGAACAATAGGAATAGACAGCGCCGGGCCGGCCAGGAAGAAGCCCAGGATGAGGTTGACCGCACCCAGGCCGACGAGGCTGGCGCGGATACCCGTCTTGGTATCGATGATGACACCCAGCGCGGCGAAGATGATGCCGCCCACGCCGAGGATCGCACCCAGCACGGTGCGCACCAGCAGGGAAGAACCGGCCGCGGCCTCGGTGGTGCGCATGGCCTCCACCGGCTTGACCTGGCCCGCGCGCCGCGCCGGCGCCCAAGCAGAGACCATGGTGACCACGGTGCCCAGCACAATCGGCACCAGCACCGCGGACACGCTCAAGCCCAAGCCGCCCTCGATGGTCATGCCCTGGCGGTTGAACACCGCCTTGATGATGGCCACCAGGCCCACACCGGCCAGCACGCCCACCGCGGAGCCGATGAGCCCCACGATGAAGGACTCAGTGAGCACCGAGCGGGTGATCTGGCGGCGCGAGGCACCCAGCGCGCGCAGCAGCGCAAACTCCTTGGTGCGCTGCGCGACGATCATGGAGAAGGTATTGGCAATGATGAAGGTGCCCACCAGCAGCGCGATGAGGCCGAAGGCGATGAGGAAGTAGTTGACAAACTTGAGGGCGGAGCCGACGGCGTCGGAAAGCTCGTCGGCGAGCTTCTGGCCGGACTCGGCCTTGACCGGGTAGGTCTCGTTGAGGTGATCCACCAGCTGGTTCTCATCCACGCCCTCGGCCGCGGAGACCTTGAGCGCATCCGAGTTGCCGTAGCGCTCAGTAAATCCCGCGTGGTCCATCTGCAGCACAATGCTGGGGCCCTGATCCACCGCAGGCTTGACGACGCCCACCACGGTGACCTCATCCCTGTGGTCCGGGTGGACCACGATGAGCTTCTGACCCAGGCCGATGCCGAACTTCTCCGCGGCGGAATCGTTGATGACCACTTCCTCCGGGCCCTGCGGCTCGGAGCCCTCGATGAGCTCGCTGGGCTCACCCACCATCTGATCCGGGGTGTAATACGGGGTCACGCTGGCTGTGCCGCCGGCGGTTTGGTAGGCCTCGGACTTGTCGTTGGCCACCACGACGGTCTGGGAGCTCTCGATGTTGACGTTGCCCACGAGGTCGTCGTTAGCCAGCTCTTCGCGCAGCTTCTCATCGAGAATGGGGCCGTCGTCCTTGCGGTGCACGCCCGCGTCGACGCCCGTGTAGGCGTTGCTCACCGCGGAGTCAAAGGTGCTCGACAGCGAGTTGGTGAACATGAGCGAGCCGGCGATAAACGCGGTGCCCAGCACCACGGCCAGCAGCGTGAGGGTCAGGCGCAGCTTGTGCGCGACGATGTTGCGCAAGGACACCTTGCGCATAGTGTTGGTTGAAGCCATGAGTTCCCTTTAGCCTTCGATCCTTTAGCCTTCGATCTCCGCCATCACAGCGTGGATGGCTTCCATGGTGGGATCCTGCAATTCGTTGACCAGCTTGCCGTCCGCGAGGAAGATCACGCGGTCAGCATAGGAGGCCGCTTTGGCGTCGTGGGTGACAATCACCACGGTCTGATCATCCTGGTCCACGGCGGTGCGCAGAATGCTCAAGACCTCCGCCGAGGAGTTGGAGTCCAGGTTGCCGGTGGGCTCGTCACCGAAAATGATTTCCGGGCGCGCCACCAGGGCGCGGGCGCAGGCCACGCGCTGCTGCTGGCCGCCGGAGAGCTCCGCAGGACGGTGGCTGAGGCGCTCGGCCAGGCCCAGGCGCTGGGTGACCTCCTCGAACCACTGCTTGTCCACGTCCTTGCCCGCAATGTCCATCGGCAGCGTAATGTTCTCCGCGGCCGTGAGCGTGGGCACCAGGTTGAAGGACTGGAAGATGAAACCCAGGCGGTCGCGGCGCAGCGCGGTGATTTCCTTATCCCCCAGCTGGGACATGTCGGTATCACCGATGAATGCCGAACCGGAGGTCGCGGAGTCCAGGCCGGCCATGGTGTGCATGAGGGTGGACTTGCCGGAGCCGGAGGGCCCCATGATGGCGGTGAACTTGTTGCGCTCGAATTCGACGTTGACGTGGTCCAACGCGGTCACTGCGGTATCGCCCTGCCCGTATTGCTTGAAGAGCTCGACGGCGCGGGCCGCAGCGTTGGTCGTTGGGGTCATTTCAGAGTTCTCCTGAGATTGCTGTGGTTGTGAACAAAACTATCCCCACTACCCTAGCGGCCCATGCCGAAGCACAGTAGGCCATGGTCTAAAATTTGGCCCATGTGTGCCTTCACTTTCGTCCCTGCTACCGGCTGTGTGGGCCATGGTTAGGGCATCAAGGCTAAGCCCCTTAGAGCGCTATGACCGCAGCAGCTGCGCGGCCGCAGCACAGATCATGCGGCACTACTCCACCAGCTTTTCGCTGGCCACGCAGCTTCTTCACGCCCCCGTGCGCACCGATATTCGCAATCTTTACGCCATGGTGCGCACCGCGGATGAGATCGTGGATTCCGGCCTCGATCCCGCCGAGGCCGCCGGGCTGTTAGATTCCTACGAAGATGCTGTGCGTTGCGCCACCCAGCAGCGCTTCCACCCCGATCCGGTCCTGCACGCCTTCGCGCTCTCGGCTCGGCGCTGCGGCTTCCGCGACGAGCACCTCAAGGCCTTCTTTGCCTCCATGCGCCGGGATCTCACGCAGTCCCAGCACACCGAGGAATCCTTCGCGGCCTATGTCTACGGCTCCGCTGAGGTCATCGGCCTGCTGTGCCTGGACGCCTTCTACTCCGGCCGGTCCCACCCGGCAAGCTTGGAGGAGGGCGCGCAGCGCCTCGGCGCGGCCTTCCAGAAGATCAACTTCCTGCGGGATCTGCACGAGGACACCGCCCGCCTTGGCCGCACTTACTTCCCCGGCCTGGATGCCGCGCGCGGCCTCGACGAGACCACCAAGAACAAGCTCATCGCCGAGATCCGCGCCGACCTTGACGCGGCACGCCGCGCCACGCAGCAGCTGCCCCGCGGCTCGCGTCTCGGCGTCGCAGCCGCCACCGCGCTGTTTAGCGAGCTCACCGACATCCTCGAGGCCACCCCCGCCGCCGAGATCATGCGAAAGCGTGTCTCCGTCCCGCCCGCGCGTAAGTCCTATGTCGTGGCCCGGGCCGCGGCGGAGGCTCTGTTCTAAACCTGCCACTAGACCCAAGGAGCCCTGTTGTGAGCAAGCACGTCATCGTCATCGGAGCCGGGATAGCCGGGCTGGCCACCGCGGCCTTGCTCACGCGTGAGGGGCTGCGTGTCACGGTCATCGACAAGCTGCCAGAGCTCGGCGGGCGCGCGGGCTCCCTGGAGGTCGAGGGCTTCCGCTTCGACACCGGCCCCTCGTGGTACCTCATGCCGGAGGCCTTTGACGAGTTCTTCCGCGCCTGCGGCACCTCGACCGCCGCCGAGCTCGAGCTGGTGGATCTCAGCCCGGCCTACCGCGTCTACAACGAAGACGGCGAGCACATCGACGTCCATACCGGCGTGGAGAACGTCGCCGCGCTCTTTGAGTCCATTGAGCCCGGCGCCGGCCAGCGGGTGCGCGCGTACCTGAGCCAAGCCAGCGAGGCCTACGGCATTGCGCTGCGAAACTTCCTCTACACCACGTTCTCCCGGCCCGTGGAGCTGCTCAGCGCCGAGGTGCTGGCGCGGCTGCGCACCCTGGCGCTGCTCCTAGTGCGCTCCCTCGACGCCCACGTGGCCGCGCAGTTTACTGATTACCGGCTGCGGCAGGTGCTCACCTATCCGGCGGTTTTTCTTTCGACGGAGCCGCAGCGAGCCCCGGCGCTCTACTCGCTCATGAGCCACACGGACCTCGTGGAAGGCGTGCGCTACCCCCAGGGCGGCTTCAAGGCCGTGGTGGAGGCCATCGCCCGCCAGGCCGGGGACGCAAAGTTCCTCCTCGATACTGAGGTCACCTCCATCGATGTCACGGACGGCCACGCCACCGGCGTTACGGTGGCCACGCCTTCTGGCCCGCGCACCCTGCTTGCCGACGCCCTCATCTCCGCCGCCGATCTCCACCACACTGAGACCGCACTGTTGCCCCCGAAGGCCCGCAGCTACCCGGAGCGCTACTTTGCCGGCAGGGACCCGGGACTGGGAACGGTGCTTGTGCTGCTGGGTGTGCGCGGGAAGCTTCCGCAGCTGGCTCACCACACGCTGCTGTTTAGCAAGGACTGGACCCCGGACTTCCAGGCGGTCTACCGCGGCCCGGAGCCCACGCGGCCGTTGGGGGCTTCGGAGTCGATCTACATCTCGAAAACCTCAGCCACGGATGCGCAGGTAGCCCCGAAAGGCCACGAGAATCTCTTCGTGCTCATCCCGGTGCCGGCGGAGGAGTCCTTTGGTCACGGCGACGCCTACCGTAGCGCGGCCTGCCCGCGCGTTTCTGCCATTGCGCAGGCGGCCATCGCACAGATTGGCCAGTGGCTGGGAATCGAGGACTTTGCGCAGCGCATCGTGGTGCAGCGGACACTAGGGCCCAGCGATTTCGCGCAGCGCTACAACTCGTGGTCCGGCGGCGCCGTGGGCCCGGCGCACACGCTGCGGCAGTCCGCCTTCCTGCGGGGCCGCAACGTCTCACGCAAGGTGGACAATCTCTACTACGCCGGCGGCACCACCGTCCCGGGCGTGGGCGTGCCCATGTGCCTCATCTCGGCCCACAACGTGCTCACCCGCATGCGCGAGCGCGGCTTCTTGCCCGAGGCCTAGTTGCTTCGGCGGTTGTTGTAGCGCCGAGACCAGCTGCGCCCCTCCCGTCCGGAGGCGACTTGCCTGCCGGATTCTTGGCCGTGCCTTTAACATGCCGCCTTTAACGGACGAGCGCATATATGCCTTCGTGGTCTAAATCGAGCTTTTCCGTTTTCAGTGCGTTGTCAATAGGCGCCCCTGGGCTGCTACCGCAGCTCTCCCTAGCCTTGGCTTTACCCTGCCTTTTTGCGGTGGTGTCTGCGGCACCTCCGCAGCCCCCCGAGCCTACGACCGTCAGCACTGGGCGACCCAGCGATTTTGAGAACCACACCCAGCCTAAACACCAGCAGAAAAGAAATAGCTGCCAAACCACTAGGTAGCTCCACTACGAGTCCAGGATTTGCAGGCAACCCCACGAGAAGCAAAGAAGCGTTAAGGCATGCAGGCTGGAAGCTACGTGTAAAAAAGATAGATTCGGCCATTGTTTTACACCCGTACAGTGGGGTTTGGGCCTTAGTTATGCGGAAGGCGGCCTGCCCCCTTCTTTGGTGGACGCCTGATATCCAACCCAGTCGGGCTGGAAGAAAAGGTAATCTACCAAACAGGGGACAGGTCCCCGCTTCGTGGCACATAGCCGAACCTAAGAATCAGACAACGGTAGAAGCACTTTCGAACGAACGATCTAGAAGAACAGAAAAGGAACGAAAGTACCCACCTGTTTGAGGTCAATCATTGGCTGCCAGCATTTTGCATTAGAATCAACAACTCTACCGTTTCTGCGGCTCTTTTTTGAGTATTGAAAATTTTCCGGACATGAGATCTATTATCCCAGAGAATATTGCGATGATACCTATCCAAGAACCTGTTATATAGATAAAAAGTGTGCCGAGGAGTATGGCTGAGCAGCTAACTACCTTCAACTGTTTAGCTCTTCTGTCATTGGATTCGTCAGGCTGATAGATCACGGCAACTATGAGATCAATAGCGGCAAAGGCTAGAAAAATATACGAGATGTTTGTGTAACCGAGTAAAGCAAAGACTCCCGAAACCACCAGCACGGCAATCCCGGCAAAGCCAATCAAACGGCTCATCAGAAAAGCACTCCAAAATATGGTTTGATAGTGAACCTCCCTTCAACTCTACTCGAAAGGCGAGGTCTATCCAATGAAAAAGAAGGTAACGGGATTTGTGCTCGCTCTGAGCATTGCGTTCGGAGGGGCTCAGTCGGCTGGGGCTGCCGAATCGACAATGGGAACTACCGAAAAAGCCGGTGCGAATGTCGAAGAAACCACTATCACTACAGAAGGAAATGTGACAACAATCAGTGGCCCTGATGGTGTTACGACATTGGTAGAAGATACTGTGGCAAACACGATCACCATTAATAACCCAAATGGAGTGACTGTTTTGAATCGTAATGAGGTGCTCGGCTTTGAAGAACAGGGTGAATACGGGCCGGATACGGCAACCCGAGCACGTGGAATCGTTACCGACTGGAGAGTCTACCTGTGTAACGCTGCGACTGCGGCTGTTGTCAGCGGACATGAAGCCACTTGGGTAAAAGCACTGAAGGTGGCGAAAAATGTAGCTAAGCTTCATCCAGCAACCCGTGCTGCTCTTAGTGTAGGGCATTTGGGGGCAGGCGTGTTCGTCTCAACACAGTGCTAGTAACCGTAGGATTTATACTCAGGGTGTTATGTCCATGAACATATTGGACTCGGAGTCCAGTGACTTTTTGGACTGGGAGTCCATGGTGTTTTTGGACTTTTTCTAGTGTTGTTGGGTTAGCTTCGCTTTTTGCGTGATGGGCGTGGCCGGGATAGCTCGGGTTTGATCTGCGGTGGCTGGCGGTGCCAGTGGCCTTGCACATAGCCGATGTTGATTTGGCCTCATCGATGAGGTAGTAATAAATCGACCAGGGCCCGTAGTCACGGCCTTGTGCTTTCAAAACACCTCGCGCATCGATAACCAAGCGCCTTGTTGTCATCGCTGTGGCGTCTGCTGGGGTTCTTAGGCGCCGTACTGTCAGGCAGAATGCCGGCTCGACCACGCTCGGCGATGCGCTTTTTGATATTCAGGTACGTCTGCCTGGAAATACCGTTGTCTTTGTAGAACTGCTTGACTGTGCCCCGTCGCGGACGGGATCAAAATCAGCGATCTTCTTTCTGAGATGGGATGGAATTGCCATCCCAAAATTCTGGACTCACCGAGTCCAAAAAGTTAGTAGACATCACGTCAAAAAATCACCAGACTCCGAGTCCAATAACCTACGAGACATCACAGATTTATACTCAGGGATGCCCTCTGCATTGGTCAAGTCCTGGGTAGTGGTGTATCTGGTTTCGAATCTTGGTGATTAGTTGTG
>NZ_JAUNLS010000023.1 GCF_030532325.1 Corynebacterium sp.
AACAACAAGGCCAAGGCCAACAACAAGGCCAAGGGCAAGCGCAAGAACACAGCGATCACCGGCACCACGCCTGAGACGAAGCCCAAGGCGCCACAGACTCAGGCACAACCGACGCCGCAGACAAAGCCTCAGAACGACAAGCCTGAGGACACAAAGGCTGAGGTTAAGCAGCCTACGGACAAGAAGCCGGTGGACAAGACGCCGGTGGAGAAGAAGCCTGCAGAGCAAAAACCCAATGCAGCAACCGAAGCGGAGATTTCACGCGCGCTCTCGCGCCGCTCCGTCGAGGTGGGCACGCTTTCTGCACGCCAACGCAAAACCGCGACCAAAGCATCACTCCCGGTGAATGACTCCGCGCGTTCTGGGGAGTTGACGGTAGAGGGGGCGTCGGCAAGCGCGGTAGCCACCACGGCACCGGCAGCGCAGCCCAGCGAGCACGAGCCGGACGCACTCGCCGTGCCGGCGGAGTCCAAGGAGGTCAAGAAGAACCGGCGCGCACGCCTGCGCCAAGTCAAGGGCCTTGACGGTCTGCGCGGCCTAGCCGTGCTGGCGGTGATTCTCTACCACTTCTTCCAGGACTTCCTCCCGGGCGGGTACCTCGGCGTGGACATGTTCTTTGTCCTCTCCGGTTTCCTTATTACCTCGCTGCTGGTGCGCGAATTCCGCGTGAATGGCCGTATCAGCTTGAAGGACTTCTGGGTGCGCCGCTTCCGCCGCATCCTGCCCGCCGCGGTCACGGTGCTCACGCTGTGCACGGCGCTGGTGGCCGCACTCGGCGGGGACCTCGCCGTGGGCATCCGCGAGCAGTTCCTGGGCACGCTATTCTTTGTCAACAACTGGACACAGATTGCCACCAGCCAGTCTTACTTTGCGGACAACGAGATTCAGGTCTTCGCACACTACTGGTCGCTGGCCGTGGAGGAACAGTTCTACGTGTTCTGGCCTCTCATCATGGTGGCCGTCTTTGTCATGGCGAAGCGCTGGCCGCGCAGGGCGCCCATTGTGGTCTCCGTGGTTCTGGCGCTGGCTTCCGTGGCCGCCATGTGGGCGCTCTACGTGCCGGGCGAGGACCCCACCCGCGTGTACTACGGCACCGATACCCACGCCTTCGGCCTGCTGTGCGGCGCGATTCTATCCCTGCTCATGACCTCCACCTCCGCGGACCCGAAGGCGGATTCCTGGCCCTCGGCAGGCAAGACGGAGGCCCGCGTGGCCACCGTGGTGGGCACGCTCGCCTTCGTGGCGTACGTGGCTCAGCTTATCTGGATGACCGCCACCCTGGACTTCACCTACCGCGGCGGGCTCTTGCTCACCAGCATTCTTGGCTCTTTGATGATTTGGGGCGTGGCACGCGAGCGCGGCCCGCTGACCGTGCTCTTCCGCACCGGCGTGATGCGCTGGCTGGGCCAGCGTTCCTTCTCGCTCTATCTGTGGCACTGGCCGGTGATCATGATCCTGCGGGCGTTGTTTGACGGCAACCACAACAGCGAGAACCCGTGGATCCTGGGACTAGTTGCCGTGCCGATTTCCTTCGGCCTGGCTGAGCTCTCCTACCAGTTCGTGGAGAACCCCTTCCGCCGCGGCGGCTACAAGAAGACGTGGAAACAGTACTGGTCCTCCCGGCCCAGCGCCCACGAGCTGCTCGACTCGATGGGCAAGGTGCTCTGGCCGCTCGCACCCATCCTCGTGGTGGCCTCCCTGGTTGGCGTGGGCTACGCGCTGGTGACCTCCAACGACAAGTCCGAGTTGGAGCAGGAGCTGGAGAAGCTGCAGCAGCTCAACCAGGACGCCAACCAAGAGGCTGCTGGTGGGGCCGCGAAGACGCAGCCACGCCAAGCCCCAGCGAAGGCCCGAGCGCTACCTGAGGGTCCCGACATCACCGCCGTGGGTGACTCCGTGATGCTGGCCGCCTCCCAGGCGCTCAGCGCGCGCTACCCCGGCATCTACATCGACGCGGACGTCTCCCGCCACTACACGGCGGCGATTTCCATCCTCGAGCAGCTCAAGGATTCCGGCCAGCTGCGCTCGACGGTGTTCCTAGGCTTCGGCACCAATGGCGCCGCCTTCCCGGATCAGATGGCGCAGATCGTGGACCTCCTCGGCCCGGATCGCACCATCGTCCTCGCCGTGCCCTACGGTGAGCGCGACTGGATGAACCAGGCTCGCAAGGATGTGGTGGATGCAGCGGCGAAGTACGACAACGTCTACCTTGCTGACTGGTGCGGCGCAGCCCAGGCGAACCCGGCGCTGCTCTACTCCGACGGGGTGCACCCGCTGCCCGAGTCCGCTGATTCCTACGCCCAGGTCTTTGCAGACGCACTGGAACAGTACTCTACTGGTGACAAGAACCTGAGCACGCAGTGCCAGCTGGGCTAGGCAGCACCGAGTAAATAAGACCGGGCGCGTGGCACAGGTCGAATAGGAAAGAAACAAGGGGCTGCGCGCTTTAAGCGCCAGCCCCTTGAGTCTGAGTTGCCGGTCTTAGTCGACGGAGAACTCCGCCATCTTGTCCCAAGACTCCTTGCCGTCAATGTGGACGTTGATGATGTCCGGGGTCTCCAGCAGGTACTTGGGGAACTCCTCGCAGGAGCGCTTGAAGTGCTCGGTGTTGACGTGGTCAACGTCGGTGCCGTCCTTGTAGGACTCCAGCAGCAGGAAGCGCTGGGAGTCGGTGGGATCGCGGAACCACTTGAAGTCAATGCAGCCCGGCTCTGCCTGGCAGGCCTGGGTGTACCAGTCGATCTCCTCCAGGAAGGTCTCGGCGTACTCAGGCTTGACGTGGAACTGAACGTTAATCAAAATCATGCCCACCACCGTACCTGTCGAAAACGAAGGATGCCACAGTGCTGGCCCCGGACTGGAGCTCGCACTGTGGCGGTATCTCCCGCCAACCTCGTGTGGCGGGCGGCTTCGCGCTGCTGTGGCGCTGCGGCGCGGGGTTAGCTCAGCGCGTTAGTTAAGGAAGTACTCCACCAGGTAGATGTACTTGCCGTCGAAACTGGTGGCCACGCCGAAGCCCTTGCCAGGGCCTTGGTTGACGGGGACGTCGCGGTTGAGCCAATCGACGCGCTCCTGGGCGGTCTTCGGGGTGAGACGGTAGACGTTGCCGGAGCCCATGTCCAGGTGGGTGATGCCGTCACCCGCGTTGTCGTAGAAGGTCACCTTGCCCTCAGCGGCCTGGCCGGCCCAGTGCTTGGCAATCTCTTCTGCCTTGGCATCATAGTGGTGGCCCTGCTTCTTCAGGTGGGCACGGGTGGCGTCAGCAACGGTGCCGGCCACGGCGGGGGCCTGCGGCTTGATGAAGTCCGGCACCGCAATGTTGAAGCGCTTGGCGGTATCGGAGACCACGCCGTAGGCGTCAGCCGGGATTTCGATCTGGCTGGAGCCCTGCGGGATCTGGGCAGCAAACTGAGAGGAGGCCTGCTCCAGGCTCTGTGCCTGAGCTGCAGCAGCGCCTCCCATCGCAACAACACCAGCGAGGGCAACAGCGGACAAACGGGAAAGCGTACGCGAAGAACTCATGCTTACTACCGTGCCACAACTAGCACACAACGGAAAGTGGGACCCGGTATTTTAATAGCATCGTGATGAAATTATGCGTTAGCCCTCAAGCTGCTCGCCGAGTTCCAGCCACTCCAGTTCCAGTTCCTCGCGCTCAGCGCTGACCTTCTTGAGCTCACCATCCAGCCGGGTCAGCTCGGCGGTGTCCACCTCTTCGGCCGCCTTGGCCATCTGCTCGTTGAGCTTGTCCGTACTCTGATCCAGCTTGGCAATCTTGCGCTCCAGGGCGTTCATCTTCTTGCTGAGCTCGCGGACCTGCTGGGCGCTGAGCTTCTTCTCGTTCTTCTGCGCCTTGTGCGCCTCCTGTGCGCCACGAGCGGCTACCGTGTTGGCGGTTGCGTCGGTGTTGGCGGAGCCAAGGTCCAGCACGCCGCTGCTGCGCTGGGCTTCCATCGCCGCGCGCTTGCTCAGGTACTCATCAATGCCGCCGGGCAGGTTGGTGAGCTTGCCGTCGCCGAAGAGCGCGTAGGTATTATCCGCAATGCGCTCGATGAGGTAGCGGTCGTGGGAGATGACCACGAGCGTGCCCGGCCAGGAATCCAACAGGGACTCCAGCTCTTGGAGGGTGTCGATGTCGAGGTCGTTGGTGGGCTCGTCAAGGAGCAGCACGTTGGGCTCAGCCATGAGCACACGGGTCAGCTGCAGGCGGCGGCGCTCGCCACCGGAGAGATCCCCCACCGGCGTGCGCTGACGCTTGGCCGAAAAGCCGAGGCGCTCGGCCAGCTGCGAGGCGGAGAGCTCCTTCTTGCCCAGCTGGACGTAGGTGGCGACGTCCTCGACGGCGTCGATAAGCCGGCGCTCCGGATCTAGATCATCGAGCTCCTGGCGCAGCCAGCCCAGCCGCACAGTCTTGCCCTCGATGCGCTTGCCTGCGGCCAGCTCCACCTCGCCGGCCAGCGCCCGCAGGAGGGTGGTCTTGCCGGAGCCGTTGACGCCGACGAGGCCGATGCGCTCGCCCGGCGCTAGGCGCCAGGTGAGGTGATCCACCAGCGTGCGCCCGTCCGGGGTGCAGATGGTGGCATCCTCCAGCTCGATGACCACGCGGCCCTGGCGCTGCTTGGAAAAGGCCATGAGCTCAACCTTGTCGCGCGGGGCGGGGACGTCCGCGATGAGGGCCTCGGCCGCTTCGATGCGGTAGCGCGGCTTGGAGGTACGCGCCGGCGCGCCGCGGCGCAGCCAGGCCAGCTCCTTGCGGGCCAGGTTCTGGCGGCGCTGCTCGGCAGCATCGGCCTGGCGGGCGCGCTCGGTGCGGGCGAAAATCCAGTCGTTGTAGCCACCCTCGTAAAGGTCCACGGTGCCGTCGTGCACCTCCCAGGTTCGGGTGGCCACGGTGTCGAGGAACCAGCGGTCGTGGGTGACCACGACGATGGCCAGCTTGCGGCGCAGCAGGTGCTCAGCCAGCCACTGCACCCCCTCGACGTCGAGGTGGTTGGTGGGCTCGTCGAGCACGACGAGATCGAGGTCCTGCACCAGCGCGGCGGCCAGGTTGACGCGGCGGCGCTCGCCGCCGGAGAGGGCTCCGACCTTTGTCTCCAGGCCCAGGTCCACGATGCCCAGGCCGCCGAGGACGTCGCGCACCTTGGCGTTGGAGGCCCACTCGTAGGTCTCCAGGCCGAGCGGCTCAATGATGGCCTGGGCCACGGTGAGGTCTTCGGCAAGATCGAAGCGCTGGGTCACCACCGCCATGCGCAGGTCTGAGTTGTGGGAAACGCGCCCGCTGTCCGGCGGCTCGATTCCGGTCAGCACCTCGAGCAGCGTGGTCTTGCCGCCGCCGTTGATGCCGACGATACCGATGCGATCGCCGGTCTGGACGCCCAGCGATACCCCGTCGAGGAGGGTCTTCAAGCCAAAGGACTTGGATACGTTTTCCAGGTTGATGAGGTTTGCCATAACGCGTCTCATCTTAGTGCCTGGCACGGCACGCTCCCCCACCACATCGCAGGGATACGCAGCGCTCCTACCTGACAGCGCGCCCGCCCCACAGTGCACCCCCAGTTACACACGCCGCACCCACACAATTGCAAATGATTACCGTTCCTAATAGATTGGTGCACTATGAAAAAATCTGCACAATCTCTTCTCGCGGTGCTAGCCACCTCCGCACTGCTGGTCACCGCTTGCTCCTCGTCCGATGACTCCGCCGCCCCGGCCACCTCCGAGGCCCACGAGCACGACCATGAGCATGAGGGCCATGATCACGAGCACGAGGGCCACGGTCACGGCGATGATCACGAGCACGACGGCATGGAAGCCGGCGAGGGCGAGACCGAGGTAGCCCAGCTGCCCAATCGCATCGCCATCTCCCACGACGGGGGCCTGACCACCTACGACGCCAAGACCGGCAAAGTGCTCGACACCGAGGAGCTGCCCGGCTTCTTGCGCCTATCCGAGGCTGGAGACGGCCGCCACGTCATGGTCACCTCCGGTGACAAGTTCCTCACCTACGACTCTGGGCTGATTGCCAAGCAGCACGGCGACCACAAGCACTACTACACCGCCGACCCCGAGCTCGATGAGGCCACCTTCGACGCTCCCCACGCCGGCCACGTGGTTCACCACGACGGCTTCACCGCGCTCTTTTCCGACGGCAAGGGCACGGCCCAGGTGCTGCCCACCGATCAGATTGCGGACCCGAAGGACATCACCACCTTCGAGTCGGGCGCTGCCCACCACGGCGTGGCCGTGCCGCTCAAGGACGGGTCCATCGTCATGACCAAGGGCACCGAGGACAAGCGCACCACCATCCAGCACCTGGATAAGAACAAGAAGGTGCTCGCGGAGACCACCGAGTGCCCGGGCGTGCACGGCGAGTCCGCCGCGGCCAACGGCTCGCTCTTCTTCGGCTGCGAGGACGGCCCGGTGGTCTTCGACGGACAGAAGTTCCACAAGATTGACGTCTCTGCCTACGCCGGCAAGGACGGCTACCAGCGCTCCGGCAACTCCGTGGGCTCCGAGGAGTCCGACGTCATCCTGGCGGATAACAAGACCGAGAAGGACGCCGACTTTGAGCGCCCCACCTCCGTGGCACTCATCAACACCACGGACTACTCCGCCAAGAAGGTGGAGCTGGGCTCCTCCTACTGGTTCCGCTCCCTGGCCCGCGGCCCGCTGGGCGAGGCCCTGGTGCTCACCACCGACGGCAAGCTCAACGTCATCGACCCGGACACCGGCAAGGTGACTAAGAAGATCGACGCCATCTCCGAGTGGCGCGAGAACGAGGAGTGGCAGCAGCCCGGCCCGATCCTCAAGGCGACCGACGGTTACGCCTACATCACCGACGCCACCAAGAAGCAGTTGGTGGTCATCGACCTCCTCGAGTTCAAGGAGGTCAACCGCTTCGACCTCGACGTGCGCCCCACCGAGATGAGTGTGCTCTAGAAGCCGAGATGAGTGTGCTCTAGAAGAAGAGCTCTAGAAAAGAACCGTGAGGAGGAGGCGCCCCCGCTAGAGGGGATAGACTTCCTCCACTACTTCCGCCCCCGGCGCCGGACCACGGGTTACCAACCCGCTGGTGCCGCGGTTATCCGCAGTGACCTGCGCGATGACCTCGAGGGCGGTTTCTTCGTCTTCGCACAAAAACGCGCACGTCGGCCCCGAGCCGGAGATAATCCCCTGCAACGCGCCCGCGGCCTTGCCGGTATCGAGCACCTTGCGCAGATCCGGGCGCAGGGACAGCGCTGCGACCTGCAAGTCATTGTGCAGGGCCGCTGCCAGCGCGTGCGGATCCCCGGAGATAAGCGCCTGGCCCACCGCGGTGGTGTCCATGTGGGGCTCGCTGCCGCGGCCGACTGCGCGCAGCTCATCGAGCTTGCGAAAGACTGCCGGGGTGGACAGGCCCTCCTGGTGGGTGACGATGGCCCAGATGTACTCACCGCGCGACATCATCGGGGTGAGCAGCTCGCCGCGGCCGTGGCCCAGGGCAGTCCCGCCCATCCAGGTAAAGGGCACGTCGGAGCCCACGAAACCGGCGAGCCGCAGGTTGTGTTCCTCTGCGGCCTCCGGCTTCCCGGTGATGGTGGCCCACGCCGCGCTGCCCAGCTTCATGGCCGCGGCGGCGTCGGCAGAGCCGCCCGCCATGCCGCCGGCCGCGGGAATCTGCTTGTGCAGGTGCAGGTGGCCGCGCGGAAAGTCCACGCCGAAGTTGAGGGACACAAAGCGCATGCCCATCCACGCCAGGTTGTTTTCATCCGTGGGCACGCCGGCGGCGTGCGGCCCGTCGACGCTCAACGTCAGGAATTTGGTGCTGGGCTCATAGGTGACGGTGTCGTGCAGCTGCAGTGACTGGAACACGGTGGCGAGCTCGTGGAAGCCGTCCTCGCGGGCCTCCCCCACACCGAGGTGTAGGTTGACCTTGGCGTGCGCCCTGGCCGTCCACCGCCCGGTAATGTTCCAGCGCGGGGCGTCCTCGTCTTCGGGGTCCTGGTGGTGTACGTCGTAATCAGTCATGGCTCACCTCCGCGGTAACCTCTGCGAGGCGCACGAAGTCGGCCACGGAGAGCTTCTCCCCCCGCAGGGTGGGGTCGATGCCCGCCGCGCGCAGCGCGCTCTCCGCCTCCGTGCCGGAGCCGAAGAATCCCGAAAGCGCCGCGCGCAGGGTCTTGCGGCGTTGGGCAAAGGCGGCGTCGACAAGCGCGAAAAGCCGCGGGCGCAATGCGGTGTCGTAGGTGTCGTGGCAGTCGATGCGCACCAGCCCCGACTCGATGTTGGGAGCGGGCCAAAAGACGTTCTTGCCAATGGTGCCTGCCTGACGCACGTCGCCGTAGAAGGAGGCCTTGACGCTGGGCACACCGTAGACCTTGCTGCCGGGCTGAGCGGCCAGACGCTCGGCCACCTCCAGCTGCACCATCACCAGCACGCGGCGGATGGAGGGATAGAGCTCCAGGATGTGCAGCAGCACCGGAACCGCCACGTTATAGGGCAGGTTGGCCACCACGGACGTAGGCTCGCCGAGCTCGGTGGCGTCGAGCTTGAGGGCATCCTTCTCAATGAGCTTCAGGTTCCCGGCCTGCTCCGGGGCGCGCTGAGCGATGGTCTCGGGCAGCTGCGCGGCCAGACGCGGATCGATCTCCACGCAGGTGAGATCGTCCACAGCCCCCAGCAGGCCGAGGGTGAGAGACCCGAGCCCGGGGCCGACTTCCACCACGCGATCCTCGCGCTCAAGATCCGCCGCGGCGACGATGCGCCGGATGGTGTTCGGATCATGCAGGAAGTTCTGCCCCAGCTTCTTCGTTGGGGTCACGTCCAAGGCCGCGGCGAGCTCACGGATCTCCGCCGGGCCGAGCAGGTGGGGTTCAGTCATGCGTTATAGGTTAGCCAATGCCGAGCTTGGAGGTGCACGCCGGCCAGGCCCCCCAGCCCTGCGCCGCCTGGACCTTCTCGGCCACGGCGATCTGCTCCTCGCGGGAGGCCTGCCAGGCCTCGGCCGCGTACTCGGTGCCGCCGAAGGCAGCCCAGGTGGACGGGGTGAACTGCAAGCCGCCGGAGAAGCCATTACCGGTGTTGATGGACCAGTTACCGGTGGCCTCGCACTGGGCCAGGGAGTCCCACACCGAGCCGTCAGCGACAGCCGGGGCGGAGGAGGCCGGCTTGGTGCCGCGCGCGATGGTGGCGGCCTTAGGCTCGACGGTGACCTTCTCCTTGACGATGTCCTCGGACTCCTTGGCACCGTCAACCATGACCAGCTTGCGGGTGACGGTGCGCTTGCCCTTCACGCCCTCCTCGCGGATCTCCTCGGTGCCCTCGCTGAGCTCCGGATCATCAACGTAGTTGGCCGGGGCGTCGAATTCCTCGTCGGCGTCGTACAGCGTGGTGGAGACCTGGTCCACCTTGATGGACATGCCAGCGGTGACCGGGGTGTCCATGGCCGGGAAGACGCGGTCATCCTCGTCCACGTCGATGCCGCGGGCCTTGATGACGTCCGCCACGGTCTTGGCCGCGATGTTGGCGTAGGAGATCTTGCCGCCATCGTTAATCTTGATGATCTTCGGCGAGGTGACCTCGAGGTTCATGCCCTCCGAGACGTGCTCGTCTTCATCCACCTCCTTATCGCCGGAGGTAATGGCGGAGCCCGGGGTAACCCCCTGCAGGCCGGCCAGCAGGTCGGAGACCTTGAGGTCCGTGGAGGACAAGCGCTGCTCCACGCCGTCGATGGTCACAGCCACCGGCTTTGCGGTGCGCACGGTGATGTTATCGCCGTCGCGCAGCTGCTCGGAAGGAGCCGGGTAGACCACGTCCTCACCGTTGACGCTCACGCCGGCAGCGGAAAGTGCGCCGTTGACGTCGCCGGCGAAGGTGGCCAGGGTCATGGTCTCACCGTTGACGTCGAGCGTGACGTCCTTCTGGGAACCGACGGCCACGACACCGCCCACTGCCAGGGTGCCCAGTACGCCGCCGGTGGCCACGCGCAGGGGAAGGGAGCGGGTGTTATTGATGCGCTTGATCTGATTCTTCGGGGACATAATCCTCATTCTTCTTCTCGTGTGCATTCCGCGTGCGCCTGCGTGGCGGTGGGCTGGGCCCTGATTGAGCGGAGTCCTCAGGGGCCGTGGCGCCCGCGCGGGGCGGGGCCGGAAACCGTGTTTCCCGCAGGCGAATATTGAATAACAATACGATAACAGCGCGTAACAGTCGAGGCTAATCATTCGCCCCGAATCACCGGAACACCCCGTGGGACACTCGAGTCACACCATTCCCGCGCATCACCGCTGTCCTGCTGCTTCGGCGACTATGAGAATGCTCACATAGCAAAGACCTCGTCGAAGGTGGCGTTGACCTCCTCCACCAGCTGCTCGATAGCCACTCCCCTGGCCTCGGCCACGCAGGCATAGGTGTGCCCGATCAGCGAGGGCTCATTGCGCGCCCCGCGGAAGGGCTCGGGCGTCATGTAAGGGGCGTCAGTCTCGATGAGCAGTTGGCCGGCCGGGGCGAGTGCTGCCGCCTGGCGCATCTCCTCGTTGCGCTTGAAAGTGACGTTGCCTGCAAAGGAGAGCACGTAGCCGCGCTCCAGCGCCTGCCGGGCCACCTCCAGCGGCGAGGAGAAGCAGTGCAGCATGACCTTCGGCGGCTGCGGGCACTGTTCGAGAGCCTCCATGAGTTCGGCATCCGCCTCGCGGTTGTGGATCATGAGCGTCTTGCCCACCTCCGCGGCCAACTGCGCGTGCCACTGCAGGGCCTCGATCTGCACCTCCAGGGGTGCTGTGCGCTCGGGCTCGTGGGTGATCCAGTAGGTATCCAGCCCGGTCTCTCCGATGGCCACGCAGCGCGGGTCGCGCGCCATCTCGCTCAGCCGCGCGCGGGCGGCCTCATCCAGCTCGCCGGCCTTGGTGGGGTGAATGGCGCAGGCCGCCCAGACCTTCTCAAAGCTGTGGGCCGCCTCCAGGGCCTTTTCAGCCTCGGCCAGGCCATCACCCACGGTGACGATGCGCTCGATGCCGGCGGTGTGGGCGCGCTCCACCACCGCGGAGTCTTCGTCGGGGCAGGAGGCGAGGTGCGTGTGGGCGTCGATCAGCCCTCTCACTCCCGCCAAGGGAACCGGAACGGGGCGTGGCTTCTTCTTAGACATGCCCGCAATTGTAATGCTGCTGCCATGATTATCCGCGACGCCACCCATGCCGACGTCCCGGCGATGACGGACACCCTCAATTGGGCAATTCGCAACACCGACGTCATCTTCCGCGCCCACGAGGCCACCGTCGACGAGCGCAAAGCTCACCTCGAGCAGCTCCATAACGACGGCTGCCCTTGCCTCATCGCCGAGGATGATCAGGGCACCTATTTGGGGTGGGCGCTCTACCGCCCGTTCGGGGATCCCGCAGTCTGGCTGGGCAGCTACGAAACAACCATCTACCTCGACCCTGCCGCACAGGGCAAGGGCGTGGGCACGCAGCTGCTGGGAGCGGTGGTTCAGCGCGCCCGCGCCGATGAGAAGGTGCACACGCTGCTGGCTCGCATCGTGGCCACCAACGCTGCCTCCATCAAGTTGCACGAGAAGTTCGGGTTTGCCACTGTAGGTACTTTCAGAGAGGTCTCCCGCAAGTTCGACCACTGGCTGGACCTCACCCACCTCCAACTCATCGTTTAAGGACTTCGCCTCATGCACGTTCGCCCCGCCACGCTTAGCGACTCCGCCGCCATGGCCGACATCTACAACTCCGCCTCCGCGGCGGTTCCGGCCACCAACCTGGTGACCTGGGAGGAATCAGTGGAGGACCGCGCCGAGTGGCTGAAGAACATGGAGCGCGAGGGCTTCCCCGCCTTCGTGGCGGTGGAGGACGATGAGGTCATCGGCTGGGCGGCCTACTTCCAGTTTGTCACCCCGGCCATCTACTACGGCACCGCCGAGGACTCCGTCTACATCGCGGAATCCGCCCGCGGCAAGGGTGTCGGCCGCGAGCTTATGGCCACGCTCATGGATCACGCGGAGGACAACGACTACGTGGAGACGATGATCACCTACATCGTGGACACCAACGAGGCCTCCATCGCGCTGCACAAGAAGTTCGGCTTCACCGAGACCGGCCGCATGCCCAACATCCACACCAAGGACGGAGTACGCCTGGGCCTGGTCCACCTGCAGCGCGATTTCGACCGCGAGCGCTAGGAACGTTACTTGGCCACCGGCGCCCACTCGGGGCCGGTCTCTGCCAGCTCCGGGTCCAGCTTGCTGATCAACGGCTTCGGCTTGCTCAGTGGGGTGCCCGGGGTGACCTCCACTCGCCTCCACACCGCCTGCTGCGCGGTGTAGTCACCGGTGATGATCGGGTACGGGTGGTTTTCCTCCGGCAGGCCCACGCCCACCAGCTCCACCGGGATGTCATCCACGACGTCCTCCACCTGCGGCTCCGCAGCCCATACGCCCTCGCGGCCGAGGGTCTCGTGCACCTTCTGTGCGGTAAAGGGCAGGAAGGGGGTGAGCATGGTGTTGCAGTCGGAGACCACCTGCAGCGCGGTCCACAGCACGGTGGCCAGGCGCTCGCGCTGGCTCTCGTCCTTGGCCAGTTTCCACGGCTCCATGGCGGCGATGTAGGCATTGGCCTCACCCACCACGTGCATGATGGCTGTGATGGCCTGCTTGAACTTGGACAGCTCCAAGGCGGCTCCGGCCTGCTCGAAGGTCTCCTCCGCCAGGGCCAGGATTTCCTTGTCCGCCTCCTCCAGAGCCGAGGGCGCCGGAACCTCACCGAAGTTCTTGTGCGCCATGGAGACCGTGCGGTTGACCAGGTTGCCCCAGCCATTGGCCAGCTCGTTGTTGATGCGGCGCACGAACTCGTCCCAGGTGAAGTCGGTGTCATTGTTCTCCGGGCCTGCCACGGCAATGAAGTAACGCAGCGGATCCGCGCCGAACTCCTTGAGGAAGTCCTTGACGTAGATCACCACTCCCTTGGACGAGGAGAACTTGGAGCCGGACATGGTGAGAAACTCTGAGGAGACAATCTCCGTGGGTAGGTTGAGCTCGCCGTACTTGTGCAGCGTGCCGCCCTTGGAGCCCTTGCCCGCGTAGCCCAGCATCTCCGCCGGCCAGATCTGGGAGTGGAAGGTGATGTTGTCCTTGCCCTGGAAGTAGTAGTGGCGGGCCTCCTTGTTGTTCCAGAACTCCTTCCAGGCGTCCGGATTACCGGTGCGGTGGGCCCACTCGATGGAGGCAGAGAGGTAGCCGATGACCGCGTCGAACCACACGTAGAGCTTCTTCGCACCGTTTTCGGCCCAGCCCTCCACCGGGATGGGGATGCCCCAGTCGATGTCGCGGCTCATGGTGCGCGGGCGCATGTCCTCCAGCAGGTTCAGGGAGAACTTGAGCACGTTGGGGCGCCAGTCTTCGCGGGTGTTGAGCCACTGCTCCAGGGCGTCCTTGACGGAAGGCAGATCCAGCAGGAAGTGCTCGGTCTCGATAAACTCCGGAGTCTCGCCGTTGATCTTGGACACGGGGTCGATGAGATCGATCGGGTCGAGCTGGTTACCGCAGTTATCGCACTGATCACCACGAGCGCCCTCGGCGCCGCACAGCGGGCAGGTGCCCTCAATGTAGCGGTCCGGCAGAGTGCGGCCGGTCGAGGGCGAGATTGCGCCCTGGGTGGTCTCCTTGATCATGTAGCCGTTCTCGTAGAGGCCCTTGAACAGCTCCTGGACCACCGCGTAGTGGTTGCGGGTGGTGGTGCGGGTGAAGAGATCGTAGGACAGACCCAGGCCGGCGAGATCGTTGACGATCTGGCGGTTGTAGCGGTCCGCCAGCTCGCGCACGGACACGCCTTCCTTATCAGCCTGTACCAGCAGCGGGGTGCCGTGCTCGTCGGTGCCTGAGACCATGAGAACGTTGCGGCCACGCATTCGCTGGAAACGTGCAAAGACGTCCGAAGGAACACCGAAACCGGCCACGTGGCCGATGTGGCGCGGGCCGTTGGCGTAGGGCCAAGCAACATTAACTACTACAGACTCAGTCATGCGCACTACTCTATCGAAGCCAGCATCGACGCCGCACGATAAGGCCCCGAAACACACAGCCCGCCGGCCGGAAACGTGGGTTCCGTGCCGACGGGCTGATTCGCAGTGACTTCGCCAGTGATTCGCGGCTGTATCGCTGCTGTATCGCTGCAGGGCGGGCTCTCACCGCACCCTGCACGCGGTGTGCAAGAACTAGTGCTTGGCGCGCTGTTCGTGGCGCTGTGCGCGGCGCTCCTGGCGGCGTGCCTTGAGCTCCTGCGAGCGCTGGTATTCGCGGTGCAGGCGACGCTCGCGAGCCAGCTTGCGGTTGAATGCCTGTGCCTCGCGGTACTCGAGATAGATGATGTCGTTGCTCAAGTCCTTATAGATGGCAAACATCAGGCCCACCACGATAAAGAGGAAGGGCAGGGCCGCCACGATGGTCACGTTTTGCAGGTTGGACAGGGAGTCCTCGCTGCTCAGCAGCAGGGTCAGGCCCACTGCCGCGGTGAGTGCACCCCACACGGCCGAAAGCCACGGCTTCGCCGTTGAGGCACCGGACTGGGACATCGAACCCATGACCGTGGACGCGGAGTCAGCCGAGGTGATAAAGAAGGTGGCCAGCAGGATGGCCGCCACGATGCCGGCGATGGCGCCGCCCGGAAGGTTGTGCAGCAGGTTGAACAGCTCCTGCTCTGCGGACTCGCCGGCGATGGAGTTGCCGGTCTGCTCCATCTTGATGGCGGTGCCACCGAAGATGGCGAACCACAGGGTGGACACACCGGCCGGCACCAGAAGAACGCCGACGCAGAATTCGCGCACCGTGCGGCCGCGGGAAATGCGGGCCAGGAACATGCCCACGAACGGGGACCAGGAGACCCACCATGCCCAGTAGAAGATGGTCCAGCTGGAGAGCCACTCACCTGCCTGGCCATTGTTGGACTCGGCGGTGCGGGCGATCATCTCGGTGAAGTTGTTGAGGTAGTTACCAATGGAGCCCGGGATCTGGTTGAGGATGGAGACGGTCGGGCCCAGGATGAACACGAAGATGGCCAGCAAGGCAGCCAGGATCATGTTGGCGTTGGACAGGTACTGAATGCCCTTGCCCACACCGGACAGCGCGGAGACGATGAAGGCCAGGGTCAGCACCAGCACAATGCCCACGACGACCTGCTGGGAGGGATCCTCGATGATGCCGGAGGCCTGCAGACCGGCCTGAATCTGCGTAGCGCCCAGGCCCAGGGAGCAGGCGGTGCCGAAGACCGTGGCGAAAATAGCCAGGATGTCAATGATCTTGCCCAGGAAGCCATCGGCCGCCTTCTGGCCGATGAGCGGGACGAAGGACTGGCTGAGCAGCTGGCGGCGGCCCACGCGGTAGGTGGAGTAGGCAATGGCCAGGCCCACGATGGCGTAAACGGCCCACGGGTGCAGGGTCCAGTGGAACATCGCCGTGGCCATGGCGGTGCCCACTTCCTTCTCATTGTGACCGGGCACGCCGTTGAGGTAATAGCTCAGTGGCTCGGAAGCACCGTAGAACATCAGGCCGATGCCCATACCGGCGGCAAACATCATGGCGATCCACGAGGTGGTGGAGAATTCCGGCTCCTCGTCCATGTGGCCAAGCTTGATGCTGCCGAACTTGGACAAGGCGATGTGAATAACAAAGACCACGAAGATGGTGCCGAAGAGAACGTAGGCCCAGCCGAAGTCATTGACCACGAAGGACAGCGCCGCCGAGGCGAAGTTGCCAAAGTTCTCCGGTGCGCTCAGGCCCCAGGCCACGATGGCGGCGATGAGAATGCCGGCGATCGAGACAATGGTCCAGTCGATCGGTGCATCGTCGGAGTCCGCTGCGATCTTGACCTTGGGGTCCTTGACCTTGGCCGCGTCGAAGTCGTTCTCCAACATGTCCTGCAGCTGGCTGGTGGCCGAGGCTGCGTCTAGTTGTTCGTCAACGGTGAGATACTGACTAGTAGAGTTCCCCTGCTCCTCAGGCGCAGGAGTGCCCCCTTGATTCGAAAGGTCTTCTGGTTTTGTCATGCCATCCAGGGTGTGTGACAACACAGTGGCGCGTCAACCTGAAAATCAGGATTTTCGCAGCCCACGGGCCACTTTTCAGGATTTATGCAGGCGCTTTTCACCCGGTTATGAACCTGGCATCGTACCCTCTAGACAGCTAAAGCCCCAGTAAAAGGCAGGATTATCACACCTGCCCGGCACGCTGGGTTCACCCAAAGTGTAACGATTTGGCAACGGTTCGCAATATTAGGCGATTTATGTGGGCTGCGTCGCTATCGTCTGCCCGCTATTACCCATTCGAGCTCGGTCTAGCTTTCCTGGCTCTTGTACTGCAGGTAGGCGTCGTAAAGCTCGCGATTGGACACTCCCGAGCCGGCCGCGCACTGCTTGCAGGCGTCCTTGGCGCGCACGCCCTGTTCCACAAGCTGAGCTACCTGCGCCAGCAGATCCTCGAGTGACTGCGGCTCCTCCGCACCGCCCTCGATGACCACGGTGATCTCCCCGCGCGCGTTGTCCTCCGCCCACTCCGCCAGCTCCCCCAGCGTGCCGCGCTTGACCTCCTCGTAGGTCTTGGTCAGCTCGCGGCACACCGCCGCAGGGCGCTCGGCGCCGAGGACCTCGGCGGCGTCGGCCAGCGTGGCGCCTACTCGATGTGGGGATTCGAAAAAGACGATGGCGCGGCGCTCGCCCTTGAGAGATTCCAGCCACGCCTTGCGCGGGCCCGGCTTGCGGGGCGGGAAGGCATCGAAAAGAAAATGCCCCACGCCCAGCCCGGACAGCGCCAGCGCCGTGGGCACCGCGGACGGCCCCGGAAAGCAGGTCACCGGCACGCCTGCCTCAGCGGCGGCATGCACGATGGAGTGCCCCGGATCAGATACCAGCGGCATGCCGGCATCGCTGACCACCAGGACGCTACCGGAGCGCGCGGACTCGATGAGCCGCTGCGCGCGCTCCTGCTCGTTGTGATCAAAGTTGGAGACCACCTTTCCACGGATCTCCACCCCCAAAGCCTGGGCCAGAGCGCGCACCCGGCGGGTATCCTCCGCCGCGATGACGTCGGCGTGCCCCAGCGCGTGAATGAGCCGCGCCGAGGCATCCGCGGGGTTGCCCAACGGGGTCGCGGCCAGAATAACGCCGCGCGGGAGGGGATCTAGGGAGAAACTCATACCGCCTAGCATTCCACACGGGCGCGGGTGTGCCCTAAACTCATCCGGGTGAGTATTGCTTCTGCCCCGACACGAGCCCCTTACCGTGGCGCCCACGCCGTGGCCACCCCGCCTGCACCCCGCAGCTACGCCTGGGGCAAGGCCGATTGGATCAGCACCTGTGTCATCGGCTTCCTGGCCTTGGTCACCCGCTTTGCAGGATTGACCTCGCCGGTCTCCCAAGGAACCCCCATCTTCGATGAGAAGCACTACGTCCCGCAGGCCTGGGACATGGTCTTGAGCTGGGACAACCTCTTCCTCGGCGGCATCGAGTCCAACCCCGGCTACGGCCTGGTGGTTCACCCGCCGCTGGCCAAGCAGATCATCGCGCTCTCCGAGGCCGTCTTTGGCTACACCCCACTGGGTTGGCGCTTTATGACTGCCCTCTTCGGAGCCGGCACCGTGCTGCTGACGATGGCCCTGGCCCGCCAGCTCTCCAAGTCCTGGCAAGTGGCCACGCTGGCCGGCCTCCTCGCCGTGTGTGACGGCGTGCTGCTGGTCTCCTCGAAGTTCGGCATGCTCGACATCTTCCAGGTTTTCTTCGTTGTGGCCGCCGCCTGGGCCCTGACCCACGATCACGAGCAGATGCGCCAGCGCCTGCACACCGCCTTCATCTCCGGAACCATGGGGGACTCGGATTTCGGCCCCCGCTTTGGCTTCCGCTGGTGGCGCTTTAGCGCCGGCGTCATGCTCGGCCTGGCCCTGGGTGTGAAGTGGTCCGGGCTGTACTACATCATGTTCTTCGGCCTGATGAGCGTGTTTTCAGACCTGGCTTTGCGCCGCCGCTACGGCGTACGCCGCTACGTGGTGGGCACCCTGGTGCGCGATACCCCGGCGGCCCTGGCATCCCTGGTGGCGGTTCCCGCCGCGCTTTACCTGTGGTCCTGGCGCGCGTGGTTCGCCGATGAGACCGCCGTCTACCGCCACGCCAAGGTGGACGGCACCATCGAGGATGGCTCCCTGCTCATGCTCCTGCCGGAGCCACTCGCCGGCTGGTTCTACTACCACTTCTCCGTGCTAGAATTCCACGCCTCGCTGACCTCCTCCGGCGGGCACAGCCATCCGTGGGACTCCAAGCCCTGGGCCTGGCTGGTGGGCGCGAGGCCCATCCTCTACTACTCCTCTACCGACATCCAGTGCGGTGAGGACACCTGCCGCCGGATGCTCTTCCTTTTTGGCACCCCGGCCATCTGGTGGGCCGTCATCCCGGCCGTACTGTGGGGTCTGTGGTCACTCATCGTGCGCCGCAACCGGGCCTTCCTCATCCCGTTGGTGGGCTTCGCCGCTGGTTTCCTACCCTGGCTGGCCGCCTTTGACCGCCAGATGTACTTCTTCTACGCCGCGGCCTTTATTCCCTTTGTCATCGTGCTCATCGCGCTGGCGCTCGGCCAGATGATCGGTCGCGGCACACAGGTTTCCTGGGCCTGGCTGCACAAGGTCTACGGCGGGCGGCTGGCCTCCGGAACGCTGACAGCCGTGTGCTACATGGCGCTGGTGGTGGCCATGTTTGCGTACTTCTCCCCCATTCTTTATGGCCTGCTCATTCCGGATTCCTGGTACAACTCCATGATGTGGCTGCCCAGCTGGACCTAGCGCGGCTGCGCACCAAAGAACCTAGCGCGGCTGCGCGCTGAGGGATCGCCAGGCGTCGGCAAGCAAATAGCCTTTGTCGGCGGCCCACACCCAGCCCACGCCCAGGGCCGCAGCACCGCTGGCCAGCAGCGCGTAGATCTGGCTCATGGTCATGGTGCCCAAGGCGATATCGCGCATGCCAAAGCCGAAGAGGAAAGCGAACATCGTCCAGGCCACCGGGGCCAGCCCGGGCGCGGACTGCGGGCGCCACGCCGCAAAAGCCAAGCCGCTGGCCAAGGCAAAGCGCATCGCCGCGCCCTCAATGAGCAGGCTAGCCTTATCCGGATCAGCGTCCGGTTGCAGTGTGCCCTCCGCGCCCTGCACGGCCAGGCCGGAAGAGCTGACCACCATGGCCACGGCCCACACCAGGAAGGCCAGCGCCAACACGCCCACCACGATCCGCGCGGCGGTGAGGGAGGCATGCCGGGCGCTCGAGGCACGCTGCCACTCTGGTTCCACCTCGGCCAAGATGGATTCGGAGAGATCGCGCGGCGGGGCCATGCCGGCGGCGGGTTCCACGGTGCTCAGCGAGCGCGACAGCGCCGCGGCCTTCTCCCGGAACGCCGCGCACTCCGGGCAATTGTGCACGTGGGTATCAATGATGTCCTGGCTCAGCGGCACCGGCTCGCCGTCCAGCTGCGCGGAGATCGCCGCCTGCACCTGCTCATGCGTCAACATCGCTTAACACCCCATCCAGGCTGGCGCGGCCGGAGCCAAAGACCACAATCATCAACAGCGCCACGATGAGCACCAGCGGGTACTCGATGCCGCCGTCGGTGGCAAAAAGCCCGTGGCCCAGGTGCACGAAGTACAGCGCGCAGGCCGCCAGCAGTGCCAGCAGGCCGGCGAAGAACGTGGTCAGAAGTCCCACCACCAGCAGCGAGCCGCCTACCATCTCCGCGAGGGAGCACAGATAAGCCGAGAGCTTCGGCTG
Organism: Corynebacterium sp.; assembly: GCF_030532325.1. Taxonomy (GTDB): domain Bacteria; phylum Actinomycetota; class Actinomycetes; order Mycobacteriales; family Mycobacteriaceae; genus Corynebacterium. The sequence continues at coordinate 19,768 of NZ_JAUNLS010000023.1, forward strand.
CGGCACGCCCCACGCGGAGAATTGCCCGATGGTCTCATCCATCCCGCGTAGGAACATCTTGTCCACCCCGTGGGCAACGAAGATGATCCCAAGCACGGCGCGCAGGACGAGCAACGCGGCATCGCGTACGGCGGGTCTATTCATGGCTATTAGACTACCCTCCACAGCCTCCGCGATTGAAAGGACCGCCCATGGACGCCGCCGAGCCCCGCACGTGGTGCACCATCGACTCCCCCATCGGCCCTCTGACCCTGCTGGCCAGCCAGCGTGGCCTGAGCTACATCGCCTTCGCCGCCGAGGACTTCACCCCGCCCGTTCATTGCGTGCGCGGAACCTCCCCTGTCCTGGAGCAGGCCAGCACGGAACTGGCGGAGTACTTCGCCGGCCGCCGCCGGGATTTCGCCGTGCTTGTCGATGCCCCCTCTCCCATCACCTTCCGCGCCCAGGCGCAGCGCTGCTTGCGGGAGATCCCCTACGGCCACACATGGAGCTACAGCGAGCTGGCCGCCCGGGCCGGGCGCCCGAGTGCGGCGCGGGCCGCAGGCAGCGCGTGTGCCACCAACCCGGTACCGATCATCGTGCCCTGCCACCGCGTGCTTCGCGCCGATGGCAGCACCGGGCACTACCGCGGCGGCGCAAGCGCCAAGGCATTCCTGCTGGCGCTCGAGGCCCGGAACCAATCAGGCGCCGGCGCAGTCTAATAGAGCATGCCTACAATTTCTTCATCTTCTTCTAGAGCAACTACGTCTTTAGCAACCGAAAGCACCACGATCCCACCACGCACCCCGACGATGACCGATTCAAACCAGACAAACACACCGAGCACGACGAGCAGCGCTAGCCCTTCGCCCACGGCCAACCCCGACGCGGGGCTGGTCTACGGCAGCGATGGCCTGGCCCGGCCCGCCTGGGCTATGACCTCCCCGCTGTTGCAGGAGTATTACGACACCGAGTGGGGCATGCCCATCCACGAGGAATCCGGGCTGTTAGAAAGGCTATGCCTGGAAAGCTTCCAGTCCGGGCTGTCCTGGGCCACGGTGCTGCGCAAGCGCGAGGCCTTCCGGGAGGCCTTTGCCGGATTCGACGCCGATGCGGTCGCCGCCTTCGATGAGGAGGACGTGGCTAGGCTCATGGACAACGCCGCCATTATCCGCAACGAGCGCAAGATCCGCGCGGCTATCACCAACGCGCGGGCCACGGTAGCGCTGCGGGAGAAAGGCGGCTTAGACGAGTTCCTGTGGGGCTTCATGCCGGAGGAGAACCTACATCCTCACACACTGGCGGATATCCCGAAGTTCATCCCTGAGGCCAAGGACATGTCCGCAGCTCTGAAGAAGGAGGGCTTTACCTTCGTGGGTCCGGTGACCTGCTTTTCGCTCATGGAGGCCATTGGTATGGTGGATGCCCATCTGGTGGGCTCCCACCGCAGGGGCTGTTCCGGGATTTGGCGCGACTAGTTGGAACACGACGAGCAGCACCCGGCTGCAGGCGCTAGCTCACCCGGCGGGCTGCGAGGTCATCGCGGCGCGGGCCGCGGCCAGCGTGCGGCCCGTCGAAGCCGTCGTACTCATCGTCACCGTAGTGCAGCGGCAGGTAATCAAAGTCCGGGCTGTCATCATCCAGCTCCAGGATGACCGCACCCGGGCGGCGCAGGTTACGCGGAAGGTCGGCCGCAGTGTCTTCACCGTTGCGCACGCCAAGACGCGCGCGGCGCAGGTGGTACACGCGTCGGCGCAGCAGCTCCTGCTCAGCGCGCACCTGGGAACGCAGTGCTACCAGGTAGACCACGCTGAGCACGCCGGCGATGGCCGCCAGCCACCAGGTCCAGCCGCCCACGACGATGCCCAATGCCACCGTCACCACAACGGCCGCCGCCAGCGCTAGCAGCGTGCGCTGACGACGCTGGTAGCGGGTGGCGGAGGCTGCCTTATCGGCCACCGGATCCCATCCGCCGCGGCCGAGGCGGCGCTGTGCGAAGGCAACGTCTTCCTCGGAGAGGTCCGTGGACATGTCCTCGGAGGCAGCGGCCTCGTCCGCGAAGCTTTCCTCGGTGTCCTCGGCGCTGGCTGCGCCCTCGGCGTCAGCGTCTGCATCGGCCTCGTTCTCGGCGGAGTCAACCACCGCGGAATCCACGGCTCCCGGGTACATCAGATCCACCGGGGAGGTGTAGGACTCATCGAGCTCGTAGGCGTCCTCCGCCACCGCGGAGACCACCGGAGCGCTAAAGACCTCGCCGTCGTAGCCCTCGGTCTCGCCGTCGGCGTCCGTCCCCTCGGCGCGCTGCGCGGAATCCGCATCCGTGGCTGCGTCCTCGCTCTGTGCGCGGGCAGGCTCATCCTCAATGAGGATCTCATCATCCTCAGAGTCATCCTCCTCGGAGTCCTGGGCAGCGGCCTTGGCCGGCGGTGCGCTTTCTGCGTCAGCCCCACCTTGAGCGTCTTCAACATCGACGAAGGACTCGCTCACGACTTCGCCGTCGATGGTCTCTGCCACCTCGGCGCGCTCGGCGTTGTTCGTGCGCTCCTCCTCAGCAGAGCCCAGGACCGTCGGGATGGAATCACTGCCCGGAACGCGGCCAGCCTCGGCGTCTGCATCGACGACCTCGCGCTTGGCCTGCGTATCCTGCGCATGCGGTGCAGCCTCGTCCTCGGTCTCGTGGTCCTGCTCGGACTGCACGGTGGCGGCCGCGCCGCGCAGGTGCGGGCGGCGGCGCCCCTGCACGGAGCCAGAATCGCCCTCGAAGAGCACGCGGGTATCGTCAAAGGCCTCGCCGGTGTGGCTCATCGGACGCTGCGAGCGCAGCAGCCACGGGGCCAAGACAAAAAGCCACACCACGATGATGAGGATGATGGGTACGGCAACAGACACGATGCGTCACACGCTTTCCGTCGGGGACAGGTAATGCACACAACCTTAGCCGCTCAGAGCCATAATCCGGGTACCGAAAGCGGCCAAATTACAATCTTGTGACTCATGTGAAAACAGTGGCCGAGCCGGGCACGGCTGGAATCCTAAAGAATTCGGCCGGCCTCGCGCAGGCGCTCCACGGCGGTGCTGGTGAAGTCCTCGCGGTTAAGAGCCACCAGGTGGTGATCACGCCACGCGCCGTCGATGTGCAGGTTACGGCGCAGGAAGCCCTCCTCGCGGAAGCCATTGGCCTTAAGCACTTTGCCGGAAGAGGGGTTTTCCGGCATATAAGTCGCCGTCACCCGGTGCAAGCCCACCCGGCGGAAAGCGTGATCCACACCCAGCGCGCAGGCGGCGGTGGCAATCCCGGCGCGGTGAACTCGCGAGTGCACCCAGTAGCCAATCCAGCACTCGCTAATCCCGCCGTGTTGAATGTTGCCCAACGTGACTTGGCCGCGAAACTGCCCGTTGACCTCAATGGCCATGGGCACCACCATCCCGCCGCGGGCGGAATCGCGCAGGAACATGAGGTGATTCCACCACGCGTTGCGCGTGTGGGCCTCCTGCCAGGAGGTCGGAAGGGTGGGCTCCACCGGCTGCAAGGAACGCTGATCCTCGATGCGCTGGCTGCGCCAGGCAGGCCCGTCGGTGCGCAGGACGGGGCGCAGGCGTAGCCGCGCTCCCTGGGGAAAAACCGCAGAGGCGGGCAGCTCCACCACCGGGGTGGCCTCAGGCCATCCTGGGTGTTCGGGATTCGTCGGCCCCCAGGCAGGGCCACTCAGCCGCCGCTGCGCGGCACCACAAAAGTTCAGCATGGTCGTGTGGACTGGTGTGCGGGCTAGCTGCGCTGAGTCAGGAAGAGGACGTCAACAACGTCACCCGGGCGGATCTCGGTGGCGTCCTCAGGAATGCGAATCATCGCGTTCGCCTCGGCCAAACCAGCCAGCAGGTGCGCGGGCGCACCCGCGGCACCACCCAGGCCCTCCACCAGGTAGTCGGCGGTCTCCGCATCGCGCATGAGCCGCGCGCGGATATAGCCGCGGCGCCCCGGGCGGGACTGGATGTGGTTGAGCGCACGCGCGCGCACCACGCGCCGATGGGCCGTGCGCTTGCCCAGGGCAAGGCGAATGAGCGGGCGCACGAAGACCTCGAAGATCACCAGCGCCGAGACCGGGTTGGAGGGCAGCAGGAAGGCCGGAATCCGCTCCTGGCCCAGCAGGCCGAAGCCCTGGACGGAACCGGGGTGCATCGCCACGCGGGTGGTATCGATATCCCCGAGCTCCTGGAGCACCTCGCGGATGGCCTCGGATCCAGCGCCGCCCACGGCACCGGAAATCACCAGCACCTCACTGCGCGAGATGTAGGTTTCCAGCGCCTCGCGCACGCGCCGCGGCTCTCCCTCGGCGATGCCCACGCGGTGGACATCCGCGCCGGCCTCCTTGGCCGCCGCCGCCAGGGAGTAGGAGTTCACGTCAAAGATCTGGCCCAGGCCCGGCTCCCGGTCAATATCCACCAGTTCCTTGCCAAAGGAGAGGATGGTCACGCGCGGGCGCGGATACGCCAGCACCTTGGAGCGCCCCACCGCCGCCAGCAGGCCAATCTGTGCGGGCCCAATAATGGTTCCGGAGGACACAGCTACGTCACCGGGCTGAATGTCATCGCCCACGCGGCGCACGAAGTCGCCGGAGCGCACCGGGCGATGCGCCGTGACGCGCTTGCGCCCGCGGTCGGTCCATTCGAGGGGAAGGACGGCGTCGGCAAGCGTGGGCAACGGGGCCCCGGTGTAGACCCGCACCGCCTGCTTCGGCTGCAAGCGCAGCGGCTGGCGCGAGCCGGCCGGGACCTCCCCCACCACGGGCAGGGAGCGCTCAACCTCGGGGCCGGTCTCCTCATCCTCTGCTTCTGCTTGACGACGCCCCTTCAGCGCCCTCTCACCGCCCACGTCCACCGCGCGCACCGCGTAGCCATCGATCACCGCCTGCGGGAAGCCCGGCAGGGGCTGGTTGGCCTGGACCTCCTCGGCGCACATCAGCCCGAGGGCATTTGCGATGGCGATGCGCACCGGTTCCGGGGTCACCGCCGCATCAGTGATGAGCGCGAGTTGATCGTCAACTGAACGCATGGTCTATCGCCTCTCCTGAAAACCTTGTGGACGTGGGGAAGGTCCGCAGTGATCTTTCTGGTTCTTACTGTAGAACCCCTGCTTACTTTAGAGCCCGTGCTCCTCTTCATACTCGGCGATGATGTGCTTGATCGCCTTGTAGAGCGCCGGGCCGTACTTCTCATCACGCAGACCGAAGTCCACGTTGGCCGGGATGTAGCCGCCCGGGTTGCCCAAATCGTGGCGCTTTCCGTGGTGAACCACGACGTGCACGGGGTGGCCTTCCTGGATGAGCAGCTCGATGGCGTCGGTCAGCTGCAGCTCCCCGCCCTTGCCCGGCGTGATGCGGCGCAGCGCATCGAAAATCTTAGTGTCCAGCAGGTAGCGGCCGGTGGCGACCAGCGTGGAGGGGGCATCGGCCGGGTCCGGTTTTTCCACCATGCCCACGACCTTCTTCACGTTCGGGTCCTCGGTGTCCTCAATATCGAAGACGCCGTAGTTGAAAGTCTCTTCCCGTTCTACCTCAAAGGCGCACAGCACCGAGCCACCCAGCTCCGCACGCACGCGGGCCATATCGGCCATGACGGTGGCGGGCAGGACAATATCGTCCGGCAGCATGACGGCGAAGCACTCTTCATCCTCGCCCAGCACGGACTCCGCCAGGCCCACCGCGTGGCCCAGGCCCAGCGGCTTCTCCTGCTCCACCGAAATGGGGTGAATGAGCTCGGCGGCGCGCTTGACCTTGCGCACCTGCTCATCTTTGCCGCGCGCGGAAAGGGTCTCCACCAGATCCGGGAAGGCGTCGAAGTGGCGCATGACCTCCTGCTTGTTGGGTGCGGTGATGACCGCCAGGCGCTCGGCGCCCACGGCCGCAGCTTCTTCTGCAATCAGCTCAATACCCGGGGTATCAACCACGGGGAGCAGTTCTTTGGGCACGGTTTTCGTCGCCGGTAAAAAGCGAGTACCCATGCCCGCAGCAGGAACAACAACTGTAGCGATCCCGCTGGGGGATTCCTCGTGTGCAATAGCCATAAGATCGACTCTACAGTGCATGGGTCTCTACCCCGTGCATTACAAGGCATGCATCAAAGGATTTCCTCACCGCTATGCTCGGGTGCATGGATCACGATGTACAGGATATCCCCGCCGCCAAGAAGGCACTGCGCGCCGAGCTTTTCGCAGCTCGCAAGCAGCGCACACCGGAAGAAAGGGAGGAGACCAACGCCGCTTTCCGCTCCGGTGTGCAGCAGCTGCTCACCCCAAGCATGAAGGTGGCCGCCTACGATCCGCTGGGTTCCGAGCCCGGCGGCTCTGAGTTTGTGGAATTCATCGCCGGCCGCTGCGCCGAGGTGTACCTTCCTATAACCTGCGGCGAGGGAAAGCTAGAATGGGCGCTTTTCGAGGGCCGAGAGGCCATGCGCCCGGGCGCCATGGGTATTGCAGAGCCCACCGGGCCGCGCCACGATAGCTCCCTGCTGGCCGAGCTCGACATGCTGCTGGTGCCGGCGATGGCCATCAGCCCCAGCGGCGCGCGCATGGGCAAGGGCGGCGGCTACTACGACCGCGCCCTGCAGCCGCTTCCGACGGGCCAGCCACCGAAGGTAGCACTGGTCTATGCCTCCGAAATCCTCGACGTTCCCGCCGAAGCCCACGACTGCGTGGTAGACGGCGTCCTCACTGAGCGGGAGATGCGCTGGCTCTAGCTCGACTGCTTCGAGCACGGCGAGCACCAGCTCGCCGGGAACCGCACGCCGCCGCGCGCAGTCTAATAAGGCATGCGCATCCCAACGTCCCTTACTGTTCCTGGCCACCGCCGCAACGTGCTCATACGCCGAGTGCTCGCTGCCGTCTTAGTCATAGCCGCCGCGCTCAGCGCTCTCACCTCAGCGCGCGATCACCCCACCGCGCTGGTGGCCGCGCGGGAAATCCCCGCCGGCCACGAGCTGCAGGCCGAGGACATCACCACCGCCCGCGTCCCCACGGAGATGCTCCCCTCCGCGAGCCTGGGCAGCGATCCGGCCGAGGCCGTGGGCCGGGTAAGCGTGGCGGCGATAGGCAAAGGGGAAATTCTCAGCTCCTCCCGCGTGCTGAGCACGGAACTCGTGGCGGACCTGGTGGGCGGCGGCGAGTCACACATGATCCCGGTCAAACTTGCGGAGCCCGACATCCTGCCCCACCTGCATCACGGGGACACGGTCAACGTCATCGCAGGCAACGGCGAGCCAACCATGGCCATGGGCTCCAGACCTGATGCAGAAAACCCAACTCCGCCCTCCCACACCACCATCGCCAGCGGGGCGCGTGTGGTGGCGGTGGGCGCCCCCGAGGAGGAAGCTCGGCCAGACACCGTACTGCTCGCCCTCGCAGCTGACTCAGCAGAAATTGTGGCAGCGGCCTCGCTAAGCCAACCGCTGACCGTGGTCATCGTCGGCGACCGCGCCCATCCGCACACTGATTCCTCTCCGAGCCGGGATTAGGTCGCTTTCTTAATAACTGTTGAGACATCAATGAAAAACCGCTAGAGTCACCTCGATTGCAGTCCCCTGATTGCTTTCCGCTGAGCACACAGTGAGCTCAGCGCTCTGCATTCTCAGTGCCCTGTACTCTCAGCGCGCTGTTTTCTGTTTGTTCCCACTGAAAGGATCTACTTTCCCATGCTCAAGGGATTCAAAGATTTCATTCTGCGCGGCAATGTCATCGAGCTTGCCGTAGCCGTCATTATCGGCGGCGCCTTTACCGCAATTGTCACCGCGGTGACCGATAACCTGATCCAGCCGCTCATCAACTCCTTCGGCTCCCCGGAGGTCGGCGGCCTAGCCATTCAGATCACCGATGATCCCTCCACCAAGGTGGACTTCGGCGCTGTGATCACCGCAGCTATCAACTTCCTCATCATCGCCGCGGTGGTCTACTTCCTCATCGTCATGCCGCTGAACAAGATCAGCGAGCACGCTAAGCGCCGCCAGAACGTTGACCCGGAGGAGCCCGCACCGACCACCGAGCAGCTGCTGGCTGAGATCCGTGACCTCCTCGAGGCGCAGAATGCTGCCACCGCCACCGGCGCTGCCAACGCTACCGGTGCCGCTGGTGCAGCCGATTCCTCCGCGCCCACGGGCAAGCACAGCGCGCAGGACTAAGGCTTAGAGCGTTCGCTCAGCTAGTTCTCGCCGTAGTGCGGCGGCATCTGCTCGCGGTAGAAGGCCTCGCCCGTAGGCTCTTCCGCGGAGAACTCATCGAGCTCGACGTTGCGGGAGGAGTCCTGCCCGCCCTGGGACTCTTCGGGGCCAAAGGCGGAAACAAACTCGGGGCGGTCCGCGGTGCGGTCATAATCGGGGGCGTCGGAAATGCGCACCGCGCGGCGGCGTTTACGGGGCGTAGCCACTAGACGCTGTACTCCTGCAGCTGGTCAATAAGGTGGTGGACCAGCGGGGTGAGCGTGGCCATGCCATCGCGCACAGCGGCGCGCGAGCCAGCCAGGTTCACCACCACTGTGGAACCGGAAATGCCGGAAATGCCGCGGGAGGTGCACGCGTCCACCGCGCCGCAGGCCTGGCCGGAGGAACGCAGGGCCTGCGCCACGCCCGGCACCATCTGATCCAGGACGCTGCGGGTAGCCTCCGGAGTCTTATCGCGCGGGCCGACGCCCGTGCCGCCAATGGTGAGCACCAAGTCCACGCCGCCGACGACGGCTGTCTCGATGGCCTGGCGGATCTTGGACTTCTTGGAGCGGACAATCACTGCCGCATCGACGGTGAACTTGGCTTCCGCCAGCAGTTCCCCCGCCAGGCGGGAGGTATCTTCAGCGTGCTCGTCCGGGTGATCGGTGACGATGACTACCAGCGCGCGGCGGGGTGCCCGCACGGTCTTCTCCCCCTCGCTGGCGAAGAGGTAGGCATCATCCGGTTCGGAGGCGTTGAGAAAAGCCGAGGAGGACTCGCTGCCCACCAATGCTGTAGACGCGGACGTGGTGGACGCTTGGGGCTCGGTGTGCTCAGCCAATGGTGCTCCTTCAAGGGCGGTCGACATACGCTGCCCGATACCAGGAGCCACGCGCCTCAGTGGCGCGCAACACAGTATCCGGCATGCATTAGTAGGGATTAACTTACTCGCTCGTCAGCGTTACCTCTACCTGACGAGTCTCCTCGCTAGTGCCGCGCTTGACCTCCAGGGTCACCTTGGCGCCAAAGTCTTGGGAGCGCGCGGCCGCGATGAGAGCATCGGCGTTCTCAATGAGGCGGTCATTGACACGGGTGACCACATCCCCGCGGCGCAAGCCCGCCTTATCGGCCGGGCCGCCCGGCTCGACCTCCACGATCTGCGCTCCGTTGCCGAGGTCACGAGCATTGACCTTGACCCCCAATGTGGGGTGCTTGGTCACGCCGTCGTTGATGAGCTGATCAGCCATGCGCTTGGCAAAGTTGGAGGGGATGGCAAAGCCCAGGCCGATGGACCCGGCCTCGCCCCCACCGGAGGACAGGGAAGCAATCATCGAGTTCATGCCGACGAGGTTTCCTTCCATATCCACCAGCGGGCCACCGGAATTGCCGGGGTTGACGGCGGCGTCGGTTTGGATGGCGTCGATCAGCGAGCTCTCACCGCCCTCCTGGGAGGCGCGCACCGGGCGGTTCTTGGCGGAGACGATGCCGGAGGTCACCGTGGCGTTGAGACCCAGCGGGGAGCCCACGGCGACGACCTGCTGGCCCACCGCGGCGGCGTCGGAATCGCCGAATTGCAGGTGGGGCAGATCCTGCACGTCATCGATCTTGATCACGCCGACGTCCGTGTTGGGATCGGAAGCAACGAAGGTGGCGGTGTGCCGGGAGCCATCGTTCAGCGTGACCTCCAAGCGCCCATTGCGGTCCGCACCGGCGATGACGTGGTGGTTGGTCAGAACGTAGCCGTCCGGGGAGATGATGGAGCCGGAGCCCTCGGCACCACCCGCAGGCGTCAGCGTGTAGATGGACACCACGGCGGGCAGCACCTTGGCGGCCACGGCCTCAACGGAACCGGCCTCCGGCTCCTTGCCCGTGCTGTTAGCCACCGGCGCATTGTGCAGCGCCTCGTTGACCGCGGAGGTGTCATTCTTGTTGTTCAGCCCGCCCACGGCCACGCCGGTGATGCCGCCCGCGGCGATTGCGCCCACGAGCATCATGGCCAGCGCGGTGCCCAGGCCCACGCTGCGCTTTTCCTTCTTTGGTTCCTGAGGCACGAAGGCGATGGTGGAGTCACCGTGAGGGCCAGTGGGCCCGTGCGGCCCGGTAGACCCAGCAGGCCCACTAGGCTCAGCGCCAGGCGCCGGGTACTGTTCAAAGGAGGGGCCGAAGTTACCGGGCGTCTGGGAGGTGTTTCCCTGCAGGGGCTGGCTGGGGCCGTTGTGGCCAGGACCGCTCTGGCCGGGGCCATTGGGTCCTTGCGCGAAAGGCGGGTACTGGCCGCCGCCGGCTGCCGGGAAGTGATCGGAGCGGGGCTGGTTCCATCCCCGGGAATCAGAGGGGGCGCCGAAGGAGCCGGTGCGTCCTGCGCCCTCATCCGGGTAACCCTGACCCGGATTATTCGTATTCGAGTTCCTCATGTTCATAGCGAGTAGTGTGCCTTATCCGTCTGGGGTGCGTCTGGAACCGGACTGCTAGAGCCCTAAAAGATTCTGTACGTTATCTGTACGCCTTGAGCTGCGAGTGTAGTGCCTCAACCCTACTCTTGGTTGAACCAGCGTTACGCGAAGATGGTGCCCCTATCGGTCGGCTGACGCTCCTCGGTGTCGAGCTCGGTGTCATCGAGTCCGTCGACAAGCGCGGTGCCCTCCCCCGGGTGGCCCGGCAGGATGACCTCCATGCGGGTGCCGCCGTCCGAGGACTCCTTAACGTGAATCTCACCGTGGTGGCGCTCAACCACCGACTTGACAATTGCCAGGCCCAGGCCCGATCCCGGCATGGACCGGGCCTCCGCGGAGCGGTAGAAACGTTCGAAGACCTTGCTGCGCTCCTCCACCGGGATGCCCGGGCCGGAGTCATCGACGCGCAGGCAGACTTTATCCTCCCCAACCTGATGCATGGACACGCGCACCACGCCAGAGGCCGGGGACCACTTGGCAGCGTTATCCATGAGGTTGAGCGTGGCCCGACCCAGGGCGAAGGGATCGCCGTCGAGCACCCAGGGAATGAAGCGCACGCGGAATTCGACGTCCGGGCGACGGCGCCGCGCGCGGTTGAGGGAGCCCTCGAGGACGTCGTGCAGCTCGACGGGTTCCGGCTCCTTCTCCGAGGCGTCCTCGCGAGCCAGGTCCACGAGGTCACCGATGAGCGTGGACATCTCCGCCATCTGACTCATGACGTCGCGCTCGAGATCGCGGCGGTCCTCCTCGCTGATGCCGTAGGCGCTATCGGAGCGGTTGAGCATCATAAGCAGCTCAATGTTGGTGCGCATCGAGGTCAGCGGCGTCTTGAGTTCGTGGCCGGCATCGGCGACGAACTGCGATTGCTGGATACGCGATTCCTGCAAGGCCGCCAGCATGTTGTTGAAGGAGACCGTCAGCTGCGCCATCTCGTCGTTGCTCACCACCTCGATGGGGCGCAGATCGTTGGTTTGGGTCACGTAGTCCGCGGCACGCTTCAGGCGCGCGATAGGCTGCATGCCCGTCCTGGAGACCACCAGGCCAGCAAAGATGGCCAGCAGGAAGCCCAGGGCGACGAGGATGGAGAGCATGGAGCCGATCGCCCCGATGAGCTCGTTGGTGCTGTCCAAGCTATTGGCCAGCACCACGGTGGCGCCCATGTCGTGGCGCTTGGCGATGATGCGCTCGCTCCCGACCGTGCGGATTGAGGTTTCTGTAAAGGCGCCGTCGCGCTGGAAATTGCCACCGACGGGGATGGCGTCGCCGTAAGCAAAACTCCACGAGGGCGGGGCCACGGCCACGCGAGTGTGCGGGTGATAGAGCTTAAACTCGGCGATCTCCTCGTCGATGTTGTCCACGAACTCCGGATCCTGGCAGCGTTCAATCAAGGTATCAGCCTTGCGCTCCAGCTTCGAGTCGACGCTAGCGGTCAGGCCGGCGGAGACAATCCAGTAGGTGGCCAGGGTCATCACCACGACAGCGACGGCCACCACCACGCCGGTAACCAAAGAAAGGCGCCACCGCAGCGACGCCCGAGAAGCCCAACTATCCCGCCGGCCATGGAAGGCGGAGACGGGAGTGAGCTCTTCGCCAGCGGAAGCCTCGGCGGGACCCGCTGGCTTCCGCAAAATCACGAGTTACTCTCCCTGAGGACATAGCCCACGCCACGCACGGTGTGGATGAGGCGCGACTCCCCTTCCCCTTCGGTCTTCTTGCGCAGGTAGCCGATGTAAACCTCGAGCGCGTTGCCTGAGGTGGGGAAATCGTATCCCCACACTTCCTCCAGGATGACATTGCGCGAGAGTACTTTGCGCGGGTTCTCCATGAGCAACTGCAGCAAGGAGAACTCGGTGCGTGTCAAGGAGATCTGACGGTCGCCGCGACTGACCTCGCGGGTATCGAGATCCAAGGTGAGATCCTCAAAGTGCAGGGTGGTCTCCTGCGGCTGCTTGGCGCTGTTGGCGTTGGCGGTAGCGCGCCGCACCAGGGAACGCACGCGAGCGAGCAGCTCCTCCAGCGCAAAGGGCTTGGGCAGGTAATCGTCAGCGCCGGCGTCGAGCCCCGCCACGCGGTCAGAGACGCCATCGCGGGCGGTGAGCATGAGAATCGGGTGATCCCACCCGCCGCTGCGCAGCGTGCGGCAGACCTCTAAGCCGTCCATGTTGGGCATCATCACGTCGAGGATGAGCAGATCCGGATTCTCCTTGCTCACCAGTTCCACTGCCTCCACACCGTCGGCGGCGAGGGAGACGTCATAACCGTTAAAACGCAGGGAGCGGCGCAGAGATTCGCGTACCGCTTGCTCGTCATCCACGACCAAAATTTTCATGCTCACAATTATGAACTAAAAGTCCCGGACACACGAAGTGACGAGGTCAACACTGCCCCCACACCACTAAATACCCGCAGCGGCACGTCGGGGCAATCGCATGCATAAACGCAGACTATAGAGCCAGGGCAGCGGCCATGTGCCCCAAAAGCAAACACCCCCGCCGACGCACTGCGGTGCGGGCGGGGGTGAATGAAAAGCGTTTTAAGCAAACACTCGTAGCCGAAGCTTAGAACTGCTCGACATCAACCAGGCCAAGCTTGGCGGCCTTGACCAGACGACGCGGGATGCGCACGGTCTGACCATCGATGGTGACCTCCTGGAGGGCGACGTTGTCAGCCTTCCACTGGGAGCGGCGGGAGTGGGTGTTCGCGCGGGACTTCTTAAACTTAGGAGTTGCCATTTTCTTCTATCCTCCTTACGCGTTCTTCTTCTTGCGACGAGCCATGGCACCAAAGCGCTGGTTGAACTTCTCAACGCGGCCAGCGGTATCCATAACGCGCTGTGCACCAGTCCAGAACGGGTGGGACTCAGCGGTCACGTCAACGACGATCAGCGGGTACTCGTTGCCATCTTCCCACTCGACGGTGCGGTCGGAGGTGGCGGTGGACTTCGTCAGGAACTGGAAGCCAGTGCCAGCGTCCTTGAAGACCACCGGGTGGTAATCCGGGTGGATGTCCTTCTTCATATGCAGATTCCCTCAGGGTTGAAACTACGGGTCGGTTCCCGCGGCGTCACAGCGAGCTGTGCGGCAAGGATCGTGCCCGAGTTGGGTATCGAAACTTACAGAGTGTGCGACAAACGTCGACAACCTTGCTCATAGTACAGTTAAGGCAGCGAAAAACCTAAATGCCGCCAGGGACCCCGCCGCGGGGGCCGTCGGCAAGCATGCAGCAACCATGCGCCGAGGATTCACAGCACGGAGTACACCGCGCGCCAGCAGAGGCGATTAGGTAAATGGCCAGTGGGGGATGTAAGATTTCCCCTTGCTGTTGTCAAAGTAATCGTTTTACGCCCCGTCAACTGGTGTTTAACGGAACATGCCACCTGCTCATCCTCACTTTCAGAGCACCGCGCCTCACCGCGGTAAGGCACTCCGTTAGTCGCCACGATGTGGGCGGCTAGGAGAAAGAAGACCCATGTCGGCTATTTGCCAGGTAACGGGCCGCAAGCCGCAATTCGGCAAGCAGGTCTCGCACTCGCACCGCCGCACTTCGCGCCGTTGGAACCCCAACGTGCAGCGTCGTCGCTACTACCTGCCCTCCGAGGGCCGTACCATCACCCTGACTGTTTCCACCAAGGGCATGAAGATCATCGACCGTGACGGCATCGAGTCCGTCGTGGCCAAGATTCGCGCACGTGGGGAGAAGATTTAACAGATGGCACGTAACGATATCCGTCCGATCATCAAGCTGAAGTCCACTGCGGGCACCGGTTACACCTACGTGACCCGTAAG
>NZ_JAUNLS010000005.1 GCF_030532325.1 Corynebacterium sp.
TTCGACTAGCGGCCTATGTCACACGCCTGGAACGCGTGCGGGAGTCACATCCCTCAGGGGTTCAAATCCCCTATCCTCCGCCACAGGGAAGCCCTGGTTCTTCGGAACCGGGGCTTCCGTCATTTAATCTTCAGCCCCGCGGGTCGGTGGTCTCCCAGCTTCAAAATCCTGCTCGGATCGAGGGCTTTTCGGGCGTGAAATTGAAGCTGGGAGACTGCGGCCCCCGGTGAAGCGCCGGTGAGTTGCCTGCGACTGGTGCTGGGGAAGCAGGGACGTCGCCCAAGCGCTCAATTGCCGCCGGTAACCGTCTACACTGTCCATCTGATCGCGTTAGTATTGGTTGCCACATGTACGCACCACGTGCCGGAAGGAAGACGGATGTCGCTTCTTAAGCTTGAAAAGTCCGAGCTGGATGATCTCGCCACCCAGGTCCGCAAGGAATACGAAGAACTGAAGGCTAGGGGCCTGCAGCTCGACCTGACCCGTGGCAAGCCCAGCAAGTCGCAGCTGACGCTGTCCAATGACCTGCTGGAGCTGCCGGGTGCTGGCAACTACGTCGACGCCGCCGGCAACGATGTGCGCAACTACGGCAACCTTGAGGGCATCAAGGAGCTGCGCCAGCTATGGGGCAAGCTGACCAACACTGACCCTGAGCTGCTCGTCGCCGGGGACTCCTCCTCGCTCAACATCATGTTTGACCTGGTGTCGTGGTCCTACACCTTCGGCAACAACGATTCTGAGCGCCCGTGGTCCCAGGAAGAGACCGTCAAGTGGATTTGCCCCACCCCGGGCTATGACCGCCACTTCGCCATCACGGAGAAGCTGGGCTTCGAGCTCATCCAGATCCCCATGCTGGAGGACGGCCCGGATGTGGCGGCCGTCGCCGAGCTGGCCAAGGACCCGCAGGTCAAGGGCATGTGGATGGTGCCGATGTTTGCCAACCCCACCGGCGCCACCATCACGGAGGAGAAGGCCCGCACCCTGGCCTCCCTGGAGGCAGCCGCCCCGGACTTCCGCATCGTGTGGGACAACGCCTACGCAGTGCACACGCTGACCGACGAGTTCCCGGAGATCCTGCCGATCCTCGACATCGCACGCGAAGAGGGCAACCCCAACCGCTTCTGGGCTATGTCCTCGACCTCCAAGATCACCTTCGCTGGCTCGGGCGTGGCCTTCTTTGCTTCCTCCCGCGAGAACCTGGACTGGTACCTGTCCATCGCCGGCATCCGCGGCATCGGCCCGAACAAGGTCAACCAGCTCGCACACCAGCAGTTCTTCGGCTCCGCCGAGGGCGTGCGCGCGGTGATGCGCCGCCACACTGCGCTGCTGGCCCCGAAGTTCCAGGCCGTGCTGCGCATTCTGGATGATCGCCTCACGCAGTACGACGTCGCCCGCTGGACCGAGCCGAAGGGCGGTTACTTCGTCTCCCTCGACGTCGTCGACGGCACCGCCACCCGCGTGTGGGAGCTGGCCAAGGAGGCCGGCATCGTGCTCACCAAGGCGGGCTCCGCGTTCCCGCACGGCCACGACGAGAATGACCGCAACATCCGCCTGGCTCCCTCCCTGCCGCCGCAGGAGGAGGTCGAGCTGGCCATGGATGGCGTGGCAACTTGCGTGCTGCTCGCCGCTCTGGAGAAGCTGGGGGCTTAAGCCATCAACAAGGACGAGACCGCTTTCTGGCTTGCTCAGTGCGTTCCCGCGGAGCTGGAGTTCCGCACCGTTGAGGGCCAGAGGGTTGGCTTCGCCGAGCTTGATGGCGCCCAATCCCTCGCCCTGACCACTGAGTTCGCTGAGGTCGATACGGGCTTGACGCACGTTGAGCGCGGCGTCGACGTGCGCTGCGAGCTGCTTACCGTCGCCCGCGCCGAGCCCGCCGCCGCGGTGGCCGCCGTGCTGTCCGCGGCGCGCCTGCTGGCCCGGGCCAAGGGCGTGGTGCCCGCCCAGCCGGGTGTGTTGTTGCCGGAGCTTTTTCCTAGCGACGACCCACGATTCACCAGCTTCAGCGTGCGCCACGGCCTGCTCATCGCCCCCTTTCTGTGGGGCGGGCAAACTCCGCAGGTGGTGGAGGAGAATCGCGTCACTGTGGTCTGCCAGTTGCTCATGCTTAGCGACGCCGAGTATGCCTACGCCGTCGAGGAGGGCGTCGGCGCCATGCAGCAGGCGGTGGCGGACGCGGGCATCGACGTCTTGGATTGGCGGAGACGCTAGACTGGCTAACCGTGGCTCTTTACCGGAAATATCGTCCAGCAACTTTCGCGGAAGTGGTAGGCCAAGAGCAGGTCACCACCCCTTTGTCCGCGGCCCTCGACGCAGGGCGCATCAACCACGCCTACCTGTTTTCCGGCCCGCGCGGCTGCGGTAAGACCTCCTCTGCGCGCATCATGGCGCGCTCGCTGAACTGCGAGCACGGGCCTACCTCTACGCCGTGCGGAGTGTGTGATTCCTGCGTGTCCCTGGCCCCCGGCGGGCCGGGCAACCTCGATGTCACTGAGCTTGACGCCGCCTCCCACAACGGCGTGGAGGACATGCGCGAGCTGCGTGACCGCGCCTACTACGCGCCGGCGGAGTCGCGTTACCGCATCTTCATCATCGACGAGGCACACATGATTTCCGCCTCCGGCGCTAATGCCCTGCTCAAGGTGGTGGAGGAGCCTCCGGAGCACGTCATCTTTATCTTTGCCACCACGGAGCCGGAAAAGATCATCGGAACCATCCGCTCGCGTACCCACCACTATCCCTTCCGCCTTCTCACCCCGCCGGCGATGAATGGCCTGCTGGAGCGCACGGTGGCCGCGGAGGGCGTGCACGTGGATGATTCGGTGTACCCTATGGTCATTCAGGCCGGCGGTGGCTCGCCGCGCGATACGCTGTCCATCCTGGATCAGTTGCTGGCGGGTGCGGGCCCGGATGGGCTGACGTACGACGTCGCCCGTCCGCTGCTGGGCGTGACGGATCTCGGTTTGCTGGATAACACGATTGAGGCCCTGGCCAGCCAGGATAAGGCTGGTTTGTTCCGCTTGGTCGACGGCGTCATTGAGGCCGGGCACGAGCCGCGGCGTTTTGCCATTGACCTGCTGGACCGCTTGCGCGATCTGATGATCCTGCAGGCCGTGCCCACCGC
This sequence comes from Corynebacterium sp., assembly GCF_030532325.1. Lineage (GTDB taxonomy): Bacteria > Actinomycetota > Actinomycetes > Mycobacteriales > Mycobacteriaceae > Corynebacterium. The sequence continues at coordinate 3,122 of NZ_JAUNLS010000005.1, forward strand.
AGTGGAGGAGGGGCTGGTCTCCGCGCCGACTGACCGCGGTGAGATTCTCAGCGCCCAGGCGCAGCGCTTCTCGGGCCCGCAGCTGGCCTACCTGGCTGAGACCGTCAACGATCGCATCTCGACGCTGCGCGGGGCCACCTCTCCGCGCCTGCTGCTGGAGATCCTCTGCGCTCACCTGCTCGTGGGCTCGGCCCCGGCCGCAGCCGCGGCGGGCTCGGGCGTGCAACTGCCGCAGGGGATGCCGGGTGGCGCGCAGGCGCCGAAGCAAACACAGACACCAACATCAGCACAAGCTCAGAGCCAGGGTGCCCAAGCACCCGCGCAATCCGCCGTGGCCAGCGCGCAGGACCCCGCAGCTGCTGCCGCTGCCATCCTGGCCAGCCGCCGCAACCGCCAGGCCCAGCAGGAGGAGCAAGCTCAGCAAGAGCAACAAGCCCAGCAGGCACCTGCGCCTGAGCAGCCCCAGCACGAGCCCGCTCTGCAGCCAGAGGCTCAGCAGCCACAGGCTCAGCCCACGCAGGCAGAGGCCCACGAATCGCCTGAGCAGCTGGCTGAACGCGTGCGCGGCCAGTGGGCTGACCTGCGCGTGCGGGTGGGCCGCCGCAACAAGATTGCGGAGATCATGCTCGCAGAGGCCCGGGTACTGGGGATCCGCGATGACATCCTGGTACTGGGCCACACCACGGGCGCGTTGGCGCAGCGCATCAACGCCCCGGAGAACAACAAGGACATCGTGGCTGTGCTCAAGGAGGAGTACAACCGGGACCTGCAGGTCGAGTGCATCATCGGCACGGACCCGAAGGCCGCTGGGTTCAGCGGTCAGCAGCCGGTGACTCGCCAGGCGTGGAACCCCAACCAGGCCCAGCGCGAGAGCGCCGAGCCCGAACAGGAGCCTGAGAGTCCTAGCCCGCAGACCGATCCCCAGTCGCAGCCAGAGCGCGCGCCCGAGGCGCCCGCGCAGGGAGCTGCGCCTGCGGAAGAGTCTGCTGATCCCTGGGGCGTCCCGCGGCCCATCGGGCGCGGCGCGCAGCCACAGCCGGAGCCAGAACGGCAGACTCAGCAACAGCAACAGCAACAGCCACGGCCGCAGCCGCAGCGCCAGGAACAACCGCAGCAGCCTCCCCGGGTGCAGGCTCAGCCACAGCAGCAGCCACAGCGCCAGGAGCAGCCCCAGCAGCAGGTGCCGGACTGGCGCTCGCGCATCGCGCGGGCAACGGAAAGTGCGGCGGCGCGCGATGCCGCCTACAACGCGGTGCCCAAGTTCGGTGACGGCGTGCCGCTGCCGCCGGAGCCCGCCCCGGAGGGAGCGGAGTACGAGCCGCCCTTCGAGGCGCCGCCGGAGGAGTACTACCCGCCGGAGGATGCGGGTGGGCAGCAGGGGGCGTCGCCAAGCGGAGCACCGCAGGCGGGGCAGCAGTATCAGCCCCAATCCCAGCCGCAACAACAGCAGCAGCCAGCGCAGCCATATACCCGCGATGATGAAGAGCGGGAGATGATGGAGGCCGCGCGCGATGCCGGCGAGCTGGACCACCGCACCGCCACCGAGGTGGCTATGGAATTGCTCACCCAGGAGCTAGGGGCGCGGCGCCTGTAGAGCGCACTCGGTACTCTGGTGCCGGTACACTGAGCAGATAGAAATTACAGACGAAGAATGAAAGGACCTTCCCATGACCGATCCGATGCAGCAGGCAAATGACATGAACGAACTGCTGGCACAGGCTGCCCGCGTGCAGGCTGAGCTGCAGAAGGCGCAGGAGGAGATCCTCGCCGCCACCGTCACTGGCACCGCAGGCAACGGCCTGGTCAAGGTCACCATGACCGGTGGCGCTGAGCTCAAGGAGGTCAGCATCGATAAGTCTGTCGTGGACCCGGAGGACGTGGAGACCCTGCAGGACCTCATCATCGGCGCCTTCAAGGAGGCTCACCGCAAGGCCGGCGAGCTGGCGCAGGAGAAGATTGGTCCGCTTTCCCAGGGCATGGGCCAGTCCCAGCAGAACTACGATGGCCCGTCCATCGAGGATGTCTTTGGCAACCAGAACTAAGCCACGCGTTACACTAAAAGGCAGTCGCCCCGCAGTGGGGCGCGGTCTTTTGTCGATTAAGGGAGCAACGTGTTCGAAGGACCTCTGCAGGATCTGATTGACGAGTTTTCGCGCCTGCCCGGCGTGGGCCCCAAGTCCGCCCAACGCATCGCCTTCCACGTCCTGCACATGGACCCCGAAGACATCGAGCGCCTGCAAAACGCCCTCGGCGCGGTGCGCGACGGCGTGCAGTTCTGCCGCATCTGCTGCAACATTTCCCGCGAGGATGTGTGCCGCATCTGCATCAACTCCCAGCGCGATGCCTCCACCGTGTGCGTGGTGGAAGAGCCCAAGGACATCCAGGTCATCGAGCGCACTGGCGAGTACTCTGGCCGCTACCACGTGCTGGGCGGGGCGCTGGATCCGCTGGCCAATATCGGCCCAAAGGACCTCAACATCTCGCAGCTGCTGCAGCGCATCGGCGGGGTGCTGCCGGACCGCGAGCTGGCGGATTCCACCCCGGAACACCCGCTTTACGACGACACCCCGGCCATCACCGAGGTCATCCTGGCCACCGACCCCAACACCGAGGGTGAAGCCACCGCAGCCTACCTGGTGCGGCTGCTGCGCGATTTTCCTGATTTGAAGATCACGCGCCTGGCCTCCGGCATGCCGTTGGGCGGGGACTTGGAGTTCGTGGACGAGCTCACGCTCTCCCGCGCTTTGTCCGGCAGGCTCACTGTCTAAACTGCGGGCGGTCTAGGCCGCGGGCGCTGCCGCGACGAAGCTATTTCAGCCGCTCCTTGCGCAGCTGGGTGACCGCCGGGATGTCGAGGGGCTCCAGCTCTGCCAGGGCAATGCCCATGGCCTGGGCCAACAGGAGATCTGCCAGCTGCGGGTTGCGGGCGAGTGCTGGGCCGTGCATGTAGGTGGCAATGACGCTGCCCTGCACCGCGCCCTCGGCGTGGCGTTGCTGGGAGCCGTCGCGCAGATCCGCCGTCGCCGCGGTATCCGCGTTGCCCTGGCCGCGGGTGATTTTGCCCAGCGGCTGGGCGGCAGGGCCCAGGATGGTGGCACCCATGTGGTTCTCAAAGCCGGTGAGCGGCTCGGTGAGCTCGGCGGTGATGCCGGCGCCGGTGGGCTCGGAGGCCACCTCGCCGATGGCGCGCTCGGCCATGGAGGCGGTGGTGGCGTCGATAAGCCCCACGCCGTCGATGACGCGCCCGGAGGCCCGGAAGGACTCGCCGAGGACCTGCAGGCCCGCGCAGATGGACAGAATGGGCCGGCCGGCGTTCGCCGCACGCGTCAGGCCGCCGTCGGCGATGAGGTGCTCGGCCGCCAGGATTTGGGCCACGTCCTCGCCGCCGCCCAGGGTGTAGACGTCGAGGGAATCGGGCACCGGCTGGCCCAGCGTGATGGGGATGATCTCCGCCTCAAAGCCGCGCATCCGGGCGCGCTGGCGCAGGACGAGGGCGTTGCCGTCGTCGCCGTAGGTGCCCAGGACATCGGGGAGGATGAGGCCGATCTGCAGCTTAGTCATGGTGTGCTCCCTTCTGAGCATCCTGTGCAGCGGACTTTTCTGCCTTGACCGCGGCGTTGAGCGCCTTCTTGAGATCGCGGAAGGCGGTGTAGTTGGCCAGCACCTCCACGCGCCCGGCCGGGCAGGACGTGATGGCCTGCAGGGGATCGGGGATAAGCTCGTGGGAAATGTCCGCGTAGACCAGGCGCACGGCCAGATCGGTGCCGCGCTCGCCGCAGGCCTTTACGGCCAGCGAGCCGAAATCCTCAAAGCGAACGTCCCACAGCCAGGACATGTCCACGCCGTCGGCCACCTGGCCGTTGGCGGCGATGACCAGGCCGTCGGCGCTGCGATCCACCATGGACAGGGCCTCCTGCCAGCCGGCGGGGTTCTTGGCCAGCAGCAGGCGAATCTCTTGATCCCCCAGCGTGATGGTGGAGTAGCGCCCGGCGACGTCCGTGACGGATTCCGTGGCGGCGATGGCCTTGTCCAGATCCACCCCGAAGCCCTCGACGGCCGCGGCGATAGCCTGCGCGGCATTGCCGCGGTTGGCGCGGCCGGGCAGCGCCAGAGAGAGCTCGCGGGTGCCCTGCGGGGTGTGTAGCCCCTCGGCGTCGACGCTCCAGGTGGGCGTGGGGCGGCGGAACTCGCTGCCGTTAGGCAGCTTCTTCACGGCGTACCAGTCCTCGCCGTCGCGGATGATGTGGCCGCCGGTGCGCGGGCAGGTGACGGATTCTCCCAGCCAGCCGGCCCCGGCGGAGACCCACACGACGTTCTTGGCCTCGTAGGCCACGGAGGTCATGAGAACGTCGTCGCAGTTGGCAATGACGAGCATGTCCGGGTGGGCCTCCACCGTGGCGCGCAGGGCGCGCTCGATCTTGTTGATCTCGCCCACGCGGTCGAGCTGATCGCGCGAGAGGTTGAGCAGCACGAGGACCTGCGGGTTGAGCTTCTCCGCCACGTGGGGAACGTGCAGCTCGTCGACCTCCAGGACCAGGTGGGAGGCGGACTTACCGGCCAGCAGGGCGGAGATGATTCCAGCATCCATGTTGTCGCCGCCATCGTTGGTGGCCACGCTGTGGGCGCTGCGCACCGCCGCGGCGAGCATGCGGGTGGTGGTGGATTTTCCGTTGGTGCCGGTGACGAGCACGGCCGGGCGGTCCTTGGCCAGACCGTGCATGATGTTGGGATCGATAGCGCCTGCAACGAGGCCGCCGATCATGCCGCCGGCGCCGCGGCCCGTGGCCCGGGAAGCCGTCGTGGCCAGGGAGGCCGCGGCAGTGGCCACCGCGGTGCGCGCCGAGGCGAGGGCACCTGTGAAGTTAAAACTCATGCCTTTAGGGTAGCGGGGCGCGCCTAGCTATCGTGTGTGCGACCGCGGTTGTGTCCCGAATTCTGGGAGTTGCCCTTGCCGCCGCGGCGATTGCGCCCACCACGGCGCCGGCGCCTGCGGCTATTGCCGCTCTTGTTATTGCTGCCCTTGTTGCCCGTGTTGCCCTTGCTACCGTTGTTGCCGATGGTGGAGTCGCTGGACTGCTGGTTGTTGCTGCTGTTGCTGTTGCTGTTGCCGCCGTTCTGGCCAGCGCCCTGCTGGGAGCCGGACCTGCGCTTGGAACGGCGGCGGGCGGATCCGCCCGAGCGGCGGTTCTTCTGCTGTGGCTGCGATGGGCGCGAGCGTTGGCCTGAGGAGGAGGGCTCCTCGCTGGGCTCGACGGCCTCCTCGATGCGCTCCAGGGCGGCCAGGAATGCCTCATCCGCCATGAGCGGGATGTCCTTGCGGTGTGCGTGCATGGGCTTGCCGACGAGATCCGTGGTGATGTTGCAGACCACCAGGGAGGTCTCACGGGTGAGCTTCTCCGAATAGTTGAGCTCCTCGCGCACCAGCGCCTCGATGATCACATCCGGATCCATGGCGATCTCGGGGGCCACGACGATCTCCATGCCGCGGCGCAGCTCCTTGCCCGGAACATAAGGCCCGGGGTTGTGGTGCATGCGCGGGGCCTCGGCGGCGTCGACACGCAGCTGGGAGCGCTGCAATCCGAAGCGATCGGCGCGTAGATCTTCCGGGGTGTAGGAATTCAGCGGGCCCGCGGCCAGGCGCTGGTAGAGCGCCAGCAGGGTCTCGGTGGCCGCGCGGGAGGTTTCCGCCTCGCTGCGCTGCGCGCGCTCGTGGCTGGCGGTGGGATCCTCCGCGTCAAGGCCCGCGCGGCGGGCGACGGCGGCCAGGCGCACGTCGTTCTCCCAGATCTCCTGCAGACGTGCGGAGGCCAGGGTGTCGATGATGGCCACCGGTGCGGGCACGTGGCCCACCTTGGTGCGGCGCCGGCGGCCCTTGGAGCGATTGCGGCCCCGCGCGCGGTTCTGCCGGGCTGCGGCGGTCATGGCTCGGCGCGCCTCGGACACCAGGAAGCCCCATGTGTAGGGGGTGTCGTGGACGATGAGCGTGCGGCCGTCGATAAGCCTGTCCAAGGGCTTGAGCAGCGCAGAGAAGGACTGGCCCTGGGCGATCTCCTCGCGGCTGAGCCCGTGCAGGTGGAAGGGGCCGGGATCACCGTCGGGGTTGAGCACCGCGTGGAAGTCTTGGCCCACCTCGCCGGACTCGTTGAAGGTGAGGGCGTCAATAGTCAGCAGCCGCCCCGTCGAGGGATGGATGCCGGTGGTCTGCATGGTCAGTGCCACGAAGGGGAAGGCCGCGACGGCCTCCGCCTGTGCGGCCTGGCGCTGCTCGTTGCGGGAGCGTGCATCAGCGGACGCAGTGGAACGGTGGGTGGTGGGCCCCGGCTTGGGCGCGTGGTGGGAGGGCGACTGTGCCGGAGACGCCGATGCGGGGGAGTCTGCAGCGGGCGCAGGGGTGCCGGGGGTCGTCGTCATTGTTCTAAGTCTAATACCCGGGTGTGGGGATGTGGGAAAGGGCACACACTGCGCCGTGGTGGGTGGATACGGCGGACGGATGCGTTAGCCCTTAATCACGATGGTGCCCGGCGTGGTGTGCTCGGTGCGGCTCGGCGTGGGTGTTTCCTCCGGGGTGGAGGTCTCGGGGCGGATGGTGGTCCACTCCGGCGGCAGCAACACGGAGGTCTCCTCCTTGGTAAACGGCGTCTCGCTCGCGGGCGTTGAGGTCTGCTCCGTACGGGTGGTCGATTCTGACGTGCTGGTGCTCCCAGCCTGCTCGGTGCGCTCGGTGGTGGTCTCTTCCTCGCGGTGGTGCGAGTGCGAGGTTGACGGCGCACTCGGCTCCCCGCTTGGATCGAGGCCCGGAACGGGCGGCAGGGCGGAGGAGGGGAGCTCAGCGGAGGGAACAGTACTCGACGGCAGGCCGGCGGTGGCGGATGTCGAGGTCAGGGGCTGCGGTTCCGTCGCGGAGGTGGCAATGACCGTGCTGGTTCCCTCGCCGCTCTGCTCCCGCTCAGTGCTGGACTCGCGCGTGCGCTCGCGGGATTCCTCGCTTTCCTCTAGGGAGCTGGAGGAAGATTCGGCGGCGGAGCTGGAGGCGGATTCGCTCTCCGCAGAGTGCTCGGCCGAGGAGCCCTCGGCGTCCATGCTTTCATCGGCAGGCGCGATAGAGTGCTGGCCGGACTCTTCCTCAGAGAAAGTGGACGCGGCGATGGTAGCTGAGCCGCCGAGCACCACAGCCACCCCGGCCGCCACCGAGAGCTTGGCGCCCACGGCTGCGCTGACGGTCTGCGCAGCGACGCCCGCCGTGCCTGCGGTGCCCATGGTGCCCGCGGTGCCGACGGTGGTAGTCCCGGCCGTCGTGGCGACGGAAGCCGCGGGGGCGGAGAGGAAGGAGGTGGCCTGCGCTGCCTGCGCTGTGGCCTCAGCAGCGTGCGCGCGGGCGCGGGCCGCGGCCAAGGCGGACACGCCAAGAGAAGTAGCCGTGGCGGCACCGGCCGCACCGGCGATGGCGCCGCGGTGTGTGGAGGTCTCGCTGGCGTAGATAGTCAGGCTGGGCGCGCCCTCATCCAGGCAGTAGTAGGCGCGCGCGATGGGCGTGAGCCCATCCTGCTTGAGGTGACGCACGCTCTTCGTGAGCTGGCGGGCGGCGTCCTTGGGTAGGGAGGCCACCAGAGTGTTGTCCACGAAGACATTGACCGTGCGCCTGCCCCACAGGCGCTTGGCGTCCAGCCGCACGAGGATGTGCTCGGCGGAGGAGGGCAGCCGTGTCTCATCCACGAGGAAGTCAGTCACCGTGACCCCGGGGCCGCTTTCCATCATGGCCCAGCGCTCCGTGGGCGGGTTGTTCATGGGCACGCACAAACCTGGGGCGGGCAGAACTAGCTCGAAGGTGGGAATGGCGTCACCAGCGGCGTCCTCCTGCATGCGCACATGCGCGGTGACCTGCGGGGAAAGGCCAGCCTCCAGGATCCAATCGAACTCCGGGTAGTCCTGGGAATCTGCGGCAGAAAGAGAACCGAGCAGAATGTCGTCGCGGTGCACACGGAAGCCGGCGGCGGAGTTGCCGTACAGTACTACGGGGAAACACGTCTCCTTGTTCTCACCCAGGATGGTGAGGAACGTCTGCGGTGCGACCCCGTTGACGGAAAGGCGTCGCGGCACGCCAAAACCGCGTTCAGGAACTACGTAATTCGTGATCGCCATAGCCTGCCTTCAGTCTCTGCCTCTGTGCATCCACTGGGCAGCGTATAGGGGGATATTGTCAGAAAAAAGCGTAGAAAATAATTTCGCTAGGGGCTGCGGGGCGCGCTGGAACCGCGGTAACCCCTCATCTGCTGCCCACTTTACAGCCCTGCGCAGGCAGTATCCAAAACCAAATGCACTGGATAGAGCCTACAATAGGGCGACGGTCACAGTGCAAACGTGAGCATGGCAATCATCGCAACAACAACCAGCACCACGCACAGCATTAACCACGGCCGTCGGAAGTGCGCTGACCGTTGTTCCTGTGCATGTTCCTGCGCGTCCGGCTCCACATTGGCGGGAAGACGATCCAGCCGGGCGAGGTCAGAATCAGTAATGACGCGGAAGCTGGAGGTCTCAAAGGTCTGCGCCGCGTGGTGGGAGGACGGCGCGTGCTGGGTCAGTGCCCACTCCTGGCCGCTTCCCTGGGATTCCTGCGGCCCTGCGTAGATGTTGAGCACTCGGCGCCCGCCGCGCAGGAAGTGATAGGCGTGGGCCAGGGTGGTGTATCCCTGCGCGGCGTGCTCGGCGAGGACGGCGTGGAGGGAGGAGGGGGCGCTGTCCAGCACAGCAATGCTCTCTGTACCCAGAGCCACCTCCACTGGGCCCTCCGGCTGCGTGGCACGCAAGGTCACCAGCAGGTGCATGCGCGCGTGCGGGTCGATGCTGGGCGTGTCCTCCAACTGCGTCACGCTCAGCGGCGGGGCGTAGCTAAGCAACGCCCACGGCGTGGAAGGCGGGTTGTTGGCCGGCAGGCATAGGCCCGGGCGCGGCAGCAAGAGGGACATCGTGGGTGTACCGGCATTGGCATCCGCACCAGCCCGCAGCGTGGCGGCAGGGATTAGGCCGGCGTTGACCAGCAGCTCCAGCTCGGGGTACTGGGTGGCGTCCTCGGCGGTGATGTGGCCGAGCTCTTTGGCCGGGGCGCCTTCTGCCTCCACTCGCCAGCCGCCCCGGCCGTTGGGATGCAGCGTGGCGGTGACCTCGGTGGTGCCGCCGCCCGGTTGGCCCGCGGGGAAGCTGACCCCGGTGGCGGGGACGACGGGCACGGACTGCACCGCGCCGAGCCCACGGTGGGGAATGAGGTAGGTGGAAGAAGCGGAGGAGGACATACTTTAATCTCTAACTCACGTGCGCCGCGCGGCGCGAATTTTTCCAGTAGTAGGGGTAAACGATTAAACTCAAATAGGTTTTATTCATCGAAAGTAGGCTGTGACTATCCGTGAGTCATGGCTTACTAGGGACAGCAAAGGAGGTCGCCGTGGCGGATCTGAGCTTTGCGCGGTTTGCCTCCAACTTTGGGCAATTCCTCAAATTTGGACTCGTCGGCGGCTCCGGAACGCTGGTGAACATGCTCACCGCGGTGGTGGCCGCCAAGGTGGGGCTGGCGCTTGTTGGCGCCCAGCCCAACGACGCCTTCATGAACCTCTTCGGTTCCTCCTTCAACGTGCGCTGGTACATGGTCTTTTCCACCGTGGCCTTCCTTGTGGCCAACATGTGGAACTACCAGCTCAACAGGATGTGGACCTTCCGCTCAGTGGAGAAGGTCTCCTGGCTGCGCGGATTCTTCCCCTTCCTGCTCACCGGCATCGGTGCCTTTGTCGTTTCACTGGTTCTGCAGCACTTCCTCATGCACCCGGAGTCCCCCATCCAGCTGCCGCCGCACATCTTCGATGACTCCACGGGCTTCCGCAAGATGTACTACTGGGCCAACATGATATCCATCATCGTGGCCATGCCCATCAACTTCATCATCAACAAGGTGTGGACCTTCCGCTCGCAGCCGAAGGCCCCCGTCGTGGTGGAGGAGACGGATCCCCGTTAGCGGGTGCTGGCGCACCCGCTAGTTCAGTGCGCGGTTCACCACTCAGTTCAATGCGCGGTTCACCGCGGAGGCAATCGCGTTGAGCGACGCGCGCGTGGTGGAACCAGCGATGCCCGCGCCCCAGACCTCGGAGCCGTTGACCTCGGCGGCAATGTAGCAGGCGGCCTCGGCGTCGTCGCCAGCCGAGCGGGACTGCTGCGAGTAGTCGATGACCTCGAAATCGATGCCGATGCCTTCCAAGGCGTTAGCGAAGGCCGCAATCGGGCCGTTGCCGTGGCCGGAGACCACGCTGCGCTGGCCGGCGTAGACCACAGTGGCGGTGACCTTGGCGTCCTCGCCCTCGGTGGAGGCGTTATCCACTTGGTAGCTCACCAGTTCCAGCGGGGTGACGCGGTCCAGGTACTCGATGGCGAAGAGATCCCACATGCTCTTAGAGTTGACCTCGCCGCCCTCGGCGTCGGTCACCGCCTGCACCGCGGAGGAGAACTCCGCCTGCATGGCGCGCGGCATATTGATGCCGTGATCCGTCTTCATGATGTAAGCCACGCCGCCCTTGCCGGACTGCGAGTTCACGCGGATAACCGCCTGGTAGTCGCGGCCCACGTCCTTAGGATCGATGGGCAGGTAGGGGACCTCCCAGGTGATATCGCGCAGCTCCTCCCAGGAGACCTCCGTGTTGTTAGCACCGGGGCGGATCTCGTTGGCCAGGGCGTCCAGGCCCTTGTTGATGGCGTCCTGGTGGGAGCCGGAGAACGCGGTGAAGACCAGCTCTCCACCGTAGGGGTGACGCTCCGGAACACGAAGCTGGTTGCAGTACTCCACGGTCTCACGGATGGTCGGCAGGTCGGAGAAATCGATCTGCGGGTCCACGCCCTGGGTCAGCATGTTCAGGCCCAGGGTCACCAGATCAACGTTGCCGGTGCGCTCGCCGTTGCCAAACAGGCAGCCCTCGATGCGGTCCGCGCCGGCCATGTAGCCCAGCTCGGCGGCGGCGATGCCCTCGCCGCGGTCATTGTGCGGGTGCAGGGAGAGGATGATGGAATCGCGCTTGGCAAAGCTGCGGTGCATCCACTCGATCTGGTCCGCGTAGACGTTGGGGGAGATCATTTCCACCGTGGAGGGCAGGTTGATGATCATGGGGTTGTCGGGAGTGGAGCCCATGATGTCCACCACGGCGTCGCAGACCTCGACGGCGAACTCGCGCTCGGTGCCGGTGAAGGACTCCGGGGAGTACTCCCAGCGCCAGTTGGTGTCCGGGTAGTCCTGGGCGATCTCCTTGATCAGCGTGGCGGCGTCGGTAGCCAGCTTCTTGATGGCCGGGCGGTCCTTGCGGAAGACCACGCGGCGCTGCAGCTTCGAGGTGGAGTTGTAGAAGTGCACGATGACGTTCTTCGCCCCGGCGCAGGCCTCGAAGGTGCGGCGGATCAGGTGCTCGCGGGCCTGCACCAGCACCTGGATGGTGACGTCATCTGGGATCTTGTTGCCCTCGATGATCTCGCGCACAAAGGTGAAATCGGTCTGGGAGGCAGAGGGGAAGCCCACCTCGATCTCCTTGTAGCCCATCTTCACCAGCAGGTCGAACATGCGGTGCTTGCGCTCCGGGCTCATCGGATCGATCAGCGCCTGGTTGCCGTCGCGCAGATCCACCGCGCACCACTGCGGGGCGGTGGTGATCTTCTTATCCGGCCAGGTGCGGTCCGGCAGGGATACGTCCTCTACCTCGGTGGCGAAGTCCATGTAGCGGTGCACCGGCATGGAGGAGCCGCGCTGCTTGTTCCACGCGGGCTGGCCCTCGTTGCGGGGGCCGGTTGGGGTGGTGATCTGGCGGGGTGCGGAGATGAAAGCGTCAGAAGGGGACATGGCGAAGATTCCTTACACGTGTGTTAGTGGTTAAGCGTTCGGTGCACAGCTCGTGCACTCCGTTACGAACGGCCGGCTGCAGTGCGGCAGCACCACGCTCCGCGACGGGGCGCCGGCCGCCTCAGTGGCTCGCCTAAATCCCGCCGCGGCACGTAAGGAGAAGTCCGTGTCGCGAAATCATGTGGTCGACATTACATCCCTTCCCATTCTATGGCAAGCGATTCCATACAATGAGACATCCGCGGGTGGGCAGCGCCGCTGAGCGGGGGAGGGTCGCGTGTGCGGGGCGCTACGATGTTCTGCGTGACAGAATTCAAGGCGGTTGGGTTCAAGGCGACTGCTGGCGCCGATCGGGCTCCGGGTACCCCGGAGAACCGCGGGCTCGGCGCGCGGGGGTGGGCCGCCGCCACGCTTATCGCCGTGTTGGGCTCCGCGCTGCGCGTGGGCGTGCTCGCTATCTTCGCGCGCGCCAACCAGGACAGCCTGTGGGGCCTGCTCAACAAGTGGGACGCGCAGTACTACACGGAGATTGCCCGCGCCGGCTACTTCGGCGCCGAGGTGGGCGAACCCGGCAAGTCCTTTGAGACCGCCATGGCCTTCTTCCCGGGCTTCCCGCTGGTTATCCGGGCGCTGGCCTCGCTGGGCATCAACGAGTCTGCCGCGGCGATGCTCCTCAACCTCATCTTCTTAAGCGTCCTGGCTGCGGGTGTCATGGCCATCGCCGCGCGCATGGGGGCCGGATTCCCCGGGCGCGTGGCCGCTGCCATCGTGGTCACCAGCGCGCCGATGTCCATCGTGCTGTCCATGCCCTATACCGAGGCGCTCTTCGGGGCGCTGCTCATGTGGGGCCTGGTGGCGCTACACGACGAACGATGGTGGCTGGCTGGTGCCGCGGGCTTCGCGTTGTCCTTCGTGCGGCTTACCGCAGTGGATTTCCTCGCCGTCTTTGCGCTTATGGTGCTGCTGCGCGCCGTGCGCAATTGGCGGGCGTGGTGCGCGCTGGTGCTGGCTGCGCTGCCGCTGGTGGGGTATCTCACCTGGGCCAACCAGCACCTGGCGCACCTGGGTGGATACTTTGGCACTCAGCGCCAGCACTGGAACTCCCACTTTGACTTCGGCGCTGCCACCATGCGCTGGGCGTGGACGGTGCTCACCACCGGGGATAACGTGGGCTACCTGCTCAGCGTGTCCGTCATCATCGCCGTGCCCATCCTGCTCGTGCTTAGCTGGGGCAAGCTCCCGCCGGCGGTGTGGTGGTTCAGCGCGGCGCTCACGGCCAACGTTGTGCTTTCTGACGGCATCATGCACTCCCGCCCGCGCCTGCTTCTGCCCACAGCCCTTGTGCTCCTGCCGTGGATTCTTCGTGCGGCCGCTGCGCCACCGCGCCGGGGTCTGTGGTGGGCGGTGGCCGCCTGGGTGCTGTGGGGTGCGTGGTTCTCCGGCTACATGCTGGCCGTCTTTGAATGGGCCATTTAGCTTTACGGGGCCATCTAGTGGGTGGTGCGCGGCTCGCCCACGGGTAGCCGGGAGAGCACGAAGGTGGCGGTGATCATGATCGCCAAGGAGATGCCCATGACCGTCCAGCCGGCGAGGGAAGACACCTGGAACTGCTCACCGAGCACCCAGTAGCCCAGGCCAAAGGCCACGATGGGTTCCATGATGGTCATCGCGGGCAGGGAGTGCTTGAGGGCGCCGGCGTGGAAGGAATACTGCTGCACCACGGTGCCGGTACCGGCCAGAATCACGAGTACCCAGAACTGCCAGCTGCCCAGCATGGCCAGCAGGCCGTCGTGATGCAGGATGCCCACGGAAACCTTGGCCACGAGGGCCACGTAGCCGTAGATGACGCCGCAGGCCGTACCCAGCGCCAGCGCGCGGTCCGTGCGCCGCGTGTAGGCGATGCCTGCCAGAGCTGCCAGGGTCAGCCCGCCCAGCACGAAGGCCGGCCACCACTGCGACCACGCCGGGAAGTCCGTGCCGGCGGTGGGGCGGCCATAAGCCACGAGGAAGCCCACCGAGACCGTGAGCGCAATGCACCACAGGGTTTCGTGCGCCGGCATGCGGCGGCGGGAGTACCACGCGGCCAGCGGCAGGGTAAACATGAGTTTGAGCATGAGGATGGGCTGCACCACCAGCAGGGTGCCAAAGCCCAGGGCCACCAGCTGCAGCGCGTAGGCTACGACGGCCGCGGCCGTGCCCACCCACCACAGGGGAGTGGATATCGCGGTGCGCATGACGCTGCGCGAGCTCGCATCGAGCACAATGCGGTGGCGGACGACTGTCCCCCAGGCGATGACGAGTGCCGAGGCTAGGGCGAAGACCACGGCAATCATGTTTCCCAGCATTGTCACAACCCTACCGCCATTTAAAGCCAGCATTCTGTTTCGGCGCGGAGAGTTTCGCTGTAGTCTGAAGAAGTTGACTACCTAGCTATAGGTATTCGTGGCCTGAGGGTTTGATGGAGAATAGACTCGGTGTGGCCGGTCGCTACTTCGCAAAAAGGAAAGGTGGGACACTCAGTGGCCCTAGTGGTACAAAAGTACGGAGGTTCATCCCTCGAGAGCGCTGAGCGCATCCGCGCAGTGGCGGAACGCATTGTGGCGACGAAGAAGCGGGGCTACGACGTCGTCGTCGTGTGCTCTGCCATGGGAGACACCACCGATGAACTGTTGGATCTGGCCGCACAGGTCAACCCGGTTCCCCCGCAACGTGAGCTCGATATGCTCCTGACCGCCGGTGAGCGCATCTCTAACGCGCTGGTGGCCATGGCCGTGGAATCCCTGGGGGCAAAGGCACAGTCCTTCACCGGTTCCCAGGCCGGTGTGCTCACCACGGAGCGCCACGGCAACGCACGCATCGTGGATGTTACTCCGGGCCGCATCACCGAGGCCCTCGAGGAAGGCAAGATCTGCATCGTCGCCGGTTTCCAGGGCGTGAACAAGGATTCCCGCGACGTCACCACGCTGGGCCGCGGCGGCTCGGACACCACCGCGGTGGCCTTGGCGGCGGCGCTGGGCGCACAAGAGTGCGAGATTTACTCCGACGTTGACGGCGTGTACACCGCGGATCCGCGCATCGTGCATAACGCCCAGAAGCTGGATCAGATCTCCTTCGAGGAAATGCTGGAGATGGCCGCGGTGGGCTCCAAGATTCTGGTTCTGCGCAGCGTGGAGTACGCCCGCGCCTTCAACGTTCCGCTGCGCGTTCGTTCGTCTTATTCAACCGATCCCGGCACCCTCATCGCCGGTTCTATGGAGGATATTCCTATGGAAGAAGCTGTACTGACCGGTATCGCCACCGATAACTCGGAGGCCAAGGTCACCGTCCTGGGCATTCCGGATCTGCCGGGGGAGGCCGCCAAGGTCTTCCGCGCCATCGCGGACGCGGAGATTAACATCGACATGGTGCTGCAGAACGTCTCCTCCCTGGAGTCCGGAACCACCGACATCACCTTTACCTGCCCGCGTTCCGACGGCCCGAAGGCCATGGAAATCTTGGCCAAGCTCAAGCAGGAGGGCCACTGGGCCAACGTGCTGTACGACGATCAAGTGGGCAAGGTTTCCCTCGTTGGCGCCGGCATGCGCTCCCACCCGGGCGTGACCGCCGATTTCACCGAGGCGCTGCGCGACGCCGGCGTGAACATGGAGCTCATCTCCACCTCCGAGATTCGCATCTCCGTGCTCGTGCGCGAGGCCGAGCTGGAGAAGGCCTGCAAGGCTCTGCACGAGAAGTTCCAGCTGGGCGGCGAGAGCGAAGCAACCGTCTACGCTGGTACCGGGCGCTAAAGCGTCACCGCTACTAAGACTCACCAGTTTTGACACCAGTTTTGATTAGGAAGGGCCACCCACTATGACCACCGTTGCAGTTGTCGGCGCCACCGGACAGGTCGGGCGCGTCATGCGCTCCATCCTGGAAGAGCGCGACTTTCCTGCAGACACCGTGCGTTTCTTCGCCTCCGCTCGCTCCGCGGGCGAGGAGCTGGAGTTCCGCGGTGAGAAGGTAACCGTTGAAGACCTCGCTCAGCAGAGCGTCGAGAGCCTGCAGGGCGTTGACATCGCGGTTTTCTCCGCGGGCGGATCCACCTCGAAGCAGTATGCCCCGCTCTTTGCTGAGGCCGGGGCCACCGTGGTGGATAACTCCTCGGCGTGGCGCAAGGATCCGGAGGTGCCCCTCATCGTCTCCGAGGTCAACCCGCAGGAGAAGGACAACACCCCGAAGGGCATCATCGCCAACCCGAACTGCACGACGATGGCCATCATGCCGGTGATCAAGGCGCTGCACGACGCCGCCGGTCTCAACACCATGCACGTGGCCTCCTACCAGGCGGTCTCCGGATCCGGCCTGGCCGGCGTGGAGACCCTGGCCAAGCAGGTCGCCTCCATCGGTGACCGCAACGTGGAGCTGACTCACGACGGCTCCGTGCTCGAGGTCTCCGAGGACGAGCTGGGCCCCTACGTGGCGCCGATCGCCTTCAATGCCCTGCCTTTCGCCGGCAACCTGGTGGACGATGGCTCCGAGGAGACCGACGAGGAGCAGAAGCTGCGCAACGAGTCCCGCAAGATCCTGGGTATCCCGGAGCTCAAGGTGGCCGGCACCTGCGTGCGCATCCCGGTCTTTACCGGCCACACCATGGTGGTGCACGCGCAGTTCGATAAGGCCATCACGCCGGACCAGGCCCGCGAGATTCTCTCCCAGGCCCCTGGCGTGCAGGTCGTGGACGTTCCCACCCCGCTGGCCGCGGCAGGCAAGGACGAGTCCCTGGTGGGCCGCATCCGTCAGGACCAGACGGTGGACGATAATAAGGGCCTAGTCTTTGTTGTCTCCGGCGATAACCTGCGCAAGGGTGCCGCGCTCAACACCATCCAAATCGCGGAGTTGCTCGTCGGTTAACCCATAGGAGTCACCTCAGTGGGGGCCAACGAGCCATTCCTCCACAAGCCCCACCTCGCACAAGTCTAGCCCTGGAAGTACAGACCTCGACGTCGCCAAGTGCAGAGCTTAAAGTCTGACACAACGCGACCTGTAGGTCTCGCCTTCCAGGGCTAGACTTTTCCTCACTACATTCGGTGCCAGTCCCTGCCAGATCTGGGCCTTCTGTAGCGAGGAAAAGTACAAAGAAGGTGCGATTTAGGCCGAAAAACTTGTACCGCCCCGGTTACTGCAGTCATCGTCCTGCAGGATCCGGGGCTTCTTGCGTACCGCGAGTTAGTCCTTAGGCATTTCGGGCCTAGTCACTTCGGGCCTAGGCACTTCGGTCTTAGTCCTTGGGCACTTCCGGCTTGGTGTGCTCCACAAAGGTGACGGAAGGATCCGGGTCCTCGCGGTCGTAGTCCAGTTCCTCGTCGGCCTCGAGCTCGTCGTAGATCTCCTCGGAGATGGCCTCGACGAACTCCTCCTTCTTCATGTTGGACTGGGCGGCCAGCTTGGCCAGCTCGCGCTCGTTCTTCTTGGTGAAGTGCTCGCGCGGATCTAGCTTGCGCTGCACCAGGATGTGCGCGCGCTCGCGGCGGCGGGACTCCTTGGAGATCTTGTCCCGGTTAGCAAACCACGCGATGACCATGACGGCAATCATGAGCAGGCCCAGGTAGCCCAGAATCGGGTAGATGCTGGAGACCAGCTGCTTGAAGCCCACGAAGGACAGGCCAAAGCCGATGACGCAGGAACCTGCGTAGACGGGGAAGAACATCTTGCGGTTGTTGCGGGTCAGGCGCTTGGACATGGCGTAGAACATGCCCACCGCGGTGTTGAAGACCATGCCGTAGATAACGAAGGTCATGATGTAGCCCAGGGCCGGGTTGACCTCATTGATGAGGGTGAGAACCGGCAGGTCCTGGCCGTTGACGGTCGGTGCGACCATGAACAGGGAGGTGGCCAGCAGGCCCAGCAGCAGTAGGTAGATGATGCCGCCGATGAAGCCGCCCACGCCCACGGCGCGGTTATCCAGGATGTTGCCGCCGATCACGATGGACATCGACACACCGCACATGACGTTCAGGCCGGTGTAGTTCAGCGCGGAGAGCCACCAATTCGGCAGCGTGGTGTCCACCTGGTTCAGGGAGAACTCGTTGAGCTGCGCGATGTCCACGTCAGCGGTGAGGATGGTGTAGCTGGTGGCAAAGACAATGAAGATGATGATGAACGGCGTAATAGCGCCGATCACCGAGGTCACCTTATCCACGTCCAGCAGGCCCACGAGGATGACCAGGACGAGCATGACGACGGCTCCCACCCAGATGTCGAGTGCCGGGAACTGCTGGGCGATGGTGGAACCACCACCGGCGAACATGACGAAGCCGATGGAAAACAGGGTGGCCAGCGTGCCCCAGTCAAGAATGCGGGACACCACGGGGCCGCTGATTTTGTTAAAGACAGCGGTGTGCTCCTCAGCCTGGAAGTAGGAGCTCAACTGCAGGATTGCAATACCGGTGATGAGCATCAGGGCCGCGGCCAAAGCCACGCCCCACATGCCCATCGTGCCGAATGCTACGAAATATTGCATCGCCTCCTGGCCGGATGCAAAGCCGGCGCCGACGATGACGCCAATGAATGCCATAGAAATGGCCACTGCGCGTTTAAACATAAGTAGTAAAAGGTCTCGCTATCCCACACGCGCCGGTGAACACCACGAGCATGTCTGAGGGGCACGGGCGTGTTGGGGCACGGCTGTGCCCCAAGAAGTGTGCTCCAGAGAAACGTTCATGGTGTGCGGCTGTTGTAGCTCGCGGCCGGATCGACCTTCGATTTAACACGTGTGATGCTTCGACGTTAAGCCGGTGCGCACTGTATTTGCCAGCTGGCCGCCACAAATTTAACAACTTCTTTGCGGCCGGGGGCGCGGGTATTCCTATGAATCCGCAGGTATTTACTATCAATCCGAAACCGTATAACTAGTCGATAACGATTGCTGTGTGCGGGCCTAAGGCGCAGCCTTACAAGGCGGTGCCGTCGATGAGATCCTTGCGGGCGCGCGCCACGCGCGAGCGGATGGTGCCCACCCGCACGCCGCTAATCTTGGCGGCCTCCTCGTAGGTATAGCCCAGCACCTGGGTGAGGATGAGGGCTTCGCGGCGGTCGGCCGGGAGGGCGTCGATAAGCGAGCGAGCGTCGATCCATTCGCTCCACGCGCTGGCGTTTTCGGCGGAAGGGGCCTGGGCGGCGGCGTCCTCGTACTCGGTGGCGGACTTGCGGGGGCGGGCCATGTCGTGGCGGACGTTATCCACCCAGGCGCGTCGGGCCAGGCTTAGCAGCCAGGTGCGCGCCGAGGAGCGGGCCGCAAAGCGGGGCAGGGCGCCGATGACGCGCAGGTAGGTCTCCTGGGTGAGATCGTCGGCGATGTCCGGCCCGCCCAGGTGGGCGAGCAGGCGCCAGACGTCATCCTGGGTGGCCTTGATGAACTCCGTGAGCGCGGTGCGATCGCCACGGCCGGCCCGGAGGGCGAGGTCGGTGACGTGCGCGTCATCGCGCTCGGAGTGCTGCTTCACCTCCCTGAATTTACCAGCACCACTGCGAACGCCAATTTAATCGGGTAGGCTATGAACCACGGACAATTGATAATTTGAATCGATTACCGCGCCTTGAAGGAGGACTCCCCATGACCGATTCCGCAGCAGACAAGATCCTGGACAAGGGCCAGCGCGCAGCCGGCGGCGAGCAGACCACCCGCCCCTCCGGCCAGCCGATCACCACCGAGAATACGTCAATTACGGTGGGGCAGAACGGCCCCGTCACCCTTGATGATATTCACCTCATCGAAAAGCTCGCCCACTTCAACCGCGAGCGCGTTCCGGAGCGCACGCCGCACGCTAAGGGCCACGGCGCCTTCGGCGAGCTGCACGTCACGGAGGACGTCAGCGCTTACACCAAGGCAGACCTCTTCCAGCCGGGCAAGGTCACTCCGATGATGGGACGCTTCTCCACCGTCGCCGGCGAGCAAGGATCCCCGGATACCTGGCGCGATGTGCACGGCTTTGCCCTGCGCTTCTACACCGAGGAAGGCAACTACGACATCGTGGGCAACAACACCCCGGTGTTCTTCCTGCGTGACGGCATCAAATTCCCGGACTTCATCCACTCCCAGAAGCGCCTGGGCGCCAACGGCCTGCGCGATGCCGACATGCAGTGGGACTTCTGGACCCGCAACCCGGAGAGCACCCACCAGGTGGCCTACCTCATGGGTGACCGCGGCACCCCGAAGACCACCCGCCACCAGAACGGCTACGGCTCGCACACCTTCCAGTGGATCAACGAGAAGGGCGAGGCCTTCTGGGTGAAGTACCACTTCAAGACCCGCCAGGGCGTGGAGAACTTCACCGACGCCGAGGCCACCGAGATGGCAGGCAAGAACGCCGACTACCACCGCGAGGATCTCTACAACGCCATCGAGCGCGGTGACTACCCCATCTGGGACGTCAAGGTGCAGATCATGCCCTTCGACGAGGCAGAGAACTACCGCTTCAACCCCTTTGACCTCACCAAGGTCTGGTCCAAGAAGGACTACCCGCTGCACGATGTGGGCTACTTTGTGCTCAACCGCAACCCGCGCAACTTCTTCGCGCAGATCGAGCAGGTGGCCCTGGATCCGGCCAACCTGGTGCCGGGCATCGGCCTCTCCCCAGACAAGATGCTGCAGGCGCGCGCCTTTGCGTACTCTGATCAGCAGCGCTACCGCATTGGGCCGAACTACAAGCAGCTGCCGGTCAACCAGCCGCTTAACCAGGTCAACACCTACGAGCACGAGGGGCCGATGCAGTACTTCTTCAACGCCCCGGAGGATCCGGTCTACTCGCCCAACCGCCACGCCAAGGGCGGCGGCAGCGCGGACGGCGACGTCAACGATCGCTTCGCACAGGAGACCGCCCCGGCGCAGGATCTCTATGTCAACCCGGACCCGGCCGGCTACGACCTCGTGCGCGCTGCCTACGTGACCCACGCGGAGGATAATGACACCGTCCAGGCCACTGACCTCTACGAGAACGTCTACGATGACGCCGCCAAGGAGCGCATGGCCGGCAACATCGCCGGCGCGATGGCCGGTGTCTCCCCGGAGACCGAGCAGCGCGTCTACGCTTACTGGGACGCCGTCTCCCCGCAGCTGGGCAAGCGCGTGCGCGAGCTCTTCGCCGAGAACAAGGCCTAACGCTTAAGGCGCGTGGACCTAGCCCCACCGGCTCATCCTCACTCCGGGGTGAACCGGTGGGGTTTCTCACATTCAGATCGGCGCGCCTGCCCTGTTGTGCGTGGTGAAACGATATTTTCAAAGAATGAACTCCCGCCTCGCTGAACCGGCTCGCCCCCGCAGAGTGCGCGTGCGCTCGCTCCTGCTCAGTCTCCTCATGCTCCTGCCCTTGGTGGCGGGAGCGGTGGCAGCGGGAGTCGCGGGCTGGGAGCCGGAGCGGGCATGGTCCGCGGACCCGGCCGGCGCCCCCACGGACGAGACCATCGAGCCCGCCGACCTGCTCAAGGCCATGCAGGCCCTCAACGAGGCCAGCGCGCAGGCCGGCTTCCTGTCCTCGGGCACCACGCAGCTCACCCAGGGCACTGGCGAGCTCAAGTCCGGCGCGGATGAGCTCGGCGGGGGAGTGGACCAGCTCGCCGGCGGTTCCCAGCAGCTTTACGACGGCCTCGTGCAACTGCAATCCGGCACCGCCCAGCTCGGCTCGGGTGCCACCGAGCTTGCCGACGGCGTTGGAAGCGCCGTCGATCAAGTCATCGGCCTGGGTGTGGTGCAGGGTCAGCTGCTCGCCGCCATCGACGGCACCCTCAAGGACCTGGAGGGCAACAACTCCGCCGAGGCCCGCAACATCCGCTCTCAGCTGGGGGACCTGCGCACACAGGTCAACAATTTTGAGCTGGACCAGTCCATCACGGACAAGCTCAAGCGCGCCAAGGACGGCTCCCGTGAGCTCTCCAACCAGCTGGCGGTCAGCGGCTACGCCTACCACGACGGCATCTACTCCGCAGTAGAGGGCGCCAAGCAGCTCAACGCCGGTCTGGGCGAGCTCAACGCCAACGTGGACAAGGCCCTGGAGGGCGTCGATCAGCTCGACTCCGGTGCGCAGAAGATCGACGGCATGGCCCGGCAGAACAAGTCCAAGGTGCAGGCCGTGAGCAAGGCGCTGCCGCGCGTGTCCCAGGAATCGGAGCCGGAGCCTCTACTGAGCCCCATCGTGGCGATGCTGCTCGCGGCGGTCGTGGTGCTCGGCGGCGGTTTGCTGGGCGCTGTGCTGCCCCGCGCTTCTAAGCCTTGGCTCACGCTGGTCGGCGGCGTGCTGGGGCTAACCGCGGTGGGCGCGGTCCTCTTCGCGGTGCTGGCCACGGTGCCGGCGGCGCCGTCAATCGCACTGGCGGCCGGGGTGGCCGCGCTGGGCGCGGCGGCGTCGGCAGGCTTGGTGTTCGTGGTGATGCGCGTGGCGGGTGCCGCGGGCGCGGTGCTCAGTGCCGTGCTGGGCGTTGTTCAGGTAGCACTCGTGGGCTGGCTGTGGAAGTCTGCCGTGGCCGGAACGGCCGTGCCCGTTGTGGCGACGGTGGCCGGCTATCTCTTCCCCATGCAGTGGGCTACCTCCGGTTTCACCGCTGCTGGAAACGGGGCGCATACTGCGCTTCTGTGGACGGCCGTGGCGGTGCTGGGGGCGGTCGCGGTGCTGTGCCTGGGCGCTGCGCGCGGCCTGCGGGAAGCGCCCGCGGAGGCAAAAAAGCAGGTTAGCGATAACGAGTCTTAATCATTACCGTTTAGGGCCTCATGGTGCTAAAGTGAAAGTCGCTCACAAAGCCTACTTAGGGGGTAGGCAAACGGTTTCTCCAATCCGTTGTGAGTGATAGGGAATAGGGGCGACGCGGCTGCTGTAGGGGCGCCGCGTCGTTTCCCGTTTTGCCCTCTGACAGTTGGGGTCTGTGAGTGCTATCGTCACTGCTAACAGTGCCTGCGTCAAGGGAGGGGAAGACATGGAGTCTTTGGTGGTGCGTGGCTTGGACGAAGCCGTCACTAAGGAACTCGCACGGCGAGCTCGGGAGAATGGACGCTCCATGGAGGCCGAGGTCCGTTCAATTTTGACGGACGTCGTGGCCGCAAGGAACGTTGGTGTGGCCCTCTACGAAGCCAGCCGGACAGCACCCGTGGAACTTCCTGCTGTGCATCGCAAGGATGAAGCGCGTTCGGTGGCGTTCGAATGATTATCTTGGATACGAATGTGGTATCTGAAGTACTGAAACCCCAGCCTGATGAGTCAGTGCTTTCGTGGCTCTACTCTTTGAGAGCGCCAGTTGCGCTCACTGCGTTGACGGTTGCTGAGCTGCGCACAGGGCTCCTTCTTTTGCCGCAGGGACGGCGGCGAGACAGCTTGACCAAGGCGGTTGATAGCGCGTTGCGGGGGCATTCTATTTTTCCTTTCGATAAAAGAGCGGCTCTCGAATATGCGCAGGTGGTTAGCATGCGACGACAGGCTGGTCTCCCCATTTCAACAATCGACGCCCAGATTGCCGCAGTGTGTCGCTCACGGCATGCTGTATGCGCGACTCGGAACACGAAGGACTTTCAGTTGACTGGCATCGAGCTGGTCAACCCATGGAAGAGTCACCGCCCAAGTGAAAAATGAGCGCTAAAGCCTGCTGCCACAGCCCTCTAAATTAAACCGGAAACGTCCGTACTAAAGTGGCGGGTATGCCTCGTTCCCGCTCCTCGACCTTCCTGCCCGCAGTCCTTATCGCTATCTTCATGGGGCAGTTCGACTTCTTCGTGGTCAACGTCGCCGCCCCCAACATTCAGGCGGACCTGGGGCTCGATGAAGGCCGCGTTGAGCTGGTCATCGCCGCCTACGCCGTCACGTACGCCGCGGGCCTCATCACGGGCGGCAGGCTTGGCGATGTCTCCGGACGCAAGCGCGTCTTCATCCTCGGCATGGCTGCCTTTGCGGTGACCTCGGCACTGTGCGGCCTGGCGCAATCGGGCGTCACGCTCATCGCGGCACGTGCCGTGCAGGGCCTAGCAGCCGCGGTGATGCTTCCGCAGGTGCTCGCCATCATCAACACCGCCGTACCCCGAGACGAGCGCGCCGCCGCCATGGGCTGGTTCGGCGTGGCCTCAGGCATTGGCTCCATTGCGGGCCAGGGCCTGGGCGGCTGGTTGGTGGAGGCCTCGCCGTGGGGCCTGGGCTGGCGCAGCATCTTCTTCATCAACGTTCCCATCATGGCCTGCGCCATGGTCGCCGCGGTGCTGCTCGTTCCGCAGTTGGCTCCCGACGCCGCGGCGCACAACCCCGCCCACCGCCGCATCGACCCGTGGGGATCGCTCGGCCTTTGTGTGGGCATGGGGCTTGTTGTCGCCGCGATGTCCATCGCGCAGCGCGGCCTGCCGTGGTGGGCGGTGCTGTCCCTGGGGCTCGGCGTGGCTGCGCTGGCCGCGACGGTGTGGGTGGAATCCGCCCGCCGCGATCGCGGGCAGGCCATTACCTTCGATCCCGCGCTCTTCCGCCTGGGCTCCATGCGGCTTGGCGGGGCTGCGATCTGCGCGTTCATGCTGTACTTTGCCAGCTTCATGTTTGTCCTGGCGCTGGTGCTGCAGCGCACTCACGGGCTGAGCCCGGCTGCCGCGGGCCTGGTCTTTGTGCCCTCCGGCCTGACGTTCATGGCCGGCTCCATGCTGGCCCCGCGCCTGGGGTGGGATACCCGCACGCGCGTGCTCTACGGCTGCCCGATCACCGCCGCGGGCTTGGCCGTGGCCCTGGTCGCCTCACTGCTCTCCGCCGGCAACGCCGCCCCGGTGGCGGCGCTCGTGGCGACGGTTATCGCCACCGGCTTTGGCAATGGCCTGGTGCTTCCCGAGCTGCTCTCCGTGGCCATGCGCGATGTCCCCGACAGTCATGCCGGCATGGCCAGCGGCACCATCACCACGCTGCAACAATTCGGCGCGGCGCTGGGCGTGACCGTGGTGGGCTACATCTTTTTCCGCTCCGGCAGCTACGGCCTCATCGCGGTGCTGCTCATCCACATCGCGCTTCTAGCCGGAATCTTCCTCGCGGTGCGCCGGTCCTATCCGCGGCGCAGCAGCCTGGGCGCAACAAGCACGGTCTAATGCGCATGGCCTCACTGCGCGCGGCCTCGAGGGATGCCTCGTTTGCTACGCCATTGGTCTTCGTGGGCTCCTTGGTCTCCCAGCTTCACAATCGTGGCCAAAACTTGCCCGATCTGAGCGGGAGTTTGAAGCTGGGAGACCTCAGTGGCCGTGTGTCCAGAGTGCTTGGATGTGGAACGCCTCTCCGCGGCCGGCGCTGCTCAACGATTGGAGCCAAGCTCCGAGGGGCAGCGACTATTTGACCTTTCCTCACTACACACCAGAAGTTTGGCCTCCGATCCGCAGCAAATGTAGTGAGGAAAAGTCAAAAGGATGCCCGGCGAAGGCAGCGTAGAGTGTACAGCCCGCTCGGGAGGGGCCTAACGGGGCTCTCCCGGGTTAGTGAATGTCTATTGAAAACGGGAAAGCTCGATTTAGGCCACGAAGGCGTATATGCCCGCGGACGAACGGAAAATCCGGGAATCCAGGAACGGCAATGCGAAACCCTGAAAACCTGAAAACCGGAAAAGTGAAAACGAAAAAGCCTGGCTAGAAAATCTAGCCAGGCTGCTGGTCGGGATAACAGGATTTGAACCTGCGACCTCTTCGTCCCGAACGAAGCGCGCTACCAAACTGCGCCATATCCCGGAGAAACCGTTTCACGCGGTACTGAGATACTGTAACCCAGCCGAGGCTGAAACGACAAAACGGCAGCTCATCAGGGGTTCGGGTGTGAGGGGGTCAGTTGGCGCGCTCCGTGATGTGCAGCAGCGCGGCCGAGGGGCGGCAGAAAATGCGCAGCGGCACGAGCTTTGAAGTACCCAGGCCGTTGGACACGTGCATCTTCATGGAATCGAAATCGTGCAGCCCCGAGGCGCGAACGCGATCGATGCCGCAGTTGGTGACAATCGCCTTGGAGCCGCCCACGGGGAACGGGAGGCAGAGCTGGCCGCCGTGCGTGTGCCCGGAGAAGGATAACTGGTAGCCTTCGGCGGCGAACTTGGCCAGGACGCGGGGCTCCGGAGTGTGCAGCAGTGCAAGCGCTAGGTCCGCATCCGGGTTCGGTGCGCCGGCGACGTCGGAGTAATCATCAAGATCGTGGTGCGGGTCATCCACGCCGGCCACGGCTAGGCGGACGTTGCCCACCTTGAACTCCACGCGGGCCTGGTTGGCATCGTGCCACCCGTGCTCAATGAAGGCCGCCCGCATGCCCTTCCACGGAAGGTCCACGTAGGACGGAGTGTTCTTCTTGCCCAGCAGGTAGTTGAAGGGGTTGGGCAGGCGTGGTGCCCAGTAGTCGTTGGTGCCGAAGCAAAACAGCCCCGGCCGGTCCAGCAGCGGGCCGAGAGCGCGCAGGACTTCGGGGACCCCGGCGGCGTCGGAAAGATTGTCGCCGGTGTTGATGACCAGGTCCGGCTCCAAGCGGGCCAGCCCGGAGACCCACTCGATCTTGGCCTTCTGGCCGGGGATCATGTGGAGGTCGGACACGTGTAGAATGCGAAACTCCGATTCGCCGCGCAGCGTGCCGGGCGGTAGCAGCGGCAGCGTGTACTCCTTGAGCTCAAACTTGGTGAGCTCGCTGTGGCCCCAGGCGGCGAGGCCGAGTCCTGCGGCGGCGAGGCCGCCAAGAATTGAGTAAATCTTCACCTCAACCACCCTACCTGTCACTGAGGCAGCGCCCGTGGAGGCGTATCTTAAAAGGCATGAGTGAGCTGAAAGATTCCATCCGCGCAGACCTGAAGACCGCCATGAAGGCCAAGGAGAAGGAGCGCACCAGCGCTATCCGTTCCCTGCTGGCCGCCATCCAGGCAGAGGAGACCAGCGGCTCCCGCCACGAGCTGACCGATGAGGACGTGCTCAAGGTCATCGCCCGCGAGATTAAGAAGCGCCGCGAGTCCGCTGAGGTCTACGCCGAGAACGGCCGCCCGGAGCTGGCTGAGGCTGAGCTTGTCGACGTCCCCTTCTTCGAGGCCTACCAGCCCACCCAGCTGGAGGATGACGAGCTCGAGGCCCTCGTGGCCGAGTCCGTGGCCCAGGTCAAGGAGGAGACCGGCGCTGAGGTGACCATCAAGCAGATGGGTGCCGTGATGAAGGTGGCTAACGCCAAGGCCGCGGGTCGCGCCGACGGCAAGCGCCTGTCCACCGCAGTCAAGGCCGCCCTGGCTTAACGCAAGCCCAGGCGGCCTATCGGGGGTTCGAGGTTCTCGGGGCCAGGCCTACCAAGGGCTAGAGCCCGAAGAAGTTGCGGACGTCGTTAGCAAAGGCGTCGATGTCCTCTTGGCGGATGAGCGGCTCGCCGCCGCCGTTGCCCCGGGAGGGCTGGCCGCCGCGGTTGCCGTTATCGCCGCGGTTGCGCTCACCGCCGCCTGAGCCGGAATCCTTGGAGCGCTCGGGGGCGGGGGAGGTGCCGTCGGAAAGCTGCACGGTGACCTCCGCACCCTTCTTTAGGCCCTCAGGCGCGATGACGCGCACCACCCGGCCATAGGGCACGCCGTTGCCGGTGACCTGGGTGACCTTGACGCTGTAGCCGGCCTTCTCCAGGGCCTCGCGGGCCTCGGACTCGGACTTGCCGCGCAGGCCATCCAGCGCGGCGTCGAGGGTGCCGGAATCGTAGGCGTGGTCATAGTCCGGCACGGTGCCCTTCGCGGCCGCCGGGACGTTGACCGCCATGGTGTAGAAGGTGCCGGCCGGCTCGGAGCCGCCGAAGAGGTTGCCGGAATCGCACTGACGCACAGGGCCGGTGCACAGTGGGGTGGTCGTGGTGCCGTCGTTGTAGATGTAGGGCGCGGCGGCCACCCCGGAGTTGAATCCCAGGAAGGCCGAGGACTGGTTGGACTCGGTGGTGCCGGTCTTCGCTGCGGCCTGGCCGCCGAAGCCCGCCGCGGAGGCAGCGCCCGCGGCCGTGCCCTTCTCGGTATCGGCGGTCATGGTGTTGGCCAGGGTGTTGGCGATGCCCTTGTCGATCGCGCGCTCGCACGGCGGGGTCTTGAGGTAGACCTCGTTGCCCTGGGCGTCCGTCATCTCCTTGATGGGCGAGGGCTCGCACCACATGCCCTGCGAGGCCACGGTGGCGCCCACGTTGGACAGCTCCAGCGGGTTCACCGCGGTGGGGCCCAACGTGTAGGAGCCCAGGTTGGCCTCCTTGATGTGGTCGGCGATGGAGGTATTTTCGTCGTAGCTGCCCTTCTCCGCGTAGGAGCGCAGGCCCAGCTTGACGGAGGTATCCACCACCGGGTCCACGCCGAGCTGCTCGATGAGCTGGATGAAGGGGGTGTTGGGGGAGTAGGCCAGCGCGTCCTGCATGGTCATCGAGGGCGCGTAGGTGCCGGCGTTTTCCACGCAGTACTTGTTGGGCGGGCAGCCGGCCGCGCCGCCGGAGCCCAGCCCCTCGGCCTCGTAGCGGGTGGGAACGGCGAGCTTGTCCTTGATGCCGTAGCCGGCCTCGAGCGCGGTGGCGGCCGTGAAGAGCTTGAACACCGAGCCGGCGCCGTTGCCCACCAGGGAGTTAGGCTGCGGCAGCAGCGTCTCGTTCTTCGCGGCATCCAGGCCGTAGGTGCGGGAGGAGACCATGGCCAGCACCTCGCGGGAGGAGGTGCCCGGCTTGACGACGTTCATCACCTCGGCCACCCCGGCCGCGTTCGGGTCGGTGTGGGCCCGGACTGCGTTGAGGGCCGCATCTTGCACTTCGGGGTCGAGGGTGGTTGTGATGGTGTAGCCGCCGCGGGCCAGCTGCTGGCGGTCGATGCCCTTGTCTTCCAGGTAACCGATGACGTAATCGCAGAAGAAGCCGCGGTCGGCGGCGCTGATGCAGCCGTTGGGCAGGGTGGCAGGCTCGTCGAGGACGTCGAGATCCTGCTGGGAGTACTCGTCAGCCTCCTGCTGGGTGATGTAGTTGCTGTTGACCATCGCCTGCAGCACCTGGTTGCGGCGCTCGGTGGCGCCGGAGGCGTTGGTGTAGGGGTTAAGGTACTCGGAGGACTGCACCATGCCGGCGAGCATGGCGGCCTGGGGCACCGTGAGCTCGGAGGCGTGCACACCGAAGTAGGTGCGGGCGGCGGCCTCGATGCCGTAGGAGTGGTTACCAAAGGGAACGAGGTTGAGGTAGCGGGTGAGGATCTCGTCCTTGCTTAGCTCGCGGTCGAGGTCGGTGGCCATGCGCATCTCGCGCAGCTTGCGGGCCACGGATTGTTCGATGGCAGCCTGGCGTTCCTCGTCGGTCTGCGCGGTGACCAGCAGCAGGTAGTTCTTCACGTACTGCTGATTGAGGGTGGAAGCACCCTGGGAGACCCCGCCGGCGGCCAGGTTGGTCCACAGTGCGCGGAAGTTGCCCTGCAGGTCCACGCCGTCGTGCTCGTAGAAGCGGTGATCCTCGATGGCGACGATGGCGTTCTTCATGTTCTCGGAGATCTCGTCCGCCTCCACTGGGTGGCGCCGCTGCTCGAAGAGGTAGGCAAGGTTGTTGCCGCGGGCGTCGAGGATGGTGGTCACCTCGGGGGCGGTGCCTGCGGTGAGGTCGTGCAGGTCCGATTGCATGGTGGCGTTGGCGCGCGCGACGGCGACGCCGCCCGCACCGGCAAAGGGGGCCAGGCCCACCGCCAGCAACAATGCCGCGAGGAGAGTGGAAAGGACAATCTTTCCCAGGGATTTCATGACAGTCACCCTCCATACCCTACGTGGTGATTCTGCGCGGGCGGAAGAGCAAACTCCCCCCTAAAGTGTGACGTGTTAGACAAGCAGCGAATCCTGTGAATAGACTTACCAATGGTACATAATATTCTGTCTCATCGGGAATTATTCACAAAGCGAATTTTTCGCGCAATGAGATCCGTGCGAGATCCGCGGGAGACCGTGGAAGCTTGGAAGGAGTTGCCTAACCATGACCTTAAGCGTTAAGGGTGCGGGCCGGTCCGCGCTGACGAAGAGGACGGGTACCATGACGGAGCGTGGTGATTGGGTGACCCAGGCCAAGTGTCGCAACGGAGACCCCGACGCCCTCTTTGTCCGCGGCGCCGAGCAGCGCAAGGCCGCGGTCATCTGCCGCCACTGCCCAGTGCTCAACGAGTGCCGCGCTGACGCCCTGGATAACCGCGTCGAGTTCGGCGTGTGGGGTGGCCTGACGGAGCGCCAGCGCCGTGCGTTGCTGCGCAAGAACCCGCACATCACCAATTGGGCGCACTACCTTGCAGAAGGTGGCGAACTCATCGGCATTTAAGCGGTTGAACCGGTAGCATTGTCTGCATGACTAAATGGGAATATGCCACCGCACCTGTCCTTACTCACGCTACGAAGCAGATTTTGGATACGTGGGGTGAAGACGGCTGGGAGCTTGTCACCATCACCCCGGGTATGAACCCGGAGAACGTGGTTGCCTACTTCAAGCGCCCGCTGGAGGAGAACTAATGGGCCACCGCGCGCGCCTTGAGGAGCTGGGATACACGCTGCCTGCCGTCGCCGCCCCGCTGGCTTCCTACGTGCCCGCCACGAAGGTGGGCAACCAGGTTTGGACCTCCGGCCAGCTGCCCATGGTGGACGGCGCCCTGCCGGCCACCGGCAAGGTCGGTGCCGAGATCACCGTGGAGCAGGCCCAGGAGCTGGCGCGCACCGCCGCGCTCAACGCCCTGGCCGCCATCGATTCCCTCGTGGGCCTGGATAAGGTCACCCGCGTGGTGAAGGTCGTGGGTTTTGTCTCCTCCGCTCCGGACTTTGTGGAGCAGGCGGCCGTGATTAACGGAGCCTCGGATTTCATTGGTGAGCTCTTCGGTGGGGCGGGCACGCACGCGCGATCTGCCGTCGGCGTGGCCGTGTTGCCAAAGAACTCCCCGGTAGAAATCGAAGTCATCGTAGAATTCGCTGAGTAATCAGATAGGCTAAGAATCATGGAGCATCCTGCATATAGCCAATTGCGCCCCGTGAGCCAGTCGGTCGGGGTAGTACTGTGTGATAACCCTAGCTACACGGCATTGGAGGGGACCAACACCTGGATCATCCGCGCCGCCGAGGATTCCCGCGCCATCGTGGTGGATCCGGGCCCCGAAGATGAGGGTCACCTCAACGTTGTCTCTGCCAACGCGGGTGAGGTCGCACTCATTCTCGTGACCCACCGTCACGATGATCACGCCTCCGGCGCGCAGCGCCTGCGCCAGCTCACCGGCGCGCCGATTCGCGCTTTCGATCCGAACTACTGCAATGGCGCTGAGGCGCTTGTCGACGGCGAAGTGATCTCCATCGACGGCGTCACCCCGCAGCTCGAGGTTGTGCACACGCCTGGTCACACCGCAGATTCCACCTGCTTCTTCGTGTGGTCCGCAGAAGCCAAGGAGTCTCATTTGGAGGGCATCCTCACCGGTGACACCATCGCTGGCCGCCACACCGTCCTGCTCTCTGAGACCGACGGCGATCTCGCCGCCTACCTCGAGACCCTGGACATGCTGGAGACCCGCGGCAAGGATGTCGCCCTCTTCCCGGGCCACGGCCCAGACTTGGAGGACACCTCCGCTGTGGCGCGCAAGTACATTGACCGCCGCCACTACCGCCTGGATCAGATCAAGGAGGTCCGCGCCCGCCTGGGTGAGGACGTGGATCTGAAGACCATGGTGGATGAGATGTATGACGATGTGGACCCGGTTCTGCGCCACGCCGCAGAGCAGTCCACCCGCACCGCGCTGAAGTACCTGGACAAAAAGAACTAGCCACACGTACTGGCGACGCCGCGTACGGGAACGCAACAAGGCCCCGCCGCCGTGCAGGATGCACGGTGAGCGGGGCCTGTGCTTTTGTGGCTTATGCGGGCTGACGCGCGCCGGGCTTAGCGGGCGCGGCGCGCCAGGTGCTCGGTGTCCACGATGAGCACGGACTTGCCCTCTAGGCGGATCCAGCCGCGGTGGGCGAAGGTAGCCAGGGCCTTGTTCACGGTCTCGCGGGACGCGCCGACCAGCTGGGCAATCTCTTCCTGGGTGAGGTCATGATTGACGCGCAGGGCGCCACCTTCCTGCATACCGAAGCGGTTGGCCAGCTGCAGCAGGGTCTTAGCCACGCGGCCGGGGACGTCGGTGAAGATGAGGTCAGCCAGGTTGGCGTTGGTGCGGCGCAGGCGGCGGGCCAGCACGCGCAGCAGCTGCTGGGCGATGGCCGGGTGGTCAGCGACCCACTGCTTGAGCATCTCAGAGTTCATGGTGGCCGCGGTGACCTCGGTGACGCACACGGCGGAGGAGGTGCGGGGGCCCGGATCGAAGATGGAGAGCTCACCGAACATGTCGGAGGGGCCCATCACGGTCAGCAGGTTCTCGCGGCCGTCCGGGGCGTGGCGGGCGAGCTTAATTTTGCCGGAGGTGATGATGTAGAGGCGATCACCTGGTTCGCCTTCTTCAAAGATGGTGGTACCGCGAGGGAAACGGACGGTCTCCATCTGCTCGATGAGGTTCTGTACCGCCACGGGGTCGACGCCCTGGAAGATACCAGCGCGGGAGAGAATATCCTGTACGCCTTCCACGATTACTCCTTACAGCTCGCCGCCCAGTCCTACCTGGTGAGAGCCGGTCTATGCTTGGTTGAAGAGCGGGAACATGAGCACCCGCTGCTTGGCACTGAGTCTCATCATACAGTGTAATTAGTCACTTTCTATAACACCGAGACAAATTATCACAGAATTAACCCGGAGTTAGCAGGAATGCGTGCCACTGTGCAGGGAAGATTCGCGCCAAACTTTCGGAGAAAAGAAATCAATCGAAGGTATCAATCACGACGGTATCAATCACCGAAGGCGGTGGATTCCAACTTCTCCATGAGGATGGCAAAGAGCGCGAGGCACAGGGGCACGAGCAGGACGAGAACGATCATGGGGGCCAGTTTACTAAGCTAAGGCGCATGTCTCGCTCCATCCCGTCGTCCGAGCTTCGCCAACGCGCGCAGCAGATCAACGCGGAGCTCGCCCGGGAGTACCCCGATGTCCGCTGTGAACTGGACTTTCGCAGTCCTTTTGAGCTGCTCGTGGCCACGGTGCTCTCGGCGCAGTGCACTGACGCGCGGGTGAACCAGGTGACCCCGGAGCTCTTCCGGCGTTATCCCGACGCCGCCGCGCTCGCCGCCGCCGATCGCGCCGAGCTCGAGGAACTGCTGCGCCCCTTGGGCTTTCACCGCGCCAAGGCCGGCCACCTTATCGGCATCGGTGAGCAGCTCATGGCGGAGGGGGACGGGGAGGTTCCGGGGGACGTCGACAAGCTCGTGGCGCTGCCCGGGGTGGGGCGCAAGACCGCGCTGGTGGTGCTGGGTAACGCATTTGGGGTGCCGGGCCTGACGGTGGATACGCACTTCGGGCGGCTCATGAAGCGCATGGGGCTGAGCCGCGGGAGCACGCCGCTGAAGATTGAACGGGACATTGCCCAGCTCATCCCGGAGGAGGAGTGGACCATGTTTTCCCACCGCATCATCTTTCACGGCCGCCGGGTGTGCCACGCGCGCACGCCGAACTGTCAGGAGTGCGTGGTGGTCGCGCTGTGCGATGTGGGCCGCGCGCAGCGGCAGCCGGGCGTGAAGGGCCCATAAAGGGCTAAGGTGGCAGTCATGAAAAAGTACGTGCTCGGGACGGTTGCTGTCGCGTTGATTGTGGCCGTGGTGGCCGTCATCGGCGTGCGCTCACTGCTGGGCAAGGGCGAGGAGCCGGAGTTTTCCACGGCGCAGGACTCCGCGCAGCAGGCGGGCCAGGATTCCGCCGGGGCCGCCGGCCAGCAGCCGGTGGCGGACCGCCCGGTGTGCCCCGCCGGGCCCATCGCCGGGGTGGATCTGCCCTGCCTGGGGGCCAAGAGCTACGCCGAGGCCCGCGAGGTGCAGATCGTGAACATCTGGGCCTGGTGGTGCGAGCCCTGCCGGGCGGAGCTGCCCTACTTCCAGCAGATCGCGCGCAAGCACTCCGCGTGGAACGTGGTGGGCGTGCACGCCGACGCCGACGCCGCCAAGGGCGCGGCCTTCCTCGAGGACATCGGGGTGGATCTGCCCAGCTACCAGGATGATGACAACTCTTTCGCCGGCGAGCTCGGGCTGCCCGGAGTCATCCCCATCACGCTGGTGGTGGTGGACGGCCAGGTCAAGGGAACCTTTGTCAAGCCCTTCACCTCCTCCGAGGAGCTCGATTCCGCCATTCAAGACGTGATTGGATGAGGCGCGAGGATAAGCTCACTCACCCCGGCGCAGAGCTCGGCGTCCTGCGCCCCGAGGCCACCCCGGACTGGCTGCGCCCAGCGCTCGGCGTGGACAGCGCGGACACGCAGCGCCGCATTGGCGCGAACACCATGGCCCGGCAGATGAAACGCCTGCCGGCGATGAAGAAGGAATCGGCGGTGCTGATCCTGCTCAAGGGGACGAGCGTGGAGGACGCCGAGGTGCTGCTCACCCACCGCTCGCCGAGCATGCGCTCGCACTCGGGGCAGATCGCCTTTCCCGGCGGGCGCAGGGATCCGGAGGACGCCACGCTTGTGGACGTCGCCCTGCGCGAAGCCTGGGAGGAAACCGGCCTGGATCCGCGCAGCGTGACCCCGCTGGAAAAGTGGGAGGAGCTGCACATTCGGGCCACCGGTAACCCCGTGCACCCGGTGCTGGCCTACTGGCACGAGCCCGGCGAGGTGTGGCCGGCCAGCCCGGAGGAGACCGATGACGTCTTCCTCGTACCGGTGCGCGAGCTCATCGAGCCGGAGAACCGCTTCATGGTGGGCCTGGGCCCGTGGAAGGGCCCGGCCTTCCACGTCCGTGACTACGTGGTCTGGGGTTTTACCGGCGGGATCCTGGCCACGCTCCTGGATCACGCGGGCTGGTCCTTGGAATGGGATAACAATTCGGTGCACGAGCTGCGTGATACACTCAAGCGCTCTCGAAACAATGAGAAAATGATTTAGTTTGCTGCTCTGAGGGCAGCAGGCACTCCTCGCATCACTATCATTTTCACTGTTCATTTAGCCTGAGAAAGCAGCAAACTACGTGTCGCTTGCCCTGATCCTTGATGGCCTCATTGTGCTCGCCCTTGTCCTCGCCGTGTGGGCAGGCTGGCGCCAGGGGGCCATGTCCGCCGTGCTTTCCGCTATCGGCATCATCGCAGGCCTCGTGCTGGGCCTCGTGCTCGCCCCGCCCGCCATGCGGCTGACCGAGGCTCCTGCGCTGCGCTTCCTCTTTGCCATTGGCGTCGTGGTACTCATGGTGGGCCTGGGCCAGCTGGTGGGCGCGAGCCTGGGCGCTCGGTTGCGCGATCGCATGCGCACGCGCTCGGGCCAGCGGGTGGACTCGCTCATCGGCGCGGCCTTCCAGTCGGTGGCGGTGCTGGTGGTCATCTGGCTGGTTTCCCTGCCCGCGGCCTCCAACATCGGGGGCGCACCGGGGCAGGCGCTGCGCGAATCACGCATCTTGAGCGGCCTCAACGCGGCCGCGCCCTCGCAGCTGGCCTCCCTACCCAACGGGGTGGCGGCCATGCTCAACGAGTCCGGCCTGCCGCCGCTGGTCTCGCCGTGGCAGACACCGGGGGACTCCGTGGAGGTCGCCGCACCCGCGCAGGACGTCAGCGACCCGGCGCTGGTGGAGCGCCTGCGCCCCTCGGTGATACACGTGCTTGGTGACGCCGAAGTGTGCTCCCGCCGCCTCATGGGTTCGGGCTTTGTCACCGCTCCTGACTACGTGATCACCAACGCGCACGTGGTAGCCGGCACGGACAAGGTGCGCCTGGATACCGTGGTGGGCCTCAAGGAGGCCGAGGTGGTGTACTACAACTCCGACGTCGACATCGCGGTGCTGCACAGCGCCGGGCTGGGCATCGAGCCCCTGCCCTGGGCGGATGACGCCGCCACCACGGGCGACGACGCCATCGTCATGGGATTCCCGCACTCCGGGCCCTTCGAGGCGCGTATGGCGCGCGTGCGGGATCGCATCACGATTGCCGGGCCGGACATTTACTCCAAGGGCCGCGTGGAGCGCGACGCCTACACGGTGCGCGGCAGCATCCGGCAGGGCAATTCCGGCGGGCCGATGATCAACCCGGAGGGGCAGGTTCTCGGCGTGGTGTTCGGGGCCTCGGTGGATGATTCCGAGACCGGCTACGCCCTGACCGCCGATGAGGTCAAGGGCCATGTGGGGGATGTGACGCAGCTGCGCCAGTCTGTGCAGACTGGCAGCTGCGTGGGCTAGCAGCCAGCTGGCTGCTAGATGGTGCCCAGCTCCTCACCAGTGCCGATCTCCAGGTGCATGCCCGGAACGGAGTTGATGAGGTTCTGAGTGTACTCGGCCTGAGCGTTGGTGAAGATCTCATCGGAGGTGCCGTGCTCCACCATCTGTCCCTTGCGCATCACCACGATGTCGTCGGCGGTCTGGCGGACCACCGCGAGGTCGTGGGTGATGAAGAGGTAGGAGAGCTTGAGCTCGGCCTGCAGCTCGGCCAGCAGCTGGATGATCTGGTTCTGCACCAGCACGTCGAGGGCGGAGACTGCCTCGTCGAGGACAATCACCTCCGGCTTGAGGGCAAGGGCGCGGGCAATGGCGATGCGCTGGCGCTGGCCGCCGGAGAGCTCGTTGGGGTAGCGGCGCATCGCCGAGCGCGGCATGGAGACCATGTCCAGCAGCTCGGCCACGCGGGCCTCACGCTCCTTGCGGCTGCCCACCTTGTGCAGGGCCAGCGGCTCCTCGATGCACTTGTAGATGGAGTACATCGGGTCCAGCGAGCCGTAGGGGTTCTGGAAGACCACCTGCATCTTGCGGCGCAGGTTGAAGATCTCCTTCTTGGACAGCGTCGAGGTGTCCTTGCCCTCGAAGGCGATGGTGCCGGAGGTCGGCTCCAGCAGGCCCAGCACCATGTTGGCCACGGTGGACTTGCCCGAGCCGGACTCGCCCACCAGCGCCAGGGTGGTGCCGCGGCGGATGTCGAAGGTGACGTCGTCGACGGCCTTGAGGAGCTGCTTCTCACCGCGCTGGCCGCGGATCTTGAACTCCTTGGTGAGGCTCTTCACCGAGATGACGTTCTCCTCGGTGATGTTGCCGGCGTGGCCGGCCGGAGCGCCAACCTGGCCCGCCTTGAGCTCGGAGGTCTCCAGACCAGCCTCCTGGGCAGCGCGGATGCGCGAGGAGGCCAGGGAGGGAGCGGCGGTGACCAGGCGGCGGGTGTAGGGATGCTTCGGCGCGCGCAGGATCTCGCGCGAGGGGCCGGATTCCACGATGCGCCCGCGGTGCATGACGATGAGGTGCTCCGCGCGCTCGGCGGCCAGGCCCAAGTCGTGGGTGATGAAGAGGACGGCGTTGCCCAGCTCCTCGGTGAGGTTCTCGAGGTGATCGAGGATGGTCTTCTGCACGGTGACGTCGAGCGCGGAGGTGGGCTCGTCGGCGATGAGCAGCTTCGGGCGCGCGGCCAGGCCCATGGCGATGAGCGCACGCTGGCGCATGCCGCCGGAGAACTCGTGAGGGTACTGCTTGGCGCGCCGTTCGGCGTCGGGAAGCCCGGCTTCCTCCAGCAGCTCCACCACGCGCTTGTGGCGCTCGGAGCCCTCGACGATGTGATTGGCCTTGAGGGATTCCTCGATCTGAGTGCCGATGCGCCACACCGGGTTGAGGTTGGACATCGGGTCCTGCGGGACTAGGCCGATCTTGGAGCCACGCAGGCTCTCGAACTGCTTGTTGTTGTAGTGGGTGATGTCCTCGCCCTCGAAGAGGATCTGGCCCTTGGTCACCTTGCCTGTGCCGGGCAGCAGGCCCAGGATGGACATGGCGGTGGTGGACTTGCCGGAGCCAGACTCACCCACGATGGCCACGGACTGGCCAGGATAGATGGTCATGTTGACGCCACGCACGGCCTCGACCACGCCGGTGGAGGAGGTGAAGGAGATGTGGACGTCCTTCATTTCAAGAAGGGGCTGAATCTGCTGATTCTGTGGGTTCTGGTCAGTCATTAGCGTTTCCTTGCCTTCGGATCGAGGGCGTCGCGGACGACGTCACCCATCATGATGAAGCTCAACACGGTCAGGCCCAGAGCACCCGCCGGGTAGAACAGGACCGCCGGGTTCACGCGCAGGGAGGCCTGGGCGTCGGAGATGTCGCCGCCCCAGGACACGAAAGTCGGCGGCAGGCCGATGCCCAGGAAGGACAGCGTGGCCTCGGCGACGATGTAGGTGCCCAGCGCCACGGTGGCGTAGGAGATGATGGGGGCGGCCGCGTTGGGCAGGATGTGGCTGAAGAGGATGTGCCAGTTGGAGGCGCCGATGGAGCGGGCGGACTGGACGAATTCCTCGTTCTTGATGGAGACCACGGCGCCGCGAGTAATACGGGCGATGGAGACCCAGCCGAAGAGGCCCAGCACGAGGACCACGGTGATGATGGTGCGGTGCTCCTTGAACATCTGCATGACCACGATGGCGGCCAGCACCAGCGGGATGGCGAAGAAGATGTCGGTGATGCGGGAGAGCACCGAGTCGATCCAGCCACCGAAGAAGCCAGCTACGGCGCCGATGAGGGAGCCCAGGACCACCACGAGGGCGGTGGTGAGCACGCCGACGGCCACGGAGGCGCGTGCGCCGTAGATGACGCGGGCGTAGATGTCGCAGCCCTGGCGGTTGAAGCCAAAGGGGTGGCCCGGCTCAGCCGGTGCCAGCGACTTGGAGAGCTCGCACATGCGCGGGTCGGTGTTGGTGAACAGGCCGGGGAAGACCGCCAGCATGATGGCCAGTAGGATCATCACCGCGGCGATCCAGAACAGCGGGCGGCGGCGCAGGTAGCGCCAGGCCTCGCCCCACTGGGAGGAGGGGGCGGACTCGTCCTTGACGGCGTCGACCGCGCCGAGGCCGGTCTCATCGACCTCGGAGATGAAGTGCTCCTGGCCGGGGTAGTGAGTGGTTTTCTCAAAATTAGGCATAGCGGATCCTCGGATCAAGTACGGCGTACAGGAGGTCAACCAGCAGGTTGGCGATGATGTAGATGATCACCAGCACGGTGGTGAAGGAGACGATGGTGGTCGGCTCACCACGCAGAATGGCCTGGTACATGGTGCCGCCCACGCCGTTGATGCCGAAGATGCCCTCGGTGACGATGGCGCCGGTCATCAGGGCGCCGATGTCGGCGCCGATGAAGGTGGCCACCGGAATCAGCGAGTTGCGCAGCACGTGGCGGGTGGTCACCGAGAAGTTGGACAGGCCCTTGGCGCGCGCGGTGCGCACGTAATCGGCGCGCAAGTTCTCGGAGACGGACTGGCGCGTCAGGCGGATGACGTAGGCCAGGGACAGCGCGCCGAGCACCATGGCGGGCATGAGCAGCGACTTCACCGTGGCATTCGCGCCGACGGTCACCGGCAGAACACCCCACTTAATACCCACGAGGTACTGGAAGACGAAGCCGATGACGAAGGAAGGCACAGCGATGACCAGCAGGGACATGACCAGGACGGTGGAATCGAAGATGCCGCCGCGGCGCATACCGGCGATAACGCCGAGCAGGATGCCGAAGACGGACTCGAAGATGATGGCCATGACCGTCAGCTTCACCGTGACCGGGAAGGCGTTGGCCATTACCTCGGTGACGGGGACACCGGAGAAGGTGGTGCCGAAGTCCAGCATGAAAATGCCCTTGATGTAGAGCAGGTACTGGATGATGAAGGGCTTATCCAGGTTGTACTCTGCTTCGATCCTGGCGCGGGCTGCCTCGGTGAGGCCGCGGTCTCCGCCGAGTGCCTCGACTGGGTCGCCTGGCATCAAGAAGACAAGCGCGTAGATGAGCAAGGTGGCTCCGAAGAACACCGGGATCATCTGGAGCACTCGTCGCCCGATATAGCGCAACATAGTGTTGTCCTTTACTTATTTGTGTGCAGTGCGTGCCGACGCCCCTCGTCTCCGGAGAGTTCGCCAGACATGGCTACCCGGCATATTAGTGTGTGATCCACTGTCGTTAGAAATCTATAGAGCTGCTCAAATCACAAGAAACTGATTCTTTCTTGACTTCTCAGCAGCTGAGATTCCAGTAGCCGCAGCTAATACGCCCCAATGCCGGGCGTGCGTGGTGGGGTGAGATGGGGGCGTCGCCACGTGGTCGGGGGCACCCGCTTTGTTAATGGCTGAACATCCATAGCTCGCCCTAATGACTACGTGTGGGGGTGCTGGGGTGGAGCGCGCCGCGGGTAGAACGGCAACACCCCGGCCCGCTGGTGCGGAACCGGGGTGGGCGAGCGCCTTGAGGCGCGGACTCCGGAGGGATTACTCCTTGGTGATGGCCTCGTAGACCGGGACGCCCTTCCAGTTGAAGGCGGCGTTGCCCACGGCCTCAGAGAAGCCACCGGTGGTGTTCGGGTACCACAGCGGGATGGCCGGAAGCTCCTCAAAGAGGATGGCCTGCGCCTCGTTGTACTTCTTGGCTGCTTCCTCATCGGTAGCGGAAGTTGCGGCCTCGTTGAGCAGCTTGTCAAACTCCGGGTTGGAGTAGTCGCCGTCGTTGGAGGAGGCGTTGGTGGCGTACAGCGGGGCAAGGAAGTTGCCCAGGCTCGGGAAGTCTGCCTGCCAGCCGGTGCGGAAGGCGGTCTTGATGGTGCGGTTGGTCACCTCGTCACGCAGCGACTTGAAGTCCGGGTACGGGGCGCCCACGGCCTCAATGCCCAGGGTGTTCTTGATGGAGTTGGATACGGCGTCGACCCAGCTCTTGTGGCCGCCGTCGGAGTTGTAGGCGATCTCGAAGGACGGGGACTCCCACTTGTTCATCTCATCGGCCTTGGCCCACAGCTCCTTGGCCTTCTTCGGGTCATACTTGACAACCTCATTGCCCTTGATGTCCTCGGAGAAGCCGGGCAGGACCGGGGAGGTGAAGTCGGTGGCCGGGGTGCGGGTGCCCTTGAAGATGGTCTCTGTGATCTCCTCGCGGTTGATGGCGTAGGAGATGGCCTGGCGGCGCAGCTTGCCTTCCTCCCCGGAGAAGTGCTCGAGGTTCTCGCCGATGGTGAAGGACTGGAAACCGGCGTAGGGCTGGTTCACGGCGCGGTCACCGAGGTCGGCCTCGTAGACGTCGAAAGCGGAATCCGGGATGGAATCCAGCACGTCGAGGTTGCCGGAGAGGAGGTCGGCGTAGGCCGCATCCTGGGAGGCGTAGAAGACGAACTTGATGCCGTCGTTGGCCGGGGTGCGGTCACCCTTGTACTCCTCGTTGGGTACGACGGTGGCGTCAGCGTTGTGGTTCCACTCAGCCAGCTTGTAGGGGCCGTTGCTGATCGGATTCTCGCCGTAGGCCCTCATGTCATCGAAGGCGGACTCGTGCAGCGGGTAGAACGCGGAGTAGCCCAGCTGGGAGGGGAAGTCCTGCTCCGGGGAAGACAGCTCGATGGTGAAGGTGTGATCGTCGACGATCTGCAGGCCCTCGAGCTTCTCGACGCCCTCCTTGTAGCCCTTGATGTTGCTGAAGAAGGATGCGGCGAGCTGGTCGTTGGCCACGGCGTAGTTCCAGGCGTCAACGAAGTTCTTGGAGGTCACCGGGGAGCCATCGGAGAAGGTGGACTCCTTGAGATTGACGGTGAACTTGGTGTTGTCCTCGTTGGGCTCGATGGACTCGGCCAGCTCGTTCTTGGTCTCGCCGTCCTTGTCGTAGTAGACGAGACCGGAGTAGATGGAGTCGATGATACGGCCGCCGCCGGTCTCGTTGGTGTTGGCTGGGATCAGCGGGTTCTGCGGCTCGCTGCCCCAGGCGGTGACGTAGTTCTCGCCGCTGGCGGCGGAGTTGCCACCTTCGCCGCCGCCGCAAGCAGCCAGGGTGAGAGACAGAGAAGCTGCGGACACCACAGCAAGAGTCTTCTTGATGGTCATGAGGGGGAGAGACCTCCGTGTCGCGATAAACAGTGGGAAAACCTTCAAGCGGTTTTCTATGAAGCTACCGGGGCGCGCTCTCATATACAAGGATTTGGATAGTATGCGTCGTGTTTAGAAACTATACATCGTTAGTTAATATTCACCCACCTGCATGTTTGTGACAGGAGTGACGAAAAGCGCCACCCCTTTGTGGGGTGACGCTCGGACACCATGTGTCTGTTACTTATCTCGCAGCCAAGAGATAAGTGACGCGGAAAACTCCCGAGGATTCTCCAGGAAAGGCAGATTCTTGGTCCCCGGAATGGAGGTGGCCGTGAACCTGCCAGTGCAGCGCCGCGTCGCGCGCCGGGCCAACGGTTGCCAGAGGTGCTGCTGCGCGTGGATGAAGAGCACCGGGCAAGAGACCTTGGAGTCGATCCAGGCCAGCGGCACCACCGC
Source organism: Corynebacterium sp. (assembly GCF_030532325.1). GTDB lineage: Bacteria > Actinomycetota > Actinomycetes > Mycobacteriales > Mycobacteriaceae > Corynebacterium. The sequence continues at coordinate 45,258 of NZ_JAUNLS010000005.1, forward strand.
GGTGCGCAGCCGGTGATTCCACACGATGCCTCGGCTCACGCTGCCGATGCGCGAGGCCGTGATGCGCAGCGCCAGGGCCTCCTCGCGGGCGCTGCTGTCAAAGGAACTCAGCGTGTTCAGCGCCATCTCCCGCTGGTAAGAAGACTCGCGCAGCAAGGGATTGTGGCGGCTGACAGCGTTGCCGGTGTGGCAGAGCAGGGCGCGCAGCAGCAACCAGCTGAAGTCCCAGGGGCGGGCGGCCATGGCGCGGCGCAGGTCCGTGGGGTGTGCCGAGGACACGGAGACAAGCCCCCGTACCCGCTCGGGGCGTTGGGTGGCCAGTGCCCAGGCCACCGCGCCGCCGCTGTCGGCGCCGACGAGGAAGGCATCATCATGCCCGAGCGCCTGGATGACCCCGGAGACGTCGCCCACTGCGGCCCGGATGTCCTGGCCCAGCTCCACCGGGGGCTTATCCGACATGCCGAAGCCGCGCATATCAATCGCAGCGACGTGGAAGCCGGCCTCGGCCAGCGGGGCGATGACCGCGCGGAAATCGAACCAGCCGCCGAAGGAACCGTGCAGCAGCAGGACCAAGGGATCGGCCGGATCGCCGGCGGTGGCGGCGTGCAATCGCAACCCGCGGGTGTGGAGCAGCTCGTGGCTGAAGGGGCCGTCGAGTTCCACCACAGAGGGGGACAGCGGAGAGTGAGCCATGACATCCTTTCGGCTAAGGGGGCCAGAAACACCAAACCGCCCGAGAGAATCTCAGGCGGGAACGGGGTGCTATGCACTGCGGCGCGCAGGCGGCGCCGCGGGTGAAACTTTAGGTGTAGAGGCCGCGGTCGATGGACTTCGTGGCCTTGCCCGGTACCAGCTTCTTGAGCTGCTTGGCGGATTCGATGGTCTTCTCCGGGGCCTTGACCTGCTTGATCTGCTTGACGCCGATGAGGGCAACAACGCCGGCGACGACGATCATGATGAGAAAGACAATGAGGAACGCTGCCCAGCGGTCCATCCACTTGGCCAGCAGCTCAGCCAGGAAGAAAAAGAAGAAGAAGGAGCTGTAGAGGGCCACGGTACCGGCGACACCAAACATGCCGGCGCCGATGCCGCCCTTCTTGGCGGAGGCTGCGAGCTCGGTCTTGGCCAACTCAACCTCGGAACGCACCAGCTGCGACATCTGCTCGGTGGCGTTGGACACCAGCTGGCCGATGGATGCCTCGCCGCGGCGGGAGGTGTCAACATCGCTCAGCGGGATTCCATCAACCTTGGGGGCGAACTGATTAGTCCCGTCGGTGAATAGTCCTTCGTTGCTCACGGTAAAAACTCCTACAGTTTGTTTCAGCGCGTTTATTTTTAGTCGATATGGGCCATAGTAATGGCTTTTGGAAAGCTCATGGGGCTAGGCTCGCGAAGAGGGTACGGGGTTATCCTAATCGTTATGCCGACTTTTGACCCGTTGACCCCGCTCATGGAGCATGCGGCGGTGGCCCAGGCGGCGCAGCGTGCTGCGGCCGCCCTCGCCCGCGTGCACCGGCGTCCCGCCGCCCTGCGCAGGGCAGACGTCATTTCCTCGGAGTCTTTGCTGCGCGGGGCGCGTGCCTGCGTGGCACTGGGCGGTAAGCGCATCCCCGCCGTGGAACCCGCGGAGGTGGAAGCAGGCCCCTTGGGGCCGGTGGTCAGCGCGTACTCGCTTTTGGGGCCGGGGGTTCAGGAGCGCACCGTGCGCGTCTTTGCCAGGGCGCCCATCCAGGTGCTTGCCCGGGTGGACGTTGCCGCCGGCGGTTCCGGCACCCCAGCGGCTGAGCCCGCGGCGGCGCAGGCCCTGGCGCAGCTCATCACGCAAGGGGCGGGCCGGGACTTCGACGTGCTGCTTCCCGCCGTGGTGCACGCGGAGATTGCCGCTCGTGAGCTCTTTGGACCGCGCAGCACCTGCGTGGCGCTGGTGACAGCCCGGGCCGCAGCGATACACACGGGCCTGGATCCGCGCGGCCTGGCCGTGCCGGAGACCTACCTCAACCGGCATCGCCAGAGCTATGCCGACGCCCTGGCGGCCTACCCGCAGGAACCCGCGGAGCTGCTGGGCCTGCTCATGCAGGCCTGGGAGGCCGGGGCCGCTGAAGCCGACGGCATTGCCCGCGCCGCCTAGAACCCGTACTTCTTAGAGCCCGCGCTTGGGCCCGAAGAGCTTGGCGGAGACTGAAGACACCAGCCCGGGGTGCTGGGCCAGCCACACGCCGCCGGCGACGGCGGCGATGCCTGCCAGTACGGCGGAGCTAATCCCGATCTCGCGCGCGCTGGGCTTGGGGATGAGCGGCACGGGGTCCTTGAAGGTGCGCACCTGCCAGCCGCGTTCCAGCGCGTGCTTCTTTAAGCCCCGCTCGGGGTTGACGGCCACGGGGTTGCCCACCAGTTCCAGCATCGGGATGTCGGTGGTGGAATCGGAATAGGCATAAGAGGCGGCGAGATCCACGCCGAGCTTGTCCGCCATCGAGGTCAGCGCGTCTGCCTTGGCGGGGCCTTTGCAATAGAAGGTGATCTCCCCGGTGAAACGGCCGTCTTCCTCGGCCAACTCCGTGGCAGCTACGTGCTCGATGCCGAGCTCCTGCGCGATGGGGCGTACGAGCACGCTTGCCGACGCCGAAATAATCACCACCTCATGGCCCTGGGCGCGGTGGGCTTCAATGAGCTCGCGGGCCTCGGCGTAGATGGCTGGGGTGACTACGGAGTGCATGGTCTCCACGGCGATGTCGTGCACTTCGCGCACGGACCAGCCCTGGATCATGGCGGCGAGTTGGTCGCGGGTGGAGTCCATCTGCTCGCTGCTTTGCCCGGCGAGCATGTAGCCGGCCTTGGCCAGTGAGAGCTGAAGGGCCTCGGAGGGCGTGATGAGGCCGTTGTTGAGGAATTCCTTGCCAAAGGCAAAGGCCGAGGAGGTCGCGATGATGGTCTTGTCCAGATCGAAGAACGCAGCAACGCGCCCGCCGCGGGCCGCGACGGGAGCTGGGGTCTGGGGCGTGTGCGTCATTGCCTTTCGATTCTAGGGGAAACCTGCGGCGACAGGCCCGGCGTGGCACGCCAATCCGGCGCAGTGTGGCACGCCAGAACCGCCCCAGCGCGGCGCGCGAAAACCAGCCCAGCGCGGCATGCCACAGAATTGATGGCCGGTTGCTATTGTCATCTCTTCGAGTCCATGCCATAATGAGCGGTGCAAGGCCCCGATATACAGTGCGGCCTGCCCCGGCTCACCCCCCCGAGGCCGGGTTACTTCGATGGCCCGCGCACACCCCCCCCGAGGCGCGGGCCATCACCTATTCTTGCGCTCATGTGGTACTAATTCGTTATTTGGACTATAAGAATGAGCTTCGGAAATTTGCATTGCAGCGGAAAGCGTAGGGGCTTTGTGGCGTAAATCGAACTTTTCCGTTTTCAGTAAGCGGCAACAGGCGATGTATGTACTAGGGACTATGGCTTTGGCGCGGAGTTGACGCGTTAACGTTGAGAGGCAACCCATGAGAGAAGGAACTTGATGCGCATCGACCGCGTAACTGAAGGCGTTTATAGGCTTCTTGATGAGATTGTGGCCGGGACATTCCCCGAAGGCGAGGCGCTGCCGGGCGAGATAAAGCTAGCGGAATACTTGGAAGTTTCACGTCCGACATCACGTGAGATAGTCCGAACTCTTGCAAACCGTGGGGTGGTCGAGGTGATTCACGGTCGCGGTACATTCGTTCAACCTCAGAGCCAATGGACCGATGTCAGAACAGTCGTATATGCGCTTTCGAAGCAGTTGGATAAAAAGCAGGTAGGCATGTACCTGACACAGCTGAGGCGCATGATCGAGGTAGGTTCGGCGGGGCTCGCTGCTTACAACATTTCTGACTCTCACCTTGAACGCATGAGGGGGAGTTTGCAGCGATATAAAGATGCGTCTGAGCGCGATGATTCTGAAGCTGCAACCATCGCCGATGTTGACTTTCATGACGCAATTCTCGACGCGACGGGCAACCCATTTTTGCGTGCGATGATGTTGCCGCTAAAAGGGGCGCTCGCGAGTTCTCGCCTGGAAACCAATAGCGTGGAGGAAATTCGGGAACGGGCGATTCGGCATCACGAGAGGATTCTTGCTGCTATTGAAGCTGGGGACACCCAAGCGGCTAAGGATGCGATGCGCGGTCACATGGGGCAGACGTTTGATGACATCAAGGCATATGTCGAAGGTGCTGACGCTGACTTCCCATTCCACTAGTTTGTGAGTATTTCTGGCAGCTTTCCAGTTTGATCTGCCTCCGTTCGTTGTGCTGCTTTACATTTTCGATGCAAGGTGACACACTACACGTGAAGTCCTCAGAGGTCTGTCCACTGGTAAGTAAGGAGGGGTCCCGTGCCCTTTTCTCTCGCAGAATTGACTAAGAATTGTCGCCCGCCAGTAGCCATTGATGCTGCTGAAGTTCCCAAACGCAATGACATACTCATCGTCCTTGATGACGATCCGACGGGTACGCAGTCCGTGCGTGATTTGCCTGTCCTAACGCGTTGGACGCAAGAAGATATGGAGTGGGCGTTCTCCCAGGGCGCACCGGCTATCTATGTCATGACGAATTCGAGGTCATTGTCGCCTGAAGATGCGCGCCGAATTAACGAAGACGTTGCTCGCTCTGCGCTGGCAGCTTCCGAGGGGCGGAAGTTGAGTTTTGTTTCTCGGTCTGACTCCACCCTGAGAGGGCACTTTCCGCTAGAGCCAGACACTCTGGCGGAGATTTCTCATGAGCATGGAGAAGACGTGGATGGATATCTCCTTGTGCCTGCGTTTCCCGATGCCGGACGCGTGACTATCGATGGCGTTCACTATGCGGGCTCCAAGCTCGACGGATTTAGCCCTGTGGCTGAAACTGAGTTCGCCCAAGACGCAAGCTTTGGCTACCACAGCTCCAAGCTCAACGAGTGGGTCGAGGAAAAGACAGAAGGCCGAGTCCCTGCGTCGGACGTGTTGTCAATTTCTCTCGATACTCTTCGCGCGGGGAAAGCAGCTGACGTTCTTCAAGCAGCAACTGATCAAAGCCCCATTGTTGTTGATGTAGTGACCGAGGAGGATCTGCGCCTTCTGGCTGTAGCGCTACACGTTGCAGAATCAAGCGGCAAGAAGTTTATTTATAGGGTTGGCCCGCCGTTCGTCCGTGCGGTTATCGGGCAAGATATCCCTGCGGTTGTGGATGAGCAGTCCCTAGAAAATGCAGGAGTTACCCAAGACCATCTCGTAGGGGGTTTGATTGTCGTCGGCTCCCATGTGCCAACGACTACGCGTCAGCTGAATGCCTTGGTCGCATCGGATTTGGCCACCATTTTTGAGCTCGACGTACACAAGGTTCTCGACGATGAATCAGGTTACGTGGATGCACTTGCGAAGAAAATTGTCCAGACATTGGAGCATGGTAATGCCGTCCTGCACACGTCGCGGACGCTGGTCACAGGAAAAAATGAAGATGATAGCTTGCGAATCGCACGCACTGTCTCCGCAGCTCTGGTTTCGGCAGTCAACAAGGTTGTCACGACATCTACGCCGAAGTTTGTCATTGCAAAGGGCGGAATCACATCCTCTGATACTGCATCGCGAGGACTTGAAATGACGCGAGCAACGGTTGTCGGGCCGATGCAGCCGGGAATCATCAGCCTGTGGAAGTCCGAAGACGGCCCCGCGGAAGGCATCCCGTACATCGTCTTTGCCGGAAACGTAGGCAACGACCAGTCACTCGTGGACGTTGTCTCTCGTCTCAGTAACTAAGTTTCGAAATTTCAAGGAGCACATAATGACGTCTGTCATCACTGTCATCGGTCTGGGTGCTATGGGCCTTCCCATTGCCACCAATCTTTCAACGCAATTCCACGTCAATGGCGTGGATATCTCTCCTGAGAGGCTGGCTCTCGCCGAAGAAACGGGAATTGCAACTTTTGATAACTCGCGTGAAGCGGTCACCAACTCAGATCTTGTCTTGCTCGCGGTTCGAAACGAAGCGCAGCTCAACGAAGTGCTGTTTGGGAACGACGGAATCGCCAGCGCGCTGAAGCCTGGAGCCACTATTCTTCTCATCTCGACGGTTGGCATTGCAGCCGTTGAAAAGGCAGCTCAGCGTTTGGAATCGGAAGGATTCGGGCTTATTGATGCTCCCGTTTCCGGTGGGCCGGTGCGCGCAGGCGAAGGAGATCTCCTCGTGACTGTAGGTGCTTATCCCGAGCTTCTCGAGAAGCATCGCGGCGTCCTTGAGTGCATGGCTGGAAACCTTGTCATCGTTGGAGACAACCCAGGAAAGGGACAAGCGCTCAAGACTGTAAACCAGCTCTTGTGTGGTGTCCATATTGCTGCTGCCGGTGAGGCAATGGCGTTGGCAGGCAAGCTTGGCCTAGATCAGGAAAGCGCACTCGATGCGCTGATGTCGGGTGCCGCGTCCTCGTTCATGTTGGGCGACCGCGGTCAGCGGATGCTCGAGGCGTACACCGAAGATGGTGCTGAGGTGAAGTCTCGTATGGACATTTTCGTCAAGGATATGGACATTGTCACTACAGCAGCGAAAGAAGCTGGAATTGCTGTGCCTGTCGCCGCTGCTGCGCAACAGCAGTACTCACAGGCCATTGCACGTGACATGGCTGCAGTCGATGATTCAGCCATTATCCGTATCGTGTCGCCAACGGATCCCGCACAGAAGGGTTAGTTAAGTGACAGGAACTTCTCTTCTCCTGCTGGGAGCACTCGCGGTTGCAGTTTTGCTGGCATTGGTTATTTGGGTCCGAATGCCTGCGTTTGTAGCCCTGATGCTGGTAGCACTTGCTACCGCGGTAGTTTCCGGCATTCCCTTGGCTGATGCAGTCTCCACGGTGACAGGTGGTGTTGGCAAGACACTTGGATCTGTAGCGGTCGTTGTTGGCTTAGGCGCGATGCTCGGCAGGATCATCGAAGAATCTGGTGGTGCCCAATCTCTAGCCAACTACTTTACGGACAAACTCGGTAGGGCAAGAGTCCCAGTAGCTATTACCGTTGCCGCGTTTATCCTAGGTATTCCAGTCTTTTTCGACGTCGGATTCATTATCCTTGCGCCAATCATTTTCGGTTTCGCAGCCGTCGCGAAGATCAATCCGCTCAAGATTGGCCTGCCAGTTGCGGCAACGCTCTTGACAGTTCACGTTGTTGTTCCTCCGCATCCAGGTCCGGTAGCAGTTGCTGAGATTCTTGGACAGGATGCAGGAATGCTACTTACCATCGCGCTTCCGGTTGCAGCTGTTACAGCGGCAATCTGCTTCTTCACTGTGAAACTTTTTAAGGTGGAGTCCATTGAACGAGGGAAGTCTCCGGCTGAAATCGAAGTGATCGAAGACTTCGATCACGCGCCGTCACCGTGGACTGTTATTTCGCTGATTCTGCTCCCAATCTTGATCATCATGGTTGGAACTACTGGACAAATGATGGCAACGGAAGGTAGTGCCCTCTATACCTTCGTTTCATTCTTCGGCTCCTCGCCAGTAGCTCTTCTCATCAGCGTTATCGTCGCTTGGTTTGTACTTGGCAGTCAGCAGCATTGGGATCGCCAGCGCAGTACTGACGTGATGGATTCTGCTTTGCCTACGGTCGCGGTAATCATCTTTGTCACCGGCGCTGGCGGAGGATTCGCCAATGTGCTTGTCGAGTCTGGAATCGGTGACGTCCTATCAGAAATTCTGATCGATACTGGTCTGCCGCTCATCTTGATGGCATTTGTTATGGCAGCCGCACTCCGTGCTGCTCAGGGGTCTGCAACAGTCGCACTTTTGACCACCGCGGGACTGCTTGCCCAACCGATTACAGACGCACAGCTTTCGACGATTCAAGGCGCACTCGTGATGGTGGCTATTGGTTTCGGTGGCCTAGGGCTTTCACACATTAATGACTCGGGTTTCTGGATTGTGACCAAGTATCTGGGTCTCTCTGTGAAGCAAGGACTGAGGTACTGGACCAGCTTAACCACTGTCTATGGCGTAGTTGGCTTCCTCATCACGTGGGCAATTTACGCTGTCGTGTAACAAGGCTTTTTCGGGGTGTTATCCACAGGCGCACGTTGACGTGTCATCCTCCGCGGCACTGCGGGGTGCTTGAGGGCTGGGTTATCCACAGGCAGATTTTTCGCCCTAGTGTGCGCGCTGGCCCTCGCGCAGAGTTGGTGCCATGAACACACAACTTCTTGCTCTGGCCGTGGGGGACTCAGCCCTGCGTGCCGAGGCGGCTTCGGCAGCAGCCGCCAGCACGGCGGAGGTCCTCACCATCGAGGATCCCCGGGATTTTCCGCGCTACCTGCCCAAAGCGGACGTGGTCATCGCGGATGCCTTGACCGCGGGGCTGGTGGCGGAGCACCCGCGCGTCTTCTTCGTGGCGGCGGACCCAGGGCCCATCGACTACGAAGCCGCGCTGCGCTGCCACGCCCAGGCCGCCTTCATCCTGCCGGCGGAATCGAAGGGGCTGCTCGCCGCACTCGCGCAAGAATCTCATCCCAGCAGGGAAACCATCAGCGCGCCCACGGTTGCCGTGACAGGCTCGGCGGGCGGGGTGGGCACTTCAACGCTGGCGCTGGCGATTGCCAGGGAGGCGGACGCTGCCTTGCTTGTCGATGCCTCCCCCTACTCCGGCGGACTCGACCTGCTCGCCGGCATCGAGTCGGAGCCCGGTGCGCGATGGCCAGACTTTGCCGCAGGCACGGGCGCCGTGGACCCGGTGGAATTGGCCAGGGCGCTGCCCTCCGCAGGTGGGTTGGCGGTCCTCTCAGCTGCGCGCAGTACCACCCCGGTGAGCATGAAGCCGGCGCGCCGGGAATCCATCATCCAGGCTGCGTGCCTGCATCCCGCCCCCGTGGTCATTGACTGCCCGGCGTGGGACGTGCCCGTCGGGGCGGACCACGTCATCATCCTTACCGCCGCGGAGGTGCGCTCGGCGGCGGCCTGTGCCGAGGTGGTGGCGATACTGCGCGCGCGCAAGCAGCCGTGCTCGGTGGTGGTACGTCACCGCCAGTGGTCGGGGCTGGACGCCAACGACATCGCGGCGCTCGTGCACACCGAGCCCATCGCGGAGATTCCCACGCTGCGCGGGCTGACCAAGGCCTGCGAGACCGGGGGTCTGCCGCGTCGGCTGCCGGGGTCGCTGCGCGCGGCCGCCCAGGCGGCGTGGGAGGCAGCAGCATGGGAGGTGGCGGTATGAGTCTCATCGATACCATGCGCGGTGTCCTGGCCACCGAACCACAACTCGCCCGCGATGCCACGGCGCTAGCCCAACGCATCCGGCAAGAAGCTGGGGTGATCAGCGACGTCGACGTGCTGGATCTGCTGCAGCGCCTGCGCCATGATTCCTTAGGCCTCGGCGTGCTCGAGCCGGTGCTCTCGCTGCCGGGCTTGAGCGACGTGGTGGTTAACGGGCCGCGCTCGTGTTTTGTTGATCGCGGCAACGGCTTGGAGCAGGTGAACGTGCGCTTTGCCGACGACTCCGAGGTCCGCCAGCTGGCCACCCGGCTCGCCGCGGTGGCGGGCGTGCGCCTGGATGATGCCCAGCCCTTTGCCGATGGCCGCCTGACCCGCCCTGATGGCACGGTGCTGCGCCTGCACGCACTGCTGGCGCCGCCCTCGGCCAGCGGGACGTGCATGAGCCTGCGCGTGCTGCGTCAGGCGCAGACTAGCCTGCAACAGTTGGTGAGCAATGGGACCATCGCACCGGAGGTGGAGGCGGTGGTGCGCGGGATCGTCGCCAAGCGGGCGTCCTTCCTGGTGATCGGCGGAACCGGTTCCGGCAAGACCACGCTGCTCGCCGCGCTGCTGGGGGAGGTGCCGGCCAGCGATCGCCTGCTCATCATCGAGGACACCCCGGAGCTTGCCCCGGTGCACCCGCACGTGGTCACCCTGGTCTCGCGCCGGGCGAACGCGGAGGGGCGCGGGGAAATCTCGATGTCCCTCCTGCTGCAGCAGGCGCTGCGCATGCGTCCAGACCGCATTGTGGTGGGGGAGATCCGCGGTGCCGAGGTGGTCGAACTGCTCGCTGCGCTCAACACGGGTCATGATGGCGGGGCAGGCACGCTGCACGCCAACTCGGTGGATGAGGTGCCCGCGCGCATGGAGGCGCTCGCCGCCCTGGGCGGGCTGGACCGGGCCTCGTTGCACTCGCAACTGGCCGCGGCGGTACACGTGGTGCTGGGCATGGAGCGCACAACTCACGGTCGCAGGCTGGCGCACATCGGTGTGCTGGAGGGAAACCCCGTGGTCCCACGCCTGGTGTGGAGCACTGAAGGCGGCCCTCGAGAGGGCTTTGCTGAGCTCAGCGCGCGTCTGGGGGCGTCATGACGTATCTCCTGTGTGCCCTGGCCCTGAGCATTCACCCACCGGCGGTGGTACGCAGGCTACAGCCCGAGCCGCCGAAGCGCCGCTTGCTGCCGGTGGCTGTGGCCGCGACGGGTATTGCCTGCGTGCTGCTGGGCCGGGTGAGCATTGCCCTGGCTGCCGCCAGCGTGGTGGGCTGCGCGCTGTGGTACGCCGGAGACGTTGCGGCGGCGCGCCGTGAGCGCCGCGGGCGAGAGGCCCTGGCGGCCTACCTGGGTGCTGTGGCCGCGGAGCTGCGCGCGGGCGCGACCACCGCCGCCGCACTGCAGCACGGCGTGGAGGCGCTGCCGGATTCCGCGCCGGAGAGTCTGGTCACCTCACTGCGCACCGCAGCCGGGTTGGCGGCGCACGGCGGACGCCCAGAGAAGGCCTTGACCTCCGCGGAGCTGCGCCGTCTGGGCAGCCTGGTGGCGCTGTCGGCCGAGCACGGCGTGGCCCTGGCCGGGCTGGTGGAGCAGGCACAGAATCAGCTCGACGCAGCCAAGCGCCACGCGCAGGCCACCGAGGCCTCCCTGCAGGGCCCGCAGGCTACCGCACTCATCCTGGCTGGTCTGCCGGCGGCGGGTGTGCTCATGGGCGGGGCGATGGGTGCGGATTCCCTGGGCTTCCTGCTCGGCGGTGGGCTGGGCGGGGTTCTCCTCGTCATCGGTGTGGGGTTGGCCTGCGCGGGCTTTGCGTGGTCACGGTGGATCCTGCGGAGGGCAGCGGCATGATGGCGGCACTGTTGTGTGCGGCGGCCCTGGTGCTCCCAGACGCAGCACCCCGGGCGCGGTTACGAGGTGCTGAGGGCCCGGCCAAGCGCAGGGCGCTGCTGCGGGTGAAGACCCCTCGCGACGGTCCGCGCCCCCAGCTTGGCCCCTTGGACGCAGCCTGTGACCTGGAGCTTTTCGCTGCTTGCTTGGATGCCGGAATGTCGGCCCAGGCCGCGGTCACGGCCGTCGCGACCACCTCGCCCGCGTGGCGGGAGGCGGCAGCGTTGCTGGGGGTGGGCGTTCCCATGGATAGCGCATGGGCGTCGCTGCGTGCCGAACCTCATCTGGCGGGCATGGTCCGCTTGGCCCAGATGTCAGGGGATTCGGGCGCGGCGATGGTATCCGGGTGCCACCGCTTGGTGGCGCAGCTGCGCGCCGAGGCCGCGGCGCAGGCTACTGCTTCGGCCGAAAGGGCCGGCGTGTTCATCGCCGCGCCTCTGGCCGTGTGTTTCTTACCAGCATTCATCATCGTGGGGCTGGTGCCCGTCATTATCAGCCTGGGGCAGCAGCTCCTGTGAGCATCACTCCGACCGATAACCAACTGACAACCAACCGAGAAATCCAACCGAGAATTCAAACCGGAAATCAACTGAGACACCAATGAAAGAACTACGTGACCACGCAGCGGTGCTTGCGCGCGGCTGTGGTGGAACCGGGGGAAGGACAACACTATGTACACGTATCTAGTGCAGCGCTTTCGCGCGAAGAATATGGGCGATAAGCTGGGAAAACTCGCCGATGACAGCGGTATGAGCACAATCGAATATGCCATGGGGAGCCTAGCGGCAGCCGCCCTGGCCGCGGTGCTCTACGCCGTGATTAACGGCGGCCAAGTCCCAGACGCCATCGAGTCCATCATCACCGACGCCCTCTCGAACACGCCGGGCTAAACGGGCTCATGAGCATCCGTGATGAGACCGGCTCGGTCACCATCGAGGCCGCGCTGTCGCTGTCGGCACTGGTGATCGTCGCCGCGGGCATCGTCGGTGGGGTTGCCACCATGTCCGCGCACCTCGCGGCTGTCGACGCCGCCGGGGCCGCCGCCCGCGCCCACGCCATCGGGGTGGACTACCAGCGCGAAGGAGTAGAGATCATGGTCACCGATAGCGGCGGGTTGGTCACCGCGCGGGCGGAAGTCCCAGCACCACTGGGAACGATGCGCGCGCAGGCGGTCTTCCCCGCGGAAATCGGCCAGACGGGAAGCAACCAGTGACGCCCGCGTGCCCAGGGCGGCGCCGCGCCCACGCGGATGACGCTGGCTATGCCACCGTGGTGACTGCCGGAATCATCGCGGCGCTCACGGGCTTGCTCATTGCTGTGGCGGCGGTGGGCGCGCGTGTGGTTGCCCGCCACGAGGCGCAAGTGGCCGCGGACCTCTCCGCGGTAGCCGGCGCGTGGAGCATCACCCGCGGCAACGATGCCTGCGCGGCCGCCGAGCACACCGCGGGCCTCAACGGGGCGGAGCTGGTGGGCTGCCAGGTCAGTGACCAGGACGTCATCGCTACCGCCACGGTGCGCGGGCGCGAGGCCATTGCCCGGGCAGGGCCGGTCTAGGTGGAGGGCGGGCCGCCGGCGGTCATCGTCACCAGCGCGCCCAGCAGCTTGATGGCGCCGGCCTTGTCCAGTGGCTGGTTCCCGTTGCCGCATTTCGGGGACTGCACGCACGAGGGGCAGCCGGATTCGCACGGGCAGGAGCGCACCGCCTCAAATGTGGCTTCGATCCACTCCGGGAAGCGCCGGAAGCCCTCCTCGGCAAAGCCGGCGCCACCGGGGTGGCCATCGTAGACAAACACCGTGGGCAGCCCGGTATCGGCGTGCTCCGTGGTGGACACACCGCCGATGTCCCAGCGGTCGCACGTCGCAATCAGCGGCAGGAGCCCAATGGCTGCATGCTCGGCGGCGTGCAGCGTGCCCGGCGCATCCGCGGCGCTGACACCCATCGCTGCAAGTGCCAGCGGATCGATGGTGTAGGCCACCGCCCGGGTGAGCAAGCGCTGCTCCGGCATGTCTAGGGGTACGGTCTCGCCCACGGTGCCATCGGCAAGCCGCACCTGGTAGCCGGTTACCTGGTTGATCACTTCCACCTCGACGCTGGCCACCCACAGGCCCGGGGCGTAGTTGACCAGCTCGTCGGCCTCGCGCACGATGCGGATATCGGTCACCGAGCTGGGCTGGGTGGTGTACTCCGGGGAGTCCGGCCGAGCCAGCGCCACGTAGTCCGCCAGGTGCAGCTCCTCAATGACGTAGCTTTCGCCCTGGTGCAGGTAGACCGCGCCGGGGTGCACCTGCCCGGCGGCCCGGGCGGCGTCGATGGTGCCCAGCACGCGGCCGTCGGAGCTGTCCACAATCATCACCATCTCCCCGGAGCCACCACGCAGCGACACCGCGCTGTGGGCGCTCTCCGGGGACAGCGCGGCCTCCGGCGGCTGGGGCACGGCGAACCAGCCGGACGGGCGGCGGCGCAGCACGCCCTGCTGCGCGAGGTGCTCCACCACCTGGGCCGCGCCGAAATCGGCCACGTCACTCTCACTCAGCGGCTTCTCGACGGCCGCGCAATACACATGACTGACCAAAGTATAGGGATTGGAGGGATTAAACACGCTGGCCTCAACGGGCTTGCCCAGCAGCGCCTCGGGGTGGTGAACGAGGTAGGTGTCCATCGGCTCATCGCGTGCCACGAGCATGACGATGGAGCCCTGCCCGCGGCGTCCGGCGCGGCCCGCCTGCTGCCAGAAGCTAGCCACCGTGCCGGGGAAACCAGCGGTGACCACCGCGTCGAGTCCGCCCACGTCGATGCCGAGCTCCAGGGCGGAGGTGGTGGCGACGCCGAGCAGGGAGCCATCGTCAAGCGCCTGCTCCAGGCGGCGCCGATCCTCGGCCAGGTAGCCCGCCCGGTAGGCCGCTACGCGCCGGGCAAAGTCAGGGCGGCCCAGCACGCCGGAGAGTTCCTCCGCGGTGCGCAGGGCCACTACCTCGGCGGCGCGCCGGGAACGCACGAATGTCAGAGTGCGCGCGCCCTCCGCAATGAGGGTGGCCATCAGTCCTGCCGCCTCCGTGGTGGCAGCGCGGCGCACCGGAGCGCCGTGCTCGCCCTCAGCACCAGGGATGAAGCCCGGCTCCCACAGCGCCACCGTGCGCGCGCCGGTGGGGGCACCATCCTCGGTGACCTCCTCGGTGCGGCGGCCGGTGAGCCGGTAGGCGTGGAGGGCCGGGTCCTTCATGGTGGCGGAGGCGGAAATGATGACGGGGTGGGAGCCGTAGTGCTCGCACAGCCGCAGGAGGCGGCGAATCACCAAGGCCACGTTGGCGCCGAAGACCCCGCGGTAGGAGTGGCACTCATCGATGACGATGAAGCGCAGGTGGCGCAGCACGCGGGCCCAGCGTTGGTGCGCGGCCAGCAGGGACATGTGCACCATGTCCGGGTTGGAGAAGAGGAAACGGGAATCCTCCCGGATGCCGGCGCGCGCCTCGGTGGGGGTATCGCCGTCGTAGCCGGCCGGCGCGATGCTGCCCAGCGCATCCAGTGCGCGGCACAGGCGCATCACCGCGTGCAGCTGATCCGAACCCAGGGCCTTGGTGGGTGTGAGGTAGAGCGCGCAGGCTGTGGGATCCTCGCACAGGCGGGTGAGGATGGGCAGCAGGTAGCCCAGGGATTTTCCTGAGGATGTCCCCGTGGCCACCACGACGTCGTGGCCCTGCCAGGCGGCCTCAGCGACCTGCGCCTGGTGGGAGTAGAGCTGGGTGATGCCGGTGTCACTGAGCGCGCTGCGCAGCTGCGGCAGGACCCAGACGGGCCACTCGGCGTAGCGCGCGGGCCTGGGCGGCAGGGTCGTGGAATACGTGCACGTGGATTCCTCGTAGCGGCGCTGCAGCAGCCCGAGTAGCTCCTCGCCCAAGGGGTTGGTCACGCTACCCCCTTTCTCCAGTTCCTAGGTGTCTAGACTATCGCCCACGGTGGAAACGTGTCACACTGGTGGGCAGGCCGAAAAGTCTTAGCGCAGTGTTTTAAGTCAGTGCTTTAAGCACAAGTATTTTAGGGTGCTGGCGAAGGCCCGTGTGCCGGCGGGTGCCCACCGCACTGGGAGCTCGTGTCCATATATTTCCGCGCGCCCCGCGCCACCACACGAGGCCGCGCACACAACAAGAAGGGTGCATACTCATGGCACAAGGAACTGTGAAGTTCTTCAACGCTGAAAAGGGCTACGGATTCATCGAGATGGAGGACGGCTCCGGCGATATCTTTGTCCACTACACCGAAATCAACGGAACCGGTTTCCGCACCCTGGAGGAAAACCAGAAGGTGAGCTTTGAGATCGCCGAGGGGCCCAAGGGCCTGCAGGCTCAGGGAGTCGAGGCGCTCTAAGCGCACCTAGGGGGTCTCGGCGTACCCGCGCCGAGTATCCCACCACTCAATCACGGCGTTTTGGGCCTTTTGCAGCCCGAAGCCGATGATTACTGCCGCGATGATGGAGACAATCACCGCGATGGCCGGGTTGCCGTGGAAGGCCATGCCGCCGAGGTAACCAATGGCCAGCGCCTGAGCCGCCCAGATGGTCACCCCGATGGTGTCGAAGAAGAAAAACAGCGGCCACGGGTAGCGCATTGAGCCCAAGAGAATGGTCATAAACAGGCGCGCGGAGGGGATGAAGCGGGCGATGACAATGGCCGCGCCCGCGCCCCTGCGCATGTTGCGCTTGACCCAGGCGAGGGCTGGATAAGCCCGTGAGCCCTTCTGCACGCGGTTGACCAGGGAGATCAGCCGCGTGCCCAGGAGGAAGCACAGGTTATCGCCCAGCACGGCGGCGCAGATGGCCACGAAAAACATCGTCGGCATGTGGGGATAGCCCTGCGAACCCGACCACGCGCCCACCATGTTGAGGGGGACCTCCGAGGGCAGGACGGGAAAGAAACAGTCGAGGAAGATCAGGCTGCCCACCAGCGGATAGATCCACTGCGTGACCATGACCGCTTCAATCCAGGCGGTGACTGCTTCGACCAACGGCGTCTTCCTTTAATCCTGATTGCCGGCCCGTGTGCCGCGCGGTAGGAGCGCTGGGCACGGCGCGGTATACGTGGGGTGCACTCGACTCGACCACTATACAACGCAGCGTGTATAACACTGTGTGTCTGACAGAAAGTGCACAGGCAAAGTAATAGACGTGTACTTCCCTTAATAAGTACAGTGTCCTGTTAACTGTGTACTCTAAGGGCACATTGCTCGCATGTTAGGGCCAGCCATCGAAAGGGATGAAGTCGAAGTGGCAGAAGCTACCGGCCAGGGAAAGACTCTGGTCATCGTCGAGTCGGCGACCAAGGCGAAGAAAATCCAGCCGTACCTGGGGGACGGCTACATCGTGGAAGCCTCCGTGGGCCACATTCGCGATCTTCCGCGCGGCGCGGCCGACGTTCCTGCCAAGTACAAGAAGGAGCCCTGGGCGCGCCTCGGCGTGAACCCGGAGGATAACTTCACCCCGCTCTATGTCATCAGCCCGGACAAGAAGAAGAAGGTCGCTGACCTCAAAGCCAAGCTGAAGCAGTGCGATCAGCTCTACCTGGCCACAGACCCCGACCGCGAGGGCGAGGCCATCGCCTGGCACCTGCTTGAGGTGCTCAAGCCCAAGGTGCCGGTGCGCCGCATGGTCTTCAACGAGATCACCAAGTCCGCCATCCTCGAGGCCGCGGAAAACACCCGCGAGCTGGATGAGAATCTTATCGACGCCCAAGAGACCCGCCGCATCCTCGACCGCCTCTACGGCTACGAGGTCTCCCCGGTGCTGTGGAAGAAGGTCATGCCGCGCCTGTCCGCCGGCCGTGTGCAGTCGGTGGCCACCCGCGTCATCGTTGAGCGCGAGCGCGAGCGCATGGCCTTCATCCCGGCCGAGTACTGGGACCTCACCGCTACCTTGCAGTCCACCCCGGACTTCGACGTGCGCCTGGCCGCCCTCGACGGCAAGCGCGTGGCGGTGGGCCGTGACTTCGATGACCGTGGCCAACTCAAGGGTGATGGGGTGGTCGTCGTCAAGCAGGAGCAGGCCACGCAGCTGGCCAGCGCCCTGGAGGGATCCACCATGACGGTGGCCAGCGTGGAGCACAAGCCCTACACGCGCCGCCCCTACGCGCCGTTTATGACCTCCACGCTGCAGCAAGAGGCCGGACGCCGCCTGCACTACACCTCGGAGCGCACCATGCGCATTGCGCAGCGCCTCTATGAAAACGGCCACATCACCTACATGCGTACGGACTCCACCTCGCTGTCCAAGCAGGGCTTGGACGCCGCCCGCGAGGCTGCGCGTTCCATCTTCGGCGCCGAGTACGTCTCCGACTCCCCGCGCATCTACGACCGCAAGGTGAAAAACTCCCAGGAGGCCCACGAGGCCATCCGCCCGGCCGGTGAGCGTTTTGCCACCCCGGGCGAGCTTTCCGGGCTGCTCGATGCCGAAGAGTTCAAACTCTACGAGCTCATCTGGAAGCGCACCGTGGCCTGCCAGATGGCGGACGCCAAGGGCACCTCGATGAAGGTCACCGTGAGCACCCCGGTGGGGGCAGCCGGCGTGGAGAACGCGGACTTCTCCGCCACCGGCCGCACGATTACCTTCCCGGGCTTCCTTAAGGCCTACGAGGATATCGAGCCCAAGGCCGGCAAGAACGGCAAGTCTGGCAAGGACTCGAAGGGCGGCGAGGGCGAATCCCGCCTGCCGCACCTCGAGGAGGGCGACACGCTGACCACCACCGCGATCAGCGCCGACGGTCACCGCACCAACCCGCCGGCCCGCTACACCGAGGCCAGCCTGGTGAAGAAGATGGAAGACCTGGGCATCGGGCGCCCGTCTACCTACGCGTCCATCATCAAGACCATCCAGGACCGCGGCTACGTGCTCTCCCGTGGCAACGCGCTGGTGCCTTCGTGGGTGGCCTTCGCGGTGGTTGGCCTGCTGGAGAACAACTTTGCGGAGCTGGTGGACTATGACTTCACCTCCTCCATGGAGGATGAGCTCGATGCCATCGCCGCCGGTACGGAAAACGGCACGGACTGGATCACCAGCTTCTACTTTGGCAACGAACAAGCCTCCGATCAGAAGGCGGCCTCTATTGCCCGCCACGGCGGTTTGAAGTCCCTCATCGATATCAACCTGGAGGCCATCGACGCCCGCCAGGTCAACTCGCTCAAGCTCTACACCGACAGCGAGGGCCGCGACGTCTTCGTGCGCGTAGGCCGTTACGGGCCCTACATCGAGCGCGCCGTGGGCACCAACCCGGACGGCAGCATCGAATACCAGCGAGCCAACCTCTCGGAGACCACCACCCCGGATGAGCTCAACGAGGAGCTGGCAGAGAAGCTCTTTGCCACCCCGCAGGGCGGGCGCGAGCTGGGCACCAACCCGGATAACGGCCGCATGATCGTGGCCAAGGAGGGCCGCTTTGGCCCCTACGTCACCGAGCTGGTGCGTGAGGACGAACGCTCGATCGCCGAGGCCGAAGCCGAGGAGGTGGTCAAGCGCGAGCGTGAGGCCGAGGACGCCGAGCGCAAGGCCGAGGGCAAGCGCGCCAAGAATTGGGAGACCAAGACTGCCGCGAAGCAGAAGGAAAAGCGCATCAACGAATACGTTGAGGAGAAGCTCAAGCCCAAGACGGCCTCGCTGTTTAAGTCCATGGAGCCCGCCACCGTCACTCTGGAGGAAGCACTGAAGCTGCTCAGCCTCCCGCGCGAGGTGGGTGTGGACGAGGGCGAGGTCATCACCGCGCAGAACGGCCGCTACGGCCCCTACCTGAAGAAGGGCAGCGACTCGCGTTCGCTGGCCAACGAAGAGCAGATCTTCAGCATCACCCTGGATGAGGCCCGCCGTATCTACGCGGAGCCGAAGCGCCGTGGCCGCGCCGCCGCGCAGCCGCCGCTGAAGCAGCTGGGCGATAACGACGTCTCCGGCAAGCCGATGACCGTCAAGGACGGCCGTTTTGGCCCGTATGTCACCGATGGCACCACGAACGCCTCGCTACGCCGCGGCGATGATCCCGCCACGCTGACCGACGCCCGCGCCAACGAGCTGCTCTCCGAGCGCCGCGCCAAGGAGGCCGCCGAGGGCGGGGCTAAGAAGAGCACCAAGAAGGCTGCGAAGAAGTCGGCGAAGAAGTCGACCAAGAAGACCGCAAAGAAGAGCACGAAGAAGACCACCAAGAAGAGCGGCGCCAAGGCCACTAAGAAGTCGACCGCCAAGAAGGCGCCGACCCTGACCAAGAACGTGGTCAAGGCCGGCAGCCGCAAGAGCTAGCACAGCACAGAGCTAGCACGGCACGAAGAAGAACGAGGAGCCCCGCATGAATCTGCGCGCCACCGTCATCACTGCCGCCAGCGACTTTGCCGAGCGCACTGTCGAGGGAGCGCGCGCCGGAATCCGCGCGGTGGCCCCCGCGCTGTCCGGGCGCGATCTTCCCACCCTGGCCTTCCTGGCCGCGGGGGAGACCGCCGCGTGGGCACGGCTCTTTGGCTGGAAGCGCATCAACATCGCCGCCACCGCCGTGCCGCTGTGGCCGGCTAAGGCCTCACCCGTGCTGCGCGCGGGCGTGCTGGCCGGCGCTGCGGGGCAGGTGGCCAAGGTCCTCGGCGGGCCCACCCCGCTGGGCGTGGCGTGCGTGGGTGCCCAGCATGCCGCGTTTGCCTGGGAGCTGCGTCACGCGTGCAACGACGCCCTCGGTTGGGGTCTGCGGGCTGCGGCCTGGGCGGCGGGAATCATCGCGGCACGCACGCCAGCTGAGCGCGGGGCGGCGGCGGTGGCGGGTGCCGCGGTGGCGGCGACCTCCGCCCTGGCCGGGGATCCGCAGCTGCGCGCGGAGGAGACCATGGGCGCCAGCCACGGCGCGAACCTGCTGCTCTTCTCGGAGGCACTGACGGTGGTTGCCCGCGGAGGGATCCTGGAATCCCTCACGCACACGGCGGGCACTGTGCTGCTTGTCGACGCCCTTACGCGCCGCTAGCCCCCGGCAAACTCGCCGGCAGTGCCTGCTGGGCAGGCACCATCTGTGGTTGCATCGTGGGGCCATAGGACAAGCGGCGGTGCACCCACTCGAAGGGCCCCGGCTTGCCAGTGGCCTCCAGAATGCAGGCAATCACCAGCGTGCCCAGCCACACACCAGCGGCGAGTAGCCCCAGGCCCAAGGCTCCGAAGTCATGGCCGATGTTGAGCGTAAACGGGTGCACCAGCGCGAAGAAAAACACGGATTGCAGCAGGTAGCCGGTCATGGAGCGCTTGCCCAGAGCCGCCAACGGCCACAGCCACCACGGCAGGCCGCGCACCGAGCGCAGCGCTAGGGCCGTGAGCGCCACGATGCCAGGGCCGGTGAGGATACCGAGAGTGCTGTTGACCATCTCCAGGGGAAGCTCCAGCGCGGTGGGCAGCACGCCAATGGCGGCCAGACCCCAGGGCAGCCCCACCAGGAAGATGACGGCCACTAGGATGAGTATCCACGGCATGAGCTCGCGAGTTTCGGCCCTGGCCAGGGTGCCGCGCCGCGCCCACACGAAGCCGATGAACATCACCGGCAGCAGCTGCAGCAGGTACACCGGCGAGGAAAGAAGCTGCGCGAAAAACATGCCGAGGTTGTACAGCAGGAGCATGGGGTAGGATTCCGCGTCCATGTCGAGTTCGGCGGTGGAGAATTCGGCGGCGATCGAGGGTTCGGCGCCGCCGAGAATGCCAAAGAGGACGGCCAGCGCAATGCCGAGCAGAGCCTGTAACCCCAACAGCACGTAGGACGCGCGCAGCAGCACCTTGTCCGTGAGCGAGAGGCACAGGGCGATGACAATGCCGCCCAAGCCGTAGAACATCATGATGTCGCCGTAGAACAGGAAGATGAGGTGCAGTGCGCCGAAGAGCGCCAGATAGCCGTAGCGCTTGGCGATGACCACCCGTGCCCGACGCAGCGGGAACCCTTTCCGCCACAGGCTCATCGTGATGAGGCCCACGCCGAAGCCCAGGAGAGTGGAGAACATGGGCAGTCCCCGCACATGAACAAACATGGCGGAAAAGACGGCGTAGGTTTTATCGGCGGTGGTGTCCACCCCGCCGAAGTGCTCGGTGGCAATCCACGCCGTGCATACGTTGGCCAGGGCGATTCCTAGCAACGCGAGGCCGCGGGCTACGTCAGGAAAAAGAAGGCGGTCGTGATGCATGCCCGCAGTTTAACTACAGCTCGGCGCGCTCGGCGAGTGTCGAACGTATCGGCCGCGCGAGTTGCGACATGCGGTGGCGGCCGCGTAGCTCGATGGATTTCATCAGCGTCCAGCGGGCCTGCTCGGCCTCGTTGGCCCCGCGCAGAGTGGCGGCGTTGGTGAGCACCTGCCCGGGGGTGTCCTTGGCCAGCTCGGTGAGGCGGGCGGCCTCGTTGACGGCGTCGCCGATGACGGTGTACTCGAAGCGATCCGCGCCGCCGATGTGGCCGGCCACCACGTGCCCGGCGGCCACGCCGATGCCCGCCTGCAGCTCGAGACCGCGGATCTCCTGGCGCAGCTCGCGGGCGGCCTGGAGGGCGAGGGAGGTAGCGTCGTAGACGTTGAGCGGGGCACCGAAGACGGCGAGGGCGGCGTCGCCCTGGAACTTGTTGATGATGCCCTTGTTGCGGTGGACCACCTCGACGACGTGCTCGAAGAACTTGTTGAGCTCCTCCACGACCTCCTCCGGGGTGTGATTGACCGCGAAGGTGGTGGAGCCGATGACGTCGATGAAGAGCACGGCGACCTTGCGGTCCTCACCGCCGAGCTCCGGCCTTTCCTCCAGCGCGCGCTGGGCCACCTCCGCGCCGACGTAGCGGCCGAAGATATCGCGCACGCGTTGGCGCTCGCGCAGCCCGCGCATCATCTCGTTGAAGCCAGCCTGCAGCACGCCGAGCTCGGAGCCGTCGTAGATGTCTACCTCGACGTTCCTATCGCCGCGGCGCACCCGGTTGATGGCGTCCTGCAGCTCGAGGATGGGATCCACCACGCTCATCATGGCGAAGTAGGTTCCCATGAGGCCGGTGCCGCCGGCGGTGAGGGCCAGGGCGATGACGGCGGGCATGATGTCGGCGTCGTTAGCTGTGAACATGCCCTGGCGCTGGCCCATGATGACCAGCACGATGCCCAGCAGCGGGATGCCCGAGGTCATCATCCAGGTAGACAGCAGGCGGTACTTGATGGGCGGCTCCAGGGTGGAATCCTCAAAGCGGCGGGCCACGGCCTCGGCGGCGACAGGGCGCACGAGGCGTTCTGCCTGCAGGTAGGTCAAGAGGACAACGAGTGCGCCGGCCAGCGTGGTGGACACACCCACGACCACGGCGAGCCGGCCGGACTCCTGCGCACAGACGACGACCGCCAACACAATGCCCAAAGCCCACACCGCGGCGGCGACCCCGGCCTGATACACCGGGATGCGCAAAACGAGGTTGCGCACCATGTTGGGATCATGGTCATCGGGGCTGCGCTGCCAGTCCAGGACGGGCCGAAAAAGCAGCAAGGTCACCGCCACGCCGATGAGGATGGCGAAGATTACAAAGCAGGTGCCGATGAGCGTGAGGTTCTGCGCGTTGTCGATGAAGGAATCGATCTCCGGCATGGGCAGGAAGAAGACCACGAAGGTCATGATCGCGATGGCGCCGACGATGTTGGAGCCCAAAACGAGCGCAGCGTAGACAGGCCATTGGGTGCCCCAGAGCCAGCGGATGCCACGCACAAGTTTGTTCATGCCTAAATACTCTAGTTATCCCAGTAGGCTAGGGCGAGTGAATACAGGAAGCGTTGCGCAACGATTGGCAGACACCCCGGGTGTGGCTGAGGTGGTGCTCGGCGCTGCCCGCGCCGCTCGTGGGCAGGGGGATCCGCGTGCGATGAGCCACTCGTGGCTCTTTACTGGCCCGCCCGGTGCGGGGCGTTCGCTGACGGCGCAGTGTTTTGCGGCGGCGCTGATGTGTACCTCGGCGGATGACAACGGGGATCCGGGCTGCGGGCGCTGTGAATCGTGCAGGAGCATTCTAGAAAATCAGAAGCACACGGATTTGGTGTACGTGGATCCCAAGGAACAGTTCATCACCGTGGGTGAGGTGCGAGAAATCATCGGCCGTGCGGCCAGCATGCCCAGTGTGGCTCCGTGGCGGGTGGTGATTTTTAACAAGGCGGATCGCCTGCGCAATGAGGCGGCGAACGCGCTGCTCAAGACGGTGGAGGAGCCGCCGGAGCGCACGGTGATTGTCATGGTGGCGCCTTCGGAGGACCCGCAGGACTTCTCGCAGACGCTGCGCTCGCGGTGCCGCCACCTCTACATTCCGGCGCCGAGTGTGGAGGGCGTGGTCAAGCTGCTCGTGGCGGAAGGCGCGAATGAGCACGACGCCCGTCTGGCCGCGGTGAGTACGCTGCGCCACGTGGGCAGGGCGCGCCACTTGGTCAATGAGGCTGGGGCGCAAAAGCGCCGGGCGATGGCCATCAACCTGGCGGAGGACATTTTTCACGGTTCCCAGGCCTTTCAGGCGGTGACGGCTTTGCTCAAGTTCATTGAGAAGGAGGAGAACTCCTCGCACGACGAGTCGAATGCCAAGGAGCTGGCTGATCTGGAGCGTTCCTTTGGCGTGGGCGCGAAGGGCAAGGGTGCGGCCAAGGCGCAGCGGGATGCGCGCAGTGCGCTCAAGGAGTTGGAGGATCTGCATAAGAAGCGCGCCAAGCGCCGCATTGCCGACGGCCTCGATCTCGCCCTACTTGATCTTGCCGGCATCTACCGCGACGCGCTCATGGTCAAGGTGGGCGCGGACGTGGAGATGACCCACCCGGACTTTGCGGGTCTAGCCAGTGAGTTGGCGCAGAAGGTCAGCGAGGACGGCCTGCTGGTAGCGCAGCAGGCCATCCGCACCTGCCGCGAGCAGCTGCCGCAGAATGTGACTCCCCAGGTGGCTTTTGATGGCATGATCGGCAGGCTGCGTCAGGCCTGTGGGGTGCGCTAAGAGGCGAATTTTCGGAGGAATCAGCGCCGATTTCTTTCGCGCCGTCGCCCTGCGCTAGACTTGCCTACTGTTGCGCTCACTAGTGTGCGCAGCGCGCCGCCTTAGCTCAGTCGGTAGAGCGTTTCACTCGTAATGAAAAGGTCGCGAGTTCGATTCTCGCAGGCGGCTCCGTGAAGCCCCGGCTTACCCTTCTTTGTGGTTGGCCGGGGCCTTGCCGTTGCGGCAGGCAGCTGGAATCCAGAAGGCACGTCAGCCGGAGGCATATATGCTTTTTCGGCTTAAATCGAGCTTTCCCGTTTTCAATGCGTGTTCAATTAGCGCACCTTCGGTCTTTTCTCTTACTGCCCTTCCTTTCTCTCCTCGCTGCCTCGCGCTTTCCTGGTGCTCGGGACCCCACTCGAAGGCGACGGGTGCTTTGGCGGAGGAGCGAGAAAAGGGAAGGGGCGGCCAAAGGTTGGGCAAAGTGGAGTGCTCGACTCTCCATTGCAAAATCCGCCTCCGATCCGCGGGGTTTGATCCGTGATTGTGCAGTGGGGAGACCTCCAAGGAGGAGGCGGCGTGCTGGCCGGCAGCGCGCGGTACGTTTTGACGGGGAAGGGGAATTTGGGAACGTTTGCGCAGGTCTATATTTGCAAAAACGTACCGCGGTCGGGCCGAGGCAGCGGCGGGACGGCCGTGAAGGCTGCGTGGGCCGAGGCGGCGGAGTGGCGGGGTCGCGGCCGAACGGGAGGCGCCGCATTGAGGTGAGCACTGTGGCGTTGAATATTTTTCCGCGCCAAAGTCTTCCGTTCTATGCAAACGTTTCGCTAAACTTGGGAATTGACCGTTGGCCAGCCGTGAATCGGGCTGCGTGCCCCAACAAGCGCGCAGGGAAACCCTAAAAGCCCTGATAGGCGGAGTGCGAGCGGTTGGATAACTGCTCATGAACATAGAAAAGAACTCGTCATGACAACACCGACGAAGAGCACACGCCCGGGGCGCGTCGAAGGCCTCTTTGTAGATGAGAACTTCACCGTGCGCCGCGGGACCCTGGAGTTCAGCGAGCGCATTGAGCGCGTCGAGGGGAGCGAGGAATCGCGGCCACAGCGCCCGGACGAGCTGTTGTGGGTCCCCGGCTTCGTAGACCTCCACAACCACGGCGGCAATGGCGGCGGATTCCCCAACGCGGACTATGAGCACTGCCTCGCCGCCGCGCGCTTCCACCGCAGCCAGGGAACCACCACGCTGCTAGCCAGTATGGTCTCCGATACCCGCGATGAGCTGTGCTTCCGCGCGGAGCTGCTGGCGCGGCTGGCCGCCGAGGGTGAGATCGCTGGCATTCATATGGAGGGCCCCTTCATCGCCGCCGACAAGTGTGGTGCGCAGGACCCCAGCCGCATCGTGCCGGGGGATCCTGACTTCTTCCGCGCGGTCATCAACGCCGCCCAGGGTTACCTGCGCTCTATCACCTTCGCCCCGGAGACGGAGGGTGCGGACGAGCTGTTGGGCGTGTGTGCTGAGCACGGCATCATCGCCAGCCTGGGCCACACGGTGGCGGATTACCAGACCACCATGGACGTCATTGCCAAGGCGCGTGAGCTGGGCGTGACTGTGACCGGCACGCACCTGTTCAACGCCATGCCTTCTCTTCACCATCGCGCCCCCGGGCCGGTGGCGGCGCTGCTCAACGCGGCCGAGCGCGGGCAGGTGGCCGTGGAGCTCATCGCCGACGGGGTGCATCTTGACGACGCCACCGTGGACCTCGCCTACAGCCCCCACGCGTTCGCGGTCACCGACGCCATGGCCGCCGCCGGCATGGCCGACGGCGCCTACGAGCTCGGCCCGCTGGCCGTGACCGTCAGCGGCGGGGTGGCCCGCGTGGGCACCGGCGCCATCGCCGGCGGCACCTCCACGCTGGCCCAGCAGTTCACCCGCTTCGCCGCCCGCCACGGCGTGGGGCGCGCGGTGGCGTTCACCTCCACCACGGCGGCGGACGTCATGGGGGAGGAGGGCCTGGGCCGGATTGGCGCTGGCAAGCACGCAAATCTCGTGGGGCTCAACGCCCAGGGCGAGCCGGTGCGCGTCGTGGTGGCCGGCCGCGAATTCACCAGCAACTAAAGCAAGCCTCAAGCAAGCCTTAAGCAGGCAAGGAAGGACACACATCATGGAAATCCTCATCCGCAAGACCCCGAGTGACGTGGCCAAGGAGGCCGCGGGCATCTTCGCCCACTACGCCAACGCCGGGGCGACCCTCGGCCTGGCCACGGGATCCACCCCGGTGGCCATGTACCAGGAGCTCATTGCCCGCCACGAGCGCGGGGAGGTCAGCTTCGCCCGCAGCCGCGCGTTCCTGCTCGACGAGTACGTCGGCCTGGCACGGGAGAACGAGCAGTCCTACTACGCCACCATCCGCCGCGAATTCACCAGCCACGTCGACTTCGACGATTCCCTGGTCAAGAGCCCGGACGGCACCGCGGAGCACGCCGGCGAGGCGGCCGCGGCCTACGACAAGTCCATTCGCGATGCCGGCGGCGTGGACATTCAGCTGCTCGGCATCGGCGCCAACGGCCACGTGGGCTTCAACGAGCCCTCCAGCTCCCTGCGCTCGCGCACCCGCATCAAGACCCTGCACCCGCAGACCCTGCGCGATAACGCCCGCTTCTTCGAGAGCATGGACGAGGTGCCGCGCCACGTGCTGACCCAGGGCCTGGGCACCATCAGCGAGGCCCGCCACCTGCTCATGCTGGCAACCGGCACCAACAAGGCGCAGGCCGTTGCCGCCATGGCGGAGGGCCCGCTCTCGGCGCACTGCCCGGCGTCCATCCTGCAGCTGCACCCGCGGGCCACGGTCATCGTCGACGAGGCCGCCGCCTCCCGCCTGGAGGATCGCGAGTACTACCTCTTTGCTGAGCAGCACCGCCCCGAGTGGCAGCTCTTTGGCTAATACCCCTGTTTCCCTATCGAACCCGTTCTCTTCTCCGAAAGGACTCCACCATGAAAATGAACGTCATGGGCCCGCTGCAGCGGCTGGGAAAGGCGCTCATGGGCGCCGTCGCAGTCCTGCCCGTTGCCGCCATTCTCAGCGGCGTGGGTTACTGGATTGCCCGCACTGCCGGCGACGATAACTTCATCGCGCAAATCCTCATCAGCTCAGGTGGCGCCGTTCTGGATAACCTGGGCTGGATCTTCGCCATCGCCATCGCCTTTGGCCTGGCCAAGGACTCCAACGGCGCGGCCGCTCTCTCTGGTTTCTTGGCCTTTGCCACCTTTGTCAAGCTCCTGGGCCCCGACGCCGTCGCGGTGTACAAGGGCATTGAGGACCCCACGGCGCTGACTGGCGACGCCGCCCTCGAGTGGGCCTCCCAGGGCTGGAACGCCGTGGGCGGCGGCAACGTGCTTTTTGGCATCCTGGCCGGCGTGCTCGCGGCGTGGGCGTATAACCGCTTCCACACCACTAAGCTGCCGGACTTCCTGGCCTTCTTCTCCGGCCGCCGCGCGGTGCCGATCATCACCGCTTTTGTGGCCATCGCTGTCTCCGGCGTGATGTACTTCCTGTGGCCGTTCATCTACAACGTCCTGTTTAACTTCGGTGACTCCATCCAGGGCCTGGGTGCTCTCGGCGCCGGCATCTACGGCGTGTTCAACCGCCTGCTCATCCCGACCGGCCTGCACCACGCCCTGAACTCCATCTTCTGGTTCGATGTGATTGGCATTAATGACATCGGCAACTTCCAGTCCGGGCAGGCCACTATCGACGCCGCCGCGGCGGCCACCTCGGCCGCGGACTGCCCCGGCGTGTGGGCCGACGGCCAGTGCTCCGTCAAGGGCGTGGTGGGCCAGTACCAGGCCGGCTTCTTCCCGGTCATGATGTTCGGCCTGCCCGGCGCCGCGCTGGCCATGTACCTGCGCGCGGATAAGAAGCGCCGCAAGGTCGTCGGCTCCCTCATGGCTGCTGGCGCCCTGGCCTCCTTCTTCACTGGCGTGACCGAGCCGCTGGAGTTCTCCTTCATGTTCGTCGCCCCGCTGCTCTACGTGGTGCACGCGCTGCTCATGGGCCTGTCGGTGTTTATCGCCTCCGCGATGGAGTGGACCGCGGGCTTCGGCTTCTCCGCCGGCTTTGTGGACATGGTGCTCTCCTCCGGCAACCCCTTGGCCAACAAGTGGTACATGCTGCTGGTCATGGGCGTGGTCTTCTTCGTGCTCTACTTTGTCATCTTCTACTTCCTCATCGGCTGGCTGAACCTGAAGACCCCGGGCCGCGAGGACGATCTCGATGACGCTGACGCTGGCGCCGAAGTTGACGACGCCGACGAGCTCAGCGGGGACAGCAAGACCGCGGCCCAAGCCGCCCGCATTATTGAGGGCCTGGGCGGTAAGGAGAACATCGATTCTCTGGATTACTGCACCACCCGCTTGCGCGTGGGCGTGAAGGACCGCGCGGTGGTCAACGACGCCACCATCAAGCGCGCCGGCATCGCCGGGGTCATCCACCCGGATAGCAAGAGCGTTCAGGTCATCGTGGGCCCGGCCGTGCAGTTCATGTACGACGAAGTCAGCCACCAGCTGCGCCACGGTTCCCCGGTGCTCAGCGGCGCGAAGGCCAGTGGCGCGGACACCGCCGGTGCGGCGACCAGTGGTGCGGCCGCGGGCGCAGCTGCGGCGGCGCCGGCGGCAAGAGGGGCGTCAGCAAGCGAGGCGCCAGGTGTGCTCGAGGTGCGCGCGCCTTTCGAGGGTACCGTCGTGGACCTTTCCCAGGTGCCTGACCCGACCTTTGCCGAGCGCATGGTGGGTGACGGCTTTGCCGTCGAGCCGCCGGCGACGGATGTCTTCGATGTCTGCGCGCCGGCCAACGGCACCATCACCATGGTGTTCAAGACCCGCCACGCCTTCGGCATGAAGACCGATGAGGGCGTTGACCTGCTCGTGCACATCGGCCTGGACACCGTGAACCTGAAGGGCGAGGGCTTCACCGCCTTGGCCACCAAGGGGGATAGGGTCAGCGCCGGTACCCCGATCATCGCGGTGGACGCCGCGGATCTGCGGGCCAAGGGCATCAACCTCATCACCCCGGTGGTGTGCCCCACGCCGCAGCAGGTGGACTCGGTGGAGCTTGTCCAACAGGGCAGCGCTGCGCTTGGCAGCGTCGCCGCGCGCTTCCACCGCGCCTAGTGCTTGAGCAGACGCGGCACCACCTTGCCGGTGGCGTTGCGCGGCAAGCTCTCTAGAAAGTGCACGTCGCGCGGCACGGAGTGGTCCGCGAGGTTATCGCGGACCCAGTCGCGGATGGACTCGGCCGTGACGGCCTTACCCAGCGCATCGCGGGTGGTAACAGCCCACACCGCGATGCGCTGAAATGTATCGGCGTCCTCCACGCCGCCGGCGTGCACCTCGGCGATGCCGGGCATGGCCTCGAGGACCTCCGTGACCGACTGTGGGTGCACGTTCTCCCCGCCCACGATAATCATGTCGTCGGCGCGCCCCACCACGTGCAGGTAATCCTCGCCGTCGATGTAGCCCAGGTCTCCGATGGAGATGAGGCCATCGACCTTGTTGAGGGGGATGTTCGGGTTGGTGTAGCCGATGAGCGCGGTGGAGTTGGTGAGGTAGATTTCGCCCACCTGCCCGCGCGGGACCTCGTGGCCCTCCTTGTCCAGGATGCGCAGCTTGGTGCCCGAGGCGATCTTGCCGCCGATGGTGGGGTCCTTGGCCACCTCTTGCATGGTGGCCGTCGAGGCCAGCGCGAGCTCCGTGGAGCCGTAGACATTGCACAGGATGGGGCCGAAGCGTCCGTTGGTCTCCTCGACGATCTGCGGGGTCAGCGCGTGGCCCGCGGAGGCGATGAAGGTGAGTGAGGAGGTGTCGAAGCGCCCGTGAGGATCGGCCTCGACCATCTGGCGGAAGAAGACGGGGGAGGAAAGCAAGCCGTCGAGACGGTAGCGCTGGATATCGTCGAGGGCGAGCTCGGGGTCAAAGTCGCGCCGGGTGACAATGGTGTTGCGTAGCGCCAACGCGATGTTGACGCAGGCCCAGCCCCAGGTGTGGAAGATGGACGCGGTGAGCTGCACGCGCTGGTTGGCGCGCCAGGGGATAGTGCCCACGATGGAGGCGAGCACCACCGGGAAGGTGGGTTCAGGCCGCATGATGCCCTTGGGAATCCCCGTGGTGCCGGAGGACATGAGCACGATGTTGCCGTGCTTGGGGGCGTGCGGCAGCTTGTCCGTGCCGTGGGTGTCCATGATGATCTGCGCCAGGGTGGCTAGCTCGCGGCCGGTGACCTGGCGGGCGTATTCGCCTTGGGTGCCGGGGGCGTCCTCGCGGACGTGGCCGAGGATGACGGTGATGGCGTCGAGGTCGGCGGGGTCCACGCGGTCGATGAACTCGTCGTCGATGACAAGCACGTTGATGTCATTTTCCTTGATGCAGCCGGCCAGCTGCTCCGGGGAGGAGCCCACGTTGAGCAGGAAGATGTGCGCGCCGGCGTAGCCCTTCGCGCCCAGCGGCAGGATGATTCCGCGGCCGTTGCGGGCCATGACACCCAGGCGGATCTCCGGCAGGTCGAGCCCGCGTAGGTACTGCGCGAAGGCCCGCGCTTGGTTGCGCAGTTGGCGGTAGGTGAGGGCGCCGTCG
This sequence comes from Corynebacterium sp., assembly GCF_030532325.1. Classification (GTDB taxonomy): domain Bacteria; phylum Actinomycetota; class Actinomycetes; order Mycobacteriales; family Mycobacteriaceae; genus Corynebacterium. Next base: position 75,932 of record NZ_JAUNLS010000005.1, read on the forward strand.
TCGTCGATAAGCGCCAGGCGTTCCGGGCGGGTGAGGTAGCCCTGCTCAATCTCGCGGGCGGTGGTGAAGCGGTAGCGGGCCAGCACCGGCAAGGTCTGTGCCAGGGCGCGGGGGCCTCCCTCGGTGCTGATGATGCCGGAGCGGAAGAGGCAGGGCACGAAGCGCGCGAGCGCGCCGGCGTGGAAGCTTAAGTCAGAAAGGTGCACGGGTATTCCTCAGGCATCGGTGGCAGGGACAGGGCGGCAGGGCCGGGGTGGCAGGGTCAGGAGCGCAGAACTAACACGGCATGTTGCTGGTGTTGCGGTTGTGACGGGCCTCTACTGTAGTATATTTTTGGCAGGGAACGCATTTGGCGCGCCCTGAGCATGAAGAAGCTTTAAGATTCTAGAGGATTCTACCCCTAACCCCTAAACACCCTATTCTTGAAAGTTGGCCTCAACCCTATGAGACGTCCCGTTGACCCGTCCGTGCGGTGTGGCATAGAGAGGAAGTCAATAATGAAGCTTGTACGTCGAGTCGCCGCCGTGTGTATGGCCCTGGCACTCGGTGCCGGTATCGCGCCGCACGCCGCGGCTGCGGAGCGCAACGTGGTGGCTTTCGGTGATTCCGTCCTGGCAGACCCGCAGTTGGATCAGTACCTGGTGGCCCGCATGAGTTCTGAGAACAAGGCCCCGGGCCTCAACTGCCCGTCCGGCTTCAACTACGCCAAGCGCCTCGGCGCCAAGCTGGGCATGCCGGTGGATGATTTCTCCTGTTCCGGCGCGGTGACCATGTCCGTGGGCCCGAAGATCCAGGTGCAGGTGGAAGATGCCATCAACCGCGGCAAGCTCACCCCGGATACCCAGCGCGTCATCTTCGCGGCGGGTTTCAATGACACCTATAACAACGGCAAGCTTTCTGACGCCGACCTGCGCGCCCGCTGGGTGGGCGCCACCGCGCCGATCATCCACAAGATTCGCCAGGCCGCGCCGAACGCCCGCATCCAGATCGTCGGCTACCCCACCATCGGCAGCGGTGACCGCTACTGCCTGCTGCACTTTGGCCAGTCCCCGGCGGATGCCACCTACCTGCCGCAGGTGCAGCGCTACGAGAACGTTGCCCAGTGGATGCAGGTGGATCTGGCCAACGCCACCGGCGTGGAGTTTGTGGACATGAAGCCGGCGACCACCTACAACGGCATGTGCGCCAACGCGGATAAGCGCATGTGGGCGGGCCTGGTGGACTTCACCGCTGGCCCGGGCAACCTGCCGCTGCACCTCAACGCCCGCGGCCAGGAGCACGTGGCCAACGTTCTGGCCGGCTCCTAAGTCCGCGGCGAGGCACCCGGGGGAACCTGCCGGGGGAACTGTGTACCCTCGGGCCTATGGCTAATGAAAACGTTAATGAAAATAAATCTCAGGTAGTTCAGGGGGTCATCGCCCGCGCGAAGGGCGCTCCCGTGGAGACTGTCAACATTGTGGTGCCCGCCCCGGGTGAGCACGACGTCGTCGTCAAGATCCAGGCCTGCGGTGTGTGCCACACGGACCTGGCCTACCGCGATGGTGATATCGAGGACGCCTTCCCCTTCCTGCTCGGCCACGAGTCCGCTGGTGTGGTGGAGTCCGTGGGCTCGGCCGTCACCCACGTGCAGCCCGGTGACTTCGTGGTGCTCAACTGGCGCGCCGTGTGCGGCGAGTGCCGCGCCTGCAAGCGCGGCGAGCCCAAGTACTGCTTCAACACCCACAACGCCTCCCAAAAGATGACGCTGGCCGAGGGTGACTCAGACGCTGGTGCCGAGCTCACCCCGGCGCTGGGCATCGGCTCCTTCGCGGAGAAGACCCTCGTCCACGAGGGCCAGTGCACCAAGGTCAACGCCGAGGCTGACCCGGCCGCCGCCGGTCTGCTGGGCTGCGGCATCATGGCCGGCCTGGGCGCGGCCGTCAACACCGCCGACATCAAGCGCGGCGAGTCCGTGGCCGTCTTTGGCTGCGGCGGCGTGGGCATGGCCGCGGTGGCCGGTGCCGTGCTGGCCGGGGCTTCCAAGGTCATCGCCGTGGACCTTGACCCGGAGAAGCTGGAGTTGGCCAAGAAGTTCAGCGCCACACACATCATCGAGGGCGCCGGCAAGTCTGAGGAGGAGGTCATCGAGGCCGTCCGCGAGCTCACCGAGGGCTTTGGCACCGACGTCACCATCGACGCCGTGGGCATTCCCGCCACCACCCGCCAGGCCTTCTACTCCCGCGACCTGGCCGGCCGCATGGTCATGGTGGGCGTGCCCAACCTCACGGACCGCTTCGACATCCCGGCCATCGACTTCTTCAGCCGCGGCGGCTCGCTCAAGTCCTCCTGGTACGGCGACTGCCTGCCGGAGCGCGATTTCCCCATGTACGTCGACCTCTCCCTGCAGGGGCGCTTCCCGCTGCAGGACTTCGTCACCGAGCGCATCGGCCTCGGCGACGTCGAAGAGGCCTTCGCTACCATGAAGGCCGGCAAGGTTCTCCGATCCGTAGTGGAGCTCTAAATGATCATCGATACCTTTGTGACCTCAGGAAAGTTCCGCCTTGATGGCGGGGAGTGGGATGTGGACAACAATGTCTACATCGTGGCGGCCGGCAGCGCGGAAAGTGACGCCGAGTGCTACATCATCGACCCCTCCCACGACGCCGAGCGCGTCTACGAGGAGGTGGGCAAGCGTACCGTCAAGGGCGTGATCCTCACCCACGCGCACAACGATCACTGCGAGCTGGCCCCGCAGGTGGCCGAGCACTACGGTGTGTCCGTCTACCTTCACCCGGATGATCGTCCGCTGTGGGAGGAGACCCACGCCGAGGCGGAGTTCGTCCCGCTGGAGGATAACCAGCGCTTCACCGTGGGCGACGGCGACCTCGTGGTCTTCCACACCCCGGGCCACTCGCCGGGCTGCGTGGTGCTCTACCTCGCCGGCGAGTCCACGCTGCTCTCGGGCGATACCCTCTTCAACGGCGGGCCGGGTGCGACGGGGCGCAAGTACTCGGACTTCGACGTCATCATCGAGTCCCTGCGCAACCGCGTGCTCAACCTGCCGCCGGAGACCCGCGTGCTGCCCGGTCACGGGGACGCCACCACCATCGAGGCGGAGGCGGCGCGCATCGACGAGTACGTCGCGCGTGGCTACTAACGCGCCTCGGTGCGCGCAGCCTTGATACCCACGCCGACGGTCGCCGCCAGCGAGAGCGCAAACCACACCCAGGCGTCGTGGATGCCCTCGCTGAAGCGGCGCACCTGATCCTGCAGGGCAAACTGGGCATCGGTGTCCAGGGCCGTGGGCAGGGCGGCGGTGCCGTTACTCAGGATGAACAGCACGCCGATCACCACGAAGAGCAGCCCCGAGAGCACCGAGATGGAGTTGGTGCGCAGCGGCCCGAGGCTGAGCTCGCGCCCGCGCAACCAGCGCCAAGAGCCGACGTCGAAGCGGTCCCACACCAGCGCCAGCACGAAGAGCGGCGCGGCCATGCCCAGCGCGTAGACCACCATGATGAGCGCGCCGTAGCCCGCTGAGCCGGAGGCGGCGGCCGTCGTCAGCACCGCACCCAAAAGCGGGCCGGCACAGAATCCGGCGAAGCCATACACCGCTCCCAGCAGGAATACGCGCCCGCGGGCCTTGCCGCTCGCGGCGGCCATGCCAGGGATGCGGAAGCCGCCGCCGAGCGCGGTATACACGCCCAGGGCGATGATGATCCAGCCGGCCACGTGGATGACCTGGTCCCGGTACTGCGCAAAGAACGCCGCCAGGCCGGTGCCGATGGGCACCAGGGTCACGCACAGCCCCAGGAAGAAGAGCAGCGTCTTGCCCACCAGCTGCCGGGTGGAGGTAAAGGCGTAGGCAAAAAACGCGGGCACCAACAGCGCCGAGCACGGGCTGATGAGGGTGAGCACGCCCGCGAAGAACGCACCGACGATACCGATACTCACAGGCTCACCCCCAGTGCGTACCCGCCGAGTAGCGCGGTGAGGATGACGAGGCCCACGAAGATCCAGACGATGAGCGGCGGCTTAGGCATTGGCCGCCTTCTTCAGCTGCTCGTCGATGACCTGCTCAAAGACCTCCAGCGGCTGCGCCCCGGAGATGAACTGATCCCCCACCACAAAGGCCGGGGTGCCCGTGATGCCGATCTGCGCGGCGTAGGCGGTGGCCTTTTTGACCACGTCCTCATAGGTGCCGTCGGTGGCCTGCGCACGGAAGGTATCCACATCCTTTACCCCGGCCTTTTCGGCGAAGCCGACGAAGTCTTCGATATCGAACTCGGGGTGGCCCTTGATGTCCTTGCTGGCGGTGTAGAGCTCGTGCTTGAACTCGATGAACTTGCCCTGTGCCGCCGCGGCGCGCCCGGCCTTGGCCGCCTCCACGGCCGCCGGGCCGTTGACGGGGAAGTCATTCCACTCGATGCGCACCAGGCCCTTGTCCACGTACTCCTTGAGCAACGTGGGCTCGGTGGCGTTGGTGTGGCGGGAGCAGAAGGGGCACTCGAAGTCGGAGAACTCAGAAATGACCACGGGGGCATCCACCGCGCCGATGGCGAAGGGGTCGTTGTCCTTGCGGCGGTGCACGGCGGTGACGTCGGTGGTGGAGCGCACGTCCTTGCCCGGGCCGAAGATCATGGGGTCGCCGGAGCCGTCGGCGAACTTGGTGCCCGGGGTGGCCTGAGCCGCTGAGTTCTGCTTGGAGTCCTGCCCAGAGTCCTGGCCGGCGCCGTGCGCTGCGTCCTGCGCGGGCGCGCTTGTCGAAGCCGCCTCGCCCTGCGCCGCGCTATCCTCGCCGGAGTTGCGCTCGCCGAGCAGGAGGCCGACGACGAGCGCGAGCACGACGATGATCGCGAGCAGCGCCCAGACCAGCGGGTTGATGGTGGACAAGGCTGACTTTTTGGAGTCGCTGCTAATGGGCTCGTCGTATGAGATTGGCATGCGACTACTCTAACGTCTTTGCCTCCGGCAGCCTACTTCGCGCAGTACCTTTAGTTGGGCCCTTAGTTGGCGGGCTGGGCGTCCTCCCGCGCGGCGGCGAGCAGGTAGTCGCCGTAGCCGGATTTGAGCAGCGGCTGGGCCAGATCGTTCAACTCGGCAGCGTCGATGAATCCCTCGCGGAAGGCCGCGACCTCCGGGGAGCCGATGACCGTGCCGGTGCGCTTTTGCATGACCTCCACGTAAGCGGAGGCCTCACTCATGGAGTCCACGGTGCCGGTGTCCAGCCAGACATCGCCGCGCTGCATGCGCTTAACGCCCAGCTGCCCGCGGCGCAGGTACTCCTCGTTGACGGCGGTGATTTCCAGCTCCCCGCGCGCGGAGGGGGTGATGGACTTGGCAATCTCCACCACGGAGTTGTCGTAGAAGTACAGGCCCACCACCGCGTGGCTGGACTTGGGGTGGGTGGGCTTTTCCTCGATGGACAGCGCTTGGCCGTGGGCATCGAACTCTACCACGCCGTAGCGCTGCGGATCGGAGACCTCGTAGGCAAAGATGATGCCTCCCTGCGGGCTGCGGCACTCGGCCAGCGCGGTGGAGAAACCGTGGCCATCAAAGATGTTATCTCCCAGCACGAGGGCGACGTCATCCTCGCCGATGAAGTACTCGCCGATGAGGAAGGCCTGGGCCAGGCCCTCCGGCTTGGGTTGGACGGCGTAGTGGAGTTGGAGGCCGAGCTGGGAGCCATCGCCCAGCAGGCGCTGGAAAGCCGCGGAATCCTCCGGGGTGGTGATGATGAGGATCTCCCGGATACCCGCCTGGATGAGGGTGCTCAGCGGGTAGTAGACCATGGGCTTGTCATAGATGGGCATGAGCTGCTTCGAGATGCCCTTGGTGATGGGGTAGAGGCGAGTGCCGGAGCCGCCTGCGAGGATGATGCCCTTCATGGAGGTCAAGCCTAACATTAGGCTCTGCAGCCAGCGTCACGCTGAGCCTGCCCCGAGCTTCCCATCCAACTTCACACCCAGCTTCACACTGTGTGATGCTAAGTGTGAAGCTAGGTGTTATGTTCGGCGAAAACTGGGTGTTAAGCCGGGTAAAGGCCCAGGTAGAGCGCCAGGGCGGCCCGCCAGTTCATGGGTGTGAAGCCGGTGGCCTGAATCTTGTCCAGGCTGAGTGTGGATTCCTTGGGGCGGGGTGCCTCCGGCCCGGCGATCTCGCGGTATTGCTCGGTGCTGACGGGCGTGACCTCGGAAGGATCGTGGCCCACCCCGGTGAACACGGCCATGGCAATCTCGTCGCGGCCCACCACGTCCCCGGAGTTGGAGATGTTGTAGACGCCGTACTCGGACTCGCCCTCGGTGCGCAGCAGGTGAATGATGCCCTTGGCTAGGTCCTCCGCAAAGGTGGGGCGCCCGCGCTGATCATGAATCACCTTCGGCTGCACATTCTTCGCAGCCAGCGCGCGCATGGTGCCCATGAAGTTGGGGCCGTCACCAAAGACCCACGAGGTGCGGATGACAAAGTGGCGCGGGGCTGTGCGCGCGGCGGTCTCGCCGGCGGCCTTGGAGGCGCCGTAGGCAGACAACGGGGAGGGCAGCTCCTCCTCAGTGTGGACCTCCTGGCTGCCATCAAAGATGTAATCGGAGGAGACGTGCACCAGGGTGAGGCTGTTCGCCGCGGCGATGCGCGCCAGCTGGGCGGGGGCCTCGGCGTTGACGGCCCAGGCACCGGCGCGATCCGTCTCGGCACTATTGACGTCGTTGTAGGCCGCGCAATTAATGATGGCGGAGTACTGCTTCCACGGGCGCGGGGCAGGCGAGGTCACGTCAAAGTCTGCGCGCGTGCAGAACTCCACCGGTCCCAGGCCGGCTGCGGGCAGGAGCTTCTTCAGCGCCCGGCCCAGCTGCCCGTTGGCCCCGGTGACCAGGATGCGGCGGGCGGGCATGGGAGAAACCGCAGCAAGCTGCGGGTGCGCCTTGTCCTTCTCGGAGATCTCGGTGGGCTCCAGCGGCCAGTCCACCATGCCGAGGTTCACGCAGGTGTAGGTGGCCTCCGGCGACCAATGATCGTTGACCAGGTAGGAGTAGGCGCACTCCTCGAGGGCCTGGAAGCCGTTGGCCACGCCGCGGGGCACGAAGACCGCCACGTCGGGGCGCAGCTCGTGGGTGACCAGTTGACCGTAGGTCTCAGATCCCTCGCGCAGATCGCACCACGCGCCGAAGGCCCGGCCGCTAGCCACGCTGACCAGCTTGTCCCAGGGCTCGGCGTGTAGCCCGCGGGTCACACCAGCGGCGTTGTGGGAGACGTTGTTTTGTACCGGCTGGAAGTCCGGCAGCCCAGCGGCCACCATCTTCTCGCGCTGCCAGTTCTCCTTGAACCAGCCGCGGTTATCGCCGTGCACGTCCAGCTCAACGATGAGTAGGCCCTCGATGGGGGTGGGGGTGACCTTCATGGAGTCTTCTTTCTACCTCTGCTTGGTCCTATTCTGACTGGTCTTTTGCAGCCTGGTGCTATTGCCCCTGCTTGGCGTAGCCTTCCTCGACGTCCTTCTTAAACGGGCGCCACCACTGTTCATGCGTGCGGTACCACTCGATGGTGGCGGCCAGCCCCTCGCGCAGATCCGTGTAGCGCGGGGCCCAGCCCAGCTCGCGGCGCAGCTTGCTGGCGTCCATGGCGTAGCGCTGATCGTGCCCGGGGCGGTCAGCCACGTGCTCGTAGAGGGGCTGGCCGTCACGGGTCGCGCCCATGAGTTCGCAGAGGATCTCGATGACCTGGCGGTTATTGGTGTCCTCCTGATCCGCGCCGATGTTGTAGGTCTCGCCCAGCCGCCCGCGGTCCAGGATGGCCAGGACTGCCTCGTTGTGATCATCGACGTGAATCCAGTCGCGCACCTGCTCGCCGGTGCCGTAGAGCTTGGCCGGTTGGCCGTCGAGCAGATTGGTGATCTGGCGCGGGATGAACTTCTCGATGTGCTGGTAGGGCCCGTAGTTGTTGGAACAATTCGAGATCGTTGCCCGCAGCCCAAAGCTGCGCACCCAAGCGCGCACCAGGTGATCGGAGCCGGCCTTGGTGGCCGAGTAGGGCGAGGAGGGGTTATAGGGCGTGGACTCGGTGAAGTAGGTATCGGCGCCGATCTCCAGGTCCCCGAAGACCTCATCGGTGGAAACGTGGTGGAAGCGCACGTCGTGGCGGCGCGCGGCCTCGAGCAGCCTAAAGGTGCCCACCAGGTTGGTGTGGATGAAGGGCGAAGGATCGCGCAGCGAATTGTCGTTGTGCGATTCCGCGGCGAAGTGCACCACGGTGTCGGACTCGGCCACGAGCTTGTCGACGACCCCCTCATCAGCAATGTCTCCTACCACCAGGCGCGCATCGACGCCGTCGAGATTGGCGCGATTGCCCGCGTAGGTGAGCTTGTCCAGCACGGTGATCTCTACCTCGGGCCGCTGCTGGGCCACGAGCCTGACGAAGTTTGCTCCAATGAATCCGGCGCCGCCGGTAACAAGCATTCTGCGCATGGTGTTCCAGTGTAGAGCATGCGCTCTCAGGTCGGCTGAGCGACGATCAGCAGGGCGACGATGGCGCGTGGAAGCGTATGGCCAGGCTACGCGGGAAAGCGCGGCAGCTCCGGCTGTTCCAGCCACTGCGTGAGCAGCTCATCGACGTCCTGCGGGTTGGTAGCTGCCTCCCGCATGCGGCTGATGAGTGACTCCGGGGTGACCACGGAGTGCTGGGCGGCGGCGAGGTAGCCGCGGACGGCGTGGAAGAAGGGGGCGTCGCCAAGCAGGCGGCGCAGGGCGTGCACCGTGAGCGCCCCGCGCTTATAGACGCGGTCATCGAACATATCGCGCGCGCCCGGATCGCCGATGATGATGTCCTGCTTCTTGCGGGCCAGCACCTGGTAGTGGGCGTGCGCGGAATTGTGCGCCGGAACCCCGTGGGCGTGCTCGTGCCACAGCCACTCGCTGTAGCAGGCAAAGCCCTCATTGAGCCAAATGTCCTTCCACTCCTTAAGCCCCACGGAGTTGCCAAACCACTGGTGGGAGAGTTCGTGGGCGATGAGGCGCTCGAAGCGGTGATCACCCTGGACGTGGTTGGAGCCGAAGATGGACAGGCCCTGCGCCTCCAGAGGGATTTCCAGCTCGTCCTCGGTGATGACCACCTGGTAATCCGGGAAGGGGTAGGGGCCAAAGAGGGAGGAGAGGAAATCGAGCATCTCCTGCTGGCGGGCGAACTCTTCCAGCACGTTGTACTGGAGATCCGCCGGCGCCCACGCGGTGGTGTTGCGCCCGAGCGGCATCGTGGTGAACTCGCCCACCTGGACCGTGGCCAGGTAGGTGGCCATGGGGTGCTGGGTGCGGTAGTGCCAGCGGGTGGTTGAGCCGCTGGCCTTCTTCTTGGACACCAGGGTGCCGTTGGAGATCACCGTAAAGGGATCATCGGCGGTGATGCGGATATCGTAGGTGGCCTTTTCGCCCGGGGTGTCATCGCAGGGGAACCAGCTGGGCGCGCCGTTGGGCTGGCTGGCCACCAGCGCGCCGGACTCCGTTTCCTCCCAGCCGATCTCGCCCCAGACGGTGCGCAGCGGGCGCGGGGTGCCGCCGTAGCGGATGTGCAGGGTGAACTCCGTGCCCTCCTCGACGGTCTCCGCAAAGCTCAGCCGCAGCTTGCCGCCCGACTGGCGGAACTTGGCCACACGCGGGGCATGCTTGGCCGTGATGCGGCGCGGGACCATCGCCCCGCCGAGATCCAGCGTGAGCCTGTCCAGATCCTCCAGGGCGGTGAGGTGAAGGACTGCCTCGCCCTGCAGGAGGTTGGGCTCAACGCGGTAGGTGAGGTCGAGCTCGTAGTGGCTGACCTCGAATCCCAGGTTGAACTCAACTCCGGTGTACGCATCGCGGGTCTGGGCAGGTTTTCCTGCCAGGGAGGCGACATGAGAAAGGGCGGTGGAAAGCAGCTTCATAATGGCTGCGATCCTACCGCCCGTGGTTGAGGGGGTGGAGTTGACCCTCAGGCCGTGACTCTTAGATACCCAGTGCCTTCTGGAATACCGGCCAGGACTTCTCCAGATCCTCGCGCCAGCCCGGCCAGGAGTGGGTGCCGACGTTGCGGAAGTTGTAGGTGGCCGGGATGCCTTGCTTATCCAGCTTGGCCTTGAGGTGGTGAGTGCAGTTATTCACCGCTGCCTCGATGATGCCGCCCTCGACCTGCAGCTGGGCGGAACCGATGTAGGCCGCGGCCGGGTTCATACCCTTGTTGATGTAGTAGGAGGGGGTGTCCTGCTCGCCGGCTAGGCCGGAGGCAGACGAGATGTACAGCGCGGTGCCGCGCAGCTTCTCGGAGTTGAGCAGGGCGTCGTTGTAGTAGTTATTCTTCGAGCCCTGCGGGCCCCACATCTGTTCCGGCTGGGCGCCGCCGCGGTTCACGGTCAGGCGCATGAACTGGTACTCCAGCGGGGAGGAGGTGGCGGCGCAGCCGGCGTAGGAACCGACGGCGTCATAAAAGCCCTGGTGGTGCTGGGCAAAAAGCAGCGAGGAGGTGGCGGACATGGACATGCCGGCCACGGCGCGCTTATCGCTGGCCTGCAGGCGCTGCTCCAGCGGCCCCGGCAGCTCCTTGGTGAGGAAGGTCTCCCACTTCTGCGGGCCCTTGAGGTAGGTGCCGTTGGGGGCCTGTTCCCAGTCGGTGAAGTAGGAGAAAGCGCCGGACTGTGGGATCACCACGTTGACGTTCTTCTCGGAATAGAAGTCAACAACGTTGGACAGGGCCACCCAGTCAGAGTTCTGCTCCGCGGAACCCGCGCCATTGAGCAGGTAGATGGTGGGGCGGTTGGGGTCCTTGGCCGGGATGACGGCCAGGGGAACAACGCGTCCATCCATGGCGGGGGAGGTGGCCTGCAGCTTGAGCACGCGCGGGTCATCCTTGTAGGTGGTGTACCACTTCTGGGCGGCGACCTCCTCGGTGGGCTGCAGATCGGAAATCTCAGACAGTGGGGTGTTGCCTGCGACCTGCTGCGGGGTGACTGGTGCGGCGCTGGCTGCGGGTGCCAACAGCGCGGAGGCTGCGATGACACCTGCGGCGAGCACAGAGCTGAAACGCTTCATTGACTTCTTTCTACGAAATGCGTGGACTGGATTATCTTACTGCGCTGCTGCGGCAGTGTCCTCATCCCTGGTGACGTTGCCCTCAGGCTGATCCGGGGTGGCCGGCTTGATGGGCTCTGCCGGCGGGTTGACGGTGCTAGGGTCAACGGAATCCGCCGGGTGCAGGCCCTCCGGCGTGGCCTTGTCCGCGGTGATCAGATCAGCGTCAGCGGTCTTGTCCGTGTTCTCGCTCTCGGGAGCTTCCGGCTCAATGACCTCGCTGCCCGGGGTGCCGGCCTCGAATTCAGCGGCCTCTTCCGGTGCGGCCTCGGCCTTGGCAAAGGCGCGCTCCAGGGTGGGCCAGGACTTGGAAATGTCCTCGATCCAGCCCGGCCAGGAGTGGGTGCCGGTGGCGCGGAAGTTCCAGTCTGCCTTCACGCCCTCGTGGTCCATCTTGGCCTTGAGGTCGTGGGTGCAGGAGCTCACGGCGGCCTCGATGACGCCGCCCTCGACGACGGTGGTGGAGGAGCCCTGGAAGGCGGCCTGCGGGCTGACTCCCTGCCGCAGGCGGTAGGAGAAGGTGTCCGTCATGCCAGCCAGGCCGGAGCCTGCGGAGACGTAGACCTCAGAGTTGCCCATGTTGTTCTTGGTGGCGTTGATGAGGCCGTCATTGTAGCGGTTGTACTCGCCGCCCTTTGGTCCCCACATCTGCTCGGTGGTGCCGCCGCCGCGGGAGACGGTCTGCTCTGCAAAGAAGTTGGGGAAGGGATAGGAGGTCGCGGCGCAACCGGCGTAGGACGCAATGGCGTCGTAGAAGTTCGGATTGTGCTGGGCCAACACCAAGGCGGAGGTTGCGGCCATGGACATGCCGCCGATGGCGCGCTTTCCGTTGGCACCGATGTGCTCCTCCAGCGGTCCCGGCAGCTCCTTGGTGAGGAAGGTCTCCCACTTCTGCGGGCCCTTGAGGTAGCCGGAGTCCGGGGACTCTACCCAGTCGGTGTAGTAGGTGAAGGCACCCTCCTGCGGGATGATGAGGTTGACGTTGCGGTCACGGTAGAACTCGTCGAGCTCCTGGATTCCCTCCGTGGAGGGATCGACGTCCTTACCGCTGGTGGAGACGATCCAGTCCATGCCCTGGTCCGCGCCGCCTGCGCCGTTGAGCAGGTAGTAGGTGGGGCTGTTGGGCTCCTTGGCCGGGACGTAGGCCAGCGGAATCTTGCGGCCTTCCATGGCCGGGGAGGAGGCCCACAGGCCCTTGATGTTCTGGCGGTAATCGGGGTACTTGAAAACGAAGAACAGCCACTTGTACTTTTCGGGCAGCCCCTTCACGGTGAGCAGGTAGCGGCCGTCCTTGCCGTCATAGGTCACGTTTTTGCCGATGGAGTCCTCGTACTCTGCCTTGCTCGGTGGCTGCACGCCGTTCTTGTCCGCGACGAGGTACTGCTCCAGGACATCGTAGATATCCATCTCGGTGATCTGGGACGGGGTGGCGTCACCGGCAATCTGATCCGGGGTGACCGGGGACGCCGATGCGGCGGGGGCAACCACGGAACCGAGTGCGATGGCGGTTGCTGCTGCGAGAGTAGCGAGAGAGCGCGCAGTCTTCATGAAGTTTCGCTTTCTGTGAAATGGGCAGAATGTGAATGCTTAGGCCTTGCGCAGACTATCGTTGCCTATCCCACCCCCGTTAGCACGTCCCCGCGGGTAGGGGTAGCGCCCTGAAGGTGGGGCAACGGTCAGCGTCCGCGCAATCGCGCACAGCTCTGGGTAAAGCTATGGACGGGAACCAATGCTACAAGTAAATCAAAGTTGCTGTTGTTGCGACAGTGGTTTTTATGTCATAATTTTTCCGCCGGAAGCGTGGGAACGAGTAACGCCTTCTCACAGTTTCCCGTTAGTACTTGTGCATACCGGCGAGAAGTAACACCCCTAAAAAGAAAGAGAAGCACTATGAACGCTTTCGACACCATTTTGGTCTCCATCAACCAGGTCCTCGGCGAGTGGATCCACGCCGGTTCCTCTATGTCCTCCGTGGCTGCTCTGAACATGGGGCTGTTCTAAGCCTATTTCTCTCTGGCCCCTGCGGGGCCTAGACCCGAGCACCCTCGCCCGTGGCGGCGAGGGAATTTTCGTTTTTCCGGGCCAAATCCGCCCAGTGGTGCGCGGCTGGGGCGTGGCCGCCCTGAGGGCTCCGCCCTATCTGCGGGGGGAGTAAGACAGGAATCACGAAGTTACGTATCCTTGTCACCGTGACTAATGAACATTTTGACGTAGTAGTACTCGGCGCGGGCCCCGGCGGCTACGTGTCCGCTATCCGTGCGGCCCAGCTGGGCAAGAAGGTTGCTGTAATTGAGAAGCAGTACTGGGGTGGCGTGTGCCTCAACGTGGGCTGCATCCCCTCCAAGGCGCTGCTGAAGAACGCTGAGGTGGCTCACACCTTCAACCACGAGGCTAAGGCCTTTGGTATCTCCGGCGATGTCTCCTTCGACTTCGGCGCTGCGCACAAGCGCTCCCGCAAGGTTTCTGAGGGCATCGTCAAGGGCGTGCACTACCTCATGAAGAAGAACAAGATCACGGAGATCAACGGCCTGGGCTCCTTCAAGGATGCCAAGACCATCGAGATCACCGAGGGTGATGATGCTGGCAAGACCGTCACCTTTGACAACTGCATTATCGCTACCGGCTCCGTGGTGCGCTCCCTGCCGGGCGTTGAGCTGAGCAAGAACGTGGTCTCCTTCGAGGAGCAGATCCTCAACGACGAAGCCCCAGAGTCCATCGTCATCGTTGGCGCCGGCGCCATCGGCATGGAGTTCGCCTACGTCCTGGCCAACTACGGCGTGGACGTGACCATCGTGGAGTTCGCTGACCGCGTCCTGCCCAACGAGGACAAGGACGTCTCCAAGGAGATTGCCAAGCAGTACAAGAAGCTCGGCGTCAAGCTGCTCACCGGCTACAAGACCACCTCTGTGACCGACAACGGCTCCGACGTCACCGTCGAGGTCGAGTCCAAGGACGGTTCCAAGACCGACACCCTCACCGTCGACCGCTGCCTGGTGGCCATCGGTTTCGCACCGCGCACCGAGGGCTACGGCCTGGAGAACACCGGCGTGGAGCTCACCGAGCGCGGCGCCATCGCTATTGATGACTACATGCGCACCAACGTCGAGGGCATCTACGCCATCGGCGACGTCACCGCCAAGCTGCAGCTGGCTCACGTGGCTGAGGCCCAGGGCGTTGTTGCCGCAGAGGTCATCGCCGGCGCTGAGACCCAGCTGCTGGGTGACTACATGAACATGCCGCGCGCTACCTTCTGCAACCCGCAGGTTGCCTCCTTTGGTTACACCGAGGAGCAGGCACGCGAGAAGTTCCCGGACCGCGAGATCAAGGTGGCCTCCTTCCCGTTCTCCGCTAACGGTAAGGCAGCGGGCCTCAACGAGACCGCCGGCTTTGTCAAGCTGGTTGCTGACGGCGAGTTCGGTGAGCTGCTGGGCGGCCACATGGTGGGCTCCAATGTCTCCGAGCTGCTGCCGGAGCTGACCCTGGCGCAGCGCTTCGATCTCACCGCTGAGGAAATCGGCCGCAACGTCCACACCCACCCGACCCTCTCCGAGGCCATGAAGGAAGCCGCCGAGGGCATCGGTGGCCACATGATCAACCTCTAAGAGGAAGACAAAGACACGAGAGCCTGGCTCTCTTCACAAAAGGAGGGGCGCCCACCGCAATGGTGGGCGCCCCTCCTTGGTTACGAACCCTGGCTATGAACACCACAAGTCAGGGAACGGGATCACACTCGGGCTCGTACTACGATGAAATCTTGCTTGGTCTGTCTGAATTAGCCATCTGGCGAACCCGCTCCGTGATCCGCACAGTGGCCTTTCCTTCCCGTTCGCGTTTCACGAGAAGCTTGGCAGCCTCTACCTGACCCCGGGAGTATTTGGGCGTGGATTGCCGTGCACTCATTTACTTCCACCTCCACTTTGATTGTCCTGAACAGTGTAGTCTTGTCCCCGCTATTTGTCTTCGACCTCGTTGGGTGAGGAATTAATGATGCTTGAGAGGATGGCATCGATTAGTCGCTGGTCTTCGTAGACGAGGTGTGTTGCATCATCTAGTGCGTCAAGCGCTTGAACCCCAAGACTCACCTTGCCTTGGGCGACTAAATCTACGGCCCACCTTAGGTTGCGATGCCATTCCTCGCTTCGGCTGCGCTCGCGGTCATGTGATTGTTGTTTGCGTTGTAGAAAGTAGGTACCTGCCTGCGTGACAATAGCGACAGAGAGTGCCAAGACAATTGCAGCCCACGCAGGCATACTCGCTCCCATAAATCCCCCCCCTGGGTTTGTTGCTCCTAGAGCGTACTCGGGCTCGAGCATACACAGTCTGGTGTGCTGGGACTTGTTGGGGCTTGTCAGCGAGGTGCGTCTGCTGGGAACGTGCAGTGCCGGAGGGTTAGTAGGGGGCCACGGCGGAGCGGTGGGCGTCGATAGTCAGCGTCTCGTTGATGGCGGGGAAGGCGCGCTGCGCGCAGTTGGTGCGTGGGCAGGTGCGGCAGCCGGCGCCGATGGGCGTGGCCGCGGACATGTCGCCCAAGTCCAGGCCTTCGGCGTAGACGGTGCGGTCCGCGTGGCGGGCCTCGCAGCCCAGGCCGATGGCGAAGAGCTTGTTGGTGTCGTTGTAGCGGCCCTGATGGTGCTGCACGGCGCGTGAAATCCACAGGTAGTTGCGCCCGTCGGGCATCTGCGCGAGCTGGCGGCAGATCACGCCGGGTCGGGAGAAGGTCTCATAGACGTTCCACAGCGGGCAGGTGCCGCCGGAATTGGAAAAGTGCACGCCGGTGGCTGACTGGCGCTTGGACATGTTGCCGGCGCGGTCCACACGCACAAAGGTGAAGGGGATGCCGCGCTTGTTGGGGCGCTGCAACGTCGACAAGCGCGAGGCAACCGTCTCATAGCCCACGCCGAAGACCTGGCAGAGGTATTCCACGTCGTAGCCGGATTTCTCGGCCTCAGCGTGCATCATGGTGTAGGGCATGAGCGTGGCCGCTGCGTAGTAGCTGGCGATGCCGCGCCGGGCCAGGTTGCGCGAGGCCTCGGAGGTGAAGGGTTCCTCGGCGACGAGCTCGTTGATGGGCTCGCTGGCCTCCAGGAAGCTGAGCTCGGCGGCCATGCGGAAGGCGCGCTGGCCCACGCCCAGCCGGCTGGCCAGGTGCAGGGTGCCGGTCGCGGCGTCGAAGCGGTGCAGGGTGCCGTCCATCTGCGAGGTGGTGGTGACGGTGACGTTGTGGCGGTGAGCTAGGCGCTCGGTAAGGGCCCGCTCGGTCTCCCGGATGCGGAAGGAAGAGACGTCCAGCTCGCCGGCGAGCCTCTCGGCGTGAAGGTCGAGGTCGTTGAGGTAGTTCTGGCGAGCGTAGAAGAAATCGCGCACCTCGTCGTGCGGCATGGACAGCGCCTGGGCGCCGTCGGTTCGGCGGTTATCGGTGGCCAGGGAGAGCTTGTCGCGCACGTTGCGGTAGCGGCGGTGGATGTCTACCAGGGTGCGCGCCACGGTGGGGTGGTTGTACACCAGCTCGGAGAGCTCTTGCAGCTCGACGGGGGAGGGGCAGAGCTCCTTGTCCTGGATGACGTCTTGGATCTCGGCGAGGAGGCGGGAGTCATCGTCACGGGAGAAGAAGGTGGCATCGACGCCAAAGACCTCTGTAATGCGCAGCAGCACGGGAACGGTGAGCGGGCGGACATCGTGCTCAATCTGGTTGACATAGCTTGCGGAAAGTCCCAGCGTGGCGGCCAGAGACGCTTGGCTCAAGTCGCGTTCGCGGCGCAGTTGGCGCAGGCGCGAACCCACGTACGTCTTACTCATGTGGGCCACGTTACCTGCCGGGCGGCGGCTGTAACAGGATTTTTGCAAGCATTCTGCGAAGCTTTGTAACGTCCCTGCAAAACGTCGTGGCTGAGTTCGCTTGCGTGACGGGTGTGACGGGGGTGGCTAAACGAAAGTTTGACGGCTAAAGGGGTGGGATAGTCACTCGTGAGATCTCCTGTGATGAACATCATAATCGCCTGCGGAAATACGCAATGTCCATATTGCGTAAAGGTTAGCGATCAAGGTGACGGGCGTTTCGCGGGAGTGATTCTAAGGCGATCCTAGCCTCAGCAAATTTCTACGGGCAGGGCGATGAAGAGGAAGCGCCTGGAAATCGCCCAAAATTGAGTGGTGGCCAGCGGGAAAGCCTGCGTAAGGTAAGAGCGACTATGGAGGTGTCATGTCTGTAAGAAATCCTGACCGTGAGGCAATCGCTCACGGCCGCATTACTAATGAAACAATTCGTCCTAAGCCGGGAATTCCGTCCTGGGCTTTGAAACTGACGATGGCAGTAACCGGCCTGTTCTTCGCTCTCTTCGTTGTTGGCCACATGGCCGGCAACCTGAAGCTGTACCTGCCGGCTCACAACGGCCAGGAGGCGCTCGACGTATACGGCGCGTACCTCCGCGACCTCGGCGACCCGCTGATCCCGCACGGCCACCTACTGTGGATCATCCGCATTGTCCTGCTGGCCTGCGTTATCGCCCACATCTACGGTGCCTTCGCGCTGACCGCCCGCTCCAAGGCTTCCCGCGGCAAGTTCAAGCGCACCAACCTGATGGGCGGCATGGATGCCTTCGCCGCTAAGACCATGCTGGCCACCGGCGCCATCCTGCTGCTCTTCATCATCTTCCACATCCTGGACCTGACCGCTGGTGTCGCTCCGATTGCTCCGGAGTCCTTCGTCCACGGTGCGGTGAAGGCCAACATGATTGCTACCTTCTCCCGCTGGCCGGTCACCATCTTCTATGTCCTGGCTATGTGCTGCCTCTTCCTGCACCTGACCCACGGCATCAAGCTCGCTGCGTCTGATCTGGGCATCACCGGTGCCAAGTGGCGTCAGACCTTCGTCGTCCTGGCCTACATCATCCCGGCCGTCGTGTGCCTGGCCAACATCGTTATGCCGTTGTCCATCGCCCTGGGCTTGGTCAGCTAAAGGAGTTTTGACCCATGACTAACACTGAACTCAAGCGCGAGCACCCGAACTTCTCGCACCCGCAGTCCATCGTCGAGGGCGTGACCCCTGGTCGCATCCTCGAGTCCAACGAGCCGCACGGCGTGCCGATGAAGGAAATGTGGGACTACCAGAAGGACCACATGGAGCTCGTCTCCCCGCTTAACCGCCGCAAGTTCGAGATCATCGTCGTCGGCACCGGCCTGGCCGCAGGTTCGGCCGCCGCCGCCCTCGGTGAGCTGGGCTACAAGGTAAAGGTCTTCACCTACCACGACTCCCCGCGCCGCGCCCACTCCATTGCTGCGCAGGGTGGTGTGAACTCTTCTCGCCACAAGAAGGTGGACAACGACTCCGCCTACCGCCACACCAAGGACACCGTCAAGGGCGGCGACTACCGCTGCCGCGAGTCCGACTGCTGGCGCCTGGCCTACGAGTCCGTGCGCGTTATTGACCACATGAACGCCATCGGCGCTCCCTTCGCCCGCGAGTACGGCGGCACCCTGGCCACCCGTTCCTTCGGCGGCGTGCAGGTCTCCCGCACCTACTACACCCGCGGCCAAACGGGCCAGCAGCTGCAGCTGTCCACCACCTCGGCGCTCTACCGCCAGATTGGCCTGGGCAACGTGGAGCTCTTCGCGCACCACGACATGCAGGACATCATTACCTACGATGACAAGGGCACCAAGCGTGCGGCTGGCATCGTGACCCGTAACCTCATCACCGGCGAGCTCAAGGCCTTCACCGGCCACGCGGTCATCCTCGGTACCGGCGGTTACGGCAACGTCTTCCACATGTCCACCCTGGCAAAGAACTCCAACGCTGGCGCCATGATGCGCGCTTACGAGAACGGCGCATACCTGGCCTCCCCGGCATTCATCCAGTTCCACCCGACGGGCCTGCCGGTCAACTCCGAGTGGCAGTCCAAGACCATCCTCATGTCCGAGTCGCTGCGTAACGACGGCCGCATCTGGTCCCCCATCAAGGAGGGCGACGACCGCAACCCCAACGACATTCCGGAAGAGGAGCGCGACTACTTCCTGGAGCGTCGCTACCCGGCCTTCGGCAACCTGGTCCCGCGTGACGTCGCTTCCCGTGCCATCTCCCAGCAGATCAACAAGGGGCTGGGCGTTGGCCCGCTGCACAACTCCGTGTACCTGGACTTCCGCGATGCCATCGAGCGTCTGGGCAAGGACAAGATCCGCGAGCGCTACTCCAACCTCATCGAGATGTACGAAGAGGCCATCGGCGAGTCCGCCTACGAGACTCCGATGCGTATTGCTCCGACCTGCCACTTCACCATGGGTGGCCTGTGGACCGACTTCAATGAGATGACCTCCATCGACGGCCTCTTCGCCGCCGGTGAGTGCTCTTGGACCTACCATGGCGCCAACCGCCTGGGTGCTAACTCGCTGCTCTCCGCATCTGTCGACGGCTGGTTCACCCTGCCGTTCACCATCCCGAACTACCTGGCTCACCACCTCGGTGAGGACAAGCTGGCTGAGGATTCCGCTGAGGCTCAGAAGGCTGTTGACCGCGCTCAGTCGCGCATCGACCGCCTCATGAACGTCCGCGGCGAGGACCCGCACGGTCCGGCCTACTACCACCGCCAGCTCGGTGAGATCCTGTACTGGGGTTGCGGCGTGTCCCGTAACGTCAAGGATCTCAAGGTGGCCATCGAGAAGGTCCGCGCCCTGCGTGAGGAGTTCTGGGCCAACGTCCGCATCACTGGCGACGCCAACGATATGAACCAGGTGCTGGAGTACGGCCTGCGCGTGGCCGACTACCTCGACCTCGGCGAGCTCATGTGCGTGGACGCTCTGGACCGCGACGAGTCCTGTGGCGCTCACTTCCGTGACGATCACCTCTCCGAGGACGGCGAGGCAGAGCGCGACGACGAAAACTGGTGCTTCGTTTCCGCTTGGGAGCCGGGCGCTGGCAAGAACGAGTTCATCCGCCACGCTGAGCCGCTGTACTTTGATTCGATCCCGCTGATGACAAGGAACTACAAGTAATGAAACTGACACTTGAGATCTGGCGTCAAGCCGGACCGACGCAAGAAGGCAAGTTCGAGACCGTCCAGGTTAACGACGCCGCCGAGCAGATGTCCATCCTCGAGCTGCTGGACCACGTCAACGACGGCCTCATCGAGGCCGGCGCTGAGCCCTTCGCTTTCGCCTCCGACTGCCGCGAGGGCATCTGTGGTACCTGTGGCCTCCTGGTCAACGGCCGCCCGCACGGCCCAGGGCAGAACACCCCGGCCTGCCAGCAGCGCCTGTTCCAGTTCAAGGACGGCGACACCATCAAGCTGGAGCCCTTCCGCTCCGCCGCCTACCCGGTCATCAAGGACATGATCGTGGACCGCTCCAAGCTGGACCACGTCATGGAGCAGGGCGGTTACGTCTCCATGGATGCCGGCACCGCTCCGGATGCTGATACCTTGCACGTCAACCACGAGACCTCCGAGTTCGCGCTGGACCACGCAGCCTGCATCGGCTGTGGTGCCTGCGTGGCTGCCTGCCCGAACGGTGCGGCCCACCTGTTCACCGGCGCCAAGCTGGTTCACCTCTCCCTCATGCCGCTGGGCAAGGAAGAGCGTGGCCGCCGTGCCCGCAACATGGTCGACGACCTCGAGCAGAACTTTGGCCACTGCACCCTCTACGGTGAGTGCGCCGATGTCTGCCCGGCTGGCGTGCCGCTGACCGCTGTGTCTGCTGTCACCCGCGAACGTGCACGGGCCGCTTTCCGCGGCAAGGACGACTAGGCTATAGTCATTCACAGGAATAACAGAAACGAGAGAAAGCTTCCGCCATGAGCGATAACCACGCAGTTGCTGATCACGCAAGTGAGACGTACCCGGAGTTCTCCGGAAAGATCCAGGACTCTTACATCGAGGGCTACGAGCCCGTCTCCTACGCCGCGCCGCACTCCTCTTTGCTGCGCACCTCCACGTGGGTTGGCATGGGTCTCATCCTCTCCCTGCTGCCGGCAGCTGGCATGATCATCTGGGGCTGGAGCACCTACCTCTGGCCGGACGGCACCGCTGGTGCTGACTACAAGACCTCCCTGGTCTGGGGCATCATCTTCCTAGCCGTCATCCTCGTGGCCGGTGTCTTTGGCATCCGCTACGGCCGCCGTTACTACCGCCAGTACCGCAAGGAGACCGGCCGCGTCAACTAGCTCGGCTCCTGCAGCCATGAGCTAGCGCGCTAAGTTTCTGTGATAGCGCCAACCCCCGCACCCCGCTTCGCCGGGTGGCGGGGGTTGCTGCTTTTTCTACTCAGGCACGCCATACCTAAGCCCCGCGTACTCCCCAAAACCCGTGAGTGAGGATGATCTCTATGACTTCCCCAATTACTTCTACCGCGCAGGAAAAGCGCAACGCCCGCCGCTTCGTGTGGGCCCAAGGCCTGCAAAGCATCGGTGACCAGATCGTGGCGGCAAAGACCGTCCTGCCCTGGCTGCTGCAATCCGCCGGCGCGCCGGCCTTCTTCATCGGTTTGCTCGTGCCGATCCGTGAGTCCGGCTCGATGCTCCCGCAGGCCTCGCTCACCCCGTGGGTGACCTCGCGGGCGCAGCGCAAGGGGATCTGGGTCATGGGCGGCATTGGCCAGGCCATGGCCGCCGCCCTCATGGCCGTGGCTGCCCTGCTGCTGGAGGGTACGCCCCTGGCCGTGGCGATCCTCGTGCTGCTGGCCGTGCTGGCACTGTGCCGCGCGTTGTGCTCGATTGCCTCCAAGGATGTGCAGGGCCGCACCATCTCTAAGGGGTCGCGCGGGCAGATCACCGGGCGCGCCACGGAGCTGGGCGGCGCGGCGGCGCTGCTGGTGGGTGTGGGGCTGTGGTTCCTCACCGGCGATATCGATCTCCTTGTCATCGTGGCGTTGATCGCCGCCGCGGCGTTGTCTTGGGTGGTGGCCTCGGCGATCTTCTGGCGCATCGAGGAGCCCGTGGAGGATGCCGAGCAGAGCGAGAGCAACAAGAACGCCGGCATGGCCGATGCCTGGCGCCTGTTTACCGGCAACGCCGACTTCCGCGCCTTCGTCATCGCCCGCGGCCTGCTGCTGGTCACCGCGCTATCCACGTCCTTCATCGTGGTGCTGGGCCAGGGCAACGGTTCTGACCTGGGCGGGCTGGCCGCCTTCGTGGTGGCCTCGGGCCTCTCGGCGCTCATTGGCGGGCGCATCAGCGGTATGTGGTCCGATGTCTCCTCCAAGAACGTCATGAGCTACGGCGCGCTGGTGGGTTCCATTCTGCTCTTCGTGTTGGTGGCCTGCGCTGCGTGGCTGCCGGAGGAGGTCAACGCCTGGGTCTTCCCGGTGGGCTTCCTCCTGGTTAACCTCACCCACACCGCGGTGCGCGTGGGCCGCAAGACCTACATCGTGGACATGGCGGAGGGCGATGATCGCACCCGCTACGTTGGCGCGGCCAACACGCTCATGGGCTTCATCCTGCTGGGGGTGGGTGCGATCTCCGGTGGCCTGGCCATGCTGGGCCCGGCCTGGGCGCTGATATTCCTGGCCTTCTCCGGGCTGGCGGGCGTTATGGCCTCCCGTAACCTCAAGGACGTCTCGGCCTAAGCCCAGGGGGCGCCGCGCTTGGCGACGCCCCCAGCAGCGCCGCTCCCCACGTTGCAGGCGGCGCCCCAGTTAATCCTGCTGGAGGCACCACTCGGCGGCGCGGCGCTGGCCCTCGTTCAGGCACACACGCGGCTCGAATCCTAGAATTCTGCGGGCCTTGGCAATGCTGTAGCCGCCGGTGCGCCGCATGAGGTAGTGCATGGTGTTGGGGTTGGTCTCGGTGCTTTCGCCGCGGAGCGAGGAGACAGCGGAGATGATCCCCGATGCACCAATGGCCGCGGCGCTGGGTAGTACGGGGAAGGAGCCGGTCTTGGTGTACGTGGCCAGCGTGCGGAAGAACTCCTTGCAGGTCACCACGGTGCCGTCCGTGAGATTGAAGATCTCACCGGCGGCCGCAGGCGTCTCCACGGCGGAGGCGATGCCGCGGGCGAGATCATCGATGAAGATGGGTGTGAAGTGCCCCTTGCCCCACATGGGCAGAGCAAACATCTTCTTCTTCATGGCCTCGTAGGGCAGCTGGGTCCAGGGCCGCGAGCGCGGGCCGTAGACATCACCGGGGCGGATGATGACTCCCTCGATGTCACCCTTGATCATGGCGTGGTAGACGGGAATCTCTGAGAGCACCTTGGTGTCCATGTAGGCCACGCCGTTGGTGCGGATGGGGGAGTCCTCATCGAGCTGCTCGGGTACATCGGGGTAGACCACCACGGAGGAGATATGAACAAAGCGCTTGACGCCTGCGGCCCGGGCGGTATCGAGAATGCTCTTGGTGCCCTGGACGTTGACCCGGAAGGCCTCCTCGTGGGACATGGCGTAGGAGACCATCGCGGCGGTGTGCACCACGGCGTCGACGTCCTGGAAGTGCTCCGCGCCGGCGCCGGGCTTGCTTACGTCGGCGGCAAAGATGTTCTGCTCTTCGTGGGCGTGGCGGCCAAGGCCCACCACCTCGTGGCCGCGGGAGCTGAGTTCTTGGGCCACGGCGGCGCCGATGAATCCGGCCGCGCCAGTGATGAGAACCTTCATGGTGGGGACTCCGTCCTGTCGAGGGAGCATTGTTTGAACGATATTGTATGAACAATGCAGCGTAAAGCTGAAGCTACTTCTCAAGCTAGCAGGGGATTTTGCTTGGCGCGCGCGATGCTGCGCGTGCGCATATCCTTGCCGGTGGAAGTGCCAGCCACTAGAGTGGTTGACATATCACCAAAATAGGAGGAATTCACATGCTGTCCATTTTCAAGAAGAAGCCCGAGCAGTCCACTCTGTCCAAGGTCGGCTCCCTGGCTGGCCGTGCCGCTATCCTGCCGCTGTTCATCGTTGGTGCCAAGAACGCACTGGGCTACGCGGAGGGCCTGGGCGGCATGACGGAGGCCGCCGCCAAGAAGGCCGGCCTTGGCTCCCTTCCCGTTGCCGGTGAGAGCCTGGTCAAGCTCAACGCCTACGCCCAGATGGGTCTGGGCACCACGCTGGCCCTGGGCATCTTCCCCAAGCTCAGCGCCGCTGGCCTGGTGGGCTCCCTGGTTCCGACCACCCTCGTGGGCCACAACTTCTGGGACAAGGACGATGAGCAGGAGAAGAACGATCAGAAGCTGCAGTTTGTGAAGAACGCTGCGGTCATCGGTGGCCTGCTTTACATGGCCACTCGCGATAACAAGCGCTAAAGAGAGTGACTCCGGGTATGAGACAAGGAGGGTAGGGCTGTTGCTCTGCCCTCCCTTCTATGTGATTGTGCTGACTAAGCGGGGCTAAGCTACCGGGTATGGACAGGCATCGAGAGACCCCTACGGAAGGGGCCGGGAGTCGGAAGGCGATTGCAGGGCGCAAAGGCGGGCAAGAAGCCTCACGGCGATGGCGAGATGATCCCCAAGGGGAGTATGCAAAAGCGCAGCGTAAGAAGTTAGCCGCCGCAAATCGGGCCAGAGCACGCGATGCGTCCTTGGTAAAGGCTTTTGTGCAAATGCTTATCCTCGATGCCAGAGCAAGGGGGGTGCCCGACCCTTCTACGAGGGCGTTGGCGGCTGAATGCGGCCTTTCGCAGGTGCGGATCAGACAGATCCGTAAAGAGCTGGGACTGGCGGCGCCGAAAGGGCGCCCAAAAAAGATAAGGCCGTAAGCAGGTTAAAATTAGCCTAAGCTGCGGGAGTGAATCGCGGTGCGACGTGAATTTGTACTCGTTACCTGCTGCTTAGTTTTTAGTTCTCACGGATTTTTCTGCTTACGGCGGCTGCATTAAATAATAAAAAGCCCCAGTTAGGGTGTGTACGAAAGGGTATTTCGTTATAAAAGGGGGGGTAGAGCGCTTTTTAAATACCCTGGGGTTTGTCGGGGATAAAAAGAACCCCGAGAAATGTTGATTGCTAAGGGGAGAAATGAAGATCGGACGTGTGAGTGCAGGCACGGCAGCTGTAGTGATGGCGTTGTCAGGTCTGTTCGCGCCTGTTGCAGCTGCATCAGAGCATGGTGCAGGGAGCGTAGATTCGGCAACTACTGACATCGCGGGCGGGAATCGTTTCTCAAAGGAAAAGGTTTTGGCTGTAGGTGCTGACGGTATCGTCCGAAAAATTGTCACGAAAGACAATGGCGAAGGAGGGGACAATACGCTAGCGAATAAGTTGGAGCTGGCCAAGGGAGACACAGTGGAGATCTCCGACGACGCCCAGGTAGCCACTGTGCGGCAAGCAGATGGCAGCGTGCTGGGCGAGTTTGTTGCCCCAGTAATGAATGTCGGGGGCTCTGAGGTGCAAGGGCAGTTCGCATATGAAGATGGCAACCTCTTGACTACGTTTAAAGACGATGTATTTGTTCCCTACGGCTGCTGGCAGGGCACTACTGCAAAGTGGACTTGGCGCGTGGCAGCAGGACTTGCTTGTGGAGCGTTGGGGGTTGTCTCGG
The DNA here is from genome assembly GCF_030532325.1 of Corynebacterium sp. GTDB lineage: Bacteria > Actinomycetota > Actinomycetes > Mycobacteriales > Mycobacteriaceae > Corynebacterium. The sequence continues at coordinate 101,431 of NZ_JAUNLS010000005.1, forward strand.
TCCCTGGTGGCTTTGCATGTGGTCTAGGAGCAGCAGGTGCTGAAGACGCGATGGATATTGATGGGCACGCTTGCTAGAGCTGCCTTAGGGAAGAGCTTTCACAAGTCATGGCCGATTTCCCATATGACTCGAGCCAGAAGGTGGATTCACCTGAGAGAAGAAAAGGATAGATCAGATGAGCAAGTTTAATGATCCGAAGTCTGTTATTCGAAGTGTCGTTTCGGTTTTATTGGGCATAGCAGCCTACTGCGTCATCGTAGCGCCACTGTTTAAGAGCGGTGCTTACTGGGAGAACGTCAAGGAAACCTATGCGTCGGTAGGTGTAGGGCTGAGCACCGCGGTGCTCGTAATCGGTGTGGTATGGCTAGTATTCCTCAGCGTGCGCAATAAGGGGAAGTAGCTCGTACGAGGCCAAAACTGGGGTTCTGTTTCAATGGGTATGCAATGCCTATTGCCAGAAATGATCGCCCATGCTCTAGCGTTGCAGAGTAAGGCTTTCGCATCACTTCTGGTTGCAACACTTCAAGGAGAACCCCATGACGCACCGCGCGGACGCGCCCGCAGAGCACAGCTCCTCGTTGGCCGCATTCCCCACGGCCGGTAATGACGAAGAGCGCCGCGCCACGCTGCGCCGCTGGAAGGGTATCGCCTTGTCCTTCCTCATCGGTGCGGCGGTGATCTTTCTGGGGTGCTCGTGGTGGCAGGCATCGCCAAGCGGGGCCCCGGTGTGGGTGGGCTACGTGCGCGCCGCAGCCGAGGCAGGAATGGTGGGTGGCCTGGCGGACTGGTTCGCCGTGACCGCGCTCTTCCGCCACCCCATGGGCATCCCCATTCCGCATACCGCGCTCATCCCCAACAACAAGGACCGGGTGGGCGATACCCTAAGTGACTTCGTGGAAAAGAACTTCCTCACCCCGGACGCGCTCAGCGCGAAGATCCGGGACGCGGAGCTGCCGCTGTGGCTGGCCAAGCAGGGGGTGGAGCCCGGCCGGGCCGCGGAGGTCAGCGAGTGGATCGGCGTGCGCGCCGCCAGCGTGGTGCGTGACCTCGACCCGCAGGAGGCGGAAAACTTCATCAAGACCCAGGTGGTGGACCGTCTGGCGGAGCCGGAATGGGGCCCGCCGCTGGGCCGGCTGCTGGAGGGCTACATCAACGACGGCAAAGCCCGCCCGCTGGAGGATGACCTCATCAACTGGGCGCACGGCAAGATCCTCACGATGGAAGAGGCCGTGGTCACCACCATCGACGAGCGCATGCCCGGCTGGGCGCCGCGATTTGCCCGCGAACTGGTGGGGGAGAAGGTCTACCGCGAGCTGGTGGCCTTCGCCGACGAGGTACGCGCCAACGGCAACCACGAGGCCCGCCTGGCCATCCGCCGCAACCTGGCCAAGCTGGCCGCGGACCTGCAGTGGGACCCGGACATGCGGGCGCGCGTCGAGGGCATCAAGCAGGAGATGCTCGGATCTGATCAAGCGCAGCAGGCGCCGGCAGCCATGTGGCGCACGGTGTCCACCACGCTCATCGATCAGCTGGAGGATCCGGAGTCCTTCCTGCGGATGAAGATCGCCGGCAAGGTGGAGGAGCTGGCCCACCGCCTGCTGGAGGACGAGGAGTTCCTGGCCCAGGCCAACGAGTTCGTGGACAAGGCTGCGCGCTACGCGGTGGAGAAGTTCGCCCCGGAGATCATCGCCATCATTCCGGAGACCATCAAGAACTGGGACGCCAAGCAGGCCTCCCAAGAAATCGAGCTCATGGTGGGCAAGGACCTGCAGTTCATTCGCCTCAACGGCACTGTGGTGGGTGCGCTGGCCGGATTGGTTATCTACACTGTGAACCATCTGCTTTTTGGCCTTTAACAATCCCCACACACAAGCGCGCAGGCGCTTTGCTAAGGAGTGACGAGCATGTCCGTATTCGATTCCATCAAGAACGCCGGTGCCTCCGCCCTGGATGTGGCCAAGGACTTTGGTGACCGCTTTAAGGAAGAGCGCCAGAACCAGGCGCAGAGCGCGCAGGCAGACCGCATCGTGCGCAACAACGGCGGCGCCGAGAAGGAGGAGTCCCTCCTGGACCGCATCTCCGCCACCGCGAAGAACCTCGGTGACTCCGTGAGCGCCGCCGCCGAGGGCACCCGCAAGTCCGAGGCCTTTGACAAGGCACGCGCGGACTTCAACTCCGCCGTGGCCGAGTCCCGTGAGGGCATGCAGGAGGCCGTGAACTCCGCCAAGGAGCGCGCCAACCAGCGCAAGGAAGGCGCCGAGTCCCCGCAGGGCACCACTGCCGCGCAGACTCCGCAGGCGCCGAACCCCTACCAGCCCAAGGCTGAGGAGGCCCCCATCATCGACGGCGAAGTAGTCTCCGAAGACACGCAGGCAGCAGACACTCAGGCAGGAAGCGCTCAGGCAGAGGGCGCACAGCACGAGAGCGCAGATAAGGACAACTAGCACCCGACATGCAGCAGTTTCTGTACGTACTTTCCCACATCCCGCACTGGACGATGATGGCCGTCTCCATCTTCGCGGTGATCGGCGCCATCCTCGCGGCCACCACGCGCGAGGACGCCTTCCGCGCCGGGGACCGCCAGGCCAAGTGGGTGTGGGTGGGGCTTCTGGCGGGCTCCGCGTTGGTGATGAACATCCCCGTCCCCATCCTCTCCTGGGTGGGTGCGGTGATCACCGGCATCTACTGGTTCGACGTGCGCCCCCAGCTGCGCTCCATTATTCGGGGTGACTACAGCTACTAAGGCACGCTACTCATGGAATTCTTGCTCGACGCTTCCGCGCAGCAGGTGCGCGAGCGCTGCCCAGGTGCCACCGTGGTGGTCTCCCCGCACCATGTCACTGCGGCGGCGGCTGCAGGCGCGGAGCGCATCATCTCCGTGGCCGGCTATCCCACCGGCCGCCACCACAGCCTCATCAAGGCCTCCGAGGCGCGCCTGGCCGTGCAGTCCGGCGCGGCGGAGGTGTGGGTGGCGGTGGACGCCCTGCTGGACAGCGCTACCTCGCTCCTCTCCGAGCTCATCACCATCCGGGAGGCCTGCCCGCCGCCGGTGCGCCTGGGGCTCATCACCGCCCAGCCGCAGCAGGCCCAGGTAGCGGAAAAGGCCGGCTACGACGTCATCGTCGCACCGGCCGGGACGCAGGACGCCCAGGGCGCTGAGGGCGCCCTGGGCAGCAGCCTGCCCGTTGTCCGTCTACCTAGTGCGCATCTTCCTATTGTCCGAGGGCACTCATCTGATTAAGCGGCAGGTTCTCGGCGCTGATCGTCATGGCCAGCTCGCCGGCGCGCACGTCCACGTTTTCTACCTTCATGCCCTGGCCGAGGAGCTGATCGGACATGCCGGATTCGAGGGCGTCGCTAATCGTGGCGGTGACTTGCTCCGGTAGGTCGAAGCCCAGGAGGGAGGCGCTCTGCGCGTTGATGCGCAGCTGGCCCTCGTTGACCGCCGGCTTGAGTGAGAGTGTGGCCAGGCCGCCGGCGAATTCGACGTCGAGGGTGTCCGCTTCATCGTTGGCGGTAATCGCCGTGACCACCAAGTCCCCGATGGCCTGGTTGCCGGACTTCTCCGCGATACCGCGCTGGAAGGTGGCCAGCAGGAAGTCATCCGGCACCGTGGTGGTGGCCTCCATAGAGCCGGCGGTGGGGTTGTCCTGGGAGAGGGAGACGTCCTCCATGGTCACATCAGAGGCCGGCTGGCCCTTGATCTCGGTGCCGTTGATCTGCAGCGTGGACGGGGAGTGCATCTCCATGTACGGGATGGAGCCTCCCAGCATGCCAAAGATCAAGGGGGTAGCGCCGAAGCTTACGCTGGGATCCTCGGTGACCTCGATGCCCTCCTCCTTGGCGGCTTGGGCGAACTGGTCTTTCATCTGCTGGCCCATGAACCAGCGCAGACCAAACTCGGCCAGCAGGATGAGCAACAGCAGCGCGACAAGCACGCCGACGAAAATTTTCCATGCCGTCTTCGCGGCGGTTTTCTGGGAAGCCATGCGCACCAGCCTATAGAGGATGGCCCAGCAGCTTCCACTCAACCGTGAGCGTGTTATCGCTTAATCGGCGGCGCACCGGGTGAGCCTGGGGGAGTGCTTCCCGGGCCTTGCGCCAGCGCACCCGCGGGCCGTAAGGGGCCCAGCCGGCGGCGCGATCCCAGGCGTCGTCAGCCGCGCGCAGCAGCTCGTGGATGGGCTCGCCGGGCACGTTGCGGTGGATGAGCACCTTGGGCAGGCGCTCGGCGAGGTCACTCGGGCGCTCCACATCGAAGGGATCCCAGGCCAGGGTGAGGGTGCGCGGCCCGGAGGAATCGAGGAGCACCCAGGCGCTGCGGCGGCCCAGCTCGTCGCACGTGCCCTCGATGAAGAAGCCGCCGGGGGCCAGCCGGGAGGTCACGGCCTCCCAGGCCTCGGCCACCTGGTCTACGTCGTACTGGCGCAGCACGTTGAATGCCCGCACCAGCTGCGGGCGGTAGCCGGCCAGTTCGAAGCCGCCGAGCTCGAAGGTGACGCCGTCGCGCGGCGGCAGCACGCGCTCGGGGTTGATCTCCAAGCCGGTGACCCGGGTGTGCGGGTTGACCCCGCGCAGCCAGCGCGCCCACTCCACGGTGGTGGTGTGCGAGGCCCCGTAGCCTACGTCGAGCGCCAGCGGGCTGGCCGTGCTGCGCAGAAGCGAGGTGATCTCCGGGTGGGAGGCCACCCAGCGGTCGCAGCGACGCAGCCGGTTTTGGTTGGTGGTTCCCCGGGTGATGACGCCAAAAGGCCGACCAGCGCTCGCGTGAGCCCGCAGGTTATGAGCGTGGTCGGCCATGAGATAGGGACAGGGACAACAGGGGTTTAGAGGTTCTCAGAGATCCACTCTTCGGTGAGCTTGGCCTCGTTGGTGTAGAGCTCATCGAGGGCCTCGGCCACCTTCGGCTCGATGGCAGCGCCCATCATCGGGATCTTGACGGAGACGTCGGTGACGTAGGTGACCTTGGTGCTCTCGCCCTCGCCCACGTAGGTGACCTCGCCGGTGAAGTCCACCGGGGTGCCCTTGACGTCAGCAACAACGGAGTTGGTGAAGGAGCCCTCTGCCAGCTCACCGATGGTCACGGTGCGCTTCTCCTTGAGATCCTGGGACACCATGGCGCGCACGGCCTCCGGCAGCAGGGAGGTGGGCAGCACCTCGAAGAGGACGGCGGTGGAGCCGGTGAACTCGTGGACGGAGCCCGGTTCCGGGGAGAGCTTCGCGGCGATGAGCTCCCAGTAGCCCTGGGTGCTTAGGGCTTTGTGCACCTTCTCGATGGGCTGGTTAATGGTTACGGTGTTTTCACTACGGGTTGACATGCCTAACAGACTACCTTGGTAGGCGTGCTTGATGAATTTATGACGCTTTCCGCAATCGAGGGCGTGACCGTGGACACGCAGACCTCCTTCGCCGACATGACCACCCTGCGCATCGGCGGCACCCCGCGCGCCACGGTGCACTGCGCGAGCACCGAGTCCGCCGTGGCCGCCCTGCGCGCCCTGGATGAGGCTGGCACCGACTACCTGGTGCTCGGCGGCGGCTCCAACCTCGTGGTGGCTGAGGGCGAACTCGACGTCGTGGTGGTGCGCCTGGACTTCGAGGACATCGACGTCTCCGTGGCCAGCGGCGTGCTGCGCGCGGAGGCCGGCGCCACCTGGGACGACGTAGTGGATCTCTCCGTGCAGTGTGGCCTGGGCGGCATCGAGTGCCTCTCCGGCATCCCCGGCGACGCCGGCGCGGTACCCGTCCAAAACGTCGGCGCCTACGGTGCGGAGACCTCCGACGTGCTCACGCGGGTCTACCTCTACGAGAAGTCCACCCGGCAGGCCTCCTGGGTTCCGGCCTCCGAGTTGGAGCTTTCCTACCGCTACTCCAACCTCAAGTTCACCGGCCGCGGCGTGGTACTGGCCATCGAGCTGCAGCTGAGCACCGACGGGCTTTCGAAGCCCCTGCGCTTTGGCCAGCTCACCCGGAACCCCGGTGAGCGCCTGCCCGTGGCCGCGGTGCGCGATAAGGTCCTGGCCCTGCGCCGCTCCAAGGGCATGGTGCTCGACCCCTCCGATCATGACACCTGGTCCGCCGGCTCCTTCTTTACCAATCCCATCGTGGACGCCTCGCTTGCCGACGCCATCCAATCCTCCGTCCGCACCTACCGTGGCGACGCCGATGCCGATTCCATGCCCCGTCACCCCGTGCCTCCGCGGCCGGGCAGCCCAAGTTCCAATACCTCAAGCCCGAATTCCCACCCCCAGGAGAAACTCTCCGCGGCCTGGCTCATTGAGCGCGCCGGCTTTGTCAAGGGCTACCCGGGCGCCGAGTCCGGTGCCCGCGCCACGCTGTCCACCAAGCACACCCTGGCCCTGACCAACCGCGGCGAGGCCACTGCCGATGACATCGTGGCCCTTGCCCGCGAGATCCGCGCCGGGGTGCAGGAGGCCTTTGGTGTCACGCTGGTGCCGGAGCCCATTTGGCTGGGCGTGGAGATTTAACCGGCGCACGCCCGCTCTTGGCCCTGCCCGCCCCGCGCTCGGGTGCAGCCCACCCGCGCTCCCAGCCCGCGCTCGGGTGCTGCCCACCCGCGCTCGGCCGCCACCCCCGCCTCGTGTGGGCCCATTGCACACAAGGCCTTCGAAAGCCGGGTTTTCGGGGGCTTGTTTGGTATGACGCCACAGCGCTCGGTTGCGTCATCAAGAAGTGCTCCGATTGCGCGCAACGCTGCCACGTTTTACGTTTAGGCCACGCCCACACATCACAACCACACAGCACTCAGATCGGGGGGCTGCAGCCGTGGAGATCATCAAAGACAAGAATCCAGGAAGACTTGTTGCTGCCGGCAAGGCCATCAAAATTTGCCATGGCTTCTACGTGGACACGCAACCCACGCCGGAAGAACTTGCCGTTGCCCTAGGCCAACGTTGGCCTGACGGCGCACTCGACGGCTATACAGTCACCCAATACCACCTAGGTAAAGGCCTGAGTTTCCCACTCCAATTCATGCGCGCCAATGGGGTAGAACACAACCCTTACTTTCACACTCGCCGCGCGAAGCCGAAAGGGGTGTTCCAGTGGGATGGCATGAACTTGTGCAATCCGTTACAAGCGCTGGAGCGGATGGAAGAAGCGCACGCCGTTGAATTCTTGGAAAAATTCCTCACGGGCAACGACGGCGCACGTCAGCTCGCCATGTGGAAAATGTATGTTCCGCGGTTGTCTGCGCATACCCGCCGAGTGTTGGATAGTGCCATTATTGGGGCGGATAGCCTGTGGGAGCGCGCTCTCAGCCGAGCTCTGCAGGAGCACTTTGACGTGCGCAATAATTACAAAATTGGCCCATATCGCTGGGACGTGGTCCTTCCGGAGCACCAGGTGGCCATCGAAATCGATGGTTACGCCTACCACAACGGCGAAAACCGCCGGAACTTTGAGAAGGATCGCCACAAGCTTAACGACGCCGTCCAGCGCCACTGGCGCCCCCTTCACTTCACCGCCGTCACGATTGAGCACTACCTTGACCGAGTCGTGGCACAAGTGATTGCCGTCGCCCGCGGCTCAGGCGGCTACCCCTCCCCGCCGTGGGACTGGCATCACTTGTGGAACAATCGCGGGCCCCAGGACCCAGGATTTGACCCCTGGTCTTAGCTGAACTGACCTAGAACAACAGACCTAGATCAACGTTTCTTCGCTGAGATTAATGAGCCTGCGCGCGCCGAATCGCTCCGCCACCACCGCCAGCTGCCCCTGCGCGGGGTCGTCGGCGCTGACCATAAACAAGATATTTCCTGTCCTGCTCTCCCCGGGCTCAAAATATGGTGCTCCGTCGAAGGCGTTGGGAAGCTTCTGCGGCGGGCTGTTGGGGTTGATCACCACCCCGTCTGGCTCGATGTAGGTAATGGAGCCGGGCGCGGAGGAAAAGTCGTGGGAATCCAAGGCCTGCTTAACGGTGATATTGACCATGATGTACTTCCAACCTTCCTCCGGCGGGGTGTTGGAGGGGTCTGCGGCCAGGATTTCCTCGGTGGGGTCAAAGTCCACGCTGTTGATGGTGTAGGACCAGTCCTCGGTGGAAAAAGCCTCACCGATGTGCAGCGGTGCTTTCTCCGCTTCGGGGATTTCGCTCTGCGGGGTCGGCCGCGGGTAGTCCTCGTAGGACTTGTCCGTGGAGACGAACTCCAAGTTCCACACGGCGGACCACAGCATGGCCAGCGGGTACATCACCGCGATGATCAACACAGTGACCGGCAGGGTGCGGGAGCTGTTCTTTGTCACTATTCCCGCCACCGCGATGACGCGGGCCACGATGAAGAGCAAGATGGTGGCCTGAGCATTGATGCCGATTACTGCGGCCCCCATGGCAATCATCAGCACAATGAACGCCACGAGGCCCAAGACATTTTGCTTCTTGGGCTGCGGCTCGGAGCCCGAATTCTGGGGGCCCGAATTCTGCGGACCCGCATTGTCGGGGCCCAGATTCTGAGTAGGGGGCGGGGGAGCGGTCACGTGAGTGCTCCTTAGGGAAGAGGGGAGAGAACTGCTCCCAGATTAGAGCACGTCGAGCCACTCGTCCTTGTGAGCGAGGTACTCGCGCGCGGCAGCTTGCGCCCCCTCCAGGGAGTGGCTAGCGCCCCACCCGCACTGGCGCTCGTTGGCGGCCGGAACCTCGGTGGCGTTGAGGATATCGTTGAGGGCTTTTTCCAGGGCGTAGAGCAGCTCGTCCTGCTCCATGTTGTTGGTGATGGCGTAGAAGCCGGTCTGGCAGCCCATGGGTGCAAAGCCGATGAGCTTGTCGGTGTACTCGCGCATGAAGTTGGCCATCATGTGCTCGATGGAGTGCACCGTGGGCATCTCCAAGTGCTCCTTGTTGGGCTGGCAGAAGCGCAGGTCATACTTGATGATTTCCACGCCGCCGCCCAGGTCGGTGCGGCCCGCCACGCGCACGTAGGGGGCCTTGACCTTGCGGTGGTCGAGTTCGAAGGATTCAACGTTGGATTTCGCACTGGCAGATTTCTCAGTCATGCCACCCAGGCTACGTGCCCTGGCCCCACCACGCAGTTATTCATGCAGCCACCCTCCCGGCCATCACCCACGCCTTAATTTAGACTGAAAAGTATGAGTGAGAAGACCATCGTCCCTGCCCACAGCACAAAGATTGTGCGCATCGACGATAATGGCCGTAACCCGCTTGAACGCAGCAACCGCCTGAGCAAGGCCTCTTGGGGCCTAGTGCTTCGCCGCACGTGGACTGATTTTTGGCATGAGAGCTTCCTGGACCGCGCGGCGACGATGACCTACTTCACCCTCATGGCCTTCGCCCCGGCCGTGCTGGCTGCCTATTCCATCGCCACGCTCATCTTTGCCACCCGGCAGGATGAGGTGCACGAGCTGGTCTCGGAGGTGGTCACCGAGTTTGTGCCCGCCCGCATGCAGGAGCAAGCGATGTCCCTGGTGGAGACCATCATCGGCTCCACTGCGGAGGGCACGTGGGCGCTGATCATTTCGGTGCTGGTCTCACTGTTTTCCGCCTCCGCCTATGTGCGGGCGTTCTCGCGTACGGCCAACATGGTCTATGGCCGCACTGAGGGCCGCGGGCTCATCCGCACGTGGGCGATCATGTGGGTGCTCACCATCGTCTTGGTCATCGGCGCGGTCTGCCTCATTTTTGCCAACATTCTTCGCGATACCATCATCACCGGCATCCTCAAACCCGTCGCCCGCCCGCTTCAGCTGCAAGGCTTCGTGGACTTCATGCTGCAGATCTTCCTGCCGGTGTGGAATTGGATCCGCTTCCCGGTAACGGTCATCTTGGCCATTACCCTCATTGCCCTCCTCTTCCACTTCACCCCGAACGTGCGCCCGCGCCGCTTCCGCTGGGCCACGCTGGGCTCCATCACCGCGCTCATTGCCATCGCCGTGGTGTGGCTGCTCTTCAGCGTCTTCCTGCGCGTGTACGCCGCCGCCAGCGCCTACGGTGCGCTGTCCACGGTGATGGCCATGTTCATCGCGGTGTGGATCATGAACTCCGCCCTCATCGTGGGCATCAAGCTCGATGCCGAGGTCCTGCGCGCCAAGGAGCTGCAGGTGGGCCTGCGTTCCGAGCGCTACATCCAGGCCCCGCCGCGCTCCGAGTCCGCCGCCGAGGCGCAGGTGCGCGCCCAGCAGGAGCTGGAGGAGAAGTCCCGGGCCCTGCGCAAGGGCACGGAGACCACCGACTCCACCGACCCCGATACTGAGTCCACCGACACCGACTCCACCAACGCTGACGCCGAGCTTGACGACGACCCTCCATCCAACACCCACCCCGAACCCACCGACGCCGAAGAATCCTAAGCCAAACAGCCCTAAAAGTACTTTTCGTGCCACAGGACGAGCTGAGCGTGGATCAAAAAGTGTCTGTGAAGCATTTTTTGATCCACGAAGAGCTGAAGTGGTGATGTTCGTAGGAGACCTAGTTACCTAAGTACTGGCGGTGTTCGTGGAGAGCCGTGATTAGTTGTGCTGTCCGCTCAGCATCGGGTCTACTTGCTGATGCATGGTTGATTTTCGCGATGCGTGGTGTATCGCCACCGAACACGCTCGCAACCACGTCAGCGATGGGGCCGCTGGTGCGCTTTTTACCCGTGAGCCACTCGTAGGCATGGCCTCCAAGAGCCACAAGAAGAGGCGGGACGCCTCCGTTGCCGCGGGTACAAATAGCGAGCTCCCTTCGTAAAAGCTCGGCGCACCGCGCAACGTGGTCATGTACGCCTGCGTCAGCCGCGATCTGTCGTTGGAGCTCGACACCGTTCCGAGTAGGCACGAGTTTGAACACATCCGTCATGTAGGGCGCAGGAGCAGACTGCCCAGAGTCATGAGGAAGTGCATCAAGAGCTGGCGGAATCGATTTTGACAGCCGCGCATCACCGGCATGACCAGCGGTATGAAAATTGTGCCAGTCTTGAACTTCCTCGTCCGGTAGCGTCGCGCCCCAGTTCACACCAAGCAAGACAACTGACGTTGTTAGTGGCGCAAGCGCGTGAAACTCGGCTTCGTTACGCGCGGTGATCTGGGTGCGATCCTGTTGTGATCTTCCCCAACGCGCCCAGGATGTTGCCTGTCCTAAGCGAAACTTTCGGCTCGCAATGGTGGGATCGGGGATCGATGGATCACTGATGTCCAACGTGCGAAGTTCCTCGTAGATTTCCCAGGACACGGTCCAAATCGCCATAGATCGCCCTGCCTTTGTGCTCCCATATTCTTCTTGCGTTGCTGTACAACTCTACGACGACGAACCTGGCCATTTCTGTACTTGAGCCAGTTCAGGCAAACCTTCTGCACATGGTGTGGACGCGACGTAGGCCTTGGCATACAGTGAAACGTGATCGAACCCTGGTCAGGCCTCTTGCTTCGTAAAGAACAATGCACAAATGACTGGGGCCTTTTCATTTTTCGGAGCGAAGGAAACGATACACACGTGAGTACACCCAACGATGACTCCAGCGAACCAAACACGAATCCCGACGGCCCCCTTGAGTTGCGCCGCCTTGTGCTTGACGACGCTCCTTGGGTCCAGGCCCTCTTCCAGTCCAATGCCCGCGATAACCTCACCGAGGAGCAGCGCCGGCGCAGCGGCTTTGTGCAGGGCAACCTTGATACAGAGATGATCAAGCAGCGCGTCGATGGCCCGGCATCCGTCGTGGCACTTGTTGGTGACACCGGCGTGGGCGTCATCCTCAGCGCGGAGCCCGATACCTTCCCAAAGGGCCCGCCGGCGCTGGCCGTGGCTGCCGCCCGCGAGGCAGGCCTGGAGGATTTCTACCTCTACGGCCCCGGCGTGGTGGATGAGAACTACCGCGGCCGTGGCATTCTGCGCACGTTGAAGGATGAGTCCATCCGGGCGACTGCGCAGAGCGGAAAGTACCTCTGGGCCGTGGGTTTTGTGGAGCACTCTAACGAGGCCTCCATGGCGGCCCACCGCAAGACCGGCTGGCGTTCGGTGGGCAGCTTCACCTTCAAGGAACGCGAGTATGAGGTCATCGCGCACCCAGTCGAGCCGTCCTAGGTCTCGCAGCGCAGCTGCCCCAGGTGCAGCTGCCTAAGGCTGCCTAAGATACACCTGCTCCACGCGGGCTAATGGGCTCTATTTGAAGCTGACCTTGATGGCGTAGTCCTTCTTGTCCGTGTTGAGCAGCACGGCTTCCACGTGCGTCGTAGCAAGCGTGGAGGCCTGCTCCTTTGCGCGATCGAGAAGGCCCTTGTCGATGGCAGACTGTCGGTTGTGCTTGGTCTTTTCCGCCAAGAAGGACGTCACGTCCTCTACGGAGTTGGGGTTGAACGGGTTGAAGGACTGGTCATAGACAACGACGGAGGAAGGATCGATGTGCGCGTCGAGCACCTGAGGCTCGGGCAGCTTGACGCTGACCTCTTGTTTCGCGTCGTCGATGTCCACCTTGACGTCGGAGAGATCACTGATGCCTGCGGTCACCGTGCCGGAGAACGTAATGAGGAAGTTCTTCCCGGACAGCGGAACGTGCCATCCGAATAGCTTGCGGCCCTCATCGGTGCGCTCGCCCACGTCGGTGAAGGCGTACTTCTGGGTGGTCAGTTCCGCCATGTCCTCGAAGGAATCCGCGATGGTGGTGGAATCGATCGGCGGCTGTTTCTTGCCGATGTAGCCTCCAAAGTAGAGGCCGCCAAAGACGAGCAGGAGGACGATGATCAGTGCGAGCGCTGCATTGAGCATGCGGCGGAGACGGCCAACTAACATGGCTTTCCTATCTATGAAGTTTCCCTGGTTGCGGGACGATGCCGGTGCACTCAGTTGCGGTGTTCGTCCCCGATGTGTTTGCTTTTGAACAAACCGGAGAAATCATAGCAGGAGTCACAATGCTCTTCGATATTCGTGCTTCGTTCACACCTCTTGCGGATCAAATCGTGGATTTGATATTGGGTTTGTCAATTAGATGCAGCGGCAATTGAATCGTACTTGGTTGGAAGAGCACCGAGGCTCTCAGCGTCTGTCCTTCCGTCTACACTTGTTTTCCGATTACAGTGACGTACTATCTCAAGGGGCTTTCTTGTCGGAAGAACTATTGGCACGGTCCGAACAACGACGCGTCGAAGCGCTTGACTCGATTGGGCGCGACAAACTCGACGAGGCTGAGCAATTTTTCACCCCTATTGAAGTAGCAACTCTGATGGCAGACATGCTTGTCACCGAGAAAATTAGCTCTGACACAGTTCGACTTCTCGACCCAGGCGCAGGTTCAGGAATTCTCACTGCAGCTGCCGTGTCGAAAATTGCTGAAACAGCCCCCTGGGCGCGTATTGAAGTTGTCGCGGTCGAAAAGGACGTGGCAGTGCTTCCACAACTAACGGCGACGCTCGAAGACATTGCCGCCACCTACCCGCAGGTGACCTACCAACTTTTTAACGTTAGCTTCTTTGACTTTGGAACTAGCCAATTGAATTTGCTTGCTGATAGTGGAGAATCTATAGATCCGTTTGATTTCTGTATTCAAAATCCGCCGTACGCTAAACTTGCGGCTAAGTCTGCCGAATCATTGCAGCTCAAAGCTGAAGGAATTCACGCCCCGAACTTGTATGCAGGTTTTATGGCTGTGGCTCATACTCTTCTCAAAGACGGTGGAGCCATGGTTTCCATCACCCCACGTAGTTGGTACAACGGCTCTTATTTTTCGAAGTTCCGTGAGTTCTTGTTCGACGACGGGTGTGTCACTGCCATTCATACATTCGACTCTCGCCGCGAGGTTTTTGCAGATACCAACGTGTTACAGGAAACTATCATCACCCGTACCGATAAGTGTGACACCTTCCCAGACGAGGTAACTATTTCTGTTTCTCGCTCTCAGGCGCATGACATTGCCTCGCGTACCGTGCCTTGGTCAAGCATTCTCGTCTCTGGTGTTCTCTTTGTTCCTGCTACTGACAAAGACGCCGACGCTGTTGCTTGGATGAACCTGAATGCTGATTACGAACTAAAAAGGTTGCCGTTTACTGTGTCCACGGGTCGCGTGGTCGACTTCCGTTCCCGCGACAAGCTCGTGAACGAGCGAACTGATTCAACAGTTCCTATGATTTACCCGGCTAACTTCACAACCGCCTCGGTCACCCACCCCCGAGATGGACTGAAGAAGCCGCAGTGGTACGTTACGGCCGAGAAAGAATCTGACAAGATGCTCGTTCCTCCAGGAAGTTACGTTCTGATCAAACGTTTTTCTGCTAAAGAAGAAAAGCGTCGTATCACCGCCACTGTCTATTCCAGCGATGAGTTCGCAGCGTTCGATAATAAGACGAATTTCTTCCATGTCGGCGGGCAAGGTCTTGAACCTGATCTGGCGAAAGGACTTGAGCTGTGGTTGAACTCGAGCCGGGTAGATAACTTCTTCCGCGTGTTTTCAGGGCATACGCAAGTCAACGCAGGCGATCTAAAGCTTTTGCCTTACCCGAGCGTCTCGCAGCTTGTAGAACTCGCGCAGACAGGGTTGGCGCCTGATTTGGCCGTCTGCGAAGTGTTCGGCGACTAGATTTTAACCATGGCAACTTTTGAAGAAGCTCAGCAAATCCTCGAAGCCTTTGGTTTTACTTCCAAGCAAACCAACATCATGAGCCAGCGCACCTTACTGTCCCTCTGTGGACTTACGTTGGACACTGACTCCACTTGGGATAAAGCAACCAATGCGCGGATGGGTGTTCGTGCCATTATGGATTGGATCCGCGAGCACCTTGAGTTTCAGGTAGCTGAAAACACCCGAGAGACCATTCGTAGACAAGTCCTCAAACAATTCACTGAAGTAGGCTTCACGCTTCACAATGACGATGATCCCAAGCGGCCACCAAATAGTTCGAAGAATTGTTACAAAATTTCCGAGTCGGCGCTCGAGGTAATCCACACTTTTGGAACAGCTGAGTGGGGTTTAGCAGTTGCCACATACAAGAAAAACTCTCAAACTCAAGTAGAGCTCTACAGTGCAGCCCGAGAACTCGGTTCCTTTGACGTTGTATTTCCTTCAGGCATGGAGATCAAGCTGCAGGCGGGAGGTCAAAACACGTTGATTGCGGACATGATAGAGAAGTTCTGTCCGCAATTTATTGATGGTGGAAAGATTCTTTATGTTGGCGATGCTGGAGACAAGTATGTCGTCTACGACACGGAAACCCTAGCTCAGCTTGGGGTAGTTCTGGATAGGCACGGCAAGATGCCCGATCTGATTGTCTTTGATGAGAAGCGCAACTGGCTATTTCTCATGGAAGCAGCAAGCACCCACGGCCCTGTAGACCACTCGCGCTACCTTGAGCTGCACGATCTTTTCGGTTCTTCATCTGCGGGACTCGTGCTCGTAAGCTGTTTTCCTGACAAGAAAACCCTGCGTAAGTTTATTGCGGACTTGGCATGGGAAACGGAAGTGTGGGTAGCAGATGAACCAACCCATATGATGCACTTGAATGGGTCGCGGTTCTTGGGGCCGTATGAAGCTCCTGGCCGTTAGTAATTGAATGCTATGCTTATGAAATTTTAGTCATAACCTTGTCGGTCTAAGCTCTGTGGAGGGGGTCCCAGTCAGAATCTTGTCGATGAGTAGGTCTCACTGAGGTTGAGTTAACAGAATGGTTCCGGTTGCGTGGCCCGACTCGGTGAGCGCAGTGAAGTTCGAAAGACCACGGGAGGGGGATTTGTAAGGAATCGGAGTACCCCACCGCCATCGTCTGCTTAGGTCTCCGGCCTTGCTGTGTTAATTTCAGCCCAATGTTATTGCCTTCCAGCCTGGGGAGCTATAATATTGGGGCATGTTAAACATTTCCCAAAGCGCAGACGAGCAACTATTCCGGAATCTCGTACCTCCTCTGATCGAATGGCTTCAAAACGGCTGGGACCGCTACAATTCTCCCGCTACTGCTTTCCCGAGTAAAGGCCGCGAAAATCGAAGTGGAATGGTCTGTACGACAGTAATGAAAGATTGTTTCCTTGAAAACGACAACGTTCAGATCGGCCCAGCCATCGTTGATTGCGAAGAAGCCCGTTCTTCCTTAAGCCTTTCGATCAAGCTGAAGGCGCCTGGGGTATCTATTGTGCTTCGCTCTGACAAGACGTTTGACAAGAGCTTGAGCCAGCCACGCCCAGCGGCGCGCGCACTAGACAAAGAACCGTCCCAGTTTGCGCTCTTTGAAGACTCCGACATCATTTCCATGTTCGCAAAATCTCCAAGCAAGTTTGCGGTAGTCACGTGGTCTTGGAAACAGGTGCCGACCGATAGTGAAGTAGGCTATGAAGTCCGATGGGATTTAAAGATGTATTTCTCTGCTCAAGGAGATTCAGTCGCTACTGCGCGCTTTAAATATGGTTTCAAGACTTCTGGCGTCGCCGGACAATCGCTTGGACAGCTCGAGGCGTTTATCCCGACCGAAAATGACCTCCAGTTCATTGTAGATGAAGATGCAGAGAAAGATAGGACATCGTAATGGGCACCCCCGAGTATGGACCAGGACGTCTCAAGCAGTTACGCCTACGAGAGGGGCTTACCCAAGTTGAATTTGCTGAAGTAATTGGTTCTTCGCAATACCATGTTTCGCGGATGGAGCAAGGTATAGAGCCGATTCCAGTACAAGTTCTTGCAAAAGCTACACGGAAATTCGAATTGCCGGCAGAATACTTCAGCCGCCCCGCCCACATGTATGGGCGGGCATCCTTAAATTTTCGCCGGACGAAAATGCCTGCGAAACTACAAGACAGGATTAGTGCCCACTTTGCTGAACTAGAAGAAATGATCCAGCAAACCCAACTTCAAATTCCCCAGGCAGGCATTGCGATAGAGCGTCCAGAGTCGGAAGATGAGCTTTCTTTAGAGGTGATTTCAAAAATTGCCGACAGTATTCGCAGCACTCTTAGACTCGGGGGTGGGCCTGTCGGAAATGTAACAAGGGCAATGGAGAGTGCTGGGATAGTTGTGGCTCCCCTGAAAATTGAGGGGCTATCGCTCGATGAATTTGAGGGAGTTTCTTCGCCGCAGCCGAACCCCCGGATCCGGGTAACTGCATACGCGCCTTCTCGGTCTGGAGACAGGCACCGCTTCACCCTTGCCCATGAGCTTGGGCACCTTGTTCTCCATGCTCTGCGTCGGCCTAATACAGAATCAGTCCGAGAATCAGAAGCTCACAAATTCGCAGGTGCTTTCTTACTGCCGCAGGAACTAATCGCGGATTCAATCACCGAAACGACCACCTTGGCGCAGTTTGCAAAGATCAAGTCCAAGACTGGCGTTTCGATACAAGCAATTGTAAGGCGTGCACGTGACCTTTCATTGATCTCTCAAGAAAGACACAAGAGCCTGATGATCCAAATTTCGAGTCGTGGTTGGCGGAAAGAGGAGCCCGTAGTTGTTCAAATGGAGAGAGAAATCCTCTTTCCGCGAATCGTCGAAGAACTTGAGTCACGCAATGTAGTGTCGATTTTCACGCCCAAACGACGCTAATTGTGCTTTGCAAAAGCCGATCGAGCAAAGAACCCTAGTAATGACCCAATTACTTAATAGTCCGACTCTGTGTACTTGACTCTGGCCAAGAGTTTGTGTGCTGCCCCGCTCCCCAGCTCGCATGCGGTTCATGTAAGAAGTGGCAGGATAAACTGCGTACAGACGTAACCTGCACGCAGACGGTGGATCAAGAAGTACCTCATCAGTACTTATTGCCCACCGTTCTTTCATTTCTACGTGTGTTTCCACGCGGCCGGAGCTAGAGCCTAGACCACCGGGAAGATGCCATCCTCCCCGAGGCGCGCGTCGGCGTCGAGAAGCATGGCAATCTCGGCGGCCTTGGCGGCTTCTGCGCTGTGGGTGGGCAGGCGGCGGCCCTCGATGACCTCGAAGAGCGGGGCGCGGCCCAGCATGCCAGCCTCGAAGCGGGCGCGGCCGGCGGCCAAGCGCTGCTCGGCGCGCTGGCGCCAGTGCGTTGCAGCCTTATCGCCGCGCTGCTGGCGGATGGCCTCCTCAAAGACCCCGGGGTGGGCGTAGACGATGAGCGCGCCAACATGCCCGAAGCCCAGCGAGGTCAGCGCGGCGGCCTTCACCGGCTGGCGGGAGCCCAGATCCAGCGGGGAGCGCAGCCACACCAGATTCTTTGCCTTGTCCGCGATGAGCGGATCCACGCAGTCGAGGGAGACGTTGGCGGGAATGCGGCCGGTGCGGAAGACATCGATAAGCCCGCCCGTCTGGAAGAGCGCGGCACCCGCCTTGGAGTGGCCGGTCAGCGACTTTTGCGAAATCACAAAGAGCGGCTGATCCGCATCGCGGCCGATGGCGGGCCACAGCAGGGAATGCAGCTCAGACTCGTTGGGATCGTTGGCGTTGGTGGAAGTGTCATGCTTGGACAGCACTGAGACATCGTTGGGGCTCAGACCCAAACCGCGCAGGGAGCAAGCCAGGCGGGAGTTCTCCCGGCCGCGGCCAGCCCCCAGCGCACCCAAGCCGGGGGCCGGGATGGAGGTGTGGGCGCCGTCGCCGTAGGAGGCCGCGTGCGCGACCACCGCGAGAACCGGAAGGCCCAGCTCAGCGGCGAGAGAGCCGCGGACCAGCACCGCGGTGCCGCCGCCTTCGCCCTCCAGGAAGCCGCCGCGGCGGCGATCATTGGCGCGGGCGATGAAGCGCTCATCAATGCCCTTGGCGGTCATAGCTTTGGTCTCCGCGGTGGCATTCATGTCGCCGAAGCCGGTAAGGGACTCCACCTGGACATCGTCGATGCCGCCGGCGATCACCACGTCCGCCTTGCCCAGAGCGATCTTGTCCACGCCCTCCTCAATGGACACCGCCGCCGTGGCGCAGGCGCCGATGGGGTGAATCATCGAGCCATAGCCGCCCACCAGGGATTGCATGGTGTGTGCGGCGATGACGTTGGGCAGGGCCTCCTGCAGGATGTCGGAGGGGCGCTCCTCACCCAGGAAGCGGGTGACAAAGACCTTGTGCAGGGATTCCATGCCGCCGATGCCCGTGCCCTGGGTGGTGGCCACCTGGCCGGGGTGGATGCTGCGCAGCAGCTCAGCGGGGCTGAAACCGGCCAGGGTAAAAGCATCCACCGCGCTGACCAAGTCCCACACCGCCATGCGGTCCAGGGAATCGAGCATGTGCTCCGGAATACCCCAGCGGGAGGCGTCGAAGTCATCCGGCATCTGCGCGGCCACCGTGCGGGTGAGCGTGGCCCTGCGCGGCACGTGCACCGTGGCGCCCTGGCGGCGGGTGACCTGCCATTCGTCGTCGACCTGTGCGATGGAGGTGAACTCGGGGTCAGCCTCCAGCACGTCGCGGGCGGTGGCCTCAGAGTCCACGGCGAAGGTGACGTCCCGGTCCAGGAAAACCGCGGTGAGGTCGATGGATCCCTGGTTGACCAGGTGGTACTTGTCCGTGAGCTGGCGGATGCCGCAGCGGGCCACGACCTCGTCGCGGAAGCGGGAGTAGATCTCTTCCTCGGCGATCTCTTGGGCGCTATCCTCGGCACCGGAGGTGTCATACCAGGCCGGTCGGGGATCCTCGCGCCACTCTATGAGCCCGGTCATCCACGCCAGCTCGATGACGCCGGCCGCGGTGAGCTCGGCGCTGCCGTCGCGCTGCAGGCCGTACTCAGCCTCGAAGCGGGTGCGCCCGGAGCCCCAGGAGGAGACCTCGCCGATGCCAGCGATGACCACCATGTCCTCCAGGTCCGTGGAGACCTGGCCCACCGGGGCCGCCAGACGCGGCTGCACCGGTTGGTGCTGGTTGGGCAGGGCGGTGATGGTGGCGGGGGCGGTGCTGCCGGTGCTGGTGCTGTCGGTGCTGCCGGCGGGCGAGCTGTTGGTGGGCTTCGCGTCTGTGGCGTCGGCAGCCAGCGCGGTGAGGGAGACCCCCTCCAGCCCGCCGGTGAGATCGGCCTCGATGGGGGCCTTAGCGGCCGCGGCGCGCTGCTGCGGGGTGCTCAGCGCCAGCAGCTCAGTGGAGATCTCCTCCGGGCTCCACACGTGGACGCCGGCGGCCTGTGCGGCGGGCACGAGAACGTCGTTGCCACCCATGAGGTGGGTGCCGGCCACCCAGCCGATCTTGGCCTGGGCCAAGGTGACCCCCTCCGGCCAGCCGGCCTCCACCTTCCACTTGGCCAGGATGGCATCCAGTGCGGCCTTGACCTCGCCGTAGGCGCCGTCGCCGCCGAAGGTGCCGCGGTTGGGCGAGCCCGGCAGGACCACGTGGCAGCGGGCGTCGGGCTCGCGCTGGCTGAGTGCCGAGAGCCCGGCGATGGTGCGCTCCACGGACCACAGCAGCAGGCGGGCTTGGGTTTCGGTGGCCCCGGAGGCATCGGCCAGCGAGCCGGATACTCCGGGCGCGGCGAAGGGGAAGGCCAGCGTCGGGGTCAGCGCCGGCTTGAGCACCTTGACCTCGTTGCCCACGGATTCGCGCTGCTCGGAGCCGATCCACTCGATGAGCGCGTCAACATCGCGGTAGCTGGAGAGGTTGGCGGGCACCAGCCACAGTGCGGAGCCGGCCGCGCCGTGGCGAGCGTAGAGCGTACGCGCGAACTCCTTGCGGGCTTGGCTCACCCGCGAGGCGGTCATGATGACGGTGGCGCCGCCCTCCAGAAGCCGGGCGACGAGCGCCTCGGCGATGGAGCCGGGTGCGGCACCCGTGACCAGGGCGACATCCGCGGCGAACTCCCCGGCAGGGGAGTCTGCCGTGGGCTGCTCGGCGGCGCGGGCGATGGCCTCCAGGCGCTTGCTGAGTGCGCTGGTGCCCGTGCCCTGCGCCGGGGCGTTGGCGTTCTCGGCACGCGCCCACCAGCGGGCCTGGGCGGCCACGGTGGCGCCGGTGCCGCGGAAGGACTCGGGGGAAGCCAGCGGATCCTCGGCGGGGATTTCTCCCAGGGCCACTCGGGCGAGGCGCTCGCGGGCGGTGGCCCAGGAGTCGTCGAAAAGCACGGCCTTGGCGGCGTCGAAGGCAGGGGTGACCGCCTTGACCCAGCCGGTGCCCAGCTCCGCCTCGACGGCGTCGATGACGCTGGTATCGGGTGCCTCGGCGCTCTCCGGGGCGTTATCCAGGCCCAGCTGGGCGAGGGTCTGGCGGGCCAGGGTGGCCAGGATGCCGGCCTCTCCCGTCACGCTCTCGGCGTAGGCCTCCAGTGCTGCTGAATCCACCACGCCACCGCCGCCGGCGGAAGCCGCCGAGCCCTTGGACACGCTCACGCCGTGGGCGGTGGCGACGTTGGCGATGGCGGCGTCGATGAGCTCGTGTGCCGCCGCCTTGGTGGTGGCCGCGGTGGGCAGGGTGCTCAAGGAGCCGCCGCGCACGGAGTCCTCCTCGCGGGTGCCCAGCAGGATCTCGGCCTCGACGTGGGGCACCCAGGACTGCGGCAGGCCCCAGGTGCCGGTGACGTACTCGCCCACCGCGGCGGGCTTGAGGCCAGCAGCGCCGAAGAGCTGGCGCAGGCGCGCGGCGACGGCCTCACCCAGCACCGGGCCAAAGGCGGAGTAGCCGGGCGCAGCACTGGCCACGGTGGCGCGCAGGGAGGAGACGTCGGCGTCGGCGGCGCCATCGATGGCGGGCACGTCGATCTCGGAGGACATGTCCATGAGCAGCTGGTTGCGGCGGGAGGAGACACCGTTGGTGAGCTCCTCGACGGTATCGCTATCCACAATCTGCTCGCGGCGGATCTTGTTCTGGAAGGCAAAGAGCACCATAATGGCCTCGGCCGCGCCGAAGGGCAGCTCCGGGGCGGCGCCTGCTGCTTGTGCCGGTGCGGACTCTGTATGTGCCGGCGCTGCTTCTGCCGCGGCGGGAGGCTCGGGTGACTCGACAGTGCTGGTTTCGGGGTTGTCGGGTTCGGTGCCCTCGGGTTCGGTGGGGGAGGGGAGGGCGTCGGCAAGCATGACGCGCTCCTGATCGCGCTCGACGTTGAGGACGTCGATGCCGCTGACCCCGGCCACCGCCAGGGAGCGCTGCGCCAGGTTGCTCAGCGTGGGCGAGGAGGCCAGGCCCACCTCGATGATCTGATCCACCTTGTCAAAGAGGAACTCCTGGGTCTCAATCCAGCGCACCGGGGAGGCGAACTGCCAGGAGAGCAACTCGATGAGCAGCAGGCGGCCCAGCGCCTGCGGGTCCATGGACTCCGCGTCGATGCCCTCGAGTTTTCCGGAGGGAGCCAGCGGGGCGACGGCGTCCACAAAGTCCTGGCTGAGCTCGAAGGGGCGGGCCACCAGGTTGGGGATGTAGCGGCCCACGAGGTTCTCCAGGGGAAGCTCGGCGGGCAGCAGCTCATCGAGCTTCTCGGCGAAGGCCGGCACGCCCTCGCGCAGCACGCGGGAGTGGAAGGGGACGTCGATGCCGGGCACTAGCACCGCGGCGCGCGGGGCGCGGGCAGTGACCTTATCCACCAGGGCCTGAATACCCGCTTTGGTGCCGGCCACGGAGTACTGCTGGCCGCGGATGTTGTAGTTGACAATCTCCAGGAACTCGCCGGTCTCCTCGGCGAGGGAGTCCACGAAGCGATCCACCTCCTCGCCGTCCAGGCCCACCATGTTGGGGCGCAGTGCGGCCATGGCGTAGTTGGAGTTGCCCTCCTCATCGCGCGGCACCAGGCTGCTCATCGCCGAACCGCGCGAATAGACCACGTCAATGACGCCCTCGAGCTCAAAGATGTGCGCCAGGGAGGCCAGCGCGGTGTACTCACCCAGGGAGTGCCCGGCGTAGAAGGAGGTGGGGGCTAGGGCGTCGGCGTCGCGTAGGCGCTCGGTCTGGGCGTAGGCCACCACGGCCAGGGCCACCTGGGTGAACTGGGTCAGGTGCAGCACACCCTGCGGGTGCCGGAAGGTGGTGCCGCGCACGTGGAGCTCCGTGGGGTTTTCATCCACGATGCGCTGGATGGAAAAACCATGGCGGCTGCGGGTATGCCGGTCAGCGCGGCGCCAGATCTCACGGGCGGCGGGGCTGGCGGCGCGGTCGCCTGCACCCATGCCCTCGGTCTGGATGCCCTGGCCGGGGTAGACGTAGGCGGTGCGTGGGGCGGCCATGAGCGCTTGGGCGCGGGAGACCACCGTGCCGTCGATGCGGCAGGTGACCTCGAGGGCGGCGTGGATGCCCTTGCGGCCCACGCGCTCGACGGTGATCTCGATGTCATCTCCCAGCTGCACCATGCCGTACATGGAGTAGGTCCAGCCCACCACCCGGCCGTGGCGGGCGGCGACGTGCTGGGCGGTGGCAGAAAGCCACATGCCGTGCACCAAGGGGGCGTCGAGGGCCACCAGCTGCGCGGCGTTGAAGGAGGTGTGGATGGGATTGTAATCGCCGGAGACCAGCGCGAAGGGCGTCATGTCTTGCGGGGCGGTGACATGCGTGCGGTCCACGAAGGAACGCGGGGTGGCTACCACCTTGGCGGCGGACTTGCCCCCGCCCCACTCGGGTGCGGGAGCCGGGGCGGCGGTGCCGCTGGCGCGGCCGCGGATGGCAAAGCGCTGCACCTGGGTGGCCACCACCGCGCCGGGCTCGCCGGCCGGGCCGGGGGCGACCTCGGGGCCGTTGCGCAGCTCGAGCTCCACTGTGACAATGCGCCCGGAGGCGGATTCCTCGATGGAAGTACAGCGCGAGGTGACGTCGATGCGGCGGGAATCAGCCAACTGCTCCAGGGGCACGCGCAGATCCACCACGTGGTCCAGGTGCACGGCGTTGAGCAGGCCCTCGATTACGGGGTAGCCGTCGGCGAGCTGGCCGGAGCCCAGCGCGGTGTAGATGGCCGGCCAGCAGGGGCCGACGAGCACGTCCGGGGTTCCTACTGGGGTTGGGTTGCTTGGGCTGGCGGGGTTGCTTGGGCTGGCGGGGTTGCTTGGCTGTAGGGCGGCGCCGGTGACCGCGGTGTGCGCCGCCAGCAGGGAGGCCGGCAGGTGGAAGGAATAGTGCGCCACTCCGAAGGGAGACTCCGGCAGGCCCACGGTCTCCGGCTCGATGCGGGGCATCTCGGTGATGGAATCGCCCTGCTCCGCGGTGGAGCCCACGCCGGCCAGGCCCTCAAGCAGGCTAAAGACGGCCTGGGGCAGGCGCTCCTCGGAGACCACCGGGGAGCCGCCCGTGGCCACGTCCGCGGGGAGATCCACCGGCACGGTGACCTCGCGGACGTAGAAGGGGCGCTGCTCAGCGGGCAGATCGTCCCAGTAGGAATCAGCGGTGATGACGATCTCCCAGCCTCCTTCCTCGTCCTGGCGCAGGCTGAAGGCCTCGGCGTCCATCTCATAGGCCGGGTTGGCCATGAGGTGGCCGTGCCACAGCAGGGTGGGGGAGGAGGTGATGAACTCGGCGGCGTTACGAGCTGAGCGCAGGCGGGAGAAGACCTCCTCGGCGGCGGCGCCGGCCCTGAGTAGGGCGTCGGTGGTGGCCTGCTCGAAGCGGGCGAGCAGCTCCGCCACCGGCTCGTTCTTGCGCGTGATGCCGGCCACGGCCACCGGGCCGGGGATGATGCGGACTTGATCGGCGGTGTAGCGCGGATCCTGGGCCTGCCACAGGGTGTCCTTGCCAAACCACGTTGTGAGATCGCCGTCGATGGCCGGCACCCAGGGCATGGGCTTGACGTGCTTGTAGTGCAGGGAGATCCACCAGGCGGCGTCGCGCGGGCTGACGGTGACCTCGTGGGCGCTGGGGTAGGCCTCGAGGAGGGTGGCCACGGCGCGTGGGGCGTCGCTGACCTCCTCGACGTTGGCAAAGAGCGTGGGGATCTCGCCGTGATCGGCCGGATTAAGGCGGGCCTCGACGCGGTGGAGGAGATCGAAGAAGCGGTCATCCCAGGTGGGATCCACAAAGGGGTGGGCCAGTTCCACGAAGCGCTCCAACCACTGCGCGTAGGTCATGGTCTCCACGTCGCCGAAGTAGGGCTTGGAGGTCTTGTTGAGCGCGGCGATGATCTCCGCGCGGTGGGCGGCGTAGTCCTCGATGCGCAGCGAGGTGATGAGCCGGGAGGCCGCGGCGAAGGAGTTGTCTAGATCGTGGATATCGGCCAGCAGGTGGGACTGGGAGGAGGCCACGCCCTGGGTTCCGCGGCCGCGGCCCACCCAGCCGCCGTTGACCTTAGGATCGATGCCCGGGGTGTTTACCAGCAGATCCTTGACCGAGTCGGTGGCCTTGGCCTCCTTGGTGGCCATGGCGACGGTGCCGATGAAGACGGCGTCGACAGGCGCGGCGGGCAGATCGTAGGCCAGCGCCCAGCGGCCCGTGAGGTACTCCGCGGCGCGTTCGGGGGAGTAGATGCCGCCGCCCACGGCCAGCACCACGTTGCGGTGCGCGCGGACCTCGGCGTAGGTCTCCAGCAGCATGTCATCGAGGTTGACCCAGGAGTGGTGGCCGCCGGCGTGGCCGTCCTCGACCTGCATGATGATCTGGTGCTGTGGGTAGGCCGCGGCGATGGCGAGCACCGCGCGGATCTGGGCTGCGGTACCCGGCTTGAAGGAGATGTAGGGGAAGCCCTCGGCATTGAGGCGGGCGATGAGCTCGCCGGCCTCCTCCACCTCCGGGATGCCCGCGGAGATGCAAACTCCGTTGAAGGAGGCCCCGGCCGCGCGGGCCTTGGGCACGATGCGGCTTTGGCCAAACTGCAGGTTCCACAGGTAGCGGTCAAAGAACATGGTGTTGAACTGGGCGGTGCGCCCCGGGCGAAGGTGCTGCTCCATGACGGCGAGGTGGGAACGGAAGACCTCGTCGGAGTACATGCCGCCGCCGGCCATCTCCGTCCAGTGACCGGCGTTGGCGGCCGCGGCCACGATCTCCCCGTCCGCGGAGGTGGGAGTCATGCCGCCGAGCATGATGGGGGACAGGCCCGTGAAATCGGAGAAGCGGGTCTGCGTCACCGTGCGCCCGCCCGGCAGGGTGACCAGGCGCGGGGCGAACTCGGAGTAGTCCACCGCGGCGGGCAGGGAGGCACCGGGGGTGGCCAGGGCGTCGATCTCCTGCGGGGAGCCGGCACCGATGACGGTGATGCCGGTGCCCTCCAGCACGCGCCGGGTCATGGCGGCCAGTGCGCGGTCAAGCACGATGAGCTGGCGGGAAGTCAGTTGTGCCAGCGCCTGTGGCCAGTTGTGCTGGTGCACCAGGATGGCCTGGGACTGCTCGGAGGCCGTGGCGGTGTCCAGCCCGCAGTCCGCGGCCAGCGCCACCGTGCGCTCGGCGGCGGGGATAAGCAGTGGGTTGTGGAAGGGCAGGGCGACGTCCAACTCATCGAAGCGCGGCTCGAGTGGGTCGCCGCCGGCCTCGCGTTTCTCCAGCGCCGCGTTGAACTCGGTGGTCGTTGCCTCGAGGGCCTCGCGGGTGGCCTGCAGATCCTCCGGCGTGCCGGAGAGTGCTACGTGGCGGCGGCCGTTGATCACGGCGATGACCGTGCTGCCGCGCAGGTGGGCGCGGATGAGCTCCTGGTCCAGGCCGCGCACGGAGAGCATGTGGGAGCGGGTGTCGCTGCCGTAGGTGGAGGAGGCGGCCGTGCCCATGAGGGTGGCCAGCGCGAGGGCCTCGGCGGGATTGACCGCGGCCACCTCGCCCAGGCTGCCCTGGGAGTGCCCGGCGGTCTCAGTGGACTCGCTGACCTCTACGCCGAGCTCGCGTAGCTGCGCGAGTGCGGCCACCTGGCTGAGCACGATGCCGGGGATGGACACGGCCGGGGAGGCGTCCTGCGCGGTGGCCTGCCAGGGGGTGCCCTGCTCGCCGGCGGTGATGAGCTGGCTGAGGCGCTCCAGCGCGCCGGGGCAGGCCGAGGCGATAACACGTGCTGCGGGGCCGGTGAGCTGGCGTGCTTCGCTGAGGACCTCCCGCAGGTAGGCGGTGGTGGCCGGGGTGCTCGCGGCGGTGACAATCCAGGACTGCCAGGCGCAGCCTTGGCCGGCGAAGAGCAGCGCGGGGGAGTGCAGCGAATGCAACGGGGTCAAAGACATAGTTCCTCACAACGGGGTAGGGGCATGACTGACTGGGCGATTAGTAAGGTCAAAGTAACTAATCGCGATTACGCCACCGTAGCCTACTGCCGCGTACTTTGGCCGCCGACGCGCGCCAAATGTGAGGTTTTTCTCACGTTTCTTGGTGGAGGGGTGGTGCGGGTTAAGATGAGCTTCTTTCGTCTGCGTTGCGTGCCCCGCCAGCGCCCTCACCCCCGGAGAACTTCATGCCTCGACGTTCCATTCGTCCTGCCTCTTTCCGCCGCGCGCTTGCCTCCTGTGGCGCCGCACTGACCATCGCCGCTGGCACCGTGAGCCTGGCCGCTGCGCCGGAGGCTCAGGCTGCATCTTCTATGGCCGACTTCAAGGCCGGCAGCTCCGAAGCCCTCTACAGCACCGTCTCCCCGGTCATCGCGCAGTGGTCCCAGAACCCCGCCACCGCCGGCCAGCTCACCGAGCTCTACCGCATGCTGCAGGCCACCCCGCTGCGCGGGCTGCCGCTGTGGAACCTGTGGGGCGAGCCCACCCCCTACCCGCCCTCGAGCGAGCGCGACTTCGACGCCCCGCACCTGGTGCGCCGTGAGAAGGACGAGCGCTTCGACGTCGAGCGCCTGTGGGTAGCCTCCCCAGCCATGCGCCGCGAGGTGCAGGTGCAGATCCAATACCCCAAGGACCGCACCGCGCCCGCGCCTATGCTCTACCTCCTCGACGGCGTGTCCGCCCCCGTCCAGTCCGGCTGGCTGCGCAAGGGCGACGTCCAAGGCGCCCTGGCCAACGAGCACGTCACCGCGGTCATGGCCGTGGAAGCCGGCGGTACCAACTACACCGACTGGAATGAGACCGACCCCTACCTCGGCCGCTCAAAGTGGGAGACTTTCCTCACCCAGGAGCTGCCCGGCGTGCTGGAGGCGGAGTCCACCGGCATTGCCTTCAACGGTGAGCGCTACATCGGCGGGCTCTCCATGGGCGGGGCAGCCGCCGCCCGCCTGGCCAACCTGCACCCGCAGCTCTACACCGGCGCCTTTTCCATTTCCTCCTGCTACTCCACCACCAGCACCTCCGGCCGCGAGCTGCTCAACCTGGCCACCCGCGCGATGGGCGGCAAGCCGGAGAAAATGTGGGGCGTGGGCAACACCCCGCAGCGCCTGCGCAATGACATCACCGCCAACCCGGCGGGCCTGGCCTCGATGCGCACCTACTTCTATGTGGGCAACGGCAACGCCAGCCAGCAGGACCTGCAAACCATCCGCCCGGATGGCGTCTCCACTCTGGTGGGGGATATCGCCCTGGAGAAGCTGGCCAATACCTGCACCCATGAGCTTGAGGATTCCATGACCTCCCGCGGCATGGCGGGCAACGCCGAGTTTGATTACCACGACAGCGGCGTGCACGAGTGGTCCTACTACAAGCGCCAGCTGCCTGCGGCGTGGGCCTCTGTCTCGCAAGGGAAGTACACCTACCGCTAAATCTCAGGTGGGCCCCTGCGCGGGTTGAGCTGCGTGCGGATTGAGCTGAGCACAAACCGCCCTAAATGGCGAAAGTCGCGCCAATCGAGCGCTGAAATCCGAGACTTTTGCCAATTGGGGCGGTTTGGCATGCACGCCGCCTGCTGAGCGTGTGGGGTAATACCAAACAAGCCCCCGAAAACTCGAGTTTCGGGGTCCTTGTGTGCAATGAAGCCACAGCAGCACCCACCGGGAGGTGGCAGTGTCACCGCTGCGAAGGAAGAGCGGCCTGCGCGGCACCCACATTTTTTGTAGGCTAAGCATCACCGCGTCCTGAGTGCCCATCACGGGGGAAGGGCACCGCATATCCGGAACGCGGGAGATCACTACAACGAAGATGACCACTACTTGGGGGGACAATGTCTAAAAAGGTATCCAAAAACAAAAAGGATCAACGCACAAAGAAGCAGAAGGACATCAAGACTCCGCCGCGGCTGAGCAAGCGCCGCGTCATCGC
Organism: Corynebacterium sp.; assembly: GCF_030532325.1. Taxonomy (GTDB): domain Bacteria; phylum Actinomycetota; class Actinomycetes; order Mycobacteriales; family Mycobacteriaceae; genus Corynebacterium. Next base: position 130,292 of record NZ_JAUNLS010000005.1, read on the forward strand.
GGCGGCGAAGCGGGTGGGCCTGCACTACGAGGAGTTACAAGACGGCACACCGGCGCTGCGCATTCCCGGCGGGCGCATCGGCTTTTCTGTGGATGAGCACCAGGGCTTCCTGCACAGCACCGGCTATTGGGACAAGGACGTAGAGTTCAACCCAGACGCGCCGCCGATTGAGCTGCAGATTAATGAGCTTAACCGTGGCCTCGTTCCCGGCACCGTCAAGGCCGTGCCCTGTGGGGGATCCGCGCGCCACTGGCACGTGGAGGTCGCCGCGCTTGTCTTCCCACTGGATCGCGCCACCAACGCGCAGCTCGATCTCATGATCGCCACGCAGGCCAAACGCATGGTCGAGGCATTCAAGAGGCTCGACGCCGAGCTTGATGGCACACCCCGCCCGCACGCCGTTGCGCAGCCCACGGGAACCGGGGTGCGCCCGGTGGCGCGGAAGCGTACCAGCGCCACCTATGACATCCAGGAGACTGATTGGGGGCGCTTCGTGGAGTTTTTCCTGCCCTTCGTGCTTGATGTGGAGGATTTCTATGCGGATGGCTACCTGCCGGAGGACGTTGACAGGATTACCCTTCAGGGGTCCTGCTACGACATGGAGATTGAGCCCGCCTATGACGGGACGGAGGATATCCTATTCACTGCGACTGTGCCGGCCGCGCGCTGCACGTGTGACTTTGCACAGGTGTTGGAGTGGTCCAGGCAGACCAACGAGTGCCAAGACGTTATCACCACGTGCGTGGTGGTGGACAATGATGAGCTCTTCCTTCACTGCAGCGCCAGGATGGTCACCGAATGGGGACACACCATGCAGCAGTTCCTGACGGCGGGGCCGGGGCTCGTCCCGTCGCTGCGGTCCTGTGCAACGGATTTCCTTGAGGAATTTAACCCAGGCCAGTTCGAGAGCTTCCAGGACGTCGCGGCTTAACGGGACGCTGAGCGCTCTTTCAGCAGCGCGAGCAGGTCCGCCTGCACCTCGCGGCGGCGGACCTTGCCGATAAAAACGCTGTAGTGTTGTCACTGAGACATGTGTTCCTAGGGGGGGATAGTCCTGCAGCCGGTCATGTGATTGCGATCTCACTAGTTAATAATAAGGTGAGGCGATATTAGGAAGAGGAATGTTTTTATGAGGCGAATAGCTAGTCGATTTCTATTAATCGCTGGTGCGTTCTCTTTCGCGCTGACGCCTGTTCCCCCTTCGGCGTTGGCAGCTGCAGTTACGGCTCAATGCCAAGTGATAAAAATTGGACTTGGTGGGGATATCGTTGGCCACGTTTATGGAAATGCTTCGAACCTCAACGATGCCAAGAAAGACGCGAATCGGTACGTTCCATTCGGGCACTATAAGCGGCATTGCAAGGCAGTTAGTCCGCGTAAATCTGGGTATTTTCCCGGAGGTGGCGGGGGCTTTAGAGGGGGAAGTTTCGCTGCCCCTGGGGCGGAAACGGGGGACTGGGGCAGGGGTTAAAATTACAAAACTGTCATGAAATCTTAGTCTTCGATGTTCCGAGTCGGTGTCCAGCGCTCAAGTTTTCTGAATCCAACGCTGCTCGGAAAAGCATCTGCTGGTGCGCGTTCTTCGTCCAAAAGGAAAAAGGATGTTAAGGGTTCATCGTGACTGGTGAGAACCTTATCGGTGGCATGGACAATTGTTGTGTAGATAAAAAGCCGCAGATCTTTGTGGTTCTCGTGAGGTCGTTCAATCTTGAATTGAGAGATGAGATCTTCCTGCATTTCCTTAGAGTCTATTTCGGACGCTTCAGCGCATGTGAAAAGGATGCTAATGCCCTCGTGTTTTTCGGCTTTGCACACTCTGTTGAGATACCGATTGTGAGCCCGTTCTAAGCTGGGCTCATTCGCCACAAAATAAGTGTCCACTGCAACAATCATTAAACAGTCCTATCCGCTGAATGTCTTCGTGCAGCTTAGCTGAACGCTTAGCTGGACGCTGAGCGCTCTTTCAGCAGCGCGAGCAGGTCCGCCTGCACCTCGCGGCGGCGGACCTTGCCCAGCTGGTCGGAGGCCAGGTGCTCGAAGTGGTAGAAGGTACGCGGGACCTTGTAGCGGGTCAGCCGCTGGCGGCAGAACTCCTTCATGCCCTCGGGGTCGAGGGCGGCGCCGTCGTGCAAGATGACGCAGGCCACCACGTCCTCGGAGCCATCGGCGCGCGGGCGGCCCACGATGGCCACGTCGGTGACGTCGGGGTGCTCGCGGATGACCTCCTCGACCTCCGCGGGGTAGACGTTGAAGCCGCCGGTGATCACCATTTCCTTGATGCGGGAGACGATCTTGATAAAGCCATCGGGCTCCATGACGGCCATGTCCCCGGTGCGGAACCAGCCGTTGTGGAAGGCCTTGGCGGTGGCCTCCGGGTTGTTGAGGTAGCCCTGGAAGACCTGCGGCCCGCGGGCCAGCAGCTCGCCGGGGGTGCCATCCGGCTGGGTCTCGTCAAGGTTATCCGGGTTGGCAATGCGGATCTCGGTGTCGGGGAAGGGGATACCGATGTAGCCAGGGCGCCGGTTGTGGTTCATGGGGTTGCCCACCAGCACCGGGGCGGTTTCCGTCAGGCCGTAGCCCTCCACCAGTAGCCCGCCGGTCATCGCCTCCCACTCGGTGACGGTCTCGGTGGGCAGGGTGGCCGCGCCCGAGAGGCTGTTGGCCACGCCTTCGATGCTGATGTCCTTGGCGCGGGCGGCCTCCATGATCTTGGTGTAGAGCGTGGGAACACCCGGCAGCCAGGTGGGCGGGTGCTTCTTCATGATGTCCATGAGCAGTGGAATCTTCGGCGCCGGGGTGAGGATGAGCTCGCCGCCGATGTACACGCCCAGCGCCGCGATGAGCGTGAGGCCGTAGGTGTGGAACATGGGCAGCGCGGCGAGCATGCGCTCCGGCTTCTGGCCCAGCGCGGGCACCCAGGCCTCGCCCATCTTGACGTTGGCGCAGATGTTGCCGTGGGAGAGCTGCGCGCCCTTGGGCGCGCCGGTGGTGCCGGAGGTGTAGAGGATGAGGGCGGTGTCGGAGGGGGTGACGGGGGCGTCGCCAAGCTGGCGCCCGGTGCCGCCGATGGCGCTGCCGGTGAGGACGTTCCAGCCCACGGTATTGGGCGCGGGGCCGGTGAGCTGGTTGCGCTTGTCGCGGATGAAGGGCAGCGGGATGCGCAGCAGCGCTTGCTGGCGCCGCGGCATGGCCTCGGTAATGTCCACGGAGACGATGGTCTCCAGCGGGGTGGTGGAGCGCAAGGACTCGAAGGTGGGGCTGACCTTGTCCCACACGATGGCCACGCGGGCCTGATGATCCTGGAACATCGGCTCCAGCTCGCCGGCGGTATACAGCGGATTGTGCTCCACCACGATAGCGCCCAGCTTGAGCACCGCGTAGAAGGCCGCCACGTGCTGGGGGCAGTTGGGCAGGGCGATGGCCACGCGGTCACCGGGGCGGATACCAAAGGCCTTGAGGCCTGCCGAGGCTGCCCGGACCATCGCGTCCAGCTCCCGGTAGTTCATGCGGCGGCCGAAGAACCAGGTGGCGGGCCAGTCGCCGTGGGCGGAGAGGTTGTCGTTGTAGAAGTCCAGCAGCGTGGCCTCGCCGTAGTCCAGGGTGTGCGGCGTCCATTCCGCGTAGTGCTTGAGCCAGGCTTTGGACTGGTAGGCAGAAGCGGCGGCGGGGGATTCGGGCACGGTGGCACTCCTTGGGAGAGACGGGGACAGGGTCAGTTACAGGAAACAAAACAATTTTGTTTCGCACAGTATAACCATGTCCCGGCCGGGCTCCCCGCTAGCCCGGCCACGCCGTGGCGGGCAGGGCCGGAGTTACTTCTCAGCCTTGAGGCGAGCGAGCAGATCCTCCTGCACCTCGCGGCGGCGGATCTTGCCCATCTGATCCTTGGCCAGGGTCTCAAAGTGGTAGAAGGTGCGCGGGACCTTGTAGCGGGTCAGGCGCTCGCGGCAGTAATCCTTGAGGGCCTCGGGGTCGAGCGCGGCGCCGTCGGCAAGCGCAATGCAGGCCACGACGTCCTCGGAGCCGTCGGAGCGCGGGCGGCCCACCACGGCGGCGTCCTCCACGTCCGGGTGAGCCAGCAGGACTTCCTCCACCTCGCCGGGGTAGACGTTGAAGCCACCGGTGATGATGATCTCCTTGATGCGGCTGACCAGGCGGATGAAGCCATCCTCCTCCATGATGCCCAGGTCACCGGTGCGGAACCAGCCGTCGTGGAAGGCGTTCTCGGTGGCCTCCGGGTTGTTGAAGTAGCCCTTGAACACCTGCGGGCCGCGGGCGAGCACCTCGCCCTCCTGGCCGTCCGGCATGGTCTCGTCCAGGTTATCCGGGTTGGCAATGCGGATCTCGGTGTCCGGGAAGGGGATGCCCACGTAGCCGGGGCGGCGGTCCGAGGTCATGGGGTTGCCCACGATGATGGGGGAGCACTCGGTCAGGCCGTAGCCCTCCACCAGCAGGCCGCCGGTGTACTTCTCCCACTTCTCCACGGTGCTCACCGGCAGGGTGGAAGCACCGGAGAAGGCCGCGCGCACTCCGTCGAGGGAGATGTTGTCCTTCTCCGCGGTGGCCACGATGCGCTCGTAGAGGGTGGGCACGCCCGGCACCCAGGTGGGGGTGTGCTTCTTCATGAGGTTCATGATGAGCGGCATCTGCGGGCTGGGCAGCAGCACCAGCTCGCCGCCGATGAGCTGGGACAGCGTGACGTTCATGGTTAGGCCGTAGGCATGGAAGAAGGGCAGGGCGGCCAGCATGCGCTCGGGCTTATCCCCCAGGCCCGGCACCCAGTGCTTGCCCTGCAGCAGGTTGGCAAAGAGGTTGCCGTGGGAGAGCTGCGCGCCCTTCGGCGCACCCGTGGTGCCCGAGGTGTACATGATGAGCGCGATGGAGTCCTTGGTGATCTCCTCCGGGGTGGTGATATCGGAGCCGTCGCCGCCGATGGCGTTGCCGGTCAAGGTCTCCCAGGGCACCGTGTTGGGTGCCGGGGCAGAGAGCTGATCGCGCTTGGACTTGAGGAAGGGCAGGCGCAGGGCCACGCGCTGGGCGGTGGGCATGGCATCAATCATGTTGATGGAGACCACGGTTTCCAGGTTGGTGGTGGCGCGCAGCTTCTCCAGGGTGGAGGCCGTCTTGTCCCAGGAGATGGCGATGCGCGCGCCGTGATCCTGGAAGAGCCCCTCCAGCTCGTGGGCGGTGTAGAGCGGGTTGTGCAGCACCGCGATGGCCCCCAGTTTGAGTACCGCGTAGAAGGCCGCGACGTGCTGCGGGCAGTTGGGGGCAACAATGGCCACGCGGTCACCGGGGCGCACGCCGAAAGCGCGCAGGCCGGCCGCGGCGCGGCGCACCTGACGGTCCAGTTCCGCAAAGGTCTGCGTGCGGCCAAAGAAGTAGGTGGCGGGGCGGTCCGGGTTCAGCGCCAAGTTGTTGTCGTAGATATCCAGGAGCGTCGTCTCACCGTACTCCAGGGTGTGCGGGGTCCATTCCGGATAGAACTGGAGCCACGCCTTGGACTCGTATGCCGACATGTGTGACCTTTCGGTTGCGTAACTTACAGCACCGGCCAGTATAGACCGCACATGCCCGGTCTAGAATGAGTCACTATGCGCATCGCGATGATTTCCATGCACACCTCGCCTATTGAGCAGCCGGGCTCGGGCGACGCCGGCGGGCTTAACGTCTACGTCCTCAACACGGCGCGCCAGCTGGCTAAAAAAGGCATCGCGGTGGACATCTACACCCGCGCCACCCGCCCCAGCCAGGGCGAAGTGGTGGAGGTGGAGGAGAACCTGCGCGTCATTAACATCGTGGCCGGGCCCTACGAGGGGCTGAGCAAGGAGGAGCTGCCCACCCAGCTGGTGGCCTTTACCGGCGGCATCTATAACTTCTCGCGCTGCTTCAATGTGCACTACGACGTCATCCACTCCCACTACTGGCTCTCCGGCCAGGTGGGCTGGCTGCTGCGGGATCTGTGGGACGCGCCCCTGGTGCACACCGCGCACACCCTGGCCGCGGTGAAGAACAAGCACCGCAGCATCGAGGACACCGAGGAATCGGAGGCGCGCCGCATCTGCGAGCAGCAGCTGGTGGATAATGCTGACATCCTGGTGGTCAACACCGAGCAGGAGACCCGGGACCTGGTGGAGCATTACGACGCCGACCCGCAGCGCATCGTGGTGGTCTCGCCGGGCGCGGACACCGAGCTCTACACCCCGGGCACCGACCGCATGACGGAGCGCTCCCGCCGCCAGCTGGGCATCCCGCTGCACGCCAAGGTGGTGGCCTTCGTGGGCCGCCTGCAAAAGTTCAAGGGCCCGGAGGTGCTCATCCGCGCCACCGCCGAGCTCATGAAGCGCGACCCCGAGCGCAACGTGCGGGTGGTCATCTGCGGCGGGGCCTCGGGCGCAAACTCCTCGCCGGATACCTACCACTGCCTGGCCCGCCAGCTCGGCGTGGAGCGCACCGTGCGCTTCTTGAGCCCGCGGCCCCCGCAGGAGCTCGTTGCCGTCTACCAGGCCGCGGACATCGTGGCGGTGCCCAGCTACAACGAGTCCTTCGGGCTGGTGGCCATGGAGGCGCAGGCCTCCGGCACCCCGGTGGTGGCCGCCGCGGTGGGCGGGCTGCCCATCGCCGTGGCGGACGGCCAGACCGGCCTGCTCGTGCACTCCCACTCGCCGGAGGATTGGGCCGATGCCCTCGAACAGCTGCTTGACGACGACCCCCGGCGCATCGCCATGGGCGAAGCCGCCGTCGAGCACGCCCAACAGTTCAGTTGGGCGGCGGCGGCCACCCAACTGGAGAAGATCTACGCTGAGGCCATGACCATTGAGATCCCGGACTGCCACGCGCGCCGGGCGACGGGCTACTAGGCCGGCCGCGCGCCGAGTGTTTCCGGCGGGATTTTCGTGGCGGGGCCGCAGACATCGTGGCATGCTTGAGACCATGACTAACGGAAAGCTGATTCTTCTTCGTCACGGACAGTCCGAGTGGAACAAGTCCAATCAGTTCACCGGCTGGGTGGACGTCAACCTGACCGAGCAGGGCGAGGCCGAAGCCAAGCGCGGCGGCGAGCTCCTCAAGGAAAAGGGCATCCTGCCCGACATCGTGTACACCTCCCTGCTGCGCCGCGCGATCCGCACCGCCAACATCGCGCTGGATGCCGCTGACCGCCACTGGATCCCGGTGGTGCGCGATTGGCGCCTCAACGAGCGCCACTACGGCGCACTACAGGGCCTGAACAAGGCGGAGACCAAGGACAAGTACGGCGAGGAGCAGTTCATGGCCTGGCGCCGCTCCTACGGCACCCCGCCGCCGGAGCTCGATGACTCCTCCGAGTACTCCCAGGCCAAGGACCCGCGCTACGCCAACCTGGAGTCCGTCCCGCGCACCGAGTGCCTCAAGGACGTCGTCGCCCGCTTCGTGCCCTACTTCGAGGAAGAGATCCTGCCGCGCGTCAAGCGTGGTGAGACCGTCCTCGTCGCCGCGCACGGCAACTCCCTGCGCGCGCTGGTCAAGCACCTGGACAACATCTCCGAAGAGGACATCGCTGGCCTCAACATCCCCACAGGCATCCCGCTGGTCTACGAGATCGCCGAGGACGGCTCCGTGGTCAACCCGGGCGGCACCTACCTGGACCCGGAGGCCGCTGCAGCTGGCGCCGCCGCGGTTGCTGCTCAGGGCGGCAAGTAAGTCCAACTAAGCGCCAAGTGAGCGCGGCACCCTCCGGGGCGCCTACACTAAGCACGTGAGTTTTCTTTTTGGTTTCCTCGTCGGAGCGGCGGCCTGCGGGCTCGCCGTTCCGGCGATTGCGCGTATCCGGGAGCGCATCGAGCGCCGCGCCCGCGCGGCCGAGGCCAACAAGATCACCAATGTCAACCAGGTCCTCCACCTGGCGGTGCAGGGCTCGCCGGCGGGCGTGGCCGTGCTCGCGCGCAATAAGGACGTCATCTTTTCCAACGCCGCGGCCCACGAGATGTCGATGGTGCATGATCGCACCATTAACCCGGACATCTGGTCCGTGGCCGAGGAGGTCTTCGAGGACAAGGAAGACCGCACCCTCGACTTGTCCATTCCCAAGCGCCGCACCGGCAACCGCGTCACCCAGGTGCGCGCGGTGGTCAAGCCGCTGACGCTTAACGACGATCGCTTCGTCATCATCTACGGCACCGACGAGTCCGAGTCCGTGCGCATGGAATCGGCCCGCCGCGACTTCGTGGCTAATGTCTCCCACGAACTCAAGACCCCGGTCGGGGGCATCGCCCTGCTGGCCGAGGCCCTCCTGCAGGACCCGGAGGATCCCGAGCACGTGGCCTACTTCGGCGGCAAGATTCACAAGGAATCGCTGCGCATGGCGGAAATGGTCAACGAGCTCATCTCCCTGTCCAAGCTGCAGGGAGCGGAGGCGCTGCCGGAGATGGAGCCGGTGGAGCTCGATGACATCATTGACGAGGCCGTCGCCCGCAACCAGCTGGCCGCCGAGGCCCAACAGAACCAGCTCACCTGCGGACAGCCCCTCGGCGTGAAGGTGATGGGGGATAGGTCCTTGCTGGTCACCGCCATTTCCAACCTCATCTCCAACGCCATCCACTACTCGCCGGAGGAGATGCCTGTCTCCATCACCCAGAAGGTGGTGGGGGATAACGTGGTGCTCGTGCGGGTCACCGACCGCGGCATCGGCATCGCCCCGGAGGATCAGAAGCGGGTCTTCGAGCGCTTCTTCCGCGTGGACAAGGCGCGCTCCCGACAGACGGGTGGAACGGGCCTGGGCTTGGCCATCGTCAAGCACGTGGTGGCCAACCACGGCGGCAACATCAAGCTGTGGTCGCGGCCCGGCACCGGCTCGACGTTTACCATCGAGCTGCCCATTTATGCCGAGGAAAAGCCAGCGGATACGCTGGAAGCGCAGGATAATAAGAAGGATGGGGCTTTAAGCTCCGCTGCTCAGGGCCTCCCGCGTGCCGTGGCGCGGGTGGCAGCACGTCGAAAGGATAAATCACAATGACGACTATCCTCATCGTCGAAGATGAAGAGTCGCTTGCCGATCCACTAGCGTTCCTCCTCCGCAAGGAGGGCTTCGAGGTCATCCTCGCACCCGATGGGCCCAGCGCGCTTGAGCAGTTCAATGCCAACTCCATCGACATCGTGCTGCTGGACCTCATGCTGCCGGGCATGTCCGGCACCGACGTGTGCAAGCAGCTGCGCGCCACCTCCTCCGTGCCGGTCATCATGGTCACCGCGCGCGACTCCGAGATTGACAAAGTGGTGGGCCTCGAGCTCGGTGCCGACGACTACGTGACCAAGCCCTACTCCTCCCGCGAGCTCATCGCCCGCATTCGCGCGGTGCTGCGCCGCGGCGGGGACAACGCCGCCGACTCCGCCGGGGACGAGCCGGAGGAGCAGATCCTTGAGGGCGGCCGCGTGCGCATGGATGTCGAGCGCCACACCGTGCTTGTCGAAGGCGAACCCGTCTCCATGCCGCTCAAAGAATTCGATCTGCTGGAGTACCTCCTGCGCAACGCGGGCCGCGTGCTGACCCGCGGGCAGCTCATTGACCGCATCTGGGGCGCCGATTATGTTGGCGACACCAAGACCCTCGACGTGCACGTCAAGCGCCTGCGCTCCAAGATCGAGGCCGAGCCCTCCCGCCCGCAGCACCTGGTGACGGTGCGCGGCCTGGGCTATAAGTTCGAGCTCTAGCCCGCGAGTCTTCGTTCCCGCTAGTTCTTGTCCGCCGGGTGGCGCGTGAGCTCCACGCCCGCCGCGGCGGCTTGTTCACGCGCGGTGCAGTGCCGGGCCAGGATCTCGTAGCACTTCTCGCCCATGAGGGCGATGAGCTCCGTCTTCTGCGACTTCCACAGCGGCTCCTCCGCGGTGTGGCAGGCCGGGTCCGCGGAGCAGTACCAATCAAAGTCCTCGCCGCCGTTGCCCCAGCCGCGGCGGTCGTACTCGCCAATCACCGTGCGCAGGATCTCCTGGCCGTCTGTGCGCTCCTCATAGTCTTCGTGGCGGCGAATGGGCAGCTGCCAGCACACCTCTGGCTTGACCACGGTTAGCTCCTCGCCCTCGGCGATGGCCCACTGGTGGATGGCGCAGCCCGGGCCCGTTTGCCAGCCGGTGCGGTTGGCAAAGATGCACGCGCCGCCAACAACCGGCGTCTTCAGTGCCGGCTCCGGCTCGCCGTCCTCGCCGTCGAGCTCGTCCCACTCCAGCCAGGGCTCCAGCTCGGTGGGATCCTCGGCGGCGAGGTACTCATCTACCCCCGCCGGGCGCAGCTGCCAGAAGCGCGCGGGCATGCGCGTGACGGCGTCGTAAAGCTGCTCGCGGTCAGTCTCATCGGCCATGTAGGCGCCGTGCACGCAGCACCCGACGTCGGGCTGCTGCTTGTCGATGCCATGACACGCCGGCGTACCAAACTGGCAGCTGTAGTGCGATTCCAGCCAGGTCAGATCGACGGAAAAGACGTGCTCGGGATCATCCGGATCCGTGAACTCAAACCATTCACGCGGGAAGTCAGGGGCCTTTTCACGGCCGGCGAGGATGGAGGCGGCGGCGGGAGAGGTCGCGGGAAAACCCAGGTAAACCTCGTTCGAATTTGGGCGATTCACACCTAACCACGGTAGACCTACTACTCTAGAGGCGTGCGATTAGGTGTATTAGATGTCGGTAGTAATACCGTCCACCTCGTGGCTGTCGATGCCACGACGGGTGGTCGGCCTACCCCGATGAGCGACTGGAAGACCCCGCTGCGCCTGGTGGAGCAGCTGGATGAGGATGGCAACATCCACGACAAGGGCCTGAAGAAGCTGATCTCTGCGGTCGGTGAGGCCAAGGAGCTTGCCTCCAAACTGGGTTGTGCCGAACTCATGCCCTTTGCCACCTCTGCGGTGCGTTCCGCGACCAATTCCGCGGAGGTCCTCGACCAAGTGGAGGACGCCACCGGGGTGCGCCTGGAGATCCTCTCCGGCGAGGAGGAAGCCCGCCTGACCTTCCTGGCTGCCCGCCGCTGGTACGGCTGGTCCGCCGGCCGCATCACCAACCTCGACATCGGCGGCGGCTCCCTGGAGCTGTCCACCGGCACTGACGAGCACCCGGAGCTGGCCTTCTCGCTGGATCTGGGCGCGGGCCGCCTGACCCACAACTGGTTTGATACAGATCCGCCGGAGAAGGCCAAGGTGAACCTGCTGCGCGATTATATCGACGCTGAGCTCGCCCCCGTGGGGGAGAAGATGCGCGCGCTGGGCCCGGCCGGCCTGGGGGTTGGCACCTCGAAGACCTTCCGCACGCTGGCCCGGCTGACGGGCGCTGCGCCCTCGTCCGCGGGCCCCTTTGTCAAGCGCACCCTGACCGCACCGGGCCTGCGCCAGCTGATTTCTTTCATCTCGCGCATGACTGCGGCGGACAGGGCGGACCTGGAGGGTGTAAGTTCTACCCGGTCGCATCAGATCGTCGCGGGCGCGCTCGTGGCTGAGGCCAGCATGCGTGCGCTGGGAATTGAGAAGCTGGAAATCTGCCCGTGGGCACTGCGCGAAGGTGTGATTCTGCGCCGTACCGATAAGGGACTGGAATAGGAAGTAGACGTGGCTGACGAGAAGCAATTGACCGTTGCCGAGCTGCTGGCTCGTAACGCTAAGGAACGAGGCACCGAGGGTACCTCCCGCCGTCGCCGGCGCCGCAGTGTGGAGGAGGGCGGAATCTCCGTCGCTGAGCTGACGGGTAACCTGCAGAAGGTCAAGGCCACGCCGACGCAGGCACGCCACTCCAGCGTGCCGCTGGATGAGACCGCGCCGGTGATCCCGGCCCCGAAGGCCGAGGACTCCTCCAAGCCCGCCGAGAAGGCAGCTGAGAAGCCGGACGAAAAGCCCGCGAAGGCCGAGAAGTCTGCGCAGGACAAGGCAGCAGAGAAGCCTGCAGAAAAGCCGGCCGAGGCCCAGAAGCGCCAGCCCTCCACCGAGGACACCCGCGTGATCAAGCGCGTCGAGAAGACCCCAGTCAAGGCTGAGGCCGGGTCCAAGCCTGAGACCAAGGCTGAGAACAAGCCCGCGGCCAAGGCCGGCGAAAAGAAGGCCGCTGCTCCGGCTGCGGACACCTCTGAAACGCAGCTCAAGGACACAACGGAAGAGAAGGACGCCAAGGCTGAGGCCTCTGCCGTTGACGCGGCCCGCACGCCGGCTACTGCCGAGACCGCTGACTCCCGGGAGACCACCGGCGAGCTCGAGCCCGTGCGTGACGAGGATCTGGACAAGGACCTCGATGAGTACTCCGATGAGGAGGACGACGAGGAAGAGGAGAAGCTCAACCTTTTCTCGGTTCTTATCCTGACCGTGGTGGGCGTTGTGCTGGGCGCGGTGGTGTTCAAGGGCTTCGAGATCCTCTGGGACCGCTTCGACCGCCTCATCGTTGCCATCCTGGGCGTCGTGGTCACTGGCGTCATGGTGGGCTTGGTCCACGCACTGCGCACCAACCGCGACGGACTCTCCATGTTCCTGGGGGCCATCGTGGGCCTGGTGCTCACTTTCGGCCCCTTGCTCATCGTCATGTAAAGCAGGCGTCGTCTACAAGGCTCTGGTGAGAGTTTAGGCTCTTGGCCAGGGTCTTTTTGTTATCTGCCGCACCGATCGAGTCTTTGTTGTAAAAGAGGATATTCTCCCTCAGATTGGGATCTAACTATGAATCGAGCGGGGTCCTTGTAATTGAAAAAACTCCCAGCAAAATGGTTATGACACCACCGCGCATCATCAATGAGATCACATTGGAGGGGGTGACGAATAGCCCAGCGATGTAAGACGAAAAGACAAAGAAATAGATGCAAAAAACAAATGCGGGGATTAATTTAGCTCTTCGATCTTCCGGGATCGACTTCATAAGCAGTGACGTAACGGAGACATTTTGCCCACCGTTTCCAATTCCTAAAAGAAAGCCTGAAACGAGGGCTAAGACAACATTCCACGGTAGGAATAGTAAGACTATCGCTGCCCCAGTAATGATGCCGGATAACCCTATGCCAATTTGCGTGTTACGCTTGGCGATTGCTTGTATTAGAACTGGGCCTAGAACAAGCCCTATACTGATGGAAGCGCCCACAAGACCGTAGTCTGACTCTCGTCTCCCCTGTACGTCGAGCAGATATATGACAATGCCTACGTTAACTACTGAGCCAAAGAAGGCTACGCCCATAGGCGGCAGTAGTCTTACGGCTAACCTAGGAAGCGTCAATAATTCGACTATTGAACCTGAAAAGCTTGCTTTGGTTTTAGACGAGGATTCTTTCTCTTCCGTTGTTGGGCAAAGCACGGGGGGGGGGAGCTGCCTTAATGCGAACGAGGCGCTTACTAAGCAGAAGCCGGCACTAGCCAGATAGATATATAAAGAACCGATGGGGTATAGCAGGCCTCCCAATGCCGGTCCAACAACGAATCCTGCATTCCTGATGGTTGTTATCCACTTGTTTACTGAATCAAATTGTTGCTTTTCAAAAGACTCAGTGACGATGAGTAAAACAATCACCCAGAGGAGCGCCCCAAGGAGTCCGAGAGCGCCGCCAAACAAGATCGCGAGGATAGGAGCGCGGTTTTTATAGAGGTAGACGCAGAGAAGTACAACGACGGCTTCGCCGTAAAGTACTGAAGAAGCCATCCGCGTTAAATTTTTTCCCTGAATAAGGACCTGTTGTGATAAAGGGCTAGCGAGCAGCGCACCGGCTGTGGAGAAAGCGAAAAGAAGTGAGGGCCACAGTCCACGTCCATTGTCTATTTCAAGAAGGAGGACAGTTGCAATCAGTTCATCGACGACGCTTGCGAAAAATAGAAGTGCAAGGGCTAATATCCGGTGGGTCTTAGTCTTTAAGGTCATGGTGAGAGTGAATAAATGCAAAGCCCTAAGCTTGCTTAAAGTTGGCGGTTTAATGTGCGGCTTTGTGGGGGGGATGTGGGAATGCTCAGGGTGCTGGCATGCATTCCGCAAATGGGAAG
>NZ_JAUNLS010000024.1 GCF_030532325.1 Corynebacterium sp.
TGGCCTTGGCCTTGGTGTAGCCCTGGGCGGTGTTGTTGGTCTTGGCCGTGGCTGGTGTCTTGGCAGAGCGCGCGCTCGTGGTCTTATGCGGCGGGAGCTTGGCGGAGGGGGAGTCCGCGGAAGACTCATGGGCCAGCTTGGCCTTGCGCAGCGCGGCAGTCTTGGGAAGCGCGCCCTCGGTGAGGACGGGGGATACAGAAGACTTGGGGAAGCGCTTGGCCACGTCCGTAGGGGAGGGCACGCGCGCGGACGCCGGACGGGGCTTGCGGTTTGCCCTGGGGGCGGGCGTCCTCTTCGGAGTAGCCGGCTTCTTTGGGGCAGAAGCCTTTTCTTGAGATTGCTTCGTCGAGGTTTGCTTCTGCGGCGCCAGCGTTTCCTTCGTCGGCGCCTCTTGCGGTGCGGGCGTCGTCTTCGCGGGCGCAGCCGGTTTTGCCGGTGTGTCTCCAGGTACGTTCACAGGCGCATAGGGGGCCTTGCGTGACGGGGAGGCCTTCGGCTGCGCGGTGGAGCGGCCGAGCAAGGACCTGAAGAAACTCTTCACAACTTTCTCCCAATGCGTGGTGTGGAACGGACAGCCCGAATCAGTCTAGTCAGCTGGTCACAGGGCTAAGCGCTAGGGCAGCAACCGGCGTGTGTGCTGTGGCAAACAGCGCGTGCGCGTAGTGGCTACTCGTGCTGTGTGGCTACCCGTGCTGTGCGTGGTACTCGATCTCTGTACTCGATCTGTTCTAGTCGTCGGCCTTGGCAAACAGCTCGCGCAACACGGTGCTCACCCCGTACTCGGTGTTAGGCGGGGCGATGATGTCCGCAATCTCCTTGAGTGAGGGGTGAGCATTGTCCATGGCGATGGCCAGCCCGGCACGCTGCAGAAGCTCGTAGTCGTTGAGGAAGTCACCAAAGGCGGCGGTGCGGGAGAGGGGGACGTCGGAAAGCCTCGCCAGCGCAGCCAGTGCCTCGCCCTTGTCCACGCCGGCGGCCATGACGTCGAGCCACACGGCGCCGGAGACCGCGATGTTATCAAAGCCGACGGCCGCGGACACCGGGGCGAGCAGGTGCGCTTCCGAGCCGGCCTCGCAGTACATGGCGATCTTGATGATGCCGGTGTCCGGCACCCCTTCCAGGGAGTCCACCCAGGTCACCGACTTGTAGTACTTGGCAATCTCCGCGCGGGCGGCGGCGGAGACATCCTTGCGCACATAGGCGGTTTCCGAGCCGCAGAGCACCAAGGTGTGCGGCTGCGTGATGGCGGCGGAGGTCTCACGCACGCTGTGCACGGTCTCAGCGGGAAGCGGGAAGGTGGCGATGACCTCACCCTGGTGCATGACCACCGCACCGTTTTCTGCAATGAAGGTGCCCACGTGCGGGAACATCCACTTCAACGTGGCCAGCTGCCGGCCGGAGGCAGGCACCAGGGTGCACCCGAGGGACTCAGCGCGCTCGTGGAGTTCTGAAAAGTCCGGGGGCAGGTTCCCGTGTGCGTCGAGGAGGGTGCCGTCCATGTCGAGTGCGATGAGCTGAGGGAGCAAAACTATCCGACCAATCTGTGAGTTAAGGCAGGTGGCTGATTTTGATGTGATGTGCAACACTGGTGCGTATGGCTAATTCAGACGCACCAGTACTCACAACCGTTCGCAACCATACCGGAGTCATTGAGCTCAATCGCCCCCGCGCCCTGAACTCACTGAATTCACAGATGATTCACCTCATCCGCGAAGCGCTCATCGGGTGGCGGGATGATCCCGCCGTCGAGCAGGTGCTGGTCTTTTCTAATAGCCCCAAGGCGTTGTGCTCCGGGGGTGACGTGCGCGAGGCCCGCGACGGGGTGCTCGACGGCCGCCTAGAGGAGGTCGACGGCTTCTTCCGCAACGAATACCTCACCAACGGCGACATCGCCGAATACCCCAAGCCCTTCATCGCCGTCATGGACGGCGTGGTCATGGGCGGCGGGCTGGGCATTTCCGCCCATGGCTCCCACCGCGTGGTTACCGAGCGCGCCTTTGCCTCCATGCCGGAGATGAACATCGGCTACGTCACTGACGTTGGCGTGCCCTACATGGCGCAGCGCATGGTGGGCACCCGCGGGAAGGCCTCCCCGGCGCTGGCCAAGTTCTGGGGGATTACCGGCTACCGCATGTACGCTGCGGATATGCTGTGGTCCGGGCTGGCCACGCATCTTATCCGCGACCCCGAGTCCTTCATCACCGCTGTCATCGAGCAGGGCGTCGACGCCGCCGTGGATGCCTACGCGCTGCCCGCACCCAGCCCGGCGCCGCTGGAAGAACACATCGAGGACATCGAGGCCGTCTTCAGTCACTCCACCTGGGACGAGATCACCGCCGCGCTGGAGGAGCATCCGCGCCTCAAGGAGCTGGTGACCGAGCTCTTGTCCCAGGCCTGCCCGGCCTCCATCATCGCGGCCAACGAGCTCTTCGAGGCAGAGGCCCAGGCCGGCACCATCCGCGAGGCCCTCGAGCTGGAGCTCAACCTGGGCCGTGTGATGATCCGCCGGCCGGACTTCGCCGAGGGCGTGCGCGCGGTGCTCGTGGATAAAACGCAGGACGCGCGCTTCGAGCACGCCTCGACTGACGAGGTCGACCCAGCGCCCTTCCTCGCCGCGCTGGGCCGGGCCTAGTACTGTGCCTTAGTTCTGACTTAGTTCTGCGGTGCTCTGCGACAGACTGATGCCGCGGAACGCCGCGTAGGCGGCGCGGGCACGCTGCTCGTCCACGCCCTCGGGCACCGGCACCGCGAGGGTGGCCTCCACCGCCGCGGGGGAAGGGGCAGGCAGGCGGAAGGGGATGGCGTCGGACAGCGCCAAGCCCAGCTGCCCGCCGGAAAGCTGCACCGGCAGAAGCGTCCACAGCCCCAGGATGGGCATGGCCACCTGCGGCAGGCGGGCCTTGCGGGCCACGTCCACCGGCAGGTGCGGCCGGAGGAGAGCGGGGACGGCATTGTCCCAGCCAAAACGACGCACGTGGCCGGCGGCCTGCGCGGCCGGGGTGGAGGCCAGCTGCTCATCGGCCCAGGCCCACGTGAAGGTGCCACTACCCACGGTGGCGATGAGGTGGGCAGGAACCGTAATCGAGCCCGCGCGCGAGTTGACCACGGCCTGCCCGCTGTCCACGTCGAGCTGGGCGCTGAGACCGGGGTACTGGGCCTCCAGGAAGAATTGGTGCTCGGCGGCGGGGAAGTGGGCGTCGGCAAGCACATGCGCAGGGGAGAGCCCCCACGTCGCCCCGTTAAGAGCGATGGTGCGCCGGCCGTGCGGATCATCGGCTGGGGTGAGCTGCGCGGTGGTGCCGTCGTAGAAACGCAGGTAGTCGCCCACCTCGTCGATGGGCTGCTGCAGGTGATTGCCCAGGGTAAGCAGGGCAAGACGCTCGTCCACGCCCTCCGAGGAGCGCTCGATGCCCGCCAGGATGCTCTCGCGCGGCTGGGGTGGCAGCGTGGTGTAGTCAATGGCCACCACGGCCTCGTGCTCGCCCTGGATGGTGCGGAAGACCGGTACCTCGCCCACCAGGCTGCGGGCGATCGATTCCAGCGCGGGATCGTCAGGCTGCGGGGAATGCAGCTCCGGGATGGAGAAGTGCTGCACGCGGGAGGTGGCCCAGTGCCAGGTGCCGTCGGTGATGTAGGCCAGACGCACGCCGTGGAAGACTCGGGAGCCGCGGGCGGCGTTGATACGGACCTGGGCCAGCTGATCGGTCTCGCCCTCGCCGGCGCCATCCTGCACGGGCTGGAAATTAAACTCCACGCTGCTGATCTCCCCAAGCTCGTGGCGCAGGCTGGCGTCGATACCGGCCTGCACGAAGGCGCCGGCGGAGAAGAGTTCATCGATGCTGGAGAGAACAGTCACGAGTTAATCCTTGCGGTAGGGGTGGGCAATGGCCTCCTCGTAGGCCTCAACGAGGGTTCTAGTGGATTCTAGCCAGGAATAACGCTCCGCTTCAGCACGCGCCGCGATTCCCATCGCGTGGCGGGCCTGTGGATCCTTGAGCATGCGCAGCGCGGCCTCGGCCCAGGCGGAGTCGGGGGCGTCCGCGTCGATGAGCACACCGGTGCGCTCATCATCGATGACAAAGGGGATGCCGCCGGCGTTGGTGCCGATGACCGGCACGCCCGAGGCAAAGGACTCCAGCGAAACCAGGCCCAGGGTCTCCGTGGCGGAGGGAAAGAGGAAAAGGTCCCCGCTGGCAAAGGCCGCGGCCAGCTCCTCGCCGGAGAGGTAGCCGGTGAACACGGCGAAGGAGGGATCGAAGCTCTTCTTCAGCTCCTCCACGTAGGGGCCGGCGCCGACGATGGCCAGGCGGGCCTCCGGCAGCTCGCGCCGCACCAGCTCGGTGACGTGGTTGAGGCGCGCCAGGTCCTTCTCCTTGGACACCCGGCCGATGTAGGTCAGCAGCGGGGCCTGCGGGTTGCCGCCGGTGAGGCGCTCGCGCATCTCGGCCGTGGCTTTGGCTGGGTGGTAGCCCTCGGTGTCCACGGCTTTGGGCCACAGGTGAACGTTGGGCATGCCCAGTGCGCGGGCCTTGTCCACCATGGGCCCGGAGGTACACAGGTTGACCGCTGCCTGGCCGTGCAGGTAGCTAATCGCTTTCTCCGTGAGCGGGCGCGTCCACCCGATGCCCAGGGCGTCGACGTACTCCGGCACGTTGGTGTGGAAGCTGGCCACGAGCGGAACGGCGTCGCGCTGCGCGGCGAAGACCCCCAGCGCGGCAGTCCAGATGGGGTTGACGGCGTGGATAACGTCTGGGTCAAAGTCCCGAATCTCCGAAAAGAAACCCCAGGAGGGCAGCCCGAACTTGATCTCCGGATAGACCCACAGGGACAGGCTCGGGATGCGGGTGACCTCGAAGCCGGCGTAGGTGGCCGGGGGCTTGCCGGTGGCAAAGACGCGGACCTCGTGGCCCAGGGCGGCCAGTTGCTCCAAGGTGCGGGTCACGCGGGTGACTACACCGTCGATCTTGGGAAGGAAGACCTCGGTGACAATCGCAATGCGCACCTAAGCCTCAGCCTCCGCAGAAGCCGGGTCTGTTGCGAGATCCTCCGGGATGCCCGCGTGCTGCTGAGCTGTCCACAGGGACTGCGCCGGGATCTTGGAACGATCCACGCGCTCGGCGTACTTGCGCGCTACCTGCTCGACCTCCTGTAGCAGGCCCTCCGAGAGGGTAGTGGGCTGCAGGCCCAGCTCGAGGAAGGTTTTGTTGGAGACGAAGAGCTCGTTCTCTGCGGACTCCTTACGCGGGTTGGGCACCATGGCGATGCGCGCGCCGGAGAACTTGGCCACCAGCTCGGCGAGGTCGCGCACGCGGTGGGTCTCCGTCATCTGGTTGATGATCTTCACGCGCTCTCCCTTGGACGGCGGGTTGAGCAGCGCCAGTTCGACGCAGCGCACCATGTCGCGGATGTGGATGAAGGCGCGGGTCTGCCCGCCGGTGCCGTGCACGGTCAGAGGATAGCCAATGCCTGCCTGCACGAGGAAGCGGTTGAGCACGGTGCCGTAGTCGCCGTCGTAGTCGAAGCGGTTGATGAGGCGCTCGTCGCGCAGCGTCTGCTCCGTGTGGGTGCCCCAGATGATGCCCTGGTGCAGATCGGTGATGCGCAGCTCGTCGTTCTTGGCGTAGTAGGCAAAGAGGTGCTGATCCAGCACCTTGGTCATGTGGTACACCGAGCCCGGGTTGGAGGGGTAGAGGATAGACTGCTCCACTGGCTCCTTGCCCTCCACCTTGACCTGCACGTCGAGGTAACCTTCCGGGATCTCCATGCCGGCGGTGCCGTAGCCGTAGACGCCCATGGTGCCGAGGTGGGCCACGTGAATGTCCTGGCCGGATTCCACGATGGCCGCCAGCAGGTTGTGGGTGGCGTTGATGTTGTTGTCCACGGTGTAGCGCTTGGTGCGCGAGTTCTTCATGGAGTAAGGCGCGGCGCGCTGCTCAGCAAAGTGCACCACGGCATCGGGACTCTCGGTGGTGAGGAACTCCAGCAGTGCGTCGTAATCCTGGGCAATGTCGATGTTACGGAAGCCGATGGTCTTGCCCGAGGCCTCCTTCCAGGCGACCAGGCGCTCCTCGATGCTGGCGATGGGAGTCAGTGATTCTGCCTGAAGCTCCTTGTCGATGGCGCGCCGGGAAAGGTTATCAACGATGATGACCTCGTGGCCCTGATCCGAGAGGTAGAGGGATGCAGGCCATCCGCAGAAACCGTCTCCGCCCAGGATTGCAACTTTCACTGTGTTCTACTCCCATCGGTAGCTTGTTTTTCGCACTTCTTACCACGATAGCTTGGGCACCGCATCCGCGCGGGTGGAGCGGGTAAACAACGCGTAAACGTTTGCCGCCGGCCGGCACTGGGCGTTCTTCTTGCCCGCGGCGGGCGCACTTCTTGCCTGCGGCAGGCGCACGCTAGACTGGCCGTCATGCTCGAAGCCGTCCTCAATGCTTTTGCCGATTCCGTCAACGCGCTGCTCATCGGCATCCTGGTGGCCATCGGCATCATGCTGCCGCGCGGGAAGTACCGCAAGGTCGCAGCGCTGATCCTGGTGGGGGACTGGCTCGGGGTGCTCACCGCCGCGGTGGTGGTGACCTTCATCTTCGTTGGAATCCGCGACCAGGTGGCTGCGGTGATCGAATCCCCCGTGGCGGGCTGGGTGCTCATCTTCGTGGGCATCGGCCTGGGTATCTTGGCCTGGCGCAGCAAGGGTGAGCCCAACGAGCTGGTGAACAAGCTGCTCGGCCCGCTGCGCGAGCCCTCGTGGCGCACCGTGGTGGTGGGCTACGCCATGGGCGTTATCCAGTCCTTGACTTCGGTGCCCTTCTTCTACGGACTCATGCACCTAGCGGCCGGCAACTTCTCGGCGTTCGTGACCTACGGCGGGCTCCTCTTCTACGCCAGCTTCGCGCTCTCGCTACCCACGGTGTGCGGGCTGTTTATCGCCGTGGTGCGCGCCAAGCCGGAGTCCTGGGCAGGGCGGGCCTTTGCCTGGGCGCGGGAGAACTCCGCTGTGGTCTCCCTGTGGGGCGGCTACGTGGTGGCCATCTTCCTGGCGGTGATGGGCCTGGTTACCGTGGTGCAGGCCGGCTAGCCTTCCACGCTGAAGGCCAGGGACTCGGATAGCTCCAAATCCCCGGTGGCTGGCAGCTCGCGGGCGATGCGCTCGCGCTGCTCGGGGCCAAGCGGAATCACCCAACCTGTGGCGGGATCGTGCACGCTCAACTCGTCGCGGCGCGTGGGGCTGAGAAACACCGAGGCGCTAGCGCTGACCAGCCGCGCCGCCTGCCCACTGCGGGCAACCTCGCGGAGGACCTGCGCGCCGGGGGAGTCGGTGACCACGATGACCAGCGTGCCGGCGGTGTGCACCTCCAAACGCTCCAACTCGATGACCGGCGCACCGGCGTCCGGACTGGCCAGCCGGGGAGCGGAGGGCCCAGTAAGCCGAGATAAGGCAGAAAACAAACCCATGCCCGCCATCCTAGGGCAGTACCATCGGGGGATGTGATTGATGCTCAAGATACAGCCCTGGTCCTCGAAGGCGGCGGGATGCGCAACTCCTACACCGCGGCCTGCATAGTCAAGCTCCTGGCGGAGGACATGCAGGTCAAGTCCACCGAGCGCTCGGTGGCGAAACTGCGCGCCAACTACGAGGCCGGCGCGGCGCAGATACACCACGAGTGGCCAGCCTGGCGGGAATTCCTGAGCTAAAGCGCCAGGAGCCTAGTCCGCCACCAGCGGCTCGATGGTCAGTTCCGGGTGCTCCTTTTCAATGAAGGCCAGCTTCCACTTGTCCCCGAAGAGCGCGATGAGCTCGCCGTCGGTGCGGGTGAAGATCTCCACGCCGCGCTGGCGGCCCAGCTCCGGGGCGGACTCGACGTCGGTGCGGCGCGCCACGGAGTAGGGGATGGGCTCGGTGATCGTCTCCACGTTGTACTCCAGCTCCATGCGCGACTGCATGACCTCGAACTGCATCGGGCCCACCGCGGCCATGACCGGGGCGGCGTCACCGCGGGTGTCGTTGCGCAGAATCTGGACAACACCCTCCGCCGCCAGCTGGTCCAGCCCCTTGCGGAAGGCCTTGTAATCACCCAGCGACTTCGCACGCAGGATGCGGAAGGACTCGGGGGCAAACTGCGGCATCGGCGGGAACTGCACCTTCTTGCCCGCGTAGATGGTGTCACCCGGGGCCAGGGAACCGGCGTTGACCAAGCCCACGATGTCGCCGGGGAAAGCCGAGTCCACGGTGTCGCGGTTGCGGCCAAAGACCGTCAGCGCGTACTTGGTGGAGAAGCTGCGGCCCGACTGCGCGTGGGTGACCTGCATGCCTCGCTCGAACTCGCCGGAGACCACGCGCATGAAGGCCAGGTTGTCGCGGTGCTTGCGGTCCATGCCAGCCTGCACCTTGAAGATGACGCCGGAAAAGTCATCGGTGACCTCGCGGTTTGCATCGATCGCCGTGGCGGAGGACTCCACCGCTTGCGGGTCGGAGTGGCGCGAGCGCGGCGCCGGGGCAATAGCGCACAGGGTGTCCAGGATCTGGTGCACGCCGAAGTTGAGCATCGCGGAAGCGAAGATCACCGGGGAAGTCACGCACTGCTCGAAGAGCTCCTGATCGTGCAGGGCGCCGTCGGCAGCCAGCAGCTCGGCCTCCTCGGTGGCGGTCTCCCAGGCATCCCCCTCGCGCTTCAAGGCGGCCTCCGGGGAGAAGTGCTCCTCCGGCGCAATGGTGGATCCGCCTGCGGTGCGGATGAAGTGGATGTACTCGTCGGCCTCACCGTCATCGTTGATGTGAGCCAGGCCTCGGAAGTCACCGGCGATGCCCACTGGCCAGTACAGGGGAGTAGGCTGCAGCTGGATCTCGTTGACGATCTCATCGATGAGCTCCAGCGGCTCACGGCCCACGCGGTCCCACTTGTTGATCACGGTGACGATGGGCAGCCCGCGCGCCTTGCACACGCGAAAGAGCTTGAGGGTTTGGGGCTCGAGGCCCTTGGCGGCGTCAATAAGCATGACGGCGGCGTCGACAGCCGTGAGCACGCGGTAGGTATCCTCCGAGAAGTCCGCGTGGCCGGGGGTATCCACCAGGTTGATCATGAAGGGCTCGCCCTCGTGGCCCTCCGGGGCGTACTCGAACTGCAGCGCCGAGGAAGCCACGGAAATGCCGCGATCCTTCTCCATCTCCATCCAGTCGGAGACCGTGGATTTGCGGTTGCCCTTGCCGTGCACCGCGCCTGCCTCGTTGATGACGTGAGCGTGGAGCGCGAGAGCCTCCGTCAGCGTGGACTTACCAGCATCGGGGTGGGCGATGACAGCAAAGGTGCGGCGGCGTGCGGCTTCGGCGGCAATACTCATGCGCAATAGTGTAGCCGCTGGGTCCTACCACTCCACATTGAGCTGCTGACCCAGATCATCGAAGATCCGGCGCGCCAGCGAGACCTTGCGCGCCATCGGGCGCTGCCGGCCGATCTTGCCCTTGCGGCTGTAATACTCCCCGGACTCGAAGTCCACGCCGGGGGTGCCGGTGAGGAAGTAGGCCAGGTTCTCCCCGCCCTCATCGGGCGAGCCGAAGAGCCTGCTCAGCGCGCCGGCGTAGAGCTTGCTGGTCATGCTTGTCGACGTCGACCCAAAGCTGGTGCGCAGCACGCCCGGGTGGAATGCCACGGAGTTGATTCCGTGGGCGTCGATGTAGCGGGTGAGCAGGATATCGCCCAGCTTGGCGTTGCCATAGGCGCGCTCGGCGGAGAACTTCTGGAAGGTATTGGGATCCGAGGGATCAAAGGAGGACAGCAGCCACTGCGCCACCGAGGCGGTGTTGACCACCGTGGCGTTCGAAGCACGCAGCTTCTCCTGCACCAGCGAGGTGAGCAGGAAAGGCGCGACGACGTTGACCTGCCAGGTGCGCTCGAAGCCGTCGGCGGTGGCAAAGGGGCCGTCGAAGATGCCGCCGGCGTTGTTTCCCAGCGCATGGATGTGCTCATACTGGTTGAGCTCCGTGGCCAGCTTCCGCACCTGACCCAGGGACTCGAAATCCGCGAGGTGGAAGGTGGCACCCACCTCGCGCGCCACCCGCTGCGTCTTGGCAGGATCGCGGCCGACCAGAACCAGGGCGTCATTCTCATGGGTGCGGCGCAGGATCCGCGCGGCGGCCGCGCCGATGCCATCGGAGGCGCCGGTAATAACGATGGTTCGTGGGGAAGGCTGGGTCATAGAACACAGTGTAAGTGCTCAATCCCTCTCAGGTGAGCTACTTGCGCGAGTGGATCTCATTCTGGGCCGCCGACAGCCCGCGCTCCACGATGAGGTGAGCGGCTTCCGCTGCGGTGGCGATGGCGGTGTCGCAGCCGGCGCCGGCGTCGACAGGCCCCAGGACGTACTCGGGGATGGGCGAGCCCTTCGGCGGGCGGCCGATACCGATGCGCACCCGCAGGTAATCCCGAGTTCCCAGGCGCTCGCTCAAGGACTTTAGCCCGTTGTGTCCGTTTTCGTTGCCGCCCTTCTTCACCCGCACGGTGTGCACGGGCAGGTCCAGCTCATCGTGCAGGACGATGACGCGCTCCGCGGGAACGCCCAGCTGCTGGGCTAAGGGAGCGACGGGATCACCAGAAAGATTCATGTAGGTATGCGAGCGCAGCGCGAGCACCGGGATGCCCTGCCACTCTAGTTGGGCGGCGCTGAGATTGTGCCCGGCCACCGGCTGGAGCAGCTCGCCGGTCTCGGCCAGCAGGTCGTCGACGGCCATGTAGCCCACGTTGTGGCGGGTGGCCTCATACTTCTTGCCGGGATTGCCCAGGCCCACCACGAGCCACTCCGCGCGGAGCTGGCCCGGGTCCACAGAGTGGGTGGCCTCCTTCTGCGGGGTGGTGCCGAAGATGCGGCGGAAGAAATCACCGAGTGCGGCCATGCGGGTTCCTCTCTACTGTGGGCGGTATGAGCACGCTGTTAGACACTATCACTTCCCCGGTTTTACCTGCGCCGATGGCGGGCGGGCCCACCACGCCCGAGCTGGTCATCGCCGCCGAGGAGGCCGACTCCCTGGGCACCTTGGGGGAGGGGACCTCCACCATCGAGGCGGCTCGCGGCGCCATCTCGGCCTGCGCGGGGCACCGCTTCGGGGTCAACCTCTTCCACCCCCAAGCCCCGCTTGACGACGCCCACCTCGACCACGTCCGCCACCTCGCCGCCGCCGAGGGAGTCGAGGTCCCGCAGGTGGACTACAGCTTTGGCTGGCAGGCCAAGCTCGACGCCGCACTGGCCGGCGGAGCGGCCGTAGTGTGGTCGATGTTCGGGGTCTTCGCCCCGCGCGAGGTGGCGCACATCCACGCGGCCGGGGCCGAGGCGTGGACCACGGTGACCACGCCCGCAGAAGCCCGCGCGGCCGCGGCGGCCGGGGTAGATGCGCTGTGCGTGCAGGGCCCCGAGGCCGGCGGCCACCGCGGGGTGTGGGACCCGGCGGCCGAGCCCGATCAGCGCCCCTTAGAGCAACTCGTTGCCGCCGTGCACGCGGAATGCCCCTCCCTGCCGCTCATCGCCTCCGGCGGGCTGCGCGATGCCGAGGACGTCGCCCGCGCGCTGAGCTGGCCCGGGGTGGTCAAGGTCAGCTGCGGCTCCGCCTTCCTGCTGGCCACCGAGGCAGGCACCTCGCTGCACAACCGCACGCTGCTCGCCGCCGGTGGCCGCAGCGTCTCCACCAGGGCGTTTTCCGGGCGCTACGCCCGCGGGCTGGAAACCGCCTTTACCCGGGCGCACCCGCAGCTGCCGCTGGTGTATCCCTACCTCAACGCCATATTGAAGCCGCGCCGTCAGAATCAGGACCCTGACGTGGACTATTGCCTCGTGGGGCCCGAGGCGGAGAAGATCAACGGGGGTAGTGTGGCGGAGATCCTCCACCACCTATACCCAAACAAACGGCAATAGCCGTTAGTATTTACGGTTAGTACCTGGATTACCCCCGTGACGAGTAAAGGAATTGAAGCACGTGACCGTGAACGCCGAAGTTAGCCACGCTGATTGGAACGAACGCCTGGAGCTGGCTCAGGAGATGATTCCGCTCATCCACCAGCTGCACCGCAACAACAACGTTGTCACCTCCATCTTCGGGCGCATGCTCATCGGTGTCACCGACATCGACATCATGAAGGCACACCGCTACGCCCGCCGCGTGGCTGATCGCGAGCTCTCCACGGCGGAGACCCTGCCGATCCTCAAGGAGCTGTGCAACATGAACCTGGGCACCGCCTCCATCGACCTCGGCCGCCTGGCCACCGGCTTCAAGAAGTCCGAGGAGACCGACCTGCGCGCTTACCTGGAGGACGTGCTGGTGGACTTGGTGGGCGCGGCCGTCGATAAGGAATGCACCGATGTGGTGCTCTACGGCTTCGGCCGCATCGGCCGCCTGCTGGCCCGCATCCTCATCGCCCGCGAGGCGGCCTACGGCGGCGTGCGCCTGCGCGCCATCGTGGTGCGCAAGAAGGGTGACATTGACATCCTCAAGCGCGCCTCCCTGCTGCGCCGTGACTCCGTGCACGGTGCGTTCAACGGCACCATCGCCGTGGACGAGGAGAACGAGGTCATCTGGGCCAACGGCACCAAGATCCAGATGATCTACGCCAACGACCCCTCCGACATCGACTACACCGCCTACGGCATCGACAACGCCATCCTGGTGGATAACACCGGCGTGTGGCGCGACCGCGAGGGCCTGTCCCAGCACCTGAAGTCCAAGGGCATTGCCCGCGTGCTGCTCACCGCTCCGGGCAAGGGCGACCTGAAGAACATCGTCTACGGCATCAACCACCAGGATATCGAGGAGTCTGACCAGATCCTCTCCGCCGCGTCCTGTACCACCAACGGCATTACCCCGGTGCTCAAGGTCATCAATGACCGTTACGGCGTTGTCCACGGCCACGTGGAGACCGCCCACTCCTTCACCAATGACCAGAACCTCATTGATAACTTCCACAAGGGTGACCGCCGCGGCCGCGCCGCTGGCTTGAACATGGTGCTCACCGAGACCGGCGCCGCCAAGGCCGTGTCCAAGGCCCTGCCGGAGTTCGAGGGCAAGCTCACCGGTAACGCCATCCGCGTGCCCACCCCGGATGTTTCCATGGCGGTGCTCAACCTGGAGCTGGAGAAGGAGGTCGAGCGCGACGAGGTCAACGATTTCCTGCGCAACGTCTCCCTGCACTCTGACCTGCGCCAGCAGATTTCTTACATCGCCTCCCCGGAGGTTGTGTCCTCTGACTTCGTAGGCTCCACCCACGCCGGTATTGTCGACGGCCTCGCCACCATCGCCACCGGCAAGCACCTGGTGCTCTACGTGTGGTACGACAACGAGTTTGGTTACTCCAACCAGGTCATTCGCATCGTTGAGGAGATTGCTGGTGCCCGCCCACGCGTCTACCCGGAGCGCGTGGACGCCGCTGAGCTCTAATCGGCCCTCAGCCGCAAGCCCGCTGCACGGCGCAGCGGGCTTTTTGCTTGCCCGCGCTCCTTTCGCCTGTGGATAACATGCCCTGGGCGGGCGCGTCAGGCGGAGTTATCCACAGATTGAGGCTTTCGGAGAAATTCTTCCTATTTTTCCTTGACGCTGGCTTTTAGCCTCAGGGTCATGAACGAACAGTTAGAGGCTTATCTTGCCGCGCAGGCCGCGGGTATGGCCATAATCCAGGGCGCGGCCGGGCTATCGGCCGCCCAGTTGGAGGAGGCCGGCTGCAGCACGCGCGAAGCCGAAGAGTTGGTGCATTTAGCCCAGGTCTACTTCGGGCCCACCAGATACACTAGGCGGCAGCGTAAAGCCCAAGCCACCACACATAGCTTGTCCACCCTGAAACTCATCGAGTCTTATGCCAAGAAGGTCAAGGGCAAGGATGCTGCCTGGCAGTTGCGCCTGAAACTCTTGGCGTTGACAACCAGTCAGCAGATCATTGCTACTGCCCGCAAGGAGCTCAAAGCCTTGCGCACACCCCGTGAGGAGGGTGTGAAGATTCGCCGGGATAGGAACGGCATCTCGCTGCTGACGGTGGCTGCTCGGGATGCTGAGCTTATCGAGGTCTACAACAGCCTTGACCACTCCACCGGTTCGAAGGCTGTGGAGTCTTTCTTTGCTTTGTTCTTTTCTGCTGGTGGTGCTCAGCCGGCCCGTAGGGTGACCAATGTGATTGTTCCTGCCCCTACCTTCCGCCGGATTATGGAGCATCCTGAGGATGCTGATGAGATCATGCTGGAGATGACTAACGGGGCCTTCATTAGTGGCAAGGAGTGGTTGGAGACTACTGAGGTGGCTGGCTATATCACCATTATTGACCCGGTGGAGGGTGGGATTAACTGCTACCGGACTAATAGGGCGGCGAATTTTAAGCAGCTGCTTATGGCTAAGGCCGAATCCCCCACCTGTGCAGTCGATACCTGCCTGAAGGCTGCGGATGATTCGCATGTGCATCATATTCAGGCCTGGAGTCAGGGTGGGATGACCAACCAGGTCAACTTGACGATGTTGTGCCCGTTCCACAACGGCCGCAACGATGATGACCGCTCGAAACCGCTGCATGGTCACATTGAGCGTGTGGAGGGTGGGTTTGTGTGGGTGTATCCCGGCCAGACCACCGAGCAGGCCGTAGCCGCCCAACGCGCCAAGCAGGCCGCCCAACAGCCGGCGTAGGCAGCAGGAGGCGCCACAGCACCGGACACACCCGGCCATGAGCCGCCACTCAGCACCAGCCCCCAAGGAGGCGCCACAGCAGACACCACGCACCCAGCAGGGGAACCGGAAGACCGGTTCCTCTACACGCCGTGCCCAAGCACGGTGAAGCGTTCGAAGCCTTGGGCATCCGCAGCGCCACTGATACCGGGTGCGGGCGTGCGGTGTTGATGGGGGCGTCGGCAAGCAGCTACTTCTTGTGCTTCTTCTTTTTGCCCTTCTTTTCCTTCTTGCCCTCGGCGCGCACCTTGTCCTTCTCTAGGTCGGCGGCGACATCCGGCACGTAGTGGAAATCCTGGCGCGGCGGGCGGATGTACTCGGCCTCGAGCTCGGGGCGCTCCGGAATCTCCGGCACCTCCTGATCCACGTGCTGGTAGGGCACCATCTTGAGGATGTGGTTGATGACATTGATGCGCGAGCGCTTCTTATCCTCAGACTCCACCGTGAACCACGGGGCAGTGGGAGTATCGGTGTGGATGAACATCTCATCCTTGGCGCGGGAGTAGTCCTCCCAGCGAGTGATGGACTGCAGATCCATGGGGGAGAGCTTCCAGCGACGCAGCGGATCATTGCGGCGAGACTTGAAGCGGGCGAGCTGCTCCTCGTCGGACACGGAGAACCAGTACTTCAGCAGGATAACGCCGTCTTCCACAAGCATCTTCTCCAGCTGCGGGGCCTGGTGGAGGAAGCGCACGTACTCCTGCTGGGTGCAAAAGCCCATGACGCGCTCGACGCCGGCGCGGTTGTACCAGGAACGGTCAAAGATGACGATTTCACCGGCGGTGGGCAGCTTTTCGATGTAGCGCTGGAAGTACCACTGACCAGCCTCGCGGTCATTGGGCTTCGGCAGGGCCTCGATGCGGCAGGTACGCGGGTTGAGGTACTGGGTGATGCGCTTAATTGCGGAACCCTTACCGGCAGCGTCGCGGCCTTCCATGATGATGACCACGCGGGCACCGGTTTCGACGACCCACCGCTGCATCTCGACGAGCCCAGCCTGCAGGCGC
Source organism: Corynebacterium sp. (assembly GCF_030532325.1). Taxonomy (GTDB): domain Bacteria; phylum Actinomycetota; class Actinomycetes; order Mycobacteriales; family Mycobacteriaceae; genus Corynebacterium. The sequence continues at coordinate 15,694 of NZ_JAUNLS010000024.1, forward strand.
TTGAGCTCGTCCTCGTAGGCCTGCTTGTCCAACTTAGGGGGAGTCTTGTGTGATGAACTGCTCATACCTTCAACTGTAGCCCCTAGCTGCGAAAATAGGTAATGAGTTTAGTCGTCGGGCTCGGATTCGCTACGCAGGATCTCGCCGGTGTTGGCGTCGATGTCGTAATCGTACTCGGTGCCGTTGGCCTTGAACTGGATTTCCCAGTGGGGCGGGAGCTGATCGTCGTCGTCTTGGTCGTTATCCAGCTCGGCCTCCTGCTCAGTGGCGGCAGCGGCGTCGACGCCCGCGTGCTTGAGCGCTGCGGCGAGGGCGTCCTCGCGGGAGACGGAGGTGGCGCCGGCCTTCATGGTGCCGTCGTCTTGGTCATCGCGGTCATCGGCGTCATCAGCGTCATCATCGCGGTCGTCGGCATCGTCGTCGTCATTGTTGACCGCGGAGCTCGAAGCAGAGTCGTTAGCGGTGGTGGTGGCCGCGGGCTTCTCTTCGGCGTCGTCGCTGCCGCAGGCAACGAGCGCTAGCGAGCCGGCAAGGGCGATCGCTCCGGTGGCAATTCGGCGGGCAAGGGCGGTGGTCATACTAGCCTCCTCAGTTGGTCCGTCATTTCACCCCACCCTACAGACCTTTGCATGCCCGGCGCTCAATTTTGCTCCAAAACTGGGAGAAAGCCGGCACAAATGCTGCACCCAAACGCGTGCCTTTCTTTTAAGGCCTAGCTCTGGCAGGTGCAGCCCTCACCACAGCCCGCGGGCGGCTCCCCGTAATGCGTGCGCGCCGCAATCTCGCCGAGGCCTTCAATGGCGATGTGTACCTCTTGGCCATCGGCCAGGAAGGTTTGCGGCGAACGGGCAAAACCCACGCCCTCCGGGGTACCGGTGGCAATCACATCGCCCGGGTTGAGCGGGTAGAGGTGCGAGCAGAACTCGATGAGCGTGGCCACGGAGAAAATGAGGTCATCGGTGTTGTCGTCTTGACGCAGTTCGCCGTCGATGGTCGTCGTCAAGCGAGCCCCGCCGCCCGGCGCCCACTCGTCGCTGGTGGTCAGCCACGGCCCAAAACCCGCGGTGCGGAAGAAGGATTTGCCCGCGTGGAACTGGGTGGTGGCCCGCTGGAAATCGCGCAGCGTGTAGTCATTCATGATGGCATAGCCCGCCACGTAGTCCAGCGCATCCGCGGCGTTCACCCGGTGCGCCGGCGCGCCGATCACTACGGCGAGCTCGCCCTCGTAGTCCAGCGCGTGGGTGGCGTACTCGGGCACATAGACGTCGTCATAGGGGCCGGTCAGCGCCTCCGGGAACTTGATGAACAGCGTGGGCTGGGTGGGCAGCTCGCGGCCCATTTCCCGGGCGTGCTTGGTGTAGTTCACGCCCACGCAGATGATCTTGCCGGGGTTCGGAATCACCGGCGCCAAGTCGCGCGGGTCAAAGACCACTGGCTCCCCAGATAGCTGCGCTGCCTTGCGCCAATCCGCGCTGCGCAGCAGCTCGCCGACGTCCTCGAAATCCAGCTGCGTGCCGGCCCGTTCGGCGTCGATGCGGATGGCGGTGGTGCCGTAGGGGGTGCGAAGCGTGGCGAGTTTCATGCGGGTTAGTCTACTACCGCCCGCAGAATCTCATCGACGGCATCCGCGCACATGATGGGAATCTCGGCGGTCTCATTCTTGGAGAACTTCTTGAGTACAAACGCCGCCGGGTCCATCCTGCCCGGCGGGCGGCCGATGCCCATGGACAGACGCCAGTACTCCTTCGTGCCCAGAGACTTGGTGGTGGATCGCAGCCCGTTGTGCCCGTGGTCCCCGCCGCCGCGGCGCAGTTGTACGGTGCCGAAGTCCAGCTCGAGCTCGTCGTGCACCACGATGATGTGCTCGGGCGAAACCCTAAAATACTGCGCGAGGGCCTTGATCGGCCCGCCGGAGAGATTCATGAAGCTGCGCGGCTTGGCGACGACCACCCGTACCCCACCCACGCGGCCCTCCGCGACCTCCGTGTTGGTCTTCTTGTGCACGGAGAAGGTGGCGAAGAGCTCGGAGGCGAGTTCGTCGGCGACGTCGAAGCCGATGTTGTGGCGGGTGCCAACGTAAGCGGGGCCCGGGTTGCCCAGGCCGGCGATGAGATAAGTAGTCACGCCCTCCATTGTGTCCGATGGGGCGAAAACAGCAAAAGCCCGCGCCACGGGGACGCGGGCTGGAAGAGGGGAGGATTTACTCCTCGGTGGCCTCTTCCTCGGCGGACTCGGCGCCAGCCTCGGCGCCGCCCTCCTCGGCGGCCTCAGCGGCTGCCTCGAGGTCCTCATCCACCTGCGGGATGGAGATGGAGACGATGACGGTCTCCGGATCTGCCACCAGGGTGGTCTCGCCCGGCAGGGTGACGTCGGCGGCGGTGACCACGGCGCCGTCCTCGAGGCCCTCGATGGAGACGGTAAGCTCGTCCGGAATCTCGAGAACGTCGGCCTCGACCATGAGGACGTCGGCGTCCTGGATGAACATGGTGCCCGGAGCCGGCTCGCCCTCGAGGATAACCGGAACCTCGACCTCAACCTTCTCGCCACGCTTAATGGAGAGCAGGTCGATGTGGTCGATGTCGAAGGTCAGGACGTTCTGGTCCACGTGCTTGACCATGACGAGGTGCTGCTCGCCCTCGAGCTCGAGCTCGAACACGGCGTTGACACCGTGGGCGCGCACCAGAGCGGTCAGCTCCAAGCGGTCAACGGCGAAGTGCAGGACGTCGACGGCGTGGCCGTAGACGACACCCGGGACCTTGCCGGCGGCGCGCAGGCGACGAGCAAAGCCCTTGCCGAACTCAGAGCGGACCTCAGCCTTCAGTACGGGGCGCTGGGTAGCCATAATAAATCTCCTTTAAAAGTATGACGGTGCGGCGAGGGCTTTAGATACGACGAAAGCCTGCCGATGGACGTCTTGGACGAGTCATCGCAGGCTTTTACTATCAACGCAGCCGCTGAGTTGGTGCCTACACCACGCGGATGCGCAAGCTTATGATCGCGTCGATAACGGATTTCTCCCTCGCCGAGACGCGAGACAGCTTAGCATGCAGCCCGCCGCCGAAACAAAACGGCGGGCGGCCGGTTAGTGGGTCTCGAAAAGGGTGGTGACGGAGCCGTTTTCGAAGATCTCGTGGATGGTCTTGGCCAGCAGCGGGGCGATGGAGAGCACCGTGAGGTTATCCCAGCCCTCGGTGGTCTGCGGCAGGGTGTCGGTGGTGATGACCTCCTCGGCGCCGCACTGAGACAGGCGCTCGCGGGCTGGGTCGGAGAACACGCCGTGGGTGCAGGCAATGACCACGGACTTCGCGCCGGCCTCCTTGAGCACGCGGACTGCGCCGGAGATGGTTCCGCCGGTGTCGATCATGTCATCGAGCAGGATGCAGTCCTTGCCTTCGACGTCGCCGACCACGCGGTTGGACACGGTCTGGTTGGCCACCTCGGTGGAGCGGGTCTTGTGGACGAAGGAGAGGGGGGCGTCGCCAAGCTCGTGGGCCCACTTCTCCGCCACCTTGACGCGGCCCGCATCCGGGGAGACCACAGCGAGGTTATCCAGCGGGTACTTGGACTTGATGTAGTCCACCAGGATCGGCATGGCGTGCATGTGATCGACGGGGCCGTCGAAGAAGCCCTGAATCTGATCGGTGTGCAGATCCACCGAGACGATGCGATCAGCGCCAGCGGCAGCGAGCAGGTCCGCGACCAGGCGGGCGGAGATGGGCTCGCGGCCCAGGTGCTTCTTGTCCTGACGGGCGTAGGGGTAGAAGGGGAGGATGGCGGTAATGCGCTTGGCGGAGCCGCGCTTGAGGGCGTCGATCATGATCAGCTGCTCCATCAGCCACTTGTTCAGCGGCTGGGTATGGGACTGCATGACGAAGCAGTCGGCACCACGCACGGACTCTTCGAAGCGGATGAAGATTTCACCGTTGGCGAAGTCTCGCGCGGTGGTCGGAACCAGATCGGTCTTGAGCTCCTTGGCCACAGACTCAGCCAGTGCCGGGTGTGCACGCCCGGAAAAGAGCATCATGTTTTTGCTGCTGCCGGAAACCTTGCCAGTCATTAGGTCTTTCCCTTTACTCGTTGTTGTTGCCCGTCTGTGCACGCTCAGCAGCCTCGGCTGCTGCGGTGCCCGGACGCTTCTTTTGGACCCAGCCTTCGATGTTGCGCTGCTTGCCACCGGAGACCGCGAGTGCTCCCGGGGGAACATCGTCCTTGATTACTGTACCCGCACCGGAGTACGCACCATCACCGACGGTGACGGGGGCGATAAACATGGTGTCAGATCCGGTGCGCACGTGGCTGCCGATCGTGGTGTGATGCTTGTTAACCCCGTCGTAGTTGACGAACACACTCGAAGCACCAATGTTGGAGTAGTCACCCACGGTGGCATCCCCGATGTAGGTCAGGTGCGGGACCTTGGTGCCGCGGCCGATCTGCGCCTTCTTGGCCTCGACGAAGCCGCCGAGCTTGCCTTCCTCGCCCACGATCACACCGGGTCGGATGTAGGTGAAGGGGCCCACGGTGGCGGCGGTGCCAATCACGGAGTCAAAGCCGTGGGTGCGCACCACCGAGGCGTTCATGCCCACCTGCATGTTGGTCAGGGTGGTATCGGGGCCGATCTCGGCGCCGTCCGCGATGGAAGTGGCACCCCACAGCTGGGTGTTGGGGTGGATGGTGACGTCCTGGCCGATGGTCACGTTGACCCCAATCCAGGTGGTGGCCGGGTCGACGATGGTCGCACCGCCGCGCATCGCGGCCTCCACCATGCGCTTGTTGAGCGCGCGGCCGGCCGCAGCGAGCTGGACGCGGTCATTGACGCCGGAGAGCTCCTCGGAGTCCTCCGCCAGGTGCGCACCCACGTTGTGACCGTTCGCGCGGGCGATTTCCAGCACGTCGGTGATGTAGAGCTCGCCCTGGGCGTTGTCGGTGGTGAGCTTGGTGAGGGCTTCGCGAAGCACGGCGGAATCGAAGGCGAAGACGCCGGAGTTGACCTCGGTGACCGCGCGCTGGGCCTCGGTGGCGTCCTTGTGCTCCACGATGGCCGTGACCGAGCCGTCCTCGGCGTGCAGCACGCGGCCGTAGCCGCTGGGATCCGCCAACTCGATGGACAGCACCGTCACGGCGTTGTGGTTGGCCTCGTGGGTCTCGCGCAGGCCCTGGATGGTCTCCGGGCGCAGCAGCGGGACATCGCCGTTGGTGACAATGACCGTGCCCTCAAAGCCCTCGAGGGGCTCCAGGCCGCACTGCACCGCGTGGCCCGTGCCGTTTTGCTCCTCCTGCACTGCCTGGGCGATCTCGCGGTCCAGCTCCTGGGCGATGTCCTCCACCGCCGGGGAGACCTGATCACGCTGATGGCCCACCACGGCGACGAGGTGCTCCGGGTTTACCCCGGCGGCCGCGTGGAGAGCGTGGCCGAGCAGCGAGCGCCCGCCGATCTCATGCAGTGTCTTTTGCTTTGCGGATTTCATGCGGGTGCCAGCGCCGGCGGCGAGAACAACAATGGCGCAAGGGTGTGTATCAGCCACGAGTTCTTTCGGTCTCCTGTCGTCGAGTCTTGGGAAATTACTGTTCCACATCTTAACGCGCGTGCTGGCGGAGCATCTACTGTAGAGGTATGTCTGTTTCTCGCCGCGTTTTCTTCCAAGGCGCTGTGCTCAGCGCCGCCGCCCTCGGAGGCTTGAGCGCCTGCTCGCCAGCCAACAAGGCTCAGCCCGCCCCGCGTGGCTACGATGGTGAGCCCCGCGCGCTGCCCATCCCGCCGCTGCTGGAAGGCGAGATGGACGGCGATACCCGCGTGTTTAAGCTCACCGCGCAGGATGGCCACTCCGAAATCCTGCCCGGCACCACCTCCACGCGGACTTGGGGATTTAACGGCCCCTTCTTGGGGCCCACGCTGCGCGCGCACAAGGGCGACAAGGTGCGCGCGGAGATCACCAACGATCTTATCGAGATGACCACTGTGCACTGGCACGGGATGAAGTTGCCCGCCTATTCGGACGGCGGGCCGCACTCGCCGATTCAGGTGGGGGAGACGTGGAAGCCCGAGTGGGAGATCATTCAGCCCGCCGCCACGGTGTGGTACCACCCGCACCCGCACATGGCCACCGCCACCCACGCCTACCGGGGCCTGGCCGGCATGTTCATCCTGGACGATGACGTCAGCGATTCCCTCGACCTGCCCCACGACTACGGGGTGGACGACATCCCGGTGGTCATCATGGACGCCAAGTTCACAGACGACGGCCAATTGGATGAGAAGTCCGACGGCACCCTGGGGCTGTTAGGCACCACCCCGCTGGTTAACGGCATTGCCAACGCCTCCTTCCAGGCCAGCACGCGCCGGGTGCGCCTGCGCCTGCTCAACGGCGCCTCGATGCGTTTTTACACCCTGGCGCTCAGCGAGGGCAGCTTCCAGGTTATTGCCACGGATGTGGGCCTGCTACCCGCCCCGAAGGAGGCCGAGGAGTTGCTCATCGGCCCGGGCGAGCGCATTGAGGTGCTTGTCGACGTCCCCTCCGGCACCGAGATCACCCTCCGCTCGGTGGCGCGCAAGGATAACTTTGGCATTCCTAAGGACGAGTACTCGGTGGACTTCGGCTTCCAGGACGAGTTCGACCTGCTGCGGATTGCGGGCCCGGAGGAGTCTGCCCCGGAGCCCGGCCCGCTGCCCGCGGAGCTGGACCCCGCCGCGGCGGCCACCCCGGATACCCACGGCCTCAAGGAGCGGGAGTTCCTGCTCAACACCTTCATGATCAACGGCCAGCTCATGGACATGGCCCGGGTGGATACCGTCATCGACACCGATGAGCCTGAGGTGTGGACGGTGACCAACGAGAACGCCGACTGGCCGCACAACTTCCACATCCACAACGCGCGCTTCAAGGTGGTGGACTACACCATTGCTGAGGACGCCGAGCAGATCGACGTCGAGCACGAAGGCTGGAAGGACCTCATCAACCTGCCGCCCAAGGCCACCGCGCGGCTGGTGGTGGAGTTTGGTCACTTCCCGGATAAGACGATTCCGTATATGTATCACTGCCACATGCTGCTGCATGAGGATGAGGGCATGATGGGCCAGTACGTGATGGTGAACAAGGGGGAAAAGCCCGACGTGCGCGTGCTGCCGGCAGCGATGGTCTTTGACACGAAGTCCCAGCCGATGCGCGCCGGGCACGCCAGCCATGCGGGCCAGGTGGTGGATGCTTCGCGCAGCCCCTATGCCAGCCAGCCAGCTAAGGAGAACTAAGGAGAATTAAGGCGAACTAGCGCGCGAGGTGCAGGATGGGGTAGGGGCGGCCGGCGTCGTCAGTTGTGCTACGGCCTACCTGCGTGAATCCGTGGTGCAGGTAAAAGCCCACCGCTTGGGCTTTACACCGGAGGAGCAGCGCCAGATTCTTGCGGAGTTTTCCGCGCAGCAGGCGCCGCAGCGTCAAGCGATGACTACGCCATGATGCTTGACGGTGCGCGTCTGCTGGCCCAGCGCGATCTGCTGGCGTGGTGGAAGCTGACTGAGGGCGTGGGGTTTATTGAGCGCTAGCGCTGCTGAAGCTGCAGGGCATTGCGAACCGTTTGGTGGCTGAGCCGGCGTGTAAAACGGTGGGCATGGCCTCGTTGAAGGCTGGCACGAGTTATGCGCGTGTGCCGGAGCCGGGTACGTGTGCGTTTTGCTTGATGCTGGGCTCGCGCGGGGCGGTCTACACTAAGGAGACGGTGCTAGGGGAGATGGGTCGTTCGGCGGGTGTTAACGATTGGCGCCACTGGGTGGATGCTTCGCGCCAGCAAGCAGGCCAGGACACCAATTGGCCACGGTTGAAGTACTGCCGGATCCCTCGCTACACCGGTGATGGGATGTCGACGGTGTTTCCCGGTGAGAAGCTGCCACCGTTGGATAGGATGCCGGGCCATGTGCTGCACGGCTGGCGTGATCTCAGCGATGGGGACCGAAAGAAGTTGGCTAAGGGAAAGACTGTTCAGGGCTGGCCCCATGATGAAAGCCTGGCGGATGGCCACCGCTGGGACTCTGAGCGCGAAGGAGCATCAAAGTTCCCGAAAGACTGGCCAGACCAGAAAATCGTCGACGCCATCCGTGACACGATCGAGACCCCAGATTCAACGGAAAAGAGGGAGTTTTCGCGCAGTGTCTGGAAAGAAGTCGATGGGCAAGTAAATTATGCCAAATGGGCAGTTATACCAGGTGGTAAACTCAAATTTATTGAAAGCTACCCAGTGCAAGCTCCAGGAAAGTATACGTAGGAGGTTCAGCATGCGCGAAGAAGAGCGGGATTTTCGTATGGCGCTTGATTCTCTGACGCGGCTTTTCCCGTCTCAAGCGGATCTTCGACAAGTGCGACGCAGTGCTGATGAGGGGGAATGGGATGGAGCTTTTTTGGGCTGATTGAGTGCGCGTTGGACTGGGGGGTATACAACGAAGATTTCGTGAAGCGTCTTACAGAAGGTTATAACTCGCCTCTGATTATAGAGTTCACAGATCATCTGGCAGTGCCTCCCAGTACTAGCACCGGAGTCTAGTAGGTGTGGATGCGTTGCCGCGTGCGCAGCGGCGTCAGGCTCAGCGTGTTGTGTCTGCGATTCATGGTATTGATTCATTGTTGGAGCGGTCGCCTCGGGTTAAGGAGCCTGTGGAGGTTGTTCGCCGGTTGCAGATGGAGGAGCTGGGCGGGAGCGTAACCAGTGATGGGTTTAAACCGCGCAACCCGAAAACTTGGAGTGGTAAGGAGTTCAAGGCGTGGGGTTTCCTGTCCACCTCGACGCACGCTAATGCGGAATTTGGCGAGATTGAGATGCGTCTGACTGTGCCGAAGGGAACAAAGGCGGTCTATGTCGGGTGGGATGAGCAAGGCGATAAGGCGTCGTCTGTGTCTTCGTATCCGGAGGAAGAAGAGCTGCTGTTAGGCAGGGGTATTCGGTATAGAATTGATCGTGTTCGTAGAGAGTCTGGAACGACGGTCGTTTATGCGGAGGTGATTGGTTAAGATGTCTGATAGGTACAAGGAAATGGGTCTTGAGATGCTGCCAACGAAGCACTATGCCGCTTGGTCTAAAGCGCCTAGCCCGGGAGTTGCGTGGGTCTATAGAGCCCCAGAGGGGATTGTCGCGCTCATTTGTGATAAGCGGCGAATCCTAACTGGCACAAGCGAAGGGCTTATGGATGTTAAAGATTGGGATGCCGGTGATGAGTTACAAGACCTCATTATTGCGTGTGCAGAGAATGATGTTCCTGTTCCCCAAGCGCTGGAGATTGTTCGGCGTGAGTGGGGCGAGCCGGATATTGAGATCCCTCTTGACGATGTCAATCAATCGGCTGACCCTATTCGCCGTGCGCTAGGCTTGGGTCCGGCATAAGCCCAGCGTATTAACCATTTCCTACCTCTTCATGGGGTGGGTTTGTGCTATCTGGTGACATGTGTGGCGGTTCGATTCCGCTGTAGCGCGCTTACCCCGTCCCCTAGTGGTGGCGGGGTTTTCTCATGCCCAAAACAAGTACAAACCCAGGAGGTTTACCCATGGCAGAGAACACTCCCGCCGCCGAGGACAAGCAGGCGGCAGCCGGCGCCCAGGAGGAGTCGGCAACCACGCCGGAACCGCAGGCCCCGGAGGTTCCCGAATCGTTCCGCAAGGAACTCGAAACCGCTCGCCGTGAGGCTGCCCGCTACCGCACCGAACGCAATGAGCTGCGCAAGGATGCGCAGGCGTGGCGCGACCAGCAGGAAGCGGAAAAGACGGAACTGGAAAAGGCCCAACAACCCGGGACAGGTTCCGACGCCGCCGGTGCGGGAGATAGATCCACCTGAAGCTAATCAACTTGAACAGGAAGGATAAACATGACCACTACTATTGTGTTGAATCTTGATTCTGATGTGACGACGTTGACCTCGTCCCAGTTGGAGGAGTTGCGTCAGAAGTGCTGGGAGAAGGATGCTGAGGTCTCGCATGAGTAGCAGCGTCGCCAAGCGCTGCCGTTTGTGTGGGAGTCGGAGGTGGCCTCGGTAAAGACCTTGCGCCAGGTCATTTCGAAGGCCCCCGCCCCGGGTGCGGCGTACGCTACCCCGACGAGCCTGTTGGGCGCCTACATCGCAGGGGACACTGTCACCCACGAGGGTAAGACCTGGAAGGCGGTGGGCCAAGGCGCGCTCTTTACCACCCCAGGCGAGGCGGACCCGGTGCAGGGTGAGGTGTGGCAGGAGGTCACTGAAGACCAGGACGACGGCGCCGCCGAAGACGGTGAAGCTGACGCTGTGGTTTAGCGGTGTTTAGGTTTTGGCGCGCCGGGCACGGGTGAGCCGGGGCGGTTGGTGTGCCAGGCTTTGACCTCTTCGGCATCCCACAGGGGCATGCGTGCACAGAGGTCTGCCACTTGAGTGGGGGTGCGGCCTGCTGAGTTGTAGGTTCGCCAGGAGCTGGTGCTGATGCCGCAGTGATTGGCGCAGTCGATGGCTCGCCAGAGTTCCCGGCTGGTGTCGGCGTCGATGATGATGGGGCGCACTAGCGGTCAGCCTTTCGCTGGTGAGTGGCGGTGGATAGGTTGTAGCCGGAGAGTGCGGCCAGCGCGACGACGAGTGGCCAGAAGGGGGCGGTGGCGATGATTGCGTAGGCGGCGGCGACGATGATGCCACCAGTAGAGGCGAGCTGCTTGAGGTACATGGTGTGCTTTTCGTGAGTTATGGTGGAGGGAATAGCCCCCGGTCGAGGTACCTAGTTCCTACTTCGACCGGTGGGCTACTTTTTGCGTTGCCTGCCCTTGGTGGGCGGGTGGTCCTTGCGGTACTGGATGTACGGGTTAAGGGTCAGAAAGTGTGTCTGGGATCGGGGATTTTTAGTCCCTGACCTCTAAGTTAACGTCAGATATACGCTTTGGAAGCATATATCTGGCTTTGGGACACTCAATCCACGGTGTGGCTGCCGGTGTTTTCCGGTGGTCGGGGGCCATTTTTTGTGCCTGTTTTTGACGGAGTTTTGACGGAGGGCGGAACGTTTCCGCAGGCCGCGAAACGTCGCCAAACGTCGCCCACTTGGATGCGAAAACACCCCGCCACCAGCGAAAACACTGGTCAGCGGGGTGCATAAAAAGCTTCCCCACCAGGACTCGAACCTAGAATGACGGTACCAAAAACCGTAGTGTTGCCGATTACACCATGGGGAACCGCGCGCCCGCTACAGCTGGGTGCGCTGTGAACATAGTACCCGAGACCCCACCGAAAGAAGCAAACGGCCTGCCCGCAGGGGGCGTCGTGAAGCGACGCATTAAACTAGAACCCATGGTTCGACAGAGGATGAGCGGCCGGGAGCGTCGTGAGCAGCTAATTTCCATCGGGCGTTCCGCCTTCGCGGAGCTGGGATTCGATGGGACCAGTGTGGAGGAAATCGCCGCCCGCGCCGGCGTGTCCAAGCCCGTGGTCTACGAGCACTTCGGCGGCAAGGAGGGGCTGTATGCTGTCGTCGTCGACCGCGAAATGCTGGCGCTCGAGCGCGTCATCACCGAGTCCCTCGACACCGGCTCCTGGCGCGAGCGCATCGAGCAGGCCACCCTGGCGCTGTTGACCTACGTGGAGGAGGAGACGGACGGCTTCCTCATCCTCGTACGCGACTCCAAGCAGGGCGAGGAGCGCAGCTTTTCCACCCTGCTCAATACCGCCGTCAACCAGGTCTCCCACATCCTGGGCGAGGCCTTTGCCCGCCGCGGCCTCGATGCCTCCCTCGCCGCCCTCTACGCGCAGGCGTTGGTGGGCATGGTGGCCACCACCGCGCAGTGGTGGCTGGATGAGGGGGAGCTGTCCAAGCAGACCGTGGCGGCGCACATCGTGAACTTGTGCTGGAATGGACTCTCCGGAATGGAAGCCGCACCGAAACTGAAAGGCGTGAAATAGATGCCAACCCCCATGCTCAGCGGGCTGCTGAAGCTGGCCGCTACCGATCCCAAGCTTAAGGGCCTGGTGACTCAGGTAGGCGAGCCCTCCCTGCATCTGAGCGGCATCGACCAGGTGCGCCCCTGGGCGGTGGGCACCCTGGCGCAGCACACGACGGTCCTGGCGGTCACCGCCACAGGCCGCGAGGCGGAGGACCTGCACGCCGAGCTCCACGCCATGCTGGGGGAGAAGGTGGCGCTCTTCCCCTCCTGGGAGACCCTGCCGCACGAGAGGCTCTCGCCGGGCGCGGATATCGTCGGCAGGCGTGCACAGGTCCTGCATCAGATTCAGCAGGGCAGCCTGCGCGTGGTGGTCACCGCCGCGCGCGGGTACTGCCAGCCCATCATCAGCCAGGTGGAGGGCCGCGAGCCCATCCACGTGGCCGAGGAGTCCGAGTACGAGCTTTCCCAGCTGGTCTCCGCGCTGGAGTTCCGCGCCTACAAGCACGTGGACATGGTGGCCAAGCGCGGAGAGTACGCCACTCGTGGCGGCATCCTCGACGTGTTCCCCACCACCCTGGATTACCCGGTGCGCGTGGAGTTCTGGGGCGACGAGGTCACCGATATCCGCCAGTTCTCAGTGGCGGATCAGCGCACCATCCCGGAGATTGAGGTCGGCAGCGTGGACATCTACCCGGCCCGCGAGCTGCCCATCACCAACGCCGTGGCCGCCCGCGCCCGGGAGCTGGCGCAGAAGTTCGGCGGCAACGCCGCGCTGGCGGAGCTGCTCACCAAGGTCGGCGAGCACATCCCCGCCGAGGGCATGGAGGCGCTGCTCGCCGTGCTTTCCGACGCCCCCTTCACCACCCTGCCCGAGCTCATGCCCACCGGCACCCACGTGCTGCTCGTGGCCCCGGAGAAGATCCGCACCCGCATCGCAGACCTGGAATCCACCGACGCCGAATTCCTCGCCGCCGGCTGGGAGGCCGCCGCGATGGGCGCCGATGGCCCGCTGGCGCACGAGGGGCTGGATACCTCCGCGTCGAGCTACCGCTCCTACGAGTCCCTCGAGGCGACCTGCACTCAGGTGGGTGCGCCGCTGTGGACCTTCGCCCCGCCAGGAATGTTCCAGGCGGACGAGGCCGCAACCCTGCCGCTGGATTACCAGCCCGGCCCCACCCCGCGCGGTGACATCAAGGAGATCGACGCCATGATGGCCCAGCTGCTCGCGCACACCCGCGACGGCGGCCGCGCGGCCTTCATTGCCCCGGCCAAGGGCGCTATCAAGCGCATGGTGGAGCGTTTTGCGGAGAAGGGCATTCCCACCAAGGTGGCCACCCCGGGCTGGCAGCCCTCGCCCGGCGAGGTCACCCTCTACCAGGCGCTCTCGCACGCCGGCCTGGTCTTTGATAAGCCGCGCAACGACGCCGCCGCGGAGTCCGTGGAGCCACGTCCGCTGGTGGTGATTACTGAAACGGATCTCACCGGCAACCGAGTGGGTGACATTGCCGGCGCTAAGCGGCGCCCCGCCAAGCGCCGCAACCGCGTCGATCCCCTCGCGCTGAAGCAGGGGGATTTCGTGGTGCATGAAACGCACGGCATCGGTAAGTTCCTCAAGATGGCCGAGCGCACCATCCAAAGCGGTGATGAGACCTCGCGCCGCGAGTACATCGTGCTCGAGTACGCGCCTTCTAAGCGCGGCCAGCCCGCGGACCAGCTGTGGGTGCCCATGGAATCGCTGGACTTGCTGTCCAAGTACACCGGCGGCGAGTCCCCGACGCTGTCCAAGATGGGCGGCTCCGACTGGAAGAACACCAAGAAGAAGGCCCGGGCCGCGGTGCGCGAAATCGCCGGCGAGCTGGTGGAGCTCTACGCCAAGCGCCAGGCTGCGCCAGGCCACCAGTTCGCGCCGGATACCCCGTGGCAGGCGGAGATGGAGGATAACTTCCCCTTTGTCGAAACCGAGGATCAGATGCTGGCCATCGACGCGGTGAAGGCGGACATGGAATCCACGGTGCCGATGGACCGCGTGGTGGTCGGAGACGTCGGCTACGGCAAGACGGAGGTGGCGGTGCGGGCTGCCTTCAAGGCGGTGCAGGACGGGATGCAGGTCGCGGTGCTGGTGCCCACCACCTTGCTGGCGCAGCAGCACACCGATACCTTCCGCGAGCGCATGCAGGGCTTCCCAGTCAAGATTGAGGTGCTTTCGCGCTTTACCTCGGCGCGCGAGGCCAAAGAGATCATTGCTGGGCTTGCCGACGGCTCCGTGGACATCGTCATCGGCACCCACCGGCTGCTGCAGACGGGCGTGCACTGGAAGAACCTCGGGCTCATCGTGGTGGATGAGGAGCAGCGCTTCGGCGTGGAGCACAAGGAACACATCAAGGCGCTCAAAGCCTCGGTGGACGTGCTCACCATGTCCGCGACCCCAATCCCGCGCACCCTGGAGATGTCCATGGCCGGCATCCGCGAGATGTCCACCATCCTTACCCCGCCGGAGGATCGCCACCCGGTGCTGACCTACGTGGGCGCCTACGAGGACAAGCAGGTCGCCGCCGCGATTCGCCGCGAGCTGCTGCGCGATGGCCAGACCTTCTTCATCCACAACAAGGTGGCGGACATCGAGAAGAAGGCCCGCGAGCTGCGTGAGCTGGTGCCGGAGGCACGCATCGTGGTGGCGCACGGCCAGATGAATGAGGAGCTGCTGGAGCAGACGGTGCAGGGCTTCTGGAACCGCGACTACGACGTCCTAGTGTGCACCACCATCGTGGAGACCGGCCTGGACATCGCCAACGCCAACACCCTGATCGTGGAAAACGCCCACCACATGGGCCTGTCCCAGCTGCACCAGCTGCGCGGACGCGTGGGCCGCTCCCGCGAGCGCGGCTATGCTTACTTCCTCTACCCGAAGGGCGCCACGCTCACGGAGACTTCCTACGACCGCCTGGCCACCATCGCCCAGAACAACGATCTCGGCGCGGGCATGGCGGTGGCGATGAAGGATCTGGAGATGCGCGGCGCGGGCAACGTGCTGGGCGCCCAGCAGTCCGGCCACATCGCCGGGGTGGGCTTTGACCTCTACGTGCGCCTGGTGGGCGAGGCCGTGGAGACCTTCAAGGCGCTGGCCCGCGGCGAGATGCCCAAGGTTACCGACGAGGGGCCCAAGGAGATTCGCATCGACCTGCCTGTGGATGCGCACATCCCGGAGAGCTACATCAACTCCGAGCGCCTGCGCCTGGAGGTCTACCGCAAGCTGGCGGCTTCTAAGGACAACAAGGATCTGCAGCTGGCTGTGGAGGAGATGGAAGACCGCTACGGCCCGCTGCCGGAGCCGGTGCAGCGCCTGCTCGCGGTGGCTCGCCTGCGCCACCAGGCGCGCCGGGCCGGGGTGGGCGACATCGCCGTGCAGGGCACCCGCATCAAGGTGCACCCGGTGGAGCTGACGGATTCCAAGCAGGTGCGCCTCAAGCGCCTCTTCCCGGGCTCCAACTACCGCGCGGCAGCCAAGGCCATCCAGCTCAGCTTCCCCAAGGCGGGGCGGAACGTGACCTCGCCGAAGTTGCGCGACGTCGAACTGCTGCAGTGGATGGCGGACTTCCTGTCCAGCATGTTTGAGCTGGACAAGATTGATGTCACCGGCGGCAAGGTCGGCGGGAAGAATGTGATCTCGGTGAGTCAGTAATCCGGCTAGACCAGCTCCAGCCGACGGCTAGACCCCATCCAGACGCGTCGGCCCCCCCAAGCTGCAAAAGAGGGCCCGAAAAGGCCCGCTTAGACCACGACTTTTGCCGTTTGGGCAGGCGGGAGCCTCAATGCCCTGCTAGATTGCAGGCATATTGAGAGACTTGGGGGAGTCATGACTGAGGTTTTGGTGTCGGGGCTGAGTAAGAGTGAGCTGGCAACTCGGTTAGCGCGGGGAGAAATCACCCGTATAGCCCGTGGAATTTACCTGTGGGGCAACCCGGGCCCGCGCGAAATCTTGCGTGCTATTCAGCTGAAGTACGCAAGCGCGGCTGCTACTGGGAAGACGGCCATAGAACTTTACCTAGGCCGCGAGCTCACCTTGCCGTTGCACTTGGTAGACAAGCGTGGCCTTCCGCAGTCGAGTTATTATGGAGTTTATCGCTCGAGCACCACTGATCGAGTGCGTATCGTCGGTCAAGTCCTGGGTAGTGGTGTATCTGGTTTCGAATCTTGGTGATTAGTTGTG
>NZ_JAUNLS010000025.1 GCF_030532325.1 Corynebacterium sp.
CAGTGCCGCCCGGCAGTGCAGCCCCGTGCGAACGCAGCGCAACCCATCGTGCACACACAACCCATCGGGTACAGGGGCGTAACCCCGAGTAAGGAAAGCTAAGGCTCTTGGGGAAGCAAGGCAGGAAAACGCCGCGGGATGCGTTAAGGTCACGTGCTGAAGCACCAGAACCACAACGCGTTGCCCCGGGAGAAAACCTTGAAAGAAAAGCTCGTGCCCTGCCTGATTGCGGGTGGAATCCTCGGCGTGGTGTTGTGGCTGGCCTCAGGAATGCTGTGGCTGCTGCCGGTGGGCATCGTCGTGGGGCTGGCGGGCTACCCGCTGCTAGCGATGACCCCGGATACCGCGCGCTCCCGGAAGAAGCGCGACGATACCTTCCGTGATTAGCAACCTTCCGTGACTAGCAGGCGCTAGAAAATCTCGATGCGCCCGCCCAGGGATTCCGACTGGCGCAGCTGCGCCACCCAGTTCGGCGCACCCGGGTGCAAGCGCAGCACAGGGCGCGAGGAAATCTTGATGGGGGAGACGGACTCCTTGCGCGCACCGGAGCGGGCCTCGATGCGGGTGCGGGCGCGGAAGCCGGCGTCGGCAAGCGCGGCGAGGGAGGGTTCGTCAGCGGCCAGTGAGTCGCGGGCGTCCTGGAGGAGCTCCAGGGCCTCGTCGAGGGCCTGGACCAAAGCGGTGGCGTTGGTCTCGCACATCTGACGCACCAGCGCCGGGGCGGTGCCAGCCACACGGGTGCCGTCCTTGAAGGAGCCGGCGGCCAGGGACTGTGCCAGGATGCCGCCGTTATCGCCCACCACGGCGAGGGTCTCCGCCAGGACGTGGGGCAGGTGGGAGATGCGGGCCACGGCGGCGTCGTGATTGGCCACGCGCACCGGCACGGCCTCGGCATGGACCATGAGGGTCATGCGCACAACGTCAGCAAAGAGGTCCTCCCACTCCTTGGACACGCGCTCACCGCGGGCCTCGCACTCGGCGGCGTAATCGTAGGTGATCACCCACGCGGCGTTCTTGAACAAGCCGGTCTGGGAGTTCTCCCAGCCGGACTTGGAAGTGCCGGCCATGGGGTGGCCGCCCACGTAGCGCGGTTCCATCCCGCGCTCGATGATGAGCTGGCGCACCTCGGTCTTGACGGAGACGACGTCAGTAATGCCGCAGGTGGGAGCGTGCTCCTGGATGGAGTCGAGGACGGAGGCCACCGCGTTCATCGGAACGGCGATAACGATCAGGGCGCCATCGGCCTCCGCGCGCTGCAGGATGGCGGGGAGATCGTCGGTGACGTCGTAGCCCTGCTTGAGCGCAATGCGCGCGCCTGAGGTGGAGTGGTTGTAGCCGTACACGGCGTGCTTGCGGGCCACGAGATCGCGCAGCAGGGAGCCGCCGATCAGACCAAGACCAATAATGCAGACAGGGCGTTGAACATCTTGAGAACTCACGGTGACAATTGTCGCACAATACGACTAATCTCACGAGGTATGAGCCACGATGACATCTCCTGTGCCGTTACCGTCGCCCGTTCCGGCGGCGAGTGGGTGCTGCGCCCCTTCCAGGATGACTTTTCCGATCCCCAGACTTCCATCAACGCGGTGCGCTCCCTGCGCTCCGAGGGCGCGGCCTTCGCGCTGTTGTGCGTGGAGGATGACTACTTCATCGTCGTGCGCCCGGTGCCTGGCGATGTCCGCGTGCTGATCTCCGACGCCACCTACGGCGCCGAGGATGACTTCGTGGCGGACTTCCTGGAGCTGCGCGATCTTGAGATCCCCGATCTCGACGAGGACGAGCTGGAGGAGGCCGATCCCTATGGCGACGGCGACTTCGACATTTTCGAGGACCTAGGCCTGAGCGAGGATCAGGTGGGCTACATCATCGACAACGATGAGGATTGGCCCTCCGATATGCTGCTGCGCATCGCCGGCGAGCTGGGCTTCGGCGATGAACTCGAGGAGCTCTTTGACTAATCAGCCGCTGCGCCGCGCCGAGAGCCGCATGCGGCGCGCTATTGAGGTCGCGCGCGGCACCCCGGCCGGGGACATTCCGGTGGGGGCTGTGCTTTTCGACGCCTCCGGCAACGAACTCGCCACGGGTGTTAACCGCCGCGAGCAGCGCGGGGATCCCACCGCCCATGCGGAGGTGGAGGCGATCCGCGCCGCGGTGGCCGTGCACGGGGACGGCTGGCGCCTGAGCGGCTGCGAGCTGGTGGTGACCTTGGAGCCGTGCGCGATGTGCGCCGGTGCGATCCAGGGCGCGCGGGTGGACTCGGTGGTCTTCGGGGCTTTTGAGCCGAAGACGGGTGCGTGTGGTTCGCTGGTGGAGGTGCTCAGGGCGCCGGGCGCGCTGCACGTTCCGCAGGTGCGCGGCGGCGTGCTGGAGGAGGAGTGCGCGGGCTTAATGGAAACCTTCTTCAGCAATCTGCGCTGATGATGCCTATACTCGGCAGAGTTAGCCAAAGAAAGGAGACGCATCATGGGTGATTTCGAAAACAAGATGGACAACGTCGCAGGCAAGGCCAAGGAGGCTGCCGGCGACTTCACCGAGAACGAAGACCTCAAGAACGAGGGCAAGGCCGATCAGGTCAAGTCCGACGCCAAGGACAAACTCTCCGAAGCCGCTGAAAACGTGAAGGACAAGGCCAATGAGATCATTGGTGGCCTGAAGAAGGACTAATTTTGTCCCTCGGGCACGACAACGTAACCTAGTTAGCGGTGGCGTGTCCGAGCGGCCGAAGGTGTTCGCCTCGAAAGCGAATGTTGGGTAACCCCCAACCGCGGGTTCAAATCCCGCCGCCACCGCCACAGGAAACGTCACCTATCGCGCAGATGGGTGCCGATTTTCCGTTTTCAGCCTCACGTTTCAGCCTCGCGCCCGCGCCGGTTAGACTAGGCGCGTCCCCTGTCCGTATACCTCAAGGTCACAGGCCGCAGGCCTGCAGGACGTTGAGGTTCATTCACCCCAAGAACGAACTCGCTAAGGTTTAAGCCCGTGGCACAACTGCTCTACCGCGTAGGACGCTGGTCCTTCAAAAATAGGTGGAAAGTCATCATCGCGTGGATCGTCATCGTCGCCGCCTCCGCCGGCGCCATGATGGCCTTGATGAAGTCGATGACCACCGAATACTCCATCAAAGGCACCCCGGCCATCGACGCCACCGAGCGCGCCATGGAACTCTTCCCAGAGAACGGCAACCCGGCCAACGCGCCCTCAGTCAACCTCGTCTTCAAGGCGCCGGAGGGGGAGAAGCTCAGCGATCCGGAGAACTACGCCGCGGTGCAGTCGGTGGTGGATGAGATCTCGGCGGATCTCAACATCGAGCCCGGCAGCCAGCAGCGCTGGGGCAACCCCCTGGAGCTCTCCCCGAAGCTGCAGCAGGGCGTGATTGATCAGTTCACCTCCATGGGCCTGCCGGAGGAGGCGGCCAAGAAGGATGCGGACAACCTGAAGATGGTCAATGACGATGAGACCATCGCCTACACCACCTTCGACTTCGACGCGGAAAGCCCCTACAGCGTCAAGCAGGAGGACAAGAATGTGGTCCACGCGGCCATGGATAACGGCCGCGCGCAGGGCATCGAGGTGGAGGCCGGCGGCGCCGGCTTCGGTGACGAGATCCAGGTCAACTCCACCTCGGAGATCATCGGCCTGGGCGTGGCCTTCCTCGTGCTCATCTTCACCTTCGGCTCGCTGGTCTCCGCGGGCATGCCGCTGCTCTCGGCGGTTATCGGCGTGGGCCTAGGCGCGATGGGCGTCATGATTGCCACCCACTGGGTGGAGCTCAACAACATCACCCCGGTGCTCGCGGTGATGATCGGCCTGGCCGTGGGCATCGACTACGCCCTGTTCATCATGTCCCGCTACCGCCAGGAGCGCTCCCGTATGGACGGGCCCGAGGCCGCCGGTATGGCCGTGGGCACGGCGGGCTCCTCCGTGGTCTTTGCCGGCGCGACGGTCTTCATCGCGCTCTTCGCGCTCATCGTCGCGCGCATCGGCTTCCTCACCGCCATGGGCCTGTCCGCCGCCGGCACCGTGTTGATCTCGGTGCTCGTGGCGCTCACGCTGGTTCCGGCGCTGCTGGGACTCGCCGGTGACAAGGCCTTCGCGCTGCCCGTGCCCGGCGTGGCGGGCAACCCGCGCCGCAAGGACAAGGGCAAGGCCCGCAGGCGGCGTCGCCGCCCCACCATGGGCAACCGCTGGGTGCGCTTCGTGCAGCGTGTACCCGGGCTGACCATGGCCATCGTGGTGCTGGGCCTGGGCGCGCTGAGCGCGCCGGTGCTCAACATGGAACTGGCCCTGCCGGCGGATACCACCTCCAACCCGGACACCACCCAGCGCAAGTCCGCCGACATCATGGCCGAGGGCTTCGGCGAGGGCATCAACGGCCCCTTCCTGGTGATCATCAACGGCGAGAACGCGGACGCCGACGCCGAGGCCCTGCAGCCCTTGATCAGCAACCAGGAGGGCGATGACGAGCAGCAGAAGGCCGCCTTCGCCTCCTTCATGTACGCCACCCAGCAGCTCAACCAGGTCGGCGGCGTCAAGCACGCGCAGCTGGTCGGCGTGAGCCAGGATTCCAAGGCCGCACAGATCATGGTCACGCCGACCACCTCACCCACCGATCCTGAGACCGTGGGCACGGCCAGCGCGCTGCGCACCCAGAACCAGTCCATCGAGGAGATCACCGGCGCGGAGCTGGGCATGACCGGCCTGACCGCGGTGCAGCTGGACATCACCGAGCGCCTGCAGGCGGCGATGGGCCCCTACCTGGCCATCGTGGTGGGCCTAGCCATCGTCCTGCTCTTGGCGGTCTTCCGCTCCGTGATGGTCCCGGTGGTGGCCGGCCTGGGCTTCCTGCTCTCCGTGGGCGGCGCCTTCGGCCTGACCGTCCTGGTGTGGCAGGAGGGCCTGACCGGCCTGGTCCCGGCACCGGGCCCGCTCATCTCCTTCATGCCGATCTTCCTCATCGGCGTGACCTTCGGCCTGGCCATGGATTACCAGGTCTTCCTGGTCACCCGCATGCGCGAGCACATCTCCCGGCACCCGGAGGGCTCCGGCGGAAAGTACAGCTCGGTGGAGGAAGCCACCATTGTGGGCTTTACCCAGGGCGCGCGCGTGGTCACCGCCGCGGCGATTATCATGATTTCCGTCTTCGTGGCCTTCATTAACCAGCCGCTTCCCTTCATTCAGATCTTTGGCTTTGCTCTGGCCGCGGGCGTGCTTTTCGACGCCTTCCTGGTCCGCATGTCCCTGGTCCCCGCCACCATGTTCCTCATGGGCAAGGCCACGTGGTGGATGCCCAAGTGGCTGGACAAGATCCTGCCGGAGCTCGACGTCGAGGGCACCGCCCTGGAAGAGGAGTGGGAGCGCAACCACCCCGAGGCCGCACGCAATGCGCAGGAGCGCAACGCAGCGCTTGAGGCAGAACCCGAGAAAGCAGACGTGAAATAACCATGAGCCAGGACCCCGCACTCGAGACTGACCTGAGCTTTGACGTGCACACCCGCCTGGAGCTTCCTGGGCCGGGCAAGCACGGCCGGACCGGCACCATCCACACCCCGCACGGTGACATCCAGACCCCGGCGTTCATCCCGGTGGCCACCAAGGCGACGGTAAAGACGCTGACTCCGGAGCAGATCCGGCAGACCGGCGCGCAGGCGATCCTCTCCAACGCCTATCACCTCTACCTGCAGCCGGGCCACGACATCGTGGACGAGGCCGGCGGCGTGGCTAAGTTCGAGAACTGGCATGGGCCCACCTACACCGACTCCGGCGGCTTCCAGGTGATGTCCCTGGGCGTGGGCTTCAAGAAGGTGCTGGCCATGGACACCGCCAACCTCACGGAGGCCGATATCCGGGCGGCCAAGAAGGAGCGCATGGCGCAGGTGGATGAGGACGGCGTGGACTTCAAGTCCGTCATCGACGGCTCGAAGCACCGCTTCACCCCGGAAGTCTCCATGCAGATCCAGCACGGGCTGGGCGCGGATATCATGTTCGCCTTCGATGAGCTCACCACACTGGTGGATACGCGCGCCTACCAGGAGGAATCGGTGGCGCGCACGCACCGCTGGGCGCAGCGCTGCCTCGATGAGCACCACCGCCTCACCGTGGAGCGCGGCCCCGAAAAGCCCCGGCAGTCCCTGTGGGGCGTGGTGCAGGGCGCGCAGTACGAGGACCTGCGCCGCCAGGCAGTGCGCGGCCTGCTCGAGCTTCACCGCACCGCGCAAGAAAACGGCAAGCGCGGCTTTGGCGGCTTCGGCATCGGCGGTGCCTTGGAAAAGGAAAACCTGGGCACCATCGTGGGCTGGGTTTGTGATGAAATCCCCGAAGGCATGCCGCGGCACCTGCTGGGCATTTCTGAGCCCGATGATCTTTTCACCGCGATTGAGGCCGGCGCGGATACCTTCGACTGCGTGGCGCCGACCCGCCTGGGCCGCCGCGGCGGGGTCTACACCTTGGACGGGCGTATGAACCTCACGGCCGCGCGCTTCAAGCGGGACTTTTCCGGCGTGGACGAGGAGTTCGGCGGCTACGTGTCTGAGAACTACTCGCGCGCCTACATTCACCACCTGCTCAAGGCCAAGGAGTTTCTGGCGGGCACGCTGTGCACCATGCACAACCTGGAGTTCATGATCCGCCTGGTGGATAACATCCGCGCGGCCATCGCCGGCGGCTACTACGAGGCCTACCGCGATGAGTTCATGGGGCGCTACTACGCCAAGAGCAGGGGATGATGTGATCCGGGTGGGTTAGGAGGCCTCGACAGGCACGTAGTCCTCGCGGCGCTTGACCCACTTGATCACCAGCGTGGTCACCGGCAGCATGATGATTTCGCACGCGGTCTTCCACAGGAAGCCCACGATGACGTAGTTGAGAAAGCCGCCGGCGGTGGAAATACCGATGACGGGGGCGGCGATGGCACAAAACAGCAGGGAATCGCCGAACTCGCCCACCACGGTGGAGGCCACCAGGCGGCCGATGAGGCCCTTCTCGCCGGAGCGCTGCTTCATCTTCACCAGGGTGAAGGAGTTAAGCAGCTGGCCCACCACGTACCCGGCCAGGGAGGCGGCGAGGATCTGGGGCACGAGGCCCAGTGTGGCGGCGAAGGCCTCCTGGCCCTCGTAGAAGTCCGCGGCGGGCAGCCAGATGGCAATGTAGAAGCACAGGGCGGCCAGGATTGCCATGGCAAAGCCAATGAAGACGGCGCGGCGGGTGGACTTGAATCCGTAGCACTCTGAGAGGACGTCGCCCACGACATAGGCCAGGGGGAAGAGGAAGAAGGCGCCGTCGGTGATCAGCGGGCCCAGCTGCACGCCCTTGGTGGCGTTGATATTAGAGATGAGAAAGGTGACGACGAAGATCGTGACCAGCCACGGGTACAGCGTGGAGTGTACCGGGATGAATCGGATGCTCTCGCCACCGTCACGGGTGGTTGCGGTTGCCGATTGAGTTGTCATAGGCGTAAATCTTTCCACGTTTGCCCAGGGTTTTCGAAATGCGAGTGTGTGCGATCCCACCTATCGGGCGAAAAGTCGCCCAAATTATGGCATTCTTTTGCATGCAGTATTTTCCCACCCTATCCAGCCTCCTAGCCCTCTAGTCCACGAATCCACCTGGTGGCACTGCCCGCGTAGCGAGCTGGTGGTGTGAAAATCACGGTTTCCTTTACACAGGCTCCCCCGGCGCACGCGCACGCGCGGGAGCCACCGACGTACAGAAGGCCTTGACTATGACATTTGGTTCGCCAGGCTCAACGCCCCAGTTTGGAGGGGGCTCTCAGCCGGGGCAGGGTTCCGGCTTTGGCTCCCCGAACAACCCCGCAGGCCCTTCCGCCCCGCGCCCAGGTGGCGCCCCCACTGGCCCGGCGCATGCGCCGCATCAGGGAAGCCCAGCACAGGGCGGGCGAGAAGGTTTCGGTGCGGGCTTTGGGGCGCCGTCCCAGGGGGCGTCGCCAAGCGGGGCTCCCCACGCGGAGGGCCCGGGCTTTGGCAGCGCGCAGCCGGGAGGCTTCGGCCCAGCGCAGGATCACCGCCGCACGGTCGAGGCACCCACCGCCCCCACCAAGGGCCCGTGGCCGCTGCTCATCGGCGCCGGTATCGCCGCCGTGGTAGCACTCGTGCTGCTCATCATCGCGCCGCTGGCGGCCGAGCCCACCCAGGGCACGTACTTTGGCTTTGCCATCGGCGGTTGGGTGCTGGCGGGCATCGTCTCCTTCATCCTGCTGGGGCTCTACACCTTGAAGAACACGCAGCGCCAGGCGGAGACCTTCTACATTGAGGACACCACCCAGACCATGCTCTACCGAGTGATCATGGGCGGCAGCTTCCTGCTGGTCATCGCGGCCGCGGTGGAGATTGCGTTCTACGTGGGCAAGGCGGTGGGCGCCTAATGTTGAGCCGAAACGTGAAGAAGAATCTCACCCGCGCCTTCGCGGCGGCCACCGCCGCCGTGCTGGCCGGCTTCGGGGGAAGCCTGGGGGCCACCGCGCAGGAGGCGCCGCAGAAGACCGAGGCGCTCTCGGAGGTCTCGCAGAAGAACCTCTCTGACTTCGGCTCCTGCATCAGCTCGGAGAAGTCCGCGGACCTGCTCTTCGTGCTGGATCAGTCCGCCTCCCTGGTGGGCTACCAGGGCTCGAAGCCCACGGACTCCGAGCACTTCCGCGTGGACGCCACCGAGGACCTGATCAAGCAGCTGGCCACCCTGGGTGAGGACAACCAGGCGGAGATTAACGTCAAGCTGGCCGGCTTCGGCTCCGAGTACTACAGCGATCCCGCCGAGTACGGCGACTGGACCAACGTGGCCGGCAACGCCGAAGCACTGGGGGATCAGCTGGCCAAGTTCAAGGAGGAGGACCGCGTCGCTGACCTGGAAACCGACTACGGCGCAGCCTACCGCGGGGCGCTCAAGGAATTCGGCGCGCACGAGGGCAGCAGCTGCCGGGCTATTGTCTTTTTCACCGACGGCAAGTTCTACACCGACGAGGCCGCCAACGATCTGCGCGGCGCGCAGGACGCGCTGTGTGTGCCGAACTCCTCGGTGAGTGCGTTCCGTAACTCCAACATCCGGCTCTTCAACGTGGGCTTGGTGCCCGCGGCGGAGGCCTCCGAGCAGGTAGCGCAGCTCTCCCGCATGGCCGAGGGTGAGGATTGCGGCCAGGGCGCACCCAACGGTGCGTTCTTTGACGCCGGGGAGGACCCGGCTGCGCTGTTTGCCGCCTTCCGCAACCTCATCCCGACCTCCGGCGGCGTGAGCAAGGACGGAACCTTCAGGGACACCTTTGACTTTGTCCTGGATAACTCCGTCTCCCCGGTGCGCCTGTCCGCGGTGCCCAAGACCTCCGTGGAGCCGGGCACCCTGGTGCCCACCCTGACCGGCCCGGACGGCAAGACCGTGGAGCTTTCCCCGGAGACCACCGAGGTGGCCGGCGCGAAGGTCAAGGTCAGCTCCAATGACCGCCTGCCCGGCATGGTGGACGTGTCCATGGAGCGCGGCGGCGAGGAGAACTGGGCCGGCAAGTGGACCTTTGGTTACAAGGTCGCCGACGGCGCCGAGGGCGAGTACCTGGCCACCATGGTGATGATCCCGGGCCTCACGCTGGATCTGAAGCGCGAGGACGGCTCCAAGGTTGCCGGCGGCATCAACTCCGATGAGGTGCTCAAGGCCCAGCTTGTTGACGGCTCCGGTGCCCCACGCTCCCTGGAGGGCAAGGCCACCCTGCACGCGGAGTTTGTCACCGAGTCCGGTGAGTCCACCACGCTGGTGGATAACGTGGACATCGTCGACGGCAACCCCGTGGACGTCCCGCTTGAGGCCGTGGAGAAGGCCGCGGCCGGCGCGCTAGTCACCCGCGTGGACGTGACCACCAAGGGGGTGGATGATCAGCCGGGCACCGCGCTCAACCCCATCAACGCGCAGACCCCGCTGACCATCACACCGGTGAACATGCCCTCGGTGGGCTCGGCGCAGATGGTGTCGATGACGGAGAAGGAGATCACCGTTGACGTGCCGGTGAGCGGCCCGGGCAAGGTGTGGGTGGCGGATCAGAGCATCGATTCCGGCGCCGGCACCCTGCCGGAGGGGGTGGCCTCGCTGGAGGTCAGCTCCCCGAATAACACGGAAGACTCCGCTCTGGAGCTGGGCAAGGACGAGCAGGGCAGCATTCCGGTGACCCTGCGCGTGGAGAACATGGCTGATGGCCCCCTCAAGGTGGAGCCGGTCATCACGCTGCAATCCGCTGAGGATAACCAGCAAGTGGAGCTGCCGCTTTCCCTCAAGGGCTCCATGACCACCCCGCTGAGCAAGTCCGCCTTTGGCGTGGCCTTTGTCTTGGCCGTGCTGCTGGGCCTGCTCATCCCGCTCGGGGTCATGTACTTCATGAAGTGGTTCTCCGGGCGCATCCCGCAGCAGCCGCGCATGTTTGTCAAGACCATCCCGGTGGCCCGTGAGGGCACGAAGCTCATCCGCACCGATAACGGCAAGCCCTTCAGCGTGAGCAAGGACGAGTTCCAGGGTGCGGTGCCGGCGAAGACCCAGGCCCGCTCCGCGCAGCTGGGATCCCATGAGGCCAAGGTGAAGCTGGGCCTGAGCCCCTTTACCCCCGCCCAGGTGGAGGTGCAGCGCGAGGGGACGATCTCCGGCAAGGGCAAGAAGAACGGCACCCGCGCGGTGCTGCCGCTGGCACTGCAGAACTCCTGGTTCTTGGTGGGCAACGCCAAGGACCGCGAGCGCGGCGAGATTGTCATGACCGTGGACACCCTGGCGCAGGCGGCGACCTATGACGATATGTCGCAGGAGATCAGCCGCCAGGCCCCGCAGCTCTTTGACCAGGTGGACTTCCCGGCACCTAAGGAGCCCACGGCGCCGCAGGGCCCGCAGCAACCGCAGGCTCCGCAGCCGCAGCAGCCCTTCCCAGGCGGCTTCGGTGGACCGGGCACTGGTGGTCCTGGGCAGCAGCGTCAGCCGGGGCAAGCTGGTGGCTTTGGTCGGCCGGGTCAGCCTGGTCAGCCTGGTGGCTTTGGGCAGCCGGGTCAGCCTGGTCAGTCGGGTGGCTTCGGTCAGCCGGGGCCGGGCAGTTCTGGTAGTTCTGGTAATTCTGGCGGGTGGCCCACCAACCCCGGGTTCGGCCCCAGCAACTAAACACGCACCAACTCACACGCGAATTCCCCGAAAGGCAAACACATGAAGAAGTTCCTGGTAGTCGGTTGCGGTGGCTCCGGCGCGAAGACGCTGGCGTTTATGATGGACCAGCTCAAGGCTGAGCTGCGCAGCATCGACCCCGAGATGACGGAGCTGCCCAAGGCCTGGCAGTTTGTCAACATCGACGTCCCGCTGGAGGAAGAGTCTGGCCCACAGAAGCTGCCCAACGTCACCCAAAACGGCGGCACCTACGTGGGCATTGGCTCCCGCCAGAACTACAACACCTTCGACGAAGGCGTGTCCAACATCCTGGGCCGCGCGGGCAAGCTAGGGGAGATCGCCACCTGGGCCACCCGCAACCCGGCCACCAATGACGTCAAGCTCGCCGACGGCGCCGGCCAGTACCGCGCCATCGGCCGCATGCTCACCCTGCCGCACCTCAAGCAGATCCGCCAGTCCCTCAAGGCGGCGGTGGATGAGATGTTCACCCAGGAAGCCATCCAGGAACTCAACAACCTCAACTACAAGCAGACCAAGCTCAACACCGACACCGGCGATTCCGCCCCCGTGGTGCTCATCGTCTCCTCCATGGCCGGCGGCGCTGGTGCCTCGATGTTCCTCGACGTCGCCCGCGTGCTCACCACCGTGCCCAACGTGGATCCCAAGGCCACGCTGGTCTTCATGTACACCCCGGAAATCTTCGCCGATAACAAGGCCGATGACATGGCCGGCGCCTGGCCCAATTCCCTGGCCATGTTCGGTGAGGTCGTCGCCGCGCAGATGGGCAACTCCACCGCGCATGACCAGGCCATCTTCGAGGCCTTTGACATGGGCACCCCGCCGGAGGGGCCGACCTTCGGCCGCATTTTCCCCATCGGTTCCAAGATGGGCACCACCTCCGCGCGCTTTGGTGATGGCTCCGCGATGTCCATCTACCGCGGCCTCGGCCGCGCGCTGGCCGGCCTCATGGCCTCCACCAAGGCCAGCGACAACCTGGTGTCCTACGCGCTGACCAACACCCCGGCCGGCGATGGCGGCCGCCGCTTCTTCGGCTGGGACAAGCCCAACGGCGCCACCCCATGGGGCCGCCTGCCCTGGGGCTCGCTGGGCTACGCCCAGGTTTCCATGGGCCGTGACCGCTTTGCCGAGTACTCCTCCCAGCGCCTGGCCCGCAGCGCCTTCGAGCGCCTCTTCAATGGCCACCTCGATCCCGCCAGCGCGGAGGCCGGAGAGATGCAGATTGCCAAGAAGATGGAGGAGCGCCTGCCCAAGGCCTTCATCGACATGACGCTGGATCCCTCCTGGGCCGCCGGCGGCGCCATCGACAGCGGCAGCGTGTGGAACTGGCTGGGCAACATCTTTGGCGGCCAGGCCCAGCAGGCGGCTGATAACGCCGCGAAGTATCTCCAGAACTTCATCCCGGTGGGCCAGGGCCGCAACGTCAACGAGTGGCGCATGGAGTTCGAGGCCACCATGGCCGATCCGCGCAACGAGCAGACCATCGCCACCCTGCTGCAGAACGCCGCCTACGACACCGTTTACCGCTACGCCAACTTCTTCAGCGACCGCGTCCTCGGCGCCGTCGAGGGCGAGCTGGCCGCCGTGGGCCTGCCCTATGTACGCGAGATGCTCTCCAAGCTCACCGACGTCCTCACCAACAGCGACCGCCTCTTGCCCTGCCTGGCGGAGTACTCCGGCTACTTCGCCCAGACCCGCGCGCTAGCCCGCCCGGAGGGCATCGATCCCATCCTCAGTCCGCTGACCGGCAAGGGCCAGATGACGGATCCCACCCCCACCGTCAATGCGCTGCTGGGCCTGTACTACAACCAGTTCTACGGCTACTCGCTCATGGCCATTGCGCACTACCTCAAGGATGTGCTGCAGGACTATGCGGATGAGAACCTCTTCCACCTCAAGCGCGAGCTGGGAGACGCCCACGCGGTCCTCGAGAAGGCCAACGCCAAGCGCCCGGAGACCAAGAAGCTGGCGGACGTGCGCACCGACGAGGTCAACGCCTGGCCCAGCGAGCTCGATGAGGTCGTCGAATCCCGCTTCAAGGGCGCCGAGAATGAAATCATGCTCACGGACGTCAATTCCTTCGTCCGCGACTACGAGGATCAGATGCTGCGCACCATCCAGGGCCAGCACAACACCGCGGACGTCACCAACTACGAGCAGGCTTACCCCTACGCGGTGCGCGCGGTGATCCGCGGCGAGTGGGATTCGCTCGATGCCACCCAGGCCCCTAACAACACCCTGGCCCCGCAGAAGCGCAGCAACGATCCCTATGCCAACCGCGCCGGCTGGGTGTCCAAGTACCTCTCCCGCCACCCGCAGACTGGGGAGAACCGCGAGTCCCAGCGCGCCCACTATCGCGCACGTATCCGCCCGGCGGACCTGCTGGAGCGCTCGCGCGCGTGGATTAATCGCCGCGACTACGAGTTCCAGAAGTTCAACTCGGTTGATCTGCGCCGCTACCTCACCCTGACCCCGGACATCAACGAGGTCGAGCACGCCGAGCGCCAGCGCCGCTTCATCGATGCTTTCCAGCTGGCGCTGAGCTACGCCCGCCCGCTGGCCGCGGTTAACGATGACATGGTGCGCCGCATCCACGGCAAGTCGGTGCAGTACACCTACTCCTTCTCCGACATTCCTTTCGCGGAGCTCGGCTCCGAGGAAGAGGGCATCGCTGCCCAGCTGGCGAAGGTGCTCAACCGCCCGGAGATTGACGAGCCCTCCTCCGTGGCGCTGCGCAACTCCCTGAGCATGTCGGACCGCATCCAGCACATCGAGATCTTCGGCTCCTACCCGAACTACTCGCCCATCGTCTTCTCCTCGATGTTCAACTACATCGCCAAGGATCTGGAGAAGCAGGACAACTTCGACGGCTCCTACTGGTCCGAGCGCCGCACCCGCCCGCTGCCGGCCGCGCTG
Source organism: Corynebacterium sp. (assembly GCF_030532325.1). GTDB lineage: Bacteria > Actinomycetota > Actinomycetes > Mycobacteriales > Mycobacteriaceae > Corynebacterium. Next base: position 14,062 of record NZ_JAUNLS010000025.1, read on the forward strand.
CCGCTGACGGTAACCGAGCGCCAGGCCATGGTGGCCGGCTGGATCATCGGCCGCATCACCGGCCGCGTGTTCATCTCCAACCCGGATTCCCACAACGCCGCGGCCCACATCTTCGATGACACCCCGGGCGGCGTTAATGACTGGGTGGACTTCCCCAACCCGATGCTCATCTCCCCACGCCGCATGATCAAGAAGTCGGACTGGATGTCCTCGGTGCTCGAGTCCATCTTCATCGCCTACGCCAAGGTGCAGGAAAACGGCAAATATGGTTTTGCCTCCTCGCTCTACCCCTACCAGCTGCTGCGCGGGCTCTTCGACGACGGCGTCGACTTCGCTCACTCCGGCGCCTCCACGCACCCGCTGGTGCCGCGCCTGGCGGAGTTCCTGCGCACCGGCGAGGTCCCGGGCCGCGGCACCGTGGGCACGAGCATTCAGGACCGCTACGAGAACTTCGTGGCCGAGCTGGACAAGTTCGTCCGCGGCGCCGATCACTTCATCCCGGGCCACACGAACTCGCTGCCCGGCCAGGGCCGCGCCGATAAGCCCTTCGCGGTGATCCGCTCCCGCGAGGTGGCCTCCATGACCCCGTACTACCGCGACCTTGCCCCGGACGTGGCGGAGATGGTCCCGGTCATCCGCGGCTACCTGGCGCAGGCCAAGACCGTGGCGGAGAACCCGGAGCCCACGGCGGCGCCGCAGATGCGCAGCTCCGAGCCGAATCCTGTGCAGAACATCGCGCCGGAATTCAACCTCAACGATCTGGATGACACCTTCTGATGAATAACGTAGTAATCCTTGCTCACGGTGCCACGGCGGACGATATCCGCTCGCGCCTCTTTGACCTGCGCGCAGTCGGCTTGCTGCAGAACTTCCTGTGGGTTGATTACGGCCACCCGGTCACCGCCCCGGTGGTGCGCTCCTTCACCGAGGAGGGCACGCCGCGCATCTCCACGCTTGACGACGCCCTCCGCTACATCACCGGTGACGTCCTCCTCGTCACCATCGATCCGATGGATCCGGAGCAGCCGCAGGACTTGGCCCAGCTCAACGCGTGGGTCTCGGCCATCGGCCAGCGCGTGGTGCAGGCCACCAGCCTGCGCGTGCGCCTGCTGCTCTCGGCGCTGCCGCTGCAGCACGTGATGGTGGAGCCGCTCTCCGGCTGGGCCAACCTGGTGCTCTCCCCGGAGGAGGGAGGCACCCCGGCCTCCACGCTCATCCGGCCCATCGAGCGCACCGAGGACGGCCAGGAGCTAGCGCAGTTCGTCGCGCCCGCGGTGGCCTCCATCTTTGGTCTGTGGCGCGGGATGCCGGAGCCGGCTGTGCTGGACGCACAGACCCACCGCCTTATCGAGACCGGTGACCGCGACCGCTTCCGCCTGGTGCGTGCCTTCCACCGCACCATCGACGCCAGCGCCATCGAAAATGAGGTGAAGAAGCGCGTCTTCGACTCCACGATCCCCCTCGCGCAACCGCAGGTCAACAACATCTCCCGGGCGGTGCATTACTCCGATCCGGACGAGCTGACCAGCTACTTTGCCCAGCAATTCGTGCAGCGCGAGATCCACCCGCTGGTCACCGCGCCCACGCCCTACGAGGAGCTGCAGGGCCAGAAGGTCAGCGGCTGGGAAGCGCTGAAGGATAATCTGCGCCTGTACTGGTCCACGGTCATCGGCAAGCCGCAGGACTGGGTGGAGGGCCAGCGCGGCAAGATCAACCAGAACGCCGCTGGCTTCCTGCAGAACATCCTCTACGGCCAGAACTCCAGCGTGGAGGTGGTCATGGGTGGCCACTCCGGCAAGGCCCGCGCCTCTGCGCAGGAGGTCAGCGCGGCCAACGCCCAGACTCTGCAGGCAGCGCGTGCGCAGCATTTCCGCTTGGGCGAGGAGCCGCAGCTCTCCCGCACCTGGGAGGCCTATCACGACTTCGCCCTGGGGCTTGTGGACGGCAACTGGCGCGACGATCGCGAGATTCAACCGCAGCGCAGTGGCCAGGGCAACGTGTACATCGTCAAGTACGGCGGCCAGGCGGTGCAGGATGTCTCCGAGTCCTTCCACGGCTTCCATCCGCTGATGACCAGCACCCTGGGCTACACACACGAGTCCCAGGCCACGGTGGCCCCCTTCGACCCGCTGGGCGCGGAGGATCTCGCGGCGGATCTGGAGTACACCAGCCAGCAGACCCGCAATGACGCCATCAACCGCAAGAAGCAGGAGTTCGCCTCCTGGCGGGCGAAGAATCAGACCACCTTTGCGTGGAAGGTGGGCCAGGGCATCCTGGGCCGGCTGAACGATGCCCGCAGCAAGTACGCCACCGCCCACCAGAAGGCCCGCGAGCTGCAGGAGGTGGCCAACAACTTCCAGGCCCGCGACTTCAACGCTGAGAACCAGCGTCTCACCGGCAAGCTGCGCGGCATGTGGATCACGCTCTTCGTGGTGATCGCGCTGCTGACCTACATGGTGGCCGGGCACTACAACCCGGATCTGCCGCTGGGCAAGTACTTCGAGTTCATGAACTGGAAGTGGTACGTGCTGGGCCTCATCCTGGCCATCGTGGTTTTCCTGGTGAGCTCCTGGCTGGTCTTTACCAAGGCCCAGCGGGAGATCTTCGATTACGTGCAGAAACAGAAGCTGCTCAACCGCAACCAGGAGATTGCCGCGCAGAACCTTGCGGTCTCCTCCGCGGAGATTGACCGCGTCTACCGCGCCTACTCCCAGTTCCTCAGCTGGTCCGCACTGCTGGGCCGCGCCGTGCACGCTCCCTTCGGGCGCCAGCAGAGCACCAGCGATAACCTGCACACCCCGACCTCCGGCCTGCCGGATAACGCGCGCATCGCCCAGGCGGAGCTCAACAAGGCCGATGCCGTGCGCATGGTCGATGAGATTCGCGGCCACATCTACCGCAATGACTGGGCGCACCGCGCGGTGAAGTCCCTCATCGAGGACATGAATGAGACCTTCGTGCGCAACCGCACCGGCCACACCGCGGTGCAGCTGCACGAGATGTGGAGCATGCCGGGTCGCGGCAGCAACTCGGCCCTGGATAATCTCTCGCGCAACGTGGACCACGTCTTCATGGAGGCCCGCGACCACAAGGAGCAAGCGTGGAGCGGGGTGCTCAACAACCCGGCTATGACGCAGAGCCTGCACAACTACCTGCGGCACGTCACCTTCAATGATGAAGAGGGCCGCCACGTGCAGAGCACCGAGGAGTTCCTGGCCGGCATGAATCAGGAGAAGGGAGCCATGCAGGCCTTCCGCAATGAGGCGCTGACCAGCGCTGGCGGCGCCGAGGGCTACACCGAGATCGACGGGGACCGCACTCGCATCGTCGAGGTGGACAGCCAGACCGCAATGACCAGCCAACTCTCGCGCTCGGTGACGGTGGTGCAGTACGGCAAGATCACCGACTTCAAGTACCTCATCCCCGATAGCTTCTCCTCCGCGCCGAGTACCGCGGATCCGAGCGCGTACTCCCTGGATGATCTGGACGATACCGATCACATGACCTCCTTCGGCAGCAGTGCCCCGGATGCCCCGCGCTTCCCGCAGGCGCCTAGCGCACCGGATCTCTCGGACCTGGATGAGACCTTCTAGGACGATGGTCGACGAGCAGTAAGAACACAGTGGGACGAATACAGTGGGACGAATACAGCGGGAAGAACTTAGAGGGAAGAACACGAACAATGAGTAACCATCGGATGCCCGAGCATGCCGGCGACGCGGACGCAGACGCAGTGAAGATCACCGATATTCCGCTCAGCCAGCTCACGCCGTTGCACTCCATTGAGAAGGTGACGGAGGAGGACGTGCGCCACGCGCTCTCCCCGCGCTTCCACCGCTTCGCCCCGGCCATCGCCGCCACCTTCAACGGCGAGAAGGTGCAGCACGAGGAGATCTCGGCGGCGTCGCTCAGCCACGAGGCCCAGGTCGCCCGCGCGGCCCAGGAAGCCCAGCCCCAGGCACGCCAGCAGCAGGACCAACCGGCACAGCCACAAGCTCAACCAGCACAGCCGGTGAACTGGGCCGCCCAGTGGGAGCAGCTGCAGGCCAAGAAGAAGGCCAAGACCCAGGTCAACGAGGCGGACTACGTACCGCTGCCGCCGAGCGTCTTCGAGGCCCCGTACCAGTTCCTCCAGCCCGAGGGCTGGGTGCCGCCGGAGGTGTTCTACGAGATTGAGGTGCCGGAAGAGGACGCCGACTCTGCGGAGGCTGGGGACGCTGCCGGAGCAGACCTGGAGGATCAGTACGGCGTGGAGCCGGAGCCGGAGGAGGACGATGACATCCGCCACCCCGTGCGCATCTGGTGGTCGCCGCTCGAGCACGAGCCCGACGAGCAGGTGCTCTACCGCGTGGTGGCCGAAGACAAGGTGATGAACGCCTCCCCGGACGACGGCGAGACCCTGCAAATCACCCAGGGCACCGCCTACCGCGATGACAACCCGGGCGCTAGCGGCTTGCGGCACTACGCCATCTGGGCCTACAAGGGCCATGACCTCGCGGAGATCGCCATGGCCCAGCCGGTGTTCATGGGTGAGGTCGCCGTGGTGTACCCGCCCAGCAACGTCAAGGTCTCCACCATCCAGGGCGCCATCCAGGTGTCCTGGGATCTGCTGCCGGGCCACTCCAACGCGGTGGTCTACGCCTGCAAGGACAACGCGAAGGATCCGCTCTCCACGCAGTACGAGCAGATGGTGGACGATAGCGGGCGCAAGGCCACCATCCCGGTGCAGGAGGCCGGCCAGACCATGATCATCTCCCTGCAGGGCCAGGCCGAATTCCGCGGCGATAGCGTGCAGAGCAACGACAAGCTGGCCGTGCAGCGCTCCATCAAGCTAGCCAGTGAGCTGGAGAAGATGGAGTTGGTGGGCTGCGAGCGCAGCGTGGTCAACGGCCACGATCACATCACCGTGCGCTGGACCTCCCCCAAGACCGGCGAGGTGAAGATCTACTTCACCCCAACCGCCCCGCCGGCGGAGTTCCGCACCCGCGCGGTGACCAAGACCTACGTGGAGGATGCCCTGGCCAGCGCGATTAGTGAGACGCGCGGCGCCACCGAGGCCGGCTCCGAGCAGAGCACCACCGTGCCCTGGCCCTCGGAGTGGTACGAGGTCTACGTCACCCCGGTCAACTTCAACGAGGCAGATGCCTGGGTGGGCGAGTCCAAGGTGCTGCAGCGCGTGCAGTCCATCGGTGAGGATCAGTGCCGCCTCATCGAGCGCGTGGACAGCCAGCTCATCACCTTCGACTGGCCCAAGGGCGCGAAGGCGGTGGAGTACTCCACCAACCGCGAGCAGGATCAGATCCGCGAGGAGGACTACGACCTGCAGGGCGGCATCCGCCTCCACTTGGACCAGCACGGTGACACGGTGCGCCTGCGCCCCTACGCCATCTTCGCGGGCAAGCGCACCGAGGGCGAGGAGCGCGTCATCCCCTACGGTGGCTTGCGCGCGGTGACCTACGACTTCGAGTTCGACCCCCAGCAGGGCACCGCGGCGGTGTACTTGTGGAGCATCGGCAACGGGGATAAGCGCCCCTTCTCCTGCCAGGTGGTCTACCGCGCGGATCGCCTGCCGCTCTATGCCGAGGACGGCGAGGCGCTGGACATTGCCTTTAGCAACCAGCAGCAGAAGACCTACGTGGCCCAGGGGCTGGGCAGCGTGCGGGAGCAGCAGCCGCACTTCAGCGTGGAGCTGGGGCAGCGGGCTCTGCACGGCGGCTACATCCGCCTCTTCGCGGTGGAGGATTACGCCTCCGGGCTGGAGTCTTCCTTCGAGAGCTTCGGTGGCGGCGATGCCTTCAGCGCGTTTAGCTCCTTTGGTGAGGAGGAGGCGCAGTCGGATGCCTCGGATACCTACAAGCCCGGGGATCAGGCTGTGGTGGTGGAGAAGTACGTCTCCTACAAGCTGCAGCTGCAGCCCCATCTCTTTGCCCAGGCTCAGTACTACCAAGGAGGCCAGTAGTCATGGCAGGCGCTTTTAGTTACGCATCCTTCACCCGCTCCGCCACCCGCGCCGGCGGCTGGGGAGTGGGGCAGCGCGTGGGTGATATCACCAAGGAGGAGCTGCAGGAGCTCACCTCCTACGTGCCCACCTCCCTCAACAACGGCACCTCCATCCCGGACTTTCCCTCCCCGCAGGAGCGTGCCGAGTTGGTGCGCCGCACCGCGGTCTTTGCCTTGAGCCCGGAGGCGGAGAAGTGGGTGACCATGGTCTCCGTGCCGGCGGGCATCGACGCCACCGGCCGCGGCGGCAACGTCTTTACCTATACCTGCGTGACCCGCGACGGCGTCCCGCCGGCAGCGGACAGGGTGCTCTACTCGCCGGATGTCCCGGCGCCCTTTTCCATCTTTGAGGTGGACAAGGTGCAGATCCCGGCGGAGATCACCCGCAGCGGGCCGCTCAAGGCGGACAAGCTGCTCGACGAGTTCCTCGACGGGCAGTTCTCCATGATGGCCCAGCTGCCGGCGCCGATGAGGACGGTGACCCCGAACCCGGATGCCACCTTTAACCACGCCCTGGTGGAGGCCATGGCCCAGGTGCTCAAGGCACGCAATGGCTTTGTCATCCTCGTCGCCCCGGAGAACCAGGCCGCACTGTGGGTGGCGGCCACCGCCCGCCTGGTGGGGGAGGAGGGCTTCGGCTTTTCCACCTTTGAGAAGGCCGCGGCTGTCAACGACTTCCCCCGCGCGACCTCCACGATGATCGTGGTGCCCCCAAGCGAAAAGCTGCGGCTTAACGAGTCCCCCATTTCCGGTAACCCCGTCATCTTTGCCCTCGACGAGGCCCTGCCGGACGTCAGCGCCTACGTGGCCCCCGCGCGCGCCGAACAGCCGGAGCAGGAGGTCGCGGCTAGCCAGGAAGCCGAGCCCAGCGAGCAAGCAGCGCCGACCGACGCCGAGGATCCCTTCTCCTTCAGCTCTGCACCGCGGCCGAGCACCGCACCCGTGGAGGAAGCCGACTCGCCCTTTGCCACCAGCGCGGAGCTTCCCGGCGGCTTCGCCCCGCCCGTGGATGCGCACAATCCTTTTGCTAGCCGTAGCAGTGACAGTGCTGACGCTGCCAGCAGTGCTGGCAGCGCAGACAGTGCCGGCAGTGACCGCAGGGGAGGCAGTGGGGACACCGCCCCGCTGCCCCCGGCCGGCCCGCAGTGCAACGCGGTGGTTCCGGGGCTTAACCAGGAGGAATACGCGCATCTGGAGAACTTCGACCCGCGCTGGTGGCTCGAGCACCTCGACACCCGCCGCGGCCGCGCGATCCAGCTGGCGTGCCTGGCCCCGGAAAGCTTCAAGCCGGGCCACCACAACCTGCTCATGGCCGCCGTGCTGGCCTCATGGGTGTGCTACTTCCCGCGGGACTACGAGCTTCTGGCCAGCGACATCCTGCGAGGCATCGGGATGGATGACCTGCTGCTCATGCGCAATCTTGCCATCGACAAGTACGCCCCCATCCTCAACCTGCAGCTCGCCCACCGCGAAATCACGGGCCCGGCGGGGCAGTTCCTCGAGGACATCGCCCGTGAGCTCTCCGCGCGCAGCCACGGAGCACAGAGTGGGGCACAGCATGGGGCACAGCAGGGCATGCCACAGCGCGGCGGGATGCCCAACCACATGAACAACAACTGGAACCAGCCGAGGTAACCGGGAAGGGATAAGGACATGGCTAAATACACACTCAAGGATGGTGAGGCCCGCTCCATCTCCGCCCAAGGGGCGCTGCGCATCGAGGCCTTCGAGCTGGGCGGTGGGCAGGCTCAGATTGAGCTGGTCATCGAGGGCCCCGACGTGAAATCCGCCCGCGTGCACGATCTCTGCCTCATGGTGCACGAGCTGCCGGAGCGCGCCAGCGTGCTGGTGCGGCCGAAGAACTTTGGCACCTACGGCAGCCGCAGCGAGGTGCGCCTGACGGTGAGCAATGCCGCGGACACCGTGACCTTCCCGCGCGTGCTTATCGACGCCGCCGAGGATTCCCCCGAGCGCCTCGCCGAGCTCACCGCCCAGCAGGGCCGGGTGCTGCTGGAGGCTTTCGGCTCCTCCGAGGGGGCGGGAATTACAGAATCCGCCCGCGAGGTGCGCTCCAAGATGCGCCGCGCGGAGCTGGACGTCTCCGAGCTGCAGGACGTCACGGCGATCCTCGATAGCTCCGCGTCCATGCAGGTCAACACCACCCCGGAGACCATCGAGGCCACTGCCAAGTACATCGACGCCCTGGCGGATTCCTTCCGCACCTTCCAGGCCACCGATGGCAAGGAGTCCATCACCACCCACAAGGTGGACGAGCTCAGCGCGTTCATCGCCCAGACGGTGCGCGCCGGGGCGGACCGGGTGGGCATGCGGCCGTTGCAGGATCCGCGACTGGCCCAGGGAGCCTCGCTGCTCATCTACGTCACGGACAGTCCGGTCACCTCGATGCTGCAGGCCAGCCGGCCCACCGTGGTACTCATCGTGGGCGCCATCGCCCGCCAGGAGCTCGAATTGGCGCGCGCTTCCAGCGACCCACAGAAGGTGGCGCTGGCGGTCATTGATGAGGACGTCGTCACGCAGCTGGCCACTGGCGACGCCCGCGAGCTCTCGGCGCTTACTGATCACGTCACCGCAATGCTAAAGGAGCGAAACTCATGACACAGGCTCAGTGCCCGTGGACCTTCCAGCCGCTGAGCGAGGGCGACACCGTCAGCCCCTACACCGGGCGCGAACTGCTGCCGGGGTGGACGGAGGCGGTGACCCACTGCGTGGCCATGGCTGGTGCCCGTAACTCGGGCAAGTCCCTCTACACCGCGGTGCTCATCAAGCAGCTCAAGCAGCTGGCGCACAAGTACGATCACTCGGTGCAGCCGGCGGATGAGTCCACCCGCGAGCGCTACGCGGAAATCTACGAACGCCCGCTCTTCGTGGAGATGAAGAGCATGGACCCCACCCCGAGCGCGGTGGCTACCGACGCCTATCAGCGCGATCCGCTCATCTTCGACCTCGGCGAATGGCCAGATGAGCAGGGCGTTATGCGGGTGAACTACCTGGTCTTCCGCGATGTGGCCGGCGAGGACCTGGAGAATCCGCCGGAGCGCGCCGAGGACCGCGAGGCCCTGAGTTTCTTCGCGCATGCGGATCTGGTGATCTTCCTCTTCGACCCGCTGCGCGTGCAGCAGATTCAGGACTTCATCCACGGCCTCATCCCGGACATCGGCGAGCTGGGCTCGGACCCGCTCATCGTGCTGGATAACCTCATCAGCCTCATGGGCACGGACACCCCGCCGCCGTTGGCGGTGACGATCTCCAAGTTCGACACCGTGCAGGCCCTGAAGGATCTTGATGATTCGCGCTGGAAGAAGATCATGAACAACAAAGGCGCGGCCTTCCTGCGCGATACCGGCTGGAACTACTACGACGCCGACCGCTGGATGGTGCACCAGGAGGCCGAGTCTCTGCTGCGCTTTTTGGGGGCGAATGACCTCATCAACAAGCTGTCCACCATGCGTGCTCAGGACGGCAGCTTCTTTGTCACCTCCGCCCTCGGCGAGGCGCCCACGGGCCGGCAGCTGGCGCGCAGTGGCATCGCCCCCTACCGCGTGCTGGATCCGATTCGCTGGATTCTCAGCCGCCGGGGCCTGTACGCAGGAGAGCTCCTATGACCTTTGGCAGCCCCCAACCCAATTTTTCCCAGCCCAATCCTTCCCAGCCCGGCCCTGGCCAGCCGCCCCTGCAGGACTACCGCTACGGGCAGGTGGCGGAGGCCACCTACGGCAAGCGCCGCGCGGCGGATATGAAGGCCGCGTGGGCGCCGTGGCCGCTGAAGATCGCGGCGGTGCTGTGCGCTGGCGTGGCGGCCTACGCCGCCTACTACGTGTGCTATCTGATTGACTACGAGCGCGGCGTGGTTGATCCCAACCGCCTGGAGCGGCTCTCCACGGAGTTCGGCTCCCTCATCGCCGTGTTGGTGCTGGTGGCCTGCGTGTTCATCGTCTACCTGCTGCACGCGCAGAACTTCGCGCGGGTGGGGCTGAGCGTGCTGTGCGCGCTGGTGGTTCTGCTTATCCCGGTGACCAACGTGTGGCCGGCCTCCCTGGTCTGCCTGGCGGCCATCGTGGCGATGTGGCTGCCCGCCAACCGCGAGTGGTTCGGGGGCGCCGCTAAACGCTAGGCCTTGGCACTCAAAGAGTTGAGTGCGGCGGTGTTGCCGGCGGCGGAGAAGAGGTTGAAGGCAAAGTGGTAGAGGCTGCGGGAGTGCTCGGCGTCGTTGCCCGCGGCGTAGCGGTCACCGAGTAGCTCGGCGGCCTCGGCTAGGCCGTTGTACTCGGCGGGAGTGGAGGCCTCCGCCGCCGGGTGCTTATCCAAAAAGTCCAGCAGCACCTGGGTGGACTTGTACATGTTCTCCGCCTCGGTGCGCAGGGTTTCGGAGTAGTGGACAATCCACTTTGCAGACACCGGGATCTCGCGCAGCTTCATGGCGTCCACGTAGCGCGATGCCAGCAGATCGTGGGCGAAGGCGCGATCATTCTTCAGCAGGTCCTGCTCGAGGACCTTGAGCAGCATGGCCAGCTCCTCGGCGGTGTTATCGGCGTCGCTGTAGCTGCGTGCGGCCAACTTGTAGCAGTCCAGCTGCAGCTGGGGGTCAGTGCTCAGTGCCGCGGCGGCGTCGCTGTAGAAGCGCCCCAGCATCTGGCTGGGCAGCTGCTCATAGGCAGGGGTAGCGCGTAGCGCGTTGAAGACGTCCAGGGATTGCGCGGCCACGCGCTGGCAGCTGTGCGTGGAGCTTTCCGCCCACAAAGCGCCCACGGCGGACTCGAGGGTAATGGTCAGCGCCTGAGCCAGCAGCGAGCCGGACAGGTGCGTTTCCGCGGCGGCAGGCTGGGGGAAAGCGGAGGCGACGATGTCATCGTTGATCTCTACGAACTGTGCGCCGTGGGAGCGCACGTCACCGCTCTTGGCGGCATCAAGGCGCTTGCGCAGGCTGGAGGAGTAGGTCTCGCTGAACTCAGGCACCTCGTTAAGCCCAGCGGAGCTCGGTGAAGCGGTACGTGGGGAGGCGGGGCTCTCCGCCTGAGTGGCCGGGGCTTCCTGCTCCGCGCGCTGGGCCTGTGCCTGCTGCGCGGCCTGCTCGGCGTCGAGCTGGCGCTTGCGCTCGATGAGCTCGTCGAGGAACTTGGAGCTGCCCGCGTACGCGGACTTGGCGGCGAAGTGCATGGCCTCATCGGCGGAGGAGAGCTCGTTGAAGATGCGGCCCACGCGCTCGTAGCCGACGGCGACCAGCGCAGGCATGCCGGTGAGGGCGCCGAGGCAGACAACGCGGTAGGAATCGTGGACGTCGTCAAGCACGCCCGCTGCCTTGCGCAGGTTCTCCCGGGCAAAGAGGTAGTAGGCGGCCGCAACGGCGTCCTCCGCGCTGCCCTGGAAGACGTCATCAACCAACACGCGGTTGATCTGCTCTTCGATGTGCGTGTATTCCGCGCTTGGAAGCTCGTAGCCCGCGCTGAGGGAACTGGAGTAGTTCAACAGGCGCTCGGCATCGGCTGCGTCAAGGAGAGGGAATGTCACGTCAGAAGCCATGGGGGAAATCCTAGTGGAGGAGCCCGGAGATTTCGCCCGTAGACTGGGAAGCCATGAACTCTCTTACCCCCGCCGGGCGCTACGCTCCCAGCCCGAGTGGTGATCTGCACTTTGGCAACCTCCGCACGGCCCTGCTGGCCTGGCTGTGGGCGCGCACCACGGGGCGGCGCTTCGTGGTGCGGGTAGAGGACATCGACACCCAGCGCTCCTCGCGGGAATCAGCCTCGCGCCAGCTGGAGGATCTGGCCACCCTGGGCCTGGACTGGGACGGAGAGGTGCTCTATCAGCAGGACCGTTTCGCGGCTTACGAGGCCGCCCTGGCCGCACTTCCCACCTTCGAGTGCTATTGCTCCCGCAAGGACATCCAGGAAGCCGCCCGCGCCCCACACGCCGTGCCGGGACACTACCCTGGCACGTGCAGGAACCTCGATGCGGAAACCCGCGCCGCCAAGCGTGCGGAACTCGCCGCGGCGGGCCGCGTGCCGGCGCTGCGCCTGGCCGCGGAGGTTTCCAAGTTCACCGTGCACGACGCCCTGGTAGGGGAGTACACCGGGGACGTGGATGACTTCATTCTGCGCCGCGGCGGCCAGGAGGCTGGCTGGGCCTATAACCTCGCGGTGGTCGTCGATGACGCCTTTCAGGGCGTGGACCAGGTGGTACGCGGCGATGACCTGCTTGCCTCCGCGCCGCGACAGGCCTACCTGGCCACGCTGCTGGGCTACGAGGTTCCGGAGTTCGTCCACGTGCCGCTGGTGCTCAACGAGCAAGGTGTGCGGCTGTCCAAGCGCGACGGCGCGGTGACCCTGCGGCAGCTGCTTCAGGAGCGCGACGTGGCCCGCGTTCTGCGGGAGATGTCCTGCTCCCTGGGCTACGAGGCCAGCAGCGCCGCTGAGCTGCTGGAGAAGTTCGATCCGCAGCGCATGCCGCGGGAGCCCTACATCTGGCAGGGGAGCAGAGATTAGGGTGGGGCACATGGACTTTGTTGATCACCCCGCCTATGACTACGCCCACGGCGAGGATGCCCTGGATTACCTCTACGACTTCTTCGAGGAGGACCTGGAGCAGCGCGTGCGCGCCGGGTGGGAGTCCATCCCGGAGGGGATGCGCGATATTTTGGGGGATCACACGATTGAGGATTACGTGTGGCTGTGGGTGATGGAGCCGGGGAAGAACGGCTTCCGCCAGTACCTGCGCGACGGCGGGTTCACCGAGGCGGAAATCAGAGAGGCCTTTGCCGCCGCACGTGCTGAGTGGGGGATGAATACGCCGCCGCACGTCGCGTGGCTCAAGGACGAGGGCTTCGAGCCGCCGGTCTTCGGTTAATTTCTGTTTCTGTTCATTCGGGCATGTAGTAGTACGCCCGGTTTGATCTTTTTCTCACTGTGAGAATGCTAAATTTTTATCGTTTATCAGCAACGATGCTTCTGCGCGATGAAACTTGCAGTACGACAGGTTTGCTTTTTGCCCTTTGACCTGTGGGAACGGTGTTTGTGTGTGAAATGTGAAGCCGATCATAAAACTTCTCTTCTGCGACTCGGTGCATTAAGATGAAGTTATCGCGATAAGAAATTATCTCCGCGCCGGGAGGTGCCGAGCAGAGGCTTTTAGTTGCCCAAAAAGTGCTGAGTACACAGAACACTGAGTTCGCAGAACACAGAACACGGGGGCAGCTGAAAATGAGATAGCCCCCAGGCGGGCTAGGAAAGATTGATTCGCACATGTCTCACACTGTCGAGAACATTGGGTCCGAGGCACGTATCGCCCCGCAGGACTCACACCCCGAAAACTGCCCGAAGTGGAACAAGAATGACACTGTCTGGATGCTGAGCCTGTTTGGCACCGCCATCGGCGCCGGCGTCCTCTTCCTCCCCATCAACGCCGGTATCGGCGGCATCATCCCCATCATCGTCATGGCGGTCCTCGCGCTGCCGATGGCCTTCTGGGCACACCGCGCACTGGCACGCTTCGTCCTCTCTGGCTCCGACCCGGAGGGTGACATCACCGTCGTCGTCGGTGAGCACTTCGGCCCCAAGGCTGGTGCCGCCATGACGGTCCTGTACTTCCTTTCCATTTACCCCATCCTGCTGGTCTACTCAGTGACCATGACCAACACGGTCAACTCCTTCCTGGAGAACCAGCTGGGCGTTGACCCCTGGCCGCGCTGGCTGATGTCCCTGGTGCTCATCAGCGGCCTCATCCTCATCGTGAGCCTGGGCCAGAAGGCCGTCACCTCCGTGATGAGTATCCTGGTCTTCCCCTTCATCGCTGTGCTGGTGATTCTGTCCATCATGCTCATCCCGAAGTGGAACGGCGCCTTCCTGGAGACCTTCGACCCGCAGGTTGCCGCCCAGTCCAGCGGCCAGGGCATCGCACTGACGCTCCTGCTGCTCGTCCCGGTGCTCGTCTTCTCCTTCAACCACTCGCCCATCATTTCCTCCTTCGCAGTCGATAGCCGCAGGAACTACGGCCCGTGGGCTGACCGCAAGGTCAACCAGGTGCTGCTGGCCGCCGAGGCTCTCATGGTTGTCGTGGTCATGTTCTTCATCCTGTCCACCACGCTGTCCCTGAGCCCGGCCGACCTCGCCGAGGCCAAGGCCCAGAACATCACCATCCTGTCCTACCTGGCCAACCACTTTGACTCCCCGCTCATCCAGTGGGTCGCCCCGATTGTCGCCATGGTTGCTGTGGCCAAGTCCTTCCTGGGCCACTACCTGGGCGCTGCTGAGGGCTTCGAGGGAATCGTCGTCAAGGCCTCCAAGGGCAAGCTGACCCGCAACAAGGCGCTGTCCATCGCCACCCTCATCTTCATGCTGGTCTCCGCCTGGCTGGTTGCCTGGGCTGACCCCTCGGTCCTCGGAATGATTGAGACCATGTGTGGCCCGACTATCGCCATCATCCTCTTCATCATGCCGATTATCGCCATCATGAAGGTCCCCGCCCTGAAGAAGCTCCGCGGACACATCTCCAACTACTTCACCCTGGGCATCGGCATCATCGCCTTCGGCACCATCTTCTACAACATCTTCCAGCTCTTCTAAGCCGCGCGACTCACCCCGCTGCGCTCCAAGAGACCACCCCCTACTTTCAAAGGAAACACGATGTACATCAGCGTTATGGACATGTTCAAGATTGGAATCGGTCCGTCAAGCTCACACACCCTTGGCCCCATGAAGGCTGGCCTGGCGTTCATCGATGAACTCAAGGCCCTCGGACGCACCGAGGACGTCACCGACATCCGCGTCAAGCTCTACGGCTCCCTCTCCCTGACCGGCAAGGGCCACGCCACCGACCAGGCCGTCACCCTCGGACTGGCTGGCTTCCAGCCGGAGACCGTGGACATCGACGAGTACCCCCGCTTCCTGGCCAAGGTGGAAGAGACCGGCAAGCTGCCCATCGCCGGCGGCCTGCACACCGTCAGCTTCCCGGCTGGCGAAGCCGTGGTCTTCAACCGCGATTCCCTGCCGCTGCACGAGAACGGCATGACCATCACCGCCTACCAGGGCCAGCGCTACGTGCTCAGCAAGACCTATTACTCCATCGGCGGCGGCTTCATCACCGACGAAGAGCACTTTGGCAAGGACTCTACCGAGGTCATCCCGGTGCCCTACGAGTTCGATAGCGCCGAGGAGCTGCTGGAAATCTGCGAGCGTGAGAACCTCACCATCCCGCAGGTCATCTGGGCCAACGAGAACGCCCTGCGCCCGGAGGAGGAGACCCGAGCCCACATGGCTAAGGTCTGGGCCGTCATGAAGGAGGGCATCGAGCGCGGCACCACCACCGAGGGCGTGCTGCCCGGCCCGATGCAGCTTCCGCGCCGCGCGGCCCTGCTGCGCCAGCGCCTGGAGAGCGACTCCTTCCAGGCAGAGCTGCCCGTCATGAGCTGGCTCAACGCCTTCGCCCTGGCGGTCAACGAGGAGAACGCTGCCGGCGGCCGCGTGGTGACCTCACCGACCAACGGCGCCTGCGGAATCCTGCCGGCCGTGCTGGCCTACTACATCAAGTTCCGCACCATCCCCGAGGAACAGCTCGAGGGCGTACTGGCGGATTACTTCCTGGCCTGCTCCGCCATCGGCTCGCTGTACAAGAAGAACGCCAGCATCTCCGGTGCTGAGGTTGGCTGCCAGGGTGAGGTCGGCGTGGCCTGCTCCATGGCCGCCGGTGGCCTGGCCCAGCTGCTGGGTGGCTCACCCGCTCAGGTCTTCACCGCGGCCGAAATCGCGATGGAGCACAAGCTCGGCCTGACCTGCGACCCGGTGGGCGGCCAGGTGCAGATCCCCTGCATCGAGCGCAACGCCATCGGAGCTGTCGACGCCGTCAGCGCAGCCAACATGGCCCTGCAGCGCGAGTCTCAGCCCAGCGTCAACTTCGACGAGGTTGTACACACCATGTACTGCACGGGCCGCGACATGCGCGAACGCTACCGTGAGACCTCACTGGGCGGCCTGGCGCTCGTCGTCAAGCAGCAGCCCGCCACCACCAAGCCTCTGCCGTGCTGGTAACGCCCACCCGGTAATGCTTCGCCGGGGATAGTTCAGCCAGAAAGCACATCAGCCAACCAAGTGAGCGCGGGCCGTGGGGAGCCCGCGCTCTTTTGGGCTCCACTGACGGGAGCCCACGCGGGCTCTTGTGTGGAAAACCCGCCCCTGTGCTGACTATCTTCTGATAGAAAATGTTGTGAAGGAACTAACAAGTCATGCGAAAGAGATTAAACAACGTGATTGAGCGCCACGCTCCTCAATGCAACCCCACGGTGCGGCCCTACATCCCGCTCGTGGAGTTCCTGGGGGCGGCCATTGGGCCGAACTGCGAGCTGGTGCTGCATGACCTCGATGACCCAGAATGCTCCATCGTGGCAATTGCCAACGGCCACATCAGCGGCCGCGTGGTGGGCGGTCCGGTGACCAACTTTGCGCTGTGGTTCATGCGCCAGGCAGAAAAGAACCACGTGCCCTCGCTGACCGGGTACAAGTCCGTGAACAGTGAGGGGCGCGCCTGCCGCTCCTCGAGCTACTTCATCCGTGATGAGGACGGCCGTCTGCGCGGCATGCTGTGCATCAACGCCGACGTTACCGAGCTGGTCAACATCGAGGACGCCCTGCGCCGTTTCATGGGGGAGGATATCTCCTCCATGCCGGACAAGATTGATGCTTTCCCGCCGGAGCGCGCCGATTCCGTCGTGGAGTCCCGCCCGACCTTTGAGGACGCTCCCGCCGAAGCCGAGGCCGTCGAGGTCCTCGGCGGAAGCCTCAACGAGCTGCTCGATAACATGCTCACCGGGGTGCTCAGCAAGACCGACGTCCCCGTGGACCGCATGAAGTCCAAGGAACGCATCGAGGTTGTCTCCCAACTGGAGCAAGACGGATTCTTCCTGCTCAAGGGTGGAATCGCCGCCGCAGCTGAGAGGCTAGGCGTCTCTGAGCCCACGGTGTACCGCTACCTTGCACAGGTGCGCAGCTAAAGCCTCTGGACTGCGCTTGGCGCCTCGTCGGATTCCCGGCGGGGCGCTTGTGTGTGCTTGGCCTTGGTGGTATCCCCCGCCTCTGTGCTGCCTTAAGTCCCCCTAAAACGTTAAGCGGACCCCGCGCACCCGTCAGAGCCTCCTGACCCTTGCTGCATTCCTGCCCTGGGGGAGTTCAGAGGATGTACGCCACGCGGAATCCTGTGGCTTAGCCTAGCGCGAGCGCCAGGGTTGGGGCAAACCAGCTCTGCGCTCTGCGCGGCCTCCCGCGCGGGGCGGCGATATCGCCGCTATCGGAGTCATGCGATGCGCTTGATTCGACGCATCTCGCGCCAAGCGTGAAAACCCGCGGAAAAGTGTAGTGACCAGGGGATTTTGTAATGTTGGGGGCCTCATGTAATGTTTTCCAGCGGAGGATTCGACTAGCGGCCTATGTCACACGCCTGGAACGCGTGCGGGAGTCAC
>NZ_JAUNLS010000006.1 GCF_030532325.1 Corynebacterium sp.
CACCATTATTGTTGCCACCATTGTTGTCACGGTGGTTATCGCGGTTGTGGTGGGACTTCTCGCCCTCGTGGCCCTCGTGCTGGCCACCGTTCTGACCGTTGTGACCACTGTCGTTGTGGCCGTTATCGTGACCGCCCTCGTTGTGGCCGTTGTCGCCGTTGTTGGCCTTGTTGTTTTCCTCGCGGGCCTCGCGCTCCTGGCGGCGGGCGCGGTTGCGGCGGGCGCGGCGGGCCTGAGAGCGCGACTCGTAGCGGTGCTCACCGTGCTCCTCGCCGCCCTTGTTCGCGCCACCCTTGTCCACGCCGCGGTGGTGGCCGGGGCCTGCGTCTCGGGCTTGTGGTCGGTGCTCTTGTTCTCGGCAGCAGCCTGCTCCTCGGCAGCACCCTCCACGGAGCCGGCCTTGCGGGTGGCCTTGCGCGCGCGGCGCGGCTCCTGCTCTGGCTCCTTGGCGCTGTCTGCGGTGGGCTTCTCGGCTGTGTCGGCCTTCTCGGGCTTGCCAGACTTGTCAGTCTTCTCGGCCTTCTCCGGCTGGGCGGGAGCCTCAGCCTTCGCCGCTGCGCCCTTGGCCGGCACCTGTCCGGTGGTCAGCGCGGTAATGAGGTCCCCCTTGCGCAGTCCAGAAACGCCGCGAAGTCCGCGCTCCGCCGCAAGCTTGCGCAGTTCCGGCAGCTTCAGGGATGCCAGGTCCTGTGCTGCGGTCTTGTCCGTTGTGCTCACGGAAATCCTTTCGTCGCTTGACCAGCGCGCGTACCGAAAGGGCACGTGCAACGCCGCACCGTACGCCGCTGGAAGCCAGTGTGTAATTTAAGGTGATTCCGCCGCCACGATCCGCATCCTCTGCGGGCGCGGGCAGAAAGTAGTGTCATGCACGCATGCCCAGCTCAACAACCAGTGAGCATCACGCGATGGAAGGCGACTGCGAGCGTTCTCATCCGGCAGCAGCGCCCACGGCGCTGCGCGATGACCGGGATGTGCTCGGTTCTGCGGGGAAGTGCATAATCAACGTCTCCGCCAGTCGCCGCTCACTATACCGCATAGCACACACGCGCTCATACTGACACCGCTAAAGTGGTACGCATGCTGTCGACGATGCAGGACATTCCGCTCTCCCTCACCCGGATTCTCACCTATGGTTCCACCGTTCACGGCCACACCAAGATCACCACGTGGCACAGCGAATGGCCCGGTGAGGAGCGTGAGGAGACCACCTTCGCGGAGGTCGGGGCGCGCGCCGCTGCCTTCGCGCACGCGCTGCACGACGAGCTCGGCATCACCAGCGATGAGCGCGTGGGCACATTGATGTGGAACTGCGCTGAGCACCTCGAGGTACTCTTCGCCACCGCCTGTAAGGGCGCGGTCATTACCCCGCTGAACAAGCAGCTGATGAATGACCAGATCCGGCACATCGTCAACCACGCGGAAATCCAGGTCATCGTCGCGGACCCGCGCCTGGCGGAGCAGCTCTCCAAGGTGCTGGCCGGCGTCGAGTGCGTCAAGGCTGTGGTCTTCATCGGCACCGAGACTCCCCACGTCCGCTTCCACCCGGACATTCACGTCTATTCCTACGAGTCCCTGCTCGACGGGCGCTCCACCGTCTATCAGTGGCCGGTGCTCGACGAGCGCACCGCCGCCGCGTTGTGCTACTCCACCGGCACCACCGGCGCGCCGAAGGGGGTGCTCTACTCCCACCGCGCGCTCTACCTGGAGTGCATGCAGCTTCGATCCACCGACTCTTTGGCCGTCACCCACGGCGAGACCTTCCTGTGCTGTATCCCCATTTATCACGTGCTCAGCTGGGGTGTTCCCTTCGCGGCCTTTGCCACGGGCACGCCCTTGGTGCTTCCCGACGCCAACATTTCCCCCGCCGAACTCGCCCGCATCATCGCCGCGACCTCCCCGCGCGTGGCCCACGGTGTACCCACCATCTGGATTCAGCTCTTTGTCCACTACCTCAAGAACCCGCCGGAGCGCATGACGCTCACCGAGATCTACGCCGGCGGCTCCCCCGTTCCGCCGCAGCTCATCAAGAGCTGGGAGGAGCGCTACGGCGTGGACGTGGTCCACGTGTGGGGCATGGCAGAGACCACCACCGTGGGCACCGTGGCCCGCCCGCCCTCTGGAGCCTCCGGCGAGGCGCGTTGGGCCTACCGCATCTCCCAGGGCCGCTTCCCTGCCTCCCTGCAGTACCGCGTGGTCAACGACGGCCAGGTGGTCTCCACCACTGACCGCAACGCCGGCGAAATCCAGGTGCGCGGCAACCTGGTCACCGGCTCCTACTACCACTCTCCGAGCTCCGAGCCGGGCGAGTCCGCCTCCGAGTTCCGCGGCAAGGCCGTGGAGGACGCCGATTCCAAGTTCACCGCCGATGGCTGGCTACGCACTGGCGATGTCGGCTCGGTCACCGAGGATGGCTTCCTCACCGTCGAGGACCGCGCCCGCGATGTCATCCGCTCCGGCGGCGAATGGATCTATTCGGTGCAGCTGGAGAATCTGGTCATGGCCAACCCCGTGGTCCTGGAGTGCGCGGTCATCGGCTTCCCGGATAAGCAGTGGGTGGAGCGCCCCCTGGCCGTCACCGTGCTCGCCGCGGGCATTTCGCCCACCATCGAGACCGCCGAGCGTATCCGCGAGGGCATGCGCAAGGAGCTGCCCTCCTGGATGCTGCCGGAGTACTGGACCTTTGTGAAATCCATTGACAAAACCTCCGTGGGCAAGTTTGACAAGAAGGACCTGCGCTCCCACCTCGCGGAAGGCGAATACAACATCATCCGCCTCAAAGGCCCGGGCGAGTCTCAACGCCTCGATCCTGCCGAGGGCGCCACGGAGTCCCGCCCCGCATCCACGCCGACAGGCCCCGCCTAGCTCGCTAGCCTGGTCGCGCCCGGGCGGGCGACTATTAATCCGCTATTACTCCGGCTAAAGTGTGGTTAATGTCTGATCGCGTCTTTCTCCCTACCCCCTCCCCGCGCGGGGCCGCCCGCGGCGGGGCCGACGCATCGGCTGCGGATCTCCCTCCTGCCCACGCCGATGGCCGCCGCGACTTGCTCGACCGCTACGGGCGCCAGGCCCGGGATCTCCGCGTCTCGCTGACGGATCGCTGCAACCTGCGCTGTACCTATTGCATGCCCGCCGAGGGCTTAGAGTGGATGCCCACCGAGCACACGCTCAGCGACGAAGAAACGATCCGCCTCATCCGCATCGCGGTTACCCAGCTGGGTATCCGGCAGGTGCGTTTTACCGGCGGCGAGCCTTTGCTGCGCAAGTCTTTGGAGAAGATCCTTGCGGCCACCACGCAGCTGCACACCGACGAGGGCCTGGCTCCCGCCACGGCGCTGACCACCAACGGCCTGGGGCTTCCCCGCCGCCTCGACGGCCTCATCGAGGCCGGGCTCGACCGCGTCAACATCTCGCTGGACACCGTGGACCCCGAGCTCTACGCCCAACTGACCAGGCGCGACAGGCTCAGCGACGTCTTCTCCGCCATCGAGGCGGCCACAGCCGCGCACCGCGCCGGCCGCCTGGGCACGGTCAAGGTCAACGCCGTGGTGATGCCGGGGGTCAACGAGGAGGACATCGTGCCGCTGGCGCGCTACTGCCTGGGCCACAGCGCGCAGCTGCGCTTCATTGAGCAAATGCCGCTGGGCCCGCGCGATCAGTGGGACCGCGCACAGATGGTCACCGCCGAAGACATCCTGTCCCGCCTCGAGGAGGCCTTCGAGCTCCACCCGGCGCGCGAACCGCGTGGTTCGGCACCCGCCGCCCTGTGGGAGGCCACTGGCCGCGATTCCGCGACTCCGTCCGGGCGCATCGGTGTGATCGCCTCGGTGACGCATCCCTTCTGCGGCAGCTGTGATCGCACGCGCCTGACCACCGACGGCGCCGTGCGCAACTGCTTATTTGGTAACTCGGAGACTTCGCTGCGGGCTCTCATGCGCGAGGGCGCCAGCGACACCGAACTCGCGCGGGCCTGGGCCGGGGAAATGTGGGCCAAGCTGCCAGGCCACGGCGTTAACGACGAAGGCTTCTTGCAGCCGGATCGCCCCATGTCCGCCATTGGCGGGTAGGCGTAGGCTGCGCTGTTAGGCTGTTGGCGTGCTGAATTCTTCTCATTCGCCTCATTCTTCTTCCCGCGGTGTGGAAGAGCACTTTGATGCCGTGATTGACACGGTGCTCGACACGGTGCCGAGCGCAGCCGGCCTGCCCAGCGAGGAGCGCGGCGTGGACGCCTCCGTGGTGGGGCTGGTGCTGGCGCAGGACGTGCGCGCCGCCATTCCCCTGCCGCCTTTTAGCAACTCCGCAATGGACGGCTTCCTCGTCCACGCCGCCAGTATTGACAACGGCCAGGGCCCGTGGACGCTTCCGGTAGCAGGCGACGTTCCCGCCGGCGGCAGCCCGCGGGAGGTACCCGTCGGCCAGGCAGTGCGCATCATGACCGGTGGGCCGGTGCCCGAGGAGCACGCCGATCTCTGCGTGGTCCCGGTGGAGCTGACCACCACCCCGGCGGGCCCGCAGCCCTTGCCGCAGGAGGTGACCATCACCCAGGCGCCGCATCGGCGCAACATCCGGGCCCGCAGCGAGCACATCTGCCAAGGCGAGATTATTGCGCGCGCGGGCGAGCTTATCGACGCCGGAACTCTCGCCGCCCTGCTTTCAGCCGGGGTGAACCGGGTGAGCGTTTATCCCCGCCCGCGGGTAGGCGTGATCTCCACCGGCGCGGAGCTGGGTGAGGGGGTGGGGGCCGAGGGAGCGTCGCCAAGCACGGCCACCCCACGCACAGCCACTACCGCGCAGAGGGCAGGCACGCGCATCCCCGACTCCAACGGCCCCATGCTCAGCGCGCTGGCGCGCCAGGCAGGGGCGGAGGTCGTGACCACTCGCCGCAGCGGCGACCACGCCGAGGAGCTGGCCGCCGTGCTCGATGAGCTGGCCGGGCAATGTGATCTCATCGTCACCACCGGCGGGGTCTCGGCGGGTGCCTTCGACGTAGTGCACGACACCCTGGGCCACACCCCGGGCGCGTGGTTCGGGCACGTGGCCCATAAACCCGGCGCCCCGCAGGGCTACGGCAGCTGGGAGGGCACGCCGGTGCTCTGCCTGCCGGGCAACCCGGTGGCGGCGTTCATGTCCTTTCATCTCTACGTCAGCCAGGCGCTGCGCGTGCTTGCCGGCCACCCACGCCCGGGCTCGCCCTGGCAGCGGCCGTATCTGCCCGCGGCGATCGACGCCGCCTCCTTCCCGGCGGCTGCCCCGGCGAAGACCACGCTCGTGCCCGTGCAGCTCGACTCTCACGGGGAGCGCCCCGTGGCCACGCCCTTTAGCCACCGCAGCCTGGGCAGCCACCTCGTGGCCTCGCTCTCGGGCACGCACGGCTTCGCGGCCCTGGATGCCGGGGAGGAACTGGCAGATAGTCTGCGCGTCTACCTCTTCTAGGCCGCGCATGGCCGCTCAATGAGGCTGAGTGTTTCAGCCGCCCCCGACTCTTAAATCTTCGCGATTTTCACGCGTCTTATCACCGTCTGAAGGAGATTCATCCATGAAGTTCACCCATCTCAACGAGTCCGGCTCGGCCTACATGGTCGACGTCACCGAGAAGCAGCCCACAGTGCGCTCGGCCACCGCGCAGGGCGAGATAGCCTGCTCGCCCGAGGTGCTCGCCGCGCTGCGCGATGGCACCGTGCCCAAGGGCGACGTGCTCGCCGTGGCGCGCGTTGCCGGCATTTCCGCCGCCAAGAAGGTCCCGGATCTGTTGCCGCTGGCGCATACCATCGGCGTGCACGGCTGCTCGGTGGACATCACCCTGGCTGAGGATCACGTCTTCATCGAGGCCACCGTGCGCACCGCCGACCGCACCGGCGTGGAGATGGAGGCACTCACCGCGGTCTCCGTGGCCGCACTGTCTGTCATCGACATGGTCAAGGGCGTGGACCGCTCCGCCTACATCCGCCGCTGCGGCATCACCGCCAAATCCGGCGGGCGCTCCGGTGACTGGTCCCGCGAGCTGCCCGAATGCTAGCGCCAGCGTTGGGCGGCGGTGCCGGGCTGGGCGCCATCATCGTGGCCGGCGGCCGCGGCAGCCGCATGGGCGGGGTGGACAAAGCCAGCGTGCGCGTCGGCGGGGTGCGTATGCTCGATCGGCTCATGCACCACCTGCCCTATGGGGCGGATACCGTGGTGGTTTCCCCGCACTGGCTGGGCACCCCGCAGGTCTGCGAGACCCCGCTCTATGGCGGGCCCGCCGCCGGTATTGCGGCTGGCTACCGCTTTCTGGCCGCGCGCTCCTCGGCCAGCCGGGTGGCGGTGCTCGCGGTCGACGCACCCGAGTCCCCCTTGGTGCTGCCCCAGCTCCTCGTAGCGCTGGAGAAGGCCCCTGCCGTGGAGGCGGCCGTGGCCGCGAACCAGGGCCAGCTGCAGCCGCTGTGCGCGCTGTGGCAGGCAGAAGCTTTGGGCCGCGCGATCACGCGCCTGGGCGAGGTGCACAATCGCTCCGCGCGCTCCCTGCTGCGGGCGGCCGGGCCCCTGGCCGTGGTGCCGGTGGGCGAGGAGATCCGCGACTATGACACGCTCACGCAGCTGCGCGCCTACGAGCACCGCGTGACCGGAGCTTAAGAGCGCTGCCCGCAGCTACCCAGGATGTCCGGTAGCAGCGGCAGCACCACGCCGAGGGTGTCCTCCACCGCGCCGCGGGAGGAAGCACTGTTGATAATGAGGGTGCCGCCGTGGCGGTCTAGCCCGATGATGCCGCGGCACAGCCCGGCCTTGGGCGAGTTCTTCAGGCCCTCCATGAGCACCTGGGTCTCCAGCCCGTGCAGGCGCAGGCGCACGTAGCGCGCGCTGACCTCCGGGGTGAAATTGCCCTCGTGGACGCCGGTGGCCCCGATGATCACTACCACGCGATGGCCCGCGGTGAGGGCGGCGCGGAGGGCGCGGTCAATAGCGCCTTCTTCCTCAGCCACGACCTGCAGGCTATCCACCGCGCAGTTGGCCGCTTCTAGCATCTCTTGCGCGCGCAGCCCGGCTGCATTGTCTCTTTCCCCTCGGCGCACTCTATCGGAGGCCACGATGATGGATGTCGTCCACGGGATCATGTGAGTTCCTTCAGCTTCTGTGTGATTGTTGCTCTGTGACTGTGGCTGTGCCTGCGCGGGCTGTGGCTGTACAGACTGTGGCTGCGCGGGAAAGCACCGCATTGCGAACTCTGCAAAACCGAACCTTCACAGAAAACCGTCCTAGCTGGGTCGTCGTCAAGCCGCGATTTTCGCAACATTTATGTGCCCATATTTTCCACGGCTTTCTTTTTGTTAAATGTCATATTAACGAACTTCCTCGGGTAATTTAAGGATCACAGGTTCACTTCGACCAATAGAGGATCCATGACAACTCTCACTACCTCAGGCAAGGTCATCCAGGGATGGGACCCGGAAGATCCCGCCCGCTGGGACTCCAAGATTGCCTGGCGCACACTGTGGATTTCCACATTCGTACTCATCATCGGCTTCGCCACCTGGTACCTGGTATCCGCCATCGCGCCGATGCTCAACCAGATCGGCTTTGACCTCAGCAAGTCTCAGCTCTACTGGCTGACCTCCATCGCAGGCCTATCCTGCGGCCTCTTCCGCCTCCTGTTCATGTTCCTGCCGCCCATGATTGGCACCCGCAAGCTGGTCAGCCTCTCCTCGCTGCTGTTCATCATCCCCATGCTGGGCTGGTTCTTCGCAGTGCAGGACACCTCCACCCCGTACTGGTGGCTGCTGACCCTGTCCTTCCTTTCCGGCATCGGCGGCGGCGTGTTCTCCGGCTTCATGCCCTCCACCGGATACTTCTTCCCCAAGCGCATGTCCGGCACCGCCCTGGGCATCCAGGCCGGCATTGGCAACTTCGGTATCTCCTTCATCCAACTCGTCGCCCCCTGGCTCATGGGCTTTACCCTGCTGGGTATCGGCTTCGTCGCCCCGCAGCGCACCGAGGCCGGCGAGATCTTCGTGCACAACCCGGCCATCTTCCTCGTGCCCTGGGCCATCGTCGGCGCCATCATCGCCTGGATGCTGCTCAAGGACGTCCCGGTCAAGGCCAACTTCCGCCAGCAGATCGACATCTTTGGCAACAAGAACACGTGGATCCTCACCGTGGTCTACCTCATGACCTTCGGTGCCTTTTCCGGCTTCGCCGCCCAGATGGCGCTGCTCATCAACCAGACCTTCGGCGCCGATTCCCAGTTCGCCGGCTCCTACGAAAACCTGCCCAAGGGCGCGGCCTTCGCCTTCCTCGGCCCACTGATCGGTGCTTTGGTGCGCGCCCTGTGGGGCCCGCTGTGCGATAAGTTCGGCGGCGCCATCTGGACCTTCATCGGCTGCGCGGGCATGACCGTGTTCACCGCCGTGGCTGCACTCTTCCTCAACCCCTCCAGCCCGGATCAGTTCTGGTGGTTCCTGGGCGCGATGCTCATCATGTTCTTCTTCACCGGCCTGGGCAACGCCGGCACCTTCAAGCAGATGCCCATGATCCTGCCGCCGCGTCAGGCCGGCGGTGTCATCGGCTGGACCGGCGCCATCGGCGCCTTCGGCCCCTTCGTCGTGGGCGTACTGCTGTCCATGATGCCGGCCGCCGCCTTCTTCTGGGGCTGCGTGGTCTACTTCGCCATCACCACCGTCCTGGTGTGGATCTACTACGCCCGCCCCAACGCGCCCTTCCCCGGCTAGGAACACCCGCGCACCTTTCTCCCCGCAACTTTTCTCAAGGAGATTAAGACATGGCTAACCACGTCGAGCCCGTCGACGGCAAACTCAACCCCCTCTTCAAGCTGGGCGCCTACCTACGCAAGGGTGAGGCCAGCGACTCGGGCCAGCAACTCTTCCTCCGCGGCGGCCGCCAGGCCGACGTCTTCTACCGCAACCGCTGGGCCTTTGACAAGATGGTCCGCTCCACCCACGGCGTGAACTGCACCGGCTCCTGCTCCTGGAAGGTCTACGTCAAGGACGGCGTGATCACCTGGGAGTCCCAGGCGGTGGACTACCCCACCACCGGCGCCGACATGCCGGAATACGAGCCGCGCGGCTGCCCGCGTGGCGCCTCCTTCTCCTGGTACACCTACTCGCCCACCCGCGTGCGCTACCCCTACGCCCGCGGCGTGCTGGTGGACATGTTCCGCGAGGAAAAGGCCAAGCACGACGGCGATTCCGTTCTGGCCTGGAAGGCCATCCAGGAGGATCCGGACAAGCGCCGTGCCTACGTCTCCCAGCGCGGCAAGGGCGGCCTCATCCGCATCTCCTATGAGGAAGCCATCGACATCGCGGCCGCTGCGCACGTCTACACGCTGCGCAAGTACGGCCCCGACCGCATCTTCGGCTTCACCGTCATCCCCGCCATGTCGCAGGTCTCCTACGGCGCGGGCACCCGCTTCCTGCAGATGATCGGCGGCGTGGCGCTGTCCTTCTATGACTGGTACGCCGACCTCCCGCCGGCCTCCCCGCAGACCTTCGGTGACCAGACCGACGTGCCGGAATCCGGCGACTGGTACAACTCCTCTTACCTCATGATGTGGGGCTCCAACATCCCGGTCACCCGCACCCCGGACGCTCACTTCATGGTCGAGGCCCGCTACAAGGGCACCAAGGTGGTCGTGGTCTCCCCGGACTTCGCGGATAACACCAAGTTCGCCGACGAATGGGCCCGCATCGAGCCCGGCACCGACGCCGCCCTGGCCTTTGCCATGGGGCATGTCATCCTCAAGACCTTCCACGTGGAGCGCCAGGAGCCCTACTTCCTCAACTACATGCGCAAGTACACCGACGCGCCCTTCCTCGTCACCCTAGACGAGCGCGCCGACGGCACCTACACCCCAGGCAAGTTCCTCACGGCCGCCGAGCTGGGCGGCGACCCCTTGGCTCACTCCCCCAACGCCGAGTCCCGCACCCTGGTGATGGAAGCCAACGGCCGCGTGGTGGACCCGGGCGGCACCATGGCCGACCGCTGGGACATGGACTCCGCAAAGTGGAATCTCTCTCTTGACCACGCCGATCCGGTGATGTCCATCGCCGAGACCGATGAGTTTGGTACCGCAGAGGTGCTCTTCCCGCGCTTTGATCTCGACGCCGACCTCGAGGCCGACTCCGCCGACGGAGGCAACGGCCCCATCGGCGCGGGCATCGTCCACCGCGGCGTGCCCGTGCGCGAGGTCGACGGCCGCAAGGTCACCACCGTCTTCGACATCATGCTCGCCCACTACGGCGTCGAGCGCCCCGAGCTCACCCTGCCCGGCAGCTGGCCCAAGGACTTCTTCGATGCCAGCGAGGTGGGCACCCCGGCCTGGCAGGAGGAGCTCACCGGCGTGCCGGCCGAGACCGCCATCCGCATCGGCCGCGAGTTTGCCCAAAACGCCGCGGACTCTCAGGGCCGCTCCCAGATCATCATGGGCGCTGGCGTGAACCACTACTTCCACGCCGACACCATCTACCGCACCTTCCTGGCGCTGACCTCGATGTGCGGCACCCAGGGTGTCAACGGCGGCGGCTGGGCGCACTACGTGGGCCAGGAGAAGCTGCGCCCCATCAACGGCTGGACCCAGTGGGCCATGGCCACCGACTGGCAGCGCCCGCCGCGCCACATGATCTCCACTGGCTTCTACTACTTCGCCACCGAGCAGTACCGCTACGACAACTCGCGGGCCTCCCACCTGGGCTCCCCGCTGGCCAGCCGCGGCAGCATCGGTGACAAGATGGTTTCCGACACCATGGCCGAGTCCATGCGTCGCGGCTGGATGCCGGCCTACCCGCAGTTCAACAAGAACAACCTCATCATCGCCGAGGAGGCCAAGCAAGCGGGTAAGGAAATCACCGACTACGTCGTGGAGAAGCTGGGCAGCGGTGAGTTGGAATTCTCCTACGATAATCCCTCGGCCGAGGAGAACTGGCCGCGCATCCTGCTCAACTGGCGTACCAACCTGCTGGGCTCCTCCGCCAAGGGCACCGAGTTCTTCCTGCGCCACCTGCTGGGCGTGGACTCCGACGCTACCGCCGAGGAGCTCAGCGAGGAAGATCGTCCCAAGACCATCAGGTGGGTCGATAAAGCCCCCGAGGGCAAGCTCGACCTCATGATGACCACGGACTTCCGCAACACCTCCACCACCCTGGTCTCCGACATCATCATGCCGGCGGCCACCTGGTACGAGAAGCACGACATGTCCTCCACGGACATGCACCCCTACCTGCACTCCTTCAACGCGGCTATCAACCCGCCGTGGGAGGCGCGCACGGACTTCGAGGTCTTTAGGGATCTCGCCGCCTCGCTCTCGGATAAGGCGGTGAAGTGGCTGGGTACTCAGACCGACATCATCACCCAGCCCTCGCACCACGACTCCCCGGATGAAATGGGCATGCCGCGCGGCGTGGTGCCGGACGTCGACAAGCAACACCTCATCCCGGGCAAGACCATGCCCAAACTGCACGTTGTCGAGCGCGACTACACCAAGATCTACGAGAAGTGGACACACCTAGGTCCCCTGCCCGCCACGGCCGGCACCGGCGTGCACGGCACCAAGTTCGATGTGTCCAAGCAGGTCAAGGAGCTCGAGCTCATTTGTGGTACCTCGGAGACCTCCCAGGGCCAGCTGGTGGACCTCACCAAGGACACCAAGGTCATCAACGCCATCCTGCACCTTTCGGGTGTCTCCAACGGCGAGCTGGCCAAGCAGGGCTTTGAGTTCCTCTCCTCGCGCACCGGCAAGGACCTCTCCCCACTGGGCACCCCGGACGAGGACGTGCGCATCACCTGGGACTCCATCAAGGAGCGCCCGACGGAGGTCATCACCTCGCCCGAGTGGACCGCGGACAAGCGCGGCAAGCGCCGCTACACCGCGTTTAGCATCAACGTGGAGTTTGATAAGCCCTGGCACACCGTGACCGGCCGCATGCAGTACTACGTGGACCACGACTGGTTCCTCGACTACGGCGAGGCGCTGCCCATCTTCCGCCCGCCCCTGGACCACGTGCGCATGCACGGCGAGTTCGCCCCGGGCCAGACCCTGCGCAACGAGCGCGGCGAGGTCGAGGTCACGCTGCGCTACCTGACCACCCATAACAAGTGGTCCATCCACTCGCAGTACTTTGACAACCTGCACGTGCTCTCCATCTCCCGCGGCGGCCAGGTGGTGTGGATGTCCGATAAGGACGCCGCCAAGATCGGCGTGCGCGATAACGAGTGGGTTGAGGTCTATAACCGCAACGGCGTGGTCTCCGCGCGCGCGATTGTCTCCCACCGCATCCCAGAGGGAACGATGATCTGCAACCACGCCCAGGAGCGCACCGTGGGCACCCCACTCAACGAGCACACCGGGCGCCGCGGCGGCACCCACAACTCGCTGACCCGTATTTCCATCAAGCCGGTGCACATCGCCGGCGGCTACGGCCAGCTGACCTACCACTTCAACTACATCGGCCCCACCGGCAACAACCGCGACGAAGTCACACGCGTGCGCCGTCGTTCTCAGGAGGTTACGTACTAATGAAAGTCATGGCGCAAATCTCCATGATCATGAACCTGGACAAGTGCATCGGCTGCCACACTTGTTCAGTGACCTGCAAGCAGGCATGGACCAACCGCGAAGGCACCGAGTACATCTGGTTCAACAACGTGGAGACCCGCCCGGGCGTGGGCTACCCGCGCACCTGGGAGGACCAGGAGAAGTGGAAGGGCGGCTGGCAGCGCACCGCCAGCGGCAAGCTCAAGCCCAAGGCGGGCGGGCGCCTGAAGAAGCTGGCCACCCTCTTCCACAACCCCAACCTGCCCACCATCCAGGACTACTACGAGCCCTGGTCCTACCAGTACGAGGACCTCATGGGCGCCAAGCCGGGCCAAAAGACCCAGCCCACCGCCAAGCCTGTGTCCCAGATCGACGGCCGCGAGATCAACAAGATCGAGTGGTCCTCCAACTGGGACGACAACCTGGGCGGCTCCACGGAGACCCTGGACCAGGATCCCACGCTGCACGCGATGAACCTCAAGGTCAAGAAGGAGATCGAAGACTCCTTCATGTTCTACCTGCCGCGCATCTGCGAGCACTGTCTCAACCCCACGTGTGTGTCCTCCTGCCCCTCAGGCGCGATGTACAAGCGCACCGAGGACGGCATCGTGCTGGTGGATCAGGATCGCTGCCGCGGCTGGCGCATGTGTGTCTCCGGCTGCCCCTACAAGAAGGTCTACTTCAACCACAAGACGGGCAAGGCCGAGAAGTGCACCCTGTGCTACCCGCGCCTGGAGGTGGGCCAGCCCACCGTGTGCTCCGAGACCTGCGTGGGCCGCCTGCGCTACCTGGGCGTCATCTTCTACGACGCCGACCGCGTCGCCGAGGCCGCCGCCACCGAGAACGAGCAGGACCTCTTCGAGGCACAGAAGTCCATCATGCTCGATCCCCACGATCCCGAGGTGGTGCGCGCCGCCCAGGCCGAGGGCATCCCCCACTCCTGGATCGACGCCGCGCAGAACTCGCCCATCTACGATCTCATCTTCACCTACGGCGTGGCCCTGCCGCTGCACCCGGAGTTCCGCACCCTGCCGATGGTCTGGTACATCCCGCCGCTGTCCCCCATCGTGGACCAGGTCAGCGCCACCGGTAACGACGGCGAGGACCACAAGATCCTCTTCAGCGCGCTGTCGAACATGCGCATCCCGCTGGAGTACCTCGCGGGCCTGTTCACCGCGGGTGACACCGTCCCGGTGGAAAAGTCCCTGCGCCGTCTGGTGGCCATGCGCTCCTACATGCGCGATATCAACCTGGGCAACGAGCCCCAGGAGGAGATCGCCCAAGCCGTGGGCATGACCGGCAAGGACATGGAGGCGATGTACCGCCTGCTGTCCATTGCCAAGTACGACGACCGCTACGTCATCCCCACCGCCTCCCCGGAAACCCCGCGTGGCATCTCCTCGCTGGATCCCTTCGGCGGGGTGGACCCGGCGCGCAGCAGCGACGAGATCTTCCACGATCTGGGCATGGGCGCGCCGGAGGCCTGCTCCCCGGGCGCGGGCGGGGCCGGCCAGCCGGTCTCGCTGATGTCCTGGACTGGGGATCGCCCGGATGCCATGTTCCCGCCCCGGCGCGAGGGCGAGGCGCACGCCTAAGCCGCGGCGCAGAGAGCAAGGACTACAGAGCAAGGACGACGAAGAGGAATATCGTTGAGAAACTGGCGCGGCGCCTTCCGGCCACCACGCCCGGCGCCGCGCGCACCGGGGCGCATCACGCAGGCGCGCCGCTGGATGACGCCATCGCGGGCTTCGGCACCCCAGCCGGCATCGGCTCCGCGGGCGGGGCGAAGGACCTCAAGCGCACCGCGCGCACGCACACCGGCCCGGTGCCCACGGACTTCGTGGAGCCGGTGAGCCTGAGCGAAGAGCAGCGCCGCACCGTAGCAATGGCCGCCGCCGTGCTCCTGCACTACCCCGGCGCGGACTACCTGGAGCGCCTGCGCGTGGTGGAGGACTCCGTGCGCGAGCTGCCGCGAGAGGTGACCGAGCGTTGTGCAGAGTTCGCCGCCTGGGCCCGCGAGGCTGGGCTGCGCGGCGTCGAGGAGCACTACGTGGACACCTTTGACCAGCGTAGGCGCTGCTCGCTCTACCTTTCCTACTACGCGGTGGGCGATACCCGTCAGCGCGGCATGGCCATTCTGGCCTTTCGCCAGCAGCTGGAGTCCATGGGGCTTATCCCCAGCGAGGACGAGCTGGCGGATCACCTCTGCGTGGTGCTGGAGGCCGTGGCCATGACCGAGGGCGCCCAGCACGCCCACGCCGTGGAGATGCTGGCCAGCCACCGCCAGGGCCTGGAGGTCCTGCGCGCCGCGCTGCTCGGCCTGGGCTCTCCCTTTGCCGCGCTGATTACCGCCGTGTGCGCCTCCCTGCCCGCGGTGGATCCCGCCACCGCCCAGAAATACGTCGACCTCATCCGCACCGGCCCGCCGGCGGAGATGGTGGGCATTGCCGATCTTCCCTTCCCAACCTCCCAACCCGACTACGTTTAAGGACCACCCATGGACTACTTCACTAACTTCCTCTGGGGCGCATTCCCGTGGTTGGCCATTGCCGCCTTCGTCGTGGGCATCTTCTGGCGCTGGCGCACCGACCAATTTGGCTGGACCACGCACTCCTCACAGATCTACGAATCCAAGCTCCTTCGCTTGTCCTCCCCGCTCTTCCACTGGGGCATGGTCTTTGTGGTCATCGGCCACATCATGGGCCTGGCCTTCCCCAAGTCCTGGACGCGGGCGGTGGGCATTAGTGATTCCGCCTACCACCTCATTGCCACAATCCCGGGCACCATCGCGGCTGCGGCCGTGGTGCTGGGCTTCATTGGCCTGCTCTACCGGCGCATTGTCAACCGCTCGGTGTTCTTGTCCACCTCGACCTCCGATAAGGTGATGTACCTCGTGCTGGGCCTGGCCATTGCCTCCGGCACCATCGCGACGGTCAGCACCCAAGTCTTCGGCGGACCGCACGGCTACGACTACCGCGAGACCATCTCGCCGTGGCTGCGCGATCTGCTGGTGTTTAACCTCCACCCGGAAACCATGGTGGATGTGCCCTGGCAGTTCCAGGTGCACGTGCTCTGCGGCTTCACCATCATCGCCGTGTGGCCCTTTACCCGCCTGGTGCACGCCTTCTCCGCGCCGGTGGGCTACGTCACCCGCCCCTACGTGGTCTACCGTTCCCGCGATAACCGCACCACGGACATGCGCGGCCACACCGCCTGGGAGCCGGTGCGCTCCCACCGCGCGCAGCTCGACGCCAGCGAGACTCCCTCGCACGGCGCCTAGCGCGCTGGCCGGCAGCCCACCTGCCGGCCGCCTGTGCTACTCGACGACGATCTTGCCGTGCTGGCCCTTCTCCGCGTTGGTCATGATGTGATTGACAAAGCTGTAGGTGCCTGGCTCGTTGAAGGTCATCTCCACAAACCCGCCCTGGGCGGGCAGCAGGTCTAGGGCCTGCGAACCGGCGTCTTCCTTATCCCGGATAAGGTAGGCGCCTTCCTTGTAGACGGTCTCGAATTGCTCGCCCACCACGTGGAAGCTCAGCGGCTGATCGGGGCCCACGTTAACCAGCCAGATGCGGATCTTCTCCCCCACCTTCGCTGTGAGTGGGTCGATATCGTACTGGTTGGGGTAGTAATTGAAGGCCATGAGGTCGAAATCGCCCGCACTCACGCGCTCGGGGTCCGCGCCCTCGGTGCCGAGGAAGACTTCATCAGCCACCATGGCGTACTCGGCGTCGACGGGGCCAAGCGCGTCGGCGCCGCGCGGGTCGATGATCACCATGCCGGCCATGCCGTTGGCGATGTGCAGGCTCATCGGGTCCGTCGAGCAGTGATACATCCACGCCCCGGCGCGGTGCGCGGTGAACTCATAGGTCAGCGACTCCCCCGGCTGGATGGTCTTCATGTTGCTATCTGGGGTGACCTCGCCGGCGTGGAAGTCCACGGAATGGCCCATGCTGCCCTTGTTGACGATGGTGATTTTGAAGCGATCCCCCACCTTGCCGCGCAGGACGGGCCCGGGGTTCTGGCCGTTGAACAGCCAGCGGGTCTGGGTCACGCCGGGGGCGACTTCGAGTTCTTCCTCGGTCATGGTCCAGGTCTCCTCGTGCAGCTCGCCGCCGGCGGGCGGCAGGGCGGCGTCGAAGGCCGCAAAGTTATCCCGCGGGGCGGTGCGCTCGGCGGCGGAGGGGACCTCGATAGGCGCGGAGGCCCCGTGCGCGTGACCGGCGCCGGTGTTGCCCTCCGCCATGGTGGCGGCCGAGCCCGCGCCGCTTTCTGCACCCACGTTGACGTTGAAGACCATGCCCTGCATCTTGTGCCCGGCGATGGTGCAGTAGCCCTCGACGCTCTGGCTGATCACGCCGGCGTCGAGCTGCACGCTATCGCCCGGATCCACGCGGCCGGTCTCGGCCTCGCCGATCTTAAGATCGTGGACCTGATCGCCGGTGTTGGTGAAGTTGACCACCAGGCGGGAGCCGGCCGGCACGTCCACGGAGTTGGGCACGAAGGCCATGCCTTCCACAGAGACGTCCACGGTCACCGCCTCACCGCTGGCCACCATGTCCCCGCTGCCGGCGGTGCCGGAGTGCTTCCACACGGTGGAGTTCATCACCGCCAGGGCGCTGACCGCGATGAGCGCCACGACGATGATCACCCACGAGAGCGTGCGGGCTCTCTCCGGGGACAGCGAGGCCTGGGCGGGCTGACCGGCGGCCGGCGGTGTGGAAGGGTTCTTAGGCATGAGCCTCTCCTTTTTCTTCGGTGGTGGAGCTGGGGTGCTTCCCCAGCGCGAGAAGGATGAGCACGACGGTGGCCCCCAGGCCTAACCCCATCATGATAAGCCCGGCGTTTTCAGCCCCGAAAAGGCAGGCCACGCCACCGGCGTTGATGAGTGCCAGGCGGAGGTAGCCGCCGCGCTGGGCGGCTTGCTGCCGGGCGCGCACGGTGTCCGGCCCGCCGCCGAGCAGCACGGGCAGCAGGTGCTGGGCCACACCGGTGACCATCTGCAGAAGAGCCGCGCCCACAAAGACCGGCATGAGCAGAAGCGTTGCCCCGCGCGGGTACTCGCCCACCAGGGCCAGCGCGGCATCCGCGGCGCACACGGCCAGCATCCACACCAGGCCGGCGATGACGGCCAGCGCGGCGATACTCATGCGGCCGCGCAGCACGCCGGCCAGGACCGGCTGGATGACGGACAAAACCGCGAGCACCACGAAGAGCTGCGCCATGCCGGCGGCCACGCTCAGCCCCACCGCGTAGAGAAACATCGCGGCGCTGAGCCCCACGCAGTGCACCACCAACGCGCGCAGGCACCGCGCAGCCGCCTGCCCGGCGATCCTGGTGCCCGTCAGGGTGGGAAGCAGGGTGACCACCGTGGCCACGATGGTCATGAGGGCAAAGCCCCACACCATCCCACGGGAGTGGGCGGCTACCAGGGCGGAGTAGTTCCCCAGCCCGTTGCCCGCGGCCAGTACGAGCAGCGCGGAGATCACCATGGCCACACAGGCGGCCAGGTACCAGGGCACGGTCACGGCGAAGGAACCGGTCAGCGCCCCGCGCAGGCAGCGGTAGATGACCGCGAACTGCCAGCCCAGCGCCACAATCACCAGGAGGCTGGCCGCCGTGGAGGCAACGCCCCAGTCATAGCCCGCCCGGTCCACCAAGAGCAGCACGAGTGCGGCCTGCACCAGGGCCACGCGCGCGGCCACGCCGCGGTAGCCCCCGGCCGGGGTGCGGGTCAGGGCCTGGCTAAAGTGCGTGCCCAGCACCACGATGGCGGTGGTCAGTGCGCCGATGGTCAGCGGGTGAATGAGATCCCACCACACCACGGGTGCGCCGAGCACGCCGGCCACGTAGATCCCCATGCCGCACAGGATCCACAGCCCCACCACTGCGCCCGCGATGCGGAACCAGCGGCCGCGGGCGCGCAGGGATGCGGCAAGGGAGACATCCCGGGAGGTACCACCGGCAGCATGCCGGGAGCCTTCACCGGAGACAACACTGAGCCCAAGGTTATTTTTCACGGACTTAATCGTAGTAAACTTTCAGGCACCAAGGAAGCGCCCGCATTCCCGCCCGCCAGCGCCCCGCGCGCACTAGTGTGTGATGCAGCCGCCCCACAACCGGAGGAGCCCCTTGATGCACAGCACACCCCACCACCCGCGCCGTGCGGCCGCAGCGGCTGCGCTCATTGTGAGCAGCGCGCTGACCTTGAGCGGCTGCGCCAGCCAGCCCGCGGATACACTCCAGGTCTTCGCGGCCTCCTCCACCCGGGTGCTCAACGAGGATCTCCAGGCGCAGTCAGAGATACCCCTGGCCTTTAACAACGGCGGTTCTTCTGAGCTGGTCCACACCATCCACGAGGGCGCGCCGGCCGATCTCCTGCTCACCGCCTCCGCCGCCACGATGGACATGGCCGTCCACAACGGCGACGTGGACGCCCCGCGCACCCTGGCCACCAACACCATGGTCATGGTGGTTCCGCGCGGAAACCCGGCGGGTATTAGCTCCATTCACGATCTCACCGACGACACCCGCCTGGTACTCTGCGATCCCCAGGTGCCTTGCGGTGATACTTCCCAGCGCATCATGCAGGAGGCAGGCCTTAACGTCAGCGCCGATTCCCTCGAGGGCCAGGTGGCCGACGTCCTGGGAAAGGTTGCCTCCGGTGAGGCCGACGCCGGCTGGGTCTACTCCACCGACGCCGCCGCCAGCGATGACGTGGAAGCCATCGAAATCGACGGAGCCGAGCGCTTCCGCAACGAGATCAAGGGCGCGGTGGTCAGTGCTAGCTCCCGCCGGGAGGAGGCCCAGGCGCTGCTGGACCTGCTGGCCACGGAGTTCAGCGAGTCCTGGCGCGCGCACGGTTTCAGCCCCGCGGACAGCCCTTCCCCCTCAACTGCATCCCGCCCATCACGCGACACGTAGAATCAACGGATCTGATGCCAGATTCACCCACGCCCACCCCGCACACCGGCGCCGTGCGCGGCCCGCTTACCGAGGCCCCCGCGCGCTTCCCGCTGCCGGTCGCCCTCGTGGCACTACTCGCCGCGGCCTACATCCTCGCCCCCGTGCTGGCCTTGGGCACCCGCGTTCCCTGGAGGAATCTGGGCAGCCTGCTGCGCACCCCGGAGACAGCCGACCTAGTGCGGATCACCCTCAGCTCCGGGCTCATCGCCACCGCTGTGTCCACCGTGCTGGGCACCTGCCTGGCGCTGTGGCTGCAGCAACTGCGCGGCAGCGCCCCGCTGGCCCGCGCGCTGGTCTACCTGCCCCTGGCCATGCCCCCGGTGGTTGGCGGCCTGGCGCTTACCGCGCTGCTGGGGCGCCAGGGCCTACTCTCGCCGCTGCTGGCGGCCACGGGCATTCAGCTTGCCTTCGCCTTCTCTGGGGTGGTGGCCGCGCACACGTTTGTCACCATGCCCTTCGTGGTGGTGGCGGTGGATTCCGCGCTGCGCCACCTCGATCCGGAGGTTCACGCCAGCGCTCGGGCGGTGGGCATTAGCCCCTGGCGCATCCTCAGCCGCATTACTACCCCGGCCATCGCCCCGGCCGTGCTCAGCGGCGCTGCTCTGGCCCTGGCCCGCTCCCTGGGGGAATTCGGCACCACCATCACCTTCGCCGGATCCATGCCCGGGGTCACGCGCACCATGCCCAGCGGCATCTACCTTGCCCGCGAGGTCAGCGCCGATCACGCCTACGCCCTGTCCGCGCTACTCATTGGCCTGGCGCTCGTCGCACTCATCATCGCTGCCGCACCCGGGCTGTGGGCCTGGACCCGCGCCCACCGCAGTACCCAGACCCCCAAGCACACCGAGGCGATGGACGTGGCCGCCTTGCGCGATCTCACCGCCGCCGACAACGCCACGCTTGACGACGTCCTCCTCGACACCCCCTCCCACCACGTGCGTTTCCCGGGCGGCGCTACCACGGCGGTCATCGGCCCCAACGGCTCCGGCAAGACCACGCTCATGAGTTTTCTGGGCGGCAGGTTCAGCGGCGCCACCGTGCGCGGCGGCCACGGGGAGGCGGACCACGCGGACGCAACCGCACGCACGAGCCACCGCGCGCAGATCGTGATGCTCACCCAGCGCCCCGGACTGCCGCCGACGGCCACCGTGCGCCAAGCGCTGACCATGGTCACCGGCAATGCCTCCCGCACCGAGGAGCTTCTGCGTGCCGCCGGGCTGAGCGGCTTGGGCCACGTGCGTGAGCTCTCCGGCGGGCAGGCCGCCCAAGTAGCCCTCTTGCGCGCGCTGGCCGCCCGGCCGCAGGTCTTGGTCCTCGATGAGCCCTTTGCCGCCATGGATGTCGCAGCCGCCGCGCGCTGGCGCTACTTCTTGTCCACCGCCTCCGGCACACGCACCCTCGTGCTGGTCACCCACCGACTGGAGGACGTCACCGCACTGGCCAGCGAGCTACTCGTCATGGACAACGCCCAGGTGCGCGCCCAGGGTCCCGCACGCGCTCTGCTTGCTCAGCCGCCAACGGCCTTCGTTGCCGAGCTGCAAGGCGTGAACTTCCTCGAGGGCAGCGTAGACGGGGAGTTCTTTTCCTGCGGTGGGCTGCGCGTTCCGCTAAGTTCCATCGAGCACGCCAGCCTCACACCCGGCTACTCCGGCCCCGTCTGCGCCACGTGCAGCGACGAGGACGTCGTCGTGGTGCCCGAGGCACGCGATGCTGCCACTACGGGAGCACCCGGGAAGACCACAGCAGAAACCACCGTGGTGGCGCTGACCCACGAGGGCGGCAAAGACGTGCTCATCCTCGAGCTTGCCGGGCAGCGCCTGCGCGCTGCTGCCCCCGCGGGCCACCCCGCAGGCGGGCCCGGCTCCTTAGTGCGCGTTGCGGTTTCCAACCTGCGCGTCTATCCAAAAATGTATTAATTAGCCAGGTTTTGCGCACGTAGTGGCAGATATCGCATATCCAAATTTGTAAAAAATAGGGGTAGGGGCGGTAAAGTTTTCCTGATAGGTACATAAAGGAGCATTCATGTCAGCGCAAATGCCTCGCTCATCCACTGAGCTCTTCCCCGAGGCGCTTCGCCTTTCCCCCAAGCAACGCGAAGTGCTCACCACGCTGCAAAACTACCCCCAAGGCGCCAAGGCCGCCGACATCGCAGCGGACATGTCCATGCATGTCAACACCGCCCGCGGGCACCTCGATGAACTCGTCCAAGCCGGCGCGGTGCGCGTGGCCACCTCACCGGCCAAGGGCCGCGGGCGCCCCTCACTCATCTTCCAGGTGCGTGTGCCCGATAACCGCTCGGTGGCCGAGGAGTACATCACCCTCATCAGCGTGCTCGCGGAGATGCTGGCAGATAAGGATCAGCTCGATGACTTCGCCTCCGAGCAGGCCCGCGAGATCGGGCGCTCCTGGGCCAACTCGACCCTCGCCGGTGGCAAGGCGCAGCCAGGTGCGCTGCTCTCCCTGTACCGCAAGATGCGCGACATGGGCTTTGACCCGGTCTTCTCCCACGCCGAGTACCAGCACAATGGCGAGGCCACCATGGAGCTGCACGCTTGCCCCTTCGTGGCGGCGGGCGTGAAGCCCTCTCCTTTTGTCTGCGGCATCCACGCCGGATTCCTCGACCAGACCGCGAAGAACTCCGGCGAGAATCTGCACCTGGAGCTCTTGCCCAAGTCCGGCAACGGCGTGTGCTGCGTGAACGTGAACGCCACAGACTAGAAGCTGACCAGCAGCAGCCTAGGAGCTGCGCTCCACCTTCACCGGGCCGGCCACCTCGAGCTCAAGCACGCGCAAGCCTTGCTCGCGGGCCTCGTCCAGGATGGACTCCTCGACCGGCTCGGTGTGCAGCACCATGACGGTGGGGCCGGCACCAGAGAGGTAGGCGGCATAGCCGCGGTTGCGCAGGCGGTTAACCCACTCCGCGGTCACCGGAAGCACATCGGCGCGGTAGGGCTGGTGCAGGCGGTCGCGGGTTCCCTCCCACAGCAGCTCGGGGTACTGGGTCAGGGCTGCGACGTTGACCGCGGTGCGCGAGACATTAAAAGCAGCGTCGGCGTGCGTGACGTGGGAAGGCAGCACGCGGCGCACCGCCTGGGTGGAGGCCTTGAAATCCGGTACCAGGGCCGTGGCCTTGATGGACTCGTGCACGTGCAAGCTGGCGGCCTTGTACTCCGGCGGGGTCTGGCCGTCCACCGGCACGGTGGTCCAGGAGACGACGGCGTCGCCAAGCACGGAGGCCGCCGCGTTATCGGGGTGGCCCTCAAAGGCCGAGGAGAGCTGCACCACCTGCCCCTGGTTCAAGGGGAACCCGGCCAAGCCGTTACCCGCGGCCACGCCGGCCACCGCCGCAGAGGCGGAGGAACCCAGGCCGCGGGACTGCGGGATGTTGTTGGTGCACACCACGCGCAGGCCGGTCACGGTGACGTCGGCAGCCTGCAGCGCGGAGCGGATGGCCTTGACCACCAGGTGCGAGCCATCGCGCGGGAGGTCCTCGGCGCCCTCGCCGTAGATCTCCACCTCCAGCCCGGACGGGATGACCTCCGCCTCGACGGTGTCGTAGAGGCTCAGCGCGATGCCCAGGGTGTCGTAGCCGGGCCCCAGGTTGGCCGAGGATGCCGGCACGGACACCGTGACCTTGGTGCCCACTTCGACGTCGGTGCTCATGAAGTTCTCCTTTGCTCGTTAGCTAAAAGCCCCAGCGCCCTAGGCGCCCAGGCGGATCACGGAGTGGACTGCCTTGACTTCCTCGAGCTGGCCCAGCTCCGCGACGATCTTCTCCAGCTCGGACTCCTTGGCGGAGTGGGTAACCACGATGAGGCGGGCAGTATCGCCGCGCTCCTCCTGGCGCACGGTACGCAGGGAGACGTCGTGGCCGGCAAACACGCCGGAGATGGCGGCGAGCACGCCGGTGCGGTCCTCGACCTCCATGTCCACGTGGTAGCGGGTGGTGACCTCGCCGAAGGGGGCAATCGGCAGGTTGGCGTAGGTGTTCTCCCCCGGGGCGCGCCCGCCGTGCACGATGTTGCGGGCAGCACCCACCAGGTCACCAAGCACCGCGGAGGCGGTGGGGTTGCCGCCGGCGCCGTTGCCGTAGAACATCAGGGAGCCGGCTGCCTCAGCCTCGACGAAGATTGCGTTGTAGGACTGGGATACGGAAGCCAAGGGGTGTTCCTTCGGGACCAGGGTGGGGTGAACGCGCGCGCTGACGGATTCCTGGCCGGTGGCCTCATCCACCAGGCGCTCGCAGATGGCCAGCAGCTTGATGGAGTAGCCGGCCTGGTTGGCGGCGCTGATATCGTCGGCTGTGATCTTGGAAATGCCCTCACAGTAGACGTCATCGAAGGTTACGCGGGTGTAGAAGCCCAGCGAGGCCAGGATGGCAGCCTTGGAGGCGGCGTCGTGACCCTCGACATCGGCAGTGGGATCGGCCTCGGCGTAGCCCAGGCGGGTGGCCTCGGCCAGTGCTTCGTCGTAGGAAGCGCCGGTGGACTCCATGGCGTCGAGGATGAAGTTGGTGGTGCCGTTGACGATTCCCGAGATGCGCTGGATCTGATCACCGGCCAGGGAGCGGCGCAGCATGCCCACCACCGGGATGGCCGCAGCCACGGCGGCCTCGAAGTAGAGGTCCACCTCGGCGCGGTCGGCGGCCTCGGCCAGCTCGTCGGCGTGGGCGGCCACCAGTGCCTTGTTGGCGGTGACCACGGACTTGCCCGCGTTGAGCGCGGAGAGCACCAGTTCGCGGGGGTAGTCGATGCCGCCAATGACCTCAACGACCAAGTCGATGTCCTCGCGCAGGACGAGGGACTTAGCGTCGTCCGTCAGCAGCTCCTGGGGAACGCCCGGGCGCAGCTTGTTCTTGTTGTGCACGGCGATGCCGCGGATCTCCGCGCGGCCTCCGATGCGCTGCTCGAAGGCATCAGCGTGCTCGTTGAGCAGGCGGTAGACCTCAGCACCCACGGTGCCAAAGCCCAGCAGCGCAACGCCCACAGTGCCACTGTGCGCGCCCTTTCGCTGCGTTGCCGTCTGCGTCGTCGCGTCGTGGTTCGTCTCGGTCATCTCGCCCCTTCAACAGTGTTGTGATCGGCAGCGTGATCGGCGGTTACCGGCGCTGTGATCGTCGTTAAGCAAATGGATGCCCAACACTATACAGAACGAGCTGTCTATTTTTTGGGTGGGGGATGTTAGCTCCCCCACTTTTATTCACGGAGTCTCCTGAGGGGTCCCTACTCCACCTCGAGGGAGAGCAGATCCTCCACCGTCTCGCGGCGCAGCATGAGGCGGGCCTGCCCATCGCGCACGGAGACCACCGCCGGGCGCAGCGCGCCGTTGTAGCGCGAGGCCATCATGTACTGGTAGGCGCCGGTGGTGGCAAAGGCCAGAAGGTCACCGCTGGTGATATCCCCCGGCAGCTCGCGCTCGTTGACCAAAATATCGCCAGACTCGCAGTGGAAGCCCACCACGCGGGAATCTACCGGCTCGCCCTCGGTGCGGCGGTTGACCACGCGCACGTCGTACTCGGAGCCGTAGAGCACCGGGCGGATGTTATCGGACATGCCGCCGTCCACGGAGAGGTAGCGGCGAATCGGCAGCTCGGCCTTGCCGGTCTCCACGTCCTTGACCGTGCCCACGGAATACACCGTCACCGCCGAGGCCCCCACCAGGGAGCGGCCGGGCTCGACCAGCACAAAGGGCGGCTCGATGCCGAGCTCACGGGCGGTGCGCTCCACGGCGGCCAGCAGATCGGAGGCCAGGGAGGCGACGTCGAGTGCTTCCTCGTACTCCATGTAAGGGATGCCAAAGCCGCCGCCAAGATCCAGCTCCTTGAGCGAGACGCCAAGCTCGGTGTGGATGCGCTTGTACAGGCCCAGCACGCGCTCGGCAGCGAGCTTGAAGCCTTCGGCGTTAAAGACTGAGGAACCCACGTGGCAGTGCAGGCCCACCAGGGTGAGGTTCTCCGCCTCGAGTACGCGCTGGGCGGCGTCAAAAGCAGCACCCGTGGCCAGCGAGATACCGAACTTCTGGTCCTCGTGGGCGGTGGCGATGAACTCGTGGGTATGCGCGTCGATGCCGGGCTTGACGCGGATCATCACCGGCTGGACGCGGCCGGCTTCACGCGCGATGGCGTCGAGGCGGTCGAGCTCCTCGGTGTTATCCAGCACCACATGGCCCACACCGTTGTCCACGCACAGCTGCAGGTATTCGTCTTCCTTGTTGTTGCCGTGGGCGGTCATCCGCGCCGGCGGGAAGCTGGTGGACAGCGCGAGCTTCGCCTCGTTTAGGGAGGCCACGTCCAGGCATAGGCCCTCCTCGTTGACCCAGCCCAGCACCTGCCGGGAGATGAAGGCCTTGGAGGCGTAGTGGACGTGCTCTGGGCCCCCGAAGGCCTGGGCCATATCGCGGCAGCGGGAACGGAAGTCCTCTTCGTCGAAGACGTAGAGCGGGGTCCCGTACTCCGCGGCGAGATCGGTCAGAGCTACCCCGCCGATGGTGACCACGCCGTCCTCGCGGCGCGCGGCCGTGCGTGGCCACACGTGGGCCGGAAGCTGGTTGAAGCTCGTCATCGCTGTCTCCTACATTCGCTCCGGGGTGGACACGCCCACCATGGTCAGGGCGTTGGCCAGGACCTGACGGGTGGCGTCGGCCAGCGCGAGGCGCGCGGCGTGGACCGGCTGGGCCTCCTCGTCTGCCTTGGGCAGGATCTGGCACTGGTCGTAGAAGCGGTGGAAGACGGCCGCAAGCTCCTCGGCGTAGCGGGCCACTCGGTGCGGCTCGCGCAGGCTGGCCGCGGTGGCCACAACCTCCGGGAACTCACCCAGGGTGCGGATGAGATCACCCTCCTTCTCGTGGGTGAGCAGGCCCAGATCCGCGCCCTCGGCGCTCACACCGGCCTCGGCGGCGCGGCGCAGGATGGAGCAGATGCGCGCGTGGCCGTACTGCACGTAGTAAACGGGGTTATCGGAAGACTGGGAGGCCCACAGTCCCAGGTCGATGTCCAGGGAGGAATCCACCGAGGAGCGCACCAGGGAGTAGCGCGCGCCGTCCACGCCGATGGCATCAACGAGATCATCGAGGGTGATGACCGTGCCGGCGCGCTTGGACATGCGCACGGCCTTGCCGTCACGCACCAGGTTGACCATCTGGCCAATGAG
Organism: Corynebacterium sp.; assembly: GCF_030532325.1. Lineage (GTDB taxonomy): Bacteria > Actinomycetota > Actinomycetes > Mycobacteriales > Mycobacteriaceae > Corynebacterium. Next base: position 26,629 of record NZ_JAUNLS010000006.1, read on the forward strand.
CACTTCGACCTGGTTGGGGTCATAGCCCATGGCGGCCGCGGCCGCGCGCAGGCGGGCGATGTAGCCGTGGTGATCCGCGCCCAGCATGTAGATGGCGAGATCGTGGCCGCGATCAAACTTGTCGGCAGCGTAGGCGATGTCACCGGCGATGTAGGCGGCGTGGCCGTCGGACTTGATGACCACGCGGTCCTTGTCATCGCCGTAGTCGGTGGACTTAAGCCACCAAGCACCATCGGCGAAGTAGAGCTTGCCGTTGTCCTTGAGGTGCTGGACGGCCTTGTCCACCGCGCCGGACTCGAACAGGGAGTTCTCGTGGAAGTAGACGTCAAAGTCCACGCCGAAGGCGTGCAGGGAGTCCTTGATATGGGCGAACATGAGCTCCACGCCCACCGAGCGGAAGTTCTCCTGGACCTCCTCGGCGCTGCCCTCGAGGGCCTGCGGGTTCTTCTCCAGCACGTCCGCGGCGATCTCCTGGATGTAGGCTCCGCCGTAGCCGTCCTCCGGGGTGGGCTCGCCCTTGGCGGCGGCCACCAGAGAGCGAGCAAAGCGGTTGATCTGCTCGCCGTGATCATTGAAGTAGTACTCGCGAGTCACCTCGGCGCCGGAAGCCTCGAGCACGCGGCCCAGGGAGTCACCGACGGCGGCCCAGCGGGTGCCGCCCAGGTGGATGGGGCCAGTGGGGTTGGCGGAGACGAACTCCAGGTTGATCTTCTCGCCGGCGTAGGTGTCATTGTGGCCGTAGTCCGCACCCTGGGCGCGCACCTGCTCCACGATGGCGCCCTGCGCGGCGGCCGCCAGGCGGATATTGACAAAGCCCGGGCCAGCGATGGAGACCTCATCGATGGCAGCGTTGCTAGAGAGGGAATCTGCCAGCCACTGCGCCAGCTCGCGCGGGTTGGCCCCGGCCTTCTTGGCCACCTGGAGAGCCAGGTTGGTGGCATAATCGCCGTGTTCCGGGTTGCGGGGGCGCTCCACGGTCACTTCGGCGGGAAGGACGCTGGTATCGAGGGAATGCTCGGTCATGACCGCGGCGGCGGTCTCTTTGATGAGAACTGCAAGATCAGCTGGATTCATGCTGCATTACTCTAGCGAAGATAAAGGACAATCGCGGCATCGGGTAGCGTTGCCGACGCCGCGATTGACGCGGATAGTGTTGAGGGGAATCTGAAGGGGAAAGGTCAGGCCCTAGGCAGCGTGGGCGGCCTCGGCGTGCTCTTCCTCTACGTGGGCCACGTGGGCTACAAAGAAGGAGGCGATAAGCCCCAGCGCCGCGCAGGCGATGACGTAGACACTAATCGGCCACCACTGCCCGCCGGACCACTCTTTGAGGGCGGTGGCGATAAGCGGCGCGGTGCCGCCGAAGATGGCCGCGCCCACCTGGTAGCCCAAGGTGGCGCCGGAGTAGCGGATCTCCGGGCTGAAGCTCTCCGCAATCATGGTGCCCAGGATGGCGTTGACGCTGCCCCACAGGAAGCCGAAGCCGATGGCCGTCGCAGCGAAGAGCGCGAGGGTGTTCCCGGTATTGACCAGCATGTAGTACGGGAAGGCGTAGAGGATGGTCAGCACCGTGATAAGCCGGTAGAGGCTGGCGCGGGAGTACTTATCGGAGAGGCGGCCGAAGATGGGCATCCAGATGGTGGCGATGAGCGCGGCCACCGCCACCGCGTTGAGCACGAGGTCGCGGCGCACGTCGAGCACGCCGGTGGCGTAGGCGATGATGTAGGTGCCGAAGATATAGAAGGGGCCGGTCTCAGCGGCCTTGGCGCCGATGGAGACGAGCACCGCGCGCCAGTGATCCTTGAAGACCACCGCGATGGGCATGCGGGCGACGTTGCCGGAGTCCTTGACCTTCTGGAAGTCCGGGGTTTCCTCCAGCTTGGAGCGCACGAACATGCCGATGGCCACGAGGATCACACTGGCGATGAACGGGATGCGCCAGCCCCAGGCCATGAAGTCATCCTCCGGCATGAGAGTCAGCAGGGCCACGAACCCGGAGGCCAACAGCATGCCCAGGCTAATGCCCATCTGCGGGATGGCGCCGTAGAAGCCACGGTGCTGCTTGGGCGCGTACTCGTAGGACAGCAGGAGCGCACCGCCCCACTCGCCGCCGATGCCGATGCCCTGCAGGATACGGCAGATGATGAGGAAGATCGGGGCGGCGACGCCGATGGTGTTGTAGTCCGGAATGAGGCCGATGGCCACGGTGCCGCCGCCCATGAGCATGAGCGTGATGAACAGCGTCTTCTTGCGGCCGATGCGGTCACCGATGTGGGCGAAGATGATGCCGCCGATGGGGCGGAAGAAGAAGGTCAGGGCGAAGGACGCCATGGAAAACATCGTGGACAGGAATTCGCTGTCGGTCACGAAGAAGGTGTGGTTGAACACCAGGGCGGCAACGGTGCCGTAGACGAGGAAGTCGAACCACTCGACGGTGCTGCCGCTCAAGCTGCCGACGATGACGCGCCAATTCAGTTTGTGTGGCTGCGCGGTCTGCGAGGTGGGCGCAGTAGTTGTGCTCACGTGGGGAATCTCCTTCTGCCTGAGGATGAAGCAATCAATCATGAGGGCAGCGGCCCGAGCGTGAAACCAACCCTTGCACGCTCGTTCCGCTGGCCGGCGACCACACACGGCTAAGCAGCGACGGCAGGAACCACAACCACTATCCCTGTGGTCCTACCATGAGGTCTGACCACAGACCGTATTCGAGGATTTTCCTATGTGTCAATCCACACACCCGCCCGCACTGTGAGGCGGGGCACCACATCGAGCGAGGTGCGCAGCCTCCGCTTCTCCCCTCCTTCGGGTGCACAGAGTGCCACCAAGCAGCGCAAACGATGCCCACATCGGAAGGAAGCCTCCCCCACTGTGGCGCGTAGCGCGGCAGCTGCAATGATGTGCGCCAGCACCCCATTCTCAACCCTCCGGATACCCCCGCTTTAGCGGCAGCCAACCGGCGATCAGCCGATGATCAGTCGGCAATAAGTCGGCGATCAGAGGGGCGTCGCCAAGCGACTACCCCTCTAGTCCGCTAGCTCAGGCGCTGCCCCGTCTCCTGGTAGTAGCCCCGGATGTGCTGCTCCAGCAGCTGTGCCGCCTCGGCGCTGCGGCCCTGCGTCAGGACCTCCAGGATCTCGCGATGCTCCGCCTTCAGGCGTGCGGAGGTCTGCTCCCAGTCTGGCAGGTTGTGGGAAAGCTGCAGCGTGTGATCAGAAATGGCCAGGCCCACCGCCTCCATGAGCGTGCTCAGCAGCGGGTTCTCGGCCGCGCGGGAGAGGGCCACGTGGAACTGCGCGTCCAGGCGCAAAAACTGCTCGATGGGCACGTCGGGGCGCTCCATGTGCTCGAGGATCTCCGCGGTCTTTTCCACATCAAAGCCCTCCGGGTTGGACTCGCGCATGGCGGAGGTCTCCAAGAGGATCCTGGTGCGGAAGATGTGCTCCGGCTGCATCTGACTGCTGGCCAGCTGAAAACTCATGGCCATGCCCAGGGCTTGCTCCGGATTAGCCGTAACTATGGTGCCCGAGCGCTGGCCCGAGCCCGTGGCGGACTGCAGCACACCCATCGCCTCGAGAACGCGCAGTGCTTCGCGCAGGGAGCTGCGCGACACCCCGAGGGATTCCGCCAGGGCGCGCTCGCTGGGCAGGTGATCCCCGATGGTGAGCTGGCCGCTTTCCAGCTGCTCGGTGACCCAGTCCAGAACTTTCTCATGAATTCTCATATCGAAAGTCCAAGATAGCGGATAGCCCACAGGCCACGGTAGAAGTGTCCACCCGCACACCTACCCCCTAGCTGGGGATGCGCTACTCTGATCTTCATCCCGCCTTGGCGCGCTTTACCCCACCACCAGCCACCCCACCGGGTGAAGCTTCCAACCCGCCACCGCACCCGCGTGGTGCGCGCACGCATTGTCCCTGAGGCGCCACTCCCGCACAGTCACCTACCCAGCACATTCCGTGTTTTCACAACATTTCCGTTGCGTAATTAGCGCAATAATCGCAGGTCAAACGCGAAATACATAAGCGGAAAGCGTAGAATTTTGGGGTAGTCACTAACAAGGAGAAAGTATGAAGATCGCTTTGTTCTCCACCTGTATTGGAGACGCACTCTTCCCCGACGTACACAAGGCCACCGCGCTCATTCTCTCCCGCTTGGGCCATGAGGTGGTCTTTCCTGAGGAGCAAACCTGCTGCGGCCAGATGCACATCAACACTGGTTACCAGAAGGAGACCCTCGGCATGATCCGCAGCTACGCCGACGCCTTCACGGATCCCTCCATCGATTACGTGGTCTCCGCCTCCGGCTCCTGCGTGGGCGCGGTGCGCGAGCAGCACGTCAAGATCGCGGACCGCTTCGGCACCGCCGCCGACGTCGACGGCGCCACCATCGCCGCCAAGAAGACCCTGGATCTCCCCGAGTTCCTCGTCGACGTGGCCGGGGTGAACAACGTAGGTGCCTTCTTCCCGCACCGCGTGACCTACCACCCCTCCTGCCACGGCCTGCGCTTTCTCAAGCTGGGGGATCGCCCCTACCAGCTGCTCCAGGAGGTCGAGGGTATCGAGCTGGTCACCCTCGACAACGCCGAGGAGTGCTGCGGATTCGGCGGCACCTTCTCGCTGAAGAACCCGGAGGTTTCCCAGGCGATGGTCAACGATAAGACCCGCCACGTCAAGGACACCGAAGCCGAGTACCTCACCGGCGGTGACTCCTCCTGCCTCATGAACATCGGCGGCGCGCTCTCCCGCCAGCGCTCCGGCGTGCGCGTGGTGCACATGGCCGAAATCCTCGCCTCCACCAAGGACCACCCGTGGACGCCCACGTCCGCGGCCTACTCCAAGGAGAAGATGCTCTAATGACCTCTTTCCTCGACACCACCCCACCCCGCGCCCCGGAAGGCTACGGCAACCTGCGCGGCGAGAAGGCCTTCGTGCCGCTGGCCCACGTGGGCCTCAACAACGCCACCCAGCGCCGCAACCTGCACCACGCCACCACCACCATCCGCACCAAGCGCCAGCACGCCGTGGATGAAACCCCGGATTGGCAGCAGCTGCGCGACGCCGGCTCGGCGCTCAAGGAGTACGTCGCCTCCCACATGGGCGAGCTGCTCGTGCAGTTCGAAGAGCAGGTCACCGCCCGCGGCGGCATCGTCCACTGGGCCCGCGACGCCAAGGAGGCCAACGAGATCATCGAGGGGCTCATCCGTTCCACCGGCGAGACCGACGTGGTCAAGGTCAAGTCCATGGCCACCCAGGAGATCGGGCTCAACGAGCACCTCGAATCCGTGGGCATCAACGCCCGCGAGACCGACCTCGCGGAGCTCATCGTCCAGCTGGGTGAAGACAAGCCCTCCCACATCCTGGTGCCCGCCATCCACCGCAACCGCGCGGAAATCCGTGACATCTTTGTCAAAAAGATGCCGCACACCGATGAGTCCCTCAAGGCCGAGCCCGCCGAGCTGGCGGAGGCCTCCCGTACCTTCCTGCGCACGCAGTTCATGAAGGCCAAGGTAGCCATCTCCGGAGCCAACTTCGGCGTGGCGGAGACCGGCACCATCAACATCGTGGAATCCGAGGGCAACGGCCGCATGTGCCTGACCCTGCCGGAGACGCTGATTACCGTGATGGGTGTGGAAAAGCTCGTGCCCACCTTCCAGGATCTCGAGGTCTTCCTCCAGCTGCTGCCGCGCTCCTCCACTGCCGAGCGCATGAACCCGTATACCTCGATGTGGTCGGGCGTCACGCCTGGCGACGGCCCCCAGAACTTCCACGTGGTCCTGCTCGATAACGGCCGCACCGCCGCGCTCTCCTCGCCCATCGGGCACCAGGCGCTCAAGTGTATCCGCTGTTCTGCCTGCCTCAACGTCTGTCCGGTCTACGAGCGCGCCGGCGGCCACGCCTACGGCTCGGTCTACCCCGGCCCCATCGGCATTTCTCTCACCCCGCAGCTCACAGGCATGAAGGACCACCACGATCCCTCGGCCAGCCTGCCCTACGCCTGCTCCCTATGCGGGCGCTGCGACGAGGTCTGCCCGGTGAAGATCCCGCTTTCCGAGGTCATCTTGGAAAACCGCCACCAGAAGGTCACCCACGCCACCCCGCCGGTGGAGTCCAAGCTCTTTGGCATCGTGCAGCTGGTGTGGTCCAACCCCAAGCTGTGGAACCAGGTCACCCACATGGTGGCACTCGGCCGCGTGCTCGGCGGTTTCAACGGCGTGATGGACAAGCTCCCGCTGTTCATGTCCGGCTGGTCGGACGCCCGCGATACCGCGGTGCCGCCGAAGAAGTCCTTCCGCCAATGGTTCAACTCCCCCGAAGCCCAGGAACTGCTTGCCAACGCCAAAAAGGAGGGCATCAAGTGAGCACCCAGCTAAGTGACAACGTGCGCAACTCTTCCGCTAAGGCGGAGATTCTCAAGCGCATCGCCGCAGCGCAGAAGCAGGCCGGTCTGAGCAGCTCGGTGGAGATCCCCCGCGAGTACCAGACCACGGGCACCCTCAACGCCGAGGAGCTGCGCGAGATGCTCATCGACCGCCTCGAGGATTACAAGGCGGCCGTCCACGTGACAACCGAGGAGGAGCTCGCCTCCACCATCGCCGGGATTTTGCGAGATAAAGGCTGCCGCAGCGTGGTCTACGCCCCGGGCATGGATGCCAGCCTGCTCGACAGCTTCGACGGTGAGGCCTCGCCTGACGACGCCTCCTCCGACCCCCGCCAGCTCGACGCCGTCGACGCCGTTGTCACCGAGTCCCACGTGACCTCCGCGCAGACCGGCACCATCGTGCTGGAGTCCGGTGAACTGTGCGGGCGCCGCGCGCTCACTCTGGTCCCGGACCGCCACGTGTGCATCGTGCGCGCGGATCAGATTGTCTACGGCGTGCCCGAGATGGTCTCGCGCATCAATCCGGAGCGTCCGGCCACCTGGATTTCCGGCCCCTCCGCCACCTCCGATATCGAGCTCTCGCGCGTTGAGGGCGTGCATGGGCCGCGTGATTTGATTGTGGTGATTGTGAAATAGGGTTAAGTAGGGTGACGAGTTAGGGCACCCACTTCCCAAGGCTTTCATAAACTCTGCCGCACCTGAGGCACAGGGCGCGTAGTGTTCGGCTAGAAACCACAAACACAGTATTAAGGAGCTGAACATGATGCGCCCTGTGCGTCTTTTAGCGGCAGCCGCGTTAAGTGCTGGGATGCTCGCCGTCCCGCTGACCGCTGCCCCCGCCGCGAGCGCAGCCCCCGCCATTACCTGGGAGGACTGCCCCGAAAGGACCTTCTCCGACCGCACCGAGTGCGGCCGCATCGAGGTGCCCAAGTATTACGACGCACCGGACAAGGGCACCATCTCCGTGGGCTTCGTGCGCCTGCCTGCCACCGGCGAGCGCCGCGGAACCCTCTTTACCAACCCCGGCGGCCCGGGTGGAGACGCCTACAGCTGGACCGGCACCGCCCAGTGGCCGGAGGCCGTCACCGAAGAATTCGACATCATCGGCGTCCAGCCCCGTGGCCTAGCCGGCTCCACCCCGGTGGAGTGCGCCGAGGCCAACCCCAACCAGGATCCGATCTCCGCGCTGAGCAACATCGGCGGCGAGACCCGCGCTCTGTGTGAGCAGAAGACGCCCGGCTACACCGACTCGTTGACCACGGAGAACACCGCCCGCGACTGGGAAATGGTGCGCCAGGCCCTCGGTGAGGAGCGCATTAACATCGCCGGCCTTTCCTACGGCACCTTCCTGGGCTCGACGTACGCCACTCTCTACCCGCAGCACACCGACAAGGTGGTCCTGGATTCCGGCATGGACCCGGGCCTGGCGTGGAACGGCATCTTCGCCTCCCAGCAGGCGGGATACGAGAACGCGTTGCACGATTTCTTCCGCTTCGTCGCGGATAATGACGCCACCTACCACATGGGCAACACCCCGCTGAAGGCCTACGAGCGCTGGTCGCAGAAGGTCGCCTCCGAGGTGGGCGTGCGCCCCACCGTCCTTCCGCCGGATGCGGAAATCGGTGACCTGCCCCCGGGACTGGAGTTTGCCGGGCAGCCAGGCGCGGACATCATGACTGCCACCGGCGAGCTGCGCGTGCAGGCGGAGTTCCTGGTGGACAAGGCCAAGAACCCCAACGCCGTGCAGGCGCAGTCCCCCACCCTGGCTATCACGCGCAGCATCGTTCCGCGCCCTAGCACCTGGGATGAGGCCGCCAAGTTCTTCGCGGGCCAGGAGGAGATGCCGGCTGCGCCGAGTGCCGCGGACCAGGAGCAGGCACAAAAGGAGATCCTTGCGGTCTCGACCATGCAGAACCTCATCATGTGCAACGAGAACACCGTGCCCGATAACCCGGCGATGCTGCCGGACTTCCTCTGGTCTAGCTTCGTGACCGTGGATCCGTTCACTATTGTCAACGCCATGTACACCTCCGGGCTGGGCTGCCGCGGGCACGCGCCTTCCGCCAAGCCCATCGCGGTGTCAGGCGCGCAGCTGAGCACCAAGCCTCTGCAGATTCAGGCCACCGGCGACCCGCAGACCCCGTACAAGTACCACGGCGGCCTGGCAGCACCGATGCAGTCCCATGTGGTCACAGTCCATGGTCCAGGCCACGGCCACTTTGCGCAGGGCAACAAGGCTGTTGACGACATCGTGGTGGACTACCTGCGCACCGGCAACGTCTCCGCCACGGATGCCCCTGGCTACTTCGATCAGCCGGCTCCCGCGGAACCGGCTGCTGACGCGCAGGCGGCAGTTCCTGCTAATTAACGCACCACCTACCTAGCACAAACACCCGCCCGCGAGCCCAATTACTTGCCGCGGGCGGGCATGCGCTAGAATCACCTCGTTGGGATTTTGCCCAGCACGCCTCCGTAGCTCAGCGGATTAGAGCGTCGGTTTCCGGTACCGAAGGTCGCAGGTTCGATCCCTGTCGGGGGCACTTTTACTCTCGCTTTTCTTTCGATGTCACCTTTTGGGATCTCACCTTCTGGCCGCAGGTCTTTTGCCTCTTTCACCGCCAGAACAATCGCCCAGGGCAGTCTCTCCCGAGACCACTTAGGACCACTTAGGGCGATTCTCCTGTAAGACCTAGCGAGGCCCTCCTGCCCAAGACATATATGTCTTCGTGGCCTAAATCGAACTTTTCTGTTTTCAACGCATGTTCATCTACCCGCGGGCCGAGACTCACCATCCCCTCTAAATTGCGGCCCAGATTTCTAAGTCCGTTACCGCTTTGAGCGTAAATACCCCAACTATCCCCTAGCCACACCGAAGCTCTCAATGCATATGAGCACGAGCTGGTCTGGAACATTCTCAACGTGTTTTGGGGTCGCTTCAACGTTGAAGCGCTCGGAATACCTATTTAAAATCCGACGATGCACCGAGTACGCTCCCCAGCCGTGTGGGTAAATATGCGCAACCCGACCTGCGGAAGAGGGAGTGATATCGGGGGTTATGGGCGATACTTATGGGCGAGCACAACGTATTGGCACTGGCGCATGATGGTAGTATCCACGCGGTAGAGCTTGGGAGCGGTGTTGCCGTGCTTGTCTTTCCGCTAGGCGGTTTTGAATTCGCGGGTGATGACACACCACCTACGCCTGCAAACTACCGTTCGGGTCGCTCCCGAGGAACCACAGAGTCTACTCGCGTTTGTCACACTGATAACTGGGGTTGCTGTTCCTGAAGCAGCACGCTACGCTTAAGAGCGTGGAGTTGATCTTCACCGAGAGGTGAACATCGACTCGGCCCGCACTGTAGCTACTGGCAGGTGCGGGCCCATTTTATTTCCCCAATGGGTCCACGTGGATAATCGTGCTGTGCTGCTTCAGATAGGTCCCGAAGTAGTCGCCGGTTTCGTCCCTCCCTTTGTGCGTGATCTGGCGTCGGTAGGCCATACAGGTGATATCTGGAGCCCACAGGAGCCGTTCATCGGATGGGCTAACCCAGGCAACACCTGCCTCGCGGGGAAAAAGACCTTCTTGTCTGAGCTTCTTGACTAGGCGTCGGTCCCGGTCGTCGTCGACCCTCCTCAACCGCTTCTCAAAGATCAGTCCTGTCGGGTGGTCATCCCGCGTCTCCCCGTAGACGTGCTTCACCAGAGCCCTCAGGCAGTCGCCTCTGGCCTCTTCAAGGCCGTTCCCGGACTGGAGGGGAGCCTCGACAGAGATAAGGTGATCATCACCCCAGGAGTCAAACTGCTCCAGCATCTCGACAGTCCGTCCCTTACCATCGGAGGTGCGGAGCTCATCCGTTGTGTGCCAGCGATCCTTTTCCGCGATGTCCCGGAGAGCCTTTCGGGTTCCCTCTAGATTCCCGTAGCTAATCTTTACGGCTGTCAAGATATAAAAAGAGCCTCTCACGTACTCGTCGGGAACCGAATAGGACTCGTCAAGGTAAAGGAAGGTGTCGTCGTCAACCGCGCCACTGTACAAGCGCACCAGGGATGGATGTAGGTGCGTGGCCATGGTGTTCTCCCTGTGTGAGCTTTTCGAATCGACTAGGTCCGGGAAACAGGTTACTGCCCCCGGGCGACGAAGGTTGGACTCAGCATATACCGACGAAGCGGCTGCCGGTCGAAGGACTGTCGACCAGAGGCGGGGCGCTCGACGCAGGCGAGCACTTGTCGAGGTGTGTTGTGCTGTGATGGAGGAAAAGAATTGAGCAGCTTAAACCACTAACGTAACTAAAGAGTAGTGCTCCCGCCCTACTGGGTATTAATCAGTAGGGCGGGAGCACGTCACTGCAACGAATCTGCAGTCTTAGACCTTCATGTGCGGGCGAACAATCGGCTGGGTGAAGTCGATGGTGCCGTGCTCCACCGCGTACATGCCCAGGTACATCGCACCCACGATGACCACGGACAGAAGCATGAAGGGAATCCACATAAGGAAGACGGAAACCCAGCCGTCAGCCTTATCGCGTGCAGCGGCCTCGCGCTGCTCTTCAGCCAAATCGCGCTCGTACATGAAGAGTCCTTTCATTACGTCCTCGTCGGGACACAACACCCAATAACATCGGATATGTTAGCAGGAAAAACCCGCCGATTAGTACTTTTAGGCCCTCGCGTGGGCACATACGGGGCTAATCGGCGGGGGCGTCCTTTTGTCTAGCCTCAGGCCGCGCGGCACCCGGATCCGGGCTTGAGACTCTGGGCTTTAGACGCCGGGGTCGATGTCATTGTCCAGTGCAGCGAGGAACTCCTCGCGGGCTGCGAACATGGCCTCCACCTTTTCCTCCGGGCCGGCAATCCAGCTGCGTCCGGCCTCGTCGAAGGTCAGAGCGTAATCGGGGAAGTCGGCGAGGGCGTGGTCGACATCGCCAAGCTGCTCCTCACTGAGCTCCGGCAGCTCGCCGTTATCATCGGGAACGCCGAGGACCTCCGCCAGGGAGGGCAACTCCACCAGCCCAAAGTGCGCGTACTGGCGCTGCGGATTCTCAAAAAGCTCTTGGCCCATCATGAGTTCTTCCTTTCCTGCTCCCCGTCCAGCTGCGCCGCAGCCCCAGAGTAGCCGGTACCTGGGATGGAATCCACCGCCAGGACGTCGCGGAAGAAGCCCTTGAGCGCGGGCTTGGCATCCTCATCGAGGTGGTCAAAGACCATGCGGCGCACCGCCTCCACATGCTCCGGAACCGCGCTTTCCAGCTGCTGGAGTCCTTGCTCAGTGATCTCCACCATGACCCCGCGGGCGTCGCCGCTGCTGCGCTGTTTGGTCACCAAACCTCGCTTGACCATGCGGGTGACTTGGTGGGAGGTGCGGGAGCGATCCCACTGCAGGGCATCGCACAGCTCCCGCAGGCGGAGCTGATGATTCGGGGCCTCGGACAGGTTCACCAGCACCCCGTACTCAGGCACGCTGAGCTCGCTGGCAGCCATGAGGGATTCCTCCATCCCCCGGTTGATTTTGCGGAACGCCGCCAGCAAAAGGCGCCACAGCTCTTGTTCGTCGTCGCTAAGCCAGCGCGTGTCGGAATTCATGACACGAACTCTACACGGGAGAAAACGCGTTGAATAAATCCCTTTTCCGGCCGCACAGCGCGCCTCTACTCCCGGGTGCCAGCGGCCTTGAGCTCATCCATGCTCACCTCCGTGCGGCCTGGCACGCGCGAATAGCGCTGCGGCATACACGTGAACACCAGCACCTGGGAATGCTTGCCTACCTGGCTAAACAGCGTGGACATCAGCTGCAGGCGGGTGGAATCCGTTGAGCCTAGGGCGTCGTCGATGACCACGGGCACTCCCCCGCCGGCAACAAGCATGGCGATGGCAAAGCGGGTAAGAATGGCCAGCTGCTCCTTCGCGCCGCCGGAGAGCTCCTCGAAGGCCACGGTCTGGCCGTGCCGCGTGCGGGCTTCCACCTTGAGCTCCTCGGTGAGCTGGAAATCCACGTCCGAGCCGAAGACCGTGCGGGCCAGCCCGTTGAGCGCGCTGACGAAGGGCGCGGCGTAGCGCTGGCGGGCGGCGTCGCGGTGGCGCAGCATCACCTCGCGCAAGTAACGCGCGGCCAGAGCGCGCCGCTCGATGCCGGCGTGGCGCTCACGGGCCACCTCGAGATCCGCCTTCGCGCGCTCGGCGGCCTCTGCCGCACCGGTGTGCAGCGCGATGCGCCCGGTGTACTCGCGCATGTCACCCGCGGCGCTATTGGCGGCGTGCTCCAAGGACTTCACGTGCGACTGCGCCCCGGCCACGAGGTTGAGCGCGGTCTCCACATCCACCGCGGCCATCTGCTCCAAGGCCTCGCTCTCAGCGCGGTGCTGCTGGGCTCGCGTGGCGATGTCCTTCTCCAGCTGCGCATCGTCTCTCTCCGCGCGGGCTCGGCTCAACGCAGCGGCAGCAGACTCGTGCTGGCGGCGGGCCTGCTCCGCTTTGACGGTGGCCACCTCCAGCGCGGCTGCCGCCTTGTTCTCGCGGTAGGGCACCAGCGCGCGCTCGGCCTCCTCGACGCGCTGGCGCAGCTCCTCCTCGCGGGCCTCGGCCTGGGCCAGCGGCAGTGCCTCTTCCTCGGCTTCCTCGGTTTCCTTGTCTTGCTTGCCTTCCTGGGCTTCCTGAGCGGCGGCGTGGGGCGTGGTCTCCTCCTCGGCAAAGCCCGCCGCCGCATACCTGGCGCGCAGGGTGCCCAGATCATCGCCGCCCAGGGCAGCGGCGAACTCGCGCTCGGCGTTGGTGACCTCAGCGCGGACCTCGAGATAGTGCTCATGGGCGGCCCGCGCCTCCTCCAGGCTCTGGCAGGAGGCCTCCTCGAGTGCGCGCTGCAGGGCGGCCTCGGCGCGCGCCAGCTCCTCCCCGGAAGGATCCGCCGCACCCGCGCTGTAGCGGGCACTGACCTCGCCGAAGTGTAGGGTGGTGCCCTCGGCCAGCTCGACGGTGGCGGTGCGGCTACCGGCGGCGGGAGACTCCCAATGAAGCTCCTCCCCGTCCGCGGTGATCTCCTGCTGGGTGCCCTCCGGCGCGCTGATGAGCAGCTTGGCAGTGGCGGCCGCGTGGAGGCGCTGCTGGATCTCCACCTCGGTGGCAGCCTTCTCAATCTCCTTGAGGTTAGGTACCTGGACCGCCTCGGCGAGCGCGCGGCGGCGCTGCCCCAGGGCCTCCTCCAGGGCACTGAGCGTGTCCAGGCGGGCGCCGAGCGCCACCCACTCGGCGCGCTGCTCGGCCCGGCGGGAGCGCTGCAGCTCCTCACGCGCGGCGGCGTAATCCGTGCGCGCGGCCTCCAGCTGCTCCTCCAGTTCACTGCGGCGGGCGGCCTCTGTCTCTGCGCGCTCGCGGGCGCCCTCGGTGTCCTTCTCGGCTCGCTGCATCTCGGCTGCGAGGGCCTCCAACTCCGCGATGAGACCGCGGCGCCGGCTCAGCTCCTCCTCCGCGCGGTGCTGGGCCTCCAGCGCGCGGGCCACTGCGGCCTCCTGTTGGGTCACCTTCTCTTGCGCCGCGCGGGCCTGGGCCGCGGCTTCCTCCAGTTCAGCCAGCTCCTCACGCGCGCCCGGCAGGGCGTCCTCGGCCTCTGCTTTGGCCTGCTCGGCGGCCTCGTAGCGCTCCACGATGCCCTCGAGTTCCCGCAGCTGGACCACTGCCTGGTTGTGTCTTGCCTCGGCCTCTTCCAGCTGCGCGATGGCCTCCTTGTAGCGGCCGGTGGGATTGCCGGCGCTCGGTGTGAAGTACTCCTTGTACTCCTTGTCGATCTTGTCCTGCAGCTCGGAGTCCTCAGCTACCGCGGCGCTGCCGGTGCTGTCCTCCAATGCGGTGGTCAAGGAAGGAATGCCCACCGCGGCGATGCCCTCTCCCTGATCCTCTTGTCGCAAAAAGAGCGCGCGCAGCAGGTCGCGGTCAAGGTGCTCGCTGAGGATGCGCTCGAGTTCGTCGTCAGCCTCCGAGCCGGTGAACTGGGCGGGACGCGGCTCAAAGATGTGCAGCTCCGAGGCTTTCTTTTTGAACCAGCGCTTGTGGATGCGGAAGCGATAGGGCCCCACGGTGGCCTCCAGGGTGACCTCGGGGGCTTCATCACGGCCCACCGGGCGCAGCGGCTTGGTGCGCTTGTTGTTCGCGCCGTGCTTTTCATTGAGCACCACGTCGATGGCCTCCACGATGGTGGACTTTCCGGCCTCGTTCTCGCCGTGAACCACCATCACGCCGGTCTCGGGGATCTCCTCCAGCAGCAAGTGCTCGACGCCGCGGACATGGCCTAACGCGACAGAGTGAATGCGCATCATGGCTTAGGCTCCCTTCGCGCTGAGACGAAACAGCAGGTTGGCGGCGTCACGCGCCTGGGGATTATCACGATCCTCGAGGATTTCCGCCAAGGCCTCGGCGGCATAACCGCTGAGGTCTAAGGACTCCAGCTCCTCCTGGGAGGGCTCCAGGTGGATGTCCATGGTGCGCTCGCGGGGCTTGAGCGAGGCAAAGACCTCCTCCAGTTCCGCCAGCCCCTGCTCCAGGCGGGCCTGGGCGCTAAGCCCAATGGTCCCGCGCAGCGAGTACTTCACCGCGGTGCGGATCTTCTCCTCCACCGCCTCCAGCTCCGCCAGGAAGCGCTCCACGTCTGCGGCGGAATCCACGTCGCGGTCGATGGCTCTGAACTCCCAGCGGCCCACGTGATGCGGGGTGACCTCCACCCGGCTTTGCTCGCCGGCGCCGCGCTCGAGGCTGACCACGAGGGCATTGCCGGAATCGCGCTCGCGGTCATCGAAGGCGGTGGTCTCCGGGCTGCCGGAGAACCACACGCGCCCGCTTGTGCCCAAGGAGGCCGTGGAGTGGGTATCCCCCAGCGCCAGGTAGTCGATGGCGCCCTCAGCCAGGCGCTGTTCCACGTAGGCGAGATCGATGATGTCAGCATCCGAGGCGGCATCGCCCTCCTCGCCAGCCCCGGCGCGGGATTCCACCTGCCCGTGTCCCACCGCGATGCGCACTCCCCTTTCCAGCGGCTCCACCGGCTCGAGTGCGCGGCGTACCAGGTCATAGTTGGCCCGCTTGGACAGGTAGGGCGCGCCGACGATCTCCACGCCCTCGCGCACCGTGATGGGCTCGAAGTCCGTGATGACGTGGACGTTATCGGCAAAAGACTTATAGAAGATGGAATCCGCCACCAGGGGGTCGTGGTTGCCGGGCAGCAGGTAGACCGGAACCGGCAGGCGCTTGAACATATCCTTGGCGCGCAGCAAGGTGGACTGCGCCAGCGAGTTGTGTTCGAAGACATCCCCGGCCACCACGATGAACTCCGCGCCGCTCTCCGTGGCAAGCTCGCCGAGGCGCAGGACGGCGGCCTCGCGGTCGTCGTCAAAGCGCGATTGGGCGGCCGGGCCGAAGAACCAGCGGGTCATGCCCAGCTGGAAATCGGAGGTGTGGATGAAGGTGACCCGTGTGCTGTGTGTGCTGGCTGTGCTATCCATGCGCGGCTCCTAGAAGAGGTAGAGAACGTCTCTGGCTAGTTGTCTCGCGAGAGATAGTAGTAGAGGTCTTCGACATCAGAGACGGCGCGAAGCAAATCTATGTTCGTATGGCTCACCGCGCGCATGGCCTTGCGCAGCAGCTCGGGATCGGAGTCTTCTACCGCCGGAGCGCGCTTGGGGGTAGGCAGCGCGGGCAGGTCGCGGCCCTGCCAGAAGAGCTCGTTGCGCTCCTCCACGCTCAGCCCGCTGCCAGAGAAGGAATCCTGCGCCACCGAGCGGGCCTGGTCCATGACGGACTGCTCGAAGCGGGTGAAGTCTAGACCGCGCAGCGCGAAGATCACCGAGGGGTCAGCGTCGATGCGCGCGGCCAACCTATCAGCCACCGCCACCACGTGCTTGCACACGTACTCCGGATCCGGGCAGGTACAGGAAAAACGCAGATCCCCCGGGTACTCGGCAAAGAGAATGTCCAGGGCCTCCTCCCCCAGCATGCCGTCGCGCGCAGCGGACACGGAGTTGGGGGTGCGGGCGAAGAGCTCGGCCAGGCGGGTGATGTCATCGTTGCTGCGGTAGGGCACCTGGATGAGCACGGCGAAGGGCTCGTTCTGAGAACCAGCTACCTTGCCGTGGACTGCGCCGGTGCGCACGTCAAGGCCCACCACGTGACCGCCGGTGGCGTACTGACGCCCGCGGGTGATGCGCCCGGAGTCTGTCTGCTTGTTGACAAAGCTGACCACCCTGGTCGCCGCAGGGGACATCGTGCGCACGCGGGAGACCCGGTGGACCTCCTCGGGAGTGCTCACCCGCTTGCGGGTGCCAAAGTTGGCATAGATGACGTTGTCAGGCGCCTGCTCGTGGGAGCCCTGGCCGTCGGTTCTGCGTGCCATTTAGTCCGCCTCCTTGTAACTCATCAGGTCAGCCAGCTGCTGCGGGTCGAGCTCGGTGAGCCAGCCCTCGCCTTCGCCCACCACGGCGCCGGCCAGCTGGGTCTTGCCGTCGAGGATGTCCTGGATGGATTCCTCCAGCGTGCCCGCGGTGATCATCTTGTACACCTGCACGTTGCGCTGCTGGCCAATGCGGAAGGCGCGGTCGGTGGCTTGGTTCTCCACCGCCGGGTTCCACCAGCGGTCCATGTGCACCACGATGGAGGCCGCGGTGAGGTTCAGGCCCGTGCCGCCGGCCTTGAGCGAGAGGATCATCGCCGCGGGCCCATCGGGGCTTTGGAACTCCTCGACCATCTGGTCGCGCTTGTTCTTGCTCACCCCGCCGTGCAGGAAGGGGATCTCGCGGCCCAGCTGCTCGCTGAGGTAGGGCTGCAGGATGTCGCCGAAGGCCTTGTACTGGGTAAAGACCAGGATGCGCTGCTCGGATTCCACGGCCTCGTCCACAATCCGCATGAGCTCCTTGACCTTGCCTGAGCGGTGCTTGCCCTTGACGGTGACCGGGCTGCCGTCGCCCAAGAAGTGCGCCGGGTGGTTGCAGATCTGCTTGATGCGCGTCAGCGAGGCCAACACCAGCCCGCGCCGGGACATGCCGTGGCGCTCCTCCAGCTGCTTCTGGACGTCGTCCACCAGCGCCTTGTAGAGCGCGGCCTGCTCGTCGCTCATGGAGACAGTGATGATCTGCTCGGACTTCTCCGGGAGATCGTCGATGATGTTGGGGTCCGTCTTCAGACGGCGCAGGATGAAGGGCGCGGTAAGCAGCCGCAGGCGCTCGGCCATCTCCTCGTCGCCCTCGCGCTCGATGGCCTTGGCAAAGTGGTTGCGGAAGAAGGAGGCACTGCCCAGGATTCCCGGATTGCAAAAGTCCAGGATGGAGCGCATCTCACTCAAACGGTTTTCCACCGGGGTGCCGGTCAGCGCCACGCGGTGGCGCGAGGGCAGCGAGCGCACCGCCTTGGAGGAGCGGGTGGCCGCGTTCTTAATCGCCTGGGCCTCATCGAGCACCACGCGGTCCCAGTCCACCTTGCCCAGGGTGAGGAAATCGCGCCCCACCGTACCGTAGGAGGTGATGACCAGATCGGCCTTCTGCGCGGCCTCGATGAGCTGCTTGCCCTTGAGGCGGTTGCTGCCGTGCTGGACCAGGACCGTGAAGCTGGGGACGAACTTCTCCGCCTCGCGGGCCCAGTTGCCCACCACGGAGGTGGGCGCCACGACGAGGGTGGGCTTCCACGCAGATTCAGGGTCCTCAGAGCCTTCAACGTCGTTGTGCTGCGCCTGTTCTTTTTCCACCGCCAGCAGCGTAAGCAGCTGCAGGGTCTTGCCCAGGCCCATGTCATCGGCAAGCACGGCGCCGATGTTGTTGCGCGACATCCAGCGCAGCCAGTCCACGCCGCGGCGCTGGTACTCGCGCAGGGTGGCGTGCACGGTCTCAGGGATCTCCACGCGCTCCGGGGCCCTGGAATCCAGCCCGCCGAGCAGCGAGGTGTGCCAAGTGGAACCGGTAAACTCCACTGGCTGCTCCACCATGGATTGCAGGGCCAGCGCCCGCAGCTCCGCCACGGTCACCTTTTCCGCCTCACCCTTGTTAAAGGCCTCGCGCTTGCGCTCAACCTCCGCCACGAGCTGTTCCCAGCCCGGTTGCTCCAGCTGGCGGGCCATTTCCGCGGTGGCGGCGAGCTGCTCCAGCTCCTTCTTGGCGCGGTTCTTGGCCTTCTTGGACAGCTCCTCCATGTACTCGGAGATCTTGGACAGCGCCTGGGTATCGGCCATCACCCATTCGCCGCGCAGGCGGATCAGCCCCGACTTGGAGGAGACCAGCTGGGCCATCTCCTCGTCCGTGAGCTCGGTATCGCCCACGGAGAGCCGCCAGTTATACTCCACCAGCTTGTCCATGCCCAGGTGCGCCTTGGTGGAGCCCTCCGCAGGATCGTGGGCCTCCTTAGTCTCCAGCTTGGCCTTGGTCTCCATGTGGGCCCAGGCCTTGGGCAGCATGACCACAAAACCCGCCCGCCGAAGGGCCGCGACGTCCACGGAGATAAAGCGCACCAGGTCATCGGTACGCAGGTAAACGTCCCAGTCGCCGGCGTTGGCGGCGGCCTGGGCGTCCAGCCCGGGGTCCACCACGGAGTTCTTCAGCCGGGGCGCCGCACCGAAGGCGCGGCGTTGGGCGTCACGCAGCTTCTCCACGCTGCCGCGGTCAACCTGATCCACCAGCACCGGCCGCGGGGCATCGGTGCCGGAGCGCACCTGCACGCGCACCGGCCACACGGAGATCTCTGGGTCCTCGTCCTTGCCCGGCTCCTCCACGATGAAGACCAGCTGCAGGTCCACCGAGGTGATCGAGTCCTTCCACTCGTTGAGGCCACGCAGCAGCTGCGCGCGCCCCTTCTTCACTGGGGAGGTGGTCAGCAGCGCGTGGGCGAAATCGTGCCAGGGGGTGGGCCGGGTGACGTCGACAAGCGGGCGAAGCTGCGTATACGCAATCCAATGCGTGAGCTCGTCGGCCAAGTCATCGGAAAGCCCCCGATTATTAATGGAGAGGATACCGGGGGCGGCGGCAATCATCTCCGCCAGCCAGCCGCGCTCACCCAGGCCGGAGGCCAGCTGCCACATGGGGAACCACTCCCCGCCCTGGTAGGAGAGCCGAATGGTCACGCGACCGGCACGCACAAAGCGGTAAAGCCCCCGGTAGGCGCGGATGAGCCACATGAGGTCCGGGGCAATCGCGGCCTTTTGCTGCGGGGTGGCCGCCTGGCTCATGGAGTCAAGGAACTCCAGCTTGGCCAGGGTGCTCACGGCCTCGTCGGGGGCGAACATGGCCATGGGCACCATGAGGGAGACGTCCTTGCCCTTGGGCGTGCGCAGCGAGACGCGCGCGCGGTTGCGGAAGGACTTCTTGGCCAGGATGGAGTCCACGACCTCCGGGAAGGTTCCCTCGGGCACCGCGGAGGGCATAACAATCTTGTGTCCTTCGACCTGCTCAATCCACAGACTAAGCCCGGAAACGGGGAGCCACAGTCCGTGCAACAGGTAAGAAGCCATAGGGGCCAGTTTAGCAGCGCCCCCATTTTCGGCAGCGGCAGCACATTTATCGCACCTGCGCCCCGCCAGAAAGGCCCAGAGATGAATCGTTATAGTCTCGTTATACTTGACGGTTTACGCAGTTGAATGCCCATGAAATGTTCAGAAACCTGCAGATAATCTGTACGTCAACTGGAATCCTAGTTGGGTGATGTACGCCACCCTAATACCGTGGGAGTGTCCTACACACGTCCCAACGATTACATAGCGAGGAGATATCAGTGCAAGATTCCACCTGGTATGTCGTGGCAATGCTTATTTACTTGCTCGCGATGGCCGCTATCGGTTTCTGGAGCTACAAGCAAACCGACGAATACGATGATTACGTCCTCGCCGGCCGCGGCCTCCACCCCTTCGTCGCGGCACTGTCCGCCGGCGCCTCAGACATGTCCGGCTGGCTGCTCATGGGCCTGCCCGGCGCCCTGTTCCTCACCGGCATGTCGGAGCTGTGGATGGCCATCGGCCTGCTCATCGGCGCCTGGGCCAACTGGAAGTGGGTCGCACCGCGCCTGCGCTCCTACTCGGAGATCGCCGGCAACTCCATCACGGTGCCCTCCTTCTTTGAAAACCGCCTGCAGGATAAGTCGCGCGTACTGCGCATCCTGTCCGCGATCATCATCATCTTCTTCTTTACCTTCTACGTCTCCTCCGGCATGGTCTCCGGCGGCCGCTACTTCGAGTCCTCCTTCGGTGGCGACTACATCGTCGGCATGCTCATCGTTGCGGGCGTGACGGTCTTCTACACCTTCGTCGGCGGATTCCTGGCGGTGTCCTACACCGATACCGTCCAGGGCATGCTCATGTTCGCCTCCCTCATCATCGTGCCCATCATGGTGCTGTTCACCCTCGATGATCCCGGCCAGATCTTCAGCTTCGCGGCGAACAACCCCTACGCCTCCGGCGGCGTCATTGAGAACCCCGATTACTTCAACATGCTCTCCGGCGTATCTGCCGCGGTGATCATCGGCAACCTGGCCTGGGGCCTGGGCTACTTTGGCCAGCCGCACATCATCGTGCGCTTCATGGCGCTGCGCAAGCCTTCCGACGCCCGCGCGGGCCGCTTCTACGGCGTGGCCTGGATGTTCATCTCGCTTATCGGCGCTGTCTTTGTTGCCCTGTCCGGCACGGTCTTCTTCACCCAGACCAACCACTCCATCACGGACCAGGAGAACTACGAGACCATCTTCCTGGACATGGCGCAGGTCATGTTCCACCCGCTGTTTGCCGGCCTGGTGCTCACCGCTGTGCTGGCGGCCATCATGTCCACCATGTCCTCCCAGATGCTGGTGGTCTCCACCTCGCTCATCGAGGATCTCTACCTCATCTTTGCCAAGCGCAAGCCCTCCCAGGACGTGCTCATCAACCTCTCCCGTACCGCCGTGGTGGCCATCGCGATTATCGCCACCCTGCTGGCCATCAACCCCTCGGACTCCATCCTGGGCTTGGTTGGCTTCGCGTGGGCAGGCTTCGGCGCGGCCTTCGGCCCGCTGGTGCTGCTCTCGCTGTACTGGAAGCGCCTCAACTCCACCGGCGCCATCGCCGGCATGGTTACCGGCGCCGTGGTCACCGTTGCCTGGGGCATGAGCCCGCTTGGCGACGTCCTCTACGAAATCGTCCCCGGCTTCGCCCTCTCCCTGGCGGTCACCGTCATCGTCTCGCTGCTCACCAAGGCACCGAGCGAGGAGGTCGCCAAGGAGTTTGAGGAGGCCACCCGCCTCGCCCACCTCGTCGAGGACGATAAGGACATCGACTTCGAAGAGGCCGCAGACAAGGTCCGCTAGAACGGTCCACTAGAACCCGAGTCGCACTGGCTCGCTAGATCCTGAACTGGGTCAGCGAGACCAAGTGCGCCCGCGAATCGGCGTCGAAGCGGCGCATGAGCTGGGAGACCCGCTTCTTCACGCTCTGCTCCGAGATCCCGAGGCGGTGCGCAATCTGCATATTCGTCAGCCCCGCGTGAATGAAGGAGAGAATCTCCTTCTCCGCGGGGCTGAGCGCTACCCGCCCGTTGTCCGTCAGCGAGGGGTGGTGCAGCACCGAGCGATCCACCAGGCGGGTGGTCAGCTCCGGGCTTAGACTCGTGCGGCCCTCCAGAGCAGTGCGCACCGCGGCGATGATCTCCGCGGGCTTGGAGCCCTTGATGATGTAGCCGGAACCGCCGTGGGCGAGGATGCGCAGGAGGGCGTCGTCAGTGTCGAAGGCCGTCATGGCCACAAAGACCGGCGGCGAGGGCAGGTTCTGAATGTTGGCCAGCAGTTCGATGCCATCGACATCGGGCATGCGGACGTCGGAAAGCACGGCGTCGCAGGAGTTGTACTGCAACCAGAAGAGGGCCTCGCGCCCGGAGCCGATGGTCTGCACCACCTCCATGTCCTCCTCCGTGCTGAAGTAGACGGGCATGTCCTCCAGGATCATGGGGTCATCATCCACCAGCAGGATGCGGATCAACGCTCTAGCCTTTCTCCTCGCTCGGGCGCGCTCATCGGCGCACTGAAGATTACTTCCCAGTAGTTGGGCGTGGCGCACACCAGCGCCGAACCGCCCACGGCGGACATCGTCCGCGACATCGATTCTAAGCCCAGGTTCGAGGACTCCCCCCTGCTCTCCGCGGCCACCCGGTTGCGCAGGCGGATGGAAACCTCATCCCCGGTGCTCGCGTCCAGGCTGACCGTGCTTCCCGCCGCGCCGTACTTGATGATGTTCGCCGTGGCCTCATTGAGGCACTGGCCCAGCGCGGAGTTGAGCAGCTCCCCCTCGCAGGGCTCGCCCAGCTGCAGGGTGGCGCGCACCGGAAAGCCCGCGGACTCCAGCTCGCGGCGCACGTGGTTGAGCAGCGCGGGCAGGGAGTACACGGTGGCCTTGCGCGCGCTCTGCTCGGCCGTGCCCAGCTCCTTGACCAGCCTACGGGTATCCTTCATGGCCTTGCGCGCGGAGTGCGCGGCGTTCTCCAGCTCCTCGCGGCGCTCCGGGGTGACAATGGCCAGCTTTTCCAGCTTGACGGTCAGCGCGGTGAGATCCGCGGCAACGGTATCGTGCAGCAGGATGGCCAGCTCCTTGCGGCGCTGGCGCTGGCGGGCTTCGTGGGCCAGGCGCTGCGAGGTGTGCAGGGCAGAAATCCAGCCCACCGCGATGCACGCGCCGAAGAGCACATCCATGACAAAGACCGAGATGAACTCGAACTCACCGCTGCGCCGGTAGACCAGCACGTGCTCCATCACGGTGATGGCGGCGGCCGAGCCAATCGCCCACACCAAGTGCCCGTGCCAGGCCACCATGCCCGCCACCGGGAAGATGGCAAAAGTGGCCAGCCCCAAGGACACGCCGAGAGCATCCGAGAGCACAATGCACAGCAGCGCCGCGATGACCGCCACCCGCGGCAGGTACACGCTCAGCGGCAGCAGCCCCACAAAAAGCCCGATGCCGAGCTTGACCTGAAAGCTCAGCGCGGCGGCATCGAACTGCCAGAAGGTGTACAGCGCCCACAGGATGGCGGCGATAGCCGTCATCACCAGGGCGATCGTGCGCGGGCCCGTGCGAAGCACCTCAATTCTCATGCCAGAGACAGTACCGGGGAACCAACGACATATGGGCGCAGTCTAATAGATCGTGAACTTTCGTACCCTCTATGTGGCCACCCTCGGGGGGATTACCGCCCTGCTGGGCGCCTACCAGTTTCTGCCCGGCCCCAGCCTGGGGGTGGCCACCGTGCCCGCCCGCGTGGAGCTCCCCGGCTACGTGCGCGAGGACTTCGGCGGTTGGCTGCCCGGCACCAAAGACGCCGTGCGCGCCAGCCAGATGCGCGCGGGCGTACTCTACGATCCCTATGCCGACGCCCCCGCCCCGGCCCGCGTGGAAGTCGACCACGTCTTCCCCCTCTCGGCGGCCTGGGACATGGGGGCGGCCACCTGGCCCGCGCAGCGCAAGGCGGAGTTTGCCAACGATCCCCTCAACCTCGTGGCCACCGACCGCGCACTGAACCAGGCCAAGTCGGACAAGCTGCCCGCCCAGTGGCTGCCGCCCAAGCGGCGCTGCGACTATTCCAAGCGGCTGGCTGCGGTGGCCATCAAGTACCAACTACCCCTGCCAGCTGCGGATCATGCGGTGATGCGAAAGCAGTGTCGATTAGATATCCTCCTGCATCCTCGTTAAGCTGTGCCGGGGTTGCCCCTGTTGAAAATGAACCGGAAAACAACACGCGGGCAACGTTGTGAACTCGACGCCGCGCGCCGGCACTGAAAGGCTCCCCCATGGTTAACCTCTTTATTTTCCTGCACGTCATTACCGCGATTCTGTTCATCGGTACGATCTGCATCGCCACCTCCGCCTTCCCGGCCCAGCTGCCCAAGGCCGCGGCTGGCGATGCCTCCGCTCAGGGTGCTGCGTCCATCCTCAACCGCATCACCACCTCCTATGGCTACATCTCCGCCATCGTCCCGGTGCTCGGCGTGGGCGTGTTCCTCATGGATCTCAACACCTACAAGTCTGAGGTCCAGTTCCACATCGCCCTTCTGCTCTCCGTCATCGCCTGGTGCGTGCTCTTCTTCCTGGTTATCCCGAAGCAGAACAAGGCCATGGCTGCCCTGGCAGGCGCCGAGAGCGCCGACGTGCCTGCCCTGAAGAAGAAGCTGGGTATGTTCTCCGGCATCTTCAACCTGCTGTGGATGATTTGCGCCATCCTGATGTTCGTCTAAGCATCCAGAAAACACGAAGCCGGGCTTCCTCTCACTCTGAAAGGAAGCCCGGCTTGTGACGTGTTGGGGGTTAACCAACCACTGGGGTTAACTAACGACGCCCCCTGTAGCCGCCACGGCGCCCGCCGCGGTGATCATCGCGGCCACCGTCACGGTCACGCCAGCCGCCGCGGCGCCCACCGCGGTCATCGCGGTCACGGCGCGGCGGGCGGCCGGTGTCCTTGGCGATGTTAATCAGCTGGCCCGAAATGCGGGTGTCCTTGAGACGGTCCAACACGGCCGGATCCAGATTCTTGGGCAGATCCACCAGGGTGTGGCCCACCGCGATGGTGATGCGGCCAAAGTCCTTGGAGGACAGCCCGCCCTCGTTGGCCAGCGCGCCCACGATGGCACCCGGGCGCACGTTCTGGCGCTTGCCCACGTCCAGGCGGTAGGTCTCGAAGTCCCCGTCCGGGCGCCGCGGGCCGCGGTCACGGCCGCGGCGATCATCGCGGTCGCGGAAGCCGCGGCGGCCGTCACGGTCACGGTCGCGGTCGAAGCGCTCGCGCTCACGGCGGTCACGCTTGGAGCGCGGCAGCTCCTTGAGCAGGAACTCGGTGCCATTTTGCAGCTGCACGGCCAGCGAGGCGGCGATGTCATCCATGGCCACGTCGTTATTCGCCGAGTACTCGCGCACCATCTCGCGGAAGAAGTCAAACTGCTTATCCTCGATGTGCTCGCCGATAGCCGCGAAGAACTTCTCTTTGCGCTTGGCGTTGACCTCATCCACCGAGGGCAGATCCATCTCCTCCAGGCGGGCGTTGGTCACGCGCTCAATGGAGCGCAGCATGCGGCGCTCGCGCGGGGTGACAAAGAGAATGGCCTCGCCGCTGCGGCCCGCGCGGCCGGTGCGGCCGATGCGGTGCACGTAGGACTCGGTGTCATTGGGAATGTCGTAGTTGAGCACATGGGTAATGCGGTCCACGTCCAGGCCGCGCGCGGCGACGTCAGTAGCCACCAGGATGTCCAGGCGGCCGTCCTTGAGCTGATCCACGGTGCGCTCGCGCTGCTGCTGGGCGATGTCGCCGTTAATGGCCGCGGCGTTGTAGCCGGCGTCGCGAAGCTTGTCCGCCACCTCTTCGGTCTCGTGCTTAGTGCGGCAGAAGACGATGATGGCGTCGTACTCAATGACCTCGAGGATGCGGGTGAACGCGTCCATCTTCTGGCGGTGCGGGGTCAGCAGGAAGCGCTGCGTGATGTTGTCGTTGGTGCGACGCTCAGACTTGACCGTGACCTCGGCCGGATCGTGCAGGTAGCGCTTGGACAGGCGGCGGATGCTGTTGGGCATGGTGGCCGAGAACAGCGCGACCTGCTTGTCATCCGGGGTGTCCTCCAGGATGCGCTCGACGTCCTCCTGGAAACCCATGTTGAGCATCTCGTCCGCCTCATCGAGCACCAGGAAGCGCAGCTGGGAGATGTCCAGCGAGCCCTTCTCCAGGTGGTCGATGACACGGCCCGGGGTGCCCACGATGATCTGCGCCCCGCGGCGCAGGCCGGAAAGCTGAATGCCGTAGGCCTGGCCGCCGTAGATAGGCAGCACCTCGATGCGGCCAAGGTGGTCAGCGAAGGACTGGAAGGAGTCCGCTACCTGCAGTGCCAGCTCGCGCGTGGGGGCGAGCACGAGTGCCTGGGGGTGGCGTTGGGAGGGATCGATCTGTGCCAGGACCGGCAGCGCGAAGGCCGCGGTCTTGCCGGTGCCGGTCTGGGCCAAGCCCACGACGTCGCGGCCGGTCATCAAGATCGGGATGGTTTGCTCTTGGATTGGGGAGGGCTTGGTAAAACCAACCTTGGCCACAGCGTCCTGGACGTCCTGTGGAAGGTCGAGGTGCGCAAACCCCTGGGACTCGTCGTTGGCCGAATCAGTAGATTCAGCGCCGGTTTCCTCAGAAGTTGCCGCAGCCCTAGTGTCATCAGCGACAGCGCCCTCAGCGGCAGTGTCATCCTTGACATTCGACGAGGCGTTCATGGCCTCATCCCTTTGCGAGTTTTCCTGAGATTCCGACTGGTTAAAGGTATCGTCCGGCTCGTTCACGCCGCCGGTGGCGTTATCGGTAATGCTCATTGCTTCGTCCAGAGTACGGCACCGGCCCACAATAAGCTATTGCATTGACAAAGCGCTGGCCACGGGCGTGCCGTTTAGTATGCCCGCCCGCGCGCGTTAGACTCGTGCGCATGATTCTGCCCGCCGCCCGCCCGCGCACCCGCGCGGCCGTGTCTGCCCTCATGGCAACCCTGGCGCTGGTGGCAGGTTGTTCCACCCCGCCCGCGGGCCAGGACCTCGCGCCGGAGTTCTCTCCTTCTACTCCGCATCCCGCCCCAGCACCGCACGCTTCTTTGGCGGGCCTTCACTACGTGGCGCTCGGCGATTCCTACGCGGCCATGGGCAGCCGCGGCAGCACGGCCAGTGGCCCCCAGCTGTGTATGCGCGCGCAGGACAACTACCCCACCGAGCTCGCGCGCCTGACCGGCATGCGCTTGGAGGACAACACGTGCCAAGGCGCTATCACCACCCACATCACCGGCCAGCGCTCCGGCGACGGCACCGGTGACGTCCTGCCCGCCCAGGCCGAGGCCCTCAGCCCCGCCACCGACGTCATCTCCTTGAGCATCGGCGGCAACGACGCTGGCTTCGGCCTTCTGGCCGGCTGCGCCTCCGGGGCAACCAACCCGGACGCTCTCAAGGACTGCAAGGGCTGGCTCACCCCGCAGGTCGACGCCTCCCTCGGCGCACTTCCGGATCGCCTCGACGCCGTCTACACCCAACTGCGGGAGCGCGCGCCGCACGCCCGCATCATCACCACGGGCTATCTTCCCCTCTTGGCCGCCAGCGACAACTGCGAGTTCGCCTCGCTCATCAACGCCACCGACCGCCAGTGGCTCGTCGAGCACATCAACGCCATCAATCACACAGTGGCCGAGGCCGCCGCCCGCAACGGCGCGACCTTCGTGGTGCCCGAGCGCTCCGAGGAGCACACCGGCTGCGCCCCCGCGCCGCAGCGCTGGACCGACTTCACCGGCGCGGAGACCGACTCCTTCCCCATGCACCCCACCGCCGAAGGCCAGAAGGCCATGGCCGCCGCCATTGCCGACGCCCTCCGCGCCTAGCCCAGGCCTAGCCCGGGCCCTCCCTCACTTCTGCCCGCTTTCCCGCCGAGTCTCCCACCACTGCTCACCTTCCCCGCCCACCTCCCTCCCACTTTCCTATCTTCTTCGCGCCCAAAAATCTCCCAGCTTCAAAAACACGCTCCAAAAGCCCCCGATCCGACCCCCAAAATGAAGCTGGGAGACATCCACGCCCCACAAGGCCCACTTTTAGCCACCAAAGCCCCTCCACCCCCAAACACTTCCCCGCCGCGAAACCCACCATCCGCGCCCACAAGACTCCCAGCTTCAAAAACACGCCCCCAAAGCCCCCAATCCGACCCCCAAATTGAAGCTGGGAGGCCTTCGGGGTCCTTCGGCGAGCGGAGTGAGCCCGTTGCCGCTACTCTGAGAGGCAGCCTCGGCGCCTCGAGGGCCCTCAACAGGGAGTAGGAGCGCGGGGAGCAACAGGAAGTTCCGCCACAGACAGAGCAACAAGAGCAAGTACACAAAAGGGCCTCGAGGCTCCTCGTGACGTGCGAGGTGGGCTTCGGGAAAGAATCCGGCAATATATCCGGGGAAAATTTCGGGGGAAAGTATGGAAGGAATCGTCGGCACGCGCGGCATGTCCAAGTCGCTGCGCAGCTCCGCAGTCAAGATCACTCGCGGCCTCTACGCACCGCAGGAGCCTACGCCTTTGGAGCTGGCGCACATCGTGACCAAGCACTGGCCAGACCTCGCGCTCGACGGGTACTCGGCGGCCAACCTCTACCTAGGCAAACCGCTTCGCTTCCCCTTGCAGCTGGCCCGCAAGAACGGCTTGAGCAACACCCGCTTCTTTCAGTGCCGCCGCGCAAAGCCGGTCGGCGCGGCCACCCGCCAGGGCATCAGGGTATGTAATCCCCTGCAAATCACCGAGATCATGGGAGAAGAGGACGCCACGTACTTCCTCGAAGAGCACTTCGCTGGTCCACGCGGCCACGAGCTAGTACACACGGCGAAGAAGGACTTCCACAGGCTTACCCTGCACTCGCAGCGCGCTTTGGATACCGCGGTTATCGGCGCGGATAGCCACCCGGAACGCCAGCTCAGCAAGGCGCTGCGCACATACTTCGACGTACGCAACAATGTGAGGCTGGCCGGCTACCGCTGGGATGTGTTCATCGAGAAGCACAACATCGCCATTGAGGTCGATGGCTTCGCCCACCACCGACGCGATGACCGCCGGCAGTTCGAAATCGACCACCACAAGCTCAACGACGCCTCCCTCGCCGGCTACCGCCTCCTGCGATTTACCGCCACCACCATCGAGTTTCACCTCGGCTACGCGGTGGACCAGGTGCGCGCCTTAGCCGCTGGGCGCCACCCCACCAGCCAGCCACCCTGGCAGTGGCACTGGCTGTGGCGCCACGAGAACGACCCCTACAACGCCCTGTAGCACATGGCCCTATAGCACAGGGCCATGTAATACAAGCCCTGCCTAGCTCACCTCGCGGCCAGCCACGAAGGTCTTCCAGGTCATTGGCATGCCTGGGCGGTAGGCCAGGTGAATGGCACTCGGCGCATCGAGCACGTGCAAGTCAGCAGCCGCACCAACCACCAGGGTGCCCTTGGCCGGGCGTCCTTGCGCATCGCGCCCGCCGCCGACGTCCTGGCGGCGCAGGGCCGTGGCCCCGCCGCGGGTGGCCGCGGCAATCGCCTCGTCCAGCGAGAGGTGTTGCTGCAGCACAGCCGTGGTGACGCAGAAGTTCATCGAGGAGGTATAGGACGTGCCCGGGTTGAGGTTGGAGGCGATGGCGAGGGTAGCGCCGGCGTCGAGAAGCCTGCGCCCCGGGGCCAGCGGCTGCCGGGTGGAGAGATCGCAGGCCGGCAGCATGGTGGCCACCGTCTCCGAGGAAGCCAGCGCCTCAACGTCGGCGTCGCTCAGGTAGTTGACGTGGTCCACGCTGGCAGCGCCCAGCTCCACGGCGAGTGCCACACCGGGGCCCTCCCCCAGCTGGTTGCCGTGCACGCGCAGGCCCAGCCCGCGGGCCTTGCCGGCCTCAAGGACGCGGCGGGACTGCTCCTCGTTGAAGGCGCCGCGCTCGCAGAAGACGTCGATCCACTGCACGTGCTCAGCCACGCCGTCGAGCATGGGGCCGACTACCTCGTCGAGGTAGTCCTCGGCCTCCGCGCCCGGCGGCACGAGGTGCGCGCCCAGAAAGGTGACGTCATCGACGTGCGCCGCGGCCACCCGGGCGGCCTCCACCTCGGAGGCGGTGTCCAGCCCGTAGCCGGTCTTGGTTTCCAGGGTGGTGGTCCCGCCGCGGTGGGCGGCCGCGATGCGCTCTTTAAGGAGCCGCTCCAGCTTCTCCGCGCCGGCCGCGCGGGTGGCGTCCATGGTCACCGCGATACCGCCGGCCTGGTAGGACTCGCCTGCCATGCGGGCCTCGAACTCCGCGGAGCGGTCGCCGTCGAAGATCATGTGGGTGTGGGAGTCCACCCACCCCGGCAGGACGGCGCGCCCGCCAAGGTCCACGGCGTGGTCGGCAGCCGGGGCCTTACCCGCCGGGCCGATCCAGGTGATGATGCCGTCCTCGGCGATGAGGGCGGCATCCTCAAGCGTGCCTGCCTCGGCGACGGTGCGCAGCTCCGAGATTCCGCGAAACAGTGTGGACATGATTCTCCTTCCTGTGGGGTGGGCGTTTAGTCGCGCGCGGTGAACTCCATGGGGATGCGCACGCCGCGCTCGTCGGCGACCTCCTTGGCGCGAGTGTAACCGGCATCCACGTGGCGGATAACGCCCATGCCGGGATCGTTGGTGAGCACGGCGCGCAGTTTGGCGTCGGCCAGCTCGGTGCCGTCGGCCACCGTGACCTGGCCGGCGTGGATGGAGCGGCCCATGCCCACGCCGCCGCCGTGGTGGATGGAGACCCAGGTAGCACCCGAGGAGACCGCGGTCATGGCGTTGAGCAGCGGCCAGTCCGCCACGGCGTCGGTGCCGTCAAGCATGGACTCGGTCTCGCGGTAGGGCGAGGCCACGGAGCCGGAGTCGAGGTGGTCGCGGCCGATGACAATCGGCGCCTTAATCTTGCCCTCGCGCACCAGCTGGTTAAAGAGCAGGCCGGCCTTGTGGCGCTCGTCGTAGCCCAGCCAGCAGATGCGGGCGGGCAGGCCCTCGAACTCCACGTATTCCTCGGCGGCGTCGAGCCAGTTGTGCAGGTGCTCGTTGTCCGGGAAGAGCTCCTTGAGGGCTTGGTCGGTGACCTTGATGTCCTCCGGATCGCCGGAGAGCGCGGCCCAGCGGAAGGGGCCCAGGCCCTCACAGAACAGCGGGCGGATGTAGGCCGGCACGAAGCCCGGGAACTCGAAGGCGCGGGTGTAGCCGGCGCGGCGGGCCTCGTCGCGGATGGAGTTGCCGTAATCGAAGACCTCGGCGCCCTCGTCCTGGAATTCCACCATGGCCTGGACCTGGGCGGCCATGGACTCGCGGGCCTTCTTGGTGAAGGTGGTGGGATCGGCCTTGGCCTCGTTAAACCAGTCCTCCACGGCGATCTCGGTGGGCAGGTAGCTCAGGGGATCGTGGGCGGAGGTCTGGTCGGTGACCACGTCCACGGTGAGCTCGCCGGCGCGCTGGCGGCGCAGAACCTCGGGGAAGACCTCGGCGGCGTTGCCTACCAGGCCCACGGAGAGCGGGGTCTTGTCCTTCTTGGCGGCGAGAACGAGCGTGAGGGCTTCGTCGAGATCGGTGACCACCTCATCGAGGTAGCGCTTCTGCTGGCGGCGGCGCAAGCGGGTCTCGTCGACGTCAACGATGAGCACCACGCCCCCGTTGAGCGTGACGGCCAGCGGCTGCGCTCCGCCCATGCCGCCACAGCCGCCGGTCAGGGTCAGCGTGCCGGCCAGGCTGCCGCCGAAGCGCTTCTTGGCCACAGCCGCGAAGGTCTCAAAGGTGCCCTGCAGGATGCCCTGGGTGGCGATGTAGATCCAGGAGCCGGCGGTCATCTGGCCGTACATCATGAGGCCCTCGTCCTCCAGCTTGCGGAAGTGCTCCCAGTTGGCCCAGTCCCCCACCAGGTTGGAGTTGGCGATGAGCACGCGCGGGGCCCACTCGTTGGTCTTCCAGATACCTACCGGCTTGCCGGACTGCACCAGCAGGGTCTCGTCCGACTCCAGATCCTTAAGCGCTGCGACGATGGCGTCGAAGGCCTCCCAGGAGCGCGCCGCGCGGCCGGTGCCGCCGTAGACCACGAGGTCCTCGGGACGCTCTGCGACCTCGGGGTCGAGGTTGTTCATGAGCATGCGCAGCGGGGCCTCGGTTTGCCAGGACTTGGCGTTTAGCTCCGTACCGCGGGGTGCGCGGACTTCGCGGGGTTGAGACATCAAGCATCCTTTCATCAAACGCACCTGCCCGCGCAAGCTCAGGCGGCGAGGGCCGGTTTCCCGGGGCTGTCCCCCTGCCGCCTGCCTGCGCGCGCAGTGTGCTGCGGGCAATTCCTTTCCTTCAACGTAATGGTCGCCACATCACCGATGAAGCCCCACAGGACCCCGTCTGTCTGAGATTCCAGACAGTCCCGCTCAGCGCACGAAAAAGGGCCCCGCCGAGGCAGGGCCCAAGTCCTTTACCGTCAGCGCCGTTGTATCAGCGCAGCGCGCCGACGGCCTCCTCGACCGCCGCGATCAGCTCTCCCTCCTTGACCAGGCGCACGGTCTCCTCGATCTCCGGGGAGAGGAAGCGGTCCGTGCCCGGCCCTTCCACGGTTTCGCGCAGCTTGGCAATGACCACCCCGGTCCCCCGCGCCGGCTTACCCTGGCGCATGTCGATGGCCCGGGCCGCGGTGAGGATCTCGATGGCCAGCACCCGCTGCAGGCCGTCGACAGCCTTACGCAGCTTGCGCGCAGCCGACCAGCCCATGGAGACGTGATCCTCCTGCATAGCGGAGGAAGGAATAGAATCCGCCGAGGAGGGGTTGGCCAGGCGCTTGAGTTCGGAGACGATGCCCGCCTGGGCGTACTGGGCGATCATGTGGCCGGAGTCGACACCGGGGTCGCTGGCAAGAAAGGCGTTGAGGCCGCGGTTACGCGCGACGTCAAGGAAGCGGTCTGTGCGCCGCTCCGAGATGGAGGCCAGGTCAGCGGCCACGATGGCCAGAAAGTCCAGGGCGTAGGCCACCGGCGCGCCATGGAAGTTGCCGTTGGAGACCACGCGGCCGTCCAGGGCCACCACCGGGTTATCCACCGCGGCGGCCAGCTCGCGGGCGGCCACCTGCTCGCAGTGGGCCAGGGTATCGCGGAAACCGCCGGCCACCTGGGGCGCGCAGCGCACCGAGTAGGCGTCCTGGACCTGGTTCTTCTTGAACTCCTCCAGCGCCGCGGCGAGGATCTCAGAGTCCGCGGCCACCGCGCGGATGTTCGCCGCGGAATCCGCCTGGCCGGGGTGTGGGCGCAGCTGCTGCAGGTCATCGGCGAAGACCACCAGCGTACCCAGCAGGCCCTCCACGGTCATGGCAGTGGCGATATCCGCAGTCTTCGCCGCCGCACGCAAATCAGTCAGCGCCAGGCAGAGCTGGCCCAGCATGCCGTCGGTGCCGTTGATAAGCGCCAGGCCCTCCTTCTCCCGCAGCACCAGCGGCTCGATGCCCGCGGCCTGCAGGGCCTGGGCGGCCGGGATAACCTCGCCGCCGTCGACGCGGACCTCACCCTCCCCCAGCAGCGCGAGCGCGCAGTGCGCCAGGGGCGCCAAGTCACCGGAGCAGCCCAGGGAGCCGTACTCGCGCACCACCGGGTGGATCTTGGCGTTGAGCACCGCGGCGTAGGTCTGTGCCACCTCCGGGCGCACGCCGGTGCGGCCCGTGCACAGGGTGGACAGGCGCAGCAGCATGGTGGCGCGGATGACCTCGGTCTCCACCTCCGGGCCGGTGCCCGCCGCATGGGAGCGCACCAGGGAAAGCTGCAGCTGGGCGCGCATCTCCTCGGGGATGTGGCGGCGGGCCAGCGCGCCGAAGCCGGTGGAGATGCCATAGACCGGCGTGGGATCCTTGGCCAGCTTCTCGATGTGCGAGCGGGTGGCGGCCACCTCCTCCAGGGCCGCGGGATCAATCTCCACGGCGGCGCCGTAGCGGGCCACCGCCACAACCTCCTCGATGCTCAAGGCACCGATTCCCACAGTCACGGTGCTGGGGTAGGCGGCAGAAGATGAAAAAGACATGTAAGGCTCCTTAGAACACGATCCGTGCTGACAAACGCAAGCACAGCGTCACTCACGCGCCGCACGCAGAAACTACGCAATGACCACGCAGGGGCAATCCCGGTGGGCGGGCACAGATTGAAAAGATCGGAAGATCAGGTGACGCGCGACAGCCTTACGCGCTGCCCACATAGTACACCTCGCACTAAGCACCCGTGCCGTACATTTTGACAGAAACGTCGCCCGCGGCAGCCTGTAACTCAGCGGCCACAGCGGCGGCATCCGCCGTGCCCACCGGGAAGGTCACCGCCAGCGCGGCGGCCGGCCGGCCCAAATGATCTCTAATGGGCACGCCCACCGAGGCCTGCCCGCGGGAGACCTCCTCGACCTCCTCGGCCCATCCGCGCTGGCGCACCAGCTCCAGGCTCGTCAAGAATTCTTGAAAGCTGCCACGGGCGGGCGTGGTGGAAAAGACGGCCCGCCACTCCGGCTCCGGAAGCAGGGAGAGCATGGCCCGCCCGGAGGCCGTCGTCTGCGCGGATAGCCGCACGCCCTTTTCCGTGACCAGGGAGGCCGCCCCCGGCGCGCGGACCTCCTGCAGATAGACAATCTCACTGCCCGCCAGGCGGGAAAGGTGCCCGGAGCCGGACACCAGCGCGGCGATCCTGTCCAGGTGCCGGGTGGTGGCGCGCACCAGCGGCTGCTGGGTCACGTACGCCGAGGCCATGGCGTAGGCCGCCATGCCCAGGCCATAGGTCTGGTTCTCCGGGATGTGCACCACGAAGCCAGCTTCTACCATCTCGTTGAGCAGGTGGTAGGTGGTCGAGCGCGGCAGATCCAGCTCCGCACGGATGCGGGCGGCGGAAATGGGCACATCAATCGATGACAAGAGCTTCAAAATAGCTAAAGCATTTCTTGCAGCCGGTACTTGCGCCCTCGACAAAGCTTCTACCTCCAGTTTTAGCCCCTCACGCCTTGGCACCAGGCCAACGCCAGTCTCGCATACAAGACCTTAGAGGAAATTTTGCTACTGCTTTCTTGATTCCCGCTTTGTAGCCTATGCCATACGAGGTGGTCTACGTAACACTTTACGCCTCAGTGTGTGTCACGTTACCTATAAGATTGGAGGAACTTATGCCAGGCCGCTATCCAAATGGGGACTTTTATGGTTTTGAGAAGGACCTATCTTCGGAAGAACTCGAAGTACTTCACAAAGTCCGGAATTGGACCCACGAAAAGGTTCGTCCGATTGCTACCGACTACTGGAACCGTTCCGAGTTTCCGCATGAACTACTGCCGTCCATTCAGGATCTGAACATCATCAGTTTGGTTCGCCAGCAGGGATACTCGCCTCTCCTCGCTGGGCTTGTCACCGCAGAAATCCACAGGGCAGACGCCTCCGTCGGAACGTTTTTCAGCGGGCACGATGGACTTTTTACCGGCTCAATCGAGCTGCTGGGCTCAGAGGAGCAGAAAGCCCGGTGGCTGCCCGACTTTTACAGTGTCGAGAAGACTGGCGTTTTTGCGATCACCGAGCCCGATGCGGGCTCTGATGTCGCCCAAGATATGTCGACAACCGCCACCAAAGTCAAAGGCGGCTGGGTACTCAACGGCGCAAAGCGATGGATTGGTAACGCAACATGGTCCGACTACGTAATCATTTGGGCGCGAGATCCTGAAGACAACAACGTGAAAGGCTTCGTGGTTGATACTTCCTCAGACGGCTATGAGGCTAGCCTGATGCACAACCGCATCGCACTGCGAGCGGTCCAAAATGCTGACATCACCCTCACAGACGTATTCGTTCCGGATGACTACAAACTTGCTCATGCCAACAGCTTCAAAGACACCAACAAGGTTTTGAAGTCAACTCGCTCGACAGTGGGCTGGCAAGCAGTCGGCCTTCAGATGGGGGTCCTTGACACAGCACTGGAGTACACCGGAAATCGCCATCAATTTGGCAAACCACTCGCTGGATTTCAGATCAATCAATCCAAGCTTTCAACCATCCTGGGGAATCTTATCGCCTCTGAGTCCATGATGGCTGCTCTCGCGCGTTTGGAAGCACGGGGCGACGACCACAACGAGCACTCAGCATTGGCAAAAGCTCACGTGACCAAGATGATGCGCGAGTCCGCAGCTTTGGGGCGCGAGCTACTGGGCGGCAATGGAATCATCTCCGACTTCACAGCGGCAAAGCATTTTTGCGACGCGGAAGCCATCTACTCCTATGAGGGAACGTTCGATATCAACCAGCTGGTAGCGGCCCGGTCCATTACTGGGCTCTCCGCTTTCGTCTAGGGCTAAGAAAGGATTGCAATGGAACATACTCCACAAACTCATTCCCTTGAAGGCATTCGAGTCTTAGACATGTCCCGCGTATTGGCCGGACCTTTCTGCTCCATGATCCTGGCGGATTTGGGGGCAGAAGTAATAAAAGTTGAAACACCGTGGGGAGATGACTCGCGTAGCTTTGGCCCCAATTTCAACGGAGATTCTGCCTACTACAGGCTTTTCAACCGCTCCAAGCAGGGCATCACACTCAATCTCAAGCACAACGCCGACAGGGAAAAGCTCAAAGAATTAGCAAAGCGCGCAGATGTCATCGTCGAGAATTTTCGTCCCGGGGTAATGGAAAAGCTGGGGATCTCTCCGGACTTGCTCCGGAAACTCAACCCTAGCCTCATTGTCACAAGCATCAGTGGCTTTGGGCAAAGCGGTTCCCTCAGTAGCGCTCCAGCTTACGATTTAGTAGCCCAGGCAATGAGCGGAATCATGTCCATTACAGGTTGGCCTGGAGGCCGCGCGACGCGAGTCGGTATCAGTATCGGTGACCTAGTGCCTGGGCTCTATGCAGCAATTGGAACTTTGGGCGCGCTGCAAGAGAGAACGCGAACGGGTACGGGCCAGCACGTGGACGTTGCAATGTTTGATTCGCTGGTTTCAATACTGGAATCAGTCGCAATGCGCGACCTCTACGAGGAAGGCATTCCTACCGCGGTGGGTAGCGACCACGCGATGACTGTGCCTTTTAGCACATACCGCGTTGACGATGGTGAAGTGGTTATTGCCGTTCTCAATGAGAAACTATTTGGCCGTCTAACCCAAGCACTCGGCCTGGAGTTTATGGTCGATGACCCAAGATACAATTCGAATACCGCTCGCCGAGAGCACCGTGAAGAAGTCCGCGACATTATCGAGAACGCTCTCAAAGGCATGACCGAGAAACAGGCATTACAAAGACTCCAAGAGTTCGGCGTTCCAACGGCACCGGTCCACTCCGTAGACGAAGCCCTCCATGGAGCCATTGGAACCGAGCGCCAAGTTCTATTTGCGGAATCCGACGGTTTTCAAACGCTGCGCTCTCCCCTGCGTCTAACTGGTTCACGTGTTCCAGAACCAGCACCCCAGCTGGGCGAGCATAATCACCGCATTGCTACGTGGCTGACAGAGCCGGTTCGCAACTCGTCCTGAATGGAGAAGTCATGACAAACTCCACTAAGAGCAATGACACTCTCGTCACTCCTCCTGCCAACCATTCTTGGAGGTTCTTCGTCTATAGCGGTCTGGGTATCTTTGCATTTTTCGTGCCCTTCCCCATTGGAGACGAGAACACAATTCTGTTGGATCATCTTGTCGGGCTCATCTCCGCAGTGCTCGGAGACAATGCCAAGTTCGTGGCACTGCTATTGATCGTCGCTGGCGCGATTATGCCGTTTGTCAATGGAGCGTGGAAACGCTCCATAGCTCGAAAGGTGTTCGCAGTACTCAACGTTTTTGCGGTTGTGATCACCGCAATGCTGATATTCGATTGTGGACCGAACTTTATTTTCGCTGAAAACTTGGGGCCATTCCTCCTCGATAAACTAGTGATCCCCGTTGGGCTACTCATTCCGGTCGGCGCTATCTTTCTTGGGCTCCTCGTTGGATTCGGCCTGATGGAATACATGGGTGTATGGGTCCAACCCATCATGCGCCCCTTGTATAAAACACCCGGACGGTCAGCGATTGACGCCGTCGCATCTTTCGTGGGCAGTTATTCACTCGGACTACTGGTCACGAATAAGGTGTACAAGTCAGGCGGTTATACAGGAAAAGAAGCAGCAATTATTGCTGCCGGTTTTTCCACAGCATCAGCGACTTTTATGGTCGTCATCGCTCGAACTCTTGATCTCATGAGCGTATGGGGAATGTACTTCGGTGCCACTCTCATTGTGACGTTCATAGTCACAGCGGTGATGGTTCGGATCCCTCCGATTTCGCGCATTCCCGAGGATTTTTATCCCGGGGCAGAGCCCAATCCTGAGACGCAGGCCACCGGCAGCCGTGCGCGGATCGCGTGGGAAGAAGCCAAAGATGTCTTGAGACAATCCCCTTCGGTGTGGCGAGTTCTTTGGACCCATTTCCGCGATGGTCTTCTCATGACGATGCAAGTTCTTCCAGGCATCATGTCGGTCGGATTCTTGGGCTTGACGGTCGCGTTTTACACCCCAGTGTTCACCTATTTCGGATACTTGTTCTTCCCTTTGCTCTGGATCCTGGGAATACCTGACCCTGTTCTCGGTTCGGAAGCACTAGCAATTGGATTGTCCGAGCTATTCCTGCCAGCAACGTTGGTAGCAGGTTCCGAGTCCGATGTCTTGCGTTTGCTTATCGCAATCGTCTCCGTATCCCAAATATTCTTCTTCTCGTCGATGGTTCCCTCTGTGTTGGCCACCGAAATACCCCTGTCCATCAAGAATATGGTCATTCTGTGGTTTGAAAGAGTCATACTTTCTACACTTGTAGCAGCCCCGTTCGCTTACGGCATCGCCGCTGTGATGTAGCTCTTCGAGCGGCGCATCGGGACAGGCAACAAGGCGCCGAACGCGACTTCACTGAGTATCTCCACCGCGCGTCCTCCGTGGGAGACGTTAGCGGTGGACCTTGCTCACAGCCGTCTCGGCGCCTTCGTCTGGGCTTGATCGCAGTATCTTCATCAAGGTCCGAACCAGTTCAACCAGTGGTTTAAGGGTTTAATGCCCCCCCCCTGAGATGTCAACTTCTTACGTTTGCGCGGAATGAGCTCCCCATTCCTCAGCACACCAGGTACCCAATTGGCGTGGCGATGAGGATGGTGAGCACCACACGCTCAAACCAGATAACCACCATGTGCCACAGCTTCACCGGGATCTTGGTGGCCAGGATGCAGGGCACCAGCGCGGAGAAGAAGATGATGGCGGAAACAGCTACCACTCCGATGACAAAGCGCAGCACCAGGTCCGCCGAGTCTCCCACCACGGTGGCAGGCAGGAACATCTCCGCAATGCCCATGGCCGCGGCCTTGCCGGCCAGGGCGGGCTCGGGCAGCTGCACCAGCCAGGCGAAGGGATAGAAGAGGTAGCCCAGCCAGTCAAAGAGCGGGGTGAAGTTGGCCAGTAGCAGGCCGATGAGCCCCACGGACATGATGGAGGGCACAATCGCCGCGGCCATGCGCACGCCGTCGCGCAGGTTCTCCCACACGGCCACGCCCAGCTTCGGCGCGCGGTCCAGGGCCAGCAGCGCCTCGCGCCAGGCGGTGGACAGGTAGGCACCCTCCACAGGCTTTTCGGGGTCCTGCTCGGTGTTCTCGTAGTACTCGTTGGGGATGATGCTCAGCGGCGGGATCCACACGGTGATCGCCGTGACCACGAAGGTGACAATCAGCGCCACGCCAAAGTAGATGCCCCACATGTCCATGAGATCCAGCTGCTTGGCCACGATGACCATAAAGGCCGCGGAGACGGTGGAAAAGCCGGTGGCGATGATGGAGGCCTCGCGGGCGGTGTAGCCGCCGCGCTGGTAGACGCGGTCGGTGATCATGATGCCCAGGGAGTAGGAGCCCACGAAGGAGGCGACGGCGTCAATAGCCGAGCGCCCCGGGGTGCGCCACAGCGGCCGCATGACCGGCTGCATGAACACGCCGACGAACTCGAGGAAGCCGTAGCCGATGAGCAGCGCCAGAAAGGCCCCGCCCACTGGGACGATGAGCCCCACCGGGGTGGCAATGGAGTTCCACAGGAAGGGCACGATGTTCTCATCGGCCAGCACGCCGGGCAGCTTGTCGATGACCATGAGGAAGGACACCACCAAGCCCACCACGTTGAGCACGGTGAAGACCGCTGGCAGCGCGCCCTGCCTCCAGTTCTTGTTCACGATGCTGCGCGCCGTGCCGTAGAGCGCCAGCGCGAGGATGAACCAGGGCACAGCGGGCGCGGCGTAGTCCCTAATGATGGTGACGATGTGATCTAGGGGGATGGATTTCTTGCCCTGGTAGGTAATGGGGAAGAAAAAGACGAAGGCGCCGATGGCGCTGTAGACAAAGAGCCGCCAGATTCCCTTCTTGCTGGGTACGGCGTCCTCGGACTCGTAGTAGGCGTCGACGAAGGTGTCATCGGTGTGCATAAAACCGCCTTAAGGCTTGGGTGGCGTGGGCATGAGTTCACGCCCGCACGACAGCCTTGCGCGGGGTTGCCGTTACTATACTTGTTTAGCTTGGCTTTTGTCAGCCGTTTCTGTGAATCCGCTCACGCCACCCGCAACCGCAGAGGAGAATGCATGTCTGTGCCTCCCGCAGGCCAGCCCGCCGCCCAAACCACCACTCAGCTCACCGTCAGGCGCAGGGGTCTCAAGCACCGACACCTCCACTTCATCGCCTTGGGCTCGGCCATCGGCACCGGCCTCTTCTATGGCTCCGCCAGCGCCATCCAGGCCGCCGGCCCCTCGGTGCTGCTGGTCTACCTGCTCGGCGGCGCGGTGATCTACTTCCTGCTGCGCGCGCTCGGTGAGATGTCCGTGCACCACCCGCTCACCGGCTCCTTTGCCGAGTACGCTCGCGCCTACCTGGGCAACTGGGCCGGCTACATCACCGGCTGGATGTTCGCCTTTGAGATGGTCATCGTGGCTCTGGCGGATCTCACCGCGATGGGCGTGTACATGCAGTTCTGGTTCCCGGACGTACCCAAGTGGATCTGGGTGGCGGCCACCCTGCTCATCGTGGGCGGGGCGAACCTGGCCACCGTCAAGGCCTTCGGTGAGCTGGAGTTCGCCTTCACCATCATCAAGGTGGGCGCGGTGGTGGCCATGATTGTCGGCGGCCTGGCGGTGCTGGCATTCGGGCTTTCCGACGCCGCCACCACCGGCCCTGCCAACCTGGTCAACGATGGCGGCTTCTTCCCCAACGGCTCCTCCGGCATGATCGCCTCCTTCATCCTGGTGCTCTTTGCCTTCGGCGGCACGGAGATCGTCGGCGTGGCCAGTAGCGAGGCCGAGGACCCTGAGGTCTCTGTACCCAAGGCGGTCAATACCATCCCGGTGCGCATCCTGCTGTTCTACGTGCTGGCCATCCTGGTCATCCTCATGATCAACCCGTGGCGCACCATCACCGGCGAGCAGTCCCCCTTCGTGCAGATCTTCGACACCCTGGGCGTGAACTGGGCGGCCGGCCTGCTCAACTTCGTGGTGATCACCGCCGCCATTTCCGCCATCAACGCCGATCTCTTCGGCGCGGGCAACGTGCTCACCGGCATGGCCAAGCAGAACCTCGCCCCGCAGATCATGTCCAAGAAGGCCCGCGGCGTGCCGGTGATGACCATCGTCATCCTCATCATCGTGCTCATCATCGGCACGGTGCTCAACGCCCTTATCCCGGATAACGTCTTTGAGATCATCGCCTCCCTGGCCACCTTCGCCACCATCTACGTGTGGCTGATGATTCTGCTTTCCCACGTGGCCTCCCGCCGCCAGATGACGCCCGAGCAGGTCGCCGCCCTCACGTACAAGGTGCCGCTGTGGCCCTGGGGCCAGTACTTTGCCATCGCCTTCATCCTCTTTACCTTCGGCATCATGGTCTGGCAGCCGGAATACCGCATCTCCC
The DNA here is from genome assembly GCF_030532325.1 of Corynebacterium sp. Classification (GTDB taxonomy): domain Bacteria; phylum Actinomycetota; class Actinomycetes; order Mycobacteriales; family Mycobacteriaceae; genus Corynebacterium. Next base: position 68,375 of record NZ_JAUNLS010000006.1, read on the forward strand.
TGGCGGTGGGCGTGGGCTTCATCCTGCTGATGACCGCGCTCTTCTACGCCGGCGGGCGCCACCGTCTGCCCCACCCCGATATTGAGGAGGCCGCTCGCGCCGAGGCGCAGAACGCGCAAGACTAGGCAGGCACACACCGGCACAACCAACGGCAACTCGGCCGCCACCAACAGCGTATGGCCACCACCCACAGCGAAGGAGCCCAATGAACACCGTCGACGCACCCCTGTACACCCCCGCCCCCGAGTGGAGCGGCCGCAATGACGGCCCCGGCCCGGAGCACGCCCGCTGGCACAGCAGCATTAGCTCGCTGGATATCAACGCCGCGGCGGAATCCTCCCCCGGCGTGGCACTCCTGGGCTTTGCCTCCGACGAGGGCGTGCTGCGCAACGGCGGGCGCCAGGGTGCCGCCGCCGGGCCGGCCGCCATCCGCGCGGCGCTGGGGTCCCTGGCCATCCACCACGGGCAGGCGCTGTACGATGCCGGCACCATCACCACCCAGGGCACAGATCTGGAGGGCTCCCACGCCGCGCTGACTAAGGCCACCTCCGCCCTCACCGCCGCCGGGCACCTGCCCATCATCCTGGGCGGTGGCCATGAGACCGCCTTCGGCTCCCACCGCGGTGCGCACGCAACCTACGGCCCGATGAAGGTCATCAACCTCGACGCCCACTTTGACCTGCGCCAGGCTGAGCAGCCCACCTCCGGCACTCCCTTCACCCAAATCGCCGCGCTGGTGGGCGAGGAGAACTTTGATTACTCCGTCTTCGGCATCTCCGCACCGAACAACACCGCCGTACTCTTTGATGAAGCCGCCCGCCTGGGCGTGGACATCGTCCTCGATGAGGAGCTAGTAGAGATGAGCGCTGCCGCCGCCGCTGAGCGCGCCGTGGCCGCCTGCGATGAGCACTCCACGGTGCACCTGTCCATTGACCTCGACGTCCTGCCCGCCTACCAGGCCCCCGGCGTTTCTGCCCCGGCCAGCCTCGGCGTGGCTTTCACCCACATCCGCGCCATCGCCGTGGCCCTGGCCCGCACCGGCAAGCTGGGGCTTGTGGACGTCGTCGAGCTCAACCCCACCTACGACATCGACGGCCGCACCGCCAAGCTGGCCGCCCGGCTCATCGACGACATCACCACCGGCCACCTCGCCGCCACCGCGTAGAGCCACGCAGAGCATGAGCACCTCATCCACCTCCCCCGCCACGCCGCCCCTCAAGGTCGTCGGCGCTGTCTTTGCCCGGCGCGCTCTCGGAGCCGATTGCCCAAACGATGACCGCCGTCACCGGCTCTTTCTCGCCTTCCGCAAATCGCCTGGCACCTCACTCGCCGGCATGTGGGAGTTTCCCGGTGGCAAGATCGAACCCGGCGAAAGCCCTGAGCAGGCCCTTGCCCGCGAACTCCACGAGGAGCTCGGCGTGAAGGCAACCGTGGGCGAGCACATCACCACCACCGTGCACGCCTACGAGTTCGCCACCATCGAACTGAGCACCTACTACTGCACGGCCGATACCAGCTCCATGCGGTTCACCGACCACGACGCCGCCCGCTGGTTCTCCCCCGCCGAGGCACACGAGTTCGAGTGGGCGCCGGCTGATGTCCCGACGGTTGAGATACTCTCTTCTCCATGACCGCAGACTCCTCCCTGCCTGATGGCGTCTATGAGACGCCAGTGACTCAGCGCGTGCGCGAACGCATGACCGAGACCTCAGCCTCGCGGCCTACCACGGCCTTCGCTGTGGCCAACGGCTCGGACGCTGCCGTGCGCTCCCGTTTTTCTTCCGCGCTGGCTCACCAGGTTTCCCGGTGGATCGAAACCCGCCTCAACGAGCTCACCAAGCCCGAAGAGCGCGTCGCGTTCATCAATGCGCTGACCACGCAGCTGGGTGAGGACGAGACGGTGAGCACCGAGGAGCTCCTCTACGCGGTGCACAACACTGCGCTTGCCGAGCCGCCCACGCTTCCCGAGGTCTCACTGACCAAGAGCGCGCTGTTTACCAATAGCGTCGGCGACACCAACATGTCAGCGGAAATCACCAGGGAGATCACCACCGCCGATTCGGTTGACCTGCTCTGCGCCTTCGTGAAGAACTCCGGCATTTCCGTCATCAGCGACCAGCTGGAATACCTGCGGGACAACAAGATCCCCTTGCGAGTGATCACCTCGACGTATTGCGGTGCCACTGACGCCGCCGCGGTCAAGCGGCTCGTTGAGGACTACGGCGCCGAGGTTCGCGTCTGCTACGAGTCAAAGTCCACGCGCCTGCACGCCAAGGCCTGGCTGTTCCGCAGAAACTCCGGCTTCGATACCGCATTCATCGGCAGTTCCAACCTCTCGCGCTCAGCGCTCATCGACGGCTGGGAATGGAACGTGCGCGGCTCCTCTGCTGCTACTCCGGAGATTATCTCCAAGTTCATCAAGACTTTCGAAAGCTACTGGCACGATAGCCACTTCAAGTCATTCGACCCGCAGGAAGACTTCCTCCGCCTCAAGGCGTCGCTTCGCGCCGCTCGCCAGTCCGAGTCCTCAGGGACCTTAGGAGGAGAACAGCTGGAGCTCTCCGGTCTTCGAGTGGAGCCCTACCCTTACCAGGAAGCAATGCTGGAAGCGCTTGCCTCCGAGCGCGAGGTCAAGGGCCGGCATAAGAATCTGCTTATTGCCGCGACCGGCACGGGTAAGACTGTCGTCGCCGCACTCGATTACCGCTCAATCTGCGAAAAGGAAAAGCGCCGCCCGCGCCTGCTCTTCATCGCCCACAGGAAGGAAATTCTGCAGCAGGCTCGCCGGACTTACCAGGAGGTTCTTCAGACCAGTGGATTCGGTGAGCTGCTTGTCGACGGCCACATTCCCGAGCAGTGGGAGCACGTCTTCGCCAGCGTGCAATCCCTCACCACCGCACGCCTGGAACAGATCGCCCCGGATCACTTCGATGTCATCGTCATCGACGAGTTCCACCACGCCGAGGCACGCACGTATCGAGCAATACTCGAGCACTTCACGCCCAAGGAGTTGCTGGGACTCACCGCGACTCCGGAGCGCGCCGACGGCGAAAACGTCCAGAAATACTTCGACTACCGCGTCGCCTACGAGCTTCGACTATGGGATGCACTGCGTCTGCAGCTGCTCACCCCAATGCACTACTACGGCATTGCCGATGGCACCGATCTATCCAGTCTGACCTGGAATCGCCGCGCCAAAGACTACAAGAGCTCTGAGCTCAGCGAGCTCTACATCAAAGCCGGCGAAAAGCGCACTCGCTTCATCATCAACGAGCTCAACAAGCGCATCTTCGATCTCTCTGAGATGCGGGCCCTCGGCTTCTGTGTCTCCATTGATCATGCCGAATACATGGCCGCGCAGTTCAACAGCTTCGGTCTCCCGGCTCTCGCCGTGAGCAGCAGGCAATCAGCACAGGAGCGTCGCGATGCCCTGGCCTCGCTGCGCGAAGGAAAGACCAAGATCCTGTTCAGCGTCGACATCTTCAACGAAGGCGTCGACATCCCCTCGGTCAACACGCTTCTTCTCTTGCGCCCAACTCAGAGCCCGGTGCTCTTTGTCCAGCAGCTCGGCCGTGGCCTGCGCCTTCACCCCGGTAAAGACGCCTGCACAGTCTTCGATTTCATTGGTGAGCAGCACCAGGAGTTCGACTTTGAGAGCCGCTACGCCGCGCTCACCGGAAAGCGCGGGCAGCGATTCGTGCGCGAGCTTGAGTCCGGATTTTCCTCCACCCCACCAGGCTCGCACTTGTCTCTCGACCGCGAAACCACCGAGCAGGTACTCAAGAACGTCAAGCGGATCTCCCGCAACTCAGTGAAGAAGATTCGCTCACTGGTCGCCGAGATCAAGACAACGAGCCTCATGCACTTCCTCGAAGAGTCGGGCTTGAGTCTGAGCGACATCTACCGCCGCAAAGGCATCACCTGGACGAATTATCTCAATGACACCGGGCTGGCCAGCGCGTCCCCGAGCGAGGAAGAGTCTTTCTTGCTCAGTCGCCTCCGCGCTCTGTTGCACATCAACGATCCGCACCGAGCCCGCTACTATTCTGAGCTCATTGCGCCCGATGGCCCGGACGAGTCCGCAATGGATGAGGTTCAAAAGCGCTTCGCCACGATGCTCGTGCTCAGCATCTGGGCCAACTCCGGCACTCCCGTACCCCCGACGCTGGACGACGCTCTTCGCATCATCCGCCGCAGCACACACTTTGTCTCGGAGCTGACCCAGGTCATGGGCATTGTTGTCGACGCCGCCCGCATCATTCCCTCCCCGACTGAATCCAGCGTCTTGGAAAGTCATGCCGACTACTCACTCGCTGAGCTCATTGGCGCGCTTGATGAAGGCCCCCTAACAAAGCTGGCCAACCTCCCGCGTGAGGGAGTAAAGCACTTTGACCATGCTCACACGGATCTCTTCCTGGTCACTTTCCAGAAGGATGAGAACGTATCCGCATCCACGAACTACCGCGACTACCCTATTTCGCCTGGTCTGATGCACTGGGAATCGCAGTCAACGACGTCACTCAAGTCGAAGGCCGCCCAGCGCTATATTCACCACAAGGAGCGTGGCAACCAGATTGTCATCGCTACGCGCTTCACCCGGAAGAACGCCGTGGATACCGCGTCCGCCTACACGTTCCTGGGCAGCGTTGACTACGTCTCCCACCATGGCGAGAAGCCCATCGCATTTGAGTGGAAGCTGCACCGCGATATGCCCAAGCAGGTCTACACCACCGGCAGGACCGTTGCCTAACGGTTGTCTAGCCTCTCCCGGCCGGGCCCTCCATGCTTCCCCTCCGCGGTTGGTCGCTCCGCTCAGCACGAGCGTTACCCACTTTCGCCGGTGAACTCCACAAGTCTAGCCCTGGAAATGCCGACCTCAAGGTCGCGCTTCGCCACCACTTCGCTAACGAGATCCGCGACCAGGAGGTCTAGACTTTCAGGGCTAGACTTTAGATTTCGAACTCATAGTCCTTCACCCCTACCCCAACCACATCGAGGTGTGAAACCTCGTGGCAGTCGATGCGCACGCGGCGGCGGTCATCGAGGCGCCGCAGGACGAGAGTGCCACCGTCACGCCAGTGGGCGCTGCCCACGAGGATGGCGTTCTCCCGCGTGCGCACGCGGAGTATCAATGCGTTCTGGATGGCTTCATCGAACATCGCGGTGAGGTGCGCAAGTTCTATCGGACTCGTTACTTCCATGCCAGGCACACTAGCCGGCGCACGCGCATTGCAGGAACCGGTGTCACATGGCAGGATTTTTACCTATGCCCCAGCGTGAAGTGAAGAACAAGTCACCAGAAAAGTTGATGAATGGCTACGTCTTCATCCTGCTTATTGCCCTGACCGTGCTCGGCGGGATGCTGCGCTATGCGCTGGGTGCCGATGCCCGCACGGCTTTTCTTGGCTCCTCGGCTGAACTGAACTACTTGTGTCTGGCCATCTACCTCACCGTGCTGGTGGTGCTGCGCAAGAAAGAGGTAATCAGCAGCTACTTCTAGTCGGCCTAGTTGTAGTACTGCGCCTTGCCCATCATCCCGCGCACAACCTCGGCGATGTGCTTGGCGTCCTCCCCTGTGCCCTGAGCAATCTGGGTGCGGCAGGAGAAACCATCGGCGATAACGGTGGCGTTCTCCTGCTGGGCTTGGCGCACCTTGGGAAAGAGCTCGCGCTCACCAAGGGCCAGAGACATCTCTGCGTGGCCCTTCTCAAAGCCCCAGTTGCCGGCCAGGCCGCAACAGCCAGTGGAGATTTGTTCTTCGGTGACACCGAGGGCCTCGAGAATCGCCTGCGAATGCTGGGGATCACCGAGGGACTTCTCGTGGCAGTGCACCTGCGTCAAGGCGCTGACGTCCTGCGGCTCAATGATCCCGGCATCCACGAATTGCTTGAGGCGCGGGGCGATGAACTCGCTGAAGGAGTGGGTGTTCGCAGCCAGGCGCGCGATGGCAGGGTTGTTGCTCAGCGTGGTGGCTTCCTTCTGCAGCATGACGGTGCAGGAGGGCTCCACGCCGATGACCGGCAGGCCGCGGTCGAGGTAGGGCTTCATCACGTCGGCGGTGTGCTGCAGAACGCGCTGCACCATGCCCAACTGCCCGGTGGAGTGCCACGTCAGGCCACAGCACACAAACTTCTGGGGGATCTCCACGGTGTAGCCGAGCATCTCCAAGACCTCGACGGCCGCGGTGGCCGGGGAGGTACCCAGCGAAGAGTTGAAGGAATCCGGCCACAGCACCACGGTGCGCTCGCTTTCGGGCAGCGGCGGGATCGGGTTGGGGGCATCGCCAAGCGCGGCAAGGGGCTCGTGGCGCTTGTGCCAGGCGCGCAGGGAGGTATGGGCGAAGTGGATGAGCGGGCGCTTGGGATCCAGGCCACCCAGGCGGGCGATGAGCTTGTCCAGACCCTTGGCGGACATGGCCTTGTCAATGAGGGTAGGCACCAGCGGAATTTTGTGCGCGATGAAGCCCAGAAGCGGCAGCCAGCCCATGACGTAATGGGCGCCGGGGCGCAGGCGGTGCTTGTAGTGCTGGTTGAGGAACTCGGCCTTGTAGGTGGCCATGTCCACGTTGACGGGGCACTCGGAAACACAGGCCTTGCAGGAAAGACACAGATCGAGTGCCTCGTTGACCTCTTCGGAACGGAAGCCATCGGTGATGGACTCGCCGCGGAACATCTCACTGAATAGGCGGGCGCGCCCGCGGGTGGAGTGCATTTCATCACCAGTGATCTGGAAGGAGGGGCACATCGCTCCGGTCTCACTACGGCAGGCAGAGACACCCACGCAGCGGTTAATGGCGTTGACTAGCGAGCCCTTGTCCCGGCGTAGCTGGTGTACGGGGGTGAGCTCAAAGGTGCGCTGGCCAGGTGCCATGCGCAGGCCTTGGGTAACGCTCTCCGCGTGGACCAGCACGCCCGGGTTGAAGAGGTTATCCGGATCGAAGATGTCCTTGAACTGCTCGAAAAGCGCGAGCATCGCCGATGAGTACATGTGGTTAAGCAGGCTGGAGCGGGCGCGGCCATCGCCGTGTTCGCCGGAGAGCGAGCCGCCGAAGGAGGAGACCAGTTCAGCGGCCTCGTTCATGAAGGACTCAAACTGCTCAATGCCCTCCGCGGAGCTAAAGTCGAAGGACAGGCGCACGTGGACGCAGCCCTCACCGAAGTGGCCGAAGGGGATGCCGCGCAGGCCGTACTTATCCATCAAGGCGTAAAGCCCGCGCAGGTAATCCGCCAGGTGCTCCGGGGGAACGGCGGAGTCCTCCCAGTTGGGCCAGGCCTCGCCGCCGTCGGGCAGGCGGGTAACCAAGCCAGCGGAAGACTCGCGGATGCGCCAGAGCTCGCGCATCTCCTGGGGATCGTGGACCACGATGGCGTCGATGGTCTCAGATTCCACGGAGGCGGAAACCTTCTGCGCAGCGGCCATGGCCTCCTCGAGGGTCGCACCACCGGTCTCGCAGTAAAGCCAGCCGCCGGCGGTCATCCCCTTGCGGTTGCCGGGCAGGTTCTCACCCGCGCGCTCCTGGCCCACCTTGGAGCGCAGTGCCGCCAGCAGGTCGCCACCCATGCCCTCGATGGTGGCCACGCCCGGCTGGCGCAGGCGCGGGGCGGCAGCGGCGGCGTCGAAGACGGTGTCGAAGGCCAGCACCGCCAGGGCCTTAACCTTGGGCACCTCGACGAGCTTGACGGTGAGCTTGGTGATAATGCCCGTCGTGCCCTCGGAGCCAGCCAGGGCCTTGGCGGTGTGGAAGCCGTGGCGCTCCAGCAGGTAATGCAGGCCGTAGCCGGAAACCTGGCGGGGGAAGCGGCCCAGCTCGGACTCGATGAGCTCGGCGTTGGCGCTGACCAGCTCGTGCAGGCGATCATTGATCTCCGGATCATCGCAGCCACCTGCGGAGAAGGTGACCTCGTGGCCGTCGGCAAGCATGAGCGTGACGTCCACGAGGTTTTCTGCCGCGGTACCCCAGGCCACGGAATGAGAGCCGCAGGCGTTGTTGGCCACCATGCCGCCCACCGTGCAGCGCGAGTGGGTGGAGGGATCCGGCCCGTAGGTCAGGCCGTAGGGCAAGGCTGCGTCACGTAGAGCATCGGCCACCACGCCCGGCTCGATGGTGGCGGTGCGGGCCTCGGGGTCGATGTCCAAGATGCGGTTGAAGTAGCGCGAGGTGTCAATGACGAGCCCCTCCCCGATGGCGTTGCCGGCCACTGAGGTTCCGCCGCCGCGGCCGACGACCTTCCAGCCGCGGGCCCGGGCGATGCTTAGACCATCGCGGATGTCCTCGACGCTGCGCGGTTCCAGCACGCCCGCGGGGATACGGCGGAAGATGGAGGCATCCGAAGAGTAGGCCGCGCGGGTAGCCATGTCCGTGCGCAGCTGCGTGCGGGAGATCTTGGAATAGACGCTGGGTTCCAGGCGCGTGAAGCGGGTGGTTCGTTGTTGTGCTGTCTCGGACTGGGCTGCCTTGGTCATGGGGCTCTCACTTTCGCTGCCGCGGCTGGATTGGAGGTAGGTAACATGTTACGTCACATTGTCGCGCGGCGGGCGGGCTTGGCTTTGTTACTCTAAGTTCCTATGTCTGCGCGTTACTCTTCACCTTCTGGCCATTCCTCGCCGCGGCGCCCCACCACCGCGGTGGGTGCTTCCGCGACGCTGGCCACCCAGGTGATGAACTACGTGCGCGACGCCGCCCAGACCGGTTCCATGACGCCGGGGACCTGGTACAGCGTGTACAGACTCTCCGAGGAGCTGGGGATCTCCCGCTCCCCCGTGCGCGATGGTTTGCTGCGCCTGGAGGAGGCAGGGCTCATTGAGTTCTCCCGCAACCGCGGTTTTCAGATTGTGGAGACCAAGCCCTCCGACGTGGCCGACATCTTCGACGTGCGCCTTGCCCTCGAGCCACGCATCGCCGCCCGGGCCGCGCTGCAGCGCAGCGAGACAGACATCGAGCTGATGCACGAGATCCTCGAGCACATGGCCGCGGCCAACGCCGCCGAGGACGAGCCGGTGTTCTTTGACTGGGATGTGGAGCTGCACAACGCGATTTTGCACGCGGGCAACTCCCGCCGCGGGGCCCAGGCGCTGGAGACTCTGCGCACCCACACCCGCATCTTGGCGGACTCCACGGTGCGCACCCAGCGTTCGATGGACCAGGTGCAATCCGAGCACGTGCCGATTGTGAAGGCCATCGAGCGCGGCGATGCGCAGGCCGCGGCCCACGCGATGCAGGATCACCTCACCGCCACCGGGCGGCTGCTGCTCACCCAGACCATCCTCCACCACAACCCAGGGCTTGAGGCCGCGGCCCTCGAATCTGCGGTGGATGAGATTTGGCAGCGCCACATTGGGGATGCTGGCTAACCTTTGCGGCCGCTCCGGCTGTCTAGTCTTGGCTTAGTCTTGGCCGGGTTCGCCGGTGTAGGTGTGGGCGGTGCCCTTGTCCTTCTTCTTGGGGCGGTAGTTGAGGATGAACGCGCAGATGGCGCACAGGGTGGCGCAGGTGTAGGTGGCCGGCGCCAGCCAGTCATCCACCCCCACCACGCGGGCCTGGCTGGCGGTAATGATGCCGAAGGACTGCGTGGCGATGATGGCTACCCCTCCCAGCAGGAAGAGGGCCAGCAAGAGGAAGAAAAGCGCTTCCACTACGGAAAAGAATGCTTTCATGGCGTAGCCCTCCTTAGGCCGGGACGTAGATGGGCAGCCAGCCCATGCCGATGAGCCAGGACAGCAGAATCATCGGCAGAACGAAGTAGATGATGAGCGGGACGAACATCTTGGGCGGATCCGCCTCCGCCATGGCGGCGGAGAGGTAGATCGGCGCGCCCACCGGCGGGGAGGCGCCCTCAGTAGAGGTGCACAGCAGGATGACAACGATAGCCACGGTGGGGTCCAGGCCCACCGCAGTTAGTGCGGCCACGGCCGGGGCGCCGATGGCGGCGGCAGTCGCCGTGGAGGACAGCGGCGTAGCCACCAGCACGGCCAGCACGCCGACGGCGATGAGCATGAGCCAGCGCGGGAGATTCATGGCGTCGAGAAGCCCGGAGAGCTGATCACCCACGCCGAGCTCCTCCATAATCTTCGCGGCGGTCAGGGCGGCGAAGAGCGAGATGCCCACGGTGGCGAACTGCGGCATGTCGCGGCGGAACTGTACCGCCAGGTTGATGTTGTTTTGGCTGATGCGCCACGCGCCTTCCACCAGCGCGATGAGCGTGATGAGCACCGGGACCCAGACGATAATGGAGATGGCCTTAACACCTTCCTCGCCGATGATGGCCTCCTTGCCCAGGTACCCGGCCAGCGGGCCGATGGTGAGCAGGACCGGGATGATAATGCCCAGGAAGATTGAGGGCGAAGACCAGCCGTGCTTGACCGCGGTGCCTAGGGGCTTGCGCTCCTCAGGTGCGGTGGCTGTGATGCCCTCGCGGCGGGTCCAGAAGAAGACCACGGCCAGGCGGTAGAGCACCGCGTAGGCGCCGCCGCAGGCCAGGGCCACGTACACGCTGGAAGCAGAGGCACCCGCCGCGGCCGGCAACGCCAGGATGATGAACATGGTGGAGTTTGGCGGCAGGGCCACGCCCAGGCCGGAGTTGCCGGCCACCAGGGTGGCGGCCCGCTCACTGGACCAGCCGGCCTTCTTCATCCACGGGATGGTCACCGAGCCCACAGTGGCCGAGTTACCCGCGGTGGAGCCAGCCATCAGGCCGATGATGGCCGAGCCCAGGGTAGAGACGTATGCCGCGCCGCCGCGCACGCGGCCGAAGATGGAGTTGAGGATCTCAATCAGACGGTCGATGAGGCCCGTGGCCTGGACGATGATGCCCATGAAGACGAAGGCCATACCGGCGAAGGTGACTTCGGACTGGGCGGCTTCCTTGGCTGATTCCCACAACAAGGCCGGCGCCTCGCGCCCGCCGAGCAGGGCGGTGCAGATGAGGGCGACGACCAAAGACTCAGAGATGTCGCGCTTGGCGATGGTGTTGAGCACCACGGTCACCGCGATGAAGATCGCGAGTGCTGCTATTCCCATGAGCCCCTCCTCACTTTTCTAGTTTTACACACCTCCATTGGGGTGATGGCGCTCACAGTAGCATGTTACAGGCTAGCGCCAGAGCAAAACGGGCGAGAAAAGCTCAAAAAATTTGGGGTTCCTCCCCCATCGCCCCAATCTGACTGCGCGGCAGGGAGATTGGCCGGTCGGGTGGCCACCGTCACCCCGGAACTCCCCCACGGCCTTGACGCACGCGGTAGGATTCAATGCATTGAACTTTTAGTTCCAGACAACTCGATCGAATGAGAATATGCGTCGAAATTTCTTTGCCCTGACCGGCCCGGCCTTCGTGGCGGCCATCGCCTACGTGGACCCCGGCAACGTGGCCGCCAACATTAGCGCCGGTGCGCAATTTGGCTACCTGCTGGTGTGGGTGCTCGTGGTGGCCAACATCATGGCCATGTTCATCCAGTACCAATCCGCCAAGCTGGGCGCGGTGACCGGCCACTCGCTGCCGGAGCTCATGGGCACGCGGCTGCGCCGCCCTGCCCGGCTGGCCATGTGGGTCCAGGCCGAGCTGGTGGCCGTTGCCACCGACCTCGCCGAGGTCATCGGCGGCGCTATTGCCCTCCAGCTGCTCTTCGATCTGCCGCTCGTGTGGGGCGCGTGCATTGTTGGCGCTGTCTCCCTGGCGCTGCTGGTGTTTCAGAAGGAGGCCAGGGTTTTCGAGCGCATGGTCATCGGCCTGCTCGTCATCATCTGCGTGGGCTTCCTCGCCGGGCTGTTCATCGCCCCACCCAATCCGGGTGAGGTGGCCGCGGGGCTCATCCCCCGCCTCGAAGGCAAGGAGAGCGTGCTACTGGCAGCCTCCATGCTGGGCGCTACCGTCATGCCGCACGCCATCTACCTGCACTCCTCGCTGACCAGGAAGCGCTTTGATTCCGTATCCCTACCGGAGGTTCTCTCCGGCACGCGCAAGGACATTGGCATCGCGCTTTCCCTGGCGGGCCTGGTCAACATCGGCCTGCTGGTACTGGCCGGCGCGGCTCTCTACGGCGTGGAGGGCACCGACACCATCGAGGGCGCCCACGCGGCCATCGCCCAGCACCTGGGCTCCGGCGCCGGGATACTCTTTGCCATCGGCCTGCTGGCCAGTGGCCTGGCTTCAACCTCAGTGGGCTCCTATGCCGGCGCGGAGATCATGAGCGGCTTGCTTCACGTGCGCATCCCACTGGTGGTACGCCGCCTAGTCACGCTCATCCCGGCCCTGCTTATCATCGCCTGGGGCGTGGACCCGACGATGGCCCTCATCATCAGCCAGGCCCTGCTCTCCCTGGGCATCCCCTTTGCCATCCTCCCGCTATTTAAATACGTCAGCTCCCGCGAGGTCATGGGCAACTTTGCCGCCTCGCTGCCCCAACGGGTCATCGGATGGGCGCTGGCCGCGGTGGTCATTGCGCTCAACCTGGCGCTGGTGGTCACCTCCGTGTAGGGCGGCGAGGACGGCGATGGCGGCGATGGCTGCGTGGAGGGCGGCGATGGCTGCGCCGGTTGAGGGCTGGCCGCTTATCGATGCCCCTACTTCCGCGAACGCTGCGAGCGCTGCCAGCGCAGGCGGCGCACGCGGTGCAGGTTGAGCGTGCGCCCGGTCATCGGATCCCGGGCGAAAGCCCACGCCACCACGCCGGCCAGCGCCACCACACCGCACAGAGCAAAGGCAGTATCGAAGCCATAGAGATCCGCCAGGCCGCCGATGACGATGGGGCCCAGGATCTGCCCGAGGTCACCGGCCATCTGGAAGGTAGAAAGCACCTGGCCGCCGGAGCGCTCCGAGCCGATAACATCAGCCACCGCCGCCTGCTGCGCCGGGTTGATCATGCCGGAGGCCGCACCAGCCAGCGCGGAGATGAGAAGCAGGCTCCACACCTCGGTGGCGAAGCCCAGAACGCCCATGAACACGCCGGTGCCCACCAGGCCGATAAGAATCAGCGGGCGGCGGCCGTAGCGGTCCGCCCACGAGCCGGAGAACTGCAGCACCACGGCGTTGCCCGCGGCAAAGACGGCCAGCGCAAAACCTGAGGCCGCCGGGCCATTGCTAAAGAAGCTGGCGGCAAACAGTGGCAGCACTGCCACGCGCACGCCCATGTTGATCCAGCCCTGCGCGAAGTTTGAGGTGAGCACCGCACGGAAGGCGGTGTCCCCCCAGGCCTCACCCAGCGCCATCGGGCGGGCCTTGCCCTCCTTGTGCTGGGCCACGGCCACCGAGGGCATCATCACCCAGACCACCACCGCGGCGAGGGCAACACCCAAGCCATAGATGAAGAAGGGCCAGCGGAAGCCCAGGAAGGACAGGCTCGCGCCCAGCAGCGGGCCAATGACGTTGCCCAGCAGGAACGCCGTGGCGTAGGTAGCCGAACAGCGCCCGCGGATGGTGGGCGGCGAAAGGCGCACGATGAGCTCCATGGCAGAGACCGTGAACATAGTGGAGCCGATGCCGGCCAGGGCGCGCAGGATGAAAATGTGCCAGTAGTTTTGCGCCACGGCCACCAGGCCCGTGGTCACCGCGACGGTAAACAGGCCGGTGAGGTAGACCCTGCGCGAGCCCAGGCTATTGACAAAGTGACCGGCGGCCGGGGCAAAGATAAGCCGCGAGGCTGAGAAGATGGAGACCACCAAGCCGGCGGCAGCCATGGAGACATCGAAGCTCACAATAAACTGCGGCAGCAGCGGGGCGATAAGACCGTAGCCCAGGGCGATAATGAACGCCGCGGTGACCATGACCCAGATTTCGCGCGGAATACGAGGCAACTGCCCCGATGATTCCTGAACATTAACCCCACTATTCATGATGTCTCACTCTAGCCCTTGTGTTTCAAAATGCGACATCGCCGTACGGCTCGAACATACATTCCCATATTTGAGGTGTCTCGCGCCGCCATGTCAGTACCACGCCCTAGCGTGAGCGCCATGAAGAACTACAGCAGCAAGAACACCGCGCACACCCCGTCCACCAACAGCGCCTCCGGCAACGGCACTGCCGCTAAGAGTGCCTTCCACTACCCCACCCCGAATGACGTCGCGGACACCCTCCACATGCTGGAGCATGACTGCATCGAAGCCATTCAGGGCATCATCCGGCACCCGCGCTCCTTGGCTCGGCCCACCTCAACGTGGCGGCCACCGCTAAAGAAGCTACCTGCAGTAGACATCGACGGCCTAGAGCCCGTCGGCCTCAACCTCACCGTGGCACGCCACCGCGTCGGTGCACGGGCGCAGGCACGCGTCCTGGGCTTTGGCGAGCACCGCGTCCCCTCCTACCTCATCACGGTGCGCATCACCGATCCCGCCGGGCAGCCAGTGCCCCCGGAGTTGGCCGAGGGCTGGGTGCGCGCCCTGGTGCCGGAGCATTTGGTCTCCGCAGTGCATGAAATCACTAGCAGCAGTGCTTCCACCTTTGTGTGGCTGGTGGATAGCTCCTACGTGCCGGTTCACTCGCCGGTCTCGCTCTTTGCGGACTACAGCCAGGCCGCCTAGGGCGGCGGCGCCTGCGTCAGCGCTCAGCGCCCGGGACGTCTGCGTCAGCGCCCATGGCGGCTATCTCAGTGTCCCGTAGGGCGGGTCACTGAGCACCCGGCCAATGGCTTCTTCGGTGCCGCGATACTCGTACAGCCGGCGGATGAACCGTGGGTTATTGCGGATGCAGAAGCACACCAAAAGCAAGGACAGCGCCTTGTCCAGCGGATCGCTGGTGAGCGATTGCATGACCAACGCCAGATCGTCGTTATGCACCAGCATCCGGTAGAAGGCGGTGAGATCGCCTGAGGAGATGTTGAGCCCCACCGCGTTTTTGGCAAAAGCCGGTGACAAGGCCAGTAGCCCGGCGAGCACGCCGGTGAGCAGCCCGGTGATCATCACGTTGGATACCGAGGTGAGCTTCTCGCGCTGGGCTGCCGTGCCGATGAAAATGGCCACGGCCACGCCTACCGGCACAAAGGCCAAATCAGAGGGCGCGTAGAGGCTAGCCATCGCCGCAGTAAACAGCGCGGTAGACATTCCCCACACCGGCCCGTAGATGATAGCGATGAACATCGTGCCAATGGTGTCAAAGTAAAACGGTAGGTCGGCGTTGTACATCACCGTAGAAAACGCCAGGTTGACCGCCACGGCCATGAAGGGGTTGAGCCACATGAGCGAGGGAATCACTCCCCACCGCGAGACATACAGCAGCACCCCGCTAGCCAAGGTAAGGCCCCAGGCCACCAGGGTCAGCGGGGAGTCCACCGTGTGGGTGGCGGTGGCAAACTCATCCTGAATGGTCAGTGAGCCTACGACGAGCAGCAGGCACAGCGCCACGATGATGAGGATGTCACGCCACGTAATTGCACTACGAGTTCGCACTAATTGTGCCTGCTACTTGGTGGAGTCTTCGTCGACCTCGTCGTCCTCGTCGTCGCCGTCGTCGAAGAAGTCGTCGTCCAGCTCGTCGTCGTCGAAATCATCATCGTCGTCGAGATCGTCGGCATCGTCTTCGTCTTCGTCATCGTCGGCGCCGAAGATGTCGTAGACGTCGGGCTCATCGAAGTCGGGGTCCTCGATGGAGACCAACTGTGCCTCCCAGTCCAGGGCCTGCTCAGAGACGAGCCCCAGGACGTCGAAGAGGCGGTCAAAGTCGGTGTAGGTGCCCAGCTCCAGGGCCTCGGCGGGGACCTCGACAATCGGGGAGATCTCCTCGAACTCGCCGGATTCAAAGCGTGCGAGGCGCTGCTCCTCATCGAGCTCCTCGTCATCGTCGTTGCCCCACAGCTCAATGAGGGCCTCGTCCTCCAGCTCGTCGAGCTCCTCCTCATCGAAGTCGAAGGCGAGGAAGCGCACGATGGCGCTGGGGACGCCGTCGATGGTCTCCACCAGCACGCGCAGCTCAGAATCGTTGGCCACCTCAGCCACCACCAGATTGGGGTTGAACTCGTCCTGCTCAAACTCCAGCTCGGCGATGCGCTCATCGGTGCCCTCCAGCAGGTCCCGCAGCACGGTGACCACTTGGTCGGTCGCGATGTGCTTGGCCACGGCTTCCACGGCGTCATCCACCGAGAACGCCACGGACACCAAGACGGCCTCAAAGTCTTCGTCATCCTCATCCACATCAGCCGCCGCGATGTACACGTTTGCCGCCGGCAGAAGCGGATCGATTTCTACGAACTGAATCTCCAGGTCAGAGGTGATCGGCACGAACATTACGTCATCGTTGACGCGGGATTCGATGCCATCGGCGTCGAGGGCAGAAGCGATATCTTCAAAAAAGCTCATATGGTCTACATCCGTCCATGTGGCAGGGTCCCCCCAGGCGGGTGCCCGGGCTGTTCACATCCTACTCGTCATTGCGCGGGCTGGCCGCCAGGTTTTCCGGGTCAAGTCCCAGTGCCGCCACCACCTCAGGGCGCCCGCTGCCCCACTCCAGCATGTCGTAGCGCTCCCAGGCCTCGCGGCGCTCGCGGCCGGGATCCATCTCGATGGACTGCTCCACGTCAAAGATCAGCGTCTCGCGCTTCGGAGCGCGGTAGCGCGGCCACGTCTCCAGCGGCTTTCCGGTATGAATGAAGCTCGCCCACTGCTGCTGCATGGACTCGGTGACCGCCTCCATGTGCTCCGGGTCTCCGAAGCTGGTGAGGAACTGCACCCGCGAGGCCCGCGGATCCCCAAAGACGTTGGACAGCTCCATCGAGTGCATCGCCCCCAGGCCCAGCCAGCGCAGCGCGGCCGGGGCGAAGTCAAAGCGGTACATCCAGGTAGGGCTGCGATACGCGTGCGCAGAGGCCACCCGCACCGTCGGTGCCCAGAAGAGGGCGTCGGAAAGCAAGTCCGCAAAGTCCTGCCGGCCCAGCTCCCCGCCGTAGGCGTCCACCACCCGCGGGGCGTTGACCGGGTCGAAGGAGGCCAGCAGGCGCAGCCCCGCGCGATTGCGCGCGCTCTGGCGCTGGAAGAGGAAGCGGCCAAAGCTGGCCTCCCCGGAGTTGGTGCCCAGCAGCAAGGGAATATCGTGCTGCTTGCCGCGGGTGAAGGCCTCCAGCGGGTGAAGGGGAATGAGCTCGCCGTCCACCGTGGGCGCGTAGCAGGAGTTAAGGTGTAAAAGCTCCCCGGCGCGCCACATCATGGACTGCCCGGCGCGCACGATGTCGGCGAAGTTCTCCGCGCGCAGCGCCTCCACGTCTGCCTCCCTAGGCAAGGCGAGCCTGTCCACGAGCTCCCGTGCCCACAGCGTGGACTGGGTGCGCGAGTGGATCATCGCGATGGGAGGGGACTGGGCAATCGCCCGGTGGAAAAGCCCCTCGG
Source organism: Corynebacterium sp. (assembly GCF_030532325.1). Taxonomy (GTDB): domain Bacteria; phylum Actinomycetota; class Actinomycetes; order Mycobacteriales; family Mycobacteriaceae; genus Corynebacterium. The sequence continues at coordinate 85,680 of NZ_JAUNLS010000006.1, forward strand.
CCGCCGGGGAGGTCATGAGGGTCAGCACTGCCGCCCCGCCGGCGGATTCGCCCATGAGCGTGATGTTGGAGGGATCCCCGCCAAAGGCCGCGATGTTGGCGCGCACCCACTGCAGGGCCAAGAGCTGATCACTCACCGCCGGATTGGCCTCCACCTCCCCGCCGAGGCTGCGCAGATCCAAGTAGCCCAATGCACCCAGGCGGAAGTTGACGGAGACGTAGACCACGTTCATCCGGGCGGCCAGCTCAAAGCCGCGCAGCATGAGCATGTGGGAGGAGCCCACGATGAAGCTACCGCCGTGCAGGTAGACCACCACCGGGAGCCTCTCATCGGTATCGGGCCTGACCACGTCGAGGTGCAGGCAGTCTTCGTCACCGATGACGCGGTCCTGCCAGGAGTAGATGGGCTGTGGGGCCACGGGACCAAACTCGCGGCAATCGCGCACCCCGCTCCACGGCTTGACCGGCCGGGCGGCGCGGAAGCGCCCTGCCCCGGAGGTGTCCGCCCCGAAGGGCACCCCGCGCCAGGAGCGCACGGGCACCGAGAGCGGCTGCTCGGAGCGCAGATCCTCTTCCCTGCTGCCGCGCACCCAGCCGGCGGTGGTGCGGATGGTCAAAGAATCCCCCAGCGCGTTGCGCGCGGCTTCCTCTGCGCGGCGGGCACGCTCCCGGGCTTCCTCCGCGGCCACGCGGGCGGCGGCAGAGCTGGGCTCAAACTCGCCGGATTCGCCTTCGCCTGGGTAGCGGATACTCATGGCTTCACTATAAGTCGAACGGCCGCCCATGACCTTGCTTACATAGATAGGTAGGGTGGACTACATTCGCGCGCGGGGTGTTGTACGTAATGTACACAGCCGTGGTGTACACAGCGCTGCTTTACCCAGCGCCTGCCCGTGGCTAGCCCGCCTGGCCGCTGCGGGCAGCCGTGCAAGCCGAGAAAAGATGGAGGACGTACCTTTTGGCTGCATTCTTTAAGAAATCCAAGGCCACGCCCGAGCCCACCGCCCAGCCGGGAGCGCTGGCCCTCGATGAGGCGCTGGAAGGCGAGATCGTCGAGGGCCCCGGCGAGGAGCTGGAGCTCAACCGTTTCGCCGCCCTGCTTCGCGACGGCCTCGATAAAGCCGTCTCGCTGCAATCCTCCACCATCGTCAAGTACGTGGAGTCGCTCAGGAAGCGCAACCCGCAGATGAGTACGTCGCAGCTGCAGGAGGTCATCGACAAGCACTTCATCAACCTGGTCTCCGGCACGGGGGCCGCCGCCGGTGGGGCTGCGGCCGTCCCCGGCGTGGGCCTGCTCACCGGCGCAGCCGCCATCGGTGCGGAGTCCGTGGTCTTCCTCGACGCCGCCGCGTGGTACGTGCTGGCCTCCGCCTATCTGCGCGGGGATGACATCCACGGCCGTGAGCGCCGCCGCGCCCTGGTCCTGCTGGTGCTCACCGGCTCGAAGGGATCCGCGCTGGTGGATACCATCGTCGGCGACATGAGCTCGGTGACGGGAATGCGCTCGGCGGCCACCCTCTCCCGCTTCTCCGGGCCCACCCTCAGCGGCATCAACGGGCGGCTGACCAAGCTCTTCCTCAAGCAGGTCAACAAGAAGCTGCGCTGGGCGTGGGTGTCCAAGCTCATGCCCATGGGAATCGGGGCGGTTCTGGGCACCACCGCCAACCGCAAATTGGCCAAGCAAGTCATCGAACACGCCCGCACGCAGCTGTCCCCCTTGGGCTCCTAAGGGTGCCCTCAAAGTGCCTGTCTACCCCTGAGATAGTGAACAATGTCTCAGGGGCCGTATCATGTGGGGAGACACTTTCCGGGATGGTCTGTGCATCCGCGGAAATGCCCAACTAAAGTCGAATAAACGACCATCATTAAAGCAACGAAATGAGGCGAATACCTGCCGTGAGCAACTCGACTATTTTCGGCCCTAACGCGTGGCTGATTGACGAACAGTTCCAGCAGTACTCAAAGGACCCCAATTCTGTGGACAAGGAATGGCGTGAGTACTTCGAGGCCAACGGCGCCCCGAAGACCACCGCCAGCACCTCCGCGCAGAAGGCGCCCGCCGCCAAGGCCAAGGCCGCGAAGGCACCTGCTGCCGCCAATGCGTCCCAGCCGGTGTCGCTGGAGGACGCCCCCGCCAAGACCGCCGAGAAGCCCGGCCAGGCAGATGAGAAGTCCGCCCGCGAGTACGAGGACTCCCCGCTGGGCCGCATCGGCGAGGCCCCAGAGGCCGGCGCCACCCCGCTCAAGGGCATGTTCAAGGCCATTGCCAAGAACATGGACGAGTCCCTCGAGGTCCCCACCGCCACCACCGTGCGCGACATCCCCGTCAAGCTGATGTGGGAGAACCGCTCGATGATCAACGAGCACCTCAAGCGCACCCGTGGCGGCAAGATTTCCTTCACCCACATCCTGGGCTACGCCATGGTCAAGGCCGTTCAGATCCACCCGGACATGAACGTGCGCTACGAGGTCAAGGACGGCAAGCCCACCGTGGTGCAGCCGGAGCATGTCAACCTCGGCCTGGCTATCGACCTGCCGCAGAAGGATGGCTCCCGCGCGCTGGTCGTTGCCGCCATTAAGGAAGCGGAGAACAAGACCTTCTCCGAGTTCGTCGACGCCTACCAGGACATCGTCAACCGCTCCCGCAAGGGCAAGCTGACCATGGACGATTTCTCCGGCGTCACCATTAACCTCACCAACCCCGGCGGCATCGGCACCCGCCACTCCATTGCCCGCCTGACCAAGGGCGCCGGCGCCATCATCGGCGTGGGCTCCATGGACTACCCGGCCGAGTTCGCCGGCACCTCCGCCGACCGCCTCGCAGATCTCGGCGTGGGCCGCCTGGTGACGCTGACCTCCACCTACGATCACCGCGTCATCCAGGGCGCGGAGTCCGGTGAGTTCCTGCGCACCCTGGGCCAGCTCATCCTCGATGACCGCTTCTGGGATGAAATCTTCGAGTCCATGGGCGTTCCCTACGAGCCCTTCCGCTGGGCTGCCGACGTCCCCAATACCGGCGTCGATAAGAACACCCGCGTCATGCAGTTCATCGAGGCCTTCCGTTCCCGCGGCCACCTGCTGGCCGATGTCAACCCGCTGGGCTGGAAGCAGCCGGGCCTGCCCTGGCCGGATCACCGCGATCTCAAGCTGGCCACCCACGGCCTGACCATCTGGGACCTGGACCGCACCTTCAACGTCGGCGGCTTCGGCGGCAAGGAAACCATGACGCTGCGCGAGGTGCTCACCCGCCTGCGCCTGGCCTACACCCTCAAGGTGGGCGCCGAGTACACCCACATCCTCGACCGCGACGAGCGCGACTGGCTGCAGGAGCGCCTGGAAAAGGGCATGCCCAAGCCCACCAACGCCGAGCAGAAGTACATCCTGCAGAAGGTCAACGCCGCCGAGGCATTCGAGAACTTCCTGCACACCAAGTACGTGGGCCAGAAGCGCTTCTCCCTCGAGGGCGCCGAGTCCCTCATCCCGCTGCTGGATTCCATCGTGGATACCGCTGCCGGCCAGGGCCTCGACGAGGTTGTCATCGGCATGCCGCACCGCGGCCGTCTCAACGTGCTCTTCAACATCGTGGGCAAGCCGCTGGCTGATCTCTTCGGTGAGTTCGACGGCAACTACAAGGGCGGCCAGCTCGGCGGCTCCGGTGACGTGAAGTACCACCTGGGCGCCGAGGGCCACCACCTGCAGATGTTCGGCGACGGCGAAATCGACATCACCCTGGCCGCCAACCCCTCCCACCTGGAGGCCGTTGACCCGGTCATGGAGGGCATCGCCCGCGCCAAGCAGGACCTGCTGGACAAGGGCGCAGACGGCTTCTCCGTCATGCCGGTCATGCTGCACGGTGACTCCTCCTTCACCGGCCTGGGCATCGTACAGGAGACCATCAACCTCTCCCAGCTGCGCGGCTACACCACCGGCGGCACCGTCCACGTGGTGGTCAACAACCAGGTGGGCTTCACCACCACCCCGGATTCCGCCCGCTCCACCCACTACGCCACCGACCTGGCCAAGGGCTTTGATTGCCCGGTCTTCCACGTCAACGGCGACGACCCCGAGGCCGTGGTGTGGGTTGGCCAGCTGGCCACCGAGTACCGCCGTACCTTTGGCAAGGACGTCTTCATCGACCTCATCTGCTACCGCTTGCGCGGCCACAACGAGGCCGACGATCCGTCGATGACCCAGCCGGAGCTCTACGACATCATCGACCACCACAAGTCCGTGCGCGAGCGCTACACCGAAGAGCTCATCGGCCGCGGCGACCTCTCCGACGAAGAAGCAGAGGCAGCAGCCCGCGACTTCCACGACCAGATGGAGTCCGTCTTCACCCAGGTCAAGGAAGCCGAAAACTCCGGCCCGCGCGAGCAGACCGGTATCACCACCGCGCAGGAGCTCACCCGCGGCTTGGATACCTCCATCACCGCCGAGGAGATCGCCGAGCTGGGCGAGGCCTACGCCAACGGCCCGGAGGGCTTCGAGTACCACAAGCGCGTGGCCCGCGTGGCCAAGGAGCGCCTCAAGTCCTCCAAGGAGGGCGGCATCGACTGGGGCTGGGGCGAGCTCTTGGCCTTCGGCTCCCTGGCAAACCAGGGCCTGCTGGTGCGCGTTGCCGGTGAGGATTCCCGCCGCGGTACCTTCACCCAGCGTCACGCCATCCCGATCGACCCGCGCGACGGCTCCGAGTACAACCCGCTCAACTGGCTGGCTAAGGCCAAGGGCAACGGCGGCCGCTTCCTCATCTACAACTCCGCGCTGACCGAGTACGCCGGCCTCGGCTTCGAGTACGGCTACTCCGTGGCCAACCAGGACGCCCTGGTGGCCTGGGAGGCACAATTCGGTGACTTCGCCAACGGCGCGCAGACCATCATCGACGAGTACATCTCCTCTGGTGAGGCCAAGTGGGGCCAGCTCTCCAGCCTGGTCATGCTGTTGCCGCACGGCTACGAGGGCCAGGGCCCAGACCACTCCTCCGCCCGCATCGAGCGCTACCTGCAGCTGTGTGCTGAGGGCTCCATGACCGTGGCTCAGCCTTCTACCCCGGCTAACCACTTCCACCTGCTGCGCCGCCAGGCGCTGGGCAGCATGAAGCGCCCGCTGGTGGTCTTCACCCCGAAGTCCATGCTGCGCAACAAGGCCGCGGCCTCTTCCATCGAGGACTTCACCGAGGTCAAGAGCTTCCAGTCCGTGATCAATGACCCGAACAAGGTGGACATCAACGGCACCAAGGTCGGTGACACTGACAAGGTCAAGACCATCATGCTGGTCTCCGGCAAGCTCTACTGGGAGCTGGAGAAGCGCCGCGAGGCCGACGGCCGCGATGACATCGCCATCGTCCGCCTCGAGATGCTGCACCCGATCCCCTTCAACCGTCTGCGTGAGGCCTTCGAGTGCTACCCGAACGCCACCCAGATCCGCTTCGTGCAGGACGAGCCGGCCAACCAGGGTCCGTGGCCGTTCTATAACGAGCACCTCAAGAACCTCATCCCGGATATGCCGGAGATGGTTCGCGTCTCCCGCCGCGCGCAGTCCTCGACTGCCACCGGTATTGCCAAGGTGCACCAGCTGGAGCAGAAGAAGCTTCTTGATGAGGCCTTCGACATCTAGCTAGCCGCCGACGCTACGGGCGCCGCAGAGAGTCTCCCAGCAGGTCTCCGCAGTAAGACCCTCAGAGACTCAAGGCCCCCTCCCGCTTAGCTCACAGTGAGCGCGGGAGGGGGCCTTGTGCTTGGTCTGCTGATGCCCGGGCCCCGGGTTCCAGGGGTTGTTGGAGGCGTGCGCGCTAGCCTTGCCTGGAGTCCAGCCGGTCCTGCTTGTCCTGCTTAGTGTCTCCGGAGACCATGTCGGAGCCCGAGGAGTTGGAGTCGCCACCCGTCTTCAGCGCCGCGCCGCCGGCGTGCTGGGCCATCCAGATACCCACGGCCTCGCGCACGGAAGAATCCTCGGCGTTTTCCACCAGCTCATCCAGCTCCGGCTTGGTGAGGAACTTGGTCAACGAGGACACTGCCAGCTTCTCCTCGCGGTTGAACATGCCCTTGCCATAGACCACCACGTAGTTTTCCGGCAGCTCTGGCTTAGCGTTCTCGCAGCCCTCGGCGCCCGCGGGCTCCACCACGCTCAGCTGCGGCGGTATCGCGCCCATGAGCGCGATGTGCGTGCGCTCCAAGAAATCCTCACCGGAGGGGTCCTCTTGGTCCTTGGCGTAGTCGGCGGAAAGCTCGCGCGCGGTATGCCCGTCAAAGAAGTTGAGCAGCGCGCCCGTACAGCCGATAAACAGCTTGCTGCCGGGCTCGAAGGCCAGCTCGTGCGAGGAGGCCGATTCATAGTCCTTGGAGGACAGCGGGGTGATATCGGCCGCGCGCCCCTCGCTTTCCAGGGTTTGTTTGTAGAGCTCCGCCAGCACCAGGTTCTCCGTGGATTCCCTGGCAAAGACCACGGTCACCGGGGTGGTCAGCTGCGGGTTGGCGTCAGCACGCGGCTCAAACTTGGCGCAGCCGGCCACGGTGCTTGCGGCAAGGCCAACGGCGCTTACTAAGGCGGCGAGTCTGTACCTTCGCATGGGGGATGGCTCCTTCGGCGACGCGGGCGGCTGGGGCAGCGCAGTGATGGCGCACGTGCCCACCGATGCTGGCTAATCCGTTGTGATTCTACACGGCGCGCACCCACACCCTTGCATCCCCAGGGTGGCGCTTGCATCCCCAGGGCGGCACTACGGCTGGCACGCGGCGGGGGCTAGAATAAACACCGATATGTCTAACGCAATTACTGAAGCCACCGTCCGCGAGGCCCTCTCGCGCGTGGAAGATCCCGAAATTGGTCGTCCCATCACCGAGCTCGGCATGGTCAAGTCGGTCGCCGTGGAGGGCAACGACATTGCCGTGGAGATTTACCTCACCATCGCCGGCTGTCCCATGAAAAACACTATTGAGGCCAACACCCGTGCGGTGCTGGAGGAGCTCGAGGGCGTGGGCACTGTCAGCGTCAGTCTCGATGCCATGAATGACGAGCAGCGCCGTGAGCTCAAGGCCAAGCTGCGTGGCGGCCAGGCCGAGCCAGAGATTCCCTTTGCCAAGCCTGAGTCCACCACCCGCGTGTTCGCGGTGGCCTCGGGTAAGGGAGGCGTGGGCAAGTCCTCCGTGACGGTCAACCTGGCCGCCGCCCTGCAGGCCAAGGGCCTCAAGGTCGGCATCGTGGACGCCGATATTTACGGCCACTCCGTTCCCAGCCTGCTCGGCTCCACCGCGGGCCCCACGGTCCTCGATGATGAGATGCTGCTGCCGCCCATCTCACACGGCATTAAGCACATCTCCATCGGCCAGTTCGTGGAGGGCAACGCGCCCGTGGTCTGGCGCGGCCCGATGTTGCACCGCGCGCTGCAGCAATTCCTCGCAGACGTCTTCTGGGGCGATCTCGACGTACTCCTGCTGGACCTACCACCCGGCACCGGTGACGTGGCCCTGTCCGTGGCTCAGCTCATCCCCAACGCCGAACTGCTCATCGTGACCACCCCGCAGGCCGCCGCCGCTGAGGTGGCTGAGCGCGCGGGCTCCATCGCCCAGCAGACCCGCCAGCGCGTGGCCGGCGTCATTGAAAACATGGGCGCAATGGTGCTTCCTGACGGCAGCACCATGGACATCTTTGGCAGCGGCGGCGGCAAGGTCGTAGCACAGCGCTTGTCGACGATCCTCGGCTACGACGTCCCCCTCCTCGCCGAGATCCCACTGGACCCGGCCCTGCGCGCCGGCGGCGACGCAGGCGAGCCCATCCTCAACGCCGCACCGGAGTCTCCGGCCACCACGGCGCTGAAGTCCCTGGCCGATAAACTGGCAATCCGCAAGGATTCCCTGGTGGGCAAGACCCTGGGTCTGGGAGTCACCCGCCACTAGAGTTGCTTACGGCAGCCTAGCCGCCCTACACGGCAAAAGTCGCGCCCGATCCCCTCGGATCCGGCGCGACTTTTGCCGTCTAGGCCGGTTGCGTACTTTCTGAGAGGACACGCGTGAGCTTAGAGCACGCTGGTCCAGCTGAACCCGCCGGTGTCCTCGCTGCCAGAAGACTCGCTGCGGGTCTGGGCATCAGGTGCGGCGGGTTCCTGCTGGGCGGGTTTCTGCTGAGCTTGCTCCTGCGCTGCAAGCTCCTCAGCGCGCGGTTCAGAGCGCTGCGGCTCGGCCGGCTGGGAGTAAATCTGTGAGTAATCAAAGCCGCCCTGGGTCTGCTGGGATGGCTGGCCGGGCTGCTGCACGGTGCCCGGTGCCGGTGTGGACTGTGCGCCCGGATGCCCCGGCTGGGGGCGCACAGAGCGCTGTGGCTGTGATTGTGACTGTGCTTGCGGTTGCTGGCCGGCCAGGGTGGGGTTGCCCATGTCCTTGGTGATGGTGCGGGGGTCAAAGTCATCCCAGGCGGAGTCATCGCCGTCAAACAGCGCCTTGGTGATAGCCCCCTTGGGGCCCAGCCTTCCCCACTCGGCGGCCTGGCTAATCGGCCCGCGCAGCGCCTCAAACTCGCCGCTGAACTGGCTCATTTCCCCGTTGAGCTCGGCCTTGGCGTTGTTAATGGCCTTGCGCGCGGCATAGATAGCGGCGCGGATATCGGTAATCACACCGGGCAAACGCTCGGGGCCGATGACGACGATGCCCAGAAGGACAATCATCGCAATTTCGGGCCACCCAATTGAAGAAAACACCTTGTTATCTTAACTTGTTTCCTGCTTTTTGCTATCCAACCCACCGCAGCGCCTGGACGGCGCCCTCGCGCAGGTACTTAACCGCCGCGCTGATTGTGACGAATGGCCCTGATGACCATCTCCACTCGGTCCAGGAAGTCGCGGTGTACCTCGCCGGCCGGCGTCTCCCCCGCTGCCTCTTTCGGGGCGCGGTGCTCGCGCGGGGGCAGGCTGGCAATGTCCGCTAGCTTCGCCATAAGGCCGGTAGGCATGCGCACGTCGCCGTCGATGTTGGAGTGGCGCAGACGCTCCGAGGCGTGCCGCTGGGCGTGGACGTCGGCTCGGCACTGCGGGCAGTGCACCAGGTGCACGCGGACGCGGTGCATGAACTTGTCTTCCATCTCCCCGTCCACGAAGGCCGCCACGGCCTCCGGGCCGAGGTGGCCGATGGTGTCGTTGCGCCGCGCTCGCGCCTTGGACTTATCGCGGGCCTTCCTGCGAGCCTGGCAGTCCTTGGATTCCTCGCTGCCAGCAGCACGCAGCCAGAAGGATTCGCGGCGCTGCGATGATGCCTCCACGCGCGCTCCTTTCCGCTCACGCTGGCCCAGGCGCTCACCATGGCCAGCTCACTACAGCTCAGCTGCACGCGGGGCGCGTGCTCAGTGCCCCGCGGCTCTATCCCTTAGATTGTAGTGAAATACGGCTAGCGCACGCGCAGCAGATCGCGAGCGTTATCGTCGGTCTGCGCGGCTTTCTCCAGCGCGGCGCGCAGCTGGGAGCGCCCGCGGTGGATACGCGAGCGCACGGTTCCCATCTTCACGCCGAGGGTCTCAGCGATCTCGTCATAGCTCATGCCCACGACATCACAAAGAACCACGGCCACGCGGAAATCGGGCGCCAGATCATCGAGCGCCAGCTGCAGCGCCGGGTCCAAGTTGGCCGCACTGTAGGCCTGCTCCGGGGTCATGTCGTTGCCCGGCACGCGCTCGTAATCCTCCGGCAGGGCCTCCATGCGGATCCTCGAGCGGTGGCGCACCATATCGAGGAAGAGGTTGGTAGTGATGCGGTGCAGCCATCCCTCGAAAGTCCCGGCCTGGTACTTGTCCAGGGAGCGGAACACGCGCATGAAGGTCTCCTGGGTGAGGTCTTCGGCGTCGTGCTGATTACCGGCCAGGCGGTAGGCCAAGCGGTAGACGCCGTCGGCGTGCTCGGCCACCAGCTCCGCCCAGGAGGGCATCTCGCCTTCCCCGGCGTCGAAAGCGGCGGTTCCGGTCAGCTCCTCACCGCCAGCACCCGCCTGCTCGGCTGACTGCGAGTCATGCTCGCCATCGCCGGCGAAGGGAGAGGTGGAGGTGTTGTGGGAGTTCCGAGAATCGCGCAACTTTCGTGACATGGGCTCTATCTTTCTATATTTGGATGCCAAACTCCAGACGTGAAGCTGTAAAGATCCTGTAAAGCCACCACAAGCGCCACACCCGTCACAAATCCACTGCTCTTGTGCAGGTCTGACACCACCGCGCGCACTTTTTCCCTAATGTTGGGGACGTGAATAATACGGCTTTTGACGCACTGCGTTCCTACATCGAGAACACCAGCCAGCCCTCCGAGGCCCTCACCGGCGCCCGCGCCCACGCGGAAGAATACGGCCTTTCCGTGCCCGACGAGCCCACTGGCCAGCTGCTCGCCACCCTGGCCGCCGCCGCCAGCGGGACGGACCGCGCGCAGGCAGTTGTCATCTCCCCTGCCGCCGCGGTGGTAGGCCTCTACGTGCTCGAGGGTCTGCCCGATGCCGGCATCCTCACCTGCATCGACCCCGAGGCCGAGCACCAGGCCACCGCCAAGGCTACCTTCCGCGAGGCCGGTTACGCCTCCACCCGCTGCCGCTTCCTCCCCTCGCGCCCCCTGGAGGTCATGGGCCGCCTAGCCACTGACGCCTACCAGCTCATCTACGCCGACGTCCCCGCCCTAGACATGCCGGCGCTCATCAAGGCCGCGGTCCCCCTGCTGCGCGCACACGGCACGCTCGCCATTGCTAATTCGCTTCTCGACGCCACCGTGGCCGATCCCACCCGCACCGACCGCGACACCGCCGCCGCCCGCGAGGCAGACGAGCTCGTCCGCACGCTCGAGGGCGTGTTGGTGACTCGCCTCCCCCTGGGCTCCGGGCTCACCCTGGTGACCAAGCTCTAGCCGCGCGAGCGGCCAGAGGCCCTAGACCACCTGGTTCTTGCCCACGACCACCACGCCGCCGTCGGATACCTTGAAGCGCTCGGCGTCGCGCTCGCGGTCGACGCCGATAATCGCACCCTCGTTGACCTTGACGTTCTTATCCAAGATGGCGTGACGTACCACCGCACCCTTGCCGATGCGCACGCCGGGCATGAGCACCGAGCCTTCCACCGTGGCGCCGTCGGCCACGTGAACGTCTGAAGCCAGCACCGAGTTGCGCACCGTGCCGCCGGAGACGATGCAGCCCGCCGAGACCATCGAGGACTGCGCGATGCCGTTTTGCACGAACTTCGCCGGCGGCCAGTTGGCGGAATCCGTGGAGTGAATCGGCCACTTGTCGTTGTAGAGGTTGAAGATCGGGTGCACGGAGATGAGATCCATGTGCGCCTCGTAGAAGGAATCGATGGTGCCGACATCGCGCCAGTACCCGTGATCCCGCTCGGTGGAGCCGGGGACCTCGTTGGCCATGAAGTCGTAGACGTGGGCCTGGCCCTGGGAGACGAAGTAAGGGATGATGTCCCCGCCCATATCGTGGGAGGAGTTCTCATTCTTTTCGTCGGCCAAGAGGGCGTCGATCAGCGCGCTGGCAGTGAAGACGTAGTTGCCCATGGAGGCGTAGGTCATGTTCGGGTCATCCGGGGTGGCCGGGGGATTCTCCGGCTTCTCCACGAACTCCGTGATGGTGCCCATACCGTCAGCCTGAATGCAGCCGAAGGCCGAGGCATCCGAGCGCGGCACGCGGATGCCTGCCACCGAGCAATCAAGCCCGGTGGCGATGTGTTCCTCCACCATCTGGGAGGGATCCATGCGGTAGACGTGATCGGCGCCAAAGACGATGACGTAGTCCGGTTTCTCGTCATAGATGAGGTTAAGGGACTGCACAATCGCATCGGCCGAGCCGTTGTACCAGCGCTTGCCGCGGCGCTGCTGGGCCGGCACCGAGGCGATGTACTGCGGGGTGGGCCCGGAGAGGTTCCAGGCCTGGGAGATGTGGCGGTCCAGGGAGTGGGACTTGTACTGGGTCAGCACGGCGATTTTCAGGTAACCGGCGTTGACCAGGTTGGACAGAACAAAGTCAACGAGGCGGTAGGAACCCCCGAAGGGCACGGCGGGCTTGGCGCGGTCTTCGGTCAGCGGGAAGAGGCGCTTGCCTTCGCCGCCGGCAAGAACAATTGCTAGGACATTAGGCTGGCTTTTCACATCCTCCAACCTATTCATGTTTGGCGCGCTTCGCAGTGGAAAATCGCTCAGAGTTACCCCCGCCGCGGATTTCTGCACGGGCCTGCAAGCTTCCGTATTCTAGGTGGGTATGAGAGCTGGAATTTTTTCCAAAGAATATCCCCCAGAAATTTACGGCGGTGCCGGTGTGCACGTGGCCGAACTCACCCGCTTCATGCGCGAGATCATCGATGTCTCCGTTCACTGCACCGGTTCCCCTCGCGAAGAAAAAGACGTCTTTGTCCACGGCGTCGACCCAGAACTGGCCCAGGCCAACCCGGCCATCCAGACGCTGTCGACGGGCCTGCGCATGGCCAACGCCGCCAGCGACATCGACGTCGCTCACTCCCATACCTGGTACTCCGGGCTGGGCGGCCACCTCGCCGCACGCTTCTACGGTATTCCCCACGTGGTGACCGCCCACTCGCTGGAGCCGCACCGCCCGTGGAAGCGCGAGCAGCTCGGCGGCGGCTACGAGGTCTCCTCGTGGTCGGAGAAGAACGCCATGGAGTACGCCGACGCCGTCATCGCGGTCTCCGCCGGCATGAAGGAGTCCATCCTGGACGCCTACCCACGCATCGACGCCGACAAGGTCCACGTGGTGCTCAACGGCATCGACACCGAGATGTGGTACCCGCGCCAGGCGGATTACCTGGACACCTTGGGCGTGGACAAGCAGCGCCCCATCGTCGCCTTCGTGGGGCGTATCACCCGCCAGAAGGGCGTGAAACACCTGCTCAAGGCCGCAGCGCAGTTCGATGAGGATATCCAGCTCGTCCTTTGTGCCGGCGCCCCCGATACCCCGGAGATCGCCGCGGAGACCAAGGCTTTGGTAGAAGAGCTGCAGGCCACCCGCGATGGCGTCTACTGGGTGCAGGACATGCTCTCGCGCGAGCTGATCCAGGAGGTCTACTCCGGTGCGGACGTCTTTGTCTGCCCCTCCATTTATGAGCCTTTGGGCATCGTCAACCTCGAGGCCATGGCCTGCGGCACCGCCGTGGTGGCCTCCAACGTGGGTGGCATTCCGGAGGTCGTCGTCGACGGCGAAACCGGCATCCTGGTCAACTATGACGAATCCGATCCCGCCACCTTCGAGGCCGACATCGCTGCCGCCGTCAACCAGGTGGCCGCCGATAAGCAGCGCGCCGCCGCCTTCGGCGAGGCTGGGCGCACCCGCGCGGTGGAGCACTTCTCCTGGGCCACCATCGCGCAGCAGACCGTTGACATCTACCGCTCACTGATCAAGTAAGGAGCACCGTGACTTCCCACCAGCCAGAACTGCACCTCTCCCTGGAATCCGGCATCCTCGAAGCCCCCGCGGGCGTGTTGCTCGACGGCACCACCTGGCACCTGTTCTACCAGTACCGCCAGGACAAGGGCGCGCCCACCCGCTGGGGCCACACCACCTCCGAGGAAACCCCCTTCGAGTGGATGGAGTGCGATGACGTCCTGGCCCCGGCCGGCGGCGAACTCTCCCTGCGCGCGGGTTCTGTCACCGCCGAGGAGGGCTCCATCAACCTCTACTTCACCTCGGTGACCTCCACCGACACCGCGGTTCACCTGGCCCGCTTCAGCGACTTCACCGATCCCTGCGTGCTGTCCGAGGACAAGCTGGCGCTGGATCCGCACGTCACTCGCTACGGCGAGGTGGCCGGCTCCATCACCAACTACACCCGCTTCCGCTCCCCCTCGGTGGTGCCCAACTGGGCCTCGGATGACCGCGACGAGGGCCACGAGGGCTGGCTCATGCTGGCGCTAACCGGGCACTCCGACGCCCCGAAGCCGGTGATCCTGGAAAGCCCCGACGGGGTCTCCTGGACCTTCAAGGGCCCGCTGACCTTGGATGGTGACGCCGGCTTCAACGAGAGCGAGGTCCCCTCCACCTCCCCGCTTCCCCCGGTGGTCTCCCCGCGCGTGGTGCGCCTGCGCGATGAGATTGACGGCAAGATTTACGATGTCCTCCTGGTCACCCTCGAGCGCGATCACCGCGATGTCTCCGGCTACTTGGTAGGCCGCCTGGAGGGCACCACTTTTAGCATCGTCTCCGGCTTCCAGCGCATCGACTTCGGCCACGATTTCTCCCGCCCGCGCAACACCAACTTCACCACGGGCACCGTTGCCCAGGGCAAGCGCTACGACGAAGCCATCATCTTCGGCCTGCTCAACGGCGCTGGACGCGCCGACGATCCCACCCAGCAACTGGCCTTTAAGGAGGAGGGCTGGGCCAACTCCCTGGCGTTGCCGCGCCACATCACGCTGCAGGGCGGGAAGCTCTACATGACTCCCCCGCCGGGGCTGCAGGACGCCATCCTCGCCACGGATCGCGCCCGCTCCTGGACGGGCATCATGAACGTGCCAGCCGGCGGCTCGGTGGCGCTGACGCTTCTCGACGCCCACGGCAAGCCCGCCGCCGTGGTCACCCACGCTGCGGACAAGCTCACGCTGGATCGCTCCATGAGCGCGACCTTCGGCGAGTCCCAGCCGGCGGTGGCCCCGCTGGTGGAGGATGACACCGACGCACTGACCGTGGTGGTGGACGGCAACACCGTGGAGGTCTTTGCCGACGGCGGCCAGGCCGCCATGGCTTCGCGCGTCTACTTCGACGGCTACTGCTCCGGCATCGAGGTCGCCACCGAGGGCGGCGCCGAGGTGGAGCAGTTCTATGAGCGCAAGGGCTCTAAGTTCTAGAGCTATAGAGGCGCTGCACTAGAGCTGTTCTGGCGCTGCACTAGAGCGCGCGCAGGCGGTCCAGGCGGGCGCGGGCGGTGACGGTCATGGTCTCCGGCAGCGCCGCCATCCGCTTCTCCAGCTCCGCAGTCTCGATGTGGCGCGCCGAGGGGCTCATGCCCACCTGGGCGGCGATGGACGAACGGTCCAGGGTGATGGGGAAGCTCAGCTCCACCGGCTCGGCCGCCTGCTCGAGGAAGCCCTCCGCCTGCTCGTAGAGGCGATCGATCTTTCCTTCCTCCACTCCCAGGATGCCCAGCGGCTCGCGCAGCTCGTCGAGGTGGCCCGTATCCGGGGTGAGCACGATGACCTCACCGCCCGGGCGCAGCACGCGCTGGAACTCCGCCGAGTTGCGCGGGGCGAAGATCACAGAGATGGCGTCGATGGACTCGTCGCGGAGGGGCAGCCGTTCCCAGACGTCGGCCACCACCGCGCCCACGCGCGGGTGGCACTTGGCCAGGTGTTTGGCGGCGTGCGGGGAAATATCCAGGCCCACGCCGCGGGCCTCGGCGATGGAATCGAGGGTGTGCGCCAGGTAGTAGCCGGTACCAGCTCCCACTTCCAGCAGGGCCGGGTGGTGATCCTCGGGGACCTCGGCGGCATCGAGGGCGTCGAACACGGCAGCGGTGACTGCCTCCACAAAAGGCGCGAAGTGGCCCAGTGAGAGGAAGGTCTCGCGGGCGGCGACCATCGCGCTATCGTCGCCCTTGTGCTTGAGGCCAGCGCCGGCGGCGAGGGTGACATAGCCCTGCTTGGCTACATCAAAAGAATGGCCGGATTCCGAGACCAAACGGCTGAAATCATCTTCCCCGTGCAGGGCGGTGCCGTCATTCGGATCGGCCAAAACATCAATGATGTGTGAAAGCATGAATCCAGCCTAGCGTTAAAACACGAGGCTGGAAACTTCTTCAACACAAAGAAAATTAGCCGGGAAAATTAGCCGGGAGTATTAGCTGGAAACCTCTACCAGCAGCGAGCCCAGCTCAGCTGCTTCTTCCTTGCTGAGCTCCACGACGATCCTGCCGCCACCGTCGGAGGGGATCCGCATCACAATCTTGCGCGACTCTTCCACGGCCTCCATCGGGCCACCCGTAGTGCGAGGCTTCATTGCTGCCATTACGCATCCGCTCCTTAAACAAGCATTTCAATTGTTGGGTACTTCCAACCACTCTACGCGTTTTTCACTAGTCACGAGCGGACTCGGCCCGCAGGCGCTCCTCCAGCGCCGTCAGGAGGTCATCAACCTGATCCTGGCGGTAACCGCGGGTGACCACGTCAAAGCGGATCTTCTCCCAATGGCCAGCCTCCAGGGCCGCGCGGTTATCCTCCATGAGATTACGCGCTTCATCGGGCTTTTCCATCACCGTTGTCCGCCCAAAAAGCCTCCCGCTTAGCCAGGTGCCCAAAACAACCAGGGCGGCGAGAACAACGATGAGCACAATCCACGAAAGCATGGCTTAAATAGTAGCGTCGTGCGCTGCGCGGTGGGCAACTGCGCCGTCGATTCCGGCGCGCGAGAGCAGCGTGCGCGCCACGGTCTCCGCCATGGGGGCCAGTTCCTCCAGCGGGCGGTTGCGGTGGGCGCGGATGCCGAGGTCCACCTCGGCGATGGCGGCGGCACCGTGGCGCTGGGCGACGTCGACAAGCAGCCCGGCCTCCACCCCGTAGCCCTCAACGAAGGGCAGGCGGCGCGCGGTGGAGGTGCGCAGGGCGTACTCCCCTCCCAGCGGCTGGCTCACCCCGGCCAGCTCCGGGAAGAGCAGGCGCAGCAGCGGCTTGGCGGTCAGCTCGGTCACTCGACCGCCGCCGGTGGGCTGGCCGTTGAAGGTGCGCCGGTAGGTGGCCTTAACCATGTGGATGGACGGATCCTCCAGCGGGGCGCAGAGTACCGAGACCATGCCCGGGCGCGCGGAGGTGAGGTCGGCGTCGATGAAGACCACGTACTCCCCGCGGGCAATGCCCACCCCGCGCCACAGGGATTCGCCCTTACCGGGACGCGGCGGGCTGGGGTGGGCCTCGCGCCAGTTGATCACGCGCGCACCGGCGGCGCGGGCGCGCTCGGCGGTGGCGTCAGTGGAGTCGGCGTCGATGACGAGCAGCTCCAGTGGGCCATCGGCCAGGCAGGCGCGGACTACCTCGGCGATGGTGGCTTCCTCGTTGAGCGCAGGAATGATGACGCTAGCCCGGGATGCGTTAGCCATCAGGCCAGCCCCCGGGTGGTGGCCAGGGGTTCGGCGGTGCCCTGGATGGCAGCGGTCATGCGGATGACGTCGATGGTCTCTGCCACCTCGTGCACGCGGAAGGCGGCGACCCCGCGGGCGGCGGCCCAGGCGGTGGCCGCCAGTGTGCCGGCCACGCGCTCGCCCACCGGGCGGTCTACGGTCTCGCCCACGAAGTCCTTGTTAGACAGCGCCATGAGCACCGGCCAGCCGGTGGCCACCAGCTCGTCCACGCGGCGCAGCAGCTCCAGGCCGTGGAAGGTGTTCTTGCCAAAGTCGTGGGTGGGATCGATGAAGGTGAGCTCCTCCGGGCAGCCCAGCGCAGCGGCGCGCTCGGCCAGGGCGGTGGTCTCGCGGATGACGTCGGCGACGACGTCGTCAAAGTGCACGCGGTGCGGGCGGGTGCGCGGGGTGATGCCGCCGGTGTGCGAGCAGACGTAGCCCACCTTGTGCTGGCCGGCCACCTCGATGAGCTCCGGATCCCAGCCAGCCCAGGTGTCGTTGACCAGCCCGGCCCCGGCGCGGATGGCTTCCTCGGCCACCTCGGCGCGCCAGGTGTCCACGGAGATGAGCACCTCGGGGTGGCGGCGGTGGATCTCGGCGATGGTGGGCACTACCCGCTCGATTTCCTCTTGGGCGTCGACGGCCTCGCCGGGCCCGGCCTTGACCCCGCCGATGTCGAGGATCTGCGCGCCGGCGGCGATGACCTCCTCGGCCCGGGCGAGCGCCGGATCAAGCTGCCAGGTCTTGCCGTGGTCGTAGAAGGAATCCGGGGTGCGGTTGATGATCGCCATGACCCGGGCGAGGCCAGGCACGGGGGCGCTGGGCACGGTGTTCTTCATTATTTTTGGGTGGCGCTCCTGCGTTTCTTGTTGGCTCCGATGCGCTTATCGCTCATCACCTTGTGGCATTCCACAATGTGCTCGATGGCCTCGTCCACGTCATCGGTGACGAGGAAGAGATCCATGTCCTCCTGGTTAATGTACCCGCCGGCGGCCAGGGTATCGCGCAGCCAGCCCACCAGGCCGGACCAGTACTCGCTGCCCAGCAGCACGATGGGATAGTTGGTCACCTTGCCGGTCTGCACCATGCACAGCACCTCGAAAAACTCGTCCATGGTGCCCATGCCGCCGGGCAGGCAAATGAAGGCCTGGGAGTACTTGAGGAACATGGTCTTGCGGGCAAAGAAGTAGCGGAAGTTCACGCCCAGGTCCACGTAGGGGTTCATCCCCTGCTCGTGCGGCAGCTCGATGCCCAGGCCCACGGAGAGCCCCTCGGCCTCGTGCGCGCCGCGGTTGGCCGCCTCCATGAGCCCCGGGCCGCCGCCGGTGATAACGGCGTAGTCGGCCTTGGCCAGGGCCTCGCCCACCCGCACGCCGAGCTTGTAGGCCTCCGAATCCTCGGTGCTACGCGCGGAGCCGAAGACCGTGACGGCCTTGGGCAGGTTGGACAAGGCGTCGAATCCGGCAACGAACTCGCCCTGAATGCGCAGAACACGCCAGGGATCCGCGTGCATCCAGTCGTGGTCGGCGCCGGATTCCAGCAGGCGCTGGTCAAAAGTGGAGGCTTGGGTGCCTTCACTGCGCAGCAGCATGGGGCCGCGCAGGGTGCGCAGGTGATCGGGGGTCATTCTCTTCAGAGTCCTTCTGGGTTGGGGAAAGTTTATGCGGTGAGGTAGCTCAGCAGCGCCTGGGAGACCTCGGTGATCTGGGCCACGGGCACCTGCTCGTCCTTCTTGTGCGCGAAGCCGGGATCACCCGGGCCGAAATTGACGGCCGGGGTGCCCATCTCGAAAAAGCGGGCGACGTCAGTCCAGCCGTACTTGGCGCGGACGCTGCCGCGGCCACCGACGGCTTCTACAAGCGCACGCGCCGCAGGTTGAGCAAGCCCGGGCAGGGCGGCGCCGGCGGCGTCATCCACCTCGATGGTGACGTTCTCGTGCTCGCCGATCACCTCGCGCAGGTGGGCGTGGGCCTCCTCGAGGCTGCGGTCCGGGGCGAAGCGGAAGTTGACAAACATCCAGGCCTCATCCGGGATGGTATTGGTGGCCACCCCGGCTTCCAGGTGGACGATGTTGATGCCTTCCTTATAGGTACAGCCGTCGATGGTGACCTCGCGCGGGCTGTACTGCGCCACACGCTGCATCACCGGGGCAAGGGTGTGGGCGGCGTTGGAGCCCAGCCAGGCGCGCGCGGAGTGGGCACGGGTGCCGTGGGCGGTGACGCGGTAGCGCAGCGTGCCCTGGCAGCCTGCCTCGATCATGGCCCCGGAGGGCTCGCCCAACAGGGCAAGATCGCCCGCCAGCCATTCGGGGTGGTCCCGCTGCAGGTGGCCCAGGCCGTTGTACTCGGTGGCCACTTCCTCGCCCTCGTAGGCGATGACGGTAAGGTCATGGCGCAGCTGCGGGTCTGCATAAAGTGCAGCGAAGGCATGAAGATACACAGCCATGCCGGACTTCATATCCACGGTTCCGCACCCCCACATGATGTCCCCCTCCATGTGGTGCGGGGTGTTATCCGCCAGCGGCACGGTGTCTAAGTGACCGGCCAGAACCACGCGGGATCCCAGTCCGCGATCGGTGCGCGCACACACCGTATTGCCGTAGCGCTCCACCTGGATATCCCCAGGTAGCGCGCGCAACGCAGCCTCGACGGCGCTGGCGATCTCCTCCTCGTGATGGGAAGGGCTTTCAATGTCAACGAGAGCCTTGGTCAGTTCAATCGGGTCGGCGAAGAGATCTAAGTTCACAAGGCGCCATGCTAGCGCCCCCGGCGGGACTATGCATTGTGTAAAGTAACGTGCATTCTATCGACGACAATCACATAAGGCAGGAAACATGGCAGAAGCCACACAGAAACTCAAGACCAGGCACCTCACGATGATGGGCCTCGGCTCTGCTGTCGGCGCGGGACTGTTCCTCGGTGTTGGTCTGGGCATCCAGATCTCCGGCACCTCGGTGCTCATCTCCTACGCCATCGCCGGCGCGCTGGTGGCCGTCATCATGTGGATGCTCGGTGAGATGGCCGCCGCCCGCCCCTCACTGGGTTCCTTCTCCACCTACGCCGGCGACGCCTTCGGCGACTGGGCCCGCTTCACCATGGGCTGGATGTACTGGTTCATGCTGGTGATGGTCATGGGCGCGGAAATCACCGGCGCAGCTGCCATCATTTCCTCCTGGTTCGGCATCGCCCCGTGGATCCCGGCGCTTATCGCCGTGGCCTTCTTTGCGGTGGTCAACTTCTCCGCGGTGCGCGGCTTCGGCGAGTTCGAGTTCTGGTTCGCCATCATCAAGGTCGCCGTCATCGTGGCCTTCATCGGCGTGGGCGTGCTCATGCTCTTCGGCGTGCTGCCGGGCATGGACCTTAACCGGGCCGGCACCAACTTCACGGAGAACTTCATGCCCAACGGCATCTCCGGCTTCGCGGCCGGCCTGCTGGCCGTGGCCTTCGCCTTCGGCGGCATCGAGCTGGTGACCATCGCCGCTGCCGAGTCCGAGGATCCGGCACACAACGTAGCAACCGCCGTGCGCGCGGTGATCGTGCGCATCATGGTCTTTTACATCGGCGCCATCCTGGTCATCACCATGGCCCTGCCGTTTAGCTCCATCAAGGACGCCGACGTGGCCGCCGAGTCACCCTTCACCCTGGTGCTCGACGCCGCCCAGATCCCGGGCGCGGCCGGCTTCATGGAGGCCATCATCGCCCTGGCCCTGCTCTCCGCCTTCAACGCGCAGATCTACGCCACCTCGCGCCTGGTACACGACATGGCCAAGGACGGCTCCGCCCCGGCCATCTTCCTCAAGAAGAACGCGCAGGGCTCCCCGGTCAACGCCGTGACACTGTCCATGGTTTTCGCCTTCATCTCCGTGGGCCTACAGTTCTGGAACCCGCCGGGGCTTTTGGCCTTCCTCTTCAACGCGGTGGGCGGCTGCCTGCTGGTGATCTGGATCTTCGTGGTGGCCTCCTACATCAAGCTTCACCCCATTATGGAGGCACGCGGTGAGCTGACCACCATCCGCGTGGTGGGCTACCCCGTGGTCGGCTGGGCCACCCTGGGCGTTATCGGTGTGCTGCTGGTTCTTATGCTTTTCGACGCCTCCGCGCGCAGCCAGGTCATCGCCGTGCTCATCCTGGCGGCCGCGCTCATTGTGATCTCGCGCCTTCTTCCCTCCCGCGGTGCCACACGGAACAAGGCCGAACTGTAAGCTCTAGGTTTGTCACGATTCACGCTTCGATACAAGGTTTCTAGGTTCATGACTTCTGCTTCCGCACGCGGCCTCGCCACCATTACTCACGACGGCACCGTGCTCGATGTTTGGTTCCCCGCAGTCAAGGTCGGCGCCGATGCGCCCGTCTCCGAGTCCGGCACCGTCCGCCTGGAGGAGACTCCCCAGCAGTTCGCCTCGCTGGTCGGTCCGGATGAGGAGCGCGGCGTGGCTCGCGTGGCGGTGGAGACCTCCATCAAGGATCTTGACGACGCCCCGCAGGACACCTACGACGCCTACCTGCGCCTGCACCTGCTCTCCCACCGCGCGGTCAAGCCGCACGGCCTGAACATGGACGGCATCTTCCGCCTGCTGGCCAACGTGGTGTGGACCAACTACGGCCCCTGCGCGGTCTCCGACTTCCAGATGGTGCGCGGGCGCCTGGCCTCCCACGGCCCGGTGGTGGTTTACTCCGTGGACAAGTTCCCGCGCATGGTGGACTACGTGGTCCCCTCCGGCGTGCGCATCGGTGATGCCGACCGCGTTCGCCTGGGCGCCCACCTGGCTGAGGGCACCACGGTGATGCACGAGGGCTTCGTCAACTTCAACGCCGGCACCCTGGGCGCCTCCATGGTCGAGGGCCGCATCTCCGCCGGCGTGGTGGTCGGTGACGGCTCCGACGTCGGCGGCGGCGCCTCCATCATGGGTACCCTCTCCGGCGGCGGCAAGGAGGTCATCTCCATCGGTGAGCGCTGCCTGCTGGGCGCGAACTCCGGCGTGGGTATTTCGCTTGGCGATGACGCCGTGGTCGAAGCCGGCCTCTACGTCACCGCCGGCACCAAGATCGCGGTCTTCGGCAAGGTGGCCGAGGCCCTCGGCGTCGAGGAGGGAGCCACCGTCAAGGGCTCCGAGCTCTCCGGCGCCTCCGGCCTGTTGCTGCGGCGCAACTCCGTCAGCGGCGCCGTGGAGGCCGTGGAGTGGAAGGCCGAGGCCGTGGCCCTCAACGAGGACCTGCACAAGAACTAGCGCGGCTGTGCACACACGATAAGTGGTTGGGGAAGCTACCCCAACCACTTTCGCCGTTTTGGCCGGTTATACACTAGTTTTGTGACTCAACCATCGAATTCAACTCTCGGCAGCGGCCTCAAAGTCCGCCACCTGACCATGATGGGCTTGGGCTCCACCATCGGGGCCGGGCTCTTCCTGGGCACGGGTGTGGGCATCGCCGCCGCCGGCCCCGCCGTGCTGCTGGCCTACCTGGTGGCGGGCTTTTTGGCCATCCTCGTCATGCAGATGCTCGGCGAGATGGGCACCGTCATCCCCGCCTCCGGTTCCTTCTCCGAGTACGCGGAGCACGGCATCGGCCGTTGGGCGGGCTTTACCCAGGGCTGGATTTACTGGCTGGCCACCGTGGCCGTGCTCGGCGCGGAGATCACCGGCGCCGCTGGCTTCATCGGTTCTTGGTTCAACTGCCCGCCGTGGATTCCCGCGGCGGTGTGCGTGGCGGTCTTCGGCGCCATCAACCTGCTGCGCGTGCGGCTCTTTGGCGAGTTCGAGTATTGGTTCGCCTTCATCAAGGTGGCTGTCATCGTGGCCTTCCTCATCATCGGTGTGCTGCTCATCTTTGGGCTGCTGCCCGGCCACCCCTTCGTGGGCACGGAGATCTTCTTAGGCGATGGCTTCATGCCCAACGGCCTGGGCGGCGTGGCCGCGGGCCTGCTCGCCGTGGCCTTTGCCTTCGGTGGCATCGAGGTCGTGGCCATCGCCGCCGCCGAGTCCGAGGACCCACAGAAGTCCCTGGTCAACGCCGTGCGCACCACGATCACCCGCATCTCGGTGTTCTATC
Source organism: Corynebacterium sp. (assembly GCF_030532325.1). Taxonomy (GTDB): domain Bacteria; phylum Actinomycetota; class Actinomycetes; order Mycobacteriales; family Mycobacteriaceae; genus Corynebacterium. The sequence goes on from NZ_JAUNLS010000006.1 coordinate 108,790, forward strand.
TGGGCTCGGTGCTGGTCATCACCTTCCTGCTGCCCTATTCCTCCCTTGGGCAGGCCAACTCGGCGGCGGAGTCCCCGTTTACCATGGTGCTCGACCGCGCCGGCATCCCCGGCGCTGCGGGCTTCATGGAGGTGGTCATCGTGCTCGCGCTGCTCTCCGCCTTCAACGCGCAGATCTACGCCTCCTCGCGCATGATGCACTCCCTGGCCGCGCGCCACGAGGCCCCGCGCATTTTTGCCCAGACCAACGCCCGCGGCGTGCCCTTCAACGCCATTGCTCTCTCGGTGGCGCTGTCCGTGGTCATGGTGGTGCTCAACTACGCGGACACCGGCTGGCTGCTCAGCTTCATGCTCAACGCCGCGGGCGCCTCGCTGCTCATCGTGTGGGTCTTCATCGCGGTCTCGCAGCTGCGCCTGCGCCGCCGCTTGGAGGCCATCCACCCGCTGCCGATTCGCATGTGGGCCTTCCCCTACCTCACGTGGTTCGCACTAGCCCTCTTTGCGGCCATCGCTGTGCTCATGCTTACCGACGCCTCCGCCCGCGTCCAGCTCTTCTCCGCCGCCGCCATGTTCGCCGTGCTGGCTGTGGCTGGCGTCATCAACGCTAAGGCGCGCGGCATCTCCCCGACCTCCACGCTGCCGCTTCCCCGCACCGGCGCACATCCCTAACACAGCAGAGCCCTAACGCAGCACATCCCTCAAGCCCGCGCCACCAGCACCCGCCTGCAGAGCCCTGCGCCTTCCTGCGCTCGGCAGGCGGGTTTTCTGCTGTGCGCACGAGACACATCATTGACATGGTGCCAAGTTTCTTTTACATTGTGACATGTAAGCATTGCAGAACAGCACGAGAGGTTGACATTATGTCTTATAGGATTGGACTGAGAGCCCGTGGGTGAGCAGCACACCACGATGGTCCGCAAATGGCGCCGCTGGAAGGAGCTCACCCAGGGCGAGCTCGCTGAGAAGGTCGGCGTCTCCCGCCAAACAATCGCTAACATCGAAAAAGGAAACTACTCCCCCTCCGTCTACCTGGCACTGGCTATCTGCCGCGAGTTGGGCAAGACCGTAGAGGAAGTCTTCGGAGAGGAAGCAGGAGAAAACAATGGCTAACTCCACTGGAACACATTCCATCAGCGGCTTGGCCGCCGACTACACATTGAAGGAAATCGATCGCTTCTCCCGTGACGAGTTTGAGCACGAGGTCCTGCTCAAGACCTACGCCATCGGGTACGTGACCGCCATGTTCACCGTCTACTGCGCCAGCGCAGTCCTCGCCTGGGCCCTACCCGGCGCACTGACCTTCTGGGCGCTGGCCCCGCTGGTGGCGCTGGCCATCGCGGAGGGATTCTCCTCCCGCTGGATGCGCAAGCACATCCCTGCCCCGGCCCGGCTGCGTTCCTGGAGCGGCATCCTCCTCATGCTCATCCCCGCCGTCGCGCTCTTCGCGGGCATGTTCTACCGCTCCCGCGAGGCCGTGGACAGTGACTTCGCCTCGGGCGGGGCGGTGGGCGCTATCATCGGCGCGGCCGCCGTGGTCATCCTTGCCCCGCTGGTGGCGCGCTGGCGCCACGACCGTGACGAGAAGCGCCTCAACCGCGGGTTGGAGGACTAGCCTCCTCATCAGGGCCATGCGAGGGAGAACGCACGGGGTTCACCGCTGAGGGGATCGGTGAACTCGATGCGCTCGTGCACCAGCTGCAGCGGGCGCGAAAAATCGTAGAGGTCCAGGCCCCGGTCCGCCGGGTAGGTGTCATCGCCCAGAATCGGATGACCTAAGTGGTTGAGCACCACACGCAGCTGATGGGTGTGCCCGGTGCGCGGCTGCAGCTCCACCTCCCTGCCGTGGGCGCACACATACGTCTCAGTGGATGTTGCCTGGGTGGGCGTGCCCTTCTCACACACAAGCACCTGTCTGGAACCCCGCGGCTTATACATGGCGAGCTCGACGGTGCCCTCGAAGAAGAAGGGCTCGGCCACCCGCGCGCGGTAGTGCTTGCGCAGGCCGCGGTCCTGAAAGAGCCGCTGATACTTCCCGCGGGTGGCCGGGTTGCGCGAGCACACCACCACCCCGGCGGTGAGCCTGTCCAGGCGGTGCAGCGGGACGATGCCCTCCTCGCCATAATCCACACGCAGGCGGGTCTGCAGAGTCTCGCGCACAATCCGCCCATTGGAGGTGGTGGGCAGAAAGTGCGGCTTGTCCACCACGATGAGCTCGCTGTCCTCGTAGAGTACCGTGTACTCAAAAGGAATGGGCTGCTCCGGCGGAACCTCCGGATAAAACCAGGCCAGGGTTGGCCGCGCCAGCCGGGTGCCCGGAATGAGCCTCTCCCCCGGCGCAAAAGGCGAGTCGCCCGCCTGCCCGGCCCAGTAGTCGGTGCCGTATGGAACCACGTCGCGCAGCATGGTCTTGCGCGCGCTAATACCCTCGCGGGCCGGCGGGCGAAAGCTCGACGCCGCTCCCTAGTTTTCAGTGCCTGAGTTTTTGGTGCCTGAGTTCCCAGCAGATGGGCGCTCGGCGGCGAGGCGCTCGACGGCAGCGTCCACGCGCTCGTCGCTGCCGTTGAGCCCCACGCGCACGTACGTCTGGCCGGAGGGGCCGTAGAAATCGCCGGGGGCTACCAGGATGCCGCGCTCGGCCAGCCAGTCCACGGTGGTGCGGCAATCCTCACCGCGGGTGGCCCACAGGTACATGCCCGCCTCGGAATGCTCGATGCTAAAACCGGCCTCCACCAGCGCGCGCACCAGCTTGGCGCGCCGCGCGGCGTAGCGGCCCACCTGGAGGGCCTCCGAGGGGTCGTCGCCAAGAGCTTCCACCATGGCCGCCTGGATGGGGCCGGGGACGATGAGCCCGGCGTGCTTACGCAGCTCCAGCAGCTCAGCAATGAGCTTCTCATCGCCCGCGAAGAAGGCCGCGCGGTAGGAGGCCATGTTGTGGGACTTCGACAGCGAATGCATGGCAATCAGGCCGGTGTTATCGCCGTCGGTCACCCGCGGATCCAGGATGGAGACAGGGCGCTTATCATCCTCCCAGGCCAGCGAGAGGTAGCACTCGTCCGAGGCCACGATGGCGTCATTCTCCCGGGCCCAGGCCACCACGGCACGCAGCTCCTCGACGCCGAGCACCTTGCCCGTGGGATTCGACGGGGAGTTCACAAACGCCAGAGTCGCGCCGCCGAACTGAGCGGGATCATCCTCGCGCACCGGGGTGGCCCCAGCCATGAGCGCGCCGACCTCGTAGGTGGGGTACGCCACCGAGGGGATCACCACGGTCTCCCCGCGCACGCCCAGCAGCGTGGGCAGCCAGGCGATGGACTCCTTAAGCCCGATGACCGGCAGCACGCCGATCGACGCCTCATCCACCCCCACCTTGCGGCCCATGTAGGAGCGGATGGCCTCCTGCAACTGCGGGGTGCCCGCCGTGGAGGGGTAGCCGGGCTCGGCAGCCACCGTGCTCATGGCCAGCTGCACGCCGGGGGCCACCGGGTCCATGGGGTTACCCACGGAGAGATCCACAATGCCGCCCGGGTGGGCCTGCGCCTTCTTCTTGGCGCCCTCCAGGGAGTTCCACGGGAAGTCCGGAAGTAAATGTCCAAGCGGTTGGCGTGCCATAGGAGTGCTCCTTTGTCAGGGATATGAGAGAAAAAGCCCGGCCCTGCGGGAAGCAAGGTCCGGGCGATAATTCTAGTCTTGGTTCTGCGGCGGAAGTGCAGCAATCATCGGTGCGTCGAAGTCCTGGGGGCCCAGGGCGGCGGCTCCACCGGGTGAGCCAAGGTCATCGAAGAAGGCGGCGTTGGCATCGTTGTAATCCAGCCACTCATCTGGGACGTCGTCCTCGTAGAAGATAGCCTCCACCGGGCAGGCCGGCTCGCAGGCACCACAGTCAACGCACTCGTCGGGGTGGATGTACAGGGAACGCTTGCCCTCGTAAATGCAATCGACCGGGCACTCTTCAACGCAGGAACGGTCCATTACATCCACGCACGGCTGCGCGATTGTGTAAGTCATAGGGTCTCCTGTTTTCACGGTTTGTTGATGCTTAACAGTATGTCACTACTGCTTTAAAAATGGCGAAACGCTACCCACGATGCCCGCGATGAGCAAGAGCAGCGCCAGCACGTTATTGGCCAGCAGCTGACTGTGCGTGGCCGCGCCTGCCAGCGCAAACACACAGAAGCCCACCAGCCACACCACGCCGGGGATGGCGGCGATGTAGGTTTTCTCACTCCACAGGCGCGCTGTGCGCGTGAGCACAGAGTTAAACCACCATGCCACCACGATGGTGATGGGGAAAGGAATGGCCGCCCCACCACACCACGGCAGGTAGGCGGTCAGGTACACCACCTCGAGAATGAGGGAGAAAACCGCGCCGAAGCTCAGCCACACCAGGCCGACGATCTTCTCCCCGCGGCTGGTGTCCGTGCGGATGACTGGCTCGCTCACTTAGAGCCCTCCTAGCAAGCTGGCGGCGGGGCTGCCCTGCCCCAGCTGGTAGTGCTCCGCCGGCAGTAGCGGCATGAGCAGGCGGTTAGACAGTGCGTAGGCACCAGGCGCACGGGAGGGATCAGCCAGCGCGGCCACGGCGGACTCCGGGTTGGTGCGGGTGACGCGGCCGTCGGCAAGCCAGATCTGGGTGGCGTGGGCGGCCATCGCCTCGCGCTTGGCGGCCCACGCGGCGGGCGTGAGCTGGTAGACCACGTCCGCGCCCTCGTTGGTGAAGTTATCCAAGTAAGCCTTATCGGGCTTGCTCCAGCCGGCCGGGGCGCCCAGGGTCTCCAGGGCAGCGTAGTGCGCGGCGCGCTCGAAGACGGCCCACCAGATCCGGGTGGACTTCTCAGCCGCCTGATGCACCGCCTGGTGCACCGCGATGTGATCGGGGTGGCCGTAGCCGCCGTCGGGCCCGTAGGTGAGGATGGCGTGCGGGCGCAGCCGCAGGAAGTGCTCCTGCAACAGCGCGGCCGCCTCATCCACCCGGTTGACCAGGGCACGCGGGTTGGCATGATCCGGCGAGCCGGCCATGCCGGAATCACGAAAGTGTCCGAAGCCGCCCAACTGGATGCCGCGCGCACCCAAGGTGCGCAGCGCGCAGTCAAGCTCGCGGGCGCGGAACCCGCCGAGTTGGTCGGCCTCGGCCAGGCCCTGGTAGGTCTCGCCGATGATCTCGCCGCCCTCGCCCAGCGTCGCGGTGATGACAGTGACCTCGGCGCCGCGGGCTGCTAGATCGGCGATAGCGCCACCGGTAAACAGGGCCTCGTCGTCGGGATGCGCGTGGACGCACACCACTCGGTATCCGCTTAAGTCACGCGGCGTGCTCGCATCCGGCGCAGTCAATTCCTCTGCCACTTCTACTCCTCATCAATCTTCCACATCGGCGCGCTAACCAGCCCGGAATCCCAGTCCTCAATGCGCTGGCCCGGCCCCACGATGCCCTGGCCCAGGGCGTGGATGCGGGTCTCATCCAACACCGGCACGTAGAGCACCTCCTCGCGGTTGAGCGCGTCGAGGCCGTGCAGTGCTTCTTCCACCGGGGTCTGCCCGGAGAGTATCTTATCGCGGGTGGCCGCGGCATCCTCCGGGCAGAAGCCGGAGACGTCGCCCGCGTAGCGCGAGCTGCTGGCGCACACGTAGTGATTGGCAATGCTAATCGCGTCCACCGTGGTGTCCTCCCAGGTCACCACCGCGTCGATCTCACCGTGCGGCAGCAGATCGCTGGTGATCGTGGTCAGCCGCTCGGTGACCAATTCGGCGTCAATAGCCTGGGCGCGCAGCACGTCCACGATGGCATTCGCCGCCGCCAGCGCGGTGGGGTTGGTGGGATCCACCCCGATGCGCAGCGGCTTGGCGCCGGCGCGCTCGCGCAAGGGTGCCAGGCCCGCCTCGCCGGCGACGGGGTTATCCCCCGGGCGCAGCTCGGAGGCTCGGCCGGTGGCCAGGCGGGCAATCTGCGCGGTGTCGATAAGCGAGGCCAAGCCGCGGCGCTGCTCCCGCTCCGGCAGCGCGCCCTCGTAGGTGGATAGGTGCAGGCGCAGCTGGCGCGGCCTCGTCACCGTGCCGGCGTTGACGTTGCTGAGCAACCCGAGGTACTCCAGTGAGGTCTGCTCGGGCGTGAAATCCACAAAGCCCACCTGCCGCGAGCGCAGCATGTTCACCGCCTGGTTGGTATCGCGGATGCCCCGCAGCTGGACGACGTCAATGAGCGCCGGGTCCTGCCCCCAGAAACGGTCGTTGCGGTTGAGCGTGATGACGTTGCGCCCGCGATCCACGCTGCGCACCAGGTAGCGCCCCGCCGAGGCCGGAATCCCGTCCGCCAGCGCGCTGGTAAAAGGCACATCCTGCAACAGGTGCGAGGGCACGAGGTGGGCGAAGAGCTGGTGCCAATCGGCCACCCGGCGGGAGAAGTCCACCGTCACCACGCGCCCGTTACCGGTGGTACGCACCGAGGAGATCGCGTTATAGCCCGCGGGGTCGTTGACCCCCGGGGTGGTGGTCATCTTGTCCCACAGGTAGAAGAAGTCCGAGCCGCTGATCGGCGTGCCATCGGACCACTGCGCCGGGGAGGCAATGGTGTAGCGCACGCGCATAGCCACGGAGGAGGGAGCCTCGACCTCCTCGGCGGATTCCAGGACGTCGGTGTCCATCTCCTCGCCGTGGAAGGCCGAAGGCAGCACGAGCTCCGCGATCTGGCTGACCAGCTCGGAGTTGTTGGCCACCAGGTGCGGGTTGAGTCCCCCGCGCAGCGGATCCACGCCCACGGAGACGGTGCTGCGCTTGGTGGCGGGCTCCTCCACCTCCTCCTGCGGGGCGCGCTTGGTGCTCGTCGCGCTTGACGATGCCTCCGTGCTCTGCATCTGCTTCGCCTCCACCACCGGCGGCGGGCCCGGGTTGGCCTGGCACGCGCCGAGCGTGACCACGCCAACTAAGCACGAGGCAGCCACGAGGGCTGCGCGCCAGGACGAGACCACTTACTTGTTGAGCTGCTTCGCGCGGGAGGCGGCGCGCTTGCGGTCGACAGCAGAAAGCTCCACCTTGCGCACGCGCAGGACGTTCGGGCCGACCTCGACGCACTCGTCGTTGCCGCAGAACTCCAGGGCCTCGTCCAGGGAGAGGGTGCGGGCCTTGGCCAGGGTGACGGTGGCGTCGGCGGTAGCCGAGCGCATGTTGGTCAGCTTCTTTTCCTTGGTGATGTTGATGTCGATGTCCTCGTCACGGTTGTTGGCGCCGACGACCATGCCCTCGTAGGCCTCCATGCCCGGCTCGACAAAGAAGTCACCGCGGTCCGCCAGCTGCTGCAGCGCGTAGGCGGTGATCTGGCCGGCACGGTCCGCCACCAGGGAGCCGGTGGGGCGGGCCTTGATCTCGCCGGCCCACACGTCGAGGCCGTCGGAGATGGAGTTGGCGATGCCCGTACCGCGGGTCTCGGTAAGGAACTGGGTGCGGAAGCCGATGAGGCCGCGGGCCGGGATGCGGAAGACCATGCGCACCCAGTCACCCTCGCGCACGTCCATGGACTGCATCTGGCCCTTGCGGGTGGCCAGCAACTGGGTGACGGCACCCTGGAACTCGGAGGGGACGTCGACGGTGAGCATCTCGTAGGGTTCCATGGTCTTGCCGTCGATGACCTGGGTAACCACCTGCGGCTTGCCCACGGTCAGCTCGAAGCCCTCGCGGCGCATGTTCTCGATGAGCACGGACAGCGCCATCTCGCCGCGGCCCTGCACCTCCCAGGCGTCGGGGCGCTCGGTGGGCAGCACCTTGATGGAGACGTTGCCGATGAGCTCCTGCTCCAGGCGGGCCTTGACCATGCGGGCGGTGAGCTTGTCGCCACCGCCCTGGCCGGCCATGGGCGAGGTGTTGACACCGATGGTCATGGAGATGGCGGGTTCGTCGACCTTGATGCGCGGCAGCGGCTGCGGGTTGTCTACGTCAGCGATGGTGTCACCGATCATGATGTCGGAGATACCGGAAATGGCCACGATGTCACCGGCAACCGCCTCGGTATCCGGCTGGCGCTCGAAGCCGACGGTGCGCAGCAGCTCGGCCACCTTGACGTTCTTGACGTGCATCTCGCCGTCCTCGTCGTAGTGCATCCAGGCCACCTGCTGGCCCTTCTTGATGGTGCCGGAGTAGATGCGCAGCAGCGCGATGCGCCCCAGGAAGTCGGAGGAGTCCAGGTTGGTCACGTGGGCCTGCAGCGGGCCGTCGATGTTCGCGGAGGGCTCCGGCAGTACTTCGTAGATGACGTCGAAGAGCGCCTGCAGATCCTCGGCGTTGGGCACATTGCCGTTGCCCGGGTTCTCGGTGGAGGCCTTGCCCTCGCGGCCGGAGGTGTAGAGCACCGGCAGATCCAGCAGCTCCTCGGCGGCGGCTGCCGCCTCCGGGTCCTCCAGTCCGGCGGCGATCTCCAGCAGGAGGTCCTGGGACTCGGCTACGACCTCGTCGATGCGCGCATCGGGGCGGTCGGTCTTGTTCACACAGATGATAACCGGCAGCTTTGCCTCGAGGGCCTTAGTGAGCACGAAGCGGGTCTGCGGGAGCGGGCCCTCGGAGGCGTCGACAAGCAGCACCACGCCGTCGACCATGGAGATGCCGCGCTCGACCTCGCCGCCGAAGTCGGCGTGGCCAGGAGTGTCGATGACGTTAATAATGAGATCCGCGCCTTCCTTGCCCAGGCCCTTGCGGTGGATAGCGGTGTTCTTGGCCAGAATGGTGATGCCGCGCTCGCGCTCCTGATCATTGGAGTCCATGACGCGATCGCTGTGCTCGCCGTGGTCACCGAATGCGCCGGACTGCTCCAGCATGCCGTTGACGAGGGTGGTCTTACCGTGGTCAACGTGTGCGACGATGGCGACGTTGCGGAACTCGGTGTTAGTCACTAGTGGGGTGCTCCTTAAAGGAATTTATGTCGGCGCGGCCTGCAGCCGCCGTGATGAACGGCCACTAAATATACCCGCACGCCTGTATCGATGCAGCATCGGATAGGTGTGATACGCGATGTTCCGGGTAATTTTTGGCGGTTTGTAACGTTTTGTTATCTTCGGCCGACTGTCTTAGTAAGCAGATGTGGGGTTGACTACCCAGGAAAAGTGAATATTGTTTCAAAAGTTACTATTGTGACACATGTGACGCGGAGCCCTACCGCGACTCTGTCCCCCACCCCAAGGAAGTGAGCCACTTGCGCGCAAGCACCGGAATCACCGCGGCCCTCACCGCCGCCGTGCTCGGATTGGCGGCGGTCACCCCGGCACAGGCCGACGCCCCCGATCTCTCCTCGCTTCAGTCCTCACTGCAATCCTCGAACCCCCTCGACGAGCTCGGCCGCCCCAACGCCGAGACCGAGGCCAAAATTCGGGACTTTGCTAACCAGCCGTGGATGCCGCAGGACCTGCGCTCCGCCATCCTCTCCGGGCTGGCCTTCAGCCTAGGCCAAGGCGGCGAGCCGGGCGTGGCCCTGCCAGAGGGGGATCAGCCCCCGTTCCGCCAGTTCTACTGGCCCACCGTCTCCGCACGCTGCATCGGCGGCCAGGGTGACGCCCTCGGCTCTGCCATCGCCGTGCCCGGCCCCGCGCAGATCCCCGCCCCAGGCGCCGGCGAAGGCGAGACCGTCTTCCTCTTCACCGCCCTGGGCACCCCGCCGGCCGCCGAGCACCAGGACGCCATGAAGGTGCAGTGGTTCAACCTCAACACCTTCCAGCACGGCGAGACCCCGCTGGTTAACAACGGCATCAACCCCGACGGCCCCACCACCGTCTCCGGCCGCGCGCAGACCGGCAAGGGCACCGTTGTGGCCGTGCTCTCCGGCACCGTCAACACCGCGGAATCCGCCTGCACCTTCCCGCTGACCGCCGCCTTTGTGGAGGTGCCCTAAATGCACCCGGTGAAGGAAGAAACCTTTGACGTCCCCGCGGCCATCAACATCGACCCCAAGGGCTTCCGCCGCGAGGTAGACACCTACCGCGTCACGGACTTCGGCCTCTACATGGCCCGCGGCGCCAACCACCCGCGCTTTGGCTACCTCGAGTCCTGGCTGCTGCCCTCCCTGGGCCTGCGCGCCAGCATCTTCCACTTCCGCGAGGGCGTCGAGGCGCACCAGGACTTCTACTTCGACGTTGCGGACATCGCCGTCGAGGGCGAGGTGTGGACCACCCGGGACCTCTACGTCGATCTGGTGGCCACCAAGGGCGAGCCCATCGAGGTGCTCGACATCGACGAGCTCGCCGCCGCCACCTCCTCCCGCCTCATCACCGCCGAGGAAGCCGAGCGCGCCATGGAGCGCACCCTGACCGCGGTGGAGGGAATCACCCGCGCCGGAGATGACGCCATGGCCTGGCTGAGCTCACGCGGCATCGAGCTCACGTGGGCTGATAAAGTCGAGCTCGTTCCAGCCGAATAACCCCGAAGGATTCTCCATGGCCGGTGGCCTACTTGCCCTGCTTGACGACGTCGCCCTCATCGCCCGAGCCGCAGCATCCAGCGTGGATGACGTAGCCGCACTCGCGGGCAAAACCTCCGTGAAAGCCGCCGGCGTGGTGGTCGATGACGCCGCGGTGACCCCGCAGTACGTCTCCGGTGTCACCCCAGCGCGCGAGCTGCCGATGATCTGGCGCATCACCAAGGGCTCGCTGTTTAACAAGCTGATCATCATCCTGCCGGTGGCCATGGTGCTCTCGTGGATCGCGCCGTGGGCGCTGACCCCGATTCTCATGCTGGGAGGCGCCTACCTGTGTTTCGAGGGCGCGGAGAAGATCTACCATAAACTTTCCCACCCGGATTCCGCGGACGAGCAGGCCGCCGCCTCCGTCGAGGAGAAGGACGCCTCCGCTGAGGACAAGCTGGTCAAGTCCGCCATCACCACCGACCTCATCCTGTCCGCGGAGATCATGGTTATCTCCCTCAACGAGGTGCTGGACCAGTCCTTTTGGATGCGCCTGGCCACGCTGGTCGTGGTGGCCATCATCATCACGCTGGGTGTTTACGGCGCAGTCGGGCTCCTAGTGAAGATGGACGACATCGGCCTGCGCATGCTCGAGCGCCACGACGGCACGTCCTTCGTGGGCAACGCCCTGGTCAAGGGCATGCCGAAGGTGCTCAACGCCATCGGTGTCATCGGCACCGCCGCGATGCTCTGGGTGGGCGGCCACATCATCATCAAGGGCATCCACGAGTTCGGCGTGGCCCAGCCACACGGCTGGATTGAGCAGATGACCTCCGCCATTTCCAACGGGGCGCTGGCCTGGACGGCTGATACGGTGGCCTCGATGATCTTTGGCCTGCTGTGCGGCGCGATCATCCTGGCGGTGGTCGCCGGGGTGAAGTCCCTGCGCCACTGACGTTGAGGGAGGTGTTTTGGTGCAACGCTACCCACTGGCCACCCAGCATATGGGAGTCGAATACGTCACGGTGTTGGACCACGTGGTGCTTTCCACTCTGCTGCGGCTGCCGGGGCTGCGCGAGGAGCCGCTGAGCTTCGACGTCACTGTAGAGCCGCACGGCGAGGGCTGGCGGCTGCGCAGCGACTGGGGGTTCATTGGCTATCTCGACGCCGAGGAGTCCGCCGAGTTTCCGGAGCTGGCCCGCCTGCGCGGCTCCGGCGTGCAGCCGGTGACGTTGGCCACCGTGGAGATGCTTCCCGAAGGCTCCCTCGACGTCGCCGTCCTTCTTGGTCTCGGCCCATGGATGGTGGCACACAATGACATGCCGGAGGAAAGCGTCCTGCTTCGTGGCGGGGTCGGTGCGCCGGTTGATCTCGCCAGCGGCGAGCTCACCCAGGCCCAGGTAGAGGCGATGGGCACCGAACAGCTTTTTGTCAGCCTGCATCTTCTCGACGACGCCATCATCGCCACCGCCGACCTCGCCCTCGGGCAGGTGCGGGTGCCTGAGGGCATCGCCCCGCAGCTTTCCGCCCTGCTGTCCCAGGCCGCGTCCCGTGGGGCGAGCGTCGTCGCGCGCGCCTATGCGGCGGACGGCCGGGTGGCGGTAGACCTGCCAACGTTTGAGGATCCCGCAGTCTTCACCGAGCCCGTTCCGCGCCTGAGCGTGCCGGCCCCCGCCCCGGCGATCCCGCCCGTCGAGGTGCCCTCCGAGACCTGGGAGACGGGACTTGCCGGCGACGTCGTGGCCGCCCCCGCCCCGAGTGGTACGCGCAGCATCGCCTCCCCCGCCGCGCGCTTCGTGGACTACCCTGCACCCACCGGCTCCGCACCCACCGGCTCCGCTCCCGCAACTGCCACATCCAGCGTCCCGGCGCCTTCACACATGGCGGACTCCCCGGCGCCCGCCGAGACCCAGGCCGTCACCAGCTCTGCGCCCGCTGAGTCTGAAGCAGGAGCCTCCTCGACGAGCGAGCTAGCACGCCTCGTGGTTCCCAGCCAGGAACAACTCACATGGCGCCAGCTCCCCACGGCACAGGCACCGGGCAGCTTCTCCTCGGAGTCCGCGCGGGTCCGCGCTCGCCGCAGCGAACGCGACGCCGCCCGCCGGCGCGGCGGTCACCACCGCAAGTAGGCGCCGCACTGCGTGACTTCTTGGGCAGCTCTGCCTCCGATCGGCCGTGCCCATTTCCTACCTGGGCACGACGTCTAGGGGAACCGGGTCTCCGGTTCCCCTGCTGGGTGCGTGGTGG
>NZ_JAUNLS010000026.1 GCF_030532325.1 Corynebacterium sp.
ACAACTAATCACCAAGATTCGAAACCAGATACACCACTACCCAGGACTTGACCGGGTGGTTTCGCGTTGACACCAGTGCCAGGCGATGACGTGGTCTAGGGTGGCGGCCACGATTAAACATCCGCTAGCAGTGTAGGTGCCGTCAATGAAGATTTGGTCATAAATTCGACCGGTATGACCGATAGTGGGGTCGGGGACGTCAACTAGCCAGCACCAGCTAAACCGGCGCTTCATTGTGGAGGCGCTGACCCCATTTCGTTCGGCCAATGCTTCCAGCGAGGTTGTGGTGGTGCAGTGCTCAATGAACTGGGCAAAAGTAGCAGCTTTGGTGACATCTGGCCGGCGTTTGTTGACCGAGGCTCCGCAGGCTTTACATCGCCAACGGGTGGCGCCTTTGCTGGTTGTCCCATTGCGTTTGGTATCGCCGCCGCAGTGGCAGCGTGGTCGATTCTTTGGCATTGGGACACCACACCACCGCCGACTACCACAGGTAGGCAGCCACACCGTGGATTGAGTCTCCCAAAGCCAGATATATGCTTCCAAAGCGTATATTTGACGTTAACTTAGAGGTCAGGGCCTAAAAATCCCCGATCCCAGACACACTTTTTGACCCTTAACCCGTTATGAGCGCCGGACAAAGCGCCACCCGCCATAAGAAAAGGCCGCCGTGAGCAGCGCGGGCAGCCCGTAGGCGCGCACGGCCTTGCGCACCGAGCGGTAGTCGCGAATGAGCCAGCCGCGCTCCTCGGCGACGTCGCGAAGCTTGGCGTCCGGGTTGATCGCCACCGGGGTGCCCACCATGGACAGCATCGGGATGTCGTTGGCGGAATCGGAGTAGGCCGTGCAGCGCTCCAGATCGAGGTTCTCCAGCGTGGCCAGGGCGGCCACTGCGTGCTTCTTGCCGGGGCCGTGCAGGATATCGCCCACCAGGCGGCCGGTGAACTTCCCGTCCTTAACCTCCGCCACGGTGCCCAAAGCACCGGTGAAGCCGAAGCGCTGCGCCAAGATCTGCGCCAGCTGCACCGGGGTGGCGGTGACCAGCCACACCTGCTGGCCAGCGTCGAGGTGCATCTGTGCCAGCTGGCGGGTGCCCGGGTAGGCCTTGTGGGCCATGGACTGATCCACGATCTCCTCGCACAGCGCCACCATGTCCGCCACCGAGCGGCCCTTGACAAACTCCAGCGCCTGCACGCGCCCGGCGGCGACGTCCCCGGCGTTCTCCGAGCCGGAGACGCGGAACTTGATCTGCTTCCAGGCGATGGGCAGGATTTCCGCGAGCTTGAAGTAGCGGCGCTTGGCCAGGCCGAAGGCAAAGGCCACCAGGGAGGAGCCCTGGATGAGCGTGTTGTCCACGTCGAAGAAGGCGGCGGCGCCGACGTCCTGCGGGATGTCCGGGTCCGGGGTGGTCAGGCTTGTGCCGCCGGCGGACTCGTAGGATCCGCGCACCGAGTCCACCCCAGAGGAATAGGAATCCAGATCGATGCCGAAGATCTGCTCCACCGCGGCGGAGGCGGCGGCCTCGCCGGCGGTCTTCTGTGATTCCTCGTCGAGCGGCGCGAAGGCTTGGTTCTCTAAGAAGTTACGCAGGTTTCCGCGGCTGGCGGTCCAGTTAGCCAGGAACTCGCGGGGCGAATCGGGCATACCGGGCGGGGTGGGAACGGACACGCATACAGCTTTCGATGGGGCTAAAGACTAACGTGTCCCATAGTAAACCCTGTCCACGCTTGCGTCTTTCTAAGGAGAGCCCCTCCCCATGGCCCAACATGTTGTCGAGCTGATGGTGCGCAGCACCTGCGGTTCTTGTGAGCGCGTCGAGAAGCAGATTGCCCCCGTGGTGGCCGCTGCCGGCGCGGAGTTGATCATCCGCAACGTTGATGAGGATTCGGAGCTGGCCATGGAATACGGTGATCGTGTCCCGGTGACGGTGCTTGATGGCGAGGAGTTCTCCTGCTGGGAGGTAGACAACGAGGAGTTGGCGGCCGCCCTGGCGCAGTAGCGCCCCAGTGTCCCAGCGCGGTAGCGCCCCAGTGTCCCAGCGCAGTGGCGCTCCTGTGCCCTGGGTACTTGGTCTCGGTTCGGAATCTGTGAATAAACCGAGTAGTCTTTTGGATGGTTTGAGTCAATCAAAGGGTTGACAGGAAAGTGGAGGGTTGTGCATGAGTGTGCTCGTCGTGGGCATGTCGCACCAGTCAGCACCTGTTGCGTTACTTGAAAAACTGAGCATGAACGACGCCGTGCAGCACGGCGCGTGCGGCGAACTGGTCAGCGCCGAGTCTCTCTCCGAGGCGATGATCATCTCCACCTGCAACCGCATGGAGGTCTACACCGTCACCAGCTCCTTCCACACCGGCGTGCAGTCCGTCGTGCGCGTGCTCGCGGAGGTCTCCGGGGTGGACGAGGAAGAGCTACGCACCTACCTCTACGTGCGCTACGCCGACGCCGCCGCCGAGCACCTCATGACAGTGACCGCCGGCCTAGATTCCATGGTCATGGGCGAGCAGCAGATCATCGGCCAGGTGCGCACCGCCTACCAGTCCGCCTCCGAGCAGGGCACCGTGGGCCCGCGCCTGCACGCCCTGGCGCAGTCCGCGCTGCGCACCGGCAAGCGCGTGCACAGTGAGACCGAGATTGATGAGGCCGGCTCCTCCATGGTCTCCTTCGCCTTCGACCAGGCGCTGCAGCGCATGGGGCTGGACAGCCTCGAGGGCAAGCGGGTGCTCATCCTGGGGGCGGGCGCCATGGCCTCCTTGGCCGCCACGCACGCCGGGCGGCTGGGCGCGAACCTGGTCATTGCCAACCGCACCCGCGAGCGCGCCGAGCGCGTGGCCAGCCACGCCCACGAGGCCGGGGTGCACGCGGACGTCGTGGACTTCGAGCAGCGCGCGCAGGCCCTGCCCACCGTAGACATGGCAGTCTCCGCCACCGGCGCCCAGGGCTTTACCATTACCGCCGCCGACGTCATGAACAACCGCAACCCCCAGCGCGACCTCATGCTGGTGGATCTGTCCATGCCGCGCGATATCGATGATCACGCCGCCGCCCACCCGGGCGTGGACCTGGTCAACATCGAGCGCCTGAGCAAGTCACTGAGCGCCGCGGATACCGACGTCGCCGCCGGCACCAACCCGCACGTGGCCGCCCGCCGCATCGTGGACGAGGAGCTCGAGGCCTATGCCTCCGCCCAGCGCGTGCGTGACGTGGTGCCCGCGGTCTCCGCCCTGCGCCGCCGCGCTGCTGACCTCGTGCAGTGCGAGTCCGCCCGCCTGGAGCAGAAGCACCCCGAGCTCACCGAGAAGCAGAAGGAGGCGGTGAACTGGGCGCTGAAGAGGGTCGTCGACAAGCTGCTCCACGAGCCCACCGTGCGTGCGAAGCAGCTGGCCGCCAGTTCCGGTAGCGTGAGCCACGAGACCGCGCTGCAGGAGCTCTTTGGCCTGCAGCTGGAAGGAACCGGAGTGGCCGTGGACGTCAACGAGCTGCCCGATATCGCTGAGGTGCAGGCGGCGCACGCAGACGATGGTTCAGCCAGCGGACAGGAACAGGAAAAGGAAGCTTAAGTCATGTTGAAGATTGGTACCCGCGGATCCCTTCTGGCCACCACCCAGTCCGGCCACGTGCAGGAGTGGCTCAAGGCGGCCGGATATGAGTCCGAGCTGCACATCGTGACCACGCACGGTGACGTCAACATGGCTCCGGTGGAGCGTATCGGCGTGGGCGTGTTCACCCAGGCGCTGCGCGAGGCACTGGCCGCCGGCGAGTGCGACGTGGCCGTGCACTCCTTCAAGGATCTGCCCACGGCTGCTGATGATCGCTTCCTGCTCATCGTCCCCCAGCGCCAGGATCTGCGCGAGGCGCTCGTGGCCCGCGACGGGCTGAGCCTAGAGCAGCTGCCGCAGGGCGCGAAGGTGGGTACTTCCGCCCCGCGCCGCATCAGCCAGCTGCGCGCCATCCGCCCGGACCTGGACATTCGCCCCCTGCGCGGCAACATCGACACGCGCATTGGCAAGGTGACCTCCGGCGAGCTCGACGCCGTGGTCCTGGCCTACGCCGGCCTGGTGCGCGCCGGCTACCAGGAGCGTGCCACCGAGGTCTTTGACCCGCAGGTGCTCATGCCCGCACCCGCCCAGGGTGCCTTGGCCGTCGAGGCTGTGAAGGGCAGCGAGGCCGCCGAGGCCATTGCCCGGCTGGCCGATTCCCCCGCGAGCGCCGCCACCCGCGCCGAGCGCACCGTGCTGCGCCGCCTCGAGGCCGGCTGCACGGCCCCGGTGGCAGCCACCTCCTACTGGGAGGGGGACACTCTGGTGGTGCGCGGCGGTGTCTTCGCGCTCGACGGCTCGCGCCAGATCCTTGCCGAGGCCCGCGGCGCGGCCGCTGAGGCGGAGGAGCTGGGCAACCGCATCTCCGAGGAGCTCTTTGGGCAGGGCGCAGCCGACCTGCTGGACAACTAATTTTTTGTTTAGAGCTTTATCATTTAGTGTGTATCTAGCACACATTCATTGGCCTCAATGAATCGGCCCCCCCTTAAGCGCCCCGCCGGGCGCAGGACAAGGAATCCCAGGACTCGCTGCCTGGGATTTTTGGCCGCTTGACATTCCCGCCCGTTGGTCCGGGGGAGTACGCTGCGCACGATCATGTCCGTGCCGGCGCCCTGGACCGCAGACTAGAAAAGAACTTTATGAGCAACGCCGTGCCGGATACTCAGTCAGACCTGGGCAAGATCATCTTTGTTGGTGCAGGCCCCGGCAACCCTGACCTGCTGACCGTGCGCGCCCGCGAGGTTCTGGAGACCAACGCGCTTGCCGTGGTCGATGCGGAGGTCTCCCAGGGGATCCGCGATGTCGTCGCCGCCCGGGTGCCCGTTCCGCAGGAGCTTCTCGACGCCGCCGAGGAAGAGTACGCCCGCATCTGCGCCGCCGCCAAGGAGGCCGGCGCGCGCCGCAAGCCCCCGCGTCCGGCCCCGCCCACCGCGGCGGTCTTTGAGCAGCCGGAGGGGGAGATCGTCGCCCAGCTGCGCGAGGCCCTGCGCGCCGCCGAGGGCGAGGACGTCATCCGCCTGGTCACCGGCAACCCGCTCAACCGCGAGTCCATCAAGGCAGAGATTTCCGCGGTGGCCGCCGCCGGCCTGGAGTTCCAGGTGGTGCCGGGCATGTCGCTGCCCTCCACCGTGCCTTCTTTCGCCGGCTTGGCGCTGGGCGCGACCTACACCGAGGCCGACATCACCGAGGGCGCCGACTGGGACGCCTTGGCCAGCGCCACCCAACCGCTGGTGCTGCAGGCCATCGCAGAGGATCTGCCGGTGATCTCCCGCGAGTTCCTCGAGCGGGGCATGCCGGCCGAGACCGAGGCCTACGTCACCGTGCACGGCACCACCCGCCTGCAGCGCACCCACGAGACCACCCTGGGCACCCTGGCCAAGCTCGACGCCGAGCTGCCCGGTGACCTGGTGGTCACCCTGGGGCGCAGCTTCGATGATCGCTCCAAGTACTCCTGGTGGGAGAACCGCCCGCTCTACGGCTGGCGCGTGCTGGTGCCGCGCACCAAGGAGCAGGCCGCGGCGATGTCGGCGCGCCTGGCCGGCTACGGGGCCATCCCGCAGTCCGTGCCCACCATCTCGGTGGAGCCGCCGCGCAACCCGGCGCAGATGGATCGCGCCATCAAGGGCATCGTGGAGGGCCGCTACAAGTGGGTCGTGTTCACCTCCGTCAACGCGGTGACCGCGGTGTGGGAGAAGATCGCCGAGCTGGGGCTCGATGCCCGCGACTTTGCCGGCGTGCACCTGGCCGCGGTGGGGCAGAAGACCGCCGACGCCATCCGCGCCAAGGGCATGGTCCCGGAGCTGACCCCCTCGCCCAAGAAGCAGAACGCCGAGGGCCTGGTGGAGGTCTTCCCCAACTACGTGGAGGACATCGACGCCGTGGGCCGCGTGCTGCTGCCGCGCGCGGACCTGGCCGGTGAGACCCTGCCCAAGGGCCTGGTGGAGCTGGGCTGGGAGGTCGATGACGTCGTAGCCTACCGCACCGTGCGCGCCGCCCCGCCAGCCCCGGAGATCCGCGACATGATCAAGACGGGCGGCTTCGACGCGGTGACGTTTACCTCGCCGTCGACGGTGCGCAACCTGGTCGGTATTGCCGGCAAGCCGCACGCGCGTACCATCATCGGATGTATCGGCCCTTCCACCCAGGCGGCCGCCGAGGAGCTGGGATTGCGCGTGGACGTCGTGCCCGAGGTTGCTGATGTGCCCTCGCTTGTCGACGCCCTCGCTGCCCACGTCGCCGCCCTGCGCGCCGCGGGCAACCTGCCTGCCCCGCGCAAAAAGCGCCGCTCGCGGAAGAAGACTACTAAGGTCGAGAAAGCATAAACCGTCTCGCGCTCTAAGGAGATTCCAATGAGCATTGTTCGTCGTCCACGCCGTCTGCGCCAGTCCCCGGCCATCCGGGAGATGGTGGCGGAAACCAGTCTGCGCCCCGCAGATCTGATTCTGCCCATGTTTATCGCGGACGGGATCAGCGAGCCGCGCCCGATTTCTTCTATGCCGGGCGTTTACCAGCACACCATCGACTCGCTTAAGAAGGCGGCCGGGGAGGCACTGGAGGCCGGGGTGCCCTGTGTGGATCTCTTCGGCGTACCGAAGGAGGAGGACAAGGACGCCACCGGCTCCGTGGCCTGGGATCCGGAGGGCATCCTCAACCGCGGCATCAACGCGCTGCGCGAGGAGTTCGGCGAGGATCTGGTGATCATGGCCGATACCTGCCTGGACGAGTTCACCGCGCACGGCCACTGCGGTGTGCTCGACGAGCAGGGGCGCGTGATCAACGATGACACCGTGGCCCTCTACCAGGACATGGCCCGCTCCCAGGCGCGCGCGGGCGCGCACATCGTCAGCCCCTCGGGCATGATGGACGGGCAGATCTCCGCCATCCGCGAGGCCCTCGACGAGTCCGGCCACGAGGACGTGGCCATCATGGCCTACTCCGCGAAGTACGCCTCCGCCTTCTACGGCCCCTTCCGCGAGGCCGTGGCCTCCTCCCTGGAGGGAGACCGCCGCACCTACCAGCAGGATCCGCGCAACTTCCGTGAGTCCCTGCTGGAGATCGATTTGGACATCGAGGAGGGCGCGGACATGGTCATGGTCAAGCCCGGCCTGCCCTACCTGGACGTGCTTTCCGCCGCGGTGGAGCGCTCCAGCGTCCCGGTGGCCGTCTACCAGGTCTCCGGCGAGTACGCGATGATCAAGGCGGCGGCGGACAACGGATGGATCAACGGTGAGGCCGTCATGATGGAATCGCTCACCGCCTTCAAGCGGGCCGGCGCGGATCAGATCCTCACCTACTTCGCCACCGAGGCCGCCCGCCTGCTGAAATAGGCTGCGCGGACTAGCCTGATTCTCACGTTCGGACAGTAAGGATTTTTGTGACAGCACCCCAGCCCCCCGTGACTGAGCCCCGCCCGCCCAAGTCCGCAACTCTTGCGGAGCGTGACGGTGGGGGTGTGGACAAACACAGCCCCACGCCGCGCCCGGAGTCCGTGCAGAACATGCTCCTCATGTGGCTGGGCGTGGTGGCGGGCGAGGCGCTGCACCTCATCTTTAGCGTCGTGATGTCGGTGCTCAACCGCAACCAGCTCATGGCGCAGGCCCGCCAGACCGCCGAGGACGCCGCGAAGGAAGGCGAGGAGGCCATGTCCGACGCCATGGTCAGTGCCATCGGCTACGGCTCGCTGGCGCTGTCGACGCTCATCTCGCTGTCCATCCTGGTGCTGCTCAGCGTCATGCTGTGGCTGCTGCGCAAGAACGGCAAGAGCGCCGGCATGGCGCGGCGCCTGTGGTTCTTCTTCTCGCTGTATTTTGGCCTGCGCATCATCATTGTGTTTATGACCAGCCCGGGTGGCTCGGACATCCCTGACTGGCTCTTTTTCCTCGACGGCTGCGTGCAACTGCTCGTCGGCGTGGCCGCGGTGCTCGGGCTGATTTTTTCCACCCGGGAGCCCACGCTGGAGTACACCGGCGAGATGGAGCAGATGCGCCAGCTGCAGAAGGAGATGGCGCAACAGCGCCGCGAGGCCGAGGCCAAGGCCCGCGAGGAGGAAGAGAAGGAAAAACGCGAGCAGCAGGCCAAGCGGCGAGCGGAGAGGCGTGCGGGACAGCGCGAGGAGGAAGATTCCCGCGGCCAAGGAGGCGGGAGCCGATGACCAGCCCAGCCTCCGGCACGGATTCCCAGCCCACGCCGCTGCGCTTTGCCTACTGGGTCTTCGTGGTGGGCTCCGTGGTGATGCTCACCTCCGGCATGGTGGGCATCTTCGGCACCGATGCCTACGCCCCGCATCTCAGCGCGCAGCAGCAGGACTTCCTGCACCGCAACACGCTCTTTGCCTCTGTCTCCAACATCGTGGGCGCGCTGGTGATCTCCAGCTGCGCGGCGCAGCTGGCCGGCGGGGGAAAGTGGTCGCGCCGCGTCATCACGGTGGTCAGCGCCTACATCATGTTTGTCAACATCGCCGCCATGGCGATTGGTGTGGGCGGGCTCTTCCTACTGGCCATTCCGATGGTGCTCATGGTGGGCATCTTCCTCATGTTCCGCCCGGCCTGCAACGAGTACGTGCGGGAGCGCAACCCGCGCTACTAATGCCTCCGAGTGGCTTTTTCTACAACTTTTGATTCATAATGAGGGGCATGTCGAGACTCTCATCTGCCCCGCTCATCGAGGCCGCCCACGGCCGCACCCCCTCCCGCCCCCCGGTGTGGTTCATGCGCCAGGCCGGCCGCTCCCTGCCGGAATACCGCGAGGTTCGCGAGGGCATCAGCATGCTCGACTCCTGCTTCATGCCGGAGTTGCTTGCTGAGATCACCCTGCAGCCGGTGCGCCGTCACGACGTCGACGCGGCAATCCTCTTCAGCGACATCGTTGTCCCGCTCAAGGCCGCCGGCGTGGGCGTGGAGATCGTCCCCGGCCGCGGCCCGGTTATGGACGCCCCTATCCGTTCCCGCGAGGACGTGGCCAACCTGCCCATCCTTGATGCGGACGTGCCGGAGGTGCGCCAGGGCATCGAGATTATCCTGGACGAGCTCACGGAGAAGCAGGCACTCATCGGTTTCGTGGGCGCGCCCTTTACCCTGGCCAGTTACCTCATCGAGGGCGGCCCCTCGAAGAACCACGAGAAGACCAAGGCGCTCATGCACGCCGATCCGGAGACCTGGCACGCGCTCATGGAGCGGCTGACCCCCACCATCGTCAGCTTTCTGGAGTTGCAGGTGGAGGCCGGCATCGACGCCATGCAGCTTTTCGATTCCTGGGCCGGCTACCTCAACGAGCGCGATTACCGGAAGTTCGTCCTGCCCTACTCCACGCGCATCCTCAAGGCCGTGGAGGGGCGCATTCCGCGCATCCACTTCGGCGTGGGCACCGGCGAGCTGCTCGGCGCGATGTCCGAGGCTGGCTCCGAGGTCATGGGCGTGGACTACCGCGTGTCCATGGACGCCGCCGCGCGCCGCGTGCAGGCTAAGGTCCTGCAGGGCAACCTGGACCCCGCGCTGCTCTTCGCCGGCGAGGACGCCGTGCGCGAGGCGGTGCGCACCATCAAGAAGGAAGTCGACACCGCGCGCGCCGAGGGCCTTGAGGGCCACATCTGGAACCTCGGGCACGGGGTACTGCCAACTACCGACGCCGACGCCATCACCCGCGCCGTCGCCATTATTCACGAGGAGGGTTAAATGAAGATCGCCATCATCGGAGCGGGCCTAGCCGGGCTGACCGCGGCCTGGCAGCTGCGCGAGGGCCACGAGGTCTACGTCTTCGAGGCCGCGGACCGCATCGGCGGCAAGCTGCACACCGTGGCCTTCAACGGCGGGCCGACGGACATGGGCGCGGAGGCCTTCATTCGCCGCCGCCGCGACGCCGTCGACTTCTTCGGGCAGCTGGGCCTGGAGGAGTCCTTCGTGCAGCCCAACAGCTCCCTGCGCCCGCGGGTCTACACCGGCGGCGAGCTGCGCCTGCTGCCGCGCGGCGGCGTGATGGGCATTCCTTCCCAGCCGCAGGATTTCTTCAGCGCGGAGACCAACGAGCACATCGCCCACGAGGCCCCCTTCGAGTGGGAGATTGGCGGGGATGTCTCGGTGGGTGCGCTGGTGCGCCAGCAGTTTGGTGACGACGTCGTGGACCACGTGGTCTCCGCCCTGCTGGGCGGGGTGTACTCCAGTTCCGCCGATGACCTGGGCCTGCGCGCTACCGTGCCACACCTAGCCCAGGCTCTCGACGAGCTGGCGGAACAGGGCCCGGTGACGCTGACCGCGGCCATCGAGAAGATCGAGTCCGGCCGCTCGCCGGCGGAGGGCTCCGTCTTTGGCACCTTCAAGGGCGGCTACGCGGAGCTCTACGAGGCCCTGGCGGAAAAGTCCGGCGCGCAGATCTACCTGGACACGTTCATCTCGGGCATCACCCGCTCCGGCGAGGGCTTTGAGGTCAAGGGTGCCCCGGCTGAGCTGGGCACCTTCGACCGCGTGCTGGTGGCCACCCCGGCGCCAACCACCGCCCGCCTGCTCAAGGACGTCGCCCCGGCCGCGGCGGAGGAGATCAAGAAGGTCCAGTTGGCCTCCTCCGTGGTGGTGGGCTTCAACTTCGCCTCCTCCACCGATCCGGAGGGCAACTCCCTGCCGGAGGCCACCGGCATCCTCATCGCCTCGGATGAGCCGGGCTTGCACGCCAAGGCCTTTACGCTTTCCTCCAACAAGTGGCCGCACATCGGTGAGCGCGAGGGGTTTGTGGCTCGCGCCTCCTTTGGCCGCTTCGGCGATGATTCCCTTGTCCGCGCCGATGAGGACGCTCTGGTGGATTACGCCCTCGATGATCTGAAGAAGATCACCGGCTTCGACGGGCGCGCCGCCGGCGTGGAGGAGATTTACACCCAGCGCTGGTTCGGCGGCATCCCGTGCTACGGCCCGGAGCACCTGGCCACGGTGGCGGCGGCCAACGCCGCGCTTGGCGACGTCCCCCACGTCGACGTCGCCGGTGCCTGGGCCGACGGCGTGGGCGTGCCCGCGGTCATCGCCGGCGCGCGGGCGGCGGCTCAGCGCCTGGTGGGCTAGCCCAGCGCGATGGGCAGGGCGATGCAGGCGATGATGAACGCCGCGATCCCGCCCAGGAAGGCCTTGGCCTGCCAGGTGGCGTAGTTGAAGTCGATGCCCGCGCCGAAGCGCTTGTCCACGAGCACCGCCGGGTCCTCCGGGTTGTAGTAGAACATGCCCCATTTGTAGTGCTCGTCGTTGTCGGGGGAGGGGGTGCCCTCGTCGGGGAAGTGCACGCCGCGCAGTTGTTCCTCGATGCGGGTCTGGGCGCACAGGATGGCGGCTACCATGCCGATGGCGCCGGCGACGCTAGCGAAGAGCAGCGCCATGATTGCCACCGGTATCACGCCGTTGTACTGGGGAAAGAGGATGGCCAGCTGCAGGCAGGCCAGGCTGGTGACGGTGAGTAAGCACAGCACCGCCAGGGAATTGGTGGTCGCGGACATCAGCGCCGCGGTGCGCACCTGACCCTTGATGGAGCGGTCCGCGCGGGGGTTGACCTTGACCTTGGTTCCTAGCCACGCCGCCAGCCCCATGAAGAAGAGCAGCCCGGTGTTGACGAAGGTCGGTCCAAAGACGCTGAAGAAGGACTTCTCGGACCAGGCATCGGGCTGCATGGAGGTATCGAAGTGGGTGGCGAAGGTCTGCGGGATGGTATCCCAGTTGCTGGCGATGACGAGCACGGATAGTGCGATGGCCAGCAGCGCGCCGCCCAGACCGATCCACGGGAAGGAGGGCTGCACGATCCCGTCGAAGTTGCGCGAGGGGGACACGCGGGCGGAGATGGCTGTCTCGATGCCGTTGTACCAGCCGCCCTCCTTCTTCGCGGCGATGATGCGGCGGCGCTGCACCGCGTAGACGCCCAGCGCGCCGAAGGTGACGACGAGCGAGGAGAACGCGGCGAACAGCGGCCCGGCCAAGCAGATGAGGGTGGCGATGACGCCGAAGAGCCACACCCACCGGCGGTAGGCCGTGACTGCGGCGGTGACCGTGGGGTCGTCGCGGTGCGCTGGGGGAACGGATACACCCAGCGGCAGGGCGGCTATCGAGGGAGCCATGCTCAGCATCCATGTGATGCCGAGGGTGGCGGCGGCGAGTGCAAAAATCATGGCAACTCCTTGAGGGCGGCGGCGAGGTGGTGATGGATATCGTCGGCGCTGAATCCTTGTGCGCGGGCGAGGGTAACTACGCGCTGCAAGCCGGCACGTAGCTGCTGTTTTGGGCGCTGCTTCGCGTGCTCGGGATGACGAGGGAGCCGGAGCGGCCCGCGGTTTCGACGAGCCCGTCGGCGACAAGTTGGTCGTAGGCCTTCTTGACGGTGGCGGGGTTGATACCAAAGTCCGCGGCTACGCGGCGGACGGGGTCGAGCTTGTCGCCGGGGCTGAGTTGGCCGCGGGCGATGGCGTCGTGGATCTGCTCGAAGAGCGGGACGTCCGAGTCTGGGTTGAGGGTGATGTACATGGTGGTGGTGGTGACAGCCTCAGTTTGTGTTAGTGGAAGTGATACAAAGGGATGTCGCTTCCATAACTTCCCCCGCCCCCAACGCCCGAGCGATCGATCCGGATGCGGGCCTAGGGTGTCGAAGGTCCCCCGCGCCGAATCATCGGGCGGTGCGGAATGCCATCCTCCTCGAACTCCTCCCCGCAGACCTCGAAGCCATACACCCCGTAGTAGCCCACCAGCGGCGCCTGGGCCTCCAGGTACACCGGGCGGCCGGGGTAGAGCGTGTGCGCCAGTTTCAGCGCGGAGGTAAGGATTGTATCGGCCAGCCCGGTCTTGCGGGCATCCGGGTGCACCGCGAAGCGCCCGAACTGGGCCACCTCCTCAGCGCCGCCGGGCAGCTGCACAGTGGCGGGGAAGACACGGGCGGTGCCGGCCAGCTGGCGGGTGTCGTCGTTAAAGCCCAGGATGTGCAGGGTGTCGGGGCGGGCGTCGATGTCATCGATCTCCGCATAGGGGCACTGCTGCTCATGGACAAAGATGTCCACCCGCAGCTTGTACAGCGCGTGGACATCCAGCGGGCTCATCTGGGCAATGCTCGCCGCCGAGAGAGTAAACGTCATCTTAACCCTTGGTGCGGAAGACAAAAATGGAGGAGAAGTCCTGGTCCCCGTGACCCATGGCCTGCTGCTCCTCAAAGCGCTCGATGGCCGCGGCCACCGCCGGCAGCGGCTTGGTGGAGGTCATCTCCATGAGCTTGGCGTCCTTGCACAGCGCGTCCACGGTGAAATCGCCCGGGGTGGTGTTGCGATCCCCGGTGATGAACGGGCCCTTCATGTTCTTCATGAAGGCCAGGCCGGTGATGTCGAGCATCTCCAGAATCACCTCGGCGTCCAGCCCCTCGGACTCGCCCAGGTGCAGCGCCTCGAGCAGGCCCTCGGCGGTCACCGCCAGCGCGAGGTTCGCCAGCAGCTTGCCGACGGCCGCCGTCGCCGCCGACTCCACCCCAATGAGCTTGTTCTCCCCGGCCCAGGGCTCGGCGATGTCCATGGCCAGCTCACGGCGGTCATCGTCAGGCATGCCCACGTAGACGCCGAGCTCGCCGGCGCGCGCCGGGCCCAGAGAGCCCACCACCGGGGCGTGGACGTAGGAGTCCACGGCGGCAGCAAACTCGCGGGCGGCGTCCGGGGAGACGGTGGTGGTGTCAATCCAGGTCACGCCCTGCGGGATGAGGTTGGTCTCGATGACGCGCTCGCGGATGTCATCGGGGCCGAACAGCGAGGTGATGATGACCTCGGCGCCCGCGACGGCCTCCTCGGGGGAGGCGGCGAGGGTGGCGCCGGCGTCGACAAGCGGCTGGGCGCGCTCGGCGGTGCGGTTCCACACCGTGAGCTCGTGGCTGTCAAGAAGGTGGCGGGCAAGCTCGGTGCCCATGCGGCCAGTTCCAAGGAAAGCGATCTTCATGCCAGCCAGTGTGCCAGCTCACGCTGAAGGTTGCAGCCACCTACTCGTAGCGCAGCGCCTCGATGGGGTCGAGCTTGGCCGCCTTGCCCGCCGGGTAGTAACCAAAGAAGAGGCCGATGGCCAGCGAGAACAGCAGGGAGAGGAACACAGCGCCCAGCGGCGGGAGCACGAAGGTGCCCAGCGCGGCGGCGCCGATCATGCCCACGGTGGCGCCGATGGCCACGCCCAGCAGGCCGCCCAGCAGGCAGACGATGACCGCCTCCGTGATGAACTGCGTGCGGATGTCGCGGCGGCGCGCGCCGAGCGCCTTGCGGATGCCGATCTCGCGGGTGCGCTCCGTGACCGTGATGAGCATGATGTTCATCACCCCGATGCCGCCCACCAACAGCGAGATGCCGCCGATGGCCGCCAGCACCAGGCTGATGGTGGTGAACATCTGGGTCAGGGAGGCTAAGTCCTCGCTGAAGTCGCTGACCTTGGCCATGTAGTCGGGGTCGTCGGCGTAGTAGCTGTCAAAGAAGCTCTGCAGGTCGCGGGCCACCACGGTCTTGTCCATGTCGGGGTTGCCGCGCACGGACACGGAGGTGAAGGCTTCGCCGGCGCCGGGTTCTTCGGAAAGCTCCGCCTCGAAGGGGTAGGGCACGAAGGCGTACTCGAAGGGGGCCGTGCCCACCAGCGGGCCGGTCTTGGCCTCCTCGTAGACACCGATAACCGCCAGGTCGAAGAAGGAGTTCTCCGCCTCGACGGTGAGGTACTGGCCCACCGCCTCCTGCGCGCTGCCGAAGAGCTCCTCGGCGCTCTTTGTGCTGAGCATGACCACGGCGCGCTGGGAGTCGATGTCATCGTCGCTGAGTGCGCGCCCAGCCACGATGGAATACATCGGGGAGTTCACGTAGTCCGGGTTGGTGGGCTGCACGTTGACCTCGGCGCTTCCACCCGCACCCGTGCCCGACTCAGCCCGCAGCGTGCCGGAGTAGGAGCTGTACTCGCCAATGAGCACCCCGCTGACCTCGTCGCCCAAGGCCTCCTTGAGGCGGTCGAGCATCTCCGGGCTGATCATGGAGCCCACGTCCTCCACGGAGGCCGCGCCCGCGTAGGGATCCTCCGGCTTGTCCTCCTCGCCCTCCTCGGGGCGGTCCTTGACCTCCACGGAGAAGTTGTTGACGCCCACACGGTCCAGGTCCGACTGCACCGAGGTCTGCAGCGAGCGTCCCAACGTCATGATGGCCACCACCGCCGCGATGCCGATGATGACGCCCAAAAGCGTGAGCGCCGAGCGCATCTTGTTGGTGCGCAGGCTGCCCAGCGCCATGCGCAAAGACTCAGCAAAGTTCATGAGAGCACCCCGTCCACCATGGTCACCGTGCGGCCGCATTCCTCGGCCAGCTCGGGGTTGTGGGTAATAAAGAGGATGGTTTTGCCGTGGGCGTCGTGCAGCTCGTGGAAGAGATCCATGACCATGCGCCCGGTCTGGGAATCCAGGGCGCCGGTGGGCTCGTCCGCGAGGAGGATATCCGGCTGGTTGGCCAGCGCGCGGGCGATCGCCACGCGCTGCTTCTGGCCGCCGGAGAGCTCGTTGGGCAGGTGATGCATGCGGTCGCTCATCCCCACCATCTCCAGCAGCTGCTCGGCGCGCCGGGTGCGCTCCGGGGCGGGCACGCTGGCGTAGATCATGGGCATCTCCACGTTCTTCAGCGCGGAGATGCGCCCGATGAGGTTGAAATTCTGAAACACGAAGCCGATTTGCTGGCCGCGGAAGCGGGCGAGGTGGTCGTCGTCAAGCGCCAGCACGTCCGTGCCGGACAGGAGGTACTCGCCGGCGCTGGGCTTATCCAGCAGCCCGATGATGTTCATGAGCGTGGACTTGCCGGAGCCAGACTGGCCCACCACGGCCACGAACTCGCCTTCGTCCACGGTGAAGTCGAGGCCGGGCAGGACGGTGAGTTCGCTGTCGAGCCCCTCGTTGAAACGCTTGACGATGCCCCTCATCTCAATGAGCCGGCTCATGCTCCCTTGACCTCGACGTTCTCGCCCACCCGGTCCTTGAAGGTCTCCGCCTGGGTGATGACGGTATCGCCTTCCTTGAGCCCGGAGGCCACTGCCGCGGAGAAGTCGGACTCCGTGGAGACGCGCACGGTGCGGGAGCGGATTTCGCCGTTTTCCACCACAAGGACGGATTTCGTGCCCTTGTCCTCCAGGATGGCGGAGAGCGGGACGGTGATGGCGTTCTTCTGCCGGTCGGTGATGATCTTGACTTTGGTGGTCGAGCCCAGGCGTAGGCCCTCGCGGTTGCCCTCCACGCGGATGTCCACGGGGAATTCCGGCTTGCTCGATCCGCCGGTGGATCCCTCATCGGAGCCCTTGGCCGGCTGCTCGGCGGTGGGGGAAATGAAGGTGACCTTGCCGCTGAAGTGTTTGCCAGGGCTGGAGGGGGAGGTGAAGGTGACTTCGTCGCCGACCTCGATGCGGGAGATGTCGCCCTCCTTGACAGTGGAGTGCACGATGAGCGTGGAGTCATCTGCCACGGTGAGGATGGGGCCCTCCGCCGGGGAGCCGGGCTGGCCACTCACGGCGGTGATCACCCCGGCGAGCGGGGAGCGCAGCTCGGCCTGGGAGAGCGAGTATTCCAGCGGAGCGTTGGCTTGCGCGCCGCTCTCGCTTGCCGACGCCGCCGATTCCACCGCGTGGTTCACCGCCTGGGACTGGGCGTCGATCTGCTGCTCAACGGCGAGGTTGCTGGCCTTGAGCGAGCGTTCGGCGTCGGCGACGGCCTGGTAGGAGGCGGCGGTGGCGCGCTGCTGATCGCCCAGGCTGCGGTCGATGCCGCGCAGCACGCGGCCGTAGGAGTCCTCGGCCTCGGTGACTTTGCGGTGGGCGTCGGCAACAGCGGCGTCGGAGTCCACGAAGTTGAGGAAGGCGTTGGCGGTCTGCACACCGGTGTCGGGGTCCTCGGCGGCGGTGCCCACGGAGGCCAGGGCGGCCTGGAAGGATTTGGATTCGGCGTCGCGGGCAGCGGAGCGGGCGTCGATGACGGCGGTGCGGGCCTCGGCGACCTCCGGCAGATCGCCCTTGGTGGCCAGCGCCTGGTCCAGTTTCTTCTGGGCCTCGGCGTACTCGCCCTGCGCGGAGTTGAGCGCGGACTGGGCGCTGTTGACCTCGGGGTTGAGGCCCTTGTCCAGGGAGTCCTGCAGCTGGCGCAGCTGGAGCTGCGCGTCCTCAATCTGGTGGACGGATTCCAGCTTGCTGGCCTCCTGGGTGCTGCGCTGGGCGGCGAGCTCCTGCTCGGTGGCGGTGGTGTCGATGCGCCCGAGCAGCTGCTGGGCATCGACGCGGTCGCCCACCTTGGCGTCGAGGGACTCGATGGGGCCGGTCAGGGAGGTGCTGAGGCTGAGCTCGCGTTCGGCGGCGACGGAGCCGGTGGCGGAAACGGAGCTGACCAGGTCCTCCTTGGCTGCCGTGGTGACCTCGGATGCGGCGAGCTGGGTGGCGGAGGAGCCGCTGGTCAGGGCCACGTAGCCGCCGCCTCCCGCCAGCAGAATCGCGGCGAGCGCGCCCCCTGTGATGCCTAGAGTCTTCTTGTTCATGAGTCCCAATTCGTCTGTGTTATTGGTTGTGCTACTAGTACTGACTTCAGACTAAAGCCATGAATGGGAACTTGTCAGTAGACCTCAGGGGTAACTTTTGGGTACAGCTGGCTCTACCCCCTGTCGGCCCCGCCGGCTTTAATGCGGCAGCGGGATGTAGATGTCCTCCGCCCGCGGCAGCGGCGGCGGGGCGGGGATCTGCTCGAGGCCCTGCTGCACCTCCGGCGGCAGCGGGATCGAAGTGGGGATCTTTGGCGGCGGTGGCAGCTCCGGCAGCGCGGGCATCTGAGGAGGGCGCGGCGCCGGGGCGGCGGGCTGCTGGACGATGACCGTCTCCTGCCGCGGCGCTGCCGGGGTGGATGGATGTTCGGTGACGGTGAGCACGGAGGGCGTCGGTAGTTGCGTCGCCTGCTGCTCCGGAGCGGGGCGGCTGGCAGCGGAGGTTTCCTCCATGCCCAGGCGGTTGGCCGGCTGGGGGAGGGCCTCGGGCTGCCAGGGACTCGATGGTGCGGCTGAGCCTGTGGGCGTGGCGGCTCCCTCGGTGCTCACGGCCGTTGGTGTGATGTCGGTGCCGCTGCACCCGGCCAGCAAAGCCGCGGGTGCCAGCGCGCACAGTACGCGCATGCGCATGGAATTCCCCCTTGAAAAGCGTGTGTCATAGCAGTGGCGGCGCCCCCGCGCCACACCACTGCTCCCGAGCATAGCTACCACCTCCCTGCGGTGCAGGGGAGTCAAACTTTTGTATAGGGCTAGAACCGATACAATGTTGCCTATGCCTATTTCCAGCCAGCAGAATACGTCCCAGTCCGCGCAGTGGTTCGAGCGCGCCACCAAGGTCACCCCGGGTGGCGTGAACTCCCCGGTACGCGCTTTCGGCTCCGTCGGCGGCCAGGCCCGCGTCATCGCCCGCGGCCGGGGCTCCCGCCTGTGGGATATCGACGGCAACGAGTACGTCGACCTCGTCAGCTCCTACGGCCCCATGATCCACGGCAACGCTCACCCGGCCATCGTCGAGGCCGTGCAGAAGGCCGCCGCCGACGGCCTCTCCTTCGGCGCCCCCACGGAATCAGAGACGCTGCTGGCTGAGCGCATCGTGGAGCGCACCGCCGTCGAGCAGGTCCGCCTGGTCAACTCCGGCACCGAGGCCACCATGTCCGCCGTGCGCCTGGCTCGCGGATTTACCGGCCGCCCCAAGGTGCTCAAGTTCGACGGCTGCTACCACGGGCACGTCGACGCCCTGCTGGCCTCCGCCGGCTCCGGCGTGGCCACCTTCGCCCTGCCGGACTCCCCGGGTGTGACCGGCGCTTCCGCCGCCGACACCATCGTGGTGCCCTACAACGATCTCGACGCCGTCCGCGCCGCCTTCGCAGCCCACCCGGGCGAGATCGCCTGCATCATTGCCGAGGCCGCTGCCGGCAACATGGGCACCGTGGCCCCCGAGGAGGGCTTCAACGCCGCCCTCAAGGAGATCGCGCATGCCGACGGCGCCCTGCTCATCCTCGACGAGGTCATGACCGGCTTCCGCACCTCCTACCAGGGCTGGTACGGCGTCGACGGTGTGGCGGGTGACCTGGTGACCTTTGGCAAGGTAGTCTCCGGCGGCCTGCCCGCCGCGGCATTCGGAGGCCGCGCCGACGTCATGGCCTACCTCGCCCCGGCCGGCCCCGTCTACCAGGCCGGCACGCTCTCCGGTAACCCGGTGGCCATGGCCTCCGGCCTGAAGTCCCTGGAGCTGGCCACCGAGGAGCTCTACCCGCGCCTGAGCGCCACCGTGGACCGCCTCACCGGCATGATCTCCCGCGCGCTTGAGGCCGAGGGCGTGGCCCACCACATCCAGCGCGCCTCCACCATGTTCTCCATCCGCTTCGCCGAGGGCCAGGGCCGCAACTTCGACGAGATGAAGGCCGCGGACACCTGGCGCTTTGCCCCCTTCTTCCACGCCCTGCTCGAGGGCGGTGTCTACGTCCCGCCCTCAGCGTTTGAGACCTGGTTTGTCTCCGATGCCCTCACCGACGAAGATTTTGAGGTCATCGAGGCAGCACTTACCCCCGCCGCCCAGGCCGCAGCCGCTGCCACCCGTCCGGAATAAGGAGCACCATGTCCACCACCATCGTCCACTTCGTCCGCCACGGCGAGGTCCACAACCCGGAGAAGATCCTCTACGGGCGCATCCCGGGCTTTCACCTCTCCTCTCGCGGGCACTCCATGGCCGCGCGCACCGCGGAGGCCTTCCGCGGCCACGACGTGACCTACCTGGCGGCCTCCCCCCTGCAGCGCGCGCAGGAGACCGCCCAGCCCATCGCCAAGGTCACGGGCCTGGACATTGAGGTGGACAAGGCCGTCATCGAATCCGGCAACCGCTTCGAGGGCCTGCGCACCAAGGGTTGGAACTCCCAGCTGTGGAACCCGCGCCGCTGGCCGCTCATGCGCAACCCCCTCGAGCCCTCCTGGGGCGAGCCCTTCGAGCAGATCGCCGCTCGCATGATGGACGCCGCCGAGCGTGCCCGCGCCAAGGCGGTAGGCCACGAGGCCATCGTCGTCTCCCACCAGCTGCCCATCGTCATGGTGCAGCGCACCGTGCTGGGCAAGCGCCTGGCGCACGCGCCGTGGAACCGCGAGTGCGATCTCGCCTCCGTGACCTCGCTGGTCTACCAGGGCACCGAGATCACCGACATCTTCTACTCTTCCCCCGCCCACGCCATCTAAACCCATGAACTTTTCTGCTTTCCGACGCCCCCTGGCCGCCGCCGCTGCCCTCCTCGCCGCGTGCACGCTGGCCGCGTGCTCCCAGGACGCCGATAACGCCCAGAACGCGGTGGCCATCGGCGGCGAATTTGAATTCGTCACCCCCGGCGGAGAGACCGTCATCCACTACGAGGAATCCGAGCGCAAGCCGCTCAAGGATTTCTCCGGCGAGAACCTGCGCGACGAATCCACCACCATCAAGCTCTCGGACTTCAAGGACGAGATCGTCGTCCTCAACTCCTGGGGCCAGTGGTGCGCGCCCTGCCGCTCCGAGTCCGACGACCTCGCCCGCATCCACGAGGAACTGCAAAAACGGGGCACCGGCACGGTCCTGGGCATCAACGTCCGCGACTACAACCCGGAGATCTCCCGCGACTTCCTCGAGGACAACGGCCTGGAGTACCCCTCCATCTACGATCCGCCCTTCAAGACGGCCGCCGCACTCGGCGGCGTGCCCACCTCCGTGGTGCCCACCACCATCGTGCTGGACAAGCAGCACCGTCCCGCGGCGGTCTTCCTGCGCGAGATCACGGACAAGGACATCCTCGAGGTCGTCGACCAATTGGAGAAGGAATAAATGGAGTTCGCACTCGCAGCCGGGGTGGGCGAGGCCTTCGCCGAAACCGCCGCGGCCGGCCCGTTGCTGCTCGGCATCCTCGCCGCCGCCGTGGCCGGCCTCGTGAGCTTCGCCAGCCCCTGCGTGGTCCCGCTCGTGCCCGGCTACATCTCCTACCTGGCCAGCGTGGTCGGCGGTGAGGTGAGCTATGACGCGGCGGGAGAGGTGGGCGTCGGCAAGCGGCGCCAATGGGCCGTCGTGGGCGCGGCCGCGCTCTTTGTGCTGGGCTTTACCGTGGTTTTCGTGCTGGCCACCGTCTCGGTCTTTGGCGCGATTTCCGCCCTGACGCTCAACGCGGACACCCTCATGCGCGTGGGCGGGGTGGTCACCATCCTCATGGGCGTGGTGTTCATGGGGATGGTCCCCGTGCTGCAGAAAGACACCCGCCTGTCCCCGCGCCGCTGGACCACCTGGTTGGGCGCGCC
The DNA here is from genome assembly GCF_030532325.1 of Corynebacterium sp. Taxonomy (GTDB): domain Bacteria; phylum Actinomycetota; class Actinomycetes; order Mycobacteriales; family Mycobacteriaceae; genus Corynebacterium. The sequence continues at coordinate 21,328 of NZ_JAUNLS010000026.1, forward strand.
GCTGCTCGGCGGCGTCTTTGCGCTGGGCTGGACCCCGTGCCTCGGCCCCACGCTGGCCGCCATCATCTCCGTCTCCGCCGGCACCGAGGGCATGACCGCGCTGCGCGGCACCATCCTCATCGTGGGCTACTGCCTGGGCCTTGGCCTGCCCTTCCTGCTGGTGGCGCTGGGTTCGGCGCGGGCGATGCGCACCATCTCCTGGATGCGCACGCACTCCCGCGCCATTCAGATCGCCGGCGGCGTGGCCATGATTCTCGTCGGCTTGGCGCTGGTGACCGGCGCGTGGGGCGAGTTCATCACCTTTATCCGCCAATGGACGGTGTCCTACGGCGCAACCCTGATTTAGAGAGCAGAATGATTGTGAAGTACTTCCGCAAAGCGTGGCACTGGCTGACCAGCATGCGCACCGCGCTGGCGCTGCTGTTCCTGCTTGCCATCGCGGCGATTCCCGGCTCCCTGCTGCCGCAGCGCTCCCTCAACGAGTCCAACGTCAACGACTTCATTGAGAACAACGGCACGGTGGCGGAGATCTACGACAAGCTGCAGCTTTTCGACGTCTTCTCCTCCGTCTGGTTCCAGGCCATCTATGTCCTGCTCATGATTTCCCTGGTGGGCTGCATCATCCCGCGCTCCTGGGATCACTACAAGGCCTGGCGCACCAAGCCCACCCGTGCGCCGAAGTACCTGCATAGGATGCCGCTGAACGCCTCCGGCCACTCGGAGAAGTCCCCGGAGGAGATCGCCGCGGCCACGAAGACGATGCTGCGCAAGTGGCGCGTGGCGGAAAGCGCCCCCGAAGAGGACCGCGCCGGCGCGCATTCCTTCTCCGCGGAGCGCGGCTACGCGCGCGAGCTGTGCAACCTGATTTTCCACGTGGCGCTGGTGGCGGTGCTGGTCACCGTGGCGGCCGGCCGCCTGGTCACCTACGAGGGCCAGGTCATCGTGGTCACGGAGAAGAACTCGCAGGGGCAGACCCAAAAGCAGCCGCGCTCTGCGGAGTTCTGCAACACCTCGCCCTCCAACTTCGACTCGCTGCGCTCGGGCCCGCTTTTCGACGGCACCGGGCTGCACCCCTTCTGCTTCGTGGCCCATGACTTCACCGCGGAGTACCTGCCTAATGGCCAGGCGGCGATGTTTACCTCCAACGTGTCCTACGCGACGGGCGATGATATCACCACCGACCCCTCGACCTGGGAGGACTACCAGCTGCAGGTCAACCACCCGCTGCGCCTGGAAAATAACCGCGTCTACCTGCAGGGCCACGGCTTTGCCCCGACGGTGACGGTGGAGTGGCCTAACGGTGAGAAGCGCACGCAGACCGTGCAGTTCCAGCCCACGGACACCGTGTTTTTCCTCTCCTCGGGCGCGATGCGCTTCGACCCGCCGGCGGGCATGTACCCGGATCTCTACGAGCGCCGCCAGCACCAGATCGCCATCCAGGGGCTCTTTGCGCCCACGGCTGAGTGGTCCGGTGAGAACGGCAAGCTGCTGACCTCCTCCTATCCGGCGATGATGGACCCGGCGATGGCCATCGACATCTACCGCGGCGACGCCGGCCTGGACACCGGCGTGGCGCAGAGTTTGTTCTCGCTGGACTCCTCGCTCATGCACTCCGGCCAGCTGCAGAAGATTGACCGCGTGAATCTCATGCAGGGCGAGTCCGTGACGCTGGACGACGGCACGAAGATCACCTTCGATGGCGCCTCGGAGTTTGCGAACTTCCAGATCTCCTACGATCCCTTCCAGGTTTGGGTGCTTATTTCTGCGCTCGTCATGCTGGTGTCCCTGGTGGGCTCGCTGACCATCAAGCGACGCCGCGTATGGGTGCGCATCCGCCCGGCGGCCGATGGCGGCACCGACGTGGAGATGGCCGGCCTGGCGCGCACGGATCGCGCGGGCTGGTCGGAGGAGTTCTACGTGCTCTACCGCGAGCTGCTGGAGCTGCCGGATCCGGACGAGGTGGAAGAAGACACCCTGTATTCCACACAATAGGTGGGTTAGAGATCCGCCAAAAGTTGGATATTGTCCTGTCCGGGGGTAGCCTGAACAGGACTATCCCCATATCGAAGAACTAGGTTAAACCATGCAGATTGACCAAAACTTGTCCAACTTCTCGGACATTGCTGTGCAAACGGCCTTCGTGATGTACGCCGTCTCCCTGTTCATGTCACTGATGTACTACGGCAGGATTCAGAGCCTCATCGGGGCAAGCCGCAAGGCGCAGCAGAAGCAGCCCGCGATGGTCGGCGGCGCAGCGCCCGCGGATAGCTCGCCCTACGCGGACAAGGCTGAGGAGCTCGCGGAGGATGCCGACTCCGTGAGCGGGGATCTTGAGCGTCGCACCGCCTCCGCCGACCGCCTGGGCAACATGACCCAGATGGTCATCTGGCTGGGCATCGCCCTGCACCTGGCGGCCATCGTGCTGCGCGGCCTGGCCACCGGCCGCTTCCCCTTTGGCAATCTCTACGAATACGTCCTCATGGTCACCGCCGGCGTGCTGGTGGTGGCCACCATCGCCATGCAGCGCAAGGAGTGGCGCACTCTGTGGCCGTGGCTGCTCACCCCAATCATGGCGCTGATGTTCTACGGCTCCACCAAGCTCTACGCGGAATCCGCCCCGGTGGTCCCGGCGCTGCAGTCGCACTGGCTGCCCATCCACGTCACCGTGGTCTCCCTGGGTGCCTCCATCGGTATCGTTTCCGGTATCGCCTCGCTGCTGAGCCTGCTGCGCGTGTGGCAGTCCAAGGGTAAGGAGCACGGCCCGCTGGGTGCAGTGGCCCGCCCGCTACCCACGGCGGAGAAGCTGGATCAGCTGGCCTACCGCCTGGGTGTCATCACGCTGCCGACTCTTGGCCTGGGCATCGTGCTCGGCGCCATCTGGGCGGAATCCGCGTGGGGCCGCTTCTGGGGCTGGGATCCTAAGGAGACCATCTCCTTTGCCACCTGGATCCTCTACGCCGCCTACCTGCACGCCCGCGCGACGCCCTCCTGGGCCAACTTCGCCCCCTACATCAACATCGCGGCCATGGCGCTGATGATCTTTAACCTCTTCTTCATCAACATGGTTGTCTCCGGCCTCCACTCCTACGCGGGACTGAACTAATGTCGGACACACACAAGCCGCGACATAAGCAGGGCAAACCGGCCGGCGATAATCCCCACCTCGTTGAGCTGGGAGCGGCCTTCGCGCAGCGCCGCCGCGACCTGGGAATCCTGCAGCAGGATCTCGCCGATAACGCCGGGGTCTCACGCTCCACCCTGCACGCCATCGAGCACGGCGGCACCGGGGTGCGCTGGGAGAAGGTCACTGCCGTGGCCCACGCTTTGGGGCTGGAGATGACTTTTAAGCCCGTGCGCTAGTCTTCGCCCTCGTCGATCTCGCGCCAGCGCTCTTCGAGGCGTCGGCGCGCAGCTTCATCTTCCTCCGCCTTTTCCTTGGCGCGGCGCTCCTTGAAGCGCTGCTTTTCGAGGTTCCACAGGAATTCCTCGTCGTCGTCCGGGCCGTTGATGGCCGGGCGCTGTGGCTGTTGCGGGGCCTGCTTCTTCCAGCTTGCGGGGCCGAAGGCCTTCCACACGAGGACGGCGGCGGCGACAAAAAGCACAAAGAGAATTAAACGACCCATGCGTCATATCCTACGGAATGGCGTCTGTGAAAGAATTGAGTGCCATGAGCGATTCATCCGAGAACTTCAGCGCTGAGCCTTCCGCCCCGGAATCCCACGCGAGCTCCACTCCCGACGCCGCTATCCCCGAGCCTCCCCAGCCGGATCCGGAGCTGCGCCGCCGCTCGCGCCGTGCCTTGTGGAAGTACGGGCTGGCCCGCCTGCTGCTGTTCATCGTGCTGACCGTGGTGATTCAGCTGCTGTCCATCGCGGTGGGCTTCCCCATCCCGGTGTTGGTCTCGGCGCTGTTGGCGCTGTTTGTGGCCCTGCCGCTGTCGATGCTCATCTTCAGCAACTGGCGCATCGAGGCCACCCAGACCCTAGCCGAGTACTCCGCGCAGCGCCGCGCCCACAAGGAGTGGATGCAGGCGGAGCTGGCCGGCCGCTAGCCCCGCTTAGCGACGCCCCATCAGCACCGCGCGCGTCACCACCGCGCGCATCACCGCCGAACCGCGCGCCAGTGTCTCGCCGTATCGCGCCGGCACCCGGTATCAGTGGCGCTGCGGATGCTCAAGGCTTCGAACGTTTCACCGTGCTTGGGCACGGCGTGTAGAGGAACCGGGTCTCCGGTTCCCCTGCTGGGTGCGTGGTGGGTGCTGTGGCGCCTCCTGCTGCCTACGCCGGCTGTTGGGCGGCCTGCTTGGCGCGTTGGGCGGCTACGGCCTGCTCGGTGGTCTGGCCGGGATACACCCACACAAACCCACCCTCCACACGCTCAATGTGACCATGCAGCGGTTTCGAGCGGTCATCATCGTTGCGGCCGTTGTGGAACGGGCACAACATCGTCAAGTTGACCTGGTTGGTCATCCCACCCTGACTCCAGGCCTGAATATGATGCACATGCGAATCATCCGCAGCCTTCAGGCAGGTATCGACTGCACAGGTGGGGGATTCGGCCTTAGCCATAAGCAGCTGCTTAAAATTCGCCGCCCTATTAGTCCGGTAGCAGTTAATCCCACCCTCCACCGGGTCAATAATGGTGATATAGCCAGCCACCTCAGTAGTCTCCAACCACTCCTTGCCACTAATGAAGGCCCCGTTAGTCATCTCCAGCATGATCTCATCAGCATCCTCAGGATGCTCCATAATCCGGCGGAAGGTAGGGGCAGGAACAATCACATTGGTCACCCTACGGGCCGGCTGAGCACCACCAGCAGAAAAGAACAAAGCAAAGAAAGACTCCACAGCCTTCGAACCGGTGGAGTGGTCAAGGCTGTTGTAGACCTCGATAAGCTCAGAATCCCGAGCAGCCACCGTCAGCAGCGAGATACCGTTCCTATCCCGGCGAATACGCACCCCCTCCTCACGGGGCGTGCGTAGGACTTTAAGCTCCTTGCGGGGGTCAAGTCCTGGGTAGTGGTGTATCTGGTTTCGAATCTTGGTGATTAGTTGT
>NZ_JAUNLS010000007.1 GCF_030532325.1 Corynebacterium sp.
ACACACCATCACAAAAAGTACATTGGCACACTATTGAGTTCTCAAACATCATCCGTACGCTCCGATTGAAACCTCAATTAAATCTCTGCGGTTTCTCTCTTGAGCGACTCGAACTAACTTAGCCAATTCATTGAGCTGTGTCAAATCCTTGACCAGAAGTTCTTGTTTGCCACCGGCCGTTAACCTCTCGGCTACCTCGCGGCGACGTGGATTAATGTAGCCCGTTTGCTCAACAATAAGCAAATCCCCAGCACAACCTTGATTTCCGCACCGCCTGGAAGGGCATGAAATGAGCTGTACTGGGGACGTCGTCAAGCACCGTCGTCATGCGGTGCGTCAGTGATAGCAGGCCAACAAGCCATCGGGGCCATCGATGACCGTAATCGGCGTGCCGAAGATGGGCGTGAGCACCTCGTCGCGCATGACCTCATCCGGAGAACCGAAGGCAACTATCTGCCCCTTCTTGGCCGCGCAAATGTAGTCGGCGTAGCGCGCGGCGAAGTTGATGTCGTGCAAGACCACGATGATGGTGCGGCCAAACTCCTGCGCGGCGCTGCGCAGATGCTTCATCATCTCCACGGAGTGGGCGATGTCAAGGTTGTTGAGGGGCTCGTCGAGAAGCACATAGTCAGTCTCCTGGCACAGCACCATCGCCACGTAGGCGCGCTGGCGCTGGCCGCCGGAGAGCTGATCCAGGTAGCGATCCTCCAACTCCTCCAGGTGGAGGAAGTCAATGTAGCGGGAGATGATCTCCTCGTCCTCGGCAGTGAGGCGGCCCTGTGAGTAGGGAAAGCGCCCGAAGCTGACCAGCTGGCGCACCGTGAGCTTGGTGATGAAGTGGTTCTCCTGGCGCAGGATGGACAGGATCCGCGCAAGATCCTGGGACTTGGTGTTGGAGACGTCGTAGCCGGCGACTTCGATGCTGCCGGAATCGGCGTCGAGAAGCCTGCCAATCATGGTGAGCAGGGTGGACTTGCCGGCGCCGTTGGGCCCGATGAGCGCGGTGACCCCGCCCTGGGGGATCTCCAGATCGACCGGGCCTATCTGGGTGTTTTCCGAGTAGGCCTTGGATACCTGCGAAAGCTTAATCACAGTCGCCCCTTTCTCATGATGACGTACAGGAAGAGCGAGCCGCCGACGAGCTCAATGATGATGGAGACCACACCCTCGGCGTAGAAGACGTGCTTCATGAGGAAGTACGCGGCGGTGAGGACGGCAAACGCGGTGGCGGCGGCCATCGGGAAGAGCAGGCGGTGATCGTAGGTCTCCGCGAACTGATAGCTCAGGGTGGCCACGAGGAATCCCAGGAAGGTCATCGGCCCCACCAAGGCGGTGGAGGTGGCCATGAGCAGGGAGATGAGCACCAGAGTGTAGACGGCGTTGAGCCTGTGGTTCACGCCCAGGCTGGTGGCGGTATCGCGCCCCAGGGCCAGCACGTTGAGCTTGCGCGAGTTGAGGTAGAGCCCCGCGCTGGCCAGCACCACCAGTGGAATGGCGATGGGATAGTAGGCGCTATCCGCGTTGTTCACCGAGCCGAAAAGCCGGGCGGTGAGGACATCGAACTCGCTCGGGGTGAGCAGGCGCTGCATGAAGGAGGACAGCGATGCCAGCCCGCCGCCGATGACGATGCCCACCAGGAGCATCGCGTGCATATTGTTGGCGCGATCCGTGAGCAGCCAGGTGTAAAGCAGCAGCGAGAGCAACACCATCAAAAGCAGCTGCAGCACGAAGGTGCCCAGATGGCGGGCCGCGGTAAAGCCGGCGGCGCCCAGCAGGAAGACGGTCGCGGTATTGATGGCGGTATAGAGGGACTCAAACCCCATGATGGAGGGGGTAAGAATCCGGTTGTTAGTCACCGTGTGGAAGGCCACGGTGGCCATGGCCTGGCACACCGCCACGATGGCCATGGCTGTCACGGCCTCCGCTCGGCGCTCGGCAATGAGCCACCACTTGCGGGTTCCGAAGTCCATGGGGTTGCCGTAGGCCAGAAGCCCCAGCGCGCAGGCGGCGCCGATGAGCACCACGATGCCCAGGATGATCCAGTACTTCCGGGCGGCGGCCTGGGACTGGAAGCTGCCTACCGCGCGGTTCTTCGCGCTGCTTGGCCCAGCCTCCTCCTGACCCACCAGCACATTCTCAGCGTCCACGGGTCGACCTCACAATCAGGTAGACAAAGACCGCCGCGCCGACGATGCCCAGGATGACTGACACGGGCATCTCGAAGGGCGAAATCACCGTGCGGCCAATGAGATCGCATACTGTCACCGTGCCGATTCCCAGCAGGCACACCCACGGCAGGTTGGAGCGTAGATCGTCGCCGCGGAACATGCTCACAATGTTGGGCACGATAAGCCCCAAAAAGGGCAGGGAGCCCACGACGACGGTCACCACGCCGGTGGCCACGGCCACCAGGCCGGTGCCCACCAGCAGCACGCGCTTGTAGTTCAGGCCCACGTTGGTGGCGATCTCCTCTCCCAAACCTGCCACGGTGAGCTTGTCGGCGTAGAAGAAGACGGCGATGACCACCAGCAGCACCACCCACAGCACCTCGTACTGCCCGGAGTAGACCGCGGTAAACGATCCCATGAACCACATGCCCAGCTGCTGCAGGGTGTCGGTGGCCAGGGCCACGTAGGAGGAGATCGCGCTGATGACCGCGCCAAGCATGATGCCGATCACCGGCACGATGAGCGAGGAGCGCAGGGTCACGCGACGCAGGAACGCGAAGAAGACCATAGTTCCTACAAAGGAGAAGACCACGGCCACGACCATGCGCACGTAGACCGGCGCGCCCGGCACCAAGATCAGCGAGCAGACCAGGCCCAGCCCAGCCCACTCGGTGGTGCCGGTGGTGGTGGGCTCGACAAAGCGGTTTTGCGTGAGAAGCTGCATGATCACACCGCACATCGCCATGGCCGCGCCAGCGAGAACCAGCGCGATGGTGCGCGGAACACGGGTGGTGAGGAATATGTGGGAGCCGTCCTCTTGGGAGAGAATGCTGTACTCCCCCACCATGAGGGAAAGGATCAGCAGGGCCACCACGGCTACCACGCCGAGTGTCAGCTTCCACGACCACAACGGCGTACGCGAGACTCGCCTCGGGGCGCGGGTGGCCGCGGTGCGAGGCGAGTGCGCGACTTTCAGTTCAGTGTGCGTCATGAATTCCTATGGAGAGGATCTAGTTGCCCTGGGCCTCGAAGGAATCGGCCAGCGCGTTGAGGATCTCGGTGTAGGTGATGATGGATTCGTTGATGTAGGTATCGCCCGGGGCGACGTAGATCTGGTTCTCCTTGACCGCGGTGACGTTCTTCAGCGCGGCGTTGTCCTTGACCAGCTTCTCGCCCGGGGTCACCTCCTCGCCTTCCTTGCTGATGGCGGCGTCGCGGTCCATGACCAGAATCCAGTCCGGGTTGGACTCAGCGATGGACTCCACGGAGATGTCGTCGCCCTCGTGGTCATCGGAGGCGTTGGCGACGGTCAGTGCGGGCTTGAGCCCCAGCAGGTCAAAGACCGGGCCGTAGGTGCGGCCGACGCTTGGCGCGATGTAGCCGATGTCACCGCCAGTAGTGGTCACGGCCATGACCTTCTTTGAAGGGTCGTAGGCCTTCTTGGCACGCTCGGCGGCGGCGTCGAAGTCCTTGATGAGCTGGGCGGCGTCCTCCTCGTGGCCGAAGACCTGGCCCAGGGCCTCGGTGTGGCGCTTGAGCTCGGCAAAGAAGTCCTTGCCTTCGCGCGGCTCGAAGTCGAGGACCGGGGTGCCCTCGACAAGCTTCTCGATGTCCTCCTGGTGCTGCTCGAAGCGCTGACCATTCCAGACCACGTCCGGCTCGGCCGCCACGAGGCTTTCCAGATCCGGCTCCTTATGGGAGCCCAGATCGACGGCGACGGTGTCGGCGTTGTAGGTATCGCGCAGCGGCTTGGGCACCAGGCGCAGGGGCGCGGCGGTGATGTCCACTCCCCACTCGGCCAGCACGGCGAAGGCGCGGTTATCCGTCACCGCCGCCGAGCCCACCGGGATGGGCACGCTCTTCTGCCCCAGGTTGTCCTCGATGGTGAGCTCGCCCTGCTCGCCGGCCTGCGAGGAGGCACTCGACGAGCTCGAGGAGCTCGAGGAGTCTTCGGCGGCAGCGCAGCCGGTCAGCACCAGCGAGGCGGCCAGAACGGAGGCACCAAGTCCACGGCGGAAACGAGAGAGCATGTCTGTTTACCTTTCTTTACGCGCACCCGCGGGGTGCGCACGTCAAATCAATACCCGCCTAGCCTAACCTAAGTTAGGCATGCCTTTCAATCATGCAGGTGTTTCCTAATTGTCCCCTCCCCCGCGCCTGCTCACGCAGAAACGCCCCACGCTGCGCTTAACTGCTGCAACGCGGGGCGTATCAACGAGAAAGCGGGCTAGCGCTCTTCCTGCATAAGCAGCTCGTCGATGCCCACCGGCCCCGCGGCGTCGAATTCCGCGCGTACCTGGCGGCGGAAGCGCTCATCGGCAAGGAAGTCAATGGCCACCTGGGCCAGCCCGATGGCGGAATCCACGGCGGCGTCGACAGCCGCGGGCGTGGCCGCCCAACGTGCGAAATCCTCGGTGTGCAAAGCGACCTCCGCCGGTGAGACCTTGACCATGGGGTGCAACCCTGGCACCAGGTGGGAGACATTGCCAAAATCAGTGGAGGCAGCCAGCGAGTCCGGCACCGTGCCCGCCGGCAGCACCGTGCGCCCGCGGCGGGCCTGGGACTGCGCCCAGCGGGCGACCAAAGTCTCGTTATTGCGCACGGGCAAGGTCATGGGATGCTCATCCCACTCAATATCCACCGCCACCCCGGCCATGAGCGCGGCGCCGCGCAGGATCTCATCAATGCGCGCGGAGAGATCCATGAGCGTGCGAGTACCCAGGGAGCGCACGTAAACCTGCATGTGCGCGGAGTCCGGAATGATGGAGGGCTGCTGCCCGCCGCGCAGGATGGCGTGCACGCGATCCGAGGGCGGCATCTGCTGGCGCATGAGCCCAATACCCTGGTAGGCCAGCGTTGCCGCGTCGAGCGCGTTGCGCCCCATGAAGGGCTGCGAGCTGGCGTGCGCAGCAACCCCGCGGAAGGTGACGTTGATGATCCGCCTGCCCACCCAGGCATGGGATCCGATGTCATAGCCAAACCCGTGGATCATGATCGCTGCGTCCACCCCGTCCAGACTGCCCTGCCGGATCATGTACTCCTTGCCGGAGTGCCCCTCCTCCGCCGGCGTTCCCTGCAGAACCACCCGCCCCTCGATGCCGGTGCGCGCCAGCGCCTCCGTGGCGATGAGGTAGGCCTCCACTCCGGCCGCAGCGATGACGTTGTGCCCGCAGGCGTGGCCGAGGCCGGGAAGGGCGTCGTATTCAGCAAGGATCGCCACCGTGGGGTGGCGCTGCACATCGTAGCCAGGGCTGGCCCACTCGGCCTCAAAGGCAGTCTCCAGCCCGTAGGCCCCGCGCAGCGTGGCGTGCCCGTGCCCCTCCACGAGGTCAGCGAGCTTTTGCATCGAGCGATGTTCCTCGAAGGCGGTCTCCGGGTGCGCGTGCAGATCCATCACAATGCGCTCCGCCACCGCCTCACGGTGGGCCTCGCCACGCTTGGCGACGTCCTCCCATACCTCCCGCTGCCCCTCATAGGCCTCCGCGCCCGAGTCACTCGCGGGCTGGCTGGCCTGCGCAGATGGTGCTTTCACCGGTTCCGCCTGTGCTCGAGCGGAGGCCACGCGCGCCTGGATGAGCTTCGTGGTGCTCTCCAGGTAGGCCGTGGAGGGCTGGAGTGCTGTGTCCTGTTCTTCCGTCACTGTCCGTGATTCACCTCGGTACTTATTTGCGCCCGCCTGCGCTTGCCTGCTTATCCGATCATGATGTTATTGCCTGGCCCCAGCGGGAGATCCGCGTAGAACCAAATGGCCAAAAGGATGGCCCAGGCCAGGAAGAAGGGGATGACGAAGGGCATCAGCCGCGACATCAACGTGCCCAGGCCGGCCCCGCGCTCGTAGCGCTGGAGGAAGCCCAGCATGACAATCATGTAGGGGTTGAGCGGGGTGATGATCTGGGTGGCGGAGTCGCCCACGCGGAACGCTCCCTGGATGAAGGCGGGCTCGTAACCCAAAAGGGCGAACATGGGAACAAAGACTGAAGCCATGAGCGTCCACATCGAGGAGCCGGAGATGATGAGCAGGTTGAGCACGGAGGCCAGCACGATGAACGCGAGGATGGCCGGGAATCCCGTCAGCCCGATGGATTCCAGGAAGGCCGCGCCCTTGACCGCGGTGTACGTGCCAATACCCGTCCAGGCAAAGAGTGCCACGAACTGCCCCAGGATGAAGGCCAGGATGAGGAAGCTCAGCATGTCCTTGAGCGCGCCGGTCATCATCTCTACCACGTCCTTAACACCCTTAACCGTTCCCACCACTGCGCCGTAGACGATGCCGAGGATGAGGAAGTACCCAAAGACCAAGAAGACGATGGAGTCCATCAGCGGGGACTTGGGCAGGAAGCCGCCTTCCTCATTGCGCCATGGGGAGGCCGGGGAAAGGGTCACGGCCAGTACAACCACGGTGAGGATGACCATGGCCACCATCGACCACACCAGGCCCCTGACCTCGGTGCGGTTGAGAGTGGCAGAGAGCTCGTTGCCCTCGGCGTCGCGATCACCGCGCTGCGCAGCTTCGGCGGGATCGATCTGTTCCTCGGTGGGGATCTCCTGGCTCCACATGCGCGGCTCAATGATGCGGTCAATGATGTAGCCGGCCAGCACGCCCAAGACGATGGAAGAGGCCACGTTGAAGAAGTAGTTAGACATCGCGGTGACATCGGCCACTTCCGTGCCCGGCAGGGTATCCATCACTGCGGTGGTAATGCCTGCAAAGAGCGCATCCAGGGAGGTCGGCACCAGCGCGGTGGAGTAGCCCGCACCGACGGCCGCGAAACCGCCGATAAGGCCGGCCACCGGGTGACGCCCCGAGGCCTTGAACACCATGGCCGCCAGTGGCGGCACGATAACGAAGGCGGCATCCGCCATGACGGAGGCGGTCACGCCGATGACACCCACCGCGTAGGGCAGCAGCCAGGCCGGTGCGCTGCCGAAGAGCTGGCGGATGAGTGCGGAGAGCATGCCTGAGCGCTCCGCCACGCCGACGGCCAGCAGGATGGGCAGCACGGTCAGCAGCGGCGGGAAGTTGATGTAGTTCGCCGCCATGGTGGTGGTCAGCCAGGTCAGGCCCTCACCGGTAAACAGCCCTTTGACGGCCTGCTCCTCCCCGCTGCCTGGCACGATGACGGAGACTCCCATGGCCGCCATGACCGTGGAGAGCACGCCCGTAATGAGAAAGAGCACGAGGAAGATGGTGAAGGGCTCTGGCAGCTTGTTGCCCACGTACTCGATTCCGTTGAGGAATTTATCCAGCACTCCCCCGTTGGAATCCTTCTTGTGCATTGAGGACCCGCCGCGCGGCGATTCCCCCTGGTTGGGCTCCAGGGTGGGCGCGGCACCCTGGGGCGAATTCTTCGACGTGCTCATGGGGTTCTCCTTCAGGTTGAGCGGAACCTCGTCGAGAGGTCCACGCACGGCGGCGTGGGTGCGATGAGGCCGACTGGGCGTCGATAATGTAATACAGACTACACAGTAGCGTGTCCCATGTCACACATTTTTCACCATCTTTTCACCTGTGGCTCACGCCCCGGTGCCTCCCCGCCGAATCACGGAATGTGAACAGTTTCATACATTTAGCCAACATTTCTACAAAGACGCTGGACACGCCTCCACCGGCCATGCATAGAATCGCGGCATGTCACGACTTCCCGCACTCATCCTCTCCCTCGGCTGCGTCAGCTGCCTCGGCCTCAGCGCATGCGGCTCCGAGGACGCAAGCACCGACAGCCCCCAAGCCGCTTTCGCCGCCGAGGACTCCAACGTCGGCGCCGCCAACGAGGCGGCCACGAACGACTCCCCCAAGGACGAAGGCCCCGGGGACGCAGACTCGAAACAGGAAGCCCCCGCCGCGGACGGTGGCGATCTTGAGTCCCTCACCGCCGCATTTGACGCACTGAAAGCCGATGGTTACGCCTGCGACACCAGCGACGCCGCCAACACCCCGCCGGAGGAGACAGCCGAAACCGGCCTGCCTCCGGTCGTTGAGACATCAGTGTGCGGCAATAATGCCGGCGCCACCATCGTGGGCTACCTCACCGACGGCCCCGTCGATGCCCTCCTTCCAGCCTACGAGGAAGAATCACCCCTCTTTGACAGCCTCGTCCACGGCACGAACTGGGTCTTCGGCTGCGACGAGGAAGAAGCCTGCCACACCATCGTCGACGCACTCGGCGGCACCGAGATGTAGAAGGCTCACCCCTCTCCTCCCCCAAAAACAAAGAAGAGGGGCAGCCAAAGAAGTGGACAGCCGGGCTTAGTGGCTCAGCACCGCAGTGGCAATCAAAGAATCAATCCGGCGCACGTCAATCTTCTTGCCCAGCTTGATCTTGATATGCCCCGCACGGGTCCACAGCTCCACCTCCGCGGAGAGGTCAAGCAGCTTTCCTGCGTTCTCAGTCGACCACATATTGATCGCACTGTAGGGCAGCGAATAGATTTCAATCTTCTTGCCGGTCAAACCTTGCGAGTCCCGGACGATGAGCCGGTGGGAGGTAAAAATGGCCGAGTCCCGGAAGGTCTTGAAAGCCGCGTACGGCTGCTCCCCCGGAACGAGTAGCTCATTCACATCGTCCGGAATTGCTACCTCTTCCACGAACATCCACTCGGTGATTGCTGCTGCCTCCATGCGTTGTCTCCTTTTCTCGCAGCCGTTCTTTTCAGCGCCCCAAGTGTACAAACATCCCCCCGCGCACGCGGCGCCCTCGCATAGATTCTTGTGACTCTTCCTCACTACAATCTTCGCCAACCCCGCCAGAACCGCGCTCACTGTAGTGAGGAAAAGTAAAAAGCTGCCGCTTGGTCAGGGTTGCGGTGAAGGTGCGCAGATCCTCACGGCCACCAGCTGTGCTGAACTTGTTGGTCGCGGTGAGCCCCATGCCCTCTTCCACATCGGTGCGCCACACACGCACATCGACGGAACCGCGGGCGCCGATCTCCTCACCGGAGACCTTGAGAAGCTCCTGGGACTTCTCCAGGACCGGCAGGTTGTTCATGATAACGAACTTGCACTCCACAGTGATGGTGAGGGAGCGGGTGACCTTAGTGGTGCCGGTCCAGCCGTCCATATCAATGGTGGTGGAGTCGGTGTCATTAGTCTCGAAATTGACCTAGAGGTCACGGACACCGCGGACGAACATGTACTTGGAGGGGTCAGCGGCGGTAACTTGGAGGGGTCAGCGGCGGTAATCTGCCCCTGCTGCTTAGTCGGTGTAGGTGTGCCACCGGAAGATTGGGCGGGCATGTTAGCCCGCATCATCGGCAGCGTGGTCAGGGTGTTGGCGATAATCTTCTCGGCCTTGTCGTCGAAATCGTCTTCTCCCCACTTGGGGAGCTTACCGGTGCCTTTGAGGTAGGGGATCAGCACATTCGGGTTAGCGCCTGTCTTGCGGGCGAGGGTGCGGAGGGTGTCGGTGGCGCCTAGCTCGTCGAGCTGCGCCTCAGCCTGCGCGGCCTTCAGCATCGCCTCCGGGTCATCGTCGGCGGCTTCGAAGCCGAGTGCTTGCGCCACCTGGCGTAGCTTCGCGGCCTGCTCCTTGGCTTCCCTGGCGGTGACTCGGCGCTCGGCGGATTCATCCTTCAGCTTGCGGTTCTCCGCGCGCATCTTCTCAAGCTCAGCGTGGAGGGATTGAATCTCCTCATTGGGCGTGCCGTCAGCTGCGGTCGGCTGAGTGGTGTCCTCGCCAGTGTCCTGCACGGTGGTGCTGTTGTCAGCTGCTACCGCGTCGGTGGTTGCCTGCTCCGAGTTCTCCGTGGTGTCCATTGCCTCCCCTTTTGTGCGCTGGTCATATGCAGTGTCCCGCGCCTTGGCGGTGACACGCGTGAGTTTCACACACGTGGGGTGGCGGTCAGTCTCTACTGGGTGCGGGCACCACGGCTAGCACACCGGATCCTTCCTCGCTGGCATCATCCCCCGCCTCATCAGTCACAGCCAGGGCGATTTCCTGCACTTCCTTGGGCCACTCATCAAAGCACGAGCCGTACATGACTGTCTCAACGGCGGTCACTACCACCGGGCCAGGGCCCAGAGCACCGCTGCTAGGCCACACGACCCACGCACCAGACGGCAGCCTATCAGCCTCACCGAATACGCCTCCGTACTCGCGCCTAGCCCTGCGTAACGCTTCATGTTTATCCATCGCTCAATTGTCCTTCTCGTCACCCGGGTAGGGTCGGATCGCCCAGCACGAACAGCACTTCCTCAGTCGGCGTCATATCGTCCAGCCGTACCACGCGGATTCTGCCAGCCTTGAACGGCCGTAATTTACTCGCGACATCTACCTCACCTTGGCCGGTCTGGAACTCGAAAAACTTGATTTCACCATCAACCTTCTCCCAGTTCCAAATATGACCATAGTCAGCCCTCTGGTACACACCATATATCACGCCGCGCGCCCCATCTGGCACATTGTCAGCCACTACCTGCACTGTTTCACGATTAACGGCGGCTTTTCTACTCCCAACCTCGGGGGCTGGAAGAAACGGCGGGTCTTACCGTCAAGGGTACGCCACCCATAGGCTAGCGCTGTACCGCCATTACTACCGCCTATTAACTTTTGCGTGCGGATGTCTACCGGCGCCGCCCCGGCACCGACGATGAGGTTATAGCCCCTGGCCTGCATCTCCGCGGCGTTACTCACCCTCACGCAATTCTGACTGTAGGCGTTTCCCAGCTCGAAGTTCGGGGTGACGCTACTAGTAGATCATTCTTCGACCTCGGCATTGCTGAGGCCAGGACCAACTCGCCAAAGTACAAACCCTGCCCCACAACGAGAACCAAGCCAACCCTGACACAGGACGACCAGCCCTCTACGACAACGCTATCGACACCAACTACACGCACTCAATCGGCATCCAAAAGGCCAAATCTAACCCCCTGCGACACGCCGGCCGGACACACATTTTGCCGTTTAACCCAGAAAGCGGCTTAAGCGAAACGAAAAGAAAGCCCCTCACCTGCATCAACAGCAAGTGAGGGGCCTCATCGGTGGAGCCGCCGGGAATTGAACCCGGGTCCTTCGCCACCTCGCCAGGGCTTCTCCGTGCGCAGTCTGCGCGGGATCTCTACTCGGCCCTCCGGCTCGGGCAAACACGCTCCGGATGATGGGCCCAGTTGCTCTGAAAGTCCCCCACCGGCGGAACAACACGCCGGCGGAGCAAGTTCCTTAGTCGATGCCAGGATCCAGGTCAGGAACTAAACCTGGGCTGACAGACACGCGTCGCTGAAATTAGGCAGCGAGGGCGTAGTCACGCTGAGAGTTCTTCTCTGCGTTTATTGGTTGCTACGACGCTTACGGTGGTCTCTAGCCTGCACCGGCACGCTTCCCCTGGCTCAGTGTACGAAGTCGAAACCAAGTCGACCCCAGTGCACTTCTGTAGAGCGGGATTGTGCCTTCTCTACAGTCCGTATAACGCTAGCCCACCACCGGGCATTCCCGCAAGAATGCGCCCCGGCGCCTCAACGCACCCCCGCTAGGGTGGCAGCAGAAACAATTGTTGAACAAAAGAGGTCTTGCTCACATCCCACCTGCTAGCATTAAGCGGTCATTATCGTTCTTGCCCCACGTTCAAAGGAGAATTCGTGGATAAAGCTCCACAGCACACCGGCGCACACGCCGAGACAGCCACCGCAGACGGGACCACCACGACGTCATCCGCGCAGCACACCTCCAACTCCGCGTGGGCGATCTCCCTCTTCGGCACCGCCGTCGGCGCCGGCATCCTCTTCCTGCCCATCAACGCGGGCAGCTTCGGCTTCTGGCCGCTGCTGGTGGCCACCATCCTCATCGGCCCCATGACCTACTTCTCCCACCGCGGCCTCGCGCACATGATCTGTGCCTCCCCGCGCCAAGGCGAGGACATCACCGCCGTGGTCACCGATTACTTCGGCAAAACCGCCGGCTTCATCATCTCCGTCATCTACTTCCTGGCCATCTTCCCCATCGTGCTCATCTACGGTGTCTCGATCACCAACACCGTCGATAGTTTCATCGTCAACCAGTTCCACGGCCCGAGCATCCCGCGTCCGCTGCTCTCCTTCCTCCTGGTGGGCATCATGACCGTGGTCTTCGCCTTTGGCCAGCGCATCGTACTCATCGTCACCCAGTTCTTGGTCTACCCGCTCATCTTCTGCCTGGGCGCGCTCTCGCTCTACCTCATCCCGCGCTGGGACATTGATTCCTTCATGCAGGTGGGCAACAACGATTGGCGCATCGTCGGCGCCGTGGCGCTGATCATCCCTGTACTGGTCTTCGCTTTCAACCACTCCCCGGCCATCTCCCAGTTCTCGCTGGCCATGGTCAACACTCACGGCAAGGAAAAGGCGTCAGCGAACGCGTCACGCACCCTGGCCATCACCGCCATCCTGCTCACCGTCTTCACCATGTTCTTCGTGTGGTCCTGCACCCTCACCCTGGGCGCCGACGGCCTGGCCGAGGCCCGCGAGCAGAACCTGCCGGTCTTGTCCTACCTGGCCAACGTCACCGGTGTTCCTGTACTGGCCTTCCTCTCCCCCATCATCGCGATGATCGCCATCATCTCCTCCTACTTCGGCCACGTGCTGGGTGCTACGGAGGGCGGCAGCTACCTCATACGTGAAATCATCCCGGGCGCCCAGGAGAAGCTCAGCGACAAGGCTGTGACCTCCATAATGCACGGCTTCATCTTCATCACCGCGTGGATCGTAGCCATCCTGGATCCCTCCATTCTGGGCCTCATCGAGGCCATCGGCGGCCCGTTCATCGCCTCCATCCTCTACCTGCTGCCGATGTACGCCATCCACAAGGTCGACGCCCTGGCCCGCTTCCGCGGCCGCGTCTCCAACTACTTCGTGGTCATCACCGGCCTAGTGGCCGTCGGCTCCGCGGTGTGGGGCCTGTTCAACTAAAGGGCCCAACGAGGCCTGTTGAGCTAGGAGCGCTCCTCCAACCACGCCTTGAGCACCGTGGCGTGGTTGATCTCCCTGTCCTTGGCAGCAAAACAGAGGGTGAGATTGGCGCGGGCAAGCTGCGCAAGCGTGGCCACATCTCCATCATCGCCCGCCTCATCCAGCTCCGCGCGGTAGCGCCGGGAAAACTCCTCGAAGCTATCGGCGTCGTGATTCCACCACTTACGCAGTCCCGGAGAGGGCGCGACATCCTTGAGCCAGTGATCGTAGTGGAAGTCCTCCTTGGATACCCCTCGCGGCCAGAGCCTATCCACCAAGACCACGGTGCCGTGCGGGGCGTCCTCCCCCTTGATCAGATCATGAACCTTTGCTGTATAGATCATGGCCCCACCCTACGCCCGCGGGCGTAGGCCTTCGACGTACTGGGTCGAGCCGTGCGGGGCACTGGGTGGGAAGTATGGCCCCCTAGGCGTTGATGCCCTTGACGCGGCGGCCGAGTTCGCGGGTAATTTCGCGGTCTTGATCGCGGCGCTTGATGGCCTCGCGCTTGTCGTAGTCCTGCTTGCCCTGGGCCAGACCCAGCTCGCACTTGGCGCGGCCGTCCTTGAGGTAGACCTTGAGCGGGATAAGCGTCTTGTTGCCGTCGCGCACCTGACCCATGAGCTTGTCAATCTCGCGACGGTGCAGCAACAGCTTGCGGGTGCGCTTGGGCGAGTGATTGGTCCACGTGCCCTGGGAGTATTCGGGGATGTGGAGGTTGCGGATGAAGACTTCGCCATCGTCGATGGTGGCAAAGGAATCCGCCAGAGAGATTTTACCCTCGCGCATCGACTTGATCTCCGTGCCCACGAGCACCATGCCGCACTCGAGAGTGTCCAGAATCTTGTAGTCGTGGCGGGCACGGCGGTTTGTGGCCAGGGTTGCATTGTTGTCCCCGGCCACCTTTTTCTTCTTTGCCTTCTTCGCCATAGTGCAGGTCATTATACGCACGCTGCGCGCAGCAGCCTAACCTGCGTGGCGGGCCCCTTGACCCCGCGCCTGGGCCCTGCCCCTAGGCCCTGACGTAAGCGCGCATGGTCACCTGCGCCGTGAGCGCGGCGATGATCAGCGCAACCACGCCCACCAGGGGCAGGGCCACCCACAGGTCGGAGCTGTGCATCGGCGCAATGAGCTGCTGGCGGTAGAGATTCTCCAGGGCGGGATCCAGCACGAAGGCCTTGCCGGCCAGTACGCCGGCGCCGGCCACCACCACGCCGATGAGCGTACCCAGCACGGCCTCAAGGACGAAGGGGGCCTGCGTGATCCAGCGGGAGGCACCCACCATGCGCATGATCGAGGTCTCGCGCTGCCTGTTGAAGGCGGCAATCTGCACCATGTTGGCGATGAGGAAGATGGCGGCAACCGCCATGACGGCCGCCAGGATGAAGGTGGCGTTGCGGATGGCGTCCAGGTTGCTCGCCGCACTGTTGACCTCGTCCTTTTGGTCCACGATGCCGGCTACGGCGGGGTCTTCGGCAATCGCGTCGATAGGCGCGGAATCCGTCGGATCCTTCAGCCGCACGTGAAAGGCCGCAGGCAGGGCGTCGGGGGAGGTCTCCTTGACCAGCTCGGGGTCAGACTCAGAGAACATCTGCACGAAGCGCTCGTAGGAGGCCTGCGCGTCGCGGTACTCCACGGACTCGACGCGATCGTCTCCCTCCAAGGTGGCGCGCAGGTCCGCGCAGGCCGGGGTGGCGCAATCGGGGTCGTTGACGGTGATGTCGTCGTTGAGCTGAACCATGACCTCCACGCTGTCAAGGTACATGTCCTTGGTGTCGCTGGTCATGGTGGTCACCAGCACGCCGGCGACGACAAGGGCCACCGAGATCGCGGTGGTGATCACCATGGCGATGGTCATGGTGAGGTTGCGGCCCAGGCCCTTGAGGGCCTCGCGCAGCACGAATCCTGTCTGCATTTAGATCGCCTCCCCGTAGAGCGCGTTGGTTTCATCGCGCACCAGCGTGCCGTTGTGCAGCTCCAGCACGCGCTGGCGCGCCTCGTTGACCGCGCGGGCGTTGTGGGTGGACATCACCACGGTGGTGCCGCGGCGGTTAATGTGGGCCAACAGCGCCATGATCTCCGCTGCGGTGGCGGGATCGAGGTTGCCCGTGGGTTCGTCGGCAAGCAGCAGCTTGGGGCGGTTGACAAAGGCGCGGGCCACGGCCACGCGCTGCTGTTCACCGCCGGAGAGCTCGTGCGGCATGCGGTGCTGCTTGGAGCCGAGGCCCACCATCTCGAGCACCTCGGGCACGGCCTTGGCAATCTTGTTCTTCTTCTTGCCAATCACCTCCAGCGCGAAGGCCACGTTTTGGTAGACGTTGAGCTTGGGCAGCAGGCGAAAGTCCTGGAAGACGTAGCCGATGGATTGCCGCAAGGCATTGATCTCTTTGCCCTTGAGAGCATTGACGTGGAAGCGATCGAAGTGGATGTTTCCGGAGCTGAGGTTGGTCTCGCGGACCATGAGCTGAAGGAAGGTGGACTTGCCCGAGCCGGAGGGACCGATGAGAAAGACGAATTCTCCGTCCTCGATTGTGAAGGAGACATCATCGAGCGCCGGCCGCGTGGAGGTCGGATAGATCTTGGACACATTCTCGAAGGTGATCACTTTAGAAACATTAGCAACATGAGTTAACAAGCGAAACCGCCGAGACGTCGCGGCCAGCCTTCCCCGCTAGTCTTCCCTGCTAGTTTTCCGCAGCCTGCTCCTGCGCCACCCGCCAACGGATACCCGCCTCGAGGAAACCGTCGATATCGCCGTCGAGCACCTTCTGCGGATCCCCCACCTCGTAGTTGGTGCGCAGATCCTTGACCATCTGGTACGGGTGCAACACGTAGGAGCGCATCTGGTTGCCCCAGGAGGCGTTGCCGCCCGCGCCCAGCGCGTCCATCTCCGCGCGCTCCTCCTGGCGCTTGCGTTCCAAGAGCTTGGCCTGCAGCACGCGCATGGCCGAGGCCTTGTTCTGGATCTGTGACTTCTCATTCTGGCAGGTCACCACGATGCCCGTGGGCAGGTGTGTCAGGCGCACGGCGGAGTCGGTGGTGTTCACGGACTGCCCGCCCGGGCCGGAGGAGCGGTAGACATCCACGCGCACCTCGGAGTCCGGCACCTCGATGGAGTCCGTCTGCTCCACCACTGGCAGCACCTCTACCTCGGCAAAGGAGGTCTGGCGGCGACCCTGGTTATCAAAGGGAGAGATGCGCACGAGACGATGCGCGCCCTGCTCCACGGAGAGCTGGCCGTACATGTATTCGCCGTGCACCACGAAGGTGGCGGACTTGATGCCGGCCTCCTCCGCGTAGGAGATGTCATAGACGTCGACCCTATGCCCGTGCTTTTCCGCCCAGCGGGTGTACATGCGCATGAGCATCTCCGCCCAGTCGGCGGCATCCACGCCGCCCGCCCCGGAGCGGATGTTGATCAGTGCCTCGCGCTCGTCGTACTCGCCGGAGAGCATCGTGGTCACCTCGAGCGCCTCGATGGCGGCGGTGAGCTCATCCAGTTCGTCGTCGACCAACGCCTTTCCCTCGGCGTCTCCTTCCTCCTCCGCCAGCTCCGCCATGACGGGCAGATCCTCCACGCGGCCGCGCAGGGACTCCAGCTTGCGCACTTTGGCCTGGGCGGCCGACAGCGCGGAGGTGACCTGCTGGGCGTGCGCAGGATCATCCCACAAAGAGGGGTCTGCCGCCTGCGCTTCCAGCTCGCGGATCTCCGCGGCCAAAGACGCAGGATCCATGACCTTTTCGATGGTGGTCAGGGTAGAGTCCAATTCCTCAAGACGTGCTGTTTGTTCCGGGCGCATAGCCCCCTACTCTACTGTTTGTGCTGTCTTGATTAGCCATCGGACGCGTTTAGCGGGACAATGAAGCCCATGACTCAACAGCCGAGCTTGAATGAGATGATCGACGCGGTCATCAAGACGTTCATCGTCGCACACGCCGAGGACTCCGATGAGCACCTAGCCCAGGCGCTCGTCTACAACGCCGGGCGCCTGGCCTGGCGCCTGCGCGAGCAGGGCGTCAACGTGGAGCAGAAGACCTCCGTCTCCGACGTGGTCACCGATGCCGACCACGCCGCCGAGCGCTTCGTCGCCGGGGTGCTCGAGGCGCTGCGCGCCGAGGACGGCCTGCTCGGCGAGGAGGGCGCCTCCCGCCCCTCGACCTCCGGGCGCACCTGGGTCATCGACCCCGTCGACGGCACCTACAACTTCGCCTCCGGCTCCGACTACTGGTGCTCCGCGCTGGCGCTGACCGATGACTCCGGCGTGCTCTTCGGCGCCGTGCACCGCCCGGCCATGGGCTACACGTGGTTTGGTGGGCGCGACTACCCCACCCGCCTCGACGGCAAGGAGCTGGGTCAGCTTGCCTGCGCCCCCGCCTCCTCACTCTCCCTGTCCACCTACCTGCACCCCACCTCCATTGCCAACCCGGAGATCCGCGAGGCCTGGCAGAAGGTGGCCTCCTCTTTTGCCACCGTGCGCATGCTCGGCGCGGGCTCGGTGGATCTCTCCTCGGTGGCTGAGGGCACCTGGGGCGCGTGGATGCAGCACTCGGTGGCGGACTGGGACTGGTTCCCCGGCAAGGCGCTGGTGGAGGCCGCCGGCGGCGCGGCCCGCACGGTGGAGGCCGGCGGCACCCGCTGGTGTATTGCCGGAAACAAGCAGGTTGTTGATCAGATGGAGGAGTTGCTCCGTGGGTAAGTACAAAGAAGACCTGGGCCTGGCCCTGGAGATGGCCGGGCACGCCGATTCCATCACGATGCAGCGCTTCGAGGCCAGCGACCTCTCCGTAAAGGAGAAGCCGGACATGACCCCGGTCTCCGACGCCGACCTCGCCTGCGAGAAGGCCGTGCGCGAGGCCCTCAAGCGCTCCCGCCCGCGCGACGAAGTCTTGGGCGAGGAATTCGGCGGCCAGCCCTCCTTCGAGGGCCGCCAGTGGGTCATCGATCCCATCGACGGCACCAAGAACTTCGTGCGCAACGTGCCGGTGTGGGCCACCCTCATCGCGCTGCTGGAGGACGGCGAACCGGTGGTCTCCGTGATCTCCGCGCCTGCTTTGCGACGCCGCTGGTACGCCGCCAAGGGCGCCGGTGCCTACCGCGTTTTCGGCGGCGAGCCGCGCCGCCTGCGAGTTTCTGAGGTCAAGGACCTGGAGCACGCCTCGCTGGCCATGAGCTCCCTGGCTGGCTGGGAGGAGCGCGGCAAGCGCGATGCCTTTGTCAGCCTCACCGACGAGACCTGGCGCCTGCGCGGCTACGGCGACTTCTGGAACTACTGCCTCGTGGCCGAGGGCGCGGTGGATGTCGCCGCGGAGCCGGAGGTCTCCCTGTGGGATCTGGCCGCCCCCGCCCTGCTGGTCACCGAGGCCGGCGGACGCTTTACCAACCTCGCCGGCGAGGACGGCCCGCACGGCGGCTCCGCGGTGGCCTCCAACGGGCTGCTGCATGAGACAGTACTCAAGGCACTGGGTTAGCCCCAGGCCCCGGAGCCGAACAGGCCCCAACCTCAGCCCCAACCCCAGCCCCGAGCAGGGGCAAGAAGCAGGGGGGGGGAGAAAAAGGAGGGTGTCGCCAAGCTTGGCGACACCCTCCTTTCTGTCATTTCAGCTCTTCAGCTTGTACTCATCTCACCCGGTGCGTACTAATCGCGGGCCAGCGTGAAGCCTGCGCCCACGCCACCCTTGCGGTTGAGGTCAGCAACAATGGCATCCGTGTTGGTGGCCACCGTGGGGTTGTGCAGCACGCCCTGCCACGGGGTGGAGCAGCCCGGCAGGCCCGGGAAGAGGCCGCGGGTCACGGAGCCCACGATGCGGCCATCGCGCATGAGCGGCGCGCCGGAATCACCCACCATGGCGCATACCTGGTTGACCTGAACTTCCTTGCCCTGGGTGTAGGTCATGCCGCAAGTGGTGCCGGTGGCCACGCCGCGCTTGCAGGTGACGGTGCCCGGGGCAACGGTGCCGCCGAACTCGGAGGCGGTCACGCCGTTGTAGCTGCGGGTGACGGTGGCCTTGGAGCCGAGCTCGATGACGGAGTAATCCAGGTAGTCATTGCGGGAGACCACGGTGCCGGTGGGTCCGACCTGCCAGGAATCAGCGGAGGAGACGGAATCGCCCACGTTGCCGCAGTGGCCAGCGGTAATGCCCACCTTGCGGCCCTCGGCGTCGGTACCGGCGGCAGTCAGCGTGCACATGGTGTCCTGGCCAATGTAGAGCGGGGTGCCCGGCCCGTAGACCGAGGTGCCCTTGTTGAGGCCTTCGGTGGATTCGTCTGCGATGCGCGGGGCATCGAAGAAGGAGCCCGGAACGCGGTGCAGAATGTAGTCCGCCTGCGGCTTGCCGGCGGCCAGCTTGGAGAAGCCGTCGTTCTTCCACACGTAGTTCGGGTCAGTGCCCTGCGGCTTGAACTCAGGCTGGGTGGCCTGCTCGAGTAACCCGATGGGGTGTGGGTTGGTCAGCGGCTCCGCGTACTTCTCGGCGTACTTCTGCGCGGTGTTGGCGGCGTTCTGTGCAGCACTTTCAGCCGCGCCCTGGACGGCGTCCTCGGCGTTGACGGTCAGCGGCGGGAAAGCACCGGCCTGTTGTGCGGAGGCGGCAGCTGCGGCGGCGCTGGCGTTGCGCACGGCGCCGTTGACGGCGGCATCAACGCTATCGGTCAGTGCGGAATCCACCGGCGCCGTCTGGACGCCGACGCTAGCAAGATCAGAGCGCGCCTGTTCCACGAAGCCCGCGGAGTCAATCTCGGGGAGGGTGGGAAGTTCCTGGGCGCCCGCGGCCGGACTGCCCAAGAAAAACGCACCCGCGAAAGCCGAGCCCACGAGGACTTTCTTAAGGTGCGGAATTTTTCTCATAAAAGGAGACCTCTCTTCAATTATGTCGAAGCTGGATGACGGTACTCATCCATAGTGTCACGCCTCCCCCAGCGTGGACACGCGTGCGCGCAGACTGTGTCCAAGCCGTTACACGATTGCCAGACTTCGGGTGTATTAGGCGGTAAACCCCTCCTCCGGCTTCCACGTCTTGGTCACGGCGAGGGACACGCTGGCCTCGGGGTCCTCAACATCGGAAACACGGTAGTAGTTCATGTCAACGTGGTCCGCGTAAAGGTTCGCCACAGCGTAACCGTGGGAGTCATAGTCGAGGTGCTTGACCCAGGGGTTGGCGCTTTTAATCGCGTCCTCCACGATGTGAGAAGTGGAATTGTCTTCCGCGTGATAAACGCCGGTATAAGTGGTCAGAATTTCATCGACATTTGGTGCAGAAATGGACGTGGTCACCATTTCGCACGCCACGCGCTTCTCACCGAGATAAATGTCATTTGCCCATTCGGAGTGAATATCGCCGGTGACAAAGAAGGAATACCCCTCACGGGCGTCGAGGGCCTCGAGGACGCGGTCGCGCTCCGCGGTGTAGCCGTCCCACTGGTCGGAGTTGAGGGCGAAGCCGGAGGTGCTGCCCTTGATGTACTGCAGGCCGTGGTTGGCCGCGTCATTGCCCGGGATGGTCAGCAGGCGCATCGGGGCCATCATCACGGAGTTGCCCATGACCATCCAGGTGGCATCGGACATGGAGATGGTATCGCGCAGCCACGCCAGCTGCTCGTTTCCCAGCAGGGTGCGGTCCGGGTCGTTGAAGTGCGCGGAGGTGGTCTCCTCATCGCGGTAGCTGCGCAGATCCATCATGGTCAGTTCCATGAGCGAGCCGAAGCGCAGGTTGCGGTAGAGCTTTCCGCCCTCGCTGAGCTGCTTCTGGCGCAGGGGCATCCACTCGTAGTAGGCCTGCAGCGCGTCGTTCCAGCGGCGGGTCCACTCGCCTTCGGCCTCGCCGGGGGTGTGGTTCTCCGCGCCCTCGCGCCAGTTGTTGTTGGCCACCTCGTGGTCATCCCAGACCACAACCCAGGGGGCAGCGGCGTGGGCGTTCTGCAGGTGCATATCGGTACGGTAGCGCCCGTAGCGGATGCGGTAATCCTCCAGAGTCGTGATCTCCCACACAGGGTGGTGTGGGCGGGCCACGCCCTTCTTACCCGCGTATTCGCCGGTGGGGTACTCGTAGATGTAATCGCCCAGGAAGACCACGAAGTCGATCTCCCCGGCGCGGCCGCGCTCGGCCATGTCCTTGTACGCGCAGAAGAAGCCAGACTCGTAGTTGGCACAGGAGGCCACCGCAAAGTTGAGGCGCTCCGGGGTGGAGTTGACGTCCGGGGCGGTCTTGGTGCGCCCCACCGGGGAGACGGCACCAGCGTGCGCGCCGGAGGCCACGCGGAAGCGGTAGTAGTACACGGTCTCCGGGCTCAGGCCGAAGGGATCGACGTGCACGGTGTGGTCATGCTCCGCGGTAGCGGTTTCCTCGCCGTTGTCCACGATGTTGCCGAAGCCCTCGTCGGTGGCAATCTCCCACTCCACGGTGACGTCCTCACCTAGGCCGGAGCCCGGCAGGGAGTCGCGGTCCGGGGTAATGCGCGTCCACAGCACCACGGAGGTGGGCAGCGGATCGCCGGAGGCCACGCCGTGTAGGAAAGGCAGCGTGGAGTTGGTGTACTTGTTGTACTCCTCCAGCGGCGCAAGGCGGGAGCTGCCTTCCTGGGCGCCGGCGGCGCTGAGACCGTAGCCCGCGGCAAGGGTGGTAGCGCCAGTGGCACCCCAGCGCAGGGCGGTACGGCGAGAGACGCGAGAGGAGCTGGAATTTTCTTCAGAGGTGGCCCGATTCTGGCCGGCAGATTGAGACATGACCGTTAACTTAGGGTTGGCTGCAGCGCCTTTCAACGCGGGCGTTACGGTACATTCCCCCACATCGGGGGCATTTTATTCATAATTCTCGCGGGGTTTTCACGGCATTAACCAAGGCTTCACTTAGCCATGGTCTTGTAGGACGGTCACACCGTGGATCCGTGTGCTGTGCGCCTGTACAGCGCGCGGTTCCGCGTTGTTTTCTGACCTTTCAACTCTTTCGCATAAAGCAACTCATCACAGGAACTCACAAGGGAATAATGAAGCGCTTCAGCATCTCTCCATCCAAGAAGTTCACCGCGGTTATCGCGGCCTCCGCGGTGGCACTTGCCTCTTCTCTCAGCCTCCCGCAAGTGGCCGTGGCACAAACCGACCCCACCTCGCGCGTTGTCCTGCAGCCCGGCTCCACCGAGCGCTCCGTCATGGTCAACTGGCGCACCAAGTCCACCCGCGCCGAGGAAGTCCTCGAGGTCACCGGCCCGGAGGGCTCCCTGGCCTTCCCCGCTAAGCAGAAGGGCAAGGGCGTGGGCTATGTCACCAACTTTGCCGTGGCCGGCGGGCTGGAAGAAAACACCGAGTACACCTACCGCGTCGGCTCCGCCGAGGGCGGCTGGTCCGAGCCGGAGACCTTCAACACCGGCAGCTTCGGCGAAGACTGGAGCTTCATCACCGTCTCCGATGCGCAGATTGGCGTGGACACCGGCATCGCCGAGCAGACCGAGCAGTGGCAGCGCACCATCGGCAACGCTGTGGCCGACGCCCCCGGAGCCAACTTGATCTGGTCCCTGGGTGACCAGGTTGAGGGATGGGGCGCGCTGGACAAGCAGTACGAGAGCTACTTCTCCGCCCCGGAGATCCGCCGCGTGCCCACCAGCGCGCTGCCGGGCAACCACGAGGGCTACCCCTCCGCCGCCGAGTTCCCGCGCTACGACGATCACTTCTCCAGCCCGCACAAGCAGCGCGACATCCGCGACTTCTACTTCGAGCGTAACAACGTGCTCTTCATCGGCCTGGACACCAACGCCAGCGGCGAGGAGGACATCGAGCGCCACGCGGAGTTCATGCGTGAGACCATCGCCAACCGCGGCGCCTTCAACGACTGGGTCATCGTGGGCATGCATCACGCGTTCTTCTCCCAGGGCACCCACTACACCGATGACGATGTCGCCCGCCTGCGTGAGAAGCTCGCCCCCGTAATGACTGAGCTCGACGTCGACGCCGTGCTCAGCGGCCACGATCACATCTACACCCGCACCCACCTCATGAACGGCACCACCCCGGTGCCCACCCCGGGCAAGCGCGGCGACGTGCTCGCGCCCAACGACGGCGAAGTCCTCTACATCACCACCACCACCGCCGGCGGCGGCAAGTACTACGACTTCCAGGGCGAGGACGGCAAGAAGTACCCGAACGCCCGCATGGAGCACATCGATCCTTCGCTGGCGCACCCCTCCACTGCGTTCTGGCGCCAGGACTACGACGAGGACTACATGATCGTCGACGTCACCGGCGAGGAGCTGACCTTCCGCACCTACAACGCCAACAACCCCAACCTGGTGGACAAGGTCACCATCAAGAACAATGACCGCGCCATCGCCGACCCGCGCGAGACCGAGGTCCCGCCGGTGACCACCACCGCGACGGCCACTGCAACCGCCACCCAGACCATCACCACCACGGTGCCCACGACCGTTGCGACCACCATCACCAAGCCGGCCACCACCGAGACCACCACCACGGTGATTCCGACCACCGTGACCACCACGATTACCGGCAAGCCGGAGGAACCGAGCGCGGAGCCTTCCGAGAAGCCCGGCGACTCCAACAAGCCGGGCGATTCCAACAAGCCGGGCGAGCCCACCGAGTGCACGGCCACCTCTGCCTACGCCTGCGGCTCCGTCAAGGGCGGCATGGTTGGCTACCTGCTGGGCGCGATTAGCGCCGTGGTTGTCGCCGGCGGCATCGCTGCCGTGGGCCACGACCCAGCACTGCGCAAGAACATTCAGGCCACCCTGGACCAGCTCTACCGCATGTACCTCCGCCTCTTCCCCTAAGGACTCCACCAGCCGCGTCCTGCCCCGCGTTCCGTGTTTCCTGCACGGCCGCGGGGCATAACTTTTATCTAATCGCAACGTTCATCACGTGCCCCACCCGTTACGCTAGGCACATGAGTACTCCACGCCGAACCCCCGCAACAGCCCATCCTCGCACCTTTACTCGGCGCCGCGCTCTTCCCGTGGTTGCCGCCGTAGCCCTCGCCGCCGGACTCAGCGCCTGCTCTGGAGGCGATGACTCACCTGCTGACTCCTCCGCTGGCGAGGCCGCCTCCACCGTCACCACCACCCAGGATCCCTCCGGCGGCCAGGACTCCTCCCCCGATTCCCAGCGCCCCGACGGCAACAGCGGCACCGAACAGCCAGAGCAGCGCAGCGGCTCGCTCGCCGCACCCGAGGACAACCAGCCACCCCGCGACCCGCGGGCGTGCACCATGGATCAGCTCACCGTCTCCCTCGGCACCCAACAAGGCGCTGCGGGCTCCTCGCTTGTCGACGTCCTCTTCAGCAACACCTCGGACTCCCCCTGCACCCTCACCGGCTTCCCGGGAGTCTCCGCGGTGACCAACAATGACGGCACCCAGCTCGGCCGCGCAGCCACCCGGGAGAACAACGCTCCCGCACAACCAGTGAGCCTCGCCCCCGGCGCGGCAGCAGTGGCCAACGTGAAGATCACCAACGTCGGCCCCATGGATCCCACCCAGTGCCAGCCACAGCCTGCCGACGGCCTCCGTGTCTACCCGCCGGAGGAAACCCGCAGCGCCTTCCTGGAGATCCCCGGACTGCAGGGCTGCGCCGGGGACGTGTCCTACATTTCCGTCCAGCCAGTCAGCCCCGCCTAACCTGCACGCCTAGCCCGCACAGCAGGTGCCTACTGCACCGGATTGCTCCCGTCCTCCATGACGGGGCCAGTAGGCACAGCGGTGGCGCTACCGGGCAGCAGCACGAGTGTGACCACCGCCGGCCCGCCCACCGAGCGCAGCGAGTGCGTAATCCCCTCATCCACCGAGATAGCCGTGCCGGGTTCCAAACGCAGCGTCTCAGCGCCGATGGTGAAATCCACCTGCCCCTCCTGCCCCAGCACCAAGATGGGCCCCGGCGCGTGGTGATCATCCATGACATCGCCCTTGCGGAAAGAGAGGCGGATGACGCCTGCGTGCGCTAGCTTTTCTTGCAGTCTCACCTCGGGAACCGCTCGGCCCTCCCCCGCTTCCGAGGAGTGAGGGGCGTTCAGCTGGGTGAGGTAGGTCCAGCCATCGCCGGCTCGGTTGTAGGACTGCTTGGGAGTGTGCGTGGTCTTTTCAGTGCTCATGATTCCATTCTCTCCCAGTCTCCGGATTTAGCAAGGCTTTATCCGTAGATATTTCTGCAACCCTTCCCTACTTTCACGCAGATGCTCGCAGAGATTAAAGAAGCATTTACTTATATTTATCCGCCGCGACACCTGCACCCACTACCTTGATGGCTGCGGTTAGACAATCATTTCCATCACGCTGGGCGCTCTCCCTGCCGCGATGGGCCTGATCGTTGTGCACGCACCGAAACTGTTCTCCACTTCTCGCACACAAGGAAAACTCTAGATGGCAAAGAAACTGACTGGCCTGCGCGCAGGTAGCGCGGCCCTCATCACGGCAACACTCGTCTCCACCGGCGCAGCCGCCCCCGCCCTGGCACAGGAAGCAACCGGCCCGAAGAACATCATCTTCATGATCGGCGACGGCATGGGCTACGGCCACATTGCGCTCAACAACCTCTTTGAGACCGGCCAGTCCAAGTACACCGTAGAAGGCCCCTTCGCCGCCGAAGGCGCCAAGGAGCTGGAGGGCAAGCCCGTCCAGGCCTTCGAGGACTTCGAGCGCCTGTCCATGTCCACCTTCCCCAAGGGCGGCAGCTATGACCCGCAGAAGGCATGGGCCACCCACGAGTACGTCACCGAGGGCAAGATCACCGACTCGGCTGCGGCCGGCACTGCGCTAGCCACGGGCATGAAGACGAAGAACGGCGTGGTGGGCAAGTCCGATTACGGCCACGCCGAGGAGAACATCTCCGAGCGCGCCAAGGCCCACGGCAAGGCCGCCGGAGTGGTCACTTCTGTTCCCTTCTCCGATGCCACCCCGGCGACCTTCGCGGCCCACAACATGGACCGCAACGATCACCATGCCATTGCCAAGGAGATGCTCAACTCCGATTTGGATCTGGTTATGGGCGGCGGCCACCCGCTCTACGATAACGACAACCAGAAGCTGGCCACCCCGGCCTACGACTACATCAGCGAAGAGGACTTCGCCGCCCTGCAGGCCGGCAACACCGACTGGACCTTCTTCGACTCCAACGACGACTTCAAGGCCCTAGCAGAGGGCAACGTCAAGGAGGACACCAAGTACTGGGGCCTGCCGCAGGTCGGCTCCACCCTGCAGACAGGCCGCGCGGGCGAGAGCACCGTTGCCTTCGAGGATCCCATGAACGACGTGGTGGATCTGGCCACCATGACCACCGGCGCCCTCAACGTCCTGGGCCAGGACGAAGACGGCTTCAGCGTCATGATTGAGGGCGGCGCCATCGACTGGAACGGCCACGGCAACAACGCCGCCCGCGACATCGAAGAGATCCAGGACTTCAACAAGTCCGTCGAGGCGGCCATCGCCTGGGTGGAGAAGAACTCCTCCTGGGACGAGACCCTGCTTATCGTCACCGCCGACCACGAGACCGGCTACCTCTCCGGCGCCGATGAGCCTGCCCAAGGCCAGTGGAACGCCATGGCCGGCAAGGAAGACGAGCTGGCCAAGCACGGCTGGTACTCCGGCAACCACACCAACCAGCTGGTTCCCTTCTTTTACAAGGGCGCCGGCTCGGCCGACATCGAGTCCAAGGTGGTAGGAACCGACCCGGTGCGCGGCGAGTACATCGACAACGTCACAGTGGCTGACCTGGTCAAGACCCAGTGGTGGATCGGCTCCGAGGACGATGACTCCGAGGGCTCCAATGAGTCCGGCAACAACAGCTCCGAGGGCTCCAGCCTGGCCGAGAACTCCGTGGCCGCAGGCTTTACCGGTGCAGGCATCACCGCCGCCCTCATCGGGCTCGTCGTCGCCGCCGCGCAGGCGCTCGGCGTGCTCAAGATCGACATGGGCGCACTGAACAAGCTGATTGAGCGCATGCTCTAAGTAGCAGCGCGCTCTCAACGCTCAGCGCGAGCACACGTAAAGAAGGGATGCCCCCACCGCAAGGCATCCCTTCTGCGTATTCTGCGCTGCCTGGGCTTCGGCCCCCAGTCCGAGCCGGAAGCTCAGGCAGCTGGTGTGCGTGGCTTAGTAGCGCTCCGGCTCCTCACCAAGCTGGAAGCGGCGCCCCGAGATGCTATCCGGGGTAATCTCCACGTAGTTGTACTTGAGGGTGGGCAGCCACGGTTTCAGCGGGAGATCATCGGCCTTGTGGATATCGTCGTTGGTCTCCAAGATGCGGGCGTGGCCTTTGACGATGACCGACCATGCCTTCTCGTTAGTGTGGTCATCTGCCTCGAATAGCACCTTGTCATTAAGCAGCACGTTGACAAGCTTGGAGCCCTCCGCGGTGCGGAAGAAGATCTTGCCCTCGCTCACCACAAAGTTCACGGGGTACAGGTCCATATCCTCATGCATGCGAACAACAAGGCGGCCGAGCTGCTGGGTGCCCATCAGCTCGAGGGCTTCGTCATCCTTCAGTACTTCAATGGGGTTCTCAAAATCAGCCATAGCCCTATTGTGGCACTGTTTCTTCCCCCGCGCTGGGTTGTCTCTATAAATACGTCGATAGATTTATCACCCGGAAATCGGGAATAAAAGGAGCGCACAGCGTTGCAGCGCCCTCACCACTCCTGCCGCGCGGTGGGGCGGGCCTAGAGGAGGGCGTCGATAAGCTGTGCAAAAGCCGGCGCCACCTGAGAGCGCCACAGGGTATCCACCTTCCCGTCCCCGCGTCCGGGCCCTCCGTTAATGACGGCCACGCGCTTGCCCTGCTTCTTGGCGGCAAGCACAAACTGATAGCCGCTCATCACCGCCAGCGAGGACCCCGCCACCAGCAGGCTGTGCGCCTGCCCCAACATGGCATAGGCCGCCTCCTTGCGCGCCGTGGGAACGGGCTCACCGAAGTAGACCACGTGGGGCTTCAACCGCTGCGAACCGCACCGCGTACAGCCCACCATGCGGAACTTATCGACGATCCTCTCGCTCAACGAGACATCACCGTCCGGGTTGACCATGCTGGGGTCCAAACGCACCGCTTCCAAGTAGCCGGGATTAGCGGCGGCGAGGCGGGCGTCGAACTGTTCGCGGTCTTCCGCTGCCCCACAGTCCAGGCATTCCACGGTCTCCATGTCCCCGTGCAGGGCCAGCAGGTTGCGGGTACCGGCGGCCTTGTGCAGCCCGTCAACGTTCTGGGTGAGCACCCCGTGCACGAATCCCTCCTGCTCCAGCTCGGCGATGGCAAAGTGGGTGGAGTTGGGCTGCGCGTGCTCCATCACCCGCCAGCCCACGAAGCTGCGCGCCCAGTAGCGGTGGCAGGCCGCGGGATCGTGGAGAAACTCCTGGTAGGTCATGGGTCGGTGCCTACTGAGGCTGCCCTGCGGGCCGCGGTAGTCCGGGATGCCGGAGTCAGTGGAAACACCCGCCCCAGTCAGCACCATCGCCGGGCCGGCATTGAGCTGCGCTGCAATCTCCTCCAGCGCCTGCTGATCCGGGGTGTGCACGGCAGTCTCCTCCACGACGCGCTCGATGGAGCGGATCGCACTGCGGTGCGCCATGGCCACCGCCGGGTCAGAGAAATTACTCACGCGGCCCATGGTATCGGGGTTAAGTTAAAGGGTTAAAGAACAGAACGAAAAATGACCCTGACCGAGCATCCCCGGTCAGGGTCTGGAAGTTGGTAGCGGGGGCAGGATTCGAACCTACGACCTCTGGGTTATGAGCCCAGCGAGCTACCGAGCTGCTCCACCCCGCGTCGCGATGAACTTCCGAACATCGTACGCTAGCACTCCGGAACCACTCCCTTGCGGGCCGTTCCCTCTGTGCCGGCAACGCATGTAACTATACATAGAGCACGGCGCCTACCCAAATCCCCAGGTAGGCGCCGTGCTCATAGTGCGAAGGGCGAAGCGTCGGTGGACGGAGCGCTACCCCTTCTGCTCGATGGAGCGGTACTCCTCCACTGCCTTGTCGAGCTCGTCGAGAGCCTTGCCATACTCCTCGAAGGAGCCATTCTTGGCCTTGTCCACGCCGTCGAGAGCCTTGTTGATGCGGTAGATGGCCTCACCGGCGTCAGAGGCGCTCGGCGCGGAAGCCGGTGCGGACGGAGACGCGGACGCCTCGTCCTTGGGCTTCGCCCCGTCCTGAGCGGAGTCCTCGGCCTTCTTGTCCTCGCCATCGACCTCAGTGATCTCCTGCGCGGACTTCGGGTCGATGCCCACCTGCTGCAGGGCCTCGCCGACAGTCGGGGCGTAGCCAATGCGCTCCTTATAGGAGACAAGCACGCGCAGCAGCTTCGGGAACGCGGACTCCTGGCCCTTGCGGCGGGAGTAGATGGGCTCAAGGTAGAGAATCTCACCGTCGCCCACCGGCAGCGCCAGCAGGTTGCCGTTGTTGAGGTCGTTGGAGCCCTGCCACAGCGTGCGGTCACGCGCCACCTGGTCAGAAGACATCATGGCGTCCTGCGCCTGCTTCGGCCCCTGGGTCTGGGTGTTCGTCGGCAGCACGCGCACCGTGATCTTGCCGTAGTTCTCCGGATCGGAGGAGGCAGCCATGTGCGCGGAGAGGAACTGACGGTTCAGGCCACGGAACGAGGTGATGAGCTGGAAGCTCGGCTTGCCGGTATCCGGGTCAGCAGCCAGCACGTAGTACGGCGGCTGGTTCAGGCCCTGAGACTCGCCAGCGGTGGGATCCTCCGGGACGGACCAGAAGGCGTCGTTGTTGAAGAACACGCCCGGGTCAGAGACGTGGTACTTGGCCAGCAGGTTGCGCTGAACCTTGAACATGTCCTCCGGGTAACGCAGGTGCTGGCGCAGCTCGTCAGAGATCTCCGACTCGGGCTTGACCACGCCCGGGAACACGCCCTCCCAAGCCTTGAGCACCGGGTCCTCGCTGTCAAACTCGTAGAGATCCACGGTGCCGTCGTAGGCGTCGACAGTAGCCTTGACGGAGTTGCGGATGTAGCCCACACGCTCGTTGATGAGGCGCTGGTTAGTGCCGTTCGGGTTGAGGGCGTCCTGGGTGGTCTCCGTCAGCGAGGTGCGCTGGGAGTATGGCAGGGATTCCAGGGTGGTGTAGCCGTCAACAATCCACTTGATGCGGCCGTCGATGACCGCCGGGTAGGTCTTGGCGTCGGTGGTCAGCCAGGGGGCAACCTTCTCCACGCGCTCGCGGGGATCGCGATCATAGAGAATCTTGGACTCGCTGCCCACGCGGTCGGAGAGCAGGAAGTTGAGCTCCTGGTACTTCAGTGCGTAGGCGGTGCGGTCGATGATGTTGCCGATTTTAACGCCGCCCTTGCCCTCATAGGTGTAGGTGGAGGTATCGGTGTCGTACTCCACCGGGTCGTTGCCGGTCTTGCCCACGATGGCGTAATCGAGGCCGTCGTCAGCGCTGGCGATGACTGGGCCGTAGTAGGTGCGCGGCTCGTCGACCTTAATGCCCAGGGACTCCTCGGCGTTCTTGGTCTCACCCTCGCCCTCGGCGTCCTTGCCGGCCTGGGTCTGCAGGTCAGCCACGGTGAAGATGGGGAAGCCGCCGCGGGCAGAGCCGGCGTCGCGAGCAACCTCGTCCACGGTATTGGCCTGGGCGGCCACAAAGCCGTTGCCGTGGGTGTAGACGGTGTGGCGGTTAATCCAGTTCTGCTGATTCTCGCGCAGGGCGTTGGGGTCCAGCTCGCGGGCGGCAACCACGAAGTCGCGCATCTCGCCGTCAATCTTGTAGCGGTCCATCGCCAGCGCGTCCGGGAAGCCGTAGAAGTTCTTCAGCTGCTGCATCTGGGTGAAGGTCGGAGAGATGATTTCCGGATCCAGCAGGCGCAGGTTGGAGATGGTGGACTTATCGGAGGCGACCTTCTCATCCGGTACCTCGCCGGCGCCCCAGTTCTCCTTGTACTCCACCTTGTCCTCGGTAAGACCGTAGGCGTAGCGCGTGGCCTCGATGTTGCGGGTGATGGACTCGGCTTCCTTGGCCTGGCGGTTCGGGTTGACGGAGAAGCGCTCCATGATGAGCGGCCACGCCTGGCCGATGACCAGGGAGGACAGCAGCATGAGTACCACGGCCAGGCCCGGGATGCGCAGGTCCTTGATGACCACAGCGGAGAAGATAGCGATGGCCACAACCACACCGATGACCATGAGGATGATCTTGGCCGGCAGGTAGGCGTTGATATCGGTGTAGGAACCACCAGTAAACAGGGAGTGCTCGGAGTAGAGCAGCTGGTAGCGCTCAAGCCAGTAGCCTGCGACCTGCAGCAGCATCCACACACCGGCGGTCACGGCCAGCTGGACGCGCGCCGGCTTGCTGATGGAGCCCTTCACGCCGGCGGCGCGATTGCCCACGCGGATGCCGCCGAGGACGTAGTGGCCGAAGAGCGCGATGAGCAAAGAAAGCAGCATCAGCAGCGAGAAGGTGTTCACAATGAGCGACCACGTGGGCAGCTGGAACGCGTAGAAGCCCAGATCGCGGTGGAACTGCGGGTCCTTCACACCGAAGCTCTCACTGTTGATAAAGAGCATGATCTTGCGCCAGTGGGACTGGCCAATAAAACCTGCGATGATGCCCACGATGAAGGGCAGGAACTTGAAGAACACGCCCATGCTGCGCTCGATGGAGCGGCGGTACTGGTAGACGGGGGAATTGAGGTCCGCCATGTCCAGGGAGTCGGGGCGACCGCGCCAGGTGATTACCCCCGCGGCGTAGATCACCGCGCCGCTGACTACGGCGAAGACGAGGAAGAGCGCGATGCGGGCCAGCAGCGTGGTGGTAAAGACGCCGCGGTATTCGATCGCACCGAACCACCTCCAGTCC
This sequence comes from Corynebacterium sp., assembly GCF_030532325.1. Lineage (GTDB taxonomy): Bacteria > Actinomycetota > Actinomycetes > Mycobacteriales > Mycobacteriaceae > Corynebacterium. Next base: position 31,885 of record NZ_JAUNLS010000007.1, read on the forward strand.
GTGTAGAAGCCCACCACGAGGGGGCCGAGGAACAACAGGGCGGCGATGATTGTGACTACCCAAGACAAAGCTCGGGGTGGACGTTTCATCGGGGCAGTGGGTCGGTTCAATCCGGAGGCCAACGCCAGCTCCAATCAGAAATCGTGCGAATATTAACAGTGAACGCTTCCAGCTTAGGGAAGTAACCACACCAATAACGAATGAGGATGTTTATGAGTTCCCCCGAGAATTCTCAGCGCGCATTGAACAAAGCCATGCGCGAGGCCGTCGAATTTGTCCACGCCGAGGGTTGGGACGCCGCCCCTACCCTCTTCGCGCTCGTGCCCACCGAGCTGCTCGCTGCGCAGCTTGGCGACGTCGACGATTCCTCCCCGCTGACCCTCGTGGTACAGGACAACCTGCCGGAGAACATTGAGCCCGGCTCCGAGCAACTGGCTGATTACGTCTCCCGCCTGGCCTGGCCGCGGGAGGTGGCCGGAGTGGTCTTGGCCCAGGAGATCGTCTTCGCGGACACCTCGGCGGACAGCCCCGAGCGCCGCCCGGCGCGCCTATTCTCCGGCGTGCTGCGTGAGGAGGGCGTGGAGCTGACTCTGCTGCAGCACCGCCCCACGGAGGAGGAGCTGGAGGCCGCCGGCCTCTTTGCTCAGGACGATATCCAGCTGCGCGGCGGCCCGCAGGTGGCCCCCGGGGTGATCGCGGCGCTGCGCTATGGCCTCGAGCAAGATCCCGACGCAGAGTTCTAGCCCTCCGCTACAGTGGAGGGAAGCTAGACCTTGCGGCTTTCGCGCCGCAAGCGCCTTCATTCCGCCGTTTCATTCAGGCTTCCATTGATTCAGGCTTCATTAAAGGAGTTCCTTCGTGCGTTCGACTGCCCGCCTCGCCATCGTCGCTTCGGCATGCCTCATGGCCGTAACCACGCTCACCGCCTGCGGCAAGGATGAACCCGCTCCGGAGGCACCGAGCGCGGCGCCGGAAACCACCGCCTCTACATCCGCCTCGCAAACCTCCACCCAGCCGAGCACCACTGTGAGCTCAACGAGCGAGGAGACCTCCGAATCCAGCACTACCTCAGAGTCTGAGTCTGAGTCTGAGCCCGGCTCCGCCTCAGACAGCGCCCAGACCTCCGGCAGCGCGGGCACCGATCCTTCCGCTGCACCGGAGCTCAACGCCTCCGTGGAGGAGGCCTACGCCGTCTTTGGCGGCCTGGTGCCCGGGGAGATCTTTGCGCAGTTTGATCGCTGCGATCCCAACGGGGTGAAGGACTCCTTCAACTGCTCGGGTTCCGAGGTGGGCCAGTTCCAGTTCTTCAAGAGAAAGGCCAAGGCCTCGCAGACCACCCAGGTGCTCACGGAGCTGCGCAGCTCCCGCGTGGTGGAGGACAGCGGCGACCGCGTCGTCGGCTGGTCCATGCTGGGCAACACTGCGATCCTCACCGTGGTGGATAACAAGGACGGCCTCATCATGCAGCAGATGATCACCACGGATCAGGACGATCCGGAAGAAAGGCTCAAGGAGCTCGGCCTTGTTTCCTAGGCCGTCTTAGGGCTTACAGGTCTCGACCTCACCGCCGGCGGCGAAGGCGTCCATCGCCTCGATGGCGTCCTCCAACGTGGAGACCTTGGCCACCACCATGTCGCCGGTGTCGCGGCGCACCGCCTCGGCACAGTTATCCGCCGGGGCCAGGAAGAGTTCAGCGCCCGCATCCTTCGCGGCCTGCACCTTGTGCATGATTCCGCCGATGGGGCCTACCTCGCCGTCCTCCTCGATGGTGCCGGTGCCAGCCACGAACGCGCCGCCGGTGAGGTTTTCCTCGGTCAGCTTGTCGATGACCGCCAGGGTAAACATCATGCCCGCCGAGGGGCCGCCGACGTCCTGCAAGTTGTACTCGACGGAGATGTCTTCCTTGGGCTCCGAGGTCATGCTCACGCCCAGCAGGGCCTGGCCCTTGGCGTGCGGGTTCTCTCCCAGCACGATCTCCTTGTGCAGGGGCTTGCCCTTGCGCAGGACGCTGAGCGTGATGGCGTCGCCAGGCTTCTTGCCCTGGATGCGTTCCTGAACCTGGCCGGGCTCGCTGACCTCCTCACCGTCGATGGCGGTGATGACATCCTCCGCCTCAATGGCGCCCGCGGCGGCGGAGTTCTCCAGCACCTGCGCCACCACAATCTTGACCGGAATGTCCAGGTAGTCCATGGCCGCGACGGTGGCCGCCGACTCCGACTGTGTGAAGGCCTGCTGGTTGAGCTCGTTAATCTGCTCGTCGGTCTGGCCCTGAGGGATGACGGTGTCGATGGGCACGATGGTGTCATCGGTGAGGAGCCAGCGGCCCAGCGCTTGGGCCATGGTCATCCGGGTGCGCACCGAGACCGTGGTCATGTTCAGCTGGCCGGTGGTGGCGTAGGTATGCGGCGCGTGCACGTCGACTACTTGCGTGCCGTCCACCTCGCCCAGGGTATCCACTGTCGGCCCCGGACCCTCGGCGGCATAAGGCACGGTCAGCGCGATATCGGTGCCGGGGATGTGGTCGATACTCAGCAGAGCACCGGTCAGGACAACGGGGATCGCGCCACCCACGAGGGTACGGAGGCGACGTTTTGCGGGTGAATTCACGAGGAAACAGCCTACAACGTTTCCCTCCACGATTGTTCACGGCCTGTTCGCTCACAGCGTTGCGCGGATCGTGGAACTCGCCCCCTGGCTGTCGGTAGATTGGACGGCATGAATAGCGGATTCGGTTTTTCTTTCCCCTCCAACGATGACGGCGATGACGATGACAAGAATCGTCGCGATCAGAATCCTTTCGGGGCCTTCGGTTTCGGGGGCAACGGCGCCGGCAACGGTGGGCTTGGTGACTTGCTGAATCAGTTCGGGCAGATGCTCTCCGGCATGGGTTCCTCCATGAACTCGCCGGAGGGCGCCGGCCCGGTGAATTATGACCTCGCCAAGCGCATCGCGCTGCAGGAGATCTCGCGCGACAAGGACGTCAGTGCTGACGATTCCAACGCCGTTGCGGAGGCCGTGCGCCTGGCGGAGCTCTGGCTTGACGACGCCACCTCGCTGCCCACCGCCGGCGGCTCCGTGCGGGCATGGAACTCCGCCCAGTGGCTGGAGGAGACCCTGCCCATGTGGAAGCGCATGGTCTCCCCTGTGGCCGAGCACATGAACAACGCGCAGCTGGAGTCCCTGCCGGAAGAGGCCCGCGAGATGATGGGCCCGATGCTGAAGATGATGAACCAGATGTCGGGCATGAGCTTCGGCATGCAGCTGGGCCACGCGTTGGGTGACTTGGCCTCCCAGGCGCTTACCGGCGCGGACTTCGGGTTGCCGGTCTCCCCCGCTGGAACCACCGCCCTGCTGCCGCACAACATCCACGCCGTGGCCAGCGAGCTGGACGTTCCGGCGCAGGAGATCCTGGTCTACGTCGGCGCCCGTGAGGCCGCCCGCCAACGCCTCTTTAGCCACGTGCCGTGGCTGGTGGAGCGCCTGGTCTCCTCCGTGGAGGAGTACGCCATGGGCCTGGTCATTGATACCTCCCACATCGAGGAGGCCGCCCGCGAGCTCAACCTTGAGTCCGGCGACCCACAGGCCATCCAGGAGGCGATGAGCAAGCTGCAGGGCATGGATCTCAGCCCGCGGATCAGCTCCCGCAACGCCGCGGCGGCCTCCCGCCTGGAGACTCTCCTGGCGCTGGTTGAGGGCTGGGTGGAGCACGTGGTCAACGAGGCTCTGGGTGAGCGCCTGCCCTCCACCGCGGCGATGAACCGTGCATGGGCGCACCGCCGCTCCACCGGCGGCTCCGCTGAGAAGGCGCTGTCACAGGTGGTCAGCATTGAGCTCGACGCCCCGAAGGTGGAGGCCGCCGCTGAGCTGTGGCGCCGTGCCACGGTGGCGGTTGGCGCCGATAAGCGCGACGCCGCCTGGGATCACCCGGATCTGCTGCCCACCGGCGAGCAGCTGGATAACCCGGCCTCCTTCATCGACAGCCTGCTCGACGAGTCCACGGACAGCGGCTTCGAGGAGGAGTTTGCCAAGCTGGAGGAGATGCTGCGTAACACCGACAGCGACAACACCAACGGCAAGGACAGCGATGAGTCCGACGGCACCAAGGCCGACGGCAACGACTCTGAGGACGACAAGAAGGACACGCAGGACGGCGACGAGCAGGAAGAGTCCTAGGCGCTAGCTCGAGGGCCGCTGGCCAAAGCGCTGGTAGGCCTCGAGGTAGCCTTTGGCCCGCTCCGCCTTCGGCGCGCGGTCTGCCCACTGCCAGAACTCCGGGCCGTGCCCCGAGATGAACGTGTGGGTGAGCTCGTGGACGATCACCGCGTCGAGCACGTAGTCCGGCACGTCCCGCAGCCTATCGCTAATGCGAATATCTCCCGTTGAGGTGGTGCAGCTACCCCAGCGGGAGTTCTGATTGCTCACCCACCGAATCGAACCGATCCGCGCGCGTGACTCCAACACGCGCTCATTCAGGGCGGCAGCCCGCCGCTCCAAGTCCGCATCCGTGGCCGCCGCCGAGGTGTGCTTCTTGGCCACCCGGGCCAGCATGTCAGCCACGGCCTTGTCTTCCTCTGCCTGGGACATCCAGGCCGGAATGCGCACCTCCAGGACTCCCTCCACCATGCGCGCCTGCACGGTGCGCCGCCGCCTGGCGGAGCGAATCACGCGTACCTGGGGAGAGCTCGACATGACAAAGGATCCTACCTGTGCTGCAATGGTGGCACTGCCTCAGGGGAGACATCACCACGGGGGAAGGGCATGGTGAAGAGCCATGCCCGGGGATAGCAGGGGGAAGCCATGAACACACCGCTTTACGCGCTCTCACCCTACAGCGCGCTGTACCAGCGCGAGGAGGGCGTACTCCAGTGCGGCATGGATGCCACTCGCGTCGGCGTCATCGAGGGCAGGCCCGGACTCGCCGCGGCGCTCAACGCGGTGCGCACGCCGCTGACCAGGCAGGAGATCGAGGCGCGCCTCCAGCGCGCCGGCATTGGGGTGGAGGCCGCGCGCAGCATCGTTGATGATCTCATCCACTACAACGTGCTCTGGCCTGCGGGCAAGCGCGCCTCCGTTGTGGTGATCGGCACCTCCCCTTTGGCACAGATTCTGCGGCATGTCCTGCGTGAAGATGGTTTTAACGTGCGCGGCCCGTTGGGGCACGAAGAGGAGAAGGCCTACCTGGCCAGTGTGGCGGGCCACTTCCCCATCGTTACCGTCGACGCCTTCGCGCGCGCCGTGGAGCTGGCCGAGGTCCTCCGCGGGCGCGGAGCCACCGTGCTGCCGGTTGCTGTGCTCGACTCGCGTGGGGTGGTAGGCCCGCTGCTGGACGCTGGCCGCGGCCCCTGCCCGCTGTGCGTTCACCTTCACCGCATCGATGCCGACGAGCACTGGCACACGGTCACTGAGCGGGTAGCCGAGCACCCGGCGCCTGGCGATGACATCGTGCGCACCGCCGTGGCCATGCGCGCCGTGGCCACTCTGCGCAGGTTGGTGGGCCGGCCCAGCCCGCCCGGCGCACCGCAGCACAAGCCCCTGGCCGGGGAGCTCGTCGAGGTGGATCTGTACGGCCACAACCAGCAGCGCTACGTCATGGAGCACCCGTGCTGCCCGCACTGCAGGTTCTAACCGTTCAGTGTTTTATCCAGAAACATCGTGAACCCGGAGCCCAGATAGCTTTTGGACTGCATCTAGCTTTGGCTTAGTCCCGCCTTTGCGATGGGCATAGGCGCGAAAACCGGGGATTTAATCGGCCTGAAACCGCCGTTGTCGATCAATATCCGATAGAAATTATGGAGTTGCCCGCGCTGTGGGTACGGTACGTTCGATGTGACCATGCCCTTTAATCGTGCAGGAATGTTGAGCCCACACATACTATCGAAATGCAATCGCGAAATGCAATTGCCGGACCACAAAGCTTGATGACATGATCGCCTCGTTGAATGCTGGGAGCATGACGGTGCGCGATATCCAACACCCCCTTGCACCCACCTTGAGGGCGGAAATTCTGGATACCATCAGCACAATTACCATTACTGTGCTAGAAGCGCAATTTTATTGCCACACATTGCCGCCGACGATGGTCTGGCACAACCGGCCTATACGGTTACACAATTAGCTGATCTCAGAAATCTGTACCTGGTTAAGCCCATCAGCATTGCGATTACACTAGAAAAGTACTTCAAAAAGGTTGCCAGAACCGTTAAATAAGTCTACACTTATACGGTGCCGCCATTAGAAGATCAGTGGATCTATTTCGAATATCTGAAATCTATAGGCGACGCCCATCCAGTCAGCTATTTTTTATTTTCCACGGAGGGAAAATGAAGTTCTCTTTCCCACGCAAGTCTGTAGTTTTGCTTTCGACATTAGCCCTAGCCAGCAGCGGGGCATCCCCCGCATCCGCAGAGGATAACGATTCAATTTCAATCCAAACAGTACAACAGATTGTCGACCAAAATACGCTATCTCCAGCAACTGCCGCCGGCCATAAATGGGTAAATACCAATCATAACATAAATGTTCAGAAAATAGGTGAAGAGCGGTACGTAAATCAGATCGTTTCTGAACAAGGGGAAATATCCACTACTTCTGGCGAATAACTCGCTCAAGTGATTGACAGAGTGGATGGAAAACAAATTGTCACAATTTCCCCTGGTGAGAGTGAACAAGAGTTTCGATTCGACTTTGGCGGGAAATTCTTAGAAGAAAAAGAAGGTTACATCCTCGTGCGTAATGAACAATTTGAGGATCCATATCAAATAATCGATCCGGCGTGGGCAGAAGACATAAATGGGAACAAGATAGAAACTCGATATGAAATCGAGGGAGACACTCTGGTTCAGCACATTAACGCAAGCATAACGGGCGATTTGATCGTTGCAGATCCCTATATTCGTGACGTTTATGGGTGGGGGAAGAAAATTGGTCAAGAATTGGTCTTTAGCAAAGATGAAACAAGTCTTGCAGCCATAGGAACATCTTACTGTGCCGGAAAAATCCGAGGAGCAGGTCTGGTCTCGTGGATTGCCAAGGGGGCATGCGCGGGTGCAGCTGCTGTAGCTGCACACGCAACTAACACCGGCCGATGCCTTGCAATTCGAGCTCTAGGCGGAAAATACACCCCGAATATCGTATTCCCCTACGCAACTCGGTGCTAGAAAAAGAATTCTTCACTAAGGGGTAGATATGGGAATCGGCTCGGTTCTTACTCAAGTCGGAATTATTTCAATCGTTTGGAGTGCCTTATTCTTCCGTAGAAGAACTACTTCCAGGTGGGTTTTTACTGCTGCAGTTTTAAGCACTTGCTTGGCCGCACTCTTAGTATCGTCTGCATTTTTTAACCTTTCTGATGAGGCGGTCGAGGTTTTGTCTTTAGCAAACGTATTCTTGAATATGTTCATCCTGTTGGCGATCGGACAGTCCAAAGATCGGCCCAATCCTAAGGGGTAGTTTTATTAGCGGATATCCCCGCTGCCCGCACTGCAGGTTCTAGCCGCACGGTCGCCACGGCGCGGCCCTAGCCGCGCAGTGAGGCAATGATGCTGAGCACCTCCGCGCCGTAGCGCTCCAGCTTGGAGGGGCCCACGCCGGAGATGCTGAGCAGCTCGGCCTCGTCAGCAGGCAGCTCCTCGGAGATGGCCCGCAGGGTCGCATCAGAAAAGACCACGTAGGCCGGTACCTGCGAGTCGCGGGCCACGTGGGCACGCCAGGCGCGCAGAGCCTCGAAGACCTCCTCATCGCCCTCGTACTCGCAGTACTCGTGGCGGCCCAGGACTTTCTCCGCGGGGCTCAGCAGCTCACCGGAGCACACGCGGCAGCGGCGCTGCCGGTACTTCCGCCCGGAGCCGGGGGTCTGCTCGATGCCGGGCACGAGGCCGTCGACGAAGCGGGTGCGCTCACGCGAGGGGCGCGAGCCGGTGGTCTTGGCCAAAGCCCAGGACAGCGCCAGGTGCTCGCGGGCGCGGGTGATGCCCACGTAAAACAGGCGGCGCTCCTCCTCGATGTGCTCGTCGCCGGCCTTGATGGCGTAGTTGATGGGCAGCAGCTTCTCCGTGAGGCCCACGAGGAAGACCGCGTCCCACTCCAGGCCCTTGGCCGCGTGGATGGTAGCCAGGGTAACCCCCTCCATGGTGGGGTTCTGCTTGTTATCGGAGCGGCGCTTGAGCTCGCCGAGCACGCCGGCTAAGTCGATGCCCTCGTGGTCGCGCACGATCTGCTCGATGAGCCCCACCAGCGCGTTGAGGGACTGCCAGCGCTCACGCGCCTGCGCGCCCTGCGGTTCGGTGGCGCTGAGCCCCAGCTCCACAAAAGCAGCGCGCGCAATGGCCACGGGATCATCCGGCAGATCCTCGCGGCGCGTGGCGGCAATGAGCACGCGGATGGCCTCCAGAATCTCCGGGCGGCGGAAGAAGCCCTCGCCGCCGCGGACTTGGTAGACCACGCCGGCGTCGGCAAGCGCCTGCTCAAAGTGCTCGGACTGGGCGTTGATGCGGTAGAGGATAGCAATCTCGGAGGCCTTCACGCCCTGGTTGAGCAGGGTGAGCACCTGCCCGGCCACCTCCTTGGCCTCGATCTCCTCGGACTCGTAGGCGTGGAAGGTGGGCTCCGGGCCGGGCTCGCGCATGCCCTGCAGCTCCAGGCGAGTGCCTGCAGCCCGGCCCTTGGCTTTGCCAATTACCTTGTTGGCCAGGTCCGTGACCTGCGGGGTGGAGCGGTAGTCACGCTGCAGCTTGATGAAGGTGGCGTGCGGGTAGGTGCGGGAGAAATCCAGCAGGTAGGACGGGGAGGCGCCGTTGAAGGAGTAAATGGTCTGGTTGGCATCACCCACCACGGTGAGATCATCGCGCTCCCCCAGCCAGGCGTTGAGCACCCGCTGCTGCAGCGGGGTAACATCCTGGTACTCGTCCACCACGAAGGTGCGGTACTGCTCGCGGAAAACCTCCGCGATGGCGGGGACATTTTCGATAGCACCGGCGATGTGCATGAGCAGATCGTCGAAGTCCAGATACATCATGTCCGGGGTGGACTTCATGGACTCGTAGCGGCGGAAGACCTCCGCCACCTTGGCGGGATCCGCCGGTGCCTCGCGCTGGATGGCGGCGATCTTCTCCGGGTAGCCATCCGGGCTGACCAGGGAGGACTTGGCCCACTCGATCTCGGAGAGGAAATCCCGGATGGTGTCCTTGGAATTATCCAGGCCCAAGGAACGCACCGCGCGGGCCACCAGGGAGAACTTGTTATCCATCAGCTGCCAGGGCAGATCCCCGGCCACCTGCGGCCAGAAGTAGCGCAGCTGGCGCAGCGCCGCGGCGTGAAAGGTCTGGGCCTGCACCCCGCCCACCCCCATGTGGGCCAGGCGGTCACGCATCTCACCGGCGGCGCGGTTGGTGAAGGTCACCGCGAGTACGCGCTGCGGGCTGACAAAGCCCTGGTCCACCATGTGAGCGATGCGATAGGTGATCGTGCGTGTCTTACCCGTACCCGCGCCCGCCAGGATGCACACCGGGCCGCGGGGCGCGGTGGCGGCAGCGAGCTGGTCTTCATCCAGCAGGGACAAATCGGGCCTAAGCACCGTGATACCACTCCATAATCATCGTGTGAGCAATCGTGCCCTTACGGGCAATGGGGAAACCGGGAAGCTCCTCGCGGCTAAGCCACCGCGACTCCGCCAGTTCCCCGTCAGTATCGCAGACGGGCTCGACATCCTCGGTGAGCGCGCGAAAGCCCACCATAAGGGAGCCGCTCGGCGGCCACGGCTGCGAGCCCCAATAGGAGATATTGCGCACGCGGCGGCCGGTTTCCTCCAGCACCTCCCGAGCGAAGGCTTCCTCCAGGGTCTCGCCCGGATCAACGTAGCCCGCGATGAGCGAATAGTAGCCGCGGCGGCGCCGGTTGGCCCCCAGCAGGATGCGCTCCTGGCCAGCCAGCTCCACCAGGCCAATCACCGCGGGATCAAGGCGCGGGAATACCATGCGGCGCTCGTCGGCAGGATCGCGCCCCACGATGCCCGGCGGGGCGTAGTCCAGCTCACGGCCGGTGCGCGGGTCAAAGCGGGTCTCCCGGCGGTTGCGCACCAGGTGGATGGCCTTGAGGATGAGCGGCTGGCCGGCGAAGAAGGTGGCGTCACGCAGGGTGCCCAGCGCGGAGGCGGCGGCCTCTTCCATGAGCACCGCGGTGAACTCGCCTACGCGGACCTGGAGGGAGGATGGGGCGTTGGTGACAAGCACGGCGGCGCCCGCCGCGTCGACGGGCACCCGCCCGCTCTCAGTGACGGGCAGGAACATCTAGGCGCCGTGGCCTTCGCTGCCCTCGTCCGCGGAGGCCTCGACCTCGTGCTTGATGTAGAGCAGGCGGTCCCCCGGCTTGAGCGAATAGGCCTCGGCGGTATCCACGCGGTGCAGCTCGTTGTTGCGCAGCACTGCCAGGACGATATCGGCGAGGTGGCGCGGGTTGGAGCCCACCTCAAACTCACGCACGGGGCGCTCGGCCACGGAGAAGCCCTCGTTCGGGGAGAGCAGATCCTCCATCATCTCCACCACCGTCGGCGTCACTGTGGCCAGGCCCAGCAGGCGGCCGGCAGTCTCGGCGGAGGTCACCACGGAGTCCGCGCCGGATTGCAGCAGCAGGTGGCGGTTTTCGGACTCGCGCACCGAGGCCACGATCTTTGCCTTGGGATTGAGCTCGCGCACCGAGAGCGTGCACAGCACCGCGGTATCGTCCGTGGACGGGGTAACCACCACGGACTCGGCGTGCTCTACGCCGGCGATGCGCAGGACGTCCTGCTTGGTGCCGGAACCGTAGATGGTGACCAGCCCGTGGTGCTCGGCGTTGGCCAACGCGGCGCGGTTGGTATCAACGACCACAATCTTGGACGGGGGTACATCGTCCGCGATGAGGGCGGCCACGGCGCCGGCGCCCTTGGTGCCGTAGCCGATGACAACGGTGTGGTTACGCAATTGCTTTCTCCAGTTCTGGACTTCGAAGGTGCGGCGGGCGCGATCGGTGAGAACGGACAGCGTCGCGCCGACCAAGAGCACAAGGAACGCCAGGCGGGCAGGTGTAATAACGAGGACGTTGATGAAACGGGCTTGGGGCGTGACCGGAACGATGTCGCCGTAGCCCACCGTGGTCAGCGAGACCACCGAGTAGTACGCGGAATCCAGCAAGGAGAGATCCTCGCTGTAGCCTTCCCCGTCGAAGTACACCACGATGGTGACAAAGACGATGAGGCTGAGCGCCCAAGCCACGCGCCGGCCCAGCTGCTTCCAGGGGCTGACGCTTTCCGTGCGCGGCAGCGTGATGACGTCAATGAGCGCGTGCGCGGGCTGGGTACTCAGATCAGCCTGGGAGAGAAAACGCGCCCGAAAGCGTTCACCGATGTGCGAAGCCACGAAGCTCACGCCCCTTTCCCAAACCAGAATTCAATAAAGCCAGGTCACTACCTTAACCCCTCGGCGGCAAAACCGAAGAGTCGAGGAGTTGTGCCAGGGTATCGCCCGTGGGCAGATCACGCGGCTCGAAGAGGTAGCCGTCCTGCACGTAATAGAATGCCGCACGAAGCTTGTCGACGCCATGAATGCGCCGCCAGGCCTCCGCGTACACCGCAAGCTGGATCTCCGCCGAGCGCATCGCGGCGCCCCGCGGCGGGCGGCCCGTCTTCCAGTCGATGATGAACCAGGTGCCATCGGGCTCCCGGAACACGGCGTCCATGCGCCCGCGCACCACGGCGTCCCCAATGGTGATCTCGAAGGGCGCCTCGACGTACTGCGGGGTGCGCTGCGCCCACGGGGAATCAAGGAAGGCCTGCTTGAGGGCGGCGAGATCCTCACCGGGCTCCTCCCCCATGCCGGGCAGCTCGTCCTCACTGAGCAGGGCCGGGGCGCCAAAGCGCTCCTCCAGCCAGGCGTGGAAGGCGGTCCCGCGCTTGGCGTAGGCGTTGGGCTTGAAGGGAACCGGGCGGCGCTGGCGGCGAGCGAACTGCACGGGGTCTGCGGAAAGAGCCACCATGTCGGAGGCCGTGAGCTCGCTGGGCAGCTCTACCTCCACCACCGGCGACTGCAAGGCGGTGTACTCCTCAATGAGAGCGCTGGCCTCGCGCTCCCACACCTCGAAGGTCTCCCCGGCGCGGTGCGCGGGCAGCTCTTCCAGCGCGGCGAGGACCTCCTCGGCGGCCGCGACGGCGCGCGGTGCGGCCTGAAGCGAGGGAAAGAGCGCTTCCTTGGGCGCGGTGGCAGAGCCCTCGGCCGGTTCGACGGGGTTCTCGGGGACCTCCCAGTGCACCACGAGCTCCGGGTGGCGCTGCGCAAGCAGCTCCAGGTAGCGATAGGGCCCCTTCTTGGCTTTGCCCGAGGACTTGTTGGTGCCGGAGCCAGTAATCGTCAGCGTGGACTCGGTGCGCGTCATGGCCACGTAGAACAGGCGGGCGGCCTCCTCCGCCTGGTGTTCACGGTCCGCGGCCAGGAAGGTCTCGCAGGCCTTGCCGAACTCCGAGCGCTTGGTGGCATCCGGCGGCAGCTCGATGGTGTCCTCCTCCCCCGGCACCTTCTCAATCTTGGTGAGGAAGGTCTCCGCCTGGGCCTTGTAGCTCACCGAATCCGCGTGCACCACGCACACGTGCTCCCATTCCAGGCCCTTGGACTTGTGCACCGTCATGATCTGCACGCGGTTTGTGGCCGCGGGCACCTCGCCCGGGGTGAGCCCGGATTCCTCGTCTCGGGCCAGCTGCAGATAGTCCAGGAAGGAATAGAGGGAATCGCCGTGGAAGCCGGCCACCAGGTCCGCGAAGGCATCGAGGTGCGTGGCTCCCCCGGGCCTTCCGGTGGCGAGCACCTCGGTGCGGATGGTGAAGAGCGCTTCGATGTCCGCGAAGATATCACTCATGGATTTGCCCAGCGAGTAGGTGCGCAGGTGACGCAGCTTGGCCGCGACCTCCTCCATGCGGGCCAGGCCCTCGGGGGTGTAGCGCTCGCGCTCGCCGAGGTCCGCGAGGGCGTCGGCAAGCCCCAGCACCTGGTCCGGGCTGTCCTGGGTGAGCTGCTCCAGCTGGGCGCGCAGGTGTTCCATGGGATCGCCTCCCTCCCAGCGCACGCGCCCCTCTCGCGCCCCGGCTAAGTTGCGCTGACGGGCGTGCAGGGCCTGGATATCGGCCAGGCCGATGCCGCACATGGGGCCGGTGAGCACACGCAGCGCGGCGTTGGTGTCCTGCGGGCGCACGAGGATGGTGGCCACCGCGATGAGATCCTGAACCTCGGGCTGCCACAGCAGGCCGCCCACGCCCACGATCTCGTTGGGCACCCCGGCGGCGTCAAGCGCCGCGGCGATGAGCGGGGCCTGGCGGTTGGTGCGCACCAGCACGGCGGCGCTGAACTCCTCGCCCTCCGGGGTGGCGTCATAGAGCGCGCGCAGGCGCTCGGCCACGAAGGCACGCTCCTCGTCCTCGGAGGCAAAGTAGGCCAGCTGCACATCCCCGCCCGGGGCGCCGGCGCGCGGTGAGAGCTCGTCGACGGGCCGCGGGCCGGGGTTGGCGGAAAAGACGTCGGCGGCCACGTCATTGGCCAGCGCCAGCGCGGTGACGGGGTTGCGCCAGGAGGTGGTGAGCTGATCCTTCGGGGCATCGGTGCCGTCCTCCTGGGGGAAGTCCTCCACGAAGGCCGCGAGGTTTTCCGCGGTGGCACCGCGCCAACCGTAGATGGCCTGCATGGGATCCCCCACCGCGGTTACCGAGAGCCCTTGGCGCTGGCCGCCGAAGAGGCTGCGCAGCAGGATGCGCTGGGCGTGGGAGGTGTCCTGATACTCGTCGAGCATGACCACCGTGTAGCGCGAGCTCTGCTGCCGGCCCAGCAGCGGGAACTTCTGCGCCAGGGTGGCGGCGATGGACATCTGCTCACCAAAGGTGATGACCCCCAGCTCCGCCTGGCGCTGCTTGAGTGCCTCCACCAACGGCAGGTACTCCAGGCGCAGGCGTTGGGTGTCCAGATAGCCCTGCACCTTCTGGCTGAACTCCGGGCCGTTCTTGCGGGTCTTGTCCAGGTCTTGCGCAGTCGCGCGGAAGATGTGCTCGTGCTCGCGCAGGCCAGCGGTATCCATAAGCGCGCTGTCCAGGGCCTCCGCCAGGGCAAGGACGGTCTTGGTCACCGTGGCCACGGAGTGCTTGGCGGAGAGCTCCCCGCCGACGTTGTGCACCACCTCGTGCGCGATGGCGTAGCGCTCTGCCTCGGTGATGATGCGTGCGCTGGGCTCGACCGGCATGAGCAGGCCGTACTCGCGCACGAGCTCGCCGGCATAGGAGTCATAGGTGGAGACCACCGGGGCGATGTTCTCCACGGCCTCCGCCGCCGGGGAGCCCGGTTGCAGGATCCCGGATTCGCGCAGCGCGGTGAGCTGGCGGCGGATGCGCTGCTCCAACTGCTGGGCGGCCTTGCGGGTAAAGGTCAGTCCCAGCACCTGCTCTGGGCGCACGTGCCCGTTGGCCACCAGGGAGACCACGCGCGAGGCCATGGTCTCGGTCTTGCCCGCACCCGCGCCGGCCACCACCAGCTTGGGCCCGAAGGGGCCGTCGATGACCACGGCCTGCTCCGCGGTGGGCGGGAACTTCTTTCCTAGCGCCCGCGCCAGGGCCTCCGGGCTGTGGTGAGTGCCGTGTGCCGCGCGCTCTCCTGCTTCATTACTCAGCATCAGTGACCTGACCTCCTTCATTCTTCACCGGGCAAATACTGCGGATGGCGCAGCGCTGGCACGTGGGGTTCTCCCGCGCGCTGACGCGGGGACCGCGCATTTCTTCCACGAGTGCGGGCAGCTGGGCGGCGAACTCCGCCAGTTCCTCGGGCGGGATGGCCGCCTGCTCGCGCGTGGTGATGGAGGCGGAATCCTTGGCCGGATAGACCAGCACCCCGCCGCCGCGCGGCAGGCCCTCACCGGTGCGCACGGCCACGGGCTCCATCCCGGCTCCGCGCACCAGCTGGCCGTGGGCCAGCGCAAGCTGATAGGTCATAAGCTGCGGGTTCGCCTGGGCTTCGGCCCGGCTGGGTGCGCTGGATCCGGTTTTGAGATCCACCACCACGTAGTCCTGCCCGGCGCGCGCAAGGCGGTCAATGTAGCCGCCGATGCTCACCCCCGGGGCCACTTCCACGGTGACGGGGACTTCCACTCCTTCCAGCTCAAGGGCCGAGGCAGACTGCTGCGCCCAGAGATAGGTGCGGTCCAGCAGAGTGTGGAAGGATTCCATGTCCGTATCCCGCTTCCACTGCGGGGAGTCCAGGATGCCCTCGTAGGCCCGTGCCACGAGCTCATGGGCCTGCGCCGGATCTGCCCCGCGCCCCAGGGCTTCGAGGAAGGCGTGCGCCATCGTGCCGCGCAGCAGAGCCAGCGGCGTGGATTCTTCCTCCGCGAGGTTGCCCAGCACGGCGTTGAGCGGGCAGTTGAGCAGGGCCTCCACGCGGGAGGGAGAGACCCGCCCGGAACCGTGCAGTTCCACGTTGCCGGCCACCGAGCGTGCCGCCCACCACTGCTGCGGGTGAGCGCCGGGCACACCGGCCTCGGCCAGGCGGGCCAGCTGGCGCGCCGCCTGGGAGCGCTCTGCCTCTCCAGTTTCGGGGTCGGTGAGCACGCGGCGCAGGGCCGCCACGAAGGAAGGCACCGAGAGCACGGAGACCTCGAGTGGATCGAGCTCAGCGTCCTCGCCCGTGCCGCTGCCTGCGCGCAGCGCGACTGGCGCCACCCCGGCCGCCTCCGGCAGGTCCAGGCCGAGCTCGCGGGGCAGGTGCTGCCGGGCCAGCCTGCGGCCGGCTTCCGCCCGGGCGAAGGCTCCGGGCACGTCTACCCTGCCGGCGGAGAGGAACTCGGAGACAAACCGCGAGGGCTCCTCCACCCTGTCCCCGTCAGGGCAATCCACCGAGACGATGAGCAGGCGGTGGCGGTGGCGAGTGGTGGCCACGTGGAAGAGGCGGCGCTCCTCCGCCAGGCGGGAGGCCACGTGGGAGACCGGGGTGCCCGGCGCGATGCCGCGGTCGAGCAAATCCACGAGATCTTCCTGCCCAAAGAGCGAGCCGGTCTCCCCCAGCGAGGGCCAAGTCCCCTCCTGCGCACCGGCCACGATGACGGTGTCCCACTCGCGGCCCACCGCACCGTGGGCGGTGAGGATCTCCACCGCCTGCGGCACGGCGGCGCGGCGGTCACGCACGCCCGTGGGCAGCTCCTGTTCCAGGATGTGGCGCAGGAAGGCCTCCAGCGAGGCTCCGGGCCGGCGCTCGGCGTGGTCACCGGCGGCGTCAAACAGCGCCATCATGGCGTCCAAGTCGCGGTCTGCCTGCGAGCCGGTGGCACCGCCGCGCAGGGCGGCTGCCTGCAGGCGAGCATCCAGGCCGGTGGCCTGCCACACTTCCCACAGCACCTCCTCCACCGAGCCACCTGCGCGCAGCGCCTGCCGGCCGGCCTCCAGCACACCACGGATGCGCTGGACGATGCCCTCCTCGCGCTCCGTGAGCAGCCCTTCAAAGTCCGGCAGATCGCCACCGAGTACGTCACGCAGGGAATCGATGCCGCGGCTGTGTGGGCGCCAGCGGCGCAGGCCGCGGATGAGCCGGCGCAGAGTAACGGGATCAGCGCCGCCCACCGGCCCGGTGATGAGCTCTTCTAATTCGGCGTTGCTCAGCTCCTCCTGCAGGGCGCGCAGCGCCAGCAGCACGGCCTTGACCAGACGCTGTTCCGCCAAGACGACGTCCGTGGGGTTGATGTGCACCGGCACGCCCGCAGACAGCAGTGCCCGGCGCAGCGGACCGATATCCCCTGTGGAGCGCACGATGACGGCGATCTCGCGCCAGTCCACGCCCTCTTCCAAGTGGCGGCGGCGCACGGTGTCCGCCACGACGTCGCGCAACAGTCCGCGCGAGTCCACCACGCTCACACAGGCCGGGGCGGGCCGACGCTGCGGTGCCTCCAAGCGCAGCTCGTGCTCTGCCGGGAAGTCACTGAGGAAGCGCGAATCCGCGCCGCGGAAGGCAAAGACCGCCTGATCCGGGTCCCCGCCCACCACACACAGGCGCGCGGAGCGCGAAAGCTCCTCGATGAGCCGGCCGGACATCGGATCCAGCAGCTGGGCGTCATCGACGATGATGGTGTGCCACGGGTGGTTGTGCACCAGTTCCGGGCGCATAAGCACCTGACTGACCAATTCCGCGGCTGAGAGCGAGTGGGAACCCGCCAGCAGCTGGGTGCGCTCGTATTCGCGCAGGAACTCCCCGGCCGCGGCCCACATGGGCCGGTGGTGCGTGCGCCCCAGCTCCTCCAGATCCCCTGGCCCCAGCCCACGTTCGATGGCGCGCAGCAGGAGATCACGCAGCTGCCGGGCAAAACCCACGTAGGTCAGCGCGGGGCGGATCTCCTCCGGCCAGCTCCCGCGGCCGTCTTCGGCCTGGCCCTCCAGCAACTCGCGAATCACGGCGTCCTGCTCCGCGCCGGTGATCAGACGCAGCTCCTCGTCCACGCCCTGGCGCAGCAGCGCAAAGGCTAAGGAGTGCACCGAGCGCACCATGGAGGCTTGGGCGGCAAAGTCAGCGAGGCGCTCCGCCAGCTCCCGGCGCAGCAGCGAGCCGGATTCCTTCGAGGGGGCCACCACCAGGATCCCGCCGGCCTCGGCGCCGGTGGCGAGGGTGTTCAAGACGACGTCGACAAGCAAGCTCGACACCCCCGCCCCGGCGGTACCGAGCACCCGCCAGCGACCCTGACGCGGCAGATCGAAATCCCACGTGCGCGCGGTGGCGCGGTGGGTGCGCGGAATGAGGCGCACCTCCGGGGAGGGCGGAAGGACTACTCCTGCGCGGGCTGTGGACTGCGGATTGTAACTCACGCAGACAGTGTCTCAGACGCCCTGGACACCATCATCTCCTCCACCCGTTCAATGTTCGAACGCGTCGTGGATTGGGACTGCGGGTGCAGGTTATTGACATAGCGGCGGTAGGCTGCCGCGCGCAAAAGCAGCTGGTCGATGCCCGGCACGTGGGCAAATCGCGCGCAGATTCCGTCGTCCACGGCCCCGGCGATGAGGCCGTCCACCATGACCAACGCGGCGGTCCACCCGGCCGGGCGCGGCACGCAGGAGGGCACGAGGTCCACGATGGCCGGCGGGTTGGCGCCGGAAAACAGGGTGGTGCCCAGCAGATCCATGTGGGCGGTGACCAGCGGGCGCCCGGCCAGCGCACGCATATCGTAGGCCTCGCCGTCCTCTTCCCAAGCGGCGTTCTCAGCGCGGGCGAAGACATCGCTGCGTTGTCCGCCCGCCGGCAACGGCGCGGAGCTCATCGCAGTGTCCAGGCGCAGGGCAAGCTGCACGGCCTCGTCGATGCGCCCGCGCACCTGGCCGGGAATGAACTGGGTGGCTTTCCAGCCCGCCGCGGTATAGCGCCCGTCGGAGGCCAGCACCGGCCGGGCCACGCGCGCGCCCGGCACCGCGAGCTTCTCCCGCACCCGCGCCGACCACGCCGTCCACGCGTTAGCGTGCGCGTAGACGGTATCCCCCACCTTGATGCCGTTATCCCAGGCAGGCCCCATGGCCTCGCCGCTGGCCCCACGCGTGGTGGTCTCAGCGTGAAAGGCGGAAAGGACGGGTTCGGGCGGTAGCATCATCGCAGGCCTCCTACCTGAAAATCTTCCTTCGAACGAGAGCAGAGCTAAAGCAAAACTAAAGCGAGAGTGGCGCTAAAGCGAGAGCGGACCCTAGCTGGCTAAAACCTGCCTTAGCCCACGGCCTCCGGGTTGTGCGGATCCCGGCTGGCCGGGGTGGGATAGGGCCACGGGTTGGGCTCACATGTCACATCCTCCTCAGGATAAACCTCCTCCGGCTCCTTCGCGTGCAGCTCAGCGTTGTTGAGGCTCAGCGTCTGCTGCATCATCACCGGTGCGAGCTTGCCCTGCCCGCCGCAGGACTGATGCGCGGCGTAGCCGATGGCGTGACCAAACTCGTGGTTGATGAGGTACTGGCGGTAATTGCCCACGTCGCCCTCAAAAGGCACGGCGCCGCGCACCCAGCGCGACTCGTTGAGCACCGTCACCGATTCCCCGGTGATGGTGGTGTGGCAGGAGGTCTCCGTTTCCAGGCTCACCCCGCACAGCTCCGCGGTGGTGCCCAGGGAGGTCAAGCGGATACGTGTATCGGGCTCCTCGCTGGCCTTGACGTGGATGAATTCAAACTCGCCCTGCGCGGTCCAGCCGCGGGGATCCGCCAGGGTTGCGTCCACCAGGGTGGCCACGGCGGCATCACCCCCGTAGGCGCTGGTGTCGATGCCGTCCTCGATTTCCACCGAGTAGCGCACGGTCTTCTCCCCGCCCTTGCCCACGTGGGCGCCGGCGGGGCCGGCGTCGCGGTAGGTCTTCTTGCCTTGCTCGGTGAACTCCCCGCCCATGGGCAACTCGTCCTTGGCCTGGGCCACGGCGCTGGCCTGGGCGGGATCGGGGCCCAGCGGGGCCTCGGTGGAGGTCGGCGCGCCGGTGTCCTGGCCCTGTGCTTCCTGGCTGGACTCCTCGCCGCGCGGGGTGGTGGCGATGTCCACGATGAGCCAGATGGTGAGCACCACCATGACCGGGATCGCCACAACGCGCCACCACCCGTATTCATGCGCAAAGCGGACCAGCGCGGAAGGCTGATCCGGAGTGTGATGCGCGGGGCGGTGGCGTTGCGGCGGGTAGCCCGTGGGGTTTTCCATGACCCATAAGGCTACCCTTTGGGGCTAGTTAAGCCTCAATTTCAGCCCTCATGTCACGTGTCTCACGGCACGCCCCAGGTTCTGATGCGCCTCGTGGTGCGACTAGTGGCCGGCGAAGCCCACGGTGTGGGTCTTGACCGCGCCAATTTCCACGTAGACCACGCGCTCGGTGCGCACGATGTACTTGCGGCCCTTGGTGTCCTCCAGCTCGAGGGTGGAGTTATCAGCCAGCGCAGAGTTGATCTTCGCGGCGAGCTCCTCCTGGGTGCCCTCAGCGCTAATGACCAGCTCGCGGGCGGTGTCAGCGAAACCAAACTTGATGTCCATACTGTGCTCCTAATCCGTTGATGTAGGTCTTTTCGGTTCTCGCGGGGTGAGGTCTCCCCCGGGGATTTTCCTCTAATGGCCCCACTATAGTCACGCCCGCTACTATCAAGATGTGTCTGCCTCTCAATCTTCACGAGGTGGCCTGCATCAGGGCGCCTCTGCTTCATCGGTTCCAAGTTTGTCGGTTCCAAGTTCGTTGGCTCCCGAAACCTCCGCGTCCCCCACCTTCGTGGGGCTCGGCGTCGCCGTTGAGATTTGCGAAGCCCTCGCCGCCCGCGGCATCACCCATACCTTCGCCATCCAGGAGCTCACCCTGCCCATCGCCTTGGGCGGCCAGGACGTCATCGGCCAAGCGCGCACTGGCATGGGCAAGACCTACGGATTCGGCGTGCCGGTGCTGGATCGCGTCTTCGATGACGCGGACATCGAGGAGCTCGACGGCACCCCCCGCGCACTGATCGTGGTGCCCACCCGCGAGCTGGCAGTGCAGGTCACCGAGGACTTGCAGGTTGCCGCCGCGAAGCTGCCAGTACGCGTCCACGCGCTCTACGGCGGACGCCCCTACGAGGAGCAGATTGCGCAGCTGAAGAAGGGCATCGACGTCGTCGTGGGCACGCCGGGCCGCCTGCTGGATCTGGCCCAGCAGGGCCACCTGCACCTGGAGCACGTGGCCATTTTGGTGCTCGATGAGGCCGACGAAATGCTAGACCTGGGCTTCTTGCCGGACATCGAGAAGATCCTCGCTCTGCTGCGCGGCAACCCGCACCAGACCATGCTCTTCTCCGCCACCATGCCCGGGCCCATCCTGACGCTGGCGCGCACCTTCATGAACAAGCCTGTGCACATCCGCGCCGAATCCGCCGATTCCAGCCAGACGCATTCCTCCACACAGAAGATCACTTTCCAGGCCCACCGCATGGACAAGATCGCCATTCTTGCCCGCGCACTGCAAGCCCGTGGGCGTGGGCGCACCATCATCTTCGCGCGCACCAAACGCTCGGCCGCCGAGGTAGCTGAGGAACTGGCTCGCCGCGGATTCCACGTCGGCGCAGTGCACGGTGACCTGGGCCAGGCCGCCCGTGAGAAATCTCTCCGCGCCTTCCGCGAGGGAGACGTGGACATCCTGGTGGCCACCGATGTAGCCGCCCGCGGCATCGACGTCGATGACGTCACCCACGTGTTCAACTACCAGGTCCCGGATGATCCCATGACCTTTGTCCACCGCATCGGCCGCACCGGGCGGGCCGGGCACACCGGCACCGCGGTGACGCTGGTGGGCTACGACGAGCTTGCCAAGTGGAAGGTCATCAACGACGAGCTCCAGCTTGAGCAGCCAGAACCACCGCAGTGGTTCAGCACCTCACCGGAGCTGGCGGAGGCGCTGGATTTTCCCGAGCGCATTGAGGAATCCGTGGGTCCGGCGACTAAGGTGGTCGGAGCAACGCGCATGCGGGAGAAGTCCCCCACGCGCACCACGACCACCCGTTCCCGCCGCACTAGGAGCCGCCGCCGATGACCAAGACTCCCCGCCTTCGGGCCACCGCGAGAGACTGGCAGATCACCGGCGCCATCAGCGCGGTGTGCCTCATCGCGGTGGGGGGAGCCTTCGCCACCGCCAACATCCGCCAAGCCGAGCTCGTCCCGGCTGCCTCGCCGGCCGCCGACGAGGTAAAGATCCTCGCCCAGCCACCCGTGCGCCTGACTGAGGCCTACTCCTTTGAGAACCAGCGGGTCCCTGGCCAGTACCGCGCGGTCTCCGCGAAGGGCCTGCTCATCACCCATGAGGGCGATACCATCACCGCGCGCGATACCGCGGGCGAGGAGCTGTGGCACTACACCCGCACCGACGCCGAACTCTGCTCCCTGGGCACAGCCTGGGACAAGGTGGTGGCCACCTACCGCACCGGCGTGGGCTGCGGCGACGTGGTAGCAATTTCCGCGGCCACCGGCCAGTACTCCGATACCCGCAGTGCGGGAAGCTCGGAGGAGGTCGCGCCGCTGAGTTCCAATGATCGGGTGGGCACCGTCTCCGCCCAGCGCGTGGAGCTGTGGCGCTCTGACATGGTGCGCACCGTCGAGTACGGCGACGTGGAAGCCAAGCAGGAGCCGGACATGCAGCCCAACGAGGACTGCACCATCAACTCGGCGATGACCCGCACGGAGAACCTCGCGGTCACGGAGTCCTGCCCGGCGGATTCCGAGGTCACGTGGCTGCGCCTCATGCAGACCACGCCCGAGGATTCGCGCAAGCCCGAAGTAGACGCCAACGTCAGCGTGCCTAACGGCGGCGCGCGCTTGGTCGCGGTGGGCCAGCAGTCCGCGGCCGTCTACATTCCGGGTGAGACCCCCCGCATCGAGGCCTACGATAACGACGGCATCAAGATCTCCAGCTCCGAGGTTCAGCCCTCCCCCGCTGTGCGCGACGCCGCCTCCCCCTTCGTCGCGGCCACCGCCGACCTCCCCCACCACATGTCTTGGTTCGACGGCGAGCGCCTCTACCTCTTCAACCCCTCAAACCTCAAGGTAGAGCATTCGCTTGACGACGCCCTCGGTACCGGCATCGCGCTCGGCGATAGGCTGCTTGTGCCCGTGGCGGAGGGCATCGCGGTGGTTGATTGGTCCACGGGTGATACCGAGCGGGTCATCCCCGTGGATCGCGGTTCCTATTCCGGCCCCGTCTACCTCACTGTGGCCGGCACCACGCTGGTGGAGCAGCGCGGCGATACCGCGGTGGGCCTGCGCGCTGATTAGAAGTGGCTTTCTGCCCACTGCGCCGTGGCGGGCACGAACATGAGCAGGTAGAGCGCGGCCACCGCGCTGGCCAGGGTCACCGCACCAAGGATGGGCGAGCCGCCGCTAAACATCTGGAAGGAGCTGGCGGCCAGGATGAACTCCACGAGCACCACTGCGCCGCGCCCCCAGCGCTTGCCCTTAACAAAGGACCACGCGCCGAGGATGACAAAGCCAAAGACGATAAAGATGAAGATCGCCGTGCCCAGGCCCACGAAGTTGGAAGCGCCAGACTCGGAGACCATCGACTCGTTCTCAGCGCCCATCAGCTCGCGGACGATGAGGAAGATGCCGAAGATGATGACGGCCACGGACTGCACCACAGCAATGCCCGCTGCCGCGAGAACCGAACGCGGGGCGCGGGACTGGCCGCTGCCAGCCTGGCCGCCGCGGTTCTTGGGGGTGGCGGCCGCTGCGGCCGCGCGCTTTTTACCGGAGGAGTTCGTGCTATTCACGCCGGTCAGTTTACCTAGCCCCCAGTGCAACACCCAGCAGCGGCCGGGCAGCGGGGCCAATGGGGGCACTAGGATTGTTGAAGGATTTGACGGGATCCAGGTCACCGCACTCACGTCATTTTTTACTACCCTGCAGGTCAGAGAGTTTCTCACAGGCAACTAGCAGCACCGCCCCGAAGGAAAATCTCAGCCCACGTCGAAACCTACGTGTGAGTTTGAACACTTTTTGCACTGTAACCCTAGCGGGAAGTGAGTAAACATGCCATGATTCTCAGGTAGCACAAACAAAGAGCCGTTAACACGGTTCTTAACTCGGAGCAAACTTCGAGTTAACTCAAAGTAAACCATGGCGGCGTCGACGCTGGCCCGACCTCGAGACCGGGCCCCACTGACCGCAGACCAGTTTGCTTCACCTTTTCACCACGTGTTGTGACTCACCTCGTGAGCCGCAGCCTTTCACTCTGCTGTCTTAAATTTGTTAGGAGATTTCAATCATGGATTGGCGCCACGAAGCTGTATGCCGCGACGAGGACCCGGAGCTCTTCTTCCCCGTCGGTAACTCCGGCCCCGCACTCACCCAGATCGCAAAGGCCAAGCTGGTCTGCAACCGCTGCCCCGTTGCTTCCTCCTGCCTCAAGTGGGCTCTCGAGTCCGGCCAGGATGCCGGCGTGTGGGGCGGTATGTCCGAGGAAGAGCGTCGCGCTCTCAAGCGTCGCCGCAACCGCGGCCGCGGCCGCGCCCGTGTGACTGCTTAATCACACCCATACCCCAATTTCATTACCGGCATCCCTTGCCGCTACAGTTGAATAAGTTCATTCACCCTCAACAAAGGAGTACGCGATGAGCAAGCGTGGTCGTAAGCGCAAGGATCGCCGTAAGAAGTCCGCTAACCACGGCAAGCGTCCTAACGCATAACGTCAGCATGAAGGCCCGTTTCCACTTCAGGAAACGGGCCTTCACTATTTCTCACCCGGGTTTTTAACCCGAGTCTTACTCAGAGTGCCACGGTGCCACGCCGATTGTCGTGTCGCGCTGATTGTCACGCTCATGGGCGTCCACTCAGCTCCAGGAAATCTCCGTGCGGGTGATCTCAATTGTGATGCGCTGGCGCAAAGACTGCGGGGCCTTCTGCCCTGAGCAACACTTGCGCACCATGGCGCGCACCACCTCTTCGCTTTCCAGGCGGGCCTGACAGCCATCGCACTGCGCGATGTGCTCGCGGATCTCCAGTGCGCGTGCGTAACTGGTGGCGTCATCCAACAGCTCGCACAGCAACGCCTCCACCTCGGGAGAGTTGCACGCACCGCAGTTACATCCCGTTGCGCGTTCCATTACTTCTCCTCCATATCCGGGTGGTCGAGTCCAATGCCGTGTTCGCGTGCTACGTCCTTCAACGCGGCGCGCAGCAATTTTCTTCCACGGTGCAACCGGCTCATCACCGTTCCCAGCGGAGTGCCCATCACCTCCGCGATCTCCTTGTAGGCCAATCCCACGACGTCCGCGTAGTAGACCACCATGCGGTAATCCTCCGGCAGATCGTTCATCGCATCAGAAATCGCCGAGTCCGGCATTTGCTTGAGCGCGGCCACCTCCGCCGACTCCAAGCCCGTCGAGTCATGGCCCGCGGTGGTGTAGAGCTGAAAGTCACTGAGCTCATCCGCCGAGGACTCCACCGGGCGGCGCTGCGCCTTGCGGTAGGAGTTGATGTACGTGTTGGTCATGATGCGGTACAACCACGCCTTGAGGTTGGTGCCCTGTTTGAAGGAACCGAAGTTGCTGTACGCCTTGAGGTAGGTCTCCTGGATGAGGTCCTCGGCGTCCTGGGCGTTGCGGGTCAGCCGCATCGCACCGCCGTAGAGCTGATCCAGCAGCGGCAATGCCTGCTCCTCAAAAAGGCGCTGCTGCTCCGCCTGCGAGGTCGCGCTCGTCGTATCTGTGGCCATGCGTTCCATCCTAGCGCCTTGCTCCCACCCTTCCGCCTGGCGCCTACCTCCTGCGGACTAGGCTTGGCAAACATGGCAAAGAAAGCTCCCAAGGCCGCTACCCCAGCGCTGAAGATCCTGGAAGAGGCAGGCATCGAGCACCGTGTGTCCACCTTCGACGGCGGGCATGATCACTTTGGCGATACCGCCGTGGCCGCACTCGGCGTCGACGCCGACCGCATCTTCAAGACCCTCGTCATCGATCTCAGCGCCGGGGTGGGGCCCAAGCGCCAGCTCGCCGTGTGCGTTCTGCCGGTCAGCCACCAGCTCAGCCTGAAGAAGGCCGCCGCTGCCCTCGGCGTGTCCAAGGCCACGATGGCCGCGCCTGCTGATGCCTCCCGCTCCTCCGGCTACATCCCCGGCGGCATCTCCCCACTGGGGCACAAGAACGTGCTGCCCACCGCCGTCGATGAGACCGCGCTGTGCTGGGACACCATCTTCTTCTCCGGCGGCAAGCGCGGACTGGACATCGAGATGCGCGCGGAGGACCTCCAGCAGGTGCTCGATCTCAACTTCGTCGATCTGCTCGCGCTCTAGTTCCTCAGCCCACGAGCACAGTACTAGAACAAGCCCTCACTAGAACAAGCCCTCTGGCTCCGCGGGCTCAATGAGCTCCGGGTAGTCGTTGCGCACGTTGCCCACCGCGGGATCCGCCGGCACCCAGTGGAAGCCGCGCACGGAACTCGGCTCGGTGAGGGCCTCCCCCGCCAGCCAGGGCGCAATCTCCTCCTGGGTGAGGAACTTGGGCAGCCTGTGGTGCAGCCAGGCCATCTCTTCGGTGGCGGCGGTGGTCAGCATCGTCGCCGAGAGCCTGTCCGCGCCGGTATCCCACAGGCCTGCGGCCCACAGCATGCCCTCCGGCCCGGTGACGTAGTAGGGCTGCTTCGTGGGCTTGCCTCCCTCCTCGGGCTCCTGGGCATGCCACTCGTAGTAGCCGTCCAGCGGGATCACGCAGCGGTTGCGCGCAAAGGCAGTGCGGAAGGAAGGCTTGGTGGCCACGGTCTCCGCGCGGGCGTTGAACAGCGGTGGGCCGTCGAGATTCTTCTTCCAGTGCGGCAGCAAGCCCCAGCGCGCCGGCTCCACCCGCGCTATCGCCTCCTGCACGCGCACGATGGCAATCGGCTGAGTGGGCGCGATGTTGTAGCGCGCCGGCGGCAGGCCCTCCGGGGTCTGTACCTCCTCGATGTCCTCCCAGCCGGCGACCTCCTGCGCAAGGGACTCGCTGAACAAAACAAATCTTCCGCACATGCCCCTTATTATGGACTACATGTCTGAATTCTGGAGTGCTCCGCTGGCGCGCGGCCCGCTGTCCTGGACCCAGCGCGTGCCGGGCTCAAAGTCGATCACCAACCGCGCCTACATCCTCGCCGCGCTGGCTGACTCGCCCTCGACCCTCCACCGCCCACTGCTCTCCCGCGATACCCAGCTCATGGAGGCCGCGCTGAGCACCATGGGTGTCACCTTCACCCACTCCGGGCAGGGCACCGAGGATGCCTCTGTGCACATCGTGCCCGGGCCGTTGAGCGGCGCCGAGGTGGATTGCGGCCTGGCCGGCACCGTCATGCGCTTCTTGCCGCCGCTGGCCGCGCTGGCCAGCGGCCCGGTGCACTTCGACGGCGACGCTCACGCCCGCACCCGCCCCATGGCCCCGCTGCTGGGCGCGCTGCGTGATCTCGGCGTCGAGATCGCCACCCACGGCGAGGGCGAGGGCCTGCCCTTCACCGTCTCCTCCACCGGAGTGCCCACCGGCGGCACGGTCACCGTGGACGCCTCCGGCTCCTCCCAATTCGTCTCCGGCCTGCTGCTTTCGGCAGCGCGCTACCGCGAGGGCATGACCGTGGTGCACCGCGGCGGGCCGCTGCCCTCAATGCCGCACATCGAGATGACCTGTGAGATGCTGCGCGATGCGGGGGTACGGGTGGACGTCGCCAAGCACGGCGATTCCTGGACCGTGCACCCCGGCCCCATTGCCGGGCGCGACTGGCACATCGAGCCGGATCTCTCCAACGCCACGCCGTTTCTGGCCGCCGCGGCCGTCGCCGGTGGCACGGTGAGCATCCCGGATTGGCCGGAGCACACCACCCAGCCTGGCGATGCCTTCCGCGAGCTCCTCACCCGCTTCGGCGCCACCGTGCGGCGCGAGGGCACCACGCTGCACGTGACCGGACCCGCCGAGGGCCGCCTGCACGGGCTCACCGCCGACATGAGCGATATCGGCGAGCTCACCCCCACCGTTGCCGCGCTGTGCGCGCTGGCGGAGTCCCCCTCGCGCCTGACAGGCATTGCGCACCTGCGCGGGCACGAGACCGACCGGCTTGCCGCCCTGGCCAGGGAGATCAACGCGCTGGGCGGTGAGGTCACCGAGCTTGACGACGGTCTCTCCATCACCCCCGCCCCACTGCACGGCGGTGAATGGCACTCCTACGCCGATCACCGCATGGCCACCGCCGGCGCCATTATCGGCCTGCGCGTGCCCGGCGTTGAGGTCGAGGACATCGGGACCACCGCGAAGACCCTGCCCGGCTTTGCCGGAATGTGGGAGGCGATGATTCGTGGCTAGGAGCGCGCGTTCCTATGACGAATCAGACGTGCGCATCCGCCCGGGCAAGGGCTCGCGGCCGCGCACGAAGGACCGTCCCAAGCACAAGGACGCAAAGTTCGGCATGGTGGTCACCAAAGACCGCGGACGCTGGGGCGTTGCGCTTGACGATGGCCCCCTCGTCACCGCCATGCGCGCCCGCGAGATGGGCCGCACCGCGGTTGAGGTCGGAGACCGCGTCGGGGTGGTCGGCGATACTTCGGGGCGCAAGGATACCTTGGCGCGCATCGTAAAACTTGAGGAGCGCACCTCCGTGCTGCGGCGCACCGCGGACGATACCGATCCTTATGAGCGCATCGTGGTGGCGAACGCGGATCAGATGCTCATCGTCACCGCCGTGGCCGATCCGCCACCGCGCGCCGGCTTTGTGGAGCGCGCCCTCATCGCCGCCTTTGTGGGCAACGTGCACCCAATTCTCTGCCTGACTAAGACGGATCTCACGGATCCGACTCCCTTTGCTGAGGAGTTCGCTGACCTGGATGTCTCCGTGGTATACGCCGGGGTGGATGACACCCTCGACTCCGTGCGCGCGGCCATCGACGGCCATGTCACCGCGCTCATCGGCCACTCCGGTGTGGGTAAGTCCACGCTGGTCAACCGGCTCGTTCCGGACGCCGACCGGGAAACCGGCGAAGTCTCCGCCGTGGGCAAGGGCCGGCACACCTCCACGCAGTCGGTGGCCCTGCGGCTGCCACCCGAGGATTTCTCCCACGGCGGCTGGATCATCGATACCCCCGGCATTCGCTCCTTCGGCCTCGCCCATGTGGAGGCCGATACCATCCTGAGCGTGTTCAGCGATCTCGCCGAGGCCATCGACTACTGCCCGCGCGGGTGCACCCACGCGGGCCCGCCGGCGGATCCCGAGTGCGGCCTAGACCTCCACATCGAGGAGGGCACTGCCACCGCCCGCCGCCGCGACGCCGTGCGCAAGCTGCTCGCGGCGCTGCGCACCAACGTGGACTGGGAGCAGTAGGCCTCGCTCCACAGCCCACAATCTCCCAGCTTCACAATCCCACCCCAAACGCGGCCTCCGAAGGCCTCTCATTACAGTCTCTCGATGGCTGCCTTCCGGGATGATTCCCGGAGAGCTTTTGAGAGCTAGCCCAGCTTGGGCAGGTAGTCCCCAAAAGCCTGGTAGGCAGCGATGCCCAGGCCAACGATGCCGAAGATAACGGCGAAGATGACGCCCGGTACACCCTGCGAAGAGCCCTCGACGATGCTCAGCCAGGGGGTCGTCGGCTTCTGTGCGCCGTTGTTCTCGGAGCTGCCGCCAGTGTTGCCGGAGTTGTCGGAATCTCCGGAGTTTCCGCCGGTAGCACCGTTGTTGTCAGCGTCGCCGTTATTGTTGGAATTGCCGGAGTCGCCGGTTTCAGCAGTTGCGGTGGCAGCCGGGGCATCCTGCGCCAGGGCGGCCGGGGCGCTCAGCCCGCCCAGGGCCACGGCACCGGCAACGGACAGCGCGATGAGACGCGAACGGATCATTGTGTTCTCCTTCGGGGTACGGATAGGGAAAAGAAACGCAGGCCCTGAGCCTAGAGCAGATCCACCAGGAAGGGCAGCTCCGTGGGGTCGTAGAAAGCCATGAAGTTGTCTAGGGCGTCGCCCACGGCGAGCTCGGCGTCCTCGTCGCCGAGGTCGGCGTGGTCGATGATCTCGATGGCACGGGCCGTCGCCGGCTCGGACTCCTCGATGTCGACGTGGATGGCCTGCAGGTTGTCCTTGGTAATCACGGCCGGATCCAGCTTGACCACGGGCTCGCCCATGTCCGGCTGCGGGGTGACCACGGAGTCATCGACGTCCACGGAGATCACCACGCGGCGGTGTGGGAAACGGTCTTCATCGCCGATAGCCAGCAGGCGCAGCGAAGCCATCGAGGCCTCAAGGAAGGCAGAGTAGGCAATCTCTTCTTCGTCGCCCTCGGTGTAGAACTCGCGCAGCGCCGGGGTGACACTAAAGCCCCATCCGGAGCGGGCAGCGAGCTGGCCGGTCTCCTCCAGCTCGGCGAGCATGGCGAAGGTCGCGGGCAGGTAGACGCGTACGTCCGCCACTTAGAACTCACCCTCGATGTCGAAGACGGCCTGGACCTCCACGCTGGTGCGGTCAAAGACCGTGTAGAGCATGCCGACCATACCGTTTTCCACGGCGGCGCGCACATTGAGGATGTTGTCATCCACCATGACGCAGTCGTTAATGGGCAGCTCGAGGGCGTCGGCAGCCGCCTGGAAGGCCGCGCGCTCCGGCTTTTCGGCACCGACCTCACCGGAGAGCACGACGGCGTCAACAATGCCGCGGTACTCCCACTCACGGATGTGCTCAGCGCCGGGGCCGCCCGGATCGTTGGACAAGATGGCGGTTGCGACTCCATTTGCCTTGGCTGCCGCGAACAGCTCGCGCCAGCGCTTGACGTCTTCCTCGGTGCCATCGAGGACACCGACGAAATCGACAATGAGACCACGCATGTAAACGTCCTTCACGTTGAGGCTAGTTTTATCGTCCGAAAGTATAGCGAACTCCCCGGCACCGCGCGGCCACCGGCTGGGCCATGGCACAATGGCAGGCGCGTCCGTCTCCCCGTTCTGCCCCACGCCAGAGCACGGAGATTCATCATGTACGTCCCCATACCCGGGATGAGCCACCTGAAACTGTACGTCGCCCCCGACCGAGTCCACTACGGTCACCAGCCCAGCGCCGCCGACCGCGCCGCGCGGGAGGAAATCCGGGGGCTGGTCATCATTGCCTTGGAAGTCGCCGCCGGTATGCGCCCGGTGCGGCACGTCGAACGCCAGCGATTTCCCCCGGAACTGCCCATGCACCTGCGGGTATGGAGCGAATCGCTCACCCAACAGCCCGCCACGGGCGCGTTCTTGGAGCGCTACCCCATGGAGCTGACCAGCCTGCACGCCCGCGCCAACGGCGAGTTCTTCGGCAGTGCCTGCCTCGATGGGCGCCAGCACGCCTTCACTGGCATGGCGCGCGCCGGCAGGCTGCGCTCCTTCCGCATGCTCAGCGCCTAAGGACGCGGCCCCGAGCTGCTACCAGAGCCCGAGCTGCTACCAGAGCGAGCCCAGCTGGATAAGGACAGTGTTCCAGTCCACCGCGGCCAGCACAGCGGGCAAAGCACCCAGCCCAGCGAGCGCGCCGCCGAACAGCCAGCCCAGCGACAGCGCCTCGGTGCCGGTGTGCTCATCGGCGTCTGGGGCTAAACCTGCCTCACCGGCGATGCCCTGCTTGTCGACGCTGTGCTGCGCGGTGCCCTGCTTGTCGGTACTGTCCTGAGCTGGGGATGCGGGGGACTGCTTCGGCGCGAAGCCCTCGGCGGTGCAGTGGCGCAGCGGGGCGCCGGTGTCCTCGCCGGCCGCGGCCGAGGCGTCCTCGCAGCGCGGGGCGTAATCGTGCTCGTCAGCCCACGCCGGCGCACCAGCGCCCAGCAGCGTGGCCGAGAGGAAGGCACTGAGCCCCAGGCGCAAGGAGCTGCGGCGCGGCGTATCCGTGTGGCGGTGCATCGCTGGATTAGGCCTCGACGTTATCGGAGCCGGAGCCAGCCTCCGAGGAGGCCTCGGCCGACTCAGCCTTGGCGGCCTCCTGGGCCTTGAACTGCTTGCGCAGCATGAACAGCTGGCGCACGGTCTCTTCCTTGACGGCGTCGTTCATGGCGTTGAACATCTCGCCGCCCTCCTTCTGGTACTCCACCAGCGGGTCGCGCTGCGCCATGGCGCGCAGGCCGATACCCTCCTTGAGGTAATCCATCTCGTAGAGGTGCTCGCGCCACTTGGCGTCGATGATCGGGAGGATCACCATGCGCTCGGTGGCGCGCATCTGGGACTCGCCGCCGATGGCGGTGACGGCCTCTTCGAGGGCGTCGTACTCACGGTTGGCGTCGGCCACGAGGGCGTCGCGAAGCTGCTCAGCGGTGAGCTCGCCGGCGGAGCCGTACTCGGTGCCGTCGATGAGGGACTGGTAGGACATCGTAGGTCCGTAGAGGGACTCCAGCGCGCGCCACAGCTCCTCCAGGTTCCAGTCCTCCACGTAGCCGGTGGCGGTCGCACCCGCGACGTAGGCGGAGATGGTGTCCTCGATCATGTCGCGGATGTTGTCCTTGATGTCGCCGGCGTCCAGGATGTCATGGCGGGTGGCGTAGACAACCTTGCGCTGCTCGTTGAGAACTTCGTCGTACTTGAGCACGTTCTTGCGCATCTCGAAGTTCTGGTTCTCCACCTGCGCCTGGGCGCCCTTGATGGAGTTGGAGACCATCTTGGCCTCGATCGGCACATCGTCCGGCACGTTGAGGCGGTTCATCATGTTCTCCATGGACTGGCCGACGAAGCGCACCATGAGCTCGTCGCGCATGGAAAGGTAGAAGCGGGTCTCGCCCGGATCACCCTGACGGCCGGAGCGGCCGCGCAGCTGGTTATCGATGCGGCGGGACTCGTGGCGCTCGGTGCCCAGCACGTAGAGGCCGCCGGCCTCGCGCACTTCATCACCTAGGCGCTTGGAGCGCTCCCTTTCCTGATCGATCTCGGCGTCCCAGGCCTCCTGGTACTTCTCTTCGTCCTCGAAGGGGTCGAGGCCGCGCTCGCGCAGCTTCTCATCGAGAATGACCTCGGGGTTACCACCGAGCACGATATCGGTACCGCGGCCAGCCATGTTGGTGGCCACAGTAACGGTGCCTGGACGGCCGGCGCGGGCGACGATCTGGCCCTCTTCCTCGTGGTGCTTAGCGTTGAGCACGGAGTGCTTGATGCCGCGCTTGGTCAGCAGCTGGGAGAGGTACTCGGAGCGCTCCACGGAGGTGGTACCCACCAGGACGGGCTGGCCGGCCTCGACGTGCTCCGCGATGTCATCGACCACCGCGGCAAACTTGGCCTCCTGGGTCTTGTAGATGCGGTCGGAGTGATCGATACGGGCGTTGGGCTTGTTGGTGGGAATCGGCACCACGTCCAGGCCGTAAATGGAGTGCAGCTCGGCGGCCTCGGTCTCTGCGGTACCGGTCATGCCGGAAATCTTGTCGTAGAGGCGGAAGTAGTTCTGCAGAGTGACGGTGGCCAGAGTCTGGTTCTCGTTCTTGATCTCCACGTTCTCCTTGGCCTCGATGGCCTGGTGCATGCCCTCGTTGTAGCGGCGGCCGGCCAGCACGCGGCCGGTGAAGGAATCCACGATGAGCACCTCGCCGTTGCGGACGATGTAGTCCTTATCGCGGGCGAAGAGCTCCTTGGCCTTGAGCGCGTTGTTGAGATAGGACACCAGCTGGGAGTGCTCCGGCGCGTAGAGATTATCGATGCCGAGCTGATCCTCGACGAACTCCACGCCCTCCTCCAGGACGCCCACGGTGCGCTTCTTGTGGTCCACCTCGTAGTGGATGCCCTCGCGCATCTTCGGTGCCAGCTGGGCAAAGACGTTGTAGAACTGCGAGGAGCCGTCCACTGGGCCGGAGATAATCAGCGGGGTACGGGCCTCGTCGATGAGGATGGAGTCCACCTCGTCGACGATGCAGAAGTTGTGGCCGCGCTGGACGGTGTCATTGAGGCTGCGAACCATGTTGTCACGCAGGTAGTCGAAGCCCAGCTCGTTGTTGGTGCCGTAAGTAATGTCGCAGGCGTAGGCCGCGCGGCGCTCCGGCGGGCGCATCTCCGAGAGGATAACGCCGACGGTCAAGCCCAGCCAGCGGTGCACACGACCCATCATCTCGGCGTCACGCTTGGCCAGGTAGTCATTGACGGTGACCACGTGCACGCCCTTGCCCTCCAGGGCGTTGAGGTAGGCCGGCAGCAGCGAAGTCAGGGTCTTGCCCTCACCGGTGCGCATCTCGGCGACGTTGCCAAAGTGCAGGGCCGCGCCACCCATAATCTGCACTTTGTAGTGCTTCTGGTCCAGCACGCGCCAGGCGGCCTCGCGGACCGTGGCGAAAGCCTCCAAGAAGATATCGTCCATCTCTTCGCCGTCAGCCAGGCGCTTCTTAAACTCGTCGGTCTTGGCCTTGAGTTCTTCGTCGCTCAGCGCAGCGAACTCGTCTTCCAGGGCGATGACCTGATCGGCCGTCTTGGCCAGGCGCTTGACGGTGCGCCCCTCACCGGCGCGCAGCAGCTTGGAGAGTCCAAACACTTCTCGATAGTCCTTCTTGTCGCGACAATACAGTTAACTCCCCGACATTGTACTCACCATGGCTTCGAGGGCTTGCCCTAGCGTCGGTGTGGCAACGCGAAACGCCCACCCGCGGCGGGAAACCGGGGTGGGCGTGGGCGCGAGCCTGTGCGGCTGCGCCGCTTGTCTACGCTGTGCGATTACTTTGTGGAACTACGCCTCAGCGGAACTACTCCGCAGCGGCCTCATCGGACAGGGAGATGATGCCGTAGTCGAAAGCGTGGCGGCGGTAGACCACAGAGGGCTTGTTATTCTCCTCGTTGATGAAGAGGTAGAAGTCGTGGCCCACCAGCTCCATCTCGCTGAGTGCGTCATCGACGCTCATCGGGGTGGCCGGGTGCTCCTTGGAACGCACGATCTGGCCCGGGCGAACGTCCTCAACGGTCTCTGCGTAAGGATCGATGAAGCGCTCTTCCTTGGCGCGCTGTGCCTCGGCCTCAGCGACCATCTCAGCGGCGATCTCGCCGGTACCCTTGCGTGCGCGGTGGCCGGACTTGGCGTTCTCGCGGCGGACCTTGACCTTGCGCAGGGAGCGCTCCATCTTGCTCAGGGCGGTCTCCAGAGCGGCGTAGAAGGAGTCTTCCTTGGCCTCAGCGCGGGCGATGTGACCCTTGCCGGTGGCGGTGATCTGAATGCGATCTGCCTGCGCTTCGCGGCGCGGGTTCGGCTCATGCTGGAGCTCCACGTGGAAGAAGGTCAGAGTCGGATCAAGACGCTCAATCTTGGCCAGCTTGTCAGTGACGCGCTCTTGGAAGTGCTCCGGCACCTCCACGTTGCGACCGGTGATCGTTACCTGAGCGTTGGTGGGCTGGGACATTGAGATGCCTCCCTGTAATCGTGGGGACTGGGTAACTGCACGTTCCGCAATCCTCCGCGGCATGCCGTGAACGGCATGTTCCACACCAACCGCGGGCCTCGACTCCGAGGCGCGACGCTGCACCACGTGTGCGCTGCAGCCCAGTGGCACTGGCGCCGAAGTGCGATACTGCAGTGAAACACTGCAGAAACACTGCAATGCAGTACCAGGATGCGGTTATGTGATACGGAAGCGGAGTATTACTTCCCTGTGACACCACTCATGCTACCACTGGTCATAACCAAGGCGGCGACTAACCCCGGCATCTTCGCTCCCGGCGATCACGCCCTGCACTCACGGCCTGTGATGCAGGCTCCGTGCCGGCCTCCTAGGCCTCCGCGAGGACCAGTGCGCCGGCCACCTGCGCGCCCACGCCCCACAGCCGCGCGGCACTGGCCCGAAGGGTGGAGCCGGTGGTCACGACGTCGTCGACAAGCAGCACCGCCCTGCCCCGCAGCGCCGCGGCGTTGGGAAGGAGTTCCACGGCGCCGCGCATGTTCCGCGCGCGCTCGCTGGCGCTGAGCTCCGATTGATCGGCGCTGCCTCGCGCAATCTGCAGGCAGGGCGCTACCTGCCAGCCCGGCAGCCGCGTGGCGACGCCGCTGCACACCCCCTCCACGGGATCCCCACCACGGGCCCGGGCAGAGGCCGCCCGAG
Organism: Corynebacterium sp.; assembly: GCF_030532325.1. GTDB lineage: Bacteria > Actinomycetota > Actinomycetes > Mycobacteriales > Mycobacteriaceae > Corynebacterium. The sequence continues at coordinate 67,383 of NZ_JAUNLS010000007.1, forward strand.
TGGGCGCGGGGACGAGCAGCGCGGTCTCCGGGATGTCGCCGCGGGCGCGCAGGTAGTCCAGCCCCGCCGCGTACACCGCCGCCAGGTGCCCGCGCAGCGCGCGGTGCCCGCGCTCCTTCATCGCCACGATGATGCTGCGCCGGATGTCGGAGTACGGGCCGAGCGCCCTAACGGGAAAGCCCAGTGGTTCCGGGCGCTCGATGCGCTGCGGCACCCGCCGCAGGTGATGCTGGCAGCGCGGGCAGAGCGAGTGGCCCGGCGTAGTCTCCGCGCCGCAACCCGCGCACGGGCGCGGCAGAATCAGTTCAGTCGCCGCCGCCAGTGCCGCGGCCGCCCGGGTGGCCGCCCGGCGCGCTGGAATGCCCGAAACCCCCATGGGCGCCCCCCTTGTTGTCTTTTCGCGCTGCGCGATGGTCGCCGTACGCCACTGTACTAGTGCGCCACTGTACTAGTGCACCTCGCTACTAGTGCGCCACGATGGGCGCCGAGCGCTGGCCCTGCAGGCCGTCGACCTCACGCCAGTAGTAGTTCTCCTCACCCTGGGCGGGAAGCTGCAGGATGGCGTGGGCGTCGGTGACATACAGCGTGGAGGGCGAGGCCGCCACCGCCACCACCGGCGCGGTGATGTTGCCCGCCGGCAAGGTGGTAGCGGAAGAGCCGTCCTGTTCGATGCGCCACACCGGGGACTTCGAGGCTGAAGTACCCACCAGAAGCGAGCCGTCATCCTGCCAGTCCAGCGAGAGCGCGGAGCCGGTGAGCTCGGGGCCCACGCGGTGCACGTTGACGATGCGCTTATCACCGGAGCTCGCGCGGCTGACGACGCCAATGTAGACGTCGCCGTCGATGATCATCGCCAGGCGCGCGCCGGTGCGCGAGAGGCGAATGACGGAAATTTCCCCGCGCACCTTGTCCAGGGCCGAGGTATCCACCTCCGCGCTGGCTAGCTCCCCGGTGGCCGTCGAGCGCGTCACGCGTACCACGCGGTGTCCGTCCACCACGGTCCACGCGGCCTGCCCACCGAGCTCGAAGGTGGGACGCGCCAGCGTCTTGCCCTTGACGGATTCGCGCAAGCCCCGGCCGAGTTCGCCAACGTAGAGCTGCGATTCCTCCTCGGAGCGCTTGCGCACGATGGCTACGGCGTCATCGCCGGAGATGTCCGCGGACTGGATGTCCTGCGCGTGGCCGGCGTCCCCACCGAGCGCCTCGTTGCCGTTGGCTGCGATCTTCCAGATGGCACCGTCGTTGAGCGCATAAAGCTGGGAGACGCTGCGGCTGGACTTCTCGGGGTTGAACTCGCCGAAGTCATCGATGGTCATCTCCTCCATGCCATCGACCAGCGGGCCGCCATCCGCGGTGGCGCGCACGGTGGAATCCATCTCCGCGTTGTTGAGGGTCCACACCAGCTGGGCGGCGAACTTCAGGCGCTCGTCCTGGGACATGCCGGCCAGCCCAGTGAACTCGTAGACGCCGTTGTTGCGGCCGAGGAAGGTGGCGGCGTCGGGAAGCAGCGAGGTCGCCGCGGGGCGGATGACCTCCGAGGGGCCCTGGGTGAGGAGCGTGACCAGCTCCTCGGCCATCTCGTTCTTCCCGGAGTACAGCCAGCGCCGGTCGCTGACCAGGGCACGCTGGGTGGAATCGAAGAAGTACAGCGGCTGCGGGCGGTAGCGGTTGCGCAGCTCTGTGCGCTCGATGACCGCGCCGTTGGGCAGATCCACGATGCGCCACTGGCCGTCGAACTGTCGCAGCCTGATGGTGGCCTCCAAGCGCGAGTTATCCGGGGTGTAGGCCCCGCCTTTGGCCAGCTGGCCGATGATGTTGCCGCGCACCGAGTACTCCAGGGTCTCGTCGTCCTTGCTGGAGGTCACCAGGTCGATGGAGTCCACCACCAAGACCTTGTCGGTGGGATCCCAGGAATTGGCGATGTCCGGGGAAAGGAAGGTGCGCGCCGCCGCGTAATCGGCCGAGGGAATGGCCGCGGCGGAGTAGAAATCGCGCAGGAGCAGATCGGGGGCGCTGTCCTGGCGGGGTTCCACGACGGCGTCGTCAACGTGCTCGTGCGGCTCGAAGGTGGCCACCACCTGCGGGCTGGTATCGCGCGGCAGGGTGGAGCAACCGGCCACGGTGGCCAGGGCGCTGGCGGAAACCACGACGAGGACGCGGCGCAGCGCGTGCGTACGGGCGGGCGGGGCCGGGGCCGGGGCATGCTGTTGCTGAGGCGAGCAGGTCATCGCTGGGCCTCCTCTTCAAAGTCCTTGGTGTCACCATGCTGCCACTGGGGGCTGGGGGCATCCGCGGCCGGGTCAGCAGCTGGGTTCGAGTGGGACTCCGAGTGTGACTCTGAGTGTGACTCCGTGTGCGCAGCGGAGGCCTCCTCCGGTGCGGGGAGCTCGCGCGCCACGCGCTCGGAGGGCCAGATGATGCCGGCGTCGGCAGGCGGCTCCTCCACCGCAGCGCCCACCGCGAACTGGGTGCTCAGCGTGTGCGCGGCCGGGGCCTCGTCTTGCTCCGTGGGGGCGCCGGGGACCGTCAGCTCGATGGGCTCCTCGGTGATGTCGCCGTTGGGCACGCGCGGCAGGATGAGGCGGAAGCAGCTGCCCACGCCCGGGTAGCCGATGGCATCGAGGCTGCCGCCGTGCAGTGCGGCGTCCTCGCGGGCAATAGCCAGGCCCAAACCGGTACCACCGGAGTGGCGCTTGCGGGAGGCATCAGCGCGCCAGAAGCGGTTGAACACCAGCTCCTCCTGGCCGGCCTTGAGCCCCACGCCCTGATCCGTCACGGTGATGCCCACCGCGGAGTCGTTGCTGCGCATGGTCACCGTCACCGGGTTGCCCTCAGAGTGATCGATGGCGTTGGCCAGCAGGTTGCGCAGCACGCGCTCGACGCGGCGGGAATCCGCCTCCACGGTCACCGGCTCCTCCGGCAGCTCGAGGCGCACCTCGACGTCGAGCTCCTCGGCCAGGCGCGCGACCTGGGACATCGCCGAATCCACGCAGGAGCGCAGATCGATGGAAGCCGCGGAGAGGTCGGCCACACCGGCGTCGTGGCGGGAGATCTCCAACAGATCCGCCAGCAGTTCCTCGAAGCGGTCAAGCTCGCGGATCATCAGCTCGGTGGAGCGCTTGGTGTGCGGGGCAAAGTCATCGGAATCCGCAGCGATGAGATCCGCGGCCATGCGCACCGTGGTCAACGGGGTGCGCAGCTCATGGGAGACGTCCGAGGTGAACTGGCGCTGCAGGTTGCCGTACTCCTCCAGCTGCGTAATCTGCTTGGAGAGCTTGTCTGCCATGTCGTTGAAGGAGGCGGCCAGGCGGCCCATCTCGTCATCGGTGTTGACCACCATGCGCTCGCGTAGGTGGCCGGCGGCCAGGCGCTGCGCAATGCGCGAGGCGGATCGAATGGGCGCGATGACCTGCTGGGTAGCCAGCCAGGCGATGCCCACCAGGAGCACCACGACCACCACGCCGGCCGCGGAGAGCAGGCCGCGCATGAGCGCCATGGTGGATTCCTCCGACTCCATGGACAGCACCAGGTACACCTGGGTGTTCGGGATGTCGGACTCGATGGGGGTGCCCACCATGAGCGCATTGTAGGTCTTGCCGCTTTGCTGCTCGACGTGCGCGTACTGCTGGACAATCTGCTGCTTGGACACCAACTCGCGCATCTCCGGCGGGATACGATAGCCCTCGGGCGAGGTGGTGGCCGTGCCGTCCTCGTTGTCCACCACGATAACCGGCTCGTAGACAGTTTGGGCGTCGGTCTGCTGCGCGGAGAGCTGGCCCAAGGAGGCACGGGCGGCGTTTATTCTCACCTGCGTGGAGTTGGCCGTGCCGGTGGCGTTGATCTGCTGCTCAACCGCCACGCGGGCGCGCTCAAGCTCCTGCAGCGCGGCGTCCTCCTTCTGGCTCACCAGCCGCTGCGTCAGCACGGAGACCAGCGCGTAGGCCAGAATCAGCATGACGACGGCCGAAGCCACCAACATCATGCCGATTACTCGAGTCTGGAGGGAGGTACGCCAACGCTCGACGATGCCCTCTCGGATTCGCCTTATCCACTCAGTAATGACAGCTGCCCTCTGCTATTCGCCGGCGGTGTCGACTTTGCCGGTCTTGTAGCCCACACCGCGCACGGTGAGGACGATGTGCGGATCTTCCGGATCGTGTTCGATCTTGGCGCGCAGGCGCTGCACGTGCACGTTGACCAGGCGGGTATCGGAAGCGTGGCGGTAGCCCCACACGGACTCCAGTAGCGCCTCGCGGGTGTGCACCTGGCCGGGCTTGCGGGCCAGCTCCAGCAGCAGATCGAACTCGAGAGGAGTCAGCGAGATCTCCTCGCCGCCCTTGCGAGTGACGGTGTGCTCGGGGACGTCGATCAGCAGATCGCCCACCTCAATCATCTCGCTGGCCTCTGCTTCGGAGCGGCGCAGGCGCGCACGAATGCGGGCGATGAGCTCCTTAGGCTTGAAGGGCTTGGTGATGTAGTCATCGGCTCCGGATTCCAGGCCGAGCACCACGTCCACGGTGTCCGTCTTGGCGGTGAGCATGACAATCGGCACGGCGGACTCGGTGCGGATGGCACGGCAGATGTCCACGCCGTTCATGCCGGGGAGCATGAGGTCGAGCAGGATCAGATCCGGATCGTGCTGGCGGAAGGCGGGCACCGCCTCGTTGCCATCGTTGACGGCGATGGGCTCTAGGCCCTCCGCCTCCAACACGATGGTGAGCATCTCGGCGATTGCCGGGTCATCATCTACGACCAAGATTTTTGGTGCCACGCTACTTCTCCCCTACGAGATCCTTGACAGATTGAATAATCATATCGACATCCGTGGTGGCGATCCACCGCCCGGCCCATTGCCGCCGGGCCAGCTCCCGGTAGGCCGCGGCGGTGCGGGCCTGCAATCCGCCGTCTTGTTCGTAACGGTCGCGGGCGCGGGCGGCATCCGCCTCCGCCCGGGAGGCGGCGCGCTCGGCGGCCACGTTCACGGCGGTGTCGAGATAGATCTGCAGATCCGGCACCGGCAGGCCGAGGCGCTCGTACTCGAGCGCGTAGACCCAGTCCACCACCGCCTCATCCTGGGCGCGGGCGGCCGAGTAGGCGGCGTTGGAGGCGACGTAGCGATCCAGCAGCAAAAGCCGCCCGGTATCCGTGGCCGCAGACGCGAGCTGTTCCTTGGCACCGTGGCGGTCGAGCGCAAAGAGGGTGGCCATGGCGTAGATGGAATCGGTGAGGTCCCCCATGCGCCCGTAGAGCGCCTCGCGGGCGAGCTGCGCATGGATGGAGGTCTCATAGCGTGGGAAGGCCAGGACATCGACCTCGATGTCCAGCTCCTGGCGCAGCCTGCCTACCAGGGTGTTCTTCCCCGCGCCGTCGATTCCTTCGATACTTACCAGCATGGATGTGTCACAAAACTTTCAGAATGCTCAAATGCGGACGGATGCAGACCACGGCTTAGGACAGAGCCTCGATGAAGGGCTCCAGGTCATAGTCCTCTTCTACGGCCTCGAGCAGCTCCAGCGCGTTCTCCGTCAGGGCCTCGCTGCCGCTGCCGGTCAGATCGCGGATGAACGGGTAGGAGGCCACCACCTCACCCGCACTGAACGGGGCGCCGGCCCAGATGGCGGCGATGGTGGCGGCGGCCAAGGCGTTGCGCTCCTCCTCGGTGGATACGCCGTCGCCGGCGGTGGCTAGCGCGCAGGCGTCGGCGATGGCTTCGACGATGTCATCATCGTCAAGGTTGGCCAGCTCGTCGAGGAAATCCACATTGTCCTCATCAGTGAAGATGTGTTCATCCCATGTGCTCACTGCATGTCTCCTTTGTTTAAGGCACTGGCGACGCCCCTGCGGGCGTCTGGGGCAAATCGGGCAATAATGTACACCACACGTGCGACTGTGGAGTCTTGGATGTGGCGGCCTGGCCGGCCGCGGCGAGCATCCCGGTGTCGCACCGCGCTCATACCACTGTTGTACCACTCATTGTTCTACCAAACGGGGCTCTCGCCCGTGATTGCCCAGGCGCTTTGTGGGCGCTTCTGTGAGCGCTTCGAGGAGTCTTTGTGCGGATAGCTGCCGCCAGCCCTTTCCAGCTCAGCGGGTTCGTGTTATTGTCGTTATCATCTCGTTATAGAATTCTGCTTCCGCGCTTTCTGTACGGCTGTACCCCGGCGGGCTGGCACCTCCAATTCGCCGGCCCCGGGGCATCCACAGAAAGTCCACCCCGGCAGGACTAGTCGCACAACCGGATCCAGCCACACAGACAAGCCGCGAAAGGAGGCAGGATGGACCGCAACGCAGACAATGACTCGCGCCGCGTCGTCGTCTTCATCGCCTTGGGCTTGGTCACCGCACTTGCGGTGGGCGTGGCCGTCTGGCGGGTCAGTGCGCCGAGCTCCGTGGTCGCAGGCCACGTCGAGCCGGTGGTGCAGTCTTCCTCCACCGCTACCCAGAGCTCCGCGCCGTCGAATGAGTACAGCACCACCTCCGCAGCACCCGAGCCGCAAAACGAAGAGCAGGCCGCGCCGGTGGCCACCAATGACCCCTATCTCGCGCCCAATGCCGTGCTCAACCGCACGCAGGCGGCCGGGCCCACGGCGGTCTACCGGCCCGATAATGTCTCTGCCTGGACGCAGGGCAATGGCACCGCGGCTTCCCCCCAGGGCAGCGTGAACGCCGCGCCTTCGAGCGCCGTTGCTGAGCAGTCGGCACCGAGCACGGAGAACGTCCCTGTCCTGCCCAACGAGGGCGGCATGGACCAGGACTCCTCCTCCCACTCGCGCCCGGAGCGCCCGGACCGTGAGGATAACGAGCCCACCCACGAGCAGACCCCGCCGAATACTCCGCAGACGCAGACCTCGACCCCGGATTCACCCGAGACCCCCGTGCCCTCCACTGAGCAGCCCACTGGATCGCCCACGGAGGAACCTTCCCCCAGCAGCGGCACCGCCGCCGGCAGCGAAGTCACACTCACCCCAAACACGGACGAGCCCACGGTCATGGAGTCCGCCGCGACGGAACCCACCCCGCTGGACTAACACTGGGTCAGCCCGCGGGACTCGTTAGACGCGCGCCAGGAAGAGCTGCGCGCGTGCCCCCTCTGCAGCCACGGCGGTAGCGGCGGGATCGTTTGCTGGCAGCCAGACTGCCTGCCCGGCGCTGAGCTCCACGTGCTCGTCGGCGCTGTTGCGCAGCTCGGCGTTGCCGGCGGTGCACAGCACGATAGCGGGGCCGTCGAAGTCGATGTCCACGGACTGCTCCGCGCCCGCAGCACCCCCGAGTTCTACGCGGTCGAGGGCGAACTCGTCGATGGGCACCGGGTAGGACCACTGGCGTGCGCCGTGGACCTGCGGGGCGGAGTCCTTGTTCACCTGCTCTACGCGCGGGTTCGCAATCGGCTCGTAGGTGAGCACCTTGACCAGCTCGGGCACGTCCACGAACTTCGGGGTCAGCCCGCCGCGCAGCACGTTATCGGAGTTGGCCATGATCTCCACGCCCAGGCCGCGCACGTAGGCGTGCAGCTCGCTGGCGTCGAGGTAGACCGCCTCGCCCGGCTGCAGAACCACGTGGTTGAGCAGCAGCGCGCCCAGCACGCCGATATCGCCGGGGTACTGCTCGTTGAGCTGCAGAACCGTGGCCATGACGGTGGCCATCCAGGCGTCGTCAGCCGCCAGCTCCCCCTGGTTATCCACCAGGCGCTGCCCGGCGGCCACAACGGCGCTGATGAGTTCCTTGCGCTTGGCGGCGGGGATGGTGATCCAGGTGGTAAACAAAGCGCGCAGGTTATCGCTCTCCGCCGCGGGATCCTCAGCCAGCATGCTCAGGTAGTGGTCCAGCTCCGGGCACTGCAGGGCCTGGAACAGGCGCAGGGTCTGCTCCAGGGGGCGGAAGCCCGCCATGGCGTAGAACTCGGACAGGGCGACGATGAGCTCAGGCTTGTGATTATCGTCCTTGTAGTTGCGGTTGTTCGCGGTCAGTTCCACGCCGGCCTCGTTCTCCCGGGCAAAGCCCTCCTCCGCCTGCGCCTTGGAGGGGTGCGCCTGGAGGGAGAGCGGCTCCTCGGCAGCGAGGAGCTTGAGCAGGAAGGGCAGGCGCTGGCCATACTTATCGACGACCCTCTGGCCCAACTGCCCCTGCGCATCAGCGGCGATGCGCTCATCGAGGTGCTGGCCCTCAACAGTGGAGGGATCCGCCGGATGCGCGCCGTACCACAGCTCCGCGATGGGGCTGTCGGTGGCCGGCTGATTCATCAGGTTCGGGATGATGGTTCGCGAACCCCAGGAGTACTTCCGGATTGCGCTGTTCAGCAGCTGCATGTCAAGAAACCTTTACTGTGTGTCGTAGGCGGTCGCGGCATAACTCCGCGTGATCAACTGGAGCGCACGGGCGAGATCACCCAGTGCGGGCTCGGTGTCGGCACTCGACACAGCGAGCGCGTGGGGCAGGTTCGCCTCTTCCTGGCCCCATAAAACAATTTTCAAGGGTACCAAAGGCCCCTGGGCGCCGTCGCCGTCAATCTGGGGGTCAAAGAAGATGTCCCGCTCGGCGGCCGGGGCGGACTCACGGTGCCGCTCCAGCACTCCGGGCAGCTCCTGGGCATCGACGACGGTGCCGCCGAGGCCGTGAACCGTCCACACCGCCGCGGCCATGCGCGCAACGAGAGCCCCCATGTCCACGCGGGCGCGCTGCTCCGAGTAGAGGTACCGGTCCACCCCGCAGCTGTGCACCACAAAGGCCCCCTCGACGAACTCGCGTAGCACGCGCCCAGGGTTGGTGGTGGCGTCATGCTCCGGGGTGAGCAGGGCAAGCTCGCGGTCGACGGCCTCAGCCACCTCCTCCAGGCGGCGGGTCACCAGGACGGGATCCTCGGTGAGCACGGAGTAGATAGCGTGCAGTGCGGTGATGTAGCGGGCCGGGGAGGACCCCTCGGCCGTCGGCAACGTAGGTGCCTGCCAGGTCTCCTCTGGGGCGTCCTCCACCAGCGGGCCGCGAGTCGGCCCCACAAGCACGGTGCTCGCGCCCCGCGCGGCGGCGGTGATCAGAGCCCGGGAGGCCCATTCCGCTTCCCCGCTCTCGCCAATGACCACAACGACGTCAAGCGCCCCGCAGAACTGCGGCAGAGATTCCGCCACCACGATGGGCACCTGGGCCGGCTCCGCCAACCCGGCGGCGAAGTGCGCGGTGGCCCGGGCGATGTGATCCGTGGGCAGAATCACCAGGCTGCGCGGGCGCGAGCCGCCCAGCAGCTCGGCGAGGTCTTCCACCGCCGAGGCCATCAGCCTGACCTGCGCGCCTTCGTGGGCTACGTCGAAGTAGCGCACCGTCTCTGGCGCATAGGAAGAACCGTCAAAGTAGCTGTCACTCATGGCGCCCAGCATAGCCCCGCACCCGGGCACCCGCGGGGCCACTACCCCGCCCCGCGGGACCAAAAGAGCAGTCAAACCGGCATTTTGGGCCACGAGCAGATATGCAATAAGGGCTGCCTTTGTGGGATGATGAACCGAGTATGAATACACCGCGGGCGTAGCATGTGTCCCGCACCTAGTACTACTGCACTACTGCGTACCCGTTTCACAGACATCGAAAGGCCATCATGACTCAACAGCCACTGAAAGTAGCCGTCATCGGTGCCGGCCCCGCCGGCATTTACGCGTCCGACATCCTGGTGAAGAAGACCGGCGGCAACGTTCAGATCGATCTCATTGAGCAGATGCCTGCCCCCTTCGGTCTCATCCGCTACGGCGTTGCCCCGGATCACCCGCGCATCAAGGGCATCGTGAACTCCCTGCACCGCGTACTGGAGACCGAGCAGATCCGCCTGCTCACCAACGTCACCATCGGCCGCGACATCACCCTGGCTGAACTGCAGGAGCACTACGACGCCGTGGTCTTCGCCACCGGCGCGGTGGGGGATCGCGGCATGACCATCCCGGGCTCCGATCTCGAGGGCGTGCACGGCGCCGGCGAGTTCGTGGGCTTCTACGACGGCAACCCGCGTTTCAAGCGCGACTGGGATCTCTCCGCGGAGGAGGTCGCGGTGATTGGCGTGGGCAACGTCGCCCTCGACGTCTCCCGTATCCTGGCCAAGACCGCGGACGAGCTCAAGGAAGCCACCGAGATCCCGGATAACGTCTATGAGTCCCTGTCCAAGAACAAGGCCCACACCGTGCGCGTCTTCGGCCGCCGCGGCCCCGCCCAGGCCAAGTTCACCCCGCTGGAGCTCAAGGAGCTGGACCACTCCCCGACCATCAACGTGGTGGTGGATCCGGAGGACATCGACTACGACGAAGCCTCTCTCAAGGCCCGCGAGGAGGCCAAGTCCTGCGACCTGGTGTGCCAGACCCTCGAGGGCTACGCCATCCGCGAGCCCAAGGACGCACCGCACACCCTGCAGATTCACCTCTTCGAGCAGCCGGTGGAGTTCATCGGTGAAAACGGGAAGGTGACCGCCGTGAAGACCGAGCGCACCGCGCTCAACGGCGATGGCACTGTCTCCGGAACTGGTAAGTTCACCGAGTGGCCGGTGCAGGCGGTCTACCTCGCGGTGGGCTACCGCTCCGATGCCATCGAGGGCGTGCCCTTCAACGAGGATAAGCACGTGATCAACAATGACGGCGGGCATGTCGTCGACAAGCAGGGCGAGATCGTGCCCGGTCTCTACGCCACCGGCTGGATCAAGCGCGGCCCGGTGGGGCTCATCGGCAACACCAAGTCCGACGCCACCGAGACCATCGGCATGCTGCTTGCCGACGCCGCCGCAGGCAACCTCTCCCACTCCGCCGAGGAGGACATCACCTCCCTGCTGGAATCCAAGGGCATCGAGTACCTGACCTGGGAGGGCTGGAAGAAGCTGGACGCCGCCGAGCGCGCCCTGGGTGAGGCCGAAGGCCGCGAGCGCAAGAAGTACGTCGAGTGGGAGGACATGGTTTTCCACTCGCGCGGCTAATCCGTGCGCCCTAAGGCGGTGGCATGAACGCCACCCCTTCCCCCGATAGCCCTATGCCCGGTGATTCCCCTCGCCCACCGCAGGTGCGCGCCTCCGCGAAGGAACGCACCACCGTGGCGCGCATTCTTTCCGACGCCCTCTCCGAAGGCCGCCTCACCATGGAGGAGTTTGACGAGCGCACCGGCCAGGCCTACAACGCGCGCACCCGCGCCGAGCTGGCGGCACTGACCGCGGATCTGCCCGCGCCACGCGATGAAACCACCCCCGCCAGCTCCGCCGGCGATCCACACACGCCGCTGGTGCGGGTGGTGGGCATCGCCGCCTTCGGGGGCGTTGAGGTGAAGACGAAGTCCTAGGGACCGGCCCAGGGGTTTAGGCCCGAATGATGGCCAGGACCTCGTCGGCGATCTGCTGGACTTCCTCGGTGGTCTTGGCCTCCACGTTGAGGCGCAGCAGCGGCTCGGTGTTGGATGCGCGCACGTTGAACCAGGCCTCAGTGCCCTTCAACTCAACCGTGACACCATCGAGCTCATCCACGGACTCAATCTTCTCCGCCAGCGCGTCCAGCACCCGCTGGGTCGAGGCCGCCTGATCCTCCACCGTAGAGTTGATCTCACCGGAAGCCTCATAACGCGAATACTGCGCCATCAGCTCGCTCAGCGGCTTATCGGACTCACCCAGCGCCGCCAACACGTGCATCGCCGCCAGCATGCCCGAATCCGCATTCCAGAACTCCTGGAAGTAGTAGTGCGCCGAGTGCTCACCACCAAACACAGCCTTCTCCTTGGCCATCTGTGCCTTGATAAACGAGTGGCCCACACGCGTGCGCACAGCCTTACCACCGTTCTCCGCGATGATCTCCGGCACCGTCTTCGACGTAATCAGATTGTGAATGATCGTCGCCCCCGGGAACTTCTTCAGGTAACGCTCCGCCACCAGGGCGCAAATCGCCGAAGGCGAAACCGGCTGCCCCTTCTCATCCACCACAAAACAGCGATCCGCATCACCATCAAAAGCCAAGCCAATATCGGCCTTTTGCTCCACAGTGAACTTCTGCAAATCCACCAGGTTCTTCGGATCCAACGGATTAGCCTCGTGGTTGGGGAACGTGCCATCCAGCTCAAAGTACAAATCCCGCACATCACAAGGCAGACCCTTAAACACCTCAGGCACCGTGTGCCCACCCATGCCATTGGCCGCATCCACAGCCACCACCAGCGGGCGGGAATCCTCCAGCGGCACCAGACCACGCAGGAAGGCCGCGTAGTCCGGCAGCACCTCCTTCTCACTGACAGCCCCCGGCTCACCCTCATACGCCGGCACGCCCTCAACGAGCATGTCCTTGATGGCCTCCAAACCAGTCTCCTGGCCCACCGGCACCGCGCCCGCCCGGCACATCTTGATGCCGTTGTACTTCGCCGGATTATGCGAGGCAGTAAACATCGCGCCCGCACACCCCATCGAACCAGCCGCAAAGTACAGCTCATCCGTCGAAGTCAGATTGAGCATGACCACATTGATGCCCTGCGAGGCAGCACCCTGTGCAAAAGCGCTGGCCAGCGCCGGCGAGGACGGGCGCATATCATGCCCAACCGCCACCGTGGTCTCCCCCTCGCCACGCAGGATCGCGGCAAACGCCGCACCGGTATCGCGCACGAAGGCCTCATCGATGTCTTCGCCCACAACGCCACGGACGTCATAAGCCTTAATCACTGCATCAAGCTGTTCACGAGTTCGCATAACCCGCAATCTTACCCCCTACGCCTGCCCCAACCGGCGTAGCAGGCGTGTCGGCTGCCTCACGTGGAGCCCCTCTGCGTGCGTGGGAGCGCTCTTACTCCCCCTGCTTGCCCTCCGCCCCCGTCTCGACGTGCGACTCAGCATCCAGCTCAACGTCCGGCACCACGCTGAGGTGCGCGCGGCGGCGCTGGCGGGCGTCGCTAACCCGCCGGGTGCGGAAGACTGGATGGTTAGAGTTAAGCGGATCGGCGCCGTCGAAGTTAGCGGAGTAATCGATGGGATCAGCCCCGGAGCCGGCGTGGGTATCGTCGACCAGCCCGGTGGTCACCCGTCCGGCCTCGCGCACGGCCTCGGCCAGCGCGGTGAGATCGTCATCCTCATCGAGCTCGATGCGGTCCACGCGCACCATCTCCCAGCCTTGCGGGGCGGTGATGCGGGCACTGTGCTTTTCGCAGAGATCCCACGCGTGCGGGTTGGTGTCCTCCGCAAGCGGGCCCACCACTGCGGTTTGCTGCGAGTAGGCGTAGGTCAACGTTGCCACGGCCGGGCGGCCGCAGCCTGGGCGAGAACAACGACGAGAGGAATTCACGCGCCTAAGTCTAAACCCAAACTTTAGATTTGCGTAGTCCGCAGCCCGGCGTGGCCACCATAAACGGGCCCGCGTGCAGCCTAGAATGTGGCCCATGAGTATGCCGCGACCCCACATGCGCACCGCCCGCGACCGCCACGGCCGCGGGGCGCGCGGGCCGCTGCTACCTCAGGCCACGCCGCGCTACCGCTCCAAGGCCGAGCGCTTCGACATGGCCGTGCTGGAGGCCTACGCCCCGGTACAGAACGCCTTTGCCGAGCAACTCGCGGGCCTCGACCTCGCGGTGGACACCATTCCGCGGATGCGTTTGTCCGCCGATATGACCATCATGCCCGATGACATCATCGCCGACGGCCCCGTCCCCCTGGGCCGCATTGTGCCCGCGGGCGTTGATTCTCAGGGTCGTCCGACTCGTGCCCGAATGGTCATTTTCCGGATGCCGATCGAGGCTCGAGCCACCACCCCGGCTGAACGCGAAGAGTTGCTCGGAACCGTCATTACCGCACTTGCAGCCAATTATTTGAACCTCGAACCGGAAGACGTAGATCCCCGCTTTAGCTGGTAAACCCCCCTGTGGGTATCCCAAGCATTCCCACACAATCCCACTTTAACGATCACTAACGCTCCTGAAACCCATTCTCACCAGGGGATTTTTTCTCAGCATTTTCTTAGTGTTTACTTTGTGTTGTCGTTAGTTTTCCTTTGGCTAACAACAGTGTCCCCCTCGGCGCAGTGCCAGCGCCGAACACTTCTCACCCAAGGACCACCTCATGAAGAAAATCGCTTCCGCCGTTCTCGTCGGCATCACAGCACTGAGCCTGACGCAGGTTCCCACGGCCTCTGCGCTTAACCTCGAGCCACTCGGCGATGCGGGCTACAACGGCAAGCCCAGCCGCTGCAACGTCGCCATCAGCGACGAGGAAATCGCAGAGTTCGAGGCCAATGCCCGTACTGTCTACCCCAACTTCGCGACCTCGAAATTCGGCGATGACAATCGCCTGACCTTCGACATCAACGCGCTGTCCCTCTTTGGCCGCGACGAGGTTTCTGATCTCGGCTTCAGCCGCCCGCTGGAAGGCGACACCACTCAAAAAATCCAAGATCGCGTCAATCGCATCCTGCACCGCGACGATGCCCTCCACCGCGGTGAAACCGTCGATGACGTCAAGGTCACCAACGCCGTTCAACACATTGTTTGGGACATCGACGACTTCTATCACGTCTTTGAGCCGAGCCTTTCGGAGGTGCCCAAGCGCACTGCACCTGGAACGCTCGAGGACGTCTACGAGTTCAATAAGCTGTACGTCCACATCGCCGAGGAATACAGCAAGCAGTTTGAACCGGACATTCTTGCCGACGCTGTCGACCGCGCCGGCATCTACGCCATGGGCAAGCTGAAGTTTGACCACTACGAGCAGTGGCGCGAACAGTTTGCCTCCTGCATCACCGCCATCGATCCGGCTGTGAAGATTCCGCCACTCGCCGGTACCGAGCCGGAGACCGAGCCCGAGGCACCGCTCATGCCCGAAGTTCCGCCGGCACCCGAGATGCCAGAAGCTTCCACCCCCGAGGGCTCCACTCCGGATACGTCCACCTCCGAGTCCTCTGCTCCGGAGACTTCCGCTCCGGAGACCTCTTCCTCGCAGGCTCCGGCCCCGAAGCCCCCGATGCCGAAGCCGCCAGTGGTCACCACCAGCTCCAAGGCACCCAAGCCCAAGCCGAAGGTCACCACCTCCGCTGCGCCTAAGCCGAAGCCGCCGGTAGTCACCACCAGCTCCAAGGCGCCGAAGCCGCAGCCCAAGGTCACCACTTCGGCCCAGGCCCCCAAGCCGCAGCCGAAGGTCACGACCTCTTCTCAAGCACCCAAGCCAAAGCCCCCGGTAGCAACAACCAGCTCCAAGGCACCCAAGCCGCAGCCCAAGGTCACCACCTCTGCTCAAGCCCCCAAGCCCAAGCCGAAGGTCACCACCTCCGCTGCGCCTAAGCCGAAGGTCACGACCTCTTCTCAAGCCCCCAAGCCCCCGGTAGCAACAACCAGCTCCAAGGCACCCAAGCCGCAGCCCAAGGTCACCACCTCTGCTCAAGCCCCCAAGCCCAAGCCGCCGGTAGTCACCACCAGCTCCAAGGCACCGAAGCCGCAGCCGAAGACCAGCACCTCCGCTACTCCGGCACCGAAGCCGAAGCCGAATGACTCCGGCAGCAGCAAGACTGCTCTTGGCATCGGCATTCCGGTGGGCATCATCACCGCACTGATTGCAGCCATCGCAGCCTTTGCCCCGATACTCATGCCGCAGATGCGTGCTTTCTTGCCGCGGTAGTCGTCGCCAAGCGCATGCTCCCCGAGCGCGCGGTACAAATTGGCATACAACGAACTTCGCAATCGATTGCGAAACATGCTTCCCCGCAAATTTGTACCGCGTTCCCCCTTTCCTAAGGGGTTTCCATCCAATCTCACCTATCCGATAAGGACATTTCATGAAGAAGATCGCCTCCCTGGTACTCACCGGAGCGACCGCGCTGAGCGTGGCAGCTGCACCGAACGCCGCGGCACTTACCGCCGAGTCGGCAAGCCCGCGGCACCTTGATCGCAGCCACGCCTACTGCGACACTAAGTTCACCAAGGAGGAGAAGGACAAGTTCGTCGCCCACGCGCGCGAGGTCCTCCCTACCTACTCCATTGCATATGACACCCAGAACCCAGACTTCGAGTTCTCCTTTGACACCCTCAGCCTCGCGTTTGGCGATTCCGATCCGGCCAGCACCACCTTCGTGCACTTCCTCAAGCACGAGACTTCCGCCGAGCACCAGAACCAAGTGAATACCAACATCAAGCGTGACGACGCCCTTTCCCGCGGCGAGACTGTCGACGCCATCAAGGTAACGAACGCCTCCAGCTACATAGCGTCTGAGCTCAGCGACTACCTGCCCAATCGTGAGATTCCTCGTGTTGCGGCAAAGACGGGTCCGGGCACTGTGAGCGACGTTATTGACTTCCACAAGCGCTTCGCGCAGAACGCAACCGGTTACTATCAGGAGTTCAAGGACGAGGGACTCAAGGAGCGCGCCGAGAATCACGCATCCCTGTATGCCATGGCGAAGCTGAAGTTTGATAACTACGAGCAGTGGCGCAAAGAGTACGTCAAGTGCGTGGCCATCCTCGATCCCCAGGTGAAGGTTCCGGCCTTCGGAGAGGAAATGAACGAGGCACCTATGCCGGAAGCGCCGAAGTCCACGGAGCAGGCCCCGAAGCCGGAGGCGCCGAAGTCCACGGAGCAGGCCCCGAGGCCGGAAGCACCGAAGTCCGAGGCGCCGAAGTCCACCGAGCAGGCCCCGAAGCCGGAAGCACCCAAGAGCACGGAGCAGGCGCCGAAGCCGGAAGCACCGAAGCCCGGAGCATCCAGCAACAAAGACGTGAATATCGCGGGCATTGTGGTTCCGATTGTCGTGGTTACCGCGCTGCTTGGCGTGCTGGCCACGGTGGCACCGTCGATCATCTCGATGCTTCCGCCGCAGCTGCGCGCTCTTCTCTCGCGCTAACGATCTGAAGGTTCACAGCACGAGGAACCAACGGCGCTCCCCTCTCGCATGTGGCGCCACACCAAATAGTGGCCCGGATCTTCGAGTTTCCCGGGCCTTGTTTGGTGAGAATCCACGCCTTGTCCCCCAGATAGCCTAGAACCCTCACATCAAGGAGCGCGGCCGAGGACCTTTCATATGAAAGGTCCTCTTTTTGCTATCGGTGGCAGCGTAAATGAACACCTGCTGAAAACGGGAACGTTCGATTTAGGCCCGCACACTTAGTCTGTGTTCAGAAGGAATGCTCGGAGCGAGAGCCCGAGCCGGATCTGAAGCCTGGACGGGCAAGAAAAAAAATTCCCTCCGCCAGCGGTAGATTCCGCTCACGAAGGGAAGGGATGGAATAGCGCAAGGCCAGCAATTATCTGCCTGAACCTCTAGCCAATCTCGCGCTTGAGGCGGCGACGCTCACGGTCCGAGAGCCCGCCCCAGATGCCGAAGCGCTCGTCATGTTCAAGAGCGTACTCAAGGCACTCATCGCGCACCGCGCACGCCTGGCAGATGCGCTTGGCTTCACGGGTGGAGCCACCCTTCTCAGGGAAGAAAGCCTCCGGATCCGTCTGCGCGCACAGCGCCTGGTCTTGCCATTCCTGCTCGACGGCACCGAAGAGTTCGTCGAGCGACATCTCTGCAGCAGCACCGCCACGGAGAATGGCGCTATTGTTCGATGGCTTATCCACGCCTCATCCTTTCTCCGAGGTTGGGTTTATTTCTTCGATGGTTTCTTCAACAACAGTGGCGCCGACTCTACACCAGAGATCCGGGAATGGTTTTCACGGATACCAGCGAGCTCGTGCCGTTGATTACACAGTTGTTATTTCACACCGAAGCACTAAATATCGTCAACCTGAATTCGGTGAATTCTGAGCTCGCCCAGCAAAAGCGCAGCACACGATCCCCATCCGTCACACCAGTAACATCGACCCACCCTTGGGGGTATGGGCCGGGGGTACTACATATAGGGGTACCCCGTTTTCCTGTGAACAATTCCAAGAAACACTCGGCGTGTCTCCACCACTCGGAGACTTTCACGTGGATCACGCAGATCCCACCAGTAACATTGGCCCCACAAGTTGCCCAAGAGTCGCAGCTGGGGCATAAAGAAAGACGCCGCTTCGGGAGGAAGCGACGTCGTCAAGCGCGGCGTTAGGCGTCGGAGCTAAAGCGCACGCCGGCATCCGGGATGGAGACACCCGGGAAGACGCGCATGCCGCCCTGCAGCTCGCAGCGCGCGCCGATGATGGCGCCCTCACCAATCACGCAATCATCAATGTGCGCATTAGCACCGATGTGCGCGCCCGAGGCAATAATCGAGTTGTTGATCGTCGCGCCCGGCTCGATGGTCGCACCATCAAAGACCACAGTGCCCTCCAAACGCGAACCCGCACCGATCTCAGAACCACGGCCCACCGCAGTACCCGAAAGCAACAACACACCACCGGCAATACCCGCGGACTCGTCCACGAGGGCCTCACCCGTCTTGCCCTCCAGAAGCGGCGACGGAGCAATACCACGCACCAAATCAGAAGAACCACGCACAAAATCAGCCGGGCGGCCCATATCGCGCCAATAAGAGTTATCCACATGCCCCACCACCATGCGGCCAGACTCCAACAGCTGCGGGAAGGTCTCACGCTCCACGGAGACCACACGATCCGCCGGAATCGTCTCAATAACCTCACGCTTAAACACGTAGCAACCCGCATTGATCTGATTGGTCGGCGGATCCTCGGTCTTTTCCAAAAACGCCGTCACCCGGCCGTTGGAATCCGTGGGCACGCACCCAAACGCGCGCGGATCCGCCACGTTCAGCAAGTGCATCGTCACATCCGCGTCCTTAGCGTGGTGCGTGGCCAAAATACCGTTGAGATCCATGCCAGAGAGCACGTCGCCGTTAAAGACCATCACCGTGTCCTCACGCAGCTTGGAATACACGTTGCGGATACCACCGCCCGTGCCCAGCGCGGTCTCCTCCACCACGTACTCAATCTCCAGGCCCAGATCCGAGCCGTCGCCGAAGTACTCCTCAAACACCTCAGCCTTATAGGAGGTGGACATCACCACGTGCTCAATACCCGCTGCCTTGATACGGGCCAGCAGGTGCTGCAGGAACGGATAATTAGCAGTAGGCAGCATCGGCTTCGGCGTACCAATGGTCAACGGGCGCAGACGCGTACCGCGCCCGCCCACCAAGATCACGGCATCAGCCTGGGAGCCCCAGTGGGTAGCTGCTTCAGTCATAGTCTTCCTTGTAGGTTGTCTTCTTGGCAGGTGCAAAGGCACACAATTGTGCACAGTGTATAAGCGCGAGACCGCCTTACTGTTGACGGCGCGCGGCGGAACTCAGAGCAAATCCGCGCAGCCCCAGCCCGGCGCGCAGCGCCCAGCGCAGCGGGGCCTTGTACCACTGCGGGTGGCGGTCCGCCTGGAAGCGGTAGGCCGAGGCGTGGTGCGCGCGCAGCATCGCGCCCTTGTGGGCCTCCGTGGAGTGCCCTTTGGCGTGGGTGATCACGGCCTCCGGGCACAGGACGTTGCTCCACCCGGCGCGGCGGAAGCGATCACCCAGATCGACGTCCTCCATGTACATGAAGTAGCGCTCGTCAAAGCCGCCGATCTCCTCGAAGGCCTGCCAGCGCACCAGCACGCAGGAGCCGGAGAGCCAGCCGGCGGTGCGCTCGCGGTCCATGTCCTCGCCGCGCTGGTAGGCCGCCGACCACGGATTCGAGGGCCAGATGGCGCCAAAGAGGGCGTGGCCGATGCCGGTGAGCAGCGTGGGTATCTCGCGGGCGGAGGGATAGTAACTGCCGTCGGGCTCCACGATGAGCGGGCCGATGGCCGCGGCCTCGGGGTGGCGGCGGGCACACTCGATGAGCTTGTCCACCGAGCCCGGCGCGAAGGTCACATCGGGGTTGGCCAGCAGGAGGAATTCCTCGTTGGCCCCGTGCTCGCGGGCCCAGCGCGCGCCGGCGTTCATGCCGCCGCCGTAGCCCAGGTTTCCACCGGTGTCCACGAAGGCCACGTTCTCACGCTGCGCGGCAGCGGCCTCAGGCACCCCGTCGGTGGAACCATTATCCGCCAGAACCACCGTGGTGGGCAGCGTCGTGGCTTCCTCCAGGGAGTTAAGGAAGTCATCAAGATAATGGCCCGGCGAAAAGGTCACCGTGACCACCGCAAGTGGTTGTACTGATTCTGTATTCACGATGGCCCCTAGCGTAGTCATAGAGCCCGGAAGGTTCCTGCCAAGACACTGCCATTTTGCCCGCATTGGGCCGAGGATCACGGTTTTGCGGCTTCCTGCCCTAAACTATGGCGAGATCGTTCAACACGTAGTTTCCCCAGAAGGTTCCCCATAGTGGCTTTTGAGAATAAACCCGGTACCCAGCGCAGGGCGCGCGACATCCAGGCCTCGCCCAGCGCCGCTGCCCCCATGACTCAGCAGGGCTCCACTACGCTGAAGGCCGTAGTGGCCTTTCTTTCCGCGGTGGTTCTTGTCCTGAGCGGCGTGGGCTACTTCACCGTGGGCAAGCTGGGCAATGACATGGCCTCGGTGTCCAGCCTGGCGCTGGGCAACGATGGCGGCTTCAAGGCCGATACAGCCGACGGCGCCGTGGACATCCTTCTGGTGGGCAAGGACTCCCGCACCGACGCTAAGGGCAACCCGCTCTCCGAGCAGGAGCTGGCGGATCTCCACGCCGGCGTGGCCGAGGGCGAGGAGAACACCGACACCATCATGATCATCCGCGTGCCTAACGACGGCTCCCGTGCCACCGCGGTCTCCATCCCGCGCGATACCTACGTCTCCGACGGCGAGTACGGCAACACCAAGATCAACGCCGTCTTCGCCGCCCACAAGGCCGACAAGGTGCAGGAACTGCAGCAGGAAAACGCCGAGGCCGAAGCCGCGGGTGAGAAGCCGAAGCACACCGAGAAGGAGATCGAGCAGCAGGGCGTGGAGGCCGGCCGCGCGGGCCTGATTTCCATGGTGCGCACGCTCACGGACGTCGATATTGATCACTACGCCGAGGTGGGCCTGCTGGGATTTGTCCTGCTTACTGACGCCGTCGGGGGCGTCAATGTCTGCCTCAACAACGACGTCGATGATCCGATGTCCGGCGCGAAGTTCCCCAAGGGCGTGCAGACCCTCGACGGCGCGCAGGGCCTGTCCTTCGTGCGCCAGCGCTACGATCTGCCGCGCGGCGACCTCGACCGCATCGTGCGCCAGCAGGCCTACATGGCCTCGCTGACCTCGAAGGTACTGGACTCGGGCACCCTGACCTCCCCGGGCAAGCTGGGCAAGATCGCCGATGCCGTAGAGCGCTCCGTGGTCATCGACGAGGGCTGGGACATCATGGGCTTTGTCTCCCAGCTGGCCGGCCTGGCCGGCGGCAACGTCACCTTCACCACGATCCCGGTGACCTCCATCGACGGCACCGGCGATTACGGCGAGTCCGTGGTCACCATCGACCCCGCCGAGGTCCACCGCTTCATGGAGGAGCTGGCCCGCTCCCAGGAACAGGACGAGCAGGCCCAAGCCGAGCAGGAGCAGGAGAAGGGCTCCGATCCTGAGCTGAGCCCCGTGGCCGAGGACATGGAGCTGCACGTGCTCAACGCAGGCACCATCGACGGGTTGGCCGGCGGCATCGGCGCCTGGCTGGAGAATGTGGGCTACACCGTAGAGCGCACCGCCAACGCGCAGTCCGGTATCTACACCGAGTCCCAGATCGTGGCCGCCGACGCCAACGACGAGCGCGCCCAGAAGCTCGCTGAGCAGATGGGCGGCCTGCCGGTGACGGCGAATCCGCAGCTGGAGCCCGATACGTTCATCGTGGTGGCCACCGATGACTACTCCGGCCCCAAGGACGAGGGCGCGCAGGACTCCCAGGCCGAGCAGGAGCAGCCTGCAGAGGGCGGACAGGCCGAGCAGGTCGGCGTGCCGGGCGATGACTTTGGTACCGCCAAGGTCTCCCCGGAGATCGACGCCGGCGGCGACGGCCCGCGCTGCGTGAATTAGTGCTGCGTGAATTAGTCCGGCGGCGCGCATCCACGTCCTCGCCTACCATTGGCGGGCATGGAACTGCTCAATCATGTGCTGCGCGCCGATCCCGCTGCCCCGCGGCTGAGTGTGTACAACGAATCCGCGGGCACCCGCATGGACTCTTCTGCCCAGACTTTGGAGAACTGGGTGTCCAAGATTGCCAACATGTTTGGTGAAGAGCTCGAGCTCGACGCCGATTCCTTCATCCTTATCGACCTTCCTGTGTCCTGGCAGGCCGCGGTTATCGCGCTGGGCGCGCTGGCCACGGACGTGGACTTCGCCTTCGCGGAGGCGGCCACCTTTGCTGATGCCGCGGGCTCGGCGGCGCAGCCCCCGCTTGTCGACGCCCTCTTTACCGCCCCCACCAACTACCTCACCGCCCACGAGGCCTTCCCCGGCGCGGACATCGTGCTGGTCACCGACGATCCCTTCGGCCGCGGCGTGGCGGAATCCGGCGGCGATCTCCCGCTAGGTGCCATCGACTTCGGCCCCACCGTGCGCTTCTACGGGGACCAGTACTTCGGACAAACCACGCCCCTGCCGGAGCTGTACCCTACCGAGCTGGGCCCGGAGCGAGTGCTCTCCTCCGGCTGGCATGACACCGATTCTTTCCGGGCTGCGGTTCTGGAGCCCATTGCCGCCGGCGGTTCCGCCGTCATCGTGACGGGCCTGTGTCCCGCCGAGCGCCTCGCGGAGATTGCAGAGAACGAGAAGGTGACCCTGCGCCGCGACGGCGCGTAGCGCACTCCCCAGCCCGATGAGGCCCCAGCCTTATCCTTAAAAATCGTGAATTTTCAGGTTTAGGCGCCACAGAGCCTCTCCTAAACGTGAAAATTTGCGATTTTTCACGTTTAGAGCCCGCAGCGTCTACTCTTAATGCTAGAAACCGCACTTTTTAAGGTTAAGCATGAGTTCACCCAACAGCGCTTGATCGACTCCCTGGAAACACGCTTAGGGCGGAGAACTGAGAGCTAGCGTGGCTCGAAGGAATAGGTATTGAGCAGCTCGTTGTGAATGGTCACTTCGTAGGATTGCCCGCGCTCATCTGCTTCTTGGCGCAGTGTTTCCAGCTCATGGGCATTCATGCGGTTGACCGCAAACACCACGGCGCATGCGACAAGCACAGCCACGCCAATCACAATGATCACTGCTTTTCCTCGTACTGCAGAGCTAGTGCTCAATACCTTTCCTTCCCCTCTATCCACGTTCTCCCGCCCGCTTAGGCCTTGCGGCATTCGAACTTGTAGCCGCCGGCCGAGTTGGCCTTCGCAGAATCGGTGGTGCCTTCGACCCCGCCCTTGTCGCGGGAGTCCACCACAGGGTATCCACTGTTGTCGTAGCACTTGTTAATCAAGGTCATCTTTTCCTTGTGGCTGAAGTACTTTGCGGTGAAGATGAGCGCACCAGCGGTCAGGATTCCGATGATGGCGATACCGACCTTCCACGCTATCGGAATGACAGCCGGGGCGGCACGCAGACCAATACCTTCCTCCATCTCAGGGGCGGCAACCTTCTCCGGATCCTGCCCGCTTTCCTCCAGTGCGCGCTCAACCTCGGATTGTTCCAGCTGCGCAAGCTCAGCATTGATGGAAGCGATCTCGCTTGCGGTGAGGTCAACGCCATTCTCATCAAGCGCGGCCTCATCGACAATGATCTTTTGAGTAGCAGGGTCAAAGGCCAGCGCACCGGCGAGAGCATCGGCATCAGCGTCGATAACGACTGCGGCAGAGTCATTGTTCGTAGATGCCGCAGCAGCGTCATTGTTCGCAGATTCAGCATGTGCGGGAACAACGGTGGTGGTCAGTGCAAGGGACAGTGCAGTGAAGGCCGCGAGTGCGGTCTTTCGCTTCATAGATTTCAACCTTAAGTGTCGGTGGTCACGTGCATCAGCGACCCTAACGGCACCTCACAGTCCTCGCTCAGCGAGGAAGCACTCCGTTACTGCCTCGTTACAGGGTTGCCATAGTTTTCCCATATACATACGGAAGCCCACAGCGGCTTCAGCTGGCACACAGAGCTGAGCGTGGCCAAGGCATAACTAAGTCCCCGCCGGATTAGTCCACCGCGGCGATTCCCAGGATGAGCAGCTCGGCGGCCACCACGGGATCCTTGAGGTCCAGCTCCAAAAGGTCTTCGAGGTCCGCCACGCGCTTGCGGATCGTGTGGCGGTGGGCGTTCATGGCGTCGGCGGTGCGGGAGACGTGCCCACCGTTGCGCAGAAGCATCTCCAGGGTGCGCTCCATCTCGGTGCCGTGGGCGGCGTCGTACTCGCGCAGCTTGCGCCAGGTTTCCTCCACCCGGTACTCAATGACATCCCGGATGCGCTCGTCGTTGACCCAGGTCAGTGTGCGCGACTCCGGCCCCACCAGCATGCCCGGCTGCAGGCCGAAGGCCACCGATTCCATCTCCTTGACCAGACTCATGCTCAGCTCCTTCCACGGGATCGGGGCACCGACCACCACGCGTTTGTTGCCGCGGATATCGCGCAGGAGATCCTGGATGTTCTTCATCGTGCGCGAGCCGCGGAAAAGCACCACGGAGGTCTCCTCGTCGAGGTCGAGCAGGAAGAGGAGTCGGCCGTGATCGGCCAGGCGGGCGTCAAGCTCCTCCGCAAAGCGGCGGTGGCGGCGGGGGTTTTCTGACTTGATGAGCAGCGGGCGTACGCGGCCCTCGGCGTCGCCGACGGTGCGGAAGATGTGCTTCATCGGGTCCTCTGTTTGCTCAAGGCCCAGCTGGATAGCGATGGCCAGGCGGTTGAGCTCCCCCTGAGCGGCGCGCAGCTCCTGGGGCCTTTTGACCATGAGCTCCGCCAGGCCCGCCGCCTGCTTGAGCAAGGCGCGCTGGTTCTGGGTGAAGGGCTCCAAGGCGGCAGCAACGATGCCAAAGGAGTTATCCCCACGGGTGGCCAGGCGCTGCGCGATGGTCCACCACTGGCCGGTCTTGCCGGCCACGGAGAAGTTGCGGTCACGCGCGGCTTCGATAATCGGGGCGAAGGTGACCGCGCCCAGCCGAGTGTTCTCGGCCTGGGAAAAGACGCGCCCTTCGAAATCGGCGAGGGCCACGTGGGCGTCGATAAGCGCGGCGGTCTCCCCCAGCAGGGAATCAAGGCCGCGCGCAGCAGCGGCGTTGAGCTGCTCCTGGGATTCGATGAAGGCGGCCAGGGCGGCCTGGCGGCGCTCCACCAGCTCGTCGTGGACAGCGGCCAGAAGGGAGACGAAGGGCACCTCGCGGGGCACGGAAAACAGGGAGATGTTGCTCTCGCGCGCGGCGGCGATCATGCTCTCCGGCACGGCGTCAAAGACGAGGCCCACGCCCAGGCCGATGCCGGCCACCCCGTGCGCGGCCATCGCCCGGGTGTACTCCGCCAGGGCCTCGGGGCGGCCGGTAAAGGCAATACCAGTAAGCACAATGATGGCCCCGGCGTGGACGAACTCGCGGGGGTCTTCCAGCTCGCAGGGGTGCACCACGGAAAACTGCGCGCCTGAGTTGTGAAAGACCTCGAGGCCAAGCTCCTCCGAGGCCGCTAACCAGTCAAAACTGAGCAGATTCTCCGGCTCCTCGGGTGCGAAGGCACGGCTGTGCGGGGCGGACATAGGCGCTCCCCCTTATCCAGAGTGGACAACTTTGAAACTTTCTTTCGCCAGAGTGGCTATAGGCAAGCCTACAACGTAGGCTGCACAATGGCCTGCATCACACACAGTTCTTTCTTCGAGTTTCAAAGGAGCACCATGCAGGATCTGCAGCACCGCCTCCCCCAAGAGCGCAACATCGTCACCGCCATCCCCGGCCCCCGCAGCCAGGAGCTCGACGCCAACCGTGAGGCCGAGCTGGCCCGCGGCCTCGTCCCTGGCCTGCCGGCCTACATCACCGACGGTGACGGCGGCATCCTCGTCGACGTCGACGGAAACTCCATCATCGACTTCGCCTCCGGCATCGCCGTGACCTCCGTGGGTGCCTCCAACCAGAAGGTCGCCGCGGCCATCGCCGAGGCAGCCACCCACCTCACCCACACCTGCTTCCTCAACGCCCCCTACGAGGGCTTCGTGGAGGTCGCTCGCAAGCTCAACGAGCTCACCCCGGGCACCCACGAGAAGAAGACCGCCCTGTTCTCCACCGGCGCCGAGGCCATTGAGAACGCCGTGAAGATCGCCCGCCGCTACACCGGCAAGAACCGCATCGTGGTCTTCGACGGCGCCTTCCACGGCCGCACCAACCTCACCATGACCATGACCGCCAAGAACAAGCCCTACAAGGCTGGCTTTGGCACCCTGGCCGCTGACATCTACCGCGTGCCGGGCTCCTACCCGCTGCGCGACGGCCTCGACGGCAAGCAGGCTGCAGAGCGAACCCTGCGCTACATCGAGCAGACCATCGGCGCGGAGGATCTTGCCGCCGTCATCATCGAGCCGGTGCAGGGCGAGGGCGGCTTCGTCGAGCCGGCCAAGGGCTTCCTGCCGGCCCTGCAGGAGTGGTGCCTGGACAACGGCGTGGTTTTCGTCGCCGACGAGATCCAGGCCGGCATGTGCCGCACCGGCTCCTGGTTCGCCTGCGACGACGAGGGCATCGTCCCGGATCTCCTCACCACCGCCAAGGGCGTGGGCGGCGGCATGCCGCTGTCCGCGGTGACCGGCCGCGCCGAGATCATGGACGCTCCTGGCCCCGGCTCCCTGGGCGGCACCTACGCCGGCAACCCGGTGGCCTGCGCCGCCTCCCTGGCGGCCATCGCCGAGATGGAGGAGCTGGATCTCAACGGCCGCGCCCGCGAGATCGAGGCCATCGCCCGCGAGATCCTCGAGCCGCTCACCGAGCTCTCCACCGTGGCTGAGGTGCGTGGCCGCGGTGCCATGATCGGCATCGAGTTCGTGGACGCCAACGGCCAGCCCAACGCTGACCTCACCTCCAAGGTCTCCAAGGCCTGCCGCGACGCCGGCGTCCTGGTACTCACCTGCGGCCTGGACGGCAACGTCATCCGTCTGCTGCCGCCGCTGGTCATCAACGAGTCCACCCTGCGCGACGGCCTCGAGGTCCTGGCCGAGGCCATTCGCAACAACTAAACACCCGCACTTTTGCTCACTCCCCCCGACTCATTCTTGAAGGAGAATTCTCATGACCGATAAGAAGATCTACGACTGCATCATCCTTGGCAGCGGCTACGGCGGCCTGGGCATGGGTGCCCAGCTCACCCGCGATGGCGAGGAGAACTTCCTCATCCTCGAGGCGGCCGACGAGGTCGGCGGCGTGTGGCGCGACAACACCTACCCGGGTGCCGCCTGCGACACCCAGGCACTGATCTACTGCTACTCCTACTTCCTCAACCTCGGCGTCTCCCGTATGTTCGCCGGCCAGGATGAGATGCTGGGCTACCTCAAGGCCATGGCCGAGGAGTTCAACCTCTACGAGCACATCAAGTTCAACCACCGCATCACCCGCTCCGAGTGGAAGGAAGACCTCAAGGCCTGGGAGATTGAGGCCAACGGCGAGCTCTACTACGGCCGCGTCTTCGTCGGCGCCTGGGGCCAGCTCTCCAAGCCGAAGATCCCGGACTTCAAGAACCGCGAAAACTTCGAGGGCGTCCAGTTCCACTCCGCCGAGTGGGATCACTCCGTGGACCTCAAGGGCAAGAAGGTCGCCGTGGTGGGCAACGCCGCCTCCGCCGTGCAGCTGGTTCCCGAGGTGGCCAAGGAGGCAGAGAAGCTTTCCGTCTTCCAGCGCTCCGCCAACTACATCCTGCCGCGCAACCAGGTCATCTTCACCGAGGAGGAGCTGCAGGAGTTCCAGGACAACCCGGACTCCTACCGCGCCATCCGCCAGGAGATCCACGAAACCCGCGAGGAAGGCTTCGACCGCACCCGCAAGGGCACCGACTCCGCCGCCGAGGGCGTGGCCCAGGCCATGGAGCACCTGCGCTCCCAGGTCAACGACCCGGAGCTGGTGGAGAAGCTCACCCCGACCTTCGCCTTCGGCTGCAAGCGCATCCTGCGATCCGATGACTTCTACCCCACCTTCAACCGCGACAACGTGGAGCTCATCACCGAGGGCATCGACGAGTTCACCCCGCAGGGCATCCGCACCAAGGACGGCGTAGAGCACGAGTTCGACGTGGTCATCTACGCCACCGGCTTCCACTCCCACGAGTTCCAGGGCGACCTGCCGGTCATCGGCCGCAACGGCCTAGACCTGCGCGAGCGCTGGGGCAACTCCCCGGAGGCCTACCTGGGCATGTCCGTGGACGGCTTCCCGAACTTCTTCATGCTCTACGGCCCGAACACCAACCTCAACCACCACTCCGTGGTGGCCATGCTCGAGGCCCAGGACAAGTACATCTCCCAGGCCGTGACCTACCTGCGCGAGCACCCGAACGAGGCCATCGACGTCAAGAAGGACGTCATCACCGAGTTCAACAACCAGGTGCAGAAAGACCTCGAGGGCTCTGCCTTCTCCGCTGACTGCTCCTCCTGGTACAAGAACGAGGAAGGCCGCGTCATCAACAACTGGTCCGGCAACGTTGCTGAGTACTACGAGCTGACCCAGAACCTCGACCTGGCGGATTACGAGGTGGCCTAATGACAGAGCTGCACACTTCTTCCGACGAGTACACCGGGCGGCCCATCACCGCGGACGCGTGGAACGGGCTCAAGGGTTTCCGCGAGAGCGGCGCCGTGCCCTTCCACAAATACGAGATCCCCGTGGTTCGTGAGAACTACGTGGCCTCCACCGCGGCCAACGGGCTGAAGGAAAACATCGACCCCGCCCACAAGGACTTCGAGGTCGAGGACTTCCGGGTTCGCGTCTACGAGCCGCGCCCGAAGTTCCAGCACTCTCAGCCCACCCCGACCATCCTCTACATCCACGGCGGCGGCTGGCTCATGGGCAACCTGGAAACCCACCACTCAGCGGCGCGCCGCCTGGCGGTGCTCACCAAGTTCCCCGTGGTGGCGGTGGATTACCGCCTGGCGCCGGAGCACCTCTACCCGGCTGCGGTCGATGACTGCCGCACCGCGCTGCGCTGGCTGGGCGATTCCTCCGCGCCGCACGGCCTGCAGGCCTCCTCCGTGGCCATCGTGGGTGACTCCGCGGGCGGCCAGCTCACCGCCGTGCTGGCCAACGAGTTCTCCGCCGCCGCTGCGGAGGGTGGCCAGGGCGAGGGCTCGGTCCCGCCGATCTCCTCCCAGGTGCTCATTTACCCCATCACCGACGTCACCGAGGAGCGCACCGAAAAGGGTGCTTCCTACCAGCGCGTGACGGCAGGCTTCCCGATGGTCGCCGACACCATGCGGTGGTTCATCGAGACCTACCTCCCGGAGGGCCAGGACCGCTCCGTGCCGGATCTCTCCCCGCTGCTCGCCGAGCTGCCCGCGGAGCTGCCACCGGCGCTGGTCATCACCGTGGACAACGATCCGCTGGCGGATGAGGGTGCGGAGTACGCCGCCAAGCTGGCCAAAGCCGGCTGCGACGTGACCTACCAGCACCTGCGCGGTTACCACCACGGTCTGTTTACCTCGGCCGGCGCGATGCGCCGCGGCGAGGAAGGCCTGGCGGATATCGCCGCCTTCATCACCGGCCACGCGTAATACCGCCCAAGGGGCAGGCATGCACTGTGCAGCCTGCCCCTCTTTTCGCAACCCCATAATACCGGTTGCCTTATAGTTAGGAACACTATGCTTAAACGATCTTTCGGCATCGCCATGGCATTCATCGGCGTCCTCGCGGGCGCGTCCTTTGCCTCCGGGCGCGAGGCCCTGCAATACTTCGTCGCCTTCGGCAACATGGGCATCGTCGGCGCCATCTGCACCGCGCTGGTCATGATGGTCTCCGGCATCACCATCCTGCAGATGGGCTCCTACCACCGCGCCAAGGAGCACACCTCCGTCTTCGACGCGGCCTCCACGCCCATCATCTCCAAGATTCTGGACGCCGCCACGCTAACCTGTCTTTTCTGCATCGGCTTTGCCATGTTCGCCGGCGCGGGCACCAACCTCAACCAGCAGTGGGGCTGGCCAGTGTGGATTGGCGCCATCCTCATGCTGATCCTCACCCTGCTCACCGGCCTGCTGGATGTGGACAAGGTCACCGTGGCCATCGGCGCGATCACGCCCTTTATCATCCTGCTGCTGACCATCGGCACCATCTACACGGTCTTTACCGCCAACCCGGACTGGGCTCACCTCAACGAGCAGGCGCAGCACATCCCTACCACCCTGCCCAACTGGTGGGTCTCGGCCATTAACAACGTGGGCCTCAACGTCATCGTCGTGGTCTCCATGACCATCGTCATCGGCGGGAACTTCCTCGACGCCAAGGAGGTGGGCTACGGGGGCATCCTCGGCGGCCTGTGCTTCCTTTTCCTGTTGGCGGTCTTGGTCGGCGGCCTCTACGTCTCCATCGGCCCCATCACCGAGGCCGACATGCCCACCCTGGAGATGATCTCCCAGATTCACCCGGTGCTGGGCGTGGCCATGGCGGTGGCCATCTACGGCATGATTTATAACACCGCCATCGGCATGTTCTACGCCTTTGCCAAGCGCCTGACCCGCAACAAGCCGGAGAACTTCTACAAGGTCTACTGCATCTCCGTGCTCATCGGCTTTGTGCTCTCCTTCATCGGCTTCAGCAACCTCATCGGCTGGGTCTACCCCATCCTGGGCTATATGGGCATCGCCATCATGTTCATCATCGGCTGGGCCTGGTTCCGCAGCCGCAAGGACCTCATCTCCGAGTCCGAGCTGCGCCGCCGCGCCCGCGAGCTGCTGCAGAAGCGCTTCGAGGATGAGCAGTTGCTTTCCGACGACGAACTCTACGAGCTGGTGTCCATCGCCAAGAACTCCTCCATCCCGGAGACCCGCTTCATCGAGGAGATCATGACCGAGGTCAAGGCCAAGCAGGAGATCCCCGAGGAGCTCAACAATATCCGCGACGGCCGCCTGCAGGCACTCATCACCGGCGCCAACGAGCGCAAGCGCCGCCCGCGCCTGCCGGCCGGCGAGACCCGGCCGGCGCCGGCTACACAGCCACAGACGGCCAAGCCTGAGCCGGCCAAGGAGCCGGAAACCAGCTCCGATCCGGTCTAGCCGCGCGGGGCGTCGACAATGCGCCACAGGTACCACAGCTGGGCATCGGCCATGCTCAGCGGGTAGACCTGGGAAATCTCATCGAGGCGGTTGCGCACCGTGTTGGCGTGGCGCCCCAGCCGTTTGGCGGCGCGCGGGATGGAAAACTCCTCCTGCACCCACGCGGTGAGCACCTCCTGGGCCTCCTTGATGCCCTCGAGTGCGGCGTCCAGCGAGGCCACGCACTCCCCCAGGCGCAGGGAGCCCAACTGGGCGGCCGCGCGCGCCGCCGCCCCGCAGGCCTCAAAGAAGACGCTGGCGCTATCGCCGGCGTTTTGTGCATTGTCCACCGGCTTGTTCATGTCCACCCCGGCAATCGCCGCGGCCACCCGGGCCTCGCGCCAGGACACCACGCCGTCGGAGCGCGAGGAAAAGCAGGCGGACACCCCCACCGGCGCGGGCAGAGCGCCCACCACCGCATCCACGCCGGGGCCGTCGGCCACGAGCACGGCGATGCGCCCATCCACGTAGCCGGCCAGGAGAGGAATCATCTCCCGCTCCGCGGCGGCGGTCACCGGCATGAGGAATTCCTGGCGGTGCACCTCGTTGACCGTGCCGGCGTGGATGAGGCGCAGCTGGGCGCGCCCGGAAAAGCCGCGGCGCTCCAGGGCCTCGGCCAGCCCGTCCTTGTTGGCGTCCAGCCTGGTCAGGCGCAACAGAATCTCCGTGGAGCCCATCACTCGGTCCTGGCTGTGGTGGCGGCGGGCCTCCACCAGGGTGCCGAGCACGTCGCGCAGCGCTATCGCCGCTGGTGCTGCAGCATCGGGGATCCGATCGTTGCGCCGGCCTCGCACCACCCACAGAGTCTCCCCGCCCACCTGCACGGCGGGGTTCACCCCGGCCTGGATGGCGCGCAGGGCCCAGCGCCCGGAGCGGTAGCTGAGCTCGGTGCCGGCTTCGCGAATCAGGGTGCGCACGATGGAGCGCGCGGGCAGCTCCCCCACCGAGGCACGGATGTCGCCGTCGAGGGTGACGATGAGCGCGGCCTCGCCGGTCAGCGCCGCGTAGCGCGCCAGCATCTCCTGCTCCGGGTTGGCGGTGGCCAAGGCACTGCTGAGCGCTTCCACCGCGCTGAGCCGGCGCCACTCGCGGATGTTGGGCTGCTTGCGAATCTGCGCGTCCACGCAAGCTCGCAGCTCGGCGTGGGTCAGCCCCTCCCCGGCCACGAAGACCGGAGGGAGATCGCGGGTGGGCCCACTGACGTGGGTCTGCGCGGGCGGCGGGCCAAACCACACGAAGGCCGCCGCGTGCGGGCGGCTGCGCACCAGCACAGCGAGCTCGCCGTCCGCCGGGGTGGCGGAGATCAGCCAGGGCCGTGCGATGTTGCCCGCTTCTGCGGCCGCCCCAGCATCCCCGGTGTCCGGGGCGCTCTCGGCATAGGTGAGCAGACCAGCCAGGGGCGCGTCGGCGTCGGGCTGCGCCCCCGCGTAGCCGGCCAGCTGCAGGCGTGGTTCGGCATGGAGGACATCGCCAAGCGTCAGGCCCGGAAAATCCTTATGTCTATTCATTCACACATTCCCTATAGTGCTACAGATTACAATGGAGATTTTATCGAGCACCACACGCTGCGGTTATGGAAGAAAGTGACAACTTTGCGCGCGAAATTCACTTTTTCTCCATTGAAGTTTGCGGCACCGTCGCCAAATGTTGATAATCACATCAACCCCCGGAATGTAAGTGAGGTCACATCATGCCTAATCCGCAGAAGCCCTTCCGCGTCGCAGTCGACGTCGGCGGAACGTTCACGGACGTCGCCATCGTCAACACGCAGACCAACGAGCTCAAGGTTGCCAAGGTCCCCTCCACCCCGGATGACCCAATGCGCGCAGTCATGGATGGCCTCCAGCAGGGCAACGTGGCCCTGAACCAGGTAGAGGTCTTCAGCCACGGCACCACCGTGGCCACCAACGCGCTCATCCAGCGCCGCTTCCCGCAAGCAGCGCTGGTGACCACCAAGGGATTCCGCGACGTGCTGGAAATCCGCGACGGCACCAAGGACGAGCTGTGGGATGCCTACGAGGACGTCGGAGATCCCTACATCCGCCGCCGCGACCGCTACGAGGTCACCGAGCGCATTGACTACGACGGCGTGGTGGTCGAGCCCCTCAACGAGGACGAAGCCCGCGACCTCGCCCGCATCCTGGCCCGCAAGAAGGTCGAGACCGTGGCGATCTGCTTCATCAACTCCCACGCCAACGCCGCCCACGAGGAGCGCATGGCCGAGATCTTGCGCGAGGAGCTTCCCGACGCCTCCATCTCCACCTCCTCCGAGATCCTCCCCGAGATCTTCGAATACGAGCGCTTCTCCACCACCGTGTCCAACGCGGTGCTCGCGCCCCTAGTGGCCGGCTACGTCAACCGCCTCTCCCAACAGCTGGCCGAGGGCGGCTACGAAGGCGACCTGCTCCTGCTGCACTCCGGCGGCGGCTCCATGACCCCGCAGATGGTCACCCGCTACCCCGTGCGCCTGGCCGCCTCCGGCATCGCCGCCGGCGCCATTGCGGTCCAGGACATCGCTACCCGCTGCGGCTACCGCAACGCGCTGGGCCTGGAGATGGGCGGCACCTCCACCGACATCGCGTTGGTCTACGAGGGTGATATCCGCATCACCAAGCAGTGGCAGGTGGAGTACGGCTTCCCCATTACCTTCCCTTCCATCGAGGTGGGCACCATCGGCGCCGGCGGCGGCTCCCTGGCCTGGATCGACGAGGCCGGCTCGCTGCGCAACGGCCCGCAGTCCGCGGGCGCTGACCCGGGACCCGTGTGCTACGAGCGCGGCGGCACCGACGCCACCAACACCGACGCCAACGTGGTGCTCGGCCGCCTGGGCACCGCGCTCATCGGCGGTGAGCTGCAGCTCAACAAGGACGCCGCCCGCGAGGCCGTGCGCACCACCGTGGCCGAGCCGCTGGGCCTGGACTTGGAGACCGCCGCCGAGGACATCATCAAGGTGGCCAATGCCAACATGGCCGACGCCGTGCGCCTGCTATCGATCCGCCGCGGCTACGACCCCCGCGACTTCGTGCTCGTCGTCGGCGGCGGCGCCGGCGCCCTGCACGGCGCCGAGGTGGCCCGCGATCTCTCCATCCCCACCGTCGTGGTACCGCCACACCCGGGCGTTACCTCCGCCCAGGGCTGCCTCCTGGTGGATATCCGCCACGACCTGAGCAAGATGTACCAGGCCGCCGTGGAGGACATCAACTCCGACGAGCTGCGCGCGGCCTACAAAGAGCTGGCCACCGAGGCCCGCGAGCGACTCGCCCACGAGGGGGTTCCCCAGGAACGCATGAAGCTCAAGTTCACCGCCTCCATGCGTTACCGCGGCCAGTGGCGCTCGCTGACCGTGGAGATCCCGGACTCCGAGTCCCCGCTGGCCGATGCCATCGAGCTCTTCCACGACGAGCACGAGCGCGAGTACTCCTTCTCCCGGCGCGACGGCGCAGTGGAGTTCTACCAGATTGGCCTGGTGGCCATCGGCGAGTTGGAAAGCCCGCCCTTCGCCCGCTACGAGGTCCACGAGCACGAGGCCGGCGAGCCGGAGACCTACCGCGACGTCTACTTCTCCTCCAACGGCGGCTGGGCGCGCGTGCCCGTCTACCAGCGCACGGAGCTCTCCGCCGGCGCCCGCCTGCACGGCCCAGCCATCATCGACCAGTTCGACGCCACCACCGTCATTCCGCCGGGAGACACCGCCGAGATCGACGAATGGTCCAACATCCGCATCCACATCGGCGCTGCGGACAACAGCTAGAGAACAACCACTCACCAGGAGGAACACCCATGTCTACCCCCACCGCTTCACGCCGCACGCTCGATCCCGTGACCTTTGAGGTGCTTAAGAACGCCTTTGCCACCTCGGTCAACCTCATGTCCGAGCAGATCCTGCGCACCTGCTATTCCTTTGTCATCTACTCCCGCGACTTCTCCTCCGCGCTGTGCGACGCCGAGGGCAACACCGTCATGCAGGGCGATCAAGACATCGCCGTGCACGTGGGCACCTTGCACTTCCAGTGCCAGGCGGTGCTCAAGGAGTTCGGCGAGGACATCAACGAGGGCGACGTCTTCTGCGTCAACGACCCCTACCAGGGCGGCACCCACATGAATGATGTCTCGTTCCTGCGCCCCATCTTCTTCGGCGGCGAGCTGCTCGCCTTCGCGCAGAACAAGGGACACTGGGCCGACGCCGGCGGCACCGTTCCGGGCTCCTTCGACGTCTCCGCCAAGGAATACTACTCCGAGGGCCTGCGCATCACCCCGGTGCGCCTATGGCACGAGGGCCGCTTCCTCGAAGACGTGGCCAAGATGATGGCCGCCAACACCCGCAGCCCCGAAATCGTGCTCGGTGACCTCAAGGCCCAGGCCGAGGCCACCGCCGTGTGCGAGCGCGAGATCCTGCGCCTGGTGGATAAGTACGGCCCGGACGTCATCCGCACCGCCCTGCGCGAGGTCCAAGACTACGTCGAGGACATCGTCTCCTCCCGCGTCAAGGAGCTTCCCGACGGCGAATGGTCCACCGTGGACTACATCGACCTGGACCCGGCCAAGGAGGAATCCCTGGTTCCCATCAAGGTCACCATGCGCATTCAAGGCGGGCGCCTTTCCTACTCCCTCGACGGCTCCGCGCCGGCGGTGTCCAGCTTCCTCAACGCCGGCTACGGCTCGGCCTTCTCCGGCATCGTGGCCGGCACCAAAACCTTCTTCCCGGACGTCCCACTCAACTCCGGCCTCTACCGCGCGATGGACGTGGACCTCGGGCCGGAGGGCACCGTGGTCAA
The DNA here is from genome assembly GCF_030532325.1 of Corynebacterium sp. Classification (GTDB taxonomy): domain Bacteria; phylum Actinomycetota; class Actinomycetes; order Mycobacteriales; family Mycobacteriaceae; genus Corynebacterium. The sequence goes on from NZ_JAUNLS010000007.1 coordinate 103,141, forward strand.
CGCCGGCCTGCCACACGCCGTCACCGGCTTTTGCTCCGGGCCCTACGAGAAGATCATGAATGCCGTCTTCGAGCTGTGGTCCCAGCTCATCCGCGAGCGCGCCCTGGCTTGCTCCTTCAACCTGGAATACCTGCTCATCGGCGGCTGGGACACCCGCGAGGTGGACGTCAACGCCGAGGGCCCGCGCGATAAGGGCGAGTTCTTCATGTGGTACGACTGGATGGCCGGCGGCTGGGGCGGGCGCACCGACCGCGACGGCTCCTCCGCCACCGCGCCGGTCTTCGGACCCGGCCTGGCCGTGCAGCCCATCGAGGGCCAGGAGCGCCTCTCCCCGGTGCTCACCAGCCACCACAGCCTGGTCACCGATTCCGGCGGACCCGGCGAGTTCCGCGGCGGCGTGGGCGTGTCCAAGGGCGGCACGCTGACGGATTGCACCAACTCCGTGATGAGCTACTGCTGCGACCGCTCCCGCTCTGTGACCTGGGGAATCGAGGGCGGTCTGCCCTCCATCCCGCAGGGCGTGTGGCTCAACCGCGGCACCGAGGATGAGCGCTTTTTGGGCACGCTCTTCTCCAACGTGGAGATCGCCCCGGGCGATACCTTCGAGCGCCCCTCGGCAGGCGGCGGTGGCTTCGGCGACCCGCTCAAGCGCGACACCACCGCCGTACTGGAGGACGTCATCGACGGCTACGTCTCCGTCGAGCGTGCCGCCAAGGACTACGGCGTGGTCATCAAGGCCATCGACCCGGAGATCGATCACTACGAGCTCGACGAGTCCGCCACCACCGCCCTGCGCGAGGAGCAGCGCTCCACCCGCCGCGCCAAACTCGAGGAGGATCCAGAGTCCGTGGCCGCCAAGTACGCCGCCGGCGAGCTGGACCAGCTGGACCTGGTGCGCCACTACGGCGTCATCCTGGACTGGGCCACCGGCGAGCTGCTGCCGAACACCACCGCGCAGTACCGCGAGCAGATGCTCAAGCGCAGTGTGGCTGGTTGGGACTAAGCAAGTTAATTGATCAGTTAATCGCGATAACCTCCCCCTTTTTGGGCACGGGTTATCGCGATTGCTCTTTGCGCTCCTGCTGCGCTCTTAGTTGACTTGATACGTGGTTGCCAACGCCGTCAACGCCAATTGCAGGTCCAAGAGCCTCATTCCTTCGTTCCACCCCGGGCCCAGCAAATCCTCCACCTTGCGCGTCCTGTGGCGCACAGTGTTGACGTGAACGAAGAGCTCTTGCGCTACAGCCGAGACCGAAAACTGATGAGACACCAAAGAACGGACCGTAGAGACGAGATCGGTGGACTTCTCGCGGTCATAGCGAATCAATGCCCCAATGGTCCCGTCAACGAGGGACTCCCGCTGCTGTGGAGTCAACTGGGTTAGGAGTCTCAGTGATTGTGGGAGTGATGCCTCAGTAAACCATCCGTTGCGAGCCGATATTTTGAGGGCGCGAATATCTTCAAGAATGCGCATGCACTCGCGATATTTTTCCCTCGCTCCTCCTACACCAGTGAACTCTTCCGATAGCTGGCCCACCACCGCATGGGCCCCGAACTCAAACCTGTGAGATATATCCTCAAGCATTTTCACTAAGCGCTCGGCGCGTCCCAAAAGTCCGATGTGTTCTTGTGAAATGCCGATCAACACATCGCCCCGAGACAGCCTCTTGCACTCATCAGCAAAGCTCATCAAGTCCGCTTCCTCTCCCCCAAACACAGCAAGACGCGTTGGCTTGTCGTCAACCAGTTCAAAGTCCGCGAGTAGGTCTCTTTGACGCCGGGAGAGGTTGAATAGTCCCACATCCATGAGCGCGAAGAACAAGTTCGATAGTTCAATTGAGCGCTGAGAGCCCGCTTCAGACTCAGCACTGTCTCTTACGCTGAGCATTTGCGCTGCCGCTACGCAAAGCTTCGGGCCAAATCCCTCGGGAACCGGTTGAGCCATGACAGCGCCCCACGGCCGGCCTCCCCGAACGATTGCGGATACGAAAGCACCATTTTCCTCTTCCGAAATAGTTGTGTTCTCCCCCGCAATACCCGCGTTTCGCACATGTTGTTCAGCTCGCAGATACACGCCACCACGAGGAGATCCATGACTGCTAAAAGCGGATAGTTCTTCGACACTGATGACCTCAACTCGAATGCCTAGAGACTCACTAAGGAATGCTCCAAGCTTTGCCTCAGCAGAAGACTCACAAGCAATGGACATGAGGGACTCAAGTCCCTCTTGGTGTCTATCCAATTCCTCCTTGCTAGCGCTTAATTCATCAAGGCCACATTCATACTTGGTGAGTTTTTGAAGGAAGTGATGACGCTCATCCGCCCTCGTCACCACCGCCTCCACCTGAGTCGCAAGCTGCTCCAAAATGTAAATGTCACCAGTGTGGTAGATGCGCTCGTATCTGTCGGCAACGAAGAGAACTTGGAAGGCATTTTCCGTTTCAATCGGGATTCCTAGCGCAGCCCGCATCCCTTCCCGCTTAATCGCAGTATCAAGTTCGGGATCATGCACAAAGCTGCTGTCCCGCAAATAATTGGCTACCTGCAACGGAGCTGCGACGCGGTAAATCTCATAAAAGAGTCCATCACCACTGGGAGATGCCTCCTGTAGTTCCGTGGTCCAAATTCCGCTGGACAGCATAATGCTTGCGCGGTCCGCTTCTTCATCGAGCTCCATCACAAAAGCCGCATCCGAGCCAAGCATCTGGCGTGCGAGAGAAAGAATTCTTCCCAAGGATGTTTCAAGGTCCGCATCCGCCGTTGTGTCGACTGAAAGATCAGCAATTTCTGAGACCAGGTTCCTGAGCCGCCGTGTCGAGTCGGCACGGATATTCACTGCCAGGAGAACTTCATGTAGCGCTGGAAACTCTGCTGCCTCGACAGCCTCTCGGAGTTCTTCCCTAAAGCTCACTGGCGTTAGTTGGAGCGCCTTCCTACACAGATTCGTGAGCGAATCAGCATCAAATCGAGACATAGAGTTTGTCCTTTTCTACAAGACCAACCACAAAGATTGTGTTTTCAGACACTTTATCCTTGTGATCTGTCATGCAAAACTATTTGACACGTGATTGGCATCACGCTCATTGCGACCAATCGCTTCTCATCTCATCGATGTGGAAAGGATTACTCCATGTCTCACCCCAATGCCGCAGTCATCACGGCCGGCGCACGGATCCCAATCGGCAGAAGAGGAGGTGCACTCGCAGGGTTGCGTCCGTTAGCGTGGTGTATCTGTGACCCGGGGTTGTGCTCATGTCG
>NZ_JAUNLS010000027.1 GCF_030532325.1 Corynebacterium sp.
CTTGGGCATCCGCAGCGCCACTGATACCGGGTGCGAGCGCGCGATCCGGCGAGACGCTGGCGCGCGGTGGTGACGCGCGCGGTGCTGATGGGGCGTCGCTAAGCGGGGCGCGCAGAAGTTACGGGCAAGTAGACTGGCATCCATGACCCCGAGACTCATCGCGAGCGACATCGACGGCACGCTCCTGGACAACAACCACCGTGTGCCCCGCCGAACCCGCGAAGTCGTGGCCCGCGCGGTACGCAGCGGCGCCTACTTCGCGCTCTCCACGGGCCGCCCGTTCCGCTGGATCCAGCCAGTGCTCGAGCAGCTACCCGTGCGCCCCCTGTGCGTGACCTCCAACGGCGCGGTGGTCTACGACTCCGCCAACGACGCCATCCTCTCCGCCCACGAGCTGGCGCCGGAGGCCATCGCCCAGGTCATCGCCGCTGCGCAGGAGGCACTGGCGCCTTTCGGGGGAGCGGGCTTCGGCGTGGAGCGCACCGGCACCTCGCTGCGAGATCCCGTCGAGGAGCTCTTCGTGGTGGAGCCGCGCTACTCGGAGAACGCACTTTTCGACGGCTTCGGCGTCGTCACCATCGAAGAGCTTGCCGCCAAGCCGGTGGTCAAGCTGCTCATCCGCAACACCGAGCACACCGCCCCGGAGCTCTACGAGCGCGTCGCCCCACTCGTGGACCCCACCGTGGCGCACGTGACCTACTCCATGAATGAGGGGATCCTCGAGGTGGCCGCCCCGAACGTGACCAAGCGGCGCGGAGTCGAGTGGCTTGCGCAGGAGCTGGGCGTGGCCCGCGAGGAGATCATTGCCTTCGGGGACATGCCTAACGACGTCGAGATGCTGCGCTGGGTGGGCCACGGCGTGGCCATGGATAACGCCCACCCGATGGTCAAGGAGGCCGCCGATGAGATTACGGCGGCGAACCATCAGGCGGGCGTCGCTAAGGTGCTCCAGCGCTGGTTCTAGTCGACGTAGACGTGGATCTGCTCGGTCTCGCGGTCGTAGACAATCGAGCCGCCCTGGAAGGTCACGCGGATGCTCTTGCCCTCGCTGATTTCGTCGGAGGTGGGCAGCCCGAGCTTGGTGGCGTTATCGCCCTCTGACCAGGCCTTGGCAATCTCGCCGACGAGCGCGTGGGTGCCGGTGTCCTCGGAGGAGAGCACCACGCCGTTCTGGAAGAGTTGCGAGACCACACCCGCGTTGAGGTCCGGGCCGCCCACCGGCAGGCCGAGGACCGGCCCAAAGGCGTTGAGGACGGCGGTCCAGGTTTCGCGCAGGCCCTCGTTGCCGGTGAGGCTGACAACCTTGGTGACGATGCCCGGGATCTTCGTTGCGTCGACGCCGGCCACGGAGTCCAGCTCGGGTACGCCGCCGTTGCGCTTCATGATGATGGCAAAGAGCGTGGCCGCGATGCCGGCGACAGCGGCGATGACCTCGACGGGCACGTCGACGCCGCCGATGGAGGAGGTGGCGCCGGAATTGGAGGGCGGGGTGCCGCCGGGGTTGGACGGCGGGGTGCTGCCGGGGGTGTTCCAGCTGGGCGGGGTGAAGCTGCTGTTGTTCTTCACGGACAGGTACTTGTTGTGCGCGGCCTTGCGGATCTGCGGCCACTGGGCGATGGTGTAGCGGCCCGGGCACTGGGTGTAGTGCACGTCGCTGTGGCCGAAGAAGCGGTTGACGGTGGCGGTGGCGCCGGCGGGGTAGCGGGAGCCGCCGAAGCTGCCGGCGCGCAGGCCCACGGTGCCCTGCGGATCGAAGCCGGAGACCGCGGCCTTCCAGCCGGCGATTTCCGCGACGGAGTTGAGCATGGCGGAGGTGGGCTGGGCGGTCTCGTAGTTGCCGATCATCGAGATGCCCCAGGTGTTGGAGTTGAAGCCGCCGATGTGGGCGCCCTGCACGGCCTTGTCCAGCCCGCCGTAGCGGCCTTCGTAGATGGTGCCGTACTTATCGACGAGCACGTTGTAGCCCACATCGCACCGGCCCAGCGTCTGCGCGTGGTACTGGTAGATGCCGCGGACCTGGGCGGCTGCCTGGGCCTTGGTGTAGTTGTTGCTGCCGGCGGTGTGGTGCAGGGCGAGGGCCTTGACGCCGTTGTCGTAGGTGGGGCTCATGCAGCGGATGTTCTCGTTGGCGCCCCAGCCCGCGCGGGAGACCACCTTGGGCATGCCCGCAGTGACGGCGACCTGGTCGATGGCCTCGCCGGCCTGGGCGTTGCCGTCGATGAACACGGCTTCGAGGCCCTCGGTGCTGGTATCAGCGTTCTCTTCTGCCGGCGCCGCCGCGGAGTCGGCGTTGCCCTCGGCGTCTGCGTTCTCTTCGGGGTCGGTGTTCTCTGCGGCCGGGGCGGGGTCGAGAGGGGCTTCCTCGGCAACCGGGGCGATGTCGCCGACGTTGTAGGGCAGCGGCGCCGGGCGCGGCGCGCGGGAGGCCTCGGCAGCGGCGTTGGCGGCGGCGGTCAGGGGGTCGACCTCAGCCTCAGCGCCAGGGGCGGCGTCCGAAGCAACAGCATCGGCGCCAGGAGCAGCAGCGTCGGAGACAGTATCGGCGGGTGCGCCCTCGGCGTCGGAAGCGGCGTCGTCAAGCGGGGCGTCCTCCACCGGGCGCTCCTCGAAGCTCTCGTCCAGGTTCGAGCCGGTCACCACATCGACGTTGCTGACGTTGACCTGCACGTCGTTGGTATCGCCCACGTAGATGAGCTCGGTGCCGTTGGTGGCGTTCGGGTCATCGTTGCTGTAGGCCATCGAGTCCATGTTGTACCACTCGGACCAGGAGCCGTCTGCTTGCTTGGCGCGCACGAAGGCGGCGACATCGCGGGAGCCCTTCCACGTCACCGCGAACATGGAGAAGGGCTCGTCGCGGTGGAACTGCTTGACCGCACGCGGGCCGTCGCCCTCGCCCTGGGCGGCGATGGCGGGATCGTCGATGACTACCGTCTCGCCGCCCGCAAAGCTCTCGCTGGCGGAGCTGACCTCGATGGGTCCGGAGGCGTCGTCTTGGGTCTTGAGGATGCCCTGGCCGCCCAGCGCGGCAGCGGCGATCACGGAGATGGAGGTCACCGCCGCGATGACCGGCGTGGACCACCTGGATTTAGTGGGGACAATTCGCTGCCGTAGTTGCACGTGCTTCTCCTAGGAATTAAGGCGCCTGTTAACAGATGTGCCAAATGTTACGTGCGTTGTTCTTGGGGACAGTGTTGCGACACGCGCGGCCGGACCCGCCAGGATGCAGGCCACACACTGCAATAAGCTGTTGGTCATGACTTCATATGACCTCATCGTTGTCGGCTCCGGCTTCTTCGGTCTCACCGTGGCCGAGCGTTGCGCCTCGCAGCTGGGGAAGAAGGTGCTCATCGTCGAGCGCCGCGACCACCTCGGCGGCAACGCCTACTCCGAGCCCGAGCCCGAAACCGGCATCGAGGTGCACAAGTACGGCGCGCACCTCTTCCACACCTCCAACAAGCGCGTGTGGGAGTACTGCAACCAGTTCACCGAGTTCACCGACTACCAGCACCGCGTCTTTGCGATGCACAACGGCACCGCCTACCAGTTCCCCATGGGCCTGGGCCTGATCAACCAGTTCTTTGGCCGCTACTACTCCCCAGACGAGGCCAAGGCGCTCATCGAGGAGCAGCGCGAGGGCCGCGACCCCGCCGCGGCGACCAACTTGGAGGAGCGCGGCATTGCGCTCATTGGCAAGCCGCTTTACGAGGCCTTTGTCAAGCACTACACCGCCAAGCAGTGGCAGACCGATCCCACGGAGCTACCCCCGGAGATTATCTCCCGCCTGCCCGTGCGCTACACCTTCAACAACCGCTACTTCAACGACACCTACGAGGGCCTGCCGGTCGATGGCTACGCGGCGTGGCTGGAGAAGATGGCCTCGCATGAGCTTATCGATGTCCAACTAAACACCGACTGGTTTGATGTGCGCGATGAGCTGCGGGCGGATTCGCCAGACGCGCCCGTTGTCTACACCGGCCCGCTGGATCGCTACTTTGACTTCGCCGAGGGCGAGCTGGGCTGGCGCACGCTGGACTTTGATATGGAGGTGCTGGACACCGGTGACTTCCAGGGCACCCCGGTGATGAACTACAACGACGCGGACGTGCCGTACACCCGCATCCACGAGTTCCGCCACTTCCACCCGGAGCGCAAGGATCAGTATCCGAAGGATAAGACGGTGATTGTCAAGGAGTACTCGCGCTTTGCCGAGCGTGGCGAGGAGCCGTACTACCCCATCAATACCCCGGAGGATCGCGAGAAGCTCAAGGCCTACCGCAGGCTCGCGGCGGCGGAGGTGCGCGAGAATAAGGTGCTTTTTGGTGGGCGCCTGGGCACCTACCAGTACCTCGACATGCACATGGCGATTGGCTCTGCGCTGTCGATGTATGACAACAAGCTCGCTCCCTTCTTTACCGAGGGCAAGGCGCTGGAGCAGGAGCGCGGCCACTAGCACGCGTGCGCAGTTGAATGAGGCACCCTCCCGAGCGGGGGTGCCTTTTGCGTTTTCGTATTTGGTGTGTCTTACCTTGCGCACATAGCGCGGCGTGTGTAAAGTTAACTTTAGGTTAACAGCAAGGAAACTGAAAGTGAGTTTAATCGTGACTATTCCCAATACTCAGCGTTTTGATACCCTCCGCGCGGATCTCCACGCCGACTACGGCCACGAGTACACCGCTGCCGAGATCGATTCCTTCCTTGACGCCACCATCGCCCGCCACACCGAGGGCGCGACCCTCGAGGAGTTCATCCCCGTCATGGTCGAGCGCGAGGTGCGCGAGCACTTTGGCACCCACCGCATCCACGTGCGCTTTAGCGCCGGCACTGACCACGCCCTGGCTCAGGCCGCCGTGGCGCTGACCAAGAAGTACGCCGGTGATGCGTTGCTTGTTGACGCCGCCGTGGCCCACCCGGAGAATGGCACGGACTCCCACATGGCCCACGTCCTGGAGGAGCGCGGCCTGGCTGAGGCTGACCGCTACGTCGAGGACCTGCGCATGGTGACCATGCCGGATTACATCGTCTACCTCGGCCGCGACATCGAGCGCGATGAGGCGGGCAAGGACATCAAGATCTGGGACATCGCCAAGGCGGACACCGTCGAGGCCACCCGCGAGCTCGCCGACGACCTCGGCGCCCGCGTCCTCTACATGCTCAACCGCCTGGGCATCGAACCGGTGGGCGAGCACGCCGCCGCTGAGGCCTAAACCCCCAGGAACCCGCGTGGGAATCCTGTGTTGGGCAGTTGAACAACTACGCTTTGTCTCTGACTACTGTTGAAAAACGTTTGGAGAATCGAAGCTATCGTGACTGCCAACACACCCGCGGCTTATGAGCCGGTGCAGCGCATCCTGCTGCCGAAGCGTGGCGAACCCTACGACGTTCGCATGCTCTACCTCATCGAACCCGAGCAAAACCGTCAGCGCCTGTCCTGGAGCGACCGCAACGCGGTGACCATCCCGGCGGGCGAGGAAGCCTCCTTCGAAACCTACTTCAACGCCTTCCCCGCCTCCTACTGGCGCCGCTGGTCTCAGCTCAAGTCCATTGTGCTGAGCATGGACGTGGAGGGCCAGGCCAACATCTCCCTCTACCGCTCCAAGCAGGACGGCCAGCGCATTTCCGTGGCCAACCACCTGGTGACCACCGGCCACCACGAGTTCGAGCTGCCCCTGAAGAACTTCGAGGACGGCGGCTGGCTGTGGTTCGACGTCACCGCGGAGGAGGACACCACCCTCTCGGACGCGGCCTGGTGCGCCCCGCACGCCCCGCAGCCGCAGACGCTTCCCGACGGCTCCGAGTACCCCGTCCAGGACAAGCGCGTCGCCGTGGGCATTCCCACCTTCAACCGCCCCACCGACGCCGTCGCCGCGCTGCAGGCGCTGGCGGAGGACCCGGTGGTCGACGGCATCATCGACTACGTCCTCATGCCCGATCAGGGCACCCAGCACCCGGCCGACGAGACCGGCTACAACGAGGCCGTGGGCCACTTCGGCGAGCGCTTCCGCGAGTTCCGCCAGGGCAACCTGGGCGGCTCCGGCGGCTACTCCCGCATCATGTTCGAGGCGCTGGAAAACACGGACTCCCCCTACATCCTTTACATGGATGATGACATCGCCATCGAGCCGGACTCCATCCTGCGGGCAGTTCAGGCGGCGCGCTACGCGGCGTCCCCAATCATCGTCGGCGGGCAGATGCTCAACCTGCAGGAGCGATCCCAGCTGCGCACCACCGGCGAGCGCGTCAACCGCACGGACTTCATGTGGGGCGCGGCCCCGCACGCCGTCTACGACCACGACTTTGCCAAGTACCCGCTGCGCGCAATTGGTGATGCCCAATCCCACCTCGACCCCAAGAACTACGACTCCCGTGCGCTGCACCGCCGCATCGACGTCGAGTACAACGGCTGGTGGATGTGCCTCTTCCCGCGCGTGGTGGCGGAGAGTATCGGCCAGCCCCTGCCGCTGTTTATCAAGTGGGACGACACCGAGTACTCCCTGCGCGGCGCCGCCCACGGCTTCCCCACGGTGACCTGGCCGGGCGCGGCCATCTGGCACATGGCCTGGGCGGACAAGGATGACGCGATCGACTGGCAGGCCTACTTCCACCTGCGCAACCGCCTCATCGTCGCCGCGCTCTACCACGAGGGCGACGCCAAGGGCATCACGCGCTCCATCTTCAAGTCCACCCTCAAGCACACCATGTGCATGGAGTACTCCACCATGGCCATCCAGCTGGAGGCCATGAAGGACTTCCTGGCCGGCCCGGACCAGCTCTTCGATATCCTGGAGACCTCCCTGCCGCGCATCGCGGAGATCCGCAAGGGCTACTCCGACGCCGTCATCATCGAGTCTGCCGACCAGCTCCCGCCGGCCACCGGCGCGCCGGGCGTGCCCACCCGCAACGTCGGCGGGCGCCTGGGCAAGATTAAGAAGATTCCGTGGCTTCTCAAGTCCCTCCAGCACCTGGCCACCAAGGAGGACCCGGTCCACCACGCGGCCCCGCAGCTCAACCTCACCCCGGAGGAGGCGCGCTGGTTCACGCTCTCGCGCGTGGACTCGGCGACCGTCTCCACCGCCGGCGGCACCGGCGTGGCCTTCCGCAAGCGCGATCGCGAGCTGGCCACCGACCTGGTCAAGCAGACCCGCGACATGCTCAAGGAGATCGAGGAGAACTTCGAGGATTTGCGCCGTCAGTACCGCCAGGCGCTGCCGGAGCTGACCTCGCGCGAGTCTTGGAGGAAGGTCTTCGATGCCCAATAAGCTCTCCGTGGCGGAATCCCACATTCTTGAGGCCATCCAAAACGTTGCCTTCGACGTGCCGGGCGTGCTGCCCGCCGCCCGGGGTCTGAGCCACTTCGGCGAGCACGCCCTGGGCTGGCTCGCGCTGTCCGGGGTGGCCGCGGCGGTGGATGAGAAGAGGCGTCGCCAGTGGCTGGCGGTCGGCGCGAGTGCGTTTACGGCGCACGCGGCCAGCGTTGTGATCAAGCGCATTGTGCGCCGCAAGCGCCCCGACTACCCCTACGTGCGCGTCGGGGTGGGCACCCCGTCTCAGCTTTCCTTTCCCTCCTCCCACTCGACGTCGACAGCCGCGTTCCTCGTGGGCGCCTCCCGCGTGCTGGGCACCCCGGCGCCGCTGCTGGGTGTGCCGGTGATGATGGCATCGCGTATGGTGCTCGGAGTGCATTACCCCTCGGATACCGCCCTCGGCGCGGCGCTGGGCGCCGTGACCGCCGAGGCCATCGACCGCTATGAAAGGAAGACCCGATGAGTAGTCGATCCAACGACGGCGAGCAGAAAGTCTTCCACTCGGAGCCGCATACCTCCGGCATCGATACTGGCCGCAAGCGCAAGCCGCCGAAGAACCTCGCCGACGGCATGATCAAGGCCCTGCGCCCCAAGCAGTGGGTGAAAAATGTCCTTGTGCTGGCCGCCCCTGCGGCCGCCGGCGCAGATGCGCTCTTTCACTCGCGCGTGCTTCTCGACGTCCTCCTCGCCTTCATCGTCTTCTGCATGGGCGCGTCCTCGATTTACCTCATCAACGACGCCCGCGACGTCGAGGCCGACCGCGCCCACCCGACCAAGCGCTTCCGCCCCATCGCCGCCGGCGTGCTGCCGGTGGGCATGGCCTACGCCATGGCCGTCGCCCTGATCGTCGGCTCGCTGGGGCTGTCCTTCCTGGCCACCGCCGGCCCGCAGCTGGCTGTGGTCATGGCCATCTACATCGGCCTGCAGCTGGGCTACTGCTTTGGCTGGAAGCACATGCCGGTCATCGACATCGCCCTGGTCTCCTCCGGCTTCATGCTGCGCACCATGGCCGGCGGCGTGGCCGCGGGCATCGACCTCTCCCAGTGGTTCCTGCTCGTGGCGGCCTTCGGCTCGCTCTTCATGGCCTCCGGTAAGCGCTACTCGGAGATCCTGCTGGCCGAGCGCACCGGCGCGAAGATCCGCAAGGCCCTAGAGGGCTATACGCCCACCTACCTGCGCTTCGTGTGGACCCTGGCGGCCACCGCGGTGGTCATGGCCTACGCGCTGTGGGGCTTCCAGCTCTCCAGCCAGTCCGACGGCGCGGCCAGCGTGTGGTACCAGATCTCCATGGTGCCCTTTACCATCGCGATCCTGCGCTACGCGGCGGACGTCGACCGCGGCAACGGCGGCGCGCCGGATGAGATTGCCCTGGAGGATCGCGTCCTGCAGATCCTCGCCCTGCTGTGGCTGGCCTGCATCGCCATGGCCGTCTACATCATGCCGATGGTGGGGGCTTAAACCAGCGGCACAATAGCAGGATTTCGGTGAGATACTGATAAGATTTTGCCTCATGAATAACACCGGTCCCATGAACGCATCCCGGCTCAGCGCGGTGCTTGCGGTCACTGGGATCGGTGTTTTCGCGCTGTGGGGTGGCTGGCTGCGCCGCTGGATTTGCGACGACGGACTCATCGTCCTGCGCACCGTGCGCAACCTCGAGGCGGGCAACGGCCCCGTCTTCAACGCCGGCGAGCGCGTCGAGGCCAACACCTCCACGCTGTGGCAGTACCTCATCCTCTTTGTCCGCTGGCTCACCCAGTTGGATCTGGCGGCCATCGCTATCTACCTGGGGCTGGCCTTCTCCGTGGCGGCCATGGTGTTGGGCACCTGGGCCACCGCGAAGGCCGCCCGCGGGGTAGTGGTGCCCGCCGGCGCCTTGGTCTACCTGGCGCTGCCCCCGGCCCGCGACTTCTTCACCTCCGGCCTGGAGTGGGGCCTGTCCATCTTCTATCTGGCCGCCCTGTGGGCGCTGCTCGTGCGCTGGGTGCGGGTGCCCGGAAACACCTCCGCCTACTGGCTGGCGCTGTGGGCGGGCCTGTCCTGGCTGGTGCGCCCGGAGCTCGCGCTCTACGGCGGCTTCGTGGGCCTGCTGCTGCTGGCCACCCATCGCTCCTGGCGGGCCTGGGCGGGCATCTTCGCCTGCGCGCTGCCCATCCCGGCCGGCTACCAGTTCTTCCGCATGGGCTACTACGGCCTGCTCACGCCGCACACGGCGGTGGCGAAGTCGGCGTCGGAAAGCGCATGGGCCTACGGCTGGACCTACCTGCGCGATCTCTTTGACCCCTACGCGCTCTACCTGCCGCTGGTGGCGCTGGCGCTGGCCGCGCTGTGGCGCGCCCCGCTGCGCCCAGCGGGCCTGCGCACCCAGGCCACCGTGACCTACGTGATGGTGGGCACCGCACTGCTGCACACCCTGTACGTGCTGCGCGTGGGCGGCGACTTCATGCACGGGCGCATGCTGCTGCTGCCGCTTTTCGCCGCGCTACTGCCGGTCTTCGTGCTGCGCGTGCGCAGCGCGCTGACGGTGCTCGTGGCGGCCCTGTGCGCGGTGTGGGCCGTCGTCATCATTCTGCGCGGGCACCCCACCCACTGGGCGGACTATGAGAAGAGCATCAGCATCGTTGACGAGCGCGACTTCTGGACCTATGCCACCCACCGCGAGGCCGGCCACCCGCCGCGCCGCCTGCAAGACTTCACCGAGATGAAGCTGGTGACCAACTACGCCGACGGCATCCGAGGGCTGGAAAACGGCGACGGCATGGCGTTTATCTACCTCGAGAGCGAGGATCCGGATGTCTTTGGCTGGGGCAGCCTGCCGCGCGATGACTCGGTGGACGCCGCGCCCACGGTCTACATGGTCAACATGGGCATGGCCTCCGGCTTCGCGCCGCTGTACGTGCGCGTGCTGGATAACATCGGCCTGGCCACCCCGGTGGCCGCGCGTCAGCCGCGCATCCCGGACGGGCGCATCGGCCACGACAAGAACTTGAGCATCGAGTGGCAGGCGGCGCTCGCGCCGGTGGACCTGAATCAGCTGCCGCCGTGGTACGACAAAGACGAGGCCAAGCGCGCCCGCGCGGCGCTGGCGTCACCTGAGTTCCAAGAGCTCTTTGCCAGCTACCGGGATCCGCTTACCGTGGAGCGCTTCTTTAAGAACATTCGCTTTGCGCTGGGCCCGGGCCGCACGCTGACGCTTGACGACGATCCCTCGGTCTACCTCGCCCGATAACCCCGGCCGTGCGCCCGCATTAGGGCGAAAGGGGGGTGGGTGAGTTAAGCTGCTTAAGAATCTCGTTATCGATCTGTAATTATCAGCGGTGTCTCGCCGATAGATTGGTAGCACTGTTTTCACTCTAGGGAAGTTCATCTAAAGGAGAGACATGATCGCACTGAGTTCTGGACTCAAGGCGCGCGTGCTGACCGTGGTGACCGCCGTGGCCCTCGCTCTGGGCTTGGCCGTGTCCGCCGGCACGCAAGAAGCATCCGCGGCCAACCGTGACTGGCTGCGCAACGACGCCACCGGCACCTGCGAGTGGGACAAGGTGGGCTGGTGGGTCCAGCGCTGCGACGTGTGGTCTCAGGCCATGGGCCGGAACATCCCGGTGCAGATCCAGCCTGCCAAGAACGGCGGCAACGCCGGCTTCTACCTGCTCGACGGCCTGCGCGCCATGGACAGCACCAACGCCTGGGTGCACGACGTCAACGCGGCGCGCACCTACGAGCCGCACAACATCACCCTGGTGATGCCGGTGGGCGGCGCGGCCTCCTTCTACGCTGACTGGCGTGGCCCTGCCACCTATGACCTGAAGAACCCGGTCAAGTACCAGTGGGAGACCTTCCTCACCAAGGAGCTGCCGGCCTACCTCGAGGGCAACTTCGGCGTGGCCCGCAACAATAACGCCATCGCCGGCTTGTCCATGGGCGGCACCGCGGCCATCACCCTGGCCGGCAAGCACCCGGAGCAGTTCCGCCAGACGCTGTCCTACTCCGGCTACCTGGCCACCACCCTGCCGGGAGGCCAGACCTTCATGCGCGCCGCGCTTCTCGACGCCGGCGGTTTCAACATCAACTCCATGTACGGCTCGCTGATTAGCCCCACTCGTTTCGAAAACGATCCCTTCAACCAGATCTCCAACCTGTCCCGCGCGGGCACCGACGTCTACGTCTCCGCGGCCTCCGGTATGCCGGGTCCGGCAGACCAGAAGTACCTGCCCAAGCACCAGGCCGCCGGCATGGCGCTCGAGCTCTTCTCCAACGCCACCACCCACATCTGGGAGGCCAAGGCTCGCGTCTCCGGCGTGCACCTGACCACCAACTACCCGGCGCAGGGCCTGCACAACTGGGAGCAGTTTGGCTACCAGCTCGAGCAGTCCAAGCCGCGCGTGCTCGACGTGATGAACGCGTGGTAATTGCTGCGGCTGATTCCGCATCAGCGTGAGAGCGCTGGCTGAGAAAAGGCTGGTCCCGTTCGCGGGGCCAGCCTTTTTGTGTGATTTTGGGCGTGTCCCTCTGTCGAAAGTCTCAAGTTCAACTTAAACTTGAGCGCACAATAGACAGCTCACCGCGCACCAGTGGCGAGTTCCGCAGGAGGGGAACCTGCGGAGCCCGCGGGCCGCAGCGCGTTAGTCAGCGCTGGGCTTTTCACATGGGCGCACCCCTCGACAATTCCAAGGACACATCTATGCCAAAAAATGCGTCTGCCTCTTCGCTTCGTTCCCCGGCCAAGGCTCGCAAGGGCCTGGCCATCGCAGCCCTGCCCACCGCACTCGCCGTCGCCGTAGCCCTTCTGCCCGGCGCCACCGCGCAGGAGGGATCCTCCACCGACGCCATCGGTGAGATCGGCAACGCTCTGGGTAGCTCCAACCTTTCCGATGCCTTCGCGCCCGGCGAGCCGCCGCAGCGCACCCCGGTCAACACCGAGTACCCCAAGATCGAGGGTCTGCCGGAGGGCGTGTCTGTCTCCCGCGTCGAGTACCTCACCAACCGCCACCTCATGGTCTACATCAAGTCCGCCGCCATGCCGGACCAGGAGCAGAAGGTGCAGATTCAGCTGGCGCGCGACTGGTACTCCAGCCCGGACAAGAAGTTCCCGGAGGTGTGGGCTCTCGACGGCCTGCGCGCCCGCGATGACGAGTCCGGCTGGACCATCGAGACCGACATCCTCAACCAGTACGCCGACCGCAACGTCAACCTCATCATGCCGGTGGGCGGCGAGTCCTCCTTCTACTCCGACTGGCAGCAGCCGGACAACGGCAAGCACTACATGTGGGAGACCTTCCTCACCCAGGAGCTCGTGCCGATCCTGGACAAGGCCTACCGCTCCAACCAGAACCGTGCCATTGTGGGCATCTCCATGGGCGGCACCTCCGCGGTCAACTTGGCGGAGCGCCACCCCTACCTGTTCAAGTTCGTCGGCTCCTTCTCCGGCTACCTGGACACCACCACCCAGGGCATGCCCGAAGCCATCCAGGCCGCCCAGATGGACGCCGGTGGCTACACCTCCTCCAAGATGTGGGGCCCGGCCTACTCCCAGGACTGGATCGACCACGACCCGAAGCTGGGCATCGAGGCTCTTAAGGACATGAAGGTCTACGTCTCCTCCGGCTCCGGCAAGTCTGACTTTGGCAACCCCGACTCCGTGGCCAAGGGCCCGGCCAACATCGCCGGCATGGGCCTGGAGGCCATCTCCCGCATGTCCACCCAGACCTTCGTGGACTACGCCAAGCGCGCCGGCGTGGAGCCGGTGACCAAGTTCCGCCCCTCCGGCGTGCACAGCTGGGAGTACTGGCAGTTCGAGATGTCCGAGGCCTGGCCCTACATCGCCGACGCCCTGGGCGTGTCCAAGGAGGACCGCGGCGCGGACTGCGCCCCGGTGGGCGAGATTGCTAACGCCACGAAGTCGGGCATCATCGGCAAGTGCTTGAACAACGAGTACGACGTCGCCGAGCGCGGCAAGGCCCAGGACTTCCAGGCAGGCACCGCCTACTGGTCCCCGGAGACCGGCGCCCACGCCGTCTTCGGCCGCATCGGTGCCCGCTACTCCGAGATCGGTGGCCCGACCTCCTGGCTGGGCTTCCCGGTCACCGGCGAGGAGAAGACCCCCGACGGCCGCGGCCGCTTTGTCCACTTCGAGCACGGCTCCATCTACTGGACCGCGGAGACCGGCGCCTGGCCGATCCCCAAGGACATGGTCGACGCCTGGGGCAAGAACGGCTGGGAGCGCGGCGACCTCAAGTACCCGACCTCCGACGTGCGCAAGGTGGGCGAGGGCTTCGTCCAGGAGTTCGAGAACGGCGTGCTCACCCGCAACCCCGACAAGTCCAACTCCGTGGTCCACGGCGCCATCGGCGCGAAGTACAAGGAGCTGGGCGCGGCCGAGTCCAAGCTGGGCTTCCCGCGCGGCAACGAGAAGCCCATCAAGGGCGGTGCCTTCCAGGAGTTCGAGCACGGAAACATCTACTGGAACCCGGAGACCGGCGCGCACTACATCCTCTACGGCAACATCATGAACGAGTGGGGCAAGCGCGGTTTCGAGCAGGGCGAGTTTGGCTGGCCCAGCGACGACTACAGCGAAATCGCCGCCGGCGGGCTGAGCCAGTCCTTCCAGCACGGCGTCATCCGTGAGGTCATGGGCCAGATCCAGGCGGAGAAGAAGTAGCCATGATGCGAACTCTTGCCACTCTGCTCGCCGGTACCGCCTTGGTGCTCGCTGGCTGCGGCTCCGCCACCGTGGAGGACACCGGCGAAAGCGAGACTGTCGCCCCGCTGGAGCGCAGTTCGGCTGCGTCCACTACGGCTGGCCCTAAGTCAGGGCAAGCGTCAGAGTCTGAGTCAGAGTCCCGAGCGGCGTCGTCCACGGAGCCTGGGGCGGCGCGGGAAAGCGCCAGCCCCGTGCCCGAGGACCGCGGTGCCCACGAGATCTCCGAGATCCCCACGCCCGCCGGCCCGCAGGGCGCTGAGCAGAAGTACTTGGAGGCGGTGTCCCAGGGCGGCGTGGACGTCGCCGGGGTGGAAGATACCCTCATTGGCGCGGCCCAGGCGGTCTGCCACGATGACGCCGTCACCGCGCCGGCTGTGGCCGGCCAGCTCATCGAGCAGGGCCGAACCGAGCTGGATCACGGCCAGCTCACCGCCCTGATTACCGATCAGGCCCGCGGGAACGTGTGTGCCAACTAGGCGGGGATTCCCACCTTGTTGGCAGCATTCCTTACACGTACTGAGATAGAAACTTCTTCATGCGAAAAACACTCACCGTTATAGCCGTCCTCGTCATTCTTGCTGTCCTTGGCGCAGGAGCGGTTCACTTCCTCAACACCCGCAACGCGGGAGAAGACATCGTGGGTGAGGCGCCAACCGAGCCATCCGGAGGAGTCGAGGCCCCCGAGCAGCCGGACTGGTGCCCGCGCGTGGAGTTCATTTCTGCCCCCGGCACGTGGGAATCCGCGGCTGACGACGACCCCATCAACCCCGGCGCCAACCCCAATTCCTTCATGCTCTCCATCACCAACCCGCTGAAAGAGAGCTACGTCCCCGAGGACGTCAAGGTGTGGACGCTGCCCTACACCGCGCAGTTTAAGAACATCAACGCTCAGCAGGAGATGACCTACGACGACTCGCGCAACGAGGGCACCTCCCGCCTGGAGGGCGAGCTGACCTACATGCACGAGACTTGCCCGGCGACGAAGTTCGTGCTGTCCGGCTTCTCGCAGGGCGCTGTCATCGTGGGCGACGTGGCCGACCGCATCGGCGGCGGCAACGGTCCCATCCCGGCCGAGGCCGTGGCGGGCGTGGCGCTGGTGGCGGATGGGCGTCGTGAAGCGGGCGTCGGTGTCAACCCCGGAGTCGGCGTGAATGGCATCGGCGCGGAGATTGCGCTGGAGCCGGTGTCCAAGCTTATCCAGGCCGTGGTGCCGGGCGCGACGATGCGCGGCCCGCGCCCCAACAAGTTCGGCGAGCTGGCCGAGCGCACCTTCCAGATCTGCGCGCCAAATGACTCGATTTGCGATGCCCCACATGACGTCGCCAACGGGCTCGGCCGCGCCCGCGACCTCATCGAGGCCAACGGTGTGCACGCCATGTACGCCTTCAACGGCGACGTCATCGAGGGCACCACCGCCAACCAGTGGGTGGTGGACTGGGCGCGCGGCATCATCGACCAAGCCTAAGCGGCGCCGTCTAGGCGCACATTTGTGGGTGTGGGGTTGCGTGTAACGAATCGCGCCCATAGTCTGATATTTTCAATGTCAAAAATAACGACCCCGACCCCCGAAGGAGCACCGATGGACCTGAAAGCCCTCATTGGTCAGTTCTTTGACGAGCGCGGCGCAATTGCCCTGCCCCCGCACCTGACCCTCGCCGGACTCTGCGAGCACGTCTACGGAATGGAGCAGCAGGCCGGCGTCCCCGACCGTCCCGTCCTGCGCCAGTGGGTATACACCGAGGATCCCGCCGGTACCCCGCGCGACTTCACTCGTTCCCAGGTCAACACCCGCATCAAGGCCGTCGCCGCCCGCCTGCAGCAGGTGGGCCAGATGGGGGACCGCGTGGCCATCCTGGCCGGCAACTCCCCGGAGTACATCTTCGGCTTCCTCGGCGCGATGTACGCGGGCATGACGCCCATCCCGCTCTACGATCCCAACGAGCCGGGCCACACGGACCACCTCAAGGCGGTCTTCGGAGACTCTAACCCCTCCATCGTGCTCACCAACAACGTCTCCGCCGCCGCCAACCGCGCGTACTTCTCCGAGTACCCCGCGGCGCAACGCCCGCGCATCATCTCCATCGACTCGCTGCCGGACACCCTGGCACAGTCCTGGGTTAACCCGTTGGAGACCGAGCAGGGCCAGGCGGCGGCCGCCCAGCTGCAGGGCGCGCCGATTGATCAGCCGGCCTTCCTGCAGTACACCTCCGGCTCCACCCGCACCCCGGCCGGCGTGCTGCTGACCAACCGCAACATCATGACCAACGTGCTGCAGATCTTCTCCGCGGTGGAGCTGAAGATCCCGCCGCGCGTGGTCTCCTGGCTGCCGATGCACCACGATATGGGCATCATCGTCGCGGTCTTTGTCACCATCCTGGGCATCAACATTGAGATCATGACCCCGCGCGACTTTGTCCAGCAGCCCAAGCGCTGGGTGGAGCAGATGAAGCGCAAGCCCATCGACGATCACCTGCAGGGCACCTACGCCGTGGTGCCGAACTTCGCCCTGGAGCTGGCGGCGCGCTACGGTGCGCCGAAGCCGGGGGAGGAGCTGGATCTTTCCAACCTGGAGGGCATGATCGTCGGCTCCGAGCCGGTGACGGAGAGCGCGCTCAAGGCCTTCTTCGAGGTCTTTGGTAAGGAGGAATACAAGCTCAACCGCAAGGCCATCCGCCCCTCCTACGGCCTGGCCGAGGCCTCCCTCTTGGTGGCCACCTGCCAGCAGGGCGAGCGCCCGCTCATCTCCTACTTCGACCGCGACGAGCTCGCGCAGGGAAAGGCGGTCATCGTGGAGCCGGGCGAGAACTCCGTGGCCTTCGCCTCCAACGGCCAGAACATTACCTCCCAGTTCCTCACCATCGTGGATCCGGAGACCAGGCAGGAGCTTCCCGACGCCCACATCGGCGAGATCTGGGTCTACGGCGACAACACCGCGGCGGGCTACCTGGGCCGCCCGGAGGAGACCGCCGCGACCTTCCGCAACCGCCTGGACAAGCGCATGGAGACCGGCAGCCGCGTGGAGGGCGCACCGGAGGATGATCGCTGGTTGGCCACCGGTGACTTGGCCGCCATCGTGGACAATCAGCTCTACATCACCGGCCGCCTCAAGGACCTCGTGGTGGTGGCTGGCCGTAACCACTACCCGCAGGACATCGAGGGCACCGTCCAGGAGGCCAGCGATCAGGTGCGCGCCGACTCCGTGGCGGCCTTCTCCGTGGAGGGCGGCAACACCGAGGAGCTGGTGCTGCTCATCGAGCGCGCTGATGGTGCCAGCCCCGAGGGCGATGCCGCCGCCACCGAGCTCATTCGCTCCGCGGTGTCCAAGCACCACGGCGTGACCCCGGCGGTGATCCAGTGGTTCGAGGCCAACGAGATTAACCGCACCTCCTCGGGCAAGATTGCCCGCCGTGTGGCCAAGAAGAGCTTTGAGGAGGCCCGCGGCTAGCCCCGCATTCCTTTACTTACGCCCCGCAAGCCTTTGTTACGCCCCGCAAGCTGTGCTTGCGGGGCCTTTGTGCATGGTGGGCCAGTGTGAGTTGCGGAGCTCCAGCGCAGGTATGTCGATTCTGTGACAGGAGTTAACAAGGTGAGACAATGAATCGATATACATAGAGTATGAGTGGCTGAGCCCTGCCCTCATGCGGGCTCTAGGCGATGTTTTCTTAAGACAACGCACCCAAGATAGAAAGTTAGAATTTTTATGACCGTTGAAGAATTGCGAGGTTGGCTGCGCAACTGGGTCGCGGAGACCACCGGACTTTCCCCCGAGGAAATCACGGACGCTAAGCCTTTAGAAAACTTCGGACTCTCTTCACGCGACGCGGTTGTCCTGTCCGGCGAGCTGGAAAACCTGCTGGGCATCAAGCTGGAGCCCACGGTTGCCTACGAGTATCCCACCATTGCCCAGCTGGCGGATCGCCTAGTCAACGGTGCGGTGCCCGAGCCCACCCCGCAGGCTGCGCACGCCGAGCCGCGGGCCTTCGGCGGGGACGTCGCCGTCATCGGCTACGCCGGCCGCTTCCCTGGCGCCGCCAATGTCGATGAGTTCTGGCAGATGCTTGTCGAGGGCCGCGCCGGCACCGGCCCGCTTCCCGTCGGCCGCTGGTCCGAGTATTCCGCGGACCCCATCACCAGTGAGAAGATCGCCCAGCAGAACACCGACGGCGGCTACATCGAGGACATCGCCTCCTTCGACGCCGAGTTCTTCGGCCTCTCCCCACTCGAGGCCGCCAACATGGATCCCCAGCAGCGCCTGCTGCTTGAGGTGACCTGGGAAGCACTCGAGGACGCCAGCCTGCCCGCCAACGAGCTGCGCGGAAGCGCCACCGGCGTCTATATGGGCTCCACCAACAACGATTACGGCATGCTCATCACCGCCGACCCCGCCGAGATGCACCCCTACGCCATGACCGGCACCTCCTCGTCGATCATCGCCAACCGCATCTCCTACGCGCTGGATCTGCGCGGCCCCTCCCTCAACGTCGATACCGCCTGTTCCTCCTCGCTCGTCGCGGTGGACCAGGCGGTCAAGGATCTGCGCTACGGCGCCTCCGATATAGCCCTGGCCGGCGGTGTGAACATCCTCGCCGGCCCGCACGCCTCCACCGGCTTCAGCGAGCTCGGCGTGACCTCCCCGACCAGCGCCATCCACGCTTTTTCCGACGACGCCGACGGCATCGTCCGCGCCGACGCCGTAGGCGTGCTGGTGCTCAAGCGCCTCGCCGACGCCGAACGCGACGGCGACCGCATCCTCGCCGTCATCAAGGGCACCGCGGTCAATTCCGACGGCCACTCCAACGGCCTGACCGCCCCGAACCCGGAGGCGCAGGTCGAGGTCCTCCAGCGCGCCTACGCCGACGCCGGCGTGCGCCCCCAGGACGTGGACTACGTCGAGGCCCACGGCACCGGCACCATCCTGGGCGATCCTATCGAGGCCGCCGCCCTCGGCCGCGTGCTGGGCCCGGGCCGCAGCAACGCCACCCCGACCCTGCTGGGCTCGGCCAAGACAAACATCGGCCACTCCGAGTCCGCCGCCGGCGTGGTGGGCCTCATCAAGGTCATCGAGGGCATGCGCCACGGCGTCATCCCGCCCTCTATTAACTACTCCGCGCCCAACCGCTACATCGACTTCGACGCCGAGCACCTCGAGGTGGTCGAGGATCCGCGCGAGTGGCCCGAGTACTCCGGGCAGAAGATCGCGGGCGTTTCCGGCTTCGGCTTCGGCGGCACCAACGCCCACGTGGTCCTAAGCGATTACCGCGGCCGCACCGCCACAGACGCCCCGCAGGTGGCCATCGGCCCGGAGGCCCCGGTGTCCCTGCCGGTCTCCGGCCTGCTGCCCTCCCGCCGCGCCGCCGCGGCCGCCACGCTGGCCGAGTACATCGAGTCGGAGCAGCCTAACCTGCTCTCCCTGGCCCGCACACTGGCCGGGCGCAACCATGGGCGCTCGCGCGCGGTAGTGACGGCGCACTCAAGCGAGGAGGCCATCGCCCGCCTGCGCCGCGTGGCCGAGGGCAAGGTCTCCGTGGGCATCGCCGCGGCGGATTCACCGACGGTGCCCGGCCCGGTGTTCATGTACTCCGGCTTCGGCTCCCAGCACCGCAAGATGGCCAAGGACCTCATCGCGGTCTCGCCGCTGTTCCGCGAGCGCCTGGAGGAACTCGACGCCATCGTCGGATTCGAGGCCGGCTGGTCCATCCTGGAGCTGGTGGCGGACGATTCCCAGACCTACAACACCGAAACCGCCCAGGTGGCTATCACCGCCATCCAGATTGCGCTGACGGATCTGCTGGCCAGCTTCGGTGTGCGTCCGGCCGGTGTGATGGGCATGTCCATGGGTGAGATTGCCGCGGCCTACGCCGCCGGCGGCATCGACGCTCACGACGCCATGCTCATCGCCTGCCACCGCGCCCGCCTCATGGGCGAGGGCGAGAACTCGCTCACCGAGGAAAACCAGGGCGCGATGGCCGTGGTGGAGCTCTCCGCCGAGGAGATCGCGCAGCTCGACGGCTCCATTGAGCCCGCCGTCTACACCGGCCCGGGCATGACCACCGTGGGCGGCCCCCGCGCGGAGGTCTTGGAGCTGGTGGAGAAACTCGACGGCGAGGGCAAGTTCGCCCGCGCGCTCAACGTCAAGGGCGCGGGCCACACCTCGGCCGTGGACCCGATCCTCGGCGAGCTCTACGCCGAGATCGCCGGCATTGAGGCCAAGCCGCTGCACACCGCGCTCTTCTCCTCCGTGGACCGCGGCGAGGTCTACCGCCCCGGCACCGTGGTGCACGATGAGGACTACTGGGTGCGCATGACCCGCCACGCCGTCTACCTGCAGGACGCCACGGAGGCGGCCTTCGAGGCGGGCCACACCCAGATCGTGGAAATTTCCCCCAACCCCATCGCGCTCATGGGCCTGATGTCCACGGCCTTCGCGGTGGGCAAGCCGGATGCGCAGCTGCTCTACTCGCTCAAGCGCAAGGTGGATCCCACCGAGTCGTTGCTGGATCTGCTGGCCAAGCTCTACGTGGCCGGCGCGCCGGTGAACTACACCAAGGTCTTCGGCTCGGGCGAGCTTGTCGACGCCCCCCGTACCCAATTCAAGCGCCAGCGCTTCTGGACCAACGCCCGGCCTTCCGCCGGCGTGGCTGGCCTGCCGGGCGCGCGGGTCACGCTGCCGGAGGGCAAGGTGGCCTTCTCCACCAACGCCGATCAGGCTCCCTCGGCGCTGGCGCTGCTGGAGTCGGCGGCGGAGGCCGTGTCCACCGGCGCGCAGCTGGTGGCTTCGGAAGAGCACGCGGATCTGCCGCCGCAGGGCGAGGTGACCACCGTGGTGAGTCGCTCGCTGGGCGGGCTGTCCATCTCCGTGTACTTCATCGATGGTGCCACCACCCAGCTGGTGGCGGAGGGCTTTGCCTCCTCCCTGGCGCTGGCCCCGTCCACCGAGGCCAGCGCAGTGGGCGCCGCGTCGCCGGCGGCCCGCCCGGAGTCCTTCCTGGAGCCGGAGGTCGAGGCCATCCGCTGGAACCCGGCGGAGGAGACCGTGGAGGAGCGCCTGGCGCTCATCGTCTCGGAGTCCATGGGCTACGATGTCTCCGATCTGCCGCGCGAGCTGCCGCTCATTGACCTGGGCCTGGATTCCCTCATGGGCATGCGCATCAAGAACCGCGTGGAGAACGACTTCCAGATTCCGCCGCTGCAGGTGCAGGCTCTTCGCGACGCCTCCCTTGCCGACGTCATCACCATGGTCGAGGAGGCCGTGGCCGGCGGCGCTGACACCGGTGCTTCCCCAGCAACCGCCAACGCAGCTACCGAAACCGCAGAGGCCGACGCTGCCGCAGGCGAGCCGGCCGGCACCGGCGTGGGTGTGGCCCCGCGCGACGCCTCCGAGCGCATGGTCTTTGGCACCTGGGCCACCTTCACCGGCAAGGCCGCCGCGGGCGTCACCTCGGCGCTGCCGGCGGTGACGGAGGACGTCGCCACGCAGATTGCTCAGCGCCTCAGCGAGCGCGCCGGGGTGGAGGTCACCGCCGCGCAGGTGCTGGAGGCTGAGACCCTCGAGCCGCTCGCCGATATCGTGCGCGCTGGCCTCGAGACCGAGGTCGAGGGCAACATCCGCGTCCTGCGCGAGGCCGACGGCCCCGCCGTGTTCATGTTCCACCCCGCTGGCGGCACCACCGTGGTCTACCAGCCGCTGACCCGCCGCCTGCCGGAGAACGTCGCCGTCTACGGCGTCGAGCGCATCGAGGGTTCCCTGGAGGATCGCGCCGCGGCCTACATCGAGGACATCATTCGCTACGCTCGCGGGCGCAAGGTTGTGCTCGGCGGCTGGTCTTTCGGCGGCGCGCTGGCCTATGAGGTGGCCTACCAGCTGCTCAAGCGTAGCGAGCGTGGCGAGGAGAGCGTCGAGGTGGCCTTCATCGCCCTGCTCGATACCACCCAGCCCTCCGAGCCGGCCCCCGATACCCTCGAGGAGACCAAGGCACGCTGGGGCCGCTATGCCGCCTTTGCCAAGAAGACCTACGGCCTCGACTTCGAGCCGCCCTACGAGATGCTGGAAACCATGGGCGAGGACGCCTTGATGGCCATGCTCGCCGAGTTCCTCAGCACCACCGACGCCTCCGAACACGGCCTGTCCGCCGGTGTCCTCGAGCACCAGCGCGCCTCCTTCGTGGACAACCAGATCCTGGGCAAGCTGGACATGCGCCGCTGGGCCGACGTGCAGCTTCCGGTTCTGCTCTTCCGCTCCGAGCGCATGCACGACGGCGCCATCGAGCTCGAGCCGCGCTACGCCACAATTGACCCGGACGGCGGTTGGGGCGTTATCGTTAAGGATCTAGAGATTGTGCAGCTGAAGGGAGACCACCTCGCGGTGCCGGATGAGCCGGCCATTGGGGTCGTCGCCAAGCACATCAACGATTGGATCGAGGAGAAGATTGTCCACCACCGCTGAGAAGCTGGCAGATCTGCGCGAGCGCCTGGAGCGCGCGCAGGACCCCGGTAGCGAGCGCTCCCGCAAGCGCCGCGACGACGCCGGACGCACTACGCCGCGTCAGCGCATCAACGCGCTGTTGGATGAGGGGTCCTTCGTCGAAACCGGCGCCCTGGGCAAGACACCGGGGGATCCGGAGGCGATTTACTCCGACGGCGTCGTCACCGGCCACGGGCGCATCGGCGGGCGGCCGGTGTGCATTTATGCGCACGATAAGACCGTCTACGGCGGCTCCGTGGGTGTCACCTTTGGCAAGAAGGTCACCGAGCTCATGGACCTGGCCATCAAGATCGGCTGCCCGGTCATCGGCATCCAGGATTCCGGCGGCGCCCGCATCCAGGACGCGGTGACCTCCCTGGCCATGTACTCGGAGATCGCCCGCCGCCAGATGCCGCTGTCCGGCCGCAGTCCGCAGATTTCCATCATGATGGGCAAGTCCGCCGGCGGCGCGGTCTACGCCCCGGTGACCACGGACTTCGTCATCGCCGTCGACGGCGAGTCGGAGATGTACGTCACCGGCCCGAACGTCATCAAGGAGGTCACCGGCGAGGAGATCACCTCCCACGACCTCGGCTCGGCGCGCCAGCAGGAGCTCAACGGCAACGTCTCCATGGTGGTGCCCTCCGAGGAAGCGGCCTTCGACGTGGTGCGTGACCTGCTCGATCACCTCCCGCTGACCTGCTTCGATGAGGCGCCGACCTTCGACGCCCCCTCCGACGCCGAGGTGGCCGAGGAAGCCTCCCTCGACGCCTTCATGCCGGATGACACCAACGCCGGCTACGACATGATGGACCTGCTGGCGCAGCTGGGCGACGACGACGATCTCATCGAAATCCAAGAAAACTTCGCGCCGAACATGATCACCGCCTTCGGCCGCATCGACGGCAAGACCGTGGGCTTCGTGGCGAATAACCCCATGCACCTGGCGGGCTGCATCGACGCGGACGCCGCCGATAAGGGCGCGCGCTTCATCCGCATCTGCGACGCCTACAACATCCCGCTGGTCTTCGTGGTGGACACCCCGGGCTACCTGCCGGGCGTGGAGCAGGAGAAGGCCGGCCTCATTCACCGCGGCGCCAAGTTCGCCTTCGCCGTGGTGGAGGCCACGGTGCCGAAGGTCTCGCTCATCGTGCGCAAGGCCTACGGCGGTGCGTATGCGGTGATGGGCTCGAAGAACCTCACCGGTGACATCAACCTGGCGTGGCCTACCGCGCAGATCGCCGTGATGGGTTCGGCGGCGGCCGTGGTGATGATCGCGGGCAAGCAGCTCGACGCCGCCGAGACCCCCGAGGCCCGCGCGATGACCAAGAAGATGTTCATGGACTTCTACGATGAGACCATGACCGCGCCCTACGTGGCCGCCGAGCGTGGCTACCTGGACGCGATGATCAAGCCCGCCGAGTCCCGCTTGGCCCTGCGCCGCGCGCTGCGTCAGCTGGCCGATAAGCAAGAGAAGGATCTGCCCAAGAAGCACACCATCGCGCCGATGTAACGCCCCGGTCGGGCCGAAGCGATAATGAAGAAGACATGTCCAGCGAGTAAAGGAGAAGGAAATGCTGTCTAGCGTTCTTGACCTCAGCGGTGACCTCATCAACTACGTGGTGATGCTTTTTAACCAGCTGGTGGCTGCACTGAGCAGCAAGTAAGACACACATGCCCCGCCTTGTGCGGGGTATTTTTCTGTGTATGCACCTTCGCCCCGCCCAGCTTGCTGACGCCCCCTTCCTCGCCCACGTTCACTGGACCTCCTGGCGCGAGACTTACGACCTGCCCGCTGCCCACTGGGAAAGCGACACCCTGGCGCGGCGCACGCGGCGCTGGGAGGAAATGCTCCCGCACGTCTCCGGCACTCTCGTTGTGGCCGAGGATGACGACATCGTGGGCTTCGCGTGGAGCGGGCCCGCGCGCCCGAAAGGCGGGGACATTGTCCGGGAGCAGGAGCTCTATTCGCTCTATACGTTGCGCTGCGTGCACGGCACTGGCGTGGGTGCCCGGCTGCTGCGCGCCGCCGTGCCCGGCCCGGCGCAGCTGTGGGTGGCCGAGGACAATGCCCGCGCCCGCGCCTTCTACCGCAAGCACGGCTTCGCTGAGGACGGCGCCCGGCTTGTCGACGCTCTCGGCATCACGGAAGTCCGCATGCTGCGCTAACGCGCCTCACCGTCCCGCGTTGCGTGGGCATGCCATTGAGGCCCTCGTGCTTTCTTGTGCTGGGGCCTTGGTGGTTGGTGGGTTGTTTATGTGGGGTGTGCGGGGCTGGGGATGGGGATGGGTGGCCCGCCGTGGGGTGGT
>NZ_JAUNLS010000008.1 GCF_030532325.1 Corynebacterium sp.
ACCGACATGAGCACAACCCCGGGTCACAGATACACCACGCTAACGGACGCAACCGGTCCACCACGGTCCCGCCGGCCGCGACGATGTCGAGGGCGCGGATGAACTCGTCGACGTCGGCCACGCGCTCCTTGAGCAGGTAGCCAAAGCCGCCGTGCTCGATGAGGGAATCCAGGTAGCTCGCCGCCACGTACTGGCTCAACACCACCACCGGCTGCTGGGGGCGCGTGCTGCGGATCTCGTGGACGGCGCGGAGGCCGTCGTCAGCCATCTGCGGGGGCATGCGCACGTCCGTGACGATCACGTCGAAGCCCGCCGGCGCCGCGCGCAGCTCGTCGGCGTCGCTCACGGTGGAGACCTCGTGCCCCAGCGAGAGCAAGAGCTGCTCGATGGCCGCGCGCAGCAGCGCGGAATCCTCAGCCAGCAGAATCTTCATGGCAACTCCAATCTCAGGCACGCACCCTGGCCGGCGGCCTCCAGAGTGACGGTTCCTCCCAGCGCAGCCGCCCGCTCGCTGAGGCCGGCGAGTCCGGTGCCGGAGCCGGACTGCGGCCCGCGGCCGTCATCGGTGACGCTCACCTTCACCCCGGAACGCAGGTCGACGTCCACTTCCACCCGCGTGGCCTGGCCGTGCTTGACAGCGTTGGTCAACCCCTCGGCCACGCAGTGATAGGCCAGCAGCGCCGGGGTTTCGTCGAGGGCGCGGGCCCCGTGGCAGCGCAGGGTGGTCTTCAGGCCGGAGTGCACCAGCAGCTCCTCCAAGGCTGCCACCAGACCTCGGTCAAAGAGGACC
Source organism: Corynebacterium sp. (assembly GCF_030532325.1). Classification (GTDB taxonomy): domain Bacteria; phylum Actinomycetota; class Actinomycetes; order Mycobacteriales; family Mycobacteriaceae; genus Corynebacterium. Next base: position 791 of record NZ_JAUNLS010000008.1, read on the forward strand.
TGCGGGGCAATGCCGCGCACGGTGTCGCGCAGGGAGGCGAGGGCGAGGCTGGCGTTGTGATCCGCCGCGTCGAGCGCCTCCTCGTTGCCCCGGCGCGCCGCGGCAAGGTTGAGTTTGAGTGCGGTGAGGTACTGCTGGGGGCCGTCGTGAAGCTCGCGTTCGATGCGGCGGCGCTCGCCAGAGAAGGAGTCGATGAGCACGGCGCGGGACTCCTCCGCGTTGGGGCTCAAGGCCAGGCGGGCCGTGGACACCGAGAGGAAGGACAAGAGCCTGCCTAGGCCATAGAGCAGGCCGAGGCCGAGGAAGGCCAGCGTCCACGTGGAGCCCAGGATGATCCAGAAATCGCTGGTCACGTAGCTTCCCAGGCGCAGCTCGCCGCCGGCGAAGGGCGAGACGAACAGCACCACGATGATAAAGCCCAGAAAGAGCCACACCGCGAAGGCGGCGCAGCCGATGAGCAGTTGCAGAATCAGGTGGTAGAACTGCTGCCAATCGAACCAGCGGTGAGGCCGCCGCGGCGCAATGGGGGTGCCCAGCCAGCGCGCGCCGAAGCGGGCGACGTGGTCCGCGCCCGCCGCCACCAGGGGAATCCACGGCAGCATGACTACGGAGATCAGTAGCGCGGGCAGGAAGAGCACGCCCAACGCCAGACTCCACAGCACCGATTTCATAAGGCTCAACTGTATCGTCCCCTCCTGGCCGGCACAGTGGAGGCAGCTCCCCTAAATTCCGGCCAGCGGGCTCCATGGTGGGAAGACCTCACCCGGCGTGTACTGAGAGCCATGACAGACACCATGACGTTGACAACGTTGACAGCGGAAAAGCTCAGCAAGAAGTACGGCAGGAACACCGTGTTCAAGGACCTCTCCCTGGAGATTGAGCCCGGGGAGTTCGTGGCCATCATGGGGCCCTCGGGAAGCGGAAAGTCCACGCTCCTGGGCATCCTCTCCGGGCTGGATAAGCCCACCTCTGGCCGGGTGAACGCGCCGACGCGCACCCAGCGGGCCTTCGTGTTCCAGGACTACAACCTGTTGGAATCCCTCAGCGCGCGGCGCAACGCGGAGCTCACCGCCACGTTCTCGCGCCGGCCGTGCACCCGCCGGCAGGTCAGCGAGGTCTTCGACTCCCTCGGGCTAGCCGGCCTTGACAACCGCCTGCCCGCCCAGCTCTCCGGCGGGCAGCAGCAGCGCGTGGCGGTGGCCAGGGCCCTGCTCGCCCGCGCGCCCTTCGTCTTCGCCGACGAGCCCACGGGCGCCCTCGACGAGTCCACGGCCGCGCTGGTCATGGAGCACCTGCGGCGCATCCCGGGCACGGTGGTCATGGTGACGCACTCGATGGCCGCGGCTCAGCAGGCTGACCGCATCATCACCCTGGAGGCCCAGCGTGTCCGTGTGGCTTAGTGATCTCGCAGAGAACTGGCTGTCCTGGCTCGCGCTGGGGCTGACCTGCGTTGTCTCCGCTGCTGGCTTCGCCGAGGCACTCGTGTTGCTCACCAGCACTAGCGACGCCGGGGCGGTGGGCGGCACCATCCTGGGCATGGCCATCTTCGCGGTGGTGCTGGTGACGTGGAGCCAGATGCGCTTAGTGGTGGAGGAGCACAGCGAGGTCTACCGCAGCTGGCGGATGGTGGGCATGCCCGGCTGGCTGGTCGTGGCCCTCGTGCTGGGGCAGGCGGCAGTGGTCTCGGCAGCCGGCAGCGCCGCCGGCGCCTGGGTGTCCCACTTCTCCTTTGACTGGGTGGGCCGCACGCTGGGCGCGGAGCGCATCCCCACCGGGGAGCTCACGCTGAGCACCGGGGTGTGGCTGAGTGCTGTGCTGGTGTGCGTGTGCTCCTCGCTGCTCGGCACGCTCTTTGCCCTGCGTCGGGTCTTTACGCAGTCCAGCCCGCGGTGGGTGGCCCTCAAGGCCCTGCTGGGGGTGGCGGCCATCGGCGGCACGGTCTTCGGTGTGGCGCAGATCCCGGATCCCGATGACCGCCTCGGCGGCTGCATGGGGCTGGTGCTGGTGGTGGCGCTGATGACGCCTTGGGTGCTCCCGCTGCTCGATCAGTGGACCCGCGTGCTGGGGATCGCCGGCGCCAACGTCCGCGTGCGCAGGCGTTTTAGCTCCCCGCAGATCCTGCCCTGGGTGCTCGGCGGCGGGCTCATCGTCGCCGTGGGCTCCGGGCTGCGCGCCCTCCTGGCCGCCGAGGAGGGCCAGACCGTCTCCTCCTGGCAGATGTTCGTGGTGGTGCTCTCCCCCACCCTGGCGCCCTGCCTGGCCCTTGCCTTGACGACGTCCCTTCTCATGCGCCGCCGCATCTCCTCCGATAGCCACGGGTTGAAGCTGGCGGGTGCGGTGCCCACGATGATCGCCCGGGTGCAGCTGCGGGAGGCCTGCGCGCTGACGCTGACCGCCACGGGGATCATCGCAGCGATGAGCCTGGCGGTGACGTGGCTGATCAATCAGTCCTGGTCCACCACGGGATTCTGGGGGTCCGCGCTGGCGATCACCGCGGCGGGCATCCTCTCCGGGCTGGCGCTGGTCAAGCTCGCGGTACTTAGAAACTCGAGGAGCCGCCCGCTCCAGAGAATCCCGAGCTAAAGCCGCTGTTGACGCTGCCCGCGCTGGCGGAGGCCTGCATGGCGGAGGAATTCCAGCTGCTCACCACGGCGTAGGGCACAAAGCCGTGGTAGCCCACGCCGGTGTAGAAGGCGGGATCGTCGATACGCGGGCGGGCGGGGCGATCGGTGGCCTTGTTCTGCCCGGCCAGCTTCGCCTGCACCTGATCGAAGAGGAAGGAGCTGCGATCGAGCAGCTCCAGGTACTGCTCCATGAAGTCGGGGGCCTGCACGTCGAGGCGCCTGGTACGCTCCGCGAGGGCCTCGGCGTCGGGGCGGATGAAGGGGTGCTCTTGGGCGGCGTCGAGAAGATCCTTGCGCAGCCGGTAGAGCTCGTAGTCGCGGGCCTTGGGGTCGGCGTGCTCCACGCCGAAAAGCTTGTCGATGTTGCCTTCCGCCGTCACCACCCGCTGGCAGGTGGACTTCGACGTGGCGAGCAGATCCGCCTGCTGCAGGAACTCTGCGTCGGGGGAATCCGCCTTCAGCCGCAGCGCCGGGCTCAGCGTGCTATCCAGGGCGAGGAACTCATCGCGCAGGCTCTCCCATTCGTGGCGCAGGTGACTGTCCACGAGCTCCGATTCCAGCGAATGCGCGCGGACGTCAATGGCCTGCAGGCGCTGGGCGACGTCCGTGTACTTCTGCGTGACGTAATCCCAATCCTTCCGGGCGGTGAGGATCTTCTTCTGCCGGCTGCGGCGCGCGCCGCCGATGCCACCGGCCACGCCGCCTGCCGCCACGCCCAGGCCGATGCCGCCGCCGACCATCGCGCCCACCCGGTCCCCCTGGGCGGCGTTGAAGCGTGCTTCCTGCGCCTTGTCGACGTCCAACGCCTCCCGCGCCCCGGCAAAGAGACCGCCCGGGATGTTGTTATCCCGCACGCCGGGCTTGATGGCCTCGATGGCCTCGCTCAGGTGCGCGTCGCCCTTGCGAAGTTGCAGGGCATCCGCGACGTCCTCACCAGCGAAGACGAAGGCCTGGCGGGGGTCGAGGCCCACGCCCACGAAGGCCTGGCCGTCGGCGAAAGTATCGTCACCGATGGTCTCGGGCAGGTGGTCGCGCAGGTAGTTCTCCACGGTGTCGTTGACGTTGTCGTCGTTGCGGGCAAAGACCATGTAGTGCAGTTCGGTGACGACGGCCGGGGCGGTGATGCGGGGGGCGTCGCGAAGCATGCGCGCCTCGTCCTCGGGGCTGAGCACATCGTCCGGGTCGATGATGTCCACCGCCACCGTGCTCTCCGCGGCCTCGATGGCAAAGTCTGCTTTCTCGGGGGTGTCAATCATCGCCCCAATGCCGAAGAAAGAACCGACGCCCACGAGCACGGCCGAGGCGCCAATGAGGGCGACGAGCTTGTCCGCGGACATCACCTGCGGTCCACGGCTGGCGGCGTAGGGGGCAATCTCCATGGGATTCTCCGTTCGGGGGTTGAGCTGGAGCTTCTCTGCTCTACTTTAGAGATTTGGTAAGCGTTCTTGCCTACAATCGCCAGACATGGACCGTTACACATGGCACAGTCTCATCGATAACGACCAGAGCGACGAGGCCACCATCACCTTCTATGACCAGGGCCTCACAGCGACGGGAGTGCAGACAACCAGATCCTACCGCCTGCACTGGAGCCTCAAAGCTCCTGAGGCGTGGACGACGCGCCGCTTTAGCGCCACGGTCGAGGGCGATGGATGGGCCCGCCGTCTGGACCTTGAACGCTCAGAATCCGGGCGGTGGCACTGCGATACGGCGCTGTCCGGTACCCAACCCCAGGAGCTTGCCCAGCCGGGCTTCGACGATGCACGGGAGCTACTCGATGCTCGCGATATTGATCTTGGCCGCTGCCCAATGACCAACACGATGCCCATTCGCCGGCTGGGACTGCTGGAGAAAGAAGTACCACGGACCAAGCTCATCATGGCGTGGATCGACGTGCCCTCACTGCATGTCATTGCCAGCGATCAGTACTATGCCTCGCACGATACCCACTCCGTTCGCTACGAATCCTGCACCAGAGGAGTCAACGTGCTTCTGACGGTGAATTCCGCGGGCGTGGTCACTCACTACCCTGATTTGGCAGAATGCGTGTAAGGCTGCAGAGACAATAGTTAGCACTTGAAAAGCCTTCGCCTACTGCAATATAAGATCCGAAACATGGTAAGGGGTCGATCATTAATTCTGGCTACACCACTCCTGTACATCTATCTGGCGATCACGTCACATTAGAACCGCTCTCCCTTAACCATGCCGATGGCTTGGCAGAAGCCGTCCGTGATGGAGAGCTTTACTCATTGTGGTACACGTCGATACCTCGGCCAGAAGAAATGCAGAGGGAAATCCGTACGCGTTTACAGAAGCAAGAGGACGGACTCATTGCCGCTTATACAGTGCTCACTGTATCGACGGCGACACCTATCGGAATGACCACGTTTCTCAACCCCGACACAGCTAATCAGCACATCGAAATCGGTTCCACCTGGATATCCGCAGCAGCACAAGGCACGAAAGTCAACAAGGAAATGAAATTCCTCATGCTCCGTCACGCATTTGAGACTTTGCAGTGCGAACGCGTCGAACTCCGCACGCACCATATGAATAGGAAATCCAGAGCAGCAATCGAAAGTCTCGGCGCTCATCTTGATGGAATTCTTCGCCGTCACCGCTTACTCGATAATGGGACATGGCGTGACACGTGTGTTTACTCAATTTTGCGACATGAGTGGCCGACGGTGAAAGCAGGACTAGCAGCGACTCTAGCTCAATAATGTTATGTCCATGAACATATTGGACTCGGAGTCCAGTGACTTTTTGGACTGTTTCTAGTGCTGTTGGGTTAGCCTCGCTTTTTGCGTGATGGGCGTGGCCGGGAAAGCTCGGGTTTGATCTGCGGTGGCTGGCGGTGCCAGTGGCCTTGCACATAGCCGATGTTGATTTGGCCTCCTGCGGGCCGGTGGGTCAGGGTGATTGGTAAAGGAAATGAAAAAAGCAATTCACCGTCGTGTGCGGTGAAGAATTCCGCGCGGTTATTACTGTTGACTGTGCTGATGATGGTGCCTTGGGTGGTGGGGTTAAACCCGGCACTGGCTTTAACACCTTGTGAGGCTAACCATAATTCGGTTACCTATAGCTGCCCACGTGCTGGAGACAGAAGCCCTCTATTTAACGTGTTAAGTCTGATAAAAATCCGGTTCGTCAACTTGGATGAGTGACGAACCGGAGCGAATGTACTATTCTACTTTTTTGCAAACAAAACTCGAAGGCCTTTGCCTTGGAGCTTTGGATTATTTTCCATTCGCTTTTTTAGACCAAGGGCATAGCCAATGCTGCCCCCAGCAAAAACTACAATTGCGATGATCCACAGTGGCATGAGGTTCTCCTTTTAGCAGTGGGTAGATACCCATGTCCAGAATACGGTTTCGCCTGCAAGTGCTAGGCCAGCAATCACGGGGTTGACACCTGCTAGAGCTAGTACTTTGCCCCAAGCTGCAGCATGTCCTGCACCGACTAGGCCAACAACGTAAGGGCATACCTGTTCTTTGGAGATGCGCTCTTCCATGGAAGCCTGTAGGCCGGCGATCTGTTCTGGGCTTGCTTCATTAAGACGAGCTCGAAGTGCTTGTGCGCTTTCCTCTGCGGTGATTGTTTTGGTTGAACCGTCAGGGTAAGTAGTAGTCACTTCTCCAGTGTCATTATTGATGGTTGCGGTAACTTCACCGTATTCATCAACTGACAGTGTTTGAGTTGTGAGTCCATGAAGCTCGCCGCCGAGGAAAGCGGGAGTTTCGGCAGGATTTTGACTTACTGCACGTGTTTCTGTGAACGTTTGTGATGGTGGGGCTTGGACTGCCATCGCTGGTGTTTGAGCTGTCGACATAGATACAGCAATAAAAGCTGCAGCTAGGCCTTTCGCTACTTTATGCATTTTGCACTCCTTGGGGAACGATGATGTCGCTGTTTCCAGCACTTTTAGGGTAGCGCGCTTTACACCTGGATACATAGGTTAATTCCTATGTTAAATATCATAGTTTTGAAATTAACGAGGCAGACTTGTGAAAAACGTTACACCCTATTGTTACGTGTATTTATGTCAGTAAGTTACACGTGAAATAAGTCATTTTCTGCCATTGTTTTACACATGGATAGTGGGATTTAGGCCTTATCTATACAGAAAGTGGTGGGCGTGGTGTTGCCGTCGGATGGTTTCCATATTGAAAGTCATATTGACTCTGTGCCCGCGTTGGCGTGGGTGAAAAATTGACATGATGGATTGTCGTCGGGACAGCAGGCATTGGGCAAGATTGTACAAGCCTTGCTTGCTGACGCGGACGGTCTCGACGGTGTTCATAAAGGGCCACGGCATCGCGTTGAAACTCTTCGGAGTACTTGGAAATGGTGGTAGATTACCTTTCTTCCCAGCCCAACTGGGCTGGATATCAGGCATCCACCAAATGGGGGTCAGGTCCCATAATCACTTCCTAGGCGCGATCCGGCCGCAACTACTTGCATGCAATATGACTCTTGACCTTTAGACGCTGCCAAACATTCAATACAACCATCGAGCCTGGATTGACCGCCTACACAGAAAGCCGCAGACACAAAACAAGGACGAAAAATCACGGCACCAAGCAAGGAGATTGGCCGAACCCTTCGAAAACAAAATTCAAAAGACGTGCCGAGCGGCGAAAACGGGATTTAGGATGTAAATCTCCACACTTGCAATCCTGGGTTAAGGGTCAGAAAGTGTGTCTGGGATCAGGGATTTCCAGGGTCTAACCTGGGCTTCCTGTAGAAATACATGCTCGCCAGGCATATATCGAGCAACTTTGCAGGAAATACCGGCAGAAGTGCTTTGTTGTGCTAGCGCTGCTTTTGCGAGGTGTAAGACGCAAGAGCAGTTGACAATGTCGCTTTCCTGACTCGACCAGGCGCGGGGAACCTACTAGCTAAGCCGCAGTTCAACGCTGGTGTTTGGGCGAATAAGTGGGCCCTCTCCTATGGAGACCGCCTCCAGGAAGCAGTATTAGACGCCCTTGCCGCCTGGTGCCCCAGGGAAGGACTGCAGCAGCTCAGCAGTCTCTAATCACAGTGAATACCGGGATCCACGACACGCCGAGCCAGACACACTTTTGACCCTTAACCCTCGACTGCCTACACATCAAGCCGAAGACTCTAAACAAGGCTGCCAGATCAGGACTACGGAAAAAGAAAGAAACCGGAGGTCACAACCCCTTTCGAGTTTGTTACCTCCGGTGTCGCAGTTTGTTCAACTGCTCTTTGTGCCCGGGGCGGGACTTGAACCCGCACGTCCGTGAAGGACACTGGCACCTGAAGCCAGCGCGTCTGCCAATTCCGCCACCCGGGCAGGGTATCGATGTCTTTGGCGACTTGCTAACAGTAGCACGAGATCTACCTCCAACGGCAAATCCGCAGGCAAACACAAATTTTTGCAAAGAATCACGTTACGAATACCGGGAACTTGAGCGAGCGCGTCTACGTTTAAAAGGGGTAGGCACCCTATAATTAGCGCTGCTATCCCAGAATCGCCCACGTATGGAAAGCACGTATGGAAAGACTGCACGGAAGGAGGACAGCTCGTGGCTCTGTTGGACAAGCTTGCGAAGCTGGATTCCGCCATGCAGCGCGGACTGGACAACGGAATGGCGTTTGTCTTTGGAGGCAAAGTCGTCCCCGCCGAGATTGAAGAGCTTCTCAAGCAGGAGGCCCACGACAATCTCGCCCGCGGGGAGGATGGGCTCCTCTACTGCCCGAACGTCTTTACCGTTGGCGTGTCCTCCAAGGACATTGAGAATTTGTCCCAGGACCGCGATGTTCCCACGGACTTCGCCGATCAACTCACCCGATTCATGCGCAACCATGGGTGGTCCCTCGCCGGGCCGGTCATCGTGCGCATCGCAGAGGAATCGGGCCTGCGTACCGGCCAGCTTCGCGTCTCGTCCTTCATTGACCACGAGCCCGAAGAAGAAACCGGCTTTGATGCGATTTTCCACGATGATGACGGTCAGGAGGACCAGATGACTCACCCCCATAACGCCGATGAAGCGGCAACCACCGCGTTCATTGCCCAGACCCCGCAGCAGCCGGAGACCACCCAGGGCCCCGCGGTGAACCTCATGCTGCAGGACGGCTCGTCCCGTGTGTACCACGTGCACGAGGGCTCGAACATCATCGGCCGCAGCAACGACGCCGATCTGCGCCTGCCCGATACCGGCGTTTCCCGCCAGCACGCCGAGATCACCTGGGACGGTCGCGACGCCGTGCTCGTCGATCTGCAGTCCACCAACGGCACCACGGTCAACGACAGCCCGATTGAGAACTGGCTGCTTGCCGACGGCGACGTGATCACCATGGGCCATTCCCACATCGAGGTCCGCATCACGGGCGTCGATAAGCAGAGCTACTAAGCACAGATAAAGAGGAAGGGAGGTCGCTGTGGATTCTATTGTGCTGCTATCGCTGCGCATCGGCCTGTTGGCGCTGTTGTGGCTGTTCATCCTGGTGGCCTTGAACGCCATGCGCCGCGATGCCAACAAGGCGGCGGGCGTGTACCAGACCTCGACGCACACGAAGTCCTCACCGCGGCGTCGTGAAGCACCGCGGGAAATTGCCATTGTGGATGGCCCGCTGCGCGGTTCCCACATGCAGCTCGGCACGCTCGAGGAATGCACCATGGGCCGCGCGCAGGACTGCGATTTTGTCACTGGGGACGATTTTTCTTCTGGCCATCACGCCCGGCTGTTCCGGCGCGGAAGCGAATGGTTCGTGGAAGACCTTGAATCGCGCAACGGCACCTTCGTGGGTGGCGCGCGCATTGACCAGCCTGAGCGGGTCGGAGTGGGCTCCGACATCAAGCTCGGCCGCACGACCGTGAGGTTGATGGCATAACCATGACCAAGACACTGAGCATTAAATTTACCGCGCTGACGGACCGAGGTTTGGTCCGCGGCAACAACGAGGACTCCGCCTTTGCCGGGCCCCACCTGCTGGCGCTGGCCGACGGCATGGGTGGCCACGCCGCCGGCGAGGTGGCCTCCACCCTAATGATCGAACACCTGCAAACGCTGGAGCGCGATCCGGAGGACAACGACATGCTGGCGCTGCTCGGCGCCGCGGCCGAGGACGCCAACGCCGCCATTCAGCACCATGTGGAGGCCAACCCCGAGACCGAGGGCATGGGCACCACGCTGACCGCCCTGCTCTTCAACGGCGAGGAGTTCGGCGTGTGCCACGTGGGCGACTCCCGCGGCTACCGCTTGCGCGACGGCAAGCTCGAGCAGATCACCAAGGATGACACCTACGTGCAGTCCCTGGTGGATCAGGGGCAGCTGGACCCGGAGGATGTCTCCTCCCACCCGCAGAAGTCCCTGATTCTCAAGGCCTACACGGGCCGCCCCGTGGAGCCCACGCTCTTCATGCTGGACGTGCAGGTCGGCGACCGCATCCTGCTGTGCTCCGACGGCTTGTCCGATCCCGTCACCGCCTCCACCATCGAGCTGGCGCTGGCCCACGAGTCCCTGGAGGAGGCAGCGACCGCGCTGCGCGATCTCGCCCTGCGCTCCGGCGGGCCGGATAACGTCACCATCGTGCTGGCGGAGATCGTCGAGGGCGAGGCCGCGGAGGAGGCAGCACCACTGTCCGTCGGCGCGGTGCAGGGCGTTGTACCTGAGCCCACCCATCCGGATTCGGCGGCCAGCCGCGCCGCGAAGTTGGTGGCCAACCCAAAAGACCAGGCCGCTGAGGCTGAAGCCGAGCCTGAGGCTGAACCCGCGGCCACCGACAAGCCCCGCCGCCGCGGCGGTGGGTGGAAGGTCATCGCGGCGCTCGTCGTGGTGCTCGTGCTCGTCCTCGGCGGGCGCCTGTGGGCCAAGAATTACCTGGCTGAGACGTACTACGTGGCCACCGACGCCGAGGGCGTGATGACCATCCAGCAGGGCGCGGACTTTGAGCTCTTTGGCCGGCCGCTGCACTCCACGTACCAGCAGGCCTGCCTCAACAAGGACAACGCCCTGCGCCTGAGCACCGGCGAATGCGAGGGTGATTACGCGCCCTTCACGGTGGAGGACCTGCCCGATTCGGAGCGCTCCGCGGTGGCCAACCTGCCCACCGGCAGCTACGACGAGGTGCAAACGCAGCTCTCCGGGCTCTCGGACAAGGCCCTGAAGGCGTGCCCCACCAAGGACGGCGGCAAGGACAGCGACAAGGACGCTGAAAAGGGTACTGACAAGAGCACGAAACTAGGAGTCAACTGCCGGGAGGTGCGCTAAATGAGGAGCTTTGTTTTCCGCGGCGTCGAGCTCGGCCTGCTCTTGCTCGCCACGGTGGTCTTTGCCATCACGCTCATCAGCCTGGAGCTTTCGCAGGGCAACGTGCTCACCATGGACGTGCTCTACCTCATCGGTGGGTTCATCGGCGTCTTTGCCGTGGCGCACCTCGTGCTGTGCTTCCTGGCGCCCTACTCGGATCAGTTCATGCTGCCCATCGTCGCCGTGCTCAACGGCACGGGCCTCATCATGCTGCAGCGCCTTGACCTCGCCAACGATGGCGGCCTGGCCGTGCGCCAGATTCTGTGGACCATCGTCGGTCTCATCCTCTTTGCCCTGGTGCTCGTGGTGCTGCGGGATCACCGCTCGCTGACGCGCTACTCCTACATCCTGGGCGCGCTGGGGCTTATCCTGCTCGCGCTTCCTCTGGTGTGGCCGCAGCCGCCGGGAGTGGACGCGCGCATCTGGCTGTGGCTGGGTCCGTTCTCGGTGCAGCCGGGTGAGTTCTCCAAGATCCTGCTCATCCTGTTCTTTGCCATGCTGCTCTCCCAGAAGCGCGCGCTGTTTACCGTGGCCGGCTACCGCTTCTTGGGGCTCTCCCTGCCGCGCCTGCGCGATCTCGCGCCGATTCTGGTGATTTGGGGCATCGCGATTGTCATCATGGGCATCTCCAACGACTTCGGCCCCGCGCTGCTGCTGTTTAGCACCGTGCTGGGCATGCTCTTCATGGCCACCAACCGGGTGAGCTGGCTGTTCATCGGCGTGCTGCTGGTGGGCATCGGCGGCTACGGCATCTGGCAGATCTCCGAGAAGATCCAGACCCGCTTCTCCAACTTCCTGGACCCGGTGGGCAACATCGATAGCGGCGGCTACCAGCTCTCCCAGGCGCTGTTTGGCATGTCCTACGGCGGCATCACCGGCACCGGCCTGGGCCAGGGCTACCCGGAGGTCGTGCCGGTGGCGCACTCCGACTTCATCCTGGCTGGCATCGGCGAGGAGTTTGGCCTCATCGGCCTGGCGGCGGTGCTCATCCTCTTTGCCATGCTGGCGGCCCGCGGCTTCAACGCCGCGCTGAAGTGCCGCGATTCCTACGGCAAGCTGGTGGCCTCCGGGTTGGCGCTGACCCTGGCCGTTCAGGTCTTCGTGGTCACCGGCGGCATTTCCGCATTGCTGCCGATGACCGGCCTGACCACCCCGTTCATGTCCGCGGGCGGTTCCTCGCTCATGGCTAACTACATGCTGCTGGCCATCATGCTGCGCATCTCGAACTCTGCGCGCCGCCCGGCGCGCGAGACCACCTCGAATGCGCCGAGCGATACCTCCCTGTTCCCGGTTGTGCAGGAGGCCACCCGATGAATAAGTCGATCCGCCTCGTCGCGCTGTTCTCCCTGCTCATGACCGCGGTGCTGCTGATCAACCTCACCGTGGTGCAGGCCTTTTCTGAGGATAAGTACGCCCAGAATCCGCGGAACATGCGCAGCTTCTACGATGTGCAGACCACCCCGCGCGGGCAGATTTACGCCGGCGGCACGGTGCTGGCGCAGTCCACCGCCGACGCCGAAGGCAACTACTCGCGCTCCTACCCCACCAACTCGCCGGCCTTTGCCAACGTCACCGGTTATCTTTCCACTCAGTTTGGCGCCTCGCAGCTGGAGGCCTCGCAGAATGACATCCTCAACGGCAAGGATGCCTCACTGCTGACCCAGAACTGGCTGGACACCTTGGCCGGCAAGCCTAAGAACGGCGCCAACGTGGAGGTGACCATCGATCCGGCTCTGCAGCAGGCAGCCTACGATCAGCTGGCCGGGCCGGGCTACAACGGCGCGGCGGTGGCCATCCAGCCCTCCTCGGGCAAAATTCTGGCCATGGCGTCCTCGCCCAGCTACAACGTCTCGGATCTCATGGGGGATTCCGCCGAGGAGACGTGGGCCGGCCTGCAGGAGCAGCCCGGCACGCCGCTCATCAACCACGCCACTCAGGACACGCTGCCGCCCGGGTCGATCTTCAAGATCATCACCACGGCGGCGGGCCTGAACAACGGCTTTAACCCGGATTCCACCCTCACCGGCGCGAACTCCATCACCTTGCCGGATGCCACCACGGAGCTGACCAACTACGGCAACCAGAAGTGCGGCGGCTCCGACTCGGTGACCCTGCGCACGGCCTTCGCACTGTCCTGCAACACCGCCTTCGTGCAGATGTCCGAGGGCATCGGCGCCGAGGAGCTGCGCAAGTACGCGGAGGCCTTCGGCGTGGGCCAGGGCTATGACCTCGGCGTGAACACCTCGCCCGGTAACGTGGGCGAGCTTGGCGACGGCGCCCAGGTCGCCCAATCCGCCATCGGCCAGCGCGACGTCACCATGTCCGCCCTGCAGGCCGCGGTGATGGCCGGCACCATCGCCAACGACGGCAAGCGCATGCGCCCCTACCTGGTGGATCGCATCACCGACGCCCAGATGAAGGAGCTGCGCTCCACCAAGCCGCACCAGGAGGCCGAGGCGGTAACGGAGGAGACCGCGGCGACGATCAAAGATTTGATGTTTGCCTCGGAGCGCTCGACCTTTGGCTACGACGGCAACGGTTTCGCCTCCAAGACGGGCACCGCCGAGCACGGCGATGGCCTGCCGCCGCACGTGTGGTACGTGGCCTTCGATCCTGATCGCGATATCGCAGTGGCGGTGGTGGTCAAGGACGGCGGGCACCTCGGGGAGGGTGCCACCGGCGGCCAGGTCTCTGGCCCCATTGGCCGAGCAATCTTGCGCGCGTACGGAGGTGAGCAGTAATGAGCAGTGCAGATAACAAGGATCACCTGCAGGCCCTCATCGGGGAGGACTACCAGCTGCAGTGGATCATCGGCCATGGTGGCATGTCCACCGTGTGGCTGGCCGATGACGTTCGCAATGACCGCGAAGTGGCCATCAAGGTGCTGCGCCCGGAGTTCTCCGATAACAACGAGTTCCTCAGCCGCTTCCGCAACGAGGCGGAGTCCGCCGAGTCGATTCACTCCGAGAACGTCGTGGCCACCTACGATTACCGCGAGCTCGAGGATAACGGCCGGATGTTCTGCTTCATGGCCTTGGAGTACGTCCGCGGCGAGTCCCTGGCGGATCTGCTGGCGCGCGAGAACTCGCTGCCGGAAACGCTGGCCCTCGACGTCATGGAGCAGGCCGCGCACGGCCTCTCCGCCATCCACCACATGGGTCTGGTGCACCGCGATATCAAGCCGGGCAACCTCATGATCACCCAGAACGGGCAGGTCAAAATCACCGACTTCGGCATCGCCAAGGCTGCCGCCGCGGTGCCGCTGACCCGCACCGGCATGGTAGTGGGCACCGCGCAGTACGTCTCCCCGGAGCAGGCGCAGGGCATGGAGGTCACGCCGGCCTCCGACGTCTATTCCCTCGGCGTCGTCGGCTACGAGATGCTGGCCGGCCGCCGCCCCTTCAGCGGCGATTCCTCGGTGTCCGTGGCGCTGGCGCACATCAGCCAGGCCCCGGAGGCGCTCTCGACGTCGATCAGCGCGCAGACCCGCGAGCTCATCGGCATCACCCTGCGCAAGGATCCGCAGACCCGTTTCGCCGACGGCAACGAGCTGACCAACGCCGTCTCCGCCGTGCGCGCAGGCAAGCGCCCGCCGCAGCCGAAGTCCGCGGCACTCGCGCCCCTGGCCCAGGAGCCCTCGCCCTCGGCGTCGACGGAGATGCTGGCCAACATGGCCCAGCCCACGACCACCACCCCGGCGGTTGCCCCGGAGGAAAAGAGCCGCGGCTTCGGCACCGGGCTCATCATCGCGGGGGCTCTCGCTGCGCTGGTCGTCGTGGGTCTGGTATCCTACAAACTCTTCAACGACGGCGAGGAGAAACCCGCCCAGCCGTCGGAGGTCATTGTCACCGAATACCGGGATCCCACCACCACAACGCAGGCGCCCGTCACCACGCACACGCCCACGCAGGAGGAGGAAGAGGACACGCCCGAATCTCCCTCGGAGGTTACGGTGACGACGACGCGCTCTGTTCACCCGTCGCCCGTGCCCAGCGAGCCGGTGACCTCGGATAACCAGGCGCCAACTCAGGAGGAGCAGCCCACGCAGGCCACCCCGGAGCCACCCGCTGTGGAGACACCGGCCCCGGAGACCGACGTAGACTCGCAACCCGCCACCTTCGATCCCCTCGATGAACTCTTAAACCAGGGAGGGCAGTAAGCACCATGGTCAGTGACCGCTACCATCTTCGCCAGGAAATTGGAGCTGGCGGCATGTCTGAGGTTTTTGATGCCGAAGACACCGTCTTGGGGCGCACTGTTGCCATCAAGATGCTGCGCCCTGACATGGCGCGGGACGTGAACTTCCGCGAGCGCTTCCGCCGCGAGGCCCAGAACGCCGGCAAGCTCAACCACCCCAACATCGTCGCGGTCTTCGACACCGGTGAGAAGGACGTCGACGGGCTCATGCTGCCCTACATCGTCATGGAGCGCGTACACGGGCGCACGCTGCGCGACATCGTCCGCGAGGAGGGCCCGCTGCCCGTGGCGGAGGCCGCGCAGATCCTCACCCCGGTGGCCGACGCCCTCCAGGCCTCCCACGAGGCCGGCATCATCCACCGAGACATCAAGCCGGCCAACATCATGCTCACCAACACCGGCCAGGTGAAGGTGATGGACTTCGGCATCGCCCGCGCGCTGGATGATTCCACCTCGGCGATGACCCAGACCTCCGCGGTGATCGGCACCGCCCAGTACCTCTCCCCGGAGCAGGCCCGGGGCAAGCCTGCCGACGCCCGCTCCGACGTCTACGCCCTGGGCTGCGTCATGTACGAGGCCGTCACCGGGCGCACCCCGTTTGAGGGCGAGACCCCCTTCGCGGTGGCCTACCAGCATGTCCAGGAGGATCCGGTTCCGCCCTCCGAGTATGTCCCCGGGGATCTCTCGGAGAACGAGCGCCTCAACCTGGATGCCGTCGTGCTCACCGCGATGGCCAAGCACCCAGCGGATCGTTACCAGTCCGCATGGGAGTTCGGCGAGGATCTCAAGCGCCTGGGCGCCGGCCAGCTCACCGAGGCCGCCCGCGCCCACGTCAACGAGGACGAGCACCCCACGGCCATGGTGCCGCAGCACCGCGCGCCGATTGCCTCCACCCGCCCGGGCACGGCCACAGGCACAGGTACAGAAGAGGAAGGCAAGGGCCTGAAGTGGGTGGCCATCGGCCTGTCCGCGGCGCTGGTGCTCATCATCGGCTACTTCGGCTGGGACTTCTGGAATGGCTATCGCGAGGACGAGCGCCAGCAGCAACAGGAGCAGCAGGAGCGCGCCCGCAAGGCCAACATGGTGGTGGTGCCCAAGGTGGCCAACCGCCCGCGCGGGGAGGTCGTGGCCGAGCTGGAGGATCTGGGCCTCATGGTTACGGTCAACGAGGAGCCCAGCCCTACGGTGCCGCGCGACAAGGTCATCCGCATCAACCCGGCGGAGGGCTCCGAGCTGCAGAAGAATTCTTCGGTCACGCTCACGGTCTCCTCCGGCAAGGAGATCACCGAGGTGCCGGATCTCAGCGGTATGAAGCTAGAGGACGCCACCAAGGCGCTCAAGGACGCAGGCCTGGAGCTCAACAACGACGTCGAGGAGAGCAACGATAAGGCCCCGGCCGGCGAGATCATCTCCCAGAACCCGTCGGGCGGCACCCAGGTGTCCAAGGGCACCAAGGTGCGCGTCACCGTGTCCAAGGGCGCCGAGGAGGCCGAGGTCCCCAACGTCAGTGGCCTGGAGCGCGACCGCGCCATCGACATGCTCGAGGCCATCGGCTTCAAGGTCAACGTGCGCGTGGTGGATTCCAACCAACCCGAAAACCGCGTGGTGGGTGTCTCCAACGAGGGCTCCCGCGTGGCCAAGGGTGAGACCCTCACCCTGGAGGTCTCCAACGGCCTGCTCATTGAGGTCCCCGCGCTGGTGCACTCCACCCAGGCTGAGGCCACGCGTGCGCTTCGCGATGCCGGCTGGTCCGGCTCCCTCAACACCGGTGACCCGATCCCCACTGGCGCGCTCATCGATAACGGGCGTATCGGCTGGGCCTCGGCTAACCAGGGCGATCTCATCCGCAAGGATCAGACGATCGACGTCCGGTACTGGGAGTTCACCACCTCAGCTCTTCTGCCCCCGCAGTAGCGCCTGCTAAGGTAACCACTGATAAATCACCCTGTAACCCCCACAACCACGAAGGTACATCTCATGCCAAAGTCCAAGATCACGCCGAGTTCCTCCCTTCCGCAGTCCTCGAGCTCTGCGAATAACCGCACTCCGGTCAAGATCAATTCTGAGGGCACCCCGAAGTGGTACGTCGCCATCATGCTGGGCCTCATGGTCATCGGCCTGCTGTGGCTCGTGGTGAACTACCTGGCCGGCGACTCCATCGGTTTCATGCGTGAGCTCGGCCCGTGGAACTACGGCATTGGCTTCGGCCTGGCCATCATCGGCCTGCTCATGACCATGGGCTGGCGCTAAGACGCTGCTTATGGAGTCCTCGAGGTTTTACCGCTTCGCGGGCGTCGCCTGCATCATCTTGGTGATGCTCACCGGCGCCATGGATAGGTCTTTCCTCACCACCGGCGCGCTGGTCCTCGCGGCCTGCGCGCTGGCCATCACCCCGTTGGCTCTGACTCGCCCCCTGTGGGCAGCTGGCATCTACGGGGTGTTTTTTGCTATCACCGCCTGGCACCCCGACTGGCGCTCCTTCCTCATGTTGGCCTGGAGCGCGCTCATCGTGGGCATGGTGGCTTTTCGACGCCGCTGGGAGTACGCAGCGCTGTTCAGTGCACTCTATGTTTTGCTCGCACTAGTAGATCCCAATTCCCACTTTTTCCTCGCTGCAGATTTCTTCAGCACTCTCCTCTCATCAATCCTGTATGTAGCCGCAATTGCCATCGGAATCAATCTCAAGCGCTCGCGCGAGAAACAGCTCGCCGCTAAACAGCGCGCGGCCGAGGAGCGCGAGGCGCTCATGACCACGCTGCACGATTCCGTCTCCGCCACCCTGACCTCCGTGGTCATGCGCTCGGAGACCCTCGCGCTGGTGCAGAAGGATCCGGCGCTTGTGGAAGCTGCCACGGCGATCGCCGATGACGCACGCCAAGCCATGGGTGAAGTGCGGGATCTCCTGCGCGTCATGAAGTCCGATAACCTGCCCAAGCCAGGGCGCAGCGTGTGCTCGGAGGTATCGGCCCTGGAAGACCTCTTGCGCAGCCACAACTTCGACTGCGACATGGACGTGAACCTGGGCAAGTGCGGCGAGCTCGGGCTGCCGAAGAACCTGCACCTCATCTTCTCTGAGCTTGGCGCCAACATCCTCAAGTATGCGCCGCGCAATTCCACCGTTACCATCTCGGCTGAGTCCATCAACAACGGCTTCAAACTGCGCATCGAGTCTGAGATCGCGGAGCAGCAATCCCCGGCCCACATGACCACCAAGTTGGGGCTGGATGACATCACCAAGCGCGTCAACTCCGTGGGCGGCACGTTTCATAGCGGCAAGCACGGTGATCTGTGGATCACACGACTCTCCCTACCAAAAGACGCACTCATGAAGGTGTAGTAGGCTGTCCTGCAGTAACAACTCTCACCTAACAACCTAAAAGGGCTTTATTATGCGTTCTACTCTCGCCGCAGCAACCGCTGCCCTGTGCTTGGTCCTTGCACCCACCGCGTCTGCGTCGGAGATCACCTCTGTGGAGTACACCGAATACACGGAGTACTCCGAGGATATCGCTATCGACGTTGAACTGGCCGGGGAAGAAGAGGACACCGAAGAGGCCGAACCTGTCTTCGGCTTCTACTCCTCGATTGCTCAGGACTTCGCTGATAATTTCCGTTGCTCCACCAGCCCCCAGCGCTGGTGGTGTGGCGGGCGCTAAGCCGCTGCCATGAGCATTCGTGTCTTTATCGTTGATGATGATCCCCTAGTCCGTTCCTCTTTCCGCCTCTACTTCGGCATGACTGAGGACATCAACGTCGTCGCCGAGGCCGAGAACGGCTCCCAGTGCCTGCGCATGGTGAATTCGGTCAAGCCTGACATCGTGCTCGCCGATATCCACATGCCGCACATGGACGGCATCACGCTGCTCAAAGAGCTGAAGAAGTCCGCCACCCCGCCGGTCTTTCTGGCCATCACGTCCTTCGATTCCGACGACACCATGCTCAAAATCCTGCGCGCGGGCGGCGCGGGCTACATCCTGAAGAATCAGCGCCCGCAATCCGTCATCGACGCAGTCCGCGAAGCCGTCCACGGCGGCACCGTCGTGGCCCCGGTGGCCATGCACCGGCTGGTGGACTACATCGACGGTCAGCCGCGACGCGATCCGGTTGCGGAGGCCATCGCCTCCCGGGATCTCAGTGATAATCAAACCAACGTGCTCAAGCTGCTACTGCAGGGCAACTCCAACGCGGAGATCGCCGCGGCCTTGGGCATCTCCGAATCTGGTGTGAAGAAGATCGTCTCGCGTCTCATCGTCATCTATGACGCCTCCTCCCGCCTCAACCTGGTGACCAAGATCCTGGGCGGAGCGGGCAGCTAGATCCTCCGCATTCCCGCAGTTTCGCATTCTTAACGGGTACCGAGCTTCTCGGTGCCCGTTTTTCGGTTTTTGTTTTCCGTTTTCACGCCTGCCCACAGTTGTGAACACCCTGGGAAGAAAGTTATCCACAGGGTGGGGATAACTCTGTGAAAATCGAATTTCACAACCTTTGTCCACAGCCTGTGGATAAGTGTTTTCACCCGTGTCCACAGTAGGTTTTAGATCAGAATCGAACGGCGATACCCTGCATGATCAGGCAAAACTTGAATCATGCGTTCGGTAAATTACAAAAATGTAGTTATCCACAATGTGGATAACTACTGTGAAATCTTTTCGCACAAGCGTTTTGGTGGATAACACGCCCAAGTTATCCCCAAAGCCCAGCTCGTAGGCTTAGCAACACACCCGCGATCACCGCCACCACGGCAATTCCTACCCAGCGCACAGACTTCCGCCGGGCAAAGAGGAAGGGCAGCAAGATGAGCCCTGTGCACAACCCGCCGAGGTGTCCCCACAGGGAGACGTGACTGGCCAGAAAGGTATAAGCCACGTTGGCCAAGACAAAGAAGATCGGTGCGCGCAGACTTAAGCCCCGGCTGCGGTACACGCCCAGCAAGAGGGCCATGAGCGCGAAGAGCGCGCCGGAGGCACCCACCCACCGTGGGCGTGTTGTAATCCATCCACAGGATCGAGGCCGAGGCCCCCAGCAGGGACACCACATAGGCCGCCGTATACAGCGCCGTGCCCAGGGCGCGTTCGATCTCAGCGCCGACGAAGAGCAGCATCACCATGTTCACCACGAGGTGGCCGGCGTCGAGGTGCATGAACCCGGCGCTGAGCACACTGAGCGGGTGTTCAGAGAACTCTGGGCCCCACAGCGTCCACCGCTGTGCCAGGCTCGAGCCGTAGTAGGAACTGCTCAATGAGCGGGACTGTACGGCCGTCACCAACCACGCGGCGGTGCACAGGATGGCTATCCACAGCGTGGCCGGGGCCTGCTTCAGAAAAGAGGGCATGTTCTTCTCCCCAAAACGTCAAAGGAGCCCGCAACCACACAATGTGGCCGCGGGCTCAGGCAGCGAGTGCTCTTAGGCGATCTCGATGGACTCGATGACGACGTCCTCGTGCGGACGGTCCATGCGGTCCGTGGACACCTTGGCAATCTTGGACACGACTTCCTGGGAAGCCGGGTCGGTGACCTCACCGAAGATGGTGTGGTGGTTGTTCAGGTGCGGGGTCGGCGCCACGGTGATGAAGAACTGGGAGCCGTTGGTGCCCGGGCCGGCGTTAGCCATGGCCAGCAGGAACGGGCGGTCAAACTGCAGCTCCGGGTGGAACTCATCCTGGAACTGGTAGCCGGGGCCGCCACGGCCGGTGCCGGTGGGGTCACCGCCCTGGATCATGAACTGATCGATGACGCGGTGGAAGATAGCGCCATCGTAGAACGGGCCGGACTGCTCGCCCTTAGCATTCTGAGTGGAGTACTCCTTCTCGCCCTTTGCCAGGCCAATGAAGTTTTCCACGGTTACCGGTGCGTGGTTACCGAAGAGATCGATAACAATGTCACCGTAGTTGGTGTGCATCGTTGCAGTAGCGGTCTTTTGAGTCATGCCGACTATTGTATGGAATTTTCCCGGCCTGCGCTGGGATGGGGACACGCCCTGAGCGATCGGGGGCGGCTGCCGTAGTGTGTAACGAGTGATACGCGCAGTTCTTTTTGATCTCGATGACACCCTCATGGACCACCACGCCGCCATGGCCGCGGGTCTGGATGAGTGGTGCCGCGAGCTTGGTGTGGCGCAAGGCCAGCACGAGCGATTCGCGGAGATTGAGCGCACGTGGTTCCGCGCCTACGAGCGCGGGGAGGTCACCTACCACGGCCAGCGCGCACAGCGCTGCCGGGAATTCTTGGGCCGCGCGGAGCTGGACGAGGCCCACGCGCTCGCGCTCTACGACGGCTACCTGGCCGCCTACCAGTGCAACTGGGTGGCTTTTGCCGATGCCCTTCCCGCCCTGCGCCGCGCATTATCCTCGGGCCTCAAGGTGGGGGTGCTCACCAACGGCTCCCGCGAACTTCAAAGCGGAAAGCTGCGGGCGGGCAAGCTCGATCTGCCGGGAGTACACCTCTTCCCCACTGCGGATCTCAGCGCACCCAAACCGGATAAGCGCGCCTACCTCGAGGCCTGCGCGAGCCTGGGCAGCGATCCCGCCGAGACCCTCATGGTGGGCGACTCACTGCCTAACGACGTCCACGGCGCCCGCGCTGCCGGACTCCACGCACTTCATCTGGACCGCGGTGGCGCCGGGGATATCAGCTCACTCGACGAGCTGCTGTTTCCTTATGGTCAGCCCTCCTAGTTGGCCCTGAAGAGCCAGCTCACCACCAGCGCACCAGGATCAATCACGCCCTTGCTGCGCTCGCCCAGGTAGGAGGCGCGGCCCTTCTTGGCATCGAGCTCGGCGGTGGACTCGGCGCCGGCGCGGGCGGCCTCGTACAGAGCGGCGAGGTGTGCTTCGTCAGTATCGATGGTGGTGCCAATCTCGGTGGCCTTCTCGGCGGCGGGAATGAGGGCATCCAGCATCGTGCGATCCCCCAGCGTGGCGCCGCCCAGCTCAGAGATGACGCACACGGCGTTGTTCAGGCCAGCGGCCAGGGACTCGGCGCGGGCGAGCTCAGTAAAGAGCGTGCCGAAGACCGCCCCGGAGGTGCCGCCCGCGCGCACCAGCAGGCGCTTGGCCAAGCCGCGGAGGATGGCGGACTGCTCGCCGCGCAAGGGCAGCTCGATATCACCGAAGGCCGCCTCCATGTTCTGACCAAAGTCGCCGTCGCCGGCCTGGCGGTCGAGCTCGGTGAGCTCGTCGAAGGAGGACTGCAGGCGGGCCACGAAGGCGCTGAGCCAGGGATTCTCCTCGCCCTCGGCGGGCAGCTCGTCCTCAAAGGTGATGTCGGCGCTGGCCACAGCCTTCTCGGTGCCGAGGACGCGGGGCCAGGCAGGGGCGGAGGTGGGGGCGTCGAGAAGCTCGAGCGTTTCAGCGTCCGCCTTGAGCAGGGTAATGGACGCGCCGTGCATGTTCACGGAGGTGACAAAGGAACCCACCAGGGAGCGCACCACGCGGATGCCCTGGGCGGCCAGCTGGGTGGAGGCCTCACCAAAGAGCAGGCTAAGCTCCAGCGGAGTGGCCCCGCCCAGGCCGTTGACCAGGCACACCACCTCATCGCCGCGCTCGAGCGCAAGGGCAGAGACGATCTTGGACAGCAGGTGCTCAACGATGTCTGCCGCGGACTCGACGGAGGCGGAATGGGTGCCGGGCTCGCCGTGAATACCCACGCCCACTTCCATGGAGCCGGCGTCGAGGTCGAAGGTCTCGCGGCCAGTGGTGGGCATGAAGCCAGGGTGCAGGGCCACGGACATGCTGCGGGAATTCTCCGCGGCCCGGCGCGCCAGGCGGGTCACGGTGTCGAGGTCGTCGCCGCGGTAGGCGGAGGCCCCGGCGATCTTTTCCACCAGGATGGTCGCGCCGGTGCCGCGGCGGCCGGGGCCGTCCTCGTTGCCGTCGGTAGCCACGTCATCGGCCACGAGGACCTCGCGGGTATCCACCCCGGGCGCGGAGTTGCGGGCGACGGAGAAGTTCATGACGTCGCCGGTGTAATTCTTCACAATGTGCACCACGCCGCGGCCCTGATCCGCCCACTTCGTGGCCTCGGTGATCTGCACGGCGTTGGGGGAAGTAAAGAGCAGGCCCGGGCACACCGCGGCGAGCATGCCCGCGCCCAGGAAACCCGCGTGCATGGGCTCGTGGCCGGAGCCGCCGCCGGAGATGAGCGCGACGGCGGGCTCGCCCTCGGCGGTGCGGAGGGGACTATCCTGCCCGATGAAGCCGGCCTCGTGCCACCGGGCGTCCGGGTGGCTGGCGATGAAGCCGGCGAGCGCATCCGGCAGAAAGCGCTCCTCGGCGTTGCGGAACGACGTGTGCGTGGTGTTACTCATGGCACCACACTAGTCACGTCGCTGGCTTTCCTTCAGATCACTGCAGGGAGGCCAGCACCTCGTCGCGGGCGAGCACCATGTTGCGCAGGGAGGCCTCGGTCTCGGCGTAACCGCGGGTCTTGAGGCCACAGTCCGGGTTGACCCACAGGCGCTCCACCGGCACGTTCTTCAGCGCGGCGCGGATGAGTTCGGCGATTTCCGCCACCGAAGGCACGCGCGGGGAGTGAATATCGTAGATGCCCGGGCCAATCTCAGAGTGGAACTTCTCATCGATGTCCGCGAGCAGCTCCATGCGGGAGCGCGCAGCCTCGATGGAGGTTACGTCTGCGTCGAGCGCGGCCACGGCGTCGATGATCTGGCCGAACTCCGAGTAACACAGGTGCGTGTGGATCTGGGTGGCCGGCTTGGCGCCCAGGGAGACCAGGCGGAAGGAGCGCACCGCCCACTGCAGATAGGCTTCGCGGTCCTCGGCGCGCAGCGGGAGCAGCTCGCGCAGCGCGGGCTCGTCGATCTGGATGATGTCGATGCCCGCCTCCTCGAGGTCGCGGACTTCATCGGCCAGCGCGATGCCCAGCTGATCCGCAGAGACGGACTGGTGCACGTCATCGCGCACGAAGGACCAGGCCAGGATGGTCACCGGGCCGGTGAGCATGCCCTTAACGTGCTTCTTCGACAGCGACTGCGCGTACGCGGCCCACTCCACGGTCATGGCCGTGGGGCGCGAGATGTCGCCGACGACGATCGGCGGGCGGGTGCAGCGGGAGCCATAGGACTGTACCCAGCCGTTTTCGGTGACCACGAAGCCCTCGAGAAGCTCGGCGAAGTACTGCACCATGTCGTTGCGCTCCGGTTCGCCGTGCACGAGGACGTCGATGCCCAGGCGTTCCTGCAGCTCGATAACGTGGGCGATTTCGCGGCGCAGGGCCTCGGTGTAGGAGGCATCGTCAAGCTCGCCGGCGCGGTGGGCGGCACGGGCGGCGCGGATGTCCTTGGTCTGCGGGAAGGATCCGATGGTGGTGGTGGGAAGCTGCGGCAGGCCCAGCTCCTTCTGGGCGGCGGAGCGCTCGGCAAAGGCGGGCTCGCGTTGCACGGTGCCGGTGGGCAGCTGCGCGGTGCGCTCCTGCACGGCGGCGTCGTGGGTGCGGGAGGACTCAGCGCGGGTGCGCACGGCGCGATCCGCCTGGGCGTAGGCCTCCGGGGCGTCGAGCGGGCCGGCGCTGAGGGCCACGACCTCGGCCACCTTCTCATCGGCGAAGGCGAACCACGTGGCCACGTCCACCGGCAGGGAGGTCTCCGCGGCCACGGTGTGCGGCACGTGCTGCAGGGAGACCGAGGTGGTCACGGAGGTGCCGGCGGGCAGGGACTCGAGCTTCTCGCGCAGATCCCGCAGGTTGGCAGCCCACACGTTGCGGCCGTCGATGAGGCCCGCGGCCAAGTGGATGCCGGCCTCGCCCAGGGCGCGCACGCGCTCGAGGTAGCCGGGATCCAGCGCGAGGGTGCCCACGGAGAGATCCACCTGGGCAGCCTCGGGGCGCAGCGAGGCGAGTGCCTCGAGCCCGGCGCGCAGGGAGCCATACGGGGTGGTCAGGTAGATCTGCGGGCGCTTTTCCGCGGCGAGGATGCGAGTGTAGGCGCGGGTGAGAGCTCTGGCCAGTGTGGCGTCGTCAGCCGCGGCAAGATCGGCCACCAGCGCGGGCTCGCTGAGCTGGATCCACTCCGCGCCCGCCTCGTGCACGGCCTCGAGAACACTGAGGTAGGAGTCCACGGCGGCGTCGAGGTGATCGAGCGGCGCGGAGCTGGCGCCATCAGCCGGCTTGGACAGCGCCAGCAGGGTCACCGGGCCCACGAGGACCGGACGGATGGCGTGGCCGGCGGCGCGGGCTTCCTCGATGAGCTTGAGCACGCGTTGCGGGTGGGGCGTGAACGCCTGGTCATCGGCGATTTCCGGGACGATGTAGTGGTAGTTGGTGTCAAACCACTTGGTCATTTCCAGCGGGGCGGTGTCCTGATTGCCGCGGGCGAGGTGGAACTCGTCATCGAGGGTCTCACCCTCCACCGCGCCCACGGTCAGGGCGGTTTCGAGGACGTGATCGTAATAGGCCACGTCGGCGGGGATGGCGTAATCCTCGCTCAGGCCCAGCTCTTTCAGGCGGGCGTAGGTATCCAGGCGCAGGGAATGCGCTGCTGACTCGAAGGTCTCGGCGTCGATGGCGCCGGACCAATAGGATTCCAGGGCCTTCTTCAGCTCGCGGTGGGCGCCAACGCGCGGGTAGCCCTCGATGGTGGTGGTGGGAAACTGTGCTCTGTTCGTTGTTGTGCTCATTGTTCTTCTCCGTTTCTGGTGATGCCGACCCTGCTGAGAAGGTCCTGGGTGGTGGTGGCGTTGTTGTGTGTATAGATATGGAGGCCATCGGCGCCGGCCCGCAGCACCGCGGCGGCCAGCTCGGCGGTGAGCTGCATCCCGATCTCGTGTTCCTCGGCCGGTGAGCGTGCTGCCGCAAGCTGGTCCAGCACCCGGGTGGGCGCCTCCAGCCCCGACAGCTGGCACATTCGCTCTACCCGGGCCTGGCTGGTCATCGGCATGATGCCCGGGATGAGCGGGATGCGGACCCCGGCCAGCCGGGCCCGCTGCAGGAAGCGGCCGTAGTCCTCGGCCTCAAAGAAGAGCTGGGTGATGGCGAAGTCCGCCCCAAGGCGCTGCTTGGCCAGCAGGACGTCGAAGTCCTCGTCGGAGTTGTGGGACTCGGCATGCCCGTTGGGATAGCAGGCCACGCCCACCGCCAGCCGGCCCGCGGCCAGGCGTGCCACCTGCTGGGATTCGCGTGCGCGGATGAGCTTGACCAGCGCGTCGGCGTGCTGCAGGTGGCCAGGGGGCATGCCCGCCTCCGGCAGATCGCCGCGCAGGGCGAGCAGGCCGCGCACGCCGGCATCGACAAGCCTGTCTATCCACACCGCTAGCTCGGCCTCGGTGCCGGCGGTGCAGGCCAGGTGCGCCAGGGGGCGCATGCTCGTGTCCCGGGAGATGCGGTTGATGAACTGGGCGGTGCCCTCCAGCCAGCCGGAGCGCTGGGAGCTGGTCACGGCAATGTAATCGGGGTGGTAGGCCTCGAGGGTAGCCAGCAGGCCGTCGATCTTGGCGGCGTCGGCGTCGTGGCGCGGCGGGATCACCTCGAAGGACAACGCCGTGCGGCGCGGGGCGTTTGGCCGCGCCTCCTCGTAGGTATCGAGGGGTGCGGAGGCGGAGAGTCGCGGTGACATGGTGGCCTTCCTCCCTGGTTGAGTGCTTTTCTTAGCTGGGAAATGTACCAAGCGGTCTAGTAGCGAGGAAGCAAAAATCCAATGGTGATACCAATAAAGGGCTGGCAACTGCGGGGTTGCAGGGAATTGACGTGAATAAAAATCCCCCATTTACATACCAAGCTGTCTAGTGGGTGGAGGATCCGCCGCGGACCTGCGCGAAGTGGTGGCGGTGACCGCAGCACCCCACTACGCTGGGCGGGAGAGAATCCGATAAAGACAAGCCCACACACGCCAAAGGAGCGTTCTATGAACCCCGCCCTACTGAGCACCTCCGCCTCCCTCGCCTCCTCCCTGTGGACCAAGTTCAAGGACTTCCGCGATGAGAAGGCCCGCGAGGCTTATGACGCCCTCGAGGCCGCCGCCGCGCGCGTGGAGGATCGCGTCGACGACTTCGAAAGCGACGTCCTCCCGGAGGCCCGCCGCGAGGCCGGTGCCGTCACCAAGGCCGCACACGACCGCCTGGAGCGCGCGCTCAAGGAGAT
This sequence comes from Corynebacterium sp., assembly GCF_030532325.1. Taxonomy (GTDB): domain Bacteria; phylum Actinomycetota; class Actinomycetes; order Mycobacteriales; family Mycobacteriaceae; genus Corynebacterium. The sequence goes on from NZ_JAUNLS010000008.1 coordinate 27,981, forward strand.
CAAGAACTACGGCGAGGAGGCCAAGGACGAGGCCACCAAGCGCTCCAAGGCCGCGCGCAAGAAGGCCCGCAAGGAGTCCAAGAAGATCAACAAGCGCGTGGAGAAGAAGCTGGCCAAGGCCACCGGCAAGAAGAAGTCCCGTAAGTTCTGGCCCATCGCCGCCATCGTGGCCCTCGTGGCCACCGTGGGTACCGCGGTGTACTACTTCTTCTTCCGCAAGGAGGAGCCTTCCGAGGTCCCGCCGCGCGTGGAGGACTTTGGCGCCAACTCCGCCACCGAGGGCTCCACGCTGGTCTACACCTCCACCACCGAGGATGACCTCAAGGAATCCGACCTCGCCGAGGAAGGCGTGGTGGAGCGCGACGAGGAACTGCTCAACTCCATCGACGAGCAGCTGGCCCAGCACCGCGCCGAGGACACCTCCCGCATCACCGATGATCGTGAGGACGAGGGCAAGCACCGCCTGCACACTGAGGAAGAAAAATAGAAAAAGCACGCAGAAGCCACTACCAACGCTGGCCAGGCTCCCCTTGCGGGGGTAAGGCTAACGTTGCCTAGATCTCAATGCTTTGATCTTTGGTCGCTGCAGCTGTTTGAATCAGCTGAGAACTATAGCTGCAGCGAACAAGGAGAATGTGAGTGAGCTTCGAGTCCCTCATTGTCAAGCTCAAGGATGGGAACACTTTCTATTTCCCGGCGGGCGCAGTGGCTGGCGATCCTTCTTCCCGCGTTGACAACCTGCGTTTTGCCATTGAGAACGGCACCACCTTCCGCTCCGTCGACGATGCCGGCGTCGAGCGCACCTTCAACGGCTACGAGGTTGCGAACTACCACCTGGCCTAAACCCCCAAAACCACTGCACTCATAAGTGCCCGCAGATAACATAATCTGCCATGGCACACCCCTCCCGCATGAGAACGTGGGCGTGGTATCTCCCCGATTCCCCTCCGCACGGCGAGACCTCGCTCATCAGCACCACCGACTGGTCGCGGCCCCGCGCGGCCACCGGCCGCCTGCTGGGGGCGCAGCGCACCGGCGTGGCGGGAGTCATTATCTCCAGCGTGATCAACGCGCCGCTCAGCGCGCTGCTCTCCGTGATCATCGGTCAGGCCACCCAGCACGCCTTTGCCACCCCCTCGTGGGCCACACTGGGGCTGCCCATCGCGCTCAGCGCGCTAATTCTCTACATCCTCTACGTCACCGAGGCCTCCGCTGATGCCTTCACGGATCTCAGCCAGGCCCGCACCACCCACACCTTGCGGCTAGGCTTGCTCGGCAGGCTGGTGGATTCCACTCCCGGCCGCCTCAGCCCGGGCCGCGTGCTCAACACCATGGACTCGGACTCCGACTACGTGGGCCAGCTCAAGCAGATCCTCAACTTCCCCGTCATGATGCTGGGCTACCTGGCCGGGGCCGTCATCAGCCTGGCCCCCATCTCCTGGGTGGTCTCCGTAGGCCTGCTCGTGGGCGCGCTTTCCACCGCGGCAGTCTCCTGGCTCACCGCCGGGCCGTTGACCCGCGCCGCCGCCGTGCGCCGCGCCAAGGATAACGTGGCGCTCTCGCTGGCCACCGACTACGCACAGGGCGCGCGGGTGCTCAAGGGCCTCGGTGCCCACTCCGTGGTGGCGCAGCGCTTCGGGGCCGCCGCCGAGGAGGCCCTCGAGGCCTCACTGCGCGAGCTCAAGCGCGTGAACGTGCTGGCCTGGCTACGCCAGATGGTGCCCGCCGTATTTTGCATCGTCATCCTCAGCTGGTCTGTGTGGCGCACCTACTCCGGGCAGATGGAACCCGGCGAGCTCATGGCCATCACCATGCTGGTTCCCCCGGCGCTGACGGTGCTGGGGCATTCCCTGGGCTTCCTCACCGAATATTGGGCGCGCGGGCGGGCCTCGGTGGAACGCATTGCTCAGCTGCTCGCCGAGCTCGCGGACACCACCCAGGCCAGCTGCGAAGCACCGCCGGCGCTGGGCCCAGGCCTGCACGTGTGGATGCCGGACACCGCCGCCTCCCGCGCCCGCGCGGAGGCCTGGACGCGCTACCTCTCTGCACACGGTGCGCTGTGCCCGCCCCACCGGGTCTCCGTGCTGGAGGGAACGTTGGCGGACAACATCAACCCAGAAGGCACTGCTAGCCCCGAGGCCGTGCGCGCCGCGCTGCAGGCCGCCTGCTGCGAGGACATCGTCACCCGCCTGGGCGGCTTCGGCCCCGAGGGCGAGCTACCCGCAGCACCCATCGGGGAGGCGGGCCTCAACCTCTCCGGCGGTCAGCGCCAGCGCGTGGCGCTCGCCCGCGCCCTGGCCGCGGATCCGGAGGTCCTCGTCCTCGATGAGCCCACCACGGGCCTGGATGCGTTGACCCTGGTGGAGGTGGCCACGCACGTCAGCGCGCTGCGCGCCGAGCGCGTCACCGTGGTGATCACCTCGGCGGCCACGTGGGCCGCCCACGCCAGGGAGGTGGTGGTGCCGTGAGCTCGCGAGCCGATGCACTAGCCCCCGCCTCGCCGCGGGAATCCTGGCGCTTTGTGTCCACTCTGCCCTCCGCGCCCCGCCGCGGGCAGCTCTGGCTCATCACCGGGGTCTTTGCGGTCACCATCGTCATGATGAATCTTGCCTCCCAGGTGCTGGGCCGCGTGGTGGACATCATCCACGGCATTGAGCTTCCGGTGCTGGGCACGGGCCGCGAGGCCATCATCGGCGCCGTGGCGATCATCGCGGCCTCCATGCTGGTGGAGGTCACCGGCCAGGTGCTGGGCGGCTATCTCATCAACGCCCACACCCGCCGCCTGGCGGTGGATCTGCGCCGCGCGGCACTCGACGCCGTGCTCACCGCCCCGGTGCCCTCCATCATGAAGCTGGGTACGGGCAACGTGATCACCCGCCTGTCCAAGGACATCGACACCGTCACCACCACCGTGTCCATGATTGGCCAACGCCTGGCCATCACCGTGTTCATCTTGCCCATCACCATGGTGACGGTGCTGTTTATCCACCCGGCCTACGCGCTGATCTTCCTGCTGGTGGGCGCGCTGATGTACCCCTTCATCAGGGTCACACTGCGCGATATCCCCACGGTGACCAACGAGGTCTCCTCCGCGGAGGCGCGGCGCAACTCCGTGCTGCTCGATACCATCCGCGCCCTGGATACGCTGCGGGTGTTTGCCCTGGACGGCTGGGCGCGCCGCCGCATGGAGCGTTTCTCCTGGGACACCGTGCAGGCCTGGGGTGACAAGATTCCGGTGATCAACCGCATTATCGGTCAGGGCTCGCTGGCCTTCGGCACGCTGCTGCTGGGCACCCTGGCGATGTCCGTGCCCATGGTCTCCTGGGGCTGGGTCACCCAGGGCCAGGCCGCCGCGGCGGTGCTGCTCATCATGCGCCTGGAGGTGCACGTGTTCAACGTCCTCTTCTTCGCCGGGGAGATCCAGCACGCAGCCACCGCCCTGGGCCGCGCCGTGGCGCTCGCGCTCATCGATGACAGCGAGAAGGCCGCCGCACCTCGGGCACTGCACCACGCACCCGCCGTGCGCGTTGAGGATCTCAGCTTCCACTACCCCGGCGGGGCGGAGGTGCTCTCCGAAGTCTCCCTCACCCTGGCCCCGGGCACCACCACCGCCCTGGTGGGCACCTCGGGAGCCGGCAAGTCCACGCTGGCCGCGCTGGTGGCGGGCCTGCAGTACCCCACCGCGGGACGCATTCTGCTTGACGATGTCCCCACCGCCGAAGTTCCCAACACCTGGCTCACCGCGCACGTCGCGCTCATCACCCAAGAGGTGCACCTGTTTTCCGGAACCCTGCGCGAGGATCTCCTGCTGGCCGCCCCGGGGGCGAGCGACGCGCAGCTGTGGTCCGCGCTCAGCACCGTGGGCCTGGACGAGTCCTCCCGCTGGCTGCCCGAGGGTCTGGACACGAAGATCGGCGCCGGTCACGAGGAGATCGGTGCCGAGGCGGCCCAGCAGATCTCGCTGGCGCGGATGATTCTGCGGGATCCGCCGGTGCTCATCATGGACGAGGCCACCTCGGAGGCCGGTTCCGAGCACGCCGCGGCCCTGGAGGCCGCCGCCCGCGCCGTAACCCAGGGCCGTACCAGCCTGGTGGTGGCCCACCGCCTGGACCAAGCGCGGGAGGCGGATCGCATCATCGTCATGGAGCACGGGCGCATTGTGGAGGACGGCACGCATGCCAGCCTCATGGAACTGGGCGGGCGCTACGCCGCTGCCTACGCGCAGTGGGCCCGCGGGTAGCAGCGGAGCCTGGCGGTCTTATCCTAGAGGGCATGCATCTTTCTCCCTTGTCTGAAGCAGACCGCACCTATCTCGCGCGCATCAACTTCCTCACCGATACTTTCGGTGACGAGCACGCGGAGCTCACCGAGCAGTTTGAGATCGACTTCGAGTACTACCTCGGGGACTGGGAGCCCGCGCGCGGCGGTTTCATCGCCTGGGAGGGCCACATCCCGGCCGGCGGCGTGTGGCTGAACTGGGGCACGGAGGACAGCCACGGCTACGGTCACGTGGCCGAGGGCATCCCGGAGCTGGCCATCGCGGTGGAGCCGCGCTTCCGCGGCCAGGGCGTGGGCACCATGCTTATCGACGCCGCCACCGAGCTCGCCCGCGAGATGGGCGCGCCCGGCATCTCACTGTCCGTGGCCCTGGCCAACGAGCGCGCCCACCGCCTCTACGTGCACATGGGCTTCGTCGCCGTGGGCGAGAGCCAGGGCCACGTGGTGTTGGTCAAGCGCTTTGACTCTGACGCTGACGAGGACGGGAACGAGGCTTAATCCCACAGAGTCGAACCCCCAGAGTCGGATCCAAAAAGCTGAACCTGGATAGCTGAACCTGCTGGTGGCTTTCTTCGCATCGGAACTCGCCGCGCTTGGCGACGTCGAGGTTCAGCTATCCAGGTTCAGCTATCCAGGTTCAGTCTTCTAGGACTTCCCAATCGGAGCGAAGACACGCGCACGGCACAGCCACCAGACGCGCATGTATCACTTAAGCCACAACCTCCCTTTACCTGTTTAAACGGGTAAAGGGAGGTTCTAAGTTGTGGAGCATAGGGGAATCGAACCCCTGACCTTTGCATTGCGAACGCAACGCTCTACCAACTGAGCTAATGCCCCAAGAGCTCATCGCTCAACAGATAGTAAGCGTACTCCTGCCGGTGGAGGGGAGAAAAATCAGCCTCCTTTTGGGTGGCGGTGGGAGCGTGGGGTGACGGCACGGGGCGAGGATTTATGTCATCTTGTTCACATTGATTAACAATTTTCACTGCTGTTGCGTGTCACGTGGGCTTTTCTTCCGGCGGGCGGGCCACAATGAGTGGTCCGTCAAAGTTTCTCCGGAAGGTTGTCATGCGCAGAATTCTTGCCACCGCACTCGCCTTTGCCGCCGCAGCCGCACTCCCGGCTACAGCCACCGCCCAACCACTGCCCGCCCTGCCGGCGCCGAAGCTGCCCAACGTGCAGCAGGACCTGCAGGAAGGCTTCGACCGCGCCCAGCAGGATTTCTACAACGCGCTGCCCAAGGAGCTACAGAACAGCCCCGTGTTTGCGGGTTCCTCGCGCACGCCTGCCTCGCCCAAGCCACAGCAGCCCCGCAACGCTCAGACCGCAGGGCCGAATAAGCAGTCCGTGGCGGATGAGACCTGCTCCAACTGCGTGGCCATCACCTACGACGACGGCCCGAGCGACCTCACCCACCAGCTGCTCGATACGTTGAAGGCAAAGCAGGCCCACGCCAGCTTCATGGTGCTGGCCCCCAACGCCAACTCCCACCCAGACCTTCTGCGCCGCATGAAGGCCGAGGGCCACACCGTGGGCAACCACACCGCCAACCACCAAGAGCTCACCAAGATCTCCCCCGGCGAGGTGGATACCGAGATCAAGGCGGGTACCGCCGCCATCAAGGCCGCGACCGGCAATAACCCGCGCTGGATGCGCCCGCCCTACGGGGCCACCAGCGGCACCGTGAAGGCCGCAGCCAAGGCCAACGGCCAAGCGCAGGCCCTGTGGTCCGTGGACACCGTGGACTGGCAGGACCGCAACTCCCAGCACGTGTGCGCTGCTGCCGTCGAGGGCGCGCAACCGGGCGCCATCATCCTCATGCACGATATCCACCCCACCACCGTGGAGGCAGCGGACTGCGTCATCGACGGGCTGCGCGCCAAGGGGCTGGAGCCGGTAAACCTTGATACCCTCGTGCCCAACCCGGTGCCCGGCACCGAGTACTACCGCCGCTAGAGTCACCCTCGTTGCCCATGATTGATTTCTCCGCGCCCGCTGACGTCGTCGCCCCGCAGCTGCTCGGGGCGGTAATCCACCACAAAGGTGTCAGCGTGCGCATCACGGAAGTGGAGGCCTACCTGGGTAAAGCCGACGAGGCCTCCCACACCTTCCGGGGCCAGACCCCGCGCAACGCAGCGATGTTTGGCCCGCCAGGCAGGCTCTACGTCTATGCCTCGTACGGGATCCACCGCAACGGCAATATCGTGTGCGCGCCCGAGGGCACGGGCCAAGGATGCCTGCTGCGCGGCGGCGAGGTGATTGACGGCGTGGAGGCCGCCCGTGCGCGGCGCGGAGACACGGACTTTTTCAACCTCGCGCGCGGGCCGGGAAACCTGGGCAAAGCCCTCGGGCTGACCCTGGAGGATAACGGCACGCCGGTGCAGCTCACGGAAAGGGATGAGGAGCCGGAGTGGGTGCGCGGGCCGCGCATCGGGATCTCCAAGAACACCGAGGCCGCCCTGCGCTTCTGGATCCCCTTTGATAAGAGCGTGTCTGCCCGCCGGGGCCTGCCGCGCTAGTAGCGCCCGCCGTAGCGCTCGTCGTTCTCGATGGCCTCAATGATCCGCCGGTTGATCTCGTGCAGCTGGCAGATCTGCTCGTGGCTCAGGTTATCCACCACGCTGCGGCGTGCCTGCGCCGCGTGGCCGGGGGCGGTAGCGAGGACCTTCTGCCAGCCGGCGTCGCTAAGCTGCGCAATCGTGGTGCGGCCATCGTGCGGATCGGGGTGGCGGCTCACCCAGCCTTGTTTTTCCAGGCGGCTGACCACCTGGCTCAGCCGGGAGAGCGAGCCGTTGGCGGTCAGGGCGAGATCCCGCATGCGCATCTCGCGGTTCTCGGCCTCGGAGAGCCGGGAGAGAACCGTGTACTCGAAGAAGCTGAGGCCGGCGTCATCACGCAGCTGGGCGTCAAGGACGTTGGTCAGGCGGATGCTCACGCTCATGAGGGAGACAAACGCGGAAAGTTCATCCTCGTCGAGCCACGGTTCTTGCTTCTCGGACATGGTCGTTGATTCTAGCAATGAACGGTTCAGCCCTAAAGCATTCAGGCGGCTGGGAACCCAACAGGCCTAAGCGAGGGCCTCCCGCACCAACTGCGCTGCCTGCGACGGCGTCTTGCCCACCTTGACCCCGGCGGCCTCCAGCGCTGCCTTCTTGCCCTCGGCCGTGCCCGAGCCGCCGGAGACAATCGCCCCGGCATGGCCCATGGTCTTGCCCTCCGGGGCAGTAAAGCCCGCGATGTAGGCGATCACCGGCTTGGTCACGTGCTCCTTGATGTACGTCGCAGCGTGCTCCTCGGCGTCGCCGCCGATCTCGCCGATCATGATGATGGCCTTGGTCTCCGGATCATTCTGGAAGGCCTCGATGGCAGAAATGTGCGTGGTGCCAATGATGGGATCACCGCCGATGCCCACGCAGGTGCTAAAGCCGATGTCAGACAGCTCGTACATCATCTGATAGGTCAACGTGCCGGACTTGGACACCAGGCCGATGGGCCCGGGATTCGGCGCGGTATCGGCCGGGATGATCCCGGCATTAGACTGGCCCGGGGTGTACAGGCCCGGGCAGTTGGGGCCGATGATCCGGGTGGAGGATTCACGCGCTAGGGCGTAGAGCTCCGCGGTGTCCTTGACCGGCACGCCCTCGGTGATGATGACGGCCAGCTCGATGCCCGCGCGGATGGCCTCCTCGGCGGCGTCCTTGGTGAATTTTGCCGGCACGAAGATGACGCTGACGTTGGCGCTGGTGGCCTGCATGGCCTCGCGCACGCTGCCGAAGACGGGGATCTGCTGGCCCTCGATCTCCACGCGCTCGCCGGCCTTGCGGGGGTTGACCCCGCCGACGATGGTGGAGCCCGCGGCCAGCATGCGGCGGGTGTGTTTCATGCCCTCGGAGCCGGTCATGCCCTGGACGATGATGCGGGAATCCTGGTTAAGAAAAATTGACATGTTTACTCCTCATTCGCCAGCTCAGCGGCTTTACGGGCCGCGGCGTCCATGGTGGGTACTTGCTCCAGCTTGGGCAGGTGGGCGCGCTCAAGAATGCTCCGGCCCAGCTCCGCGTTGTTGCCGTCGAGGCGCACCACCAGCGGCTTGGGCTCCACTCCCTCTGCAGCGAGGATCTTGTAGGCCTGCACGATGCCCTTGGCCACCTCGTCGCAGGCGGTGATCCCACCGAAGACGTTGACAAAGACGGACTTCACCTGCGGATCTCCCAGGATCACCTCGAGCCCGTTGGCCATGACCTCCGCGTTGGCGCCGCCTCCGATGTCCAGGAAGTTCGCCGGCTTGGGCTGGTTGGGCAGATCCTCTCCGGCGTAGGCCACGACGTCCAGGGTGGACATCACCAGCCCCGCGCCGTTGCCAATGACCCCCACGGAGCCATCGAGCTTGACGTAATTGAGCCCCATCTTCTGGGCCTTGAGCTCCAGCGGGTCCGTGGCGCTGTGATCCTGGAGCTCAGCGTGCTCGCTGTGGCGGAAGGCGGCGTTGTCATCGAGGCTCACCTTGCCGTCGAGCGCGATCATCTCCCCTTGCGCGGTCTTGACCAGCGGGTTGACCTCCACCAGGGTGGCGTCCTCTGCGGTATAGACCTGGTAGAGCTTCTTGAACACGGGCACCAGCGCGGCCACGTCTGCCTCATCGAACCCGGCCTCGTAGGCCATATCGCGGGCCAGCGTATCGGTCATCCCATCCAGCGGGGAGAAGCTGCGCTTGATGAGTGCCTCGGGGCGCTCGGCGGCGAGCTTCTCAATCTCCACGCCGCCTTCTTTGGAGAGCATCGCCAGGTAGCGGCGCTTGGTGCGGTCCAACAGGATGGAAAAGTAATACTCCTCGGCGATCTCCGCTCCCTCAGCCACCATCACCTTGCGCACGGTGTGGTCCTTGATCTTCAGCCCCAGAATCTCATCGGCCTTCTTAGCGGCCTCGGCCGGGCTGTGCGCCAGCTTGACTCCTCCGGCCTTGCCGCGCCCGCCGGTTTTCACCTGCGCCTTGACGACGACCACCGGGGTCCCCAGCTTCGCCGCCGCCTCCTGCGCCTGCGTGGCTGAGGTGGCAACGATGCCGCGCAGCGTGGGCACGCCGTGTTGTTCGAAGAGGTCTCGAGCTTGGTACTCGTAGAGATCCACTGTCCCTCCCATTGTTGCAGTACGTGGTGCTCCCAAGAATTGCGAAAAGGCGACAGCGATGCAAAATACTTCGCACCAATCCTGCAAAGAATATTCACAGGCAAAGCAACGGGGCACAATCCGCCCCCAAGCAGGCACTTTGCACGGGCTCGGCGGAAAGCATTTCTTCACCACATTCGCGGTTGGGGGCACCCGCTGTCATCTAAGAAGCCGTTTAGCGGATCAAGGGCGGAGCTTTTTCTTGTGGACCGCAGTAGCGAACTTCGCCATCGTCCAGCATCACGATCCAATCGCATTTTTGGGCAGTATCCATCGAATGCGTCACGATTATCCGGATTTCCTTCTCCCCACAGGGCGTAGTGAGAAGCCACCTCCGAAGCTCGGAGAGTCCCTGAGTATCCAACTCGGACTCGGGTTCGTCGACCACAATGACGTCACTATCGCTATGATGCGTTTCCCGCGCTAAAGCAACTCGTTTCCATTGCCCTCCGGACAAATCCGAAAACTCGTCCTGTTCGGAGGCATTGTTTGGCCGAAGATTCTTTTTCACAGTCAGATCCTGCATCGACCTGCTAGCCATGAGAGCCAAAGCATCTTTGCTCACTACTGGAGGGTTATCCAGTTCGATATTCTCAGAAAGAGTTCCTGTAAAGAACTTTGGGTCTTGGGGAACATAACGGATATCGCGTCCGGTAGCCACGTGAACGGCACCAGACTGTGGCACGCGAACCCCTGCAATAATCTGCGCTAATGTACTTTTTCCAGAGCCATTTGGCCCCACGATTGCAGCCGTTGTACCCGCTGGGATTTGGATGCTGACGTGCCTCAAAGCCGTCTTCACAGCATGCTCGTGCCCATTCGCGAATGCGTAGCACACATCGTCTATGAGAACGTCATACCGATCACCAGCGGCGAGTTCACAGCCCTTTCCACTCGATTCTTGTGGCAACTCCGCCTCCATGGCGTGGGGCGTCACTAGCGAATCTACCCAACGACGAACTGCCATATCAGTCGAATGCAACGACGCTGCTGTATAGAACGCCATGTCTGCACCGCCGATGATTCGAGGCGTAAGGAACAACAGTGCGGCAATCTCAGGCACACCGTAGGCGCCATAGTGGAGCATCATGAATCCGGCTAAGCCCAGGCCGGCGAGCACTAGAACGAGCCCTGAACAGCTCAACATGAAGCTTTGAACGAGAGCTCTGCGTTGCGGATTCACCCACTCCCGGGCATGTTTCACAATGTGCTTGCTATACAGCTGCTGTGCTCCGAGTAGTCGAAGTTCATCGGCGCCCCTCCCCATTGTTAGACAATCTATTAACTGATGAGCTCTAGCCAACTTAGATGCTTCGGAATCGGCACTTCGCTCAATCCGCGATTGTGCAACAAACCCAATTGCCGCCTGCCCCAGGCTCAACACCACTGGGATGAGCAACCACGGGCTAATAACCCATGCAGCGACAACAATTGACGCGAAGCTTGCCAGATTAGAAAGCGCCACAAACCAGCTGTTCAAACCCCTCCCAACGTCACCACGCCGCTGATTGACAAGTGCAAGACTTTTCTGTCGAGCGGAATTCTCAAAGTCCTCTAGAGATGTGGCACCTGCCATGGAATCTAAAGTCGCTGCATCACTGTGATTATTAAAAACGTCAACCACGTACAGGCGTGCATTTGTTCCCGCGGCCGCGAGAGTAGTAGACATCCCGGTCAATACGGCCAATACCACGCCAGCAGTTAATGCCTGAATAGGGCTTCTCTCTAGGATTTCCCTGGTAATCCACTCAATCAGCCACACCTGAACGACCAAGAGAAAACTAAAAACGATTTCAGCAGCAGAAATCGCCATGTGCTTCGGCGCTAACTTCCACCCCTGCACAAAGAGAAAGCCCATTCGTTGCAGCGGCGTATCAGGATACTTGCGCATGGAACCTGCCTCCCGAAATCTCCACCACTCGATCCGCGTACCGCGTTTCTTGCGCATCGTGAGTACTGAAGACGACAATGAGCGACGGGTTTTGCTGCCTAATCGCGTTCAAATGCTCGAAGAAATCACGCGTCGCCGCAGTGTCCAAGGACCGGCACGGCTCATCTAAGAGAACAGCACCGTCGTGCTCTGCGGCATGGAGAAGAGTACGCACCAAGTGCAGACGTTGCCATTGCCCACCAGACAAGCCCTTGCGGGGATCAGCATCAAAGTTCACCAGCTCGCAGAGTGGGAATGCTCGTGGCGGTGTTTCGCTCTTCAAAAAGCTGTCTCTCAAAGGCAATGGAAAGCGTGGGGGATCCTGAAATGCCATTACCGGCGTTCCGGCCACACAAACTTCACCACTGTCCGGAACAAGCAAACCAGCACAAAGAGATAAGGCTGTTGACTTTCCCGCCCCGTTCGCACCAGTCAGGGCAACTAACTCGCCCGGCAGAACTTCCAATGAAGCATTGACAAGAATAGGCTCAGACTGCCGACTGTAAGTCACGTTTTTCATTGTCAATCCGACGGGCTCAGCTATCGGCGAGTTAGCTTCTCGGTGATCCTCTCGGACAAACGACAATCCACTGGAGATCTCCCGCAACACTCGCGTGGACTTTGCAAGAGCAACTCCGGAATCACCGGTTGGCCCCAACCCCTCAAGAGCGAGCATCAGCGGAATAGTGCTCGCTACCAATCCCAGTGAAACTGTGCCTGATAAAGACTGGGAGATAACAACAGAGCAACTAATCGCAAGTGCAACTACCTCAGCTACGTTGCTGAAGATGAGCGGTATCAACGCTTTCTGACGTACCTGAAGTGACATCGCGGAAACCTCGCGCGCTCGCTTTCTAAACAGAGACGAAAGAAAGCCAAATGCACGCAGATGGACAAAGTCAACTCTTCCGGCATGAGCTTGGGATACTAGATCTTGGGCGTAGCTATTCTTTGCCGATATGTCCTCTGGCTCTACTTCAAGCCAACGCTGGAAATAATGTCCATTCACAATGAATGCCATTGCGAGCAACATCGCACAAACAATATTCCACTGGATCAAAAAGAATAACGCAACCAATGAAGTAAGCCGCATCTTGAATACTTCGCCAGCCAGCGCAATGCATTCACGAAACCACCATTGCTGGGTATCGCTAACGAAAGCACGAGGTGTGTAGTCAGGCCTGCCCACAAGCATTGGCACGTGTTCCAACGCCTTCACTTGAAGATCTAGCTGAAGCCCTTGAACTACATAATCAATAAGAAGCGGGCCAACAACGGCACATACGACGATCCCCCCAACAAGAGCTGCATCAAGAGCGGAAACTTCTCCCGTGGCTACGAAGATGTCAATCACTCTTCCAGCGACCGGAAAGAAGGCGATCGAAACAACTGCCACGGCACTAGTCAGGACAACAAACAGACTTCCTCGGAAGGGATAAAGCCGTATCAGCTGAAAAGCCCATGCGAGACCTGAGTTGGTTTCAAGGACGCGAGTTCGAACCTCGATAACTGATGTTTTTAATTTTTCAATCGTACCCAACTATTGCACCTCACCACTAGTGAAATGGATAAGGGGGTAGAGTCTTAGCTCTTGCTAATAGTTCCAATCCACGAGAATGACTGCCATTTTTCCTAGACAGCTCCTCAAATAAACTAGAAAAACCACGGACACCGAAAAACGTCGGGATTAGAACCTTTGCACAGTTGAACGCTTCATCAAATTGCCCATTCAACTGAACGCTTCATCAAATTGCCCATTCAACCCGTACAAACGCATACCGTCGTAAACAACTTTTTCGTCTATTTGACAACGTAGCTTCGCTTGTTCAAAAGTTTCCAAAGCTTTTTCATACTGGCCTGTTTTAATAAAACAATCTATAACAAGCTTATGGGCACCATAGAAGTCAGACTCACATCTAGCCGACTGCAATGCATAGTCAACTGAGCCCTCAAAATCTCCAGAACGGAATAATAATCGAGCCATATTTAGCAAGGCGACAGATTCGAGATGCACCAAGTGATGGGACCGCTCTTGTCCGCCCTTTGCTTGTGCAATTGATTCCAATGCTAAGCGCTTCGCCAACATCCCGTCTTTAACCTTCATCGCCGCTAGCGCAGCAGCATTGAGCAAAAAGGTTCTGTCCTCCAACCCAAGTTCCTTCTGCTGTTCTTGCGACATCCACGGCAATAGAATGTCAAGAGCCTTCTTTGAATTCTGCAAGTTGGTCGGAAAATATCGGGAATAAAACGTAGAGACAAGTACGTCCAATTCCAACCGATCTGAAATAGATAGAGCCTCCCTATCTATAGATTGCAGGGTATCCCACCCTTCCACAGTCCTTGAATTGATCTGTAGTAAAGATGCTTTTAGGAGCAACAGCTCAGGAGACAGCGCGGTTCCGCGCTGTTCATGAAACAGCAATAAAGCCAAAGGATTAACAGGATCACCAGCAACCGATAGTTTTAGCAACTGATGCATATCGAGCCCGGTTTTAGAAGTGGCACTAAATCGCACAATTCTTGAGGGCGACTTGGACAGATCCTCTACCACTTCAAAGTCCGCGGTTGCATTCAGGAAGGGGCGTTCAACTCCAATTTGTTTTGGAATCGGTTTACTATTCACAAATAATGAAGCCGCAGCAACCCATGCCGCAACTGCACTTTTTTGTATTTCCAACTGGTCATTTTTACAAAGCTCGAAGCGACTAAATGCGTACTCAATTTCCTCCGGTTCAGAGGCCAAAACCACAGCAGCAACGCGTGAATAGATCGCTTGCGGAGGAAATATCCTACCCCCAGTCCGCTTCTGGTGATTCAATCCCACTCTTTTAGTGCGCAATACCGCTCCACAGGATAGATTTTGCTTCTCTTGACCCGCGTGCCGTGCGTTTCCTTCTTCAGGCCATATTCGACTAGGCGATAGATATTTTAAGACAGGATTAAATTCAACCATGGCTGCCCCAATCATAAAGGGAGCGCCGGCGATTCCCGGCGCTCGAGTTAGTTACTTGCAGTGACGGTATGCGGGCGCGCAGCCCATAAAGGCTTCGTCCAGCAGCAGCTCTTCGAGAGTTGCGTGTCTCATAGTCCCTCCTTTCTTTGCTGTATATCATAGTTATACTCTCACGTGTTTTATAACACAATAGCCTACGGGCATATAAAACTCGATGAGCTCATTGATGGCCCGAGCTTGCCAAGTAAATGCGCTTCGGGTTTAACCGTGGGTAGTACCGGCTCAATACTGAAAGCGTTAGCAGCATGAAGTTCGGCACGTTCACATATACGCAACTGGCGAATCTTCCCAAGTTTGTTTATCCAATGACTCTTTGGACTCGGAGCCGAGACACTTGCCGAAGTTGCCACAACTGTCCACCACACCCGAATCACGTTCAATGACTGGCTCAAACAACGCACCTACCGCAGCTGCCTTACCCCAGAACAAGTACCCACATGGGTAAACACCAACCAAAAATGGTGGTACACCCACCGCAATGCCCGCAGAGCACTACGACGACTAGAAAAGCTGCTCAAAGCAGGCGAACTCTTCGTCTTCCTTACCCCACCCCAAGGCACCACCACTGACCTCAAGTCCACCACAAACCTCCTAGAAGGAGGAATCAACAAACAGCTCAAAGACCTCGCCGGCAAACACCGCGGCATGTTCGACGAACACCAACGCATCACCATGGACTGGTGGCTCTACCACCACACCCCATCACCAAGACCACCACTCGAGCTAGCCAAAGAACAAGACTTCGGCCGCCTAGGAGAACAAGCCGCACACCAAGCCTGGCAACAAGAACAACAGCAACGCTACGGCAGCCCCGACGGACGCCCAGCAACCTACGACACCGGCATCGACCAAGAATGGAACCCCAGCATAGGCATCAGAAAGGGCTGGGCCGGCAAAGGCTAAATCCACACAAAATGTCCCTTAAGATGACACGCCGCAAATCCACACAAAAGGCCTCTTAACCCGGAGACGCTGGGACAATTCGGCACACACGAACACCCTCCAGCCAGAATGACTGGAGGGTGTTTTCCTGTGGAGCATAGGAGAATCGAACTCCTGACCTTCTGCTTGCAAAGCAGATGCTCTACCAATTGAGCTAATGCCCCATTGTTCCTGGTGGGCCTAGCTGGAATCGAACCAGCGACCTCATCGTTATCAGCGATGCGCTCTAACCGACTGAGCTATAGGCCCCTAGCGGAACGAGTAGTAACTCTACATAGAACCCTCCACAGAACACAAATCGCATGGTCAACCATGGTTTTAATACGGTTTGCACGGGCGGCAGGCGCACGCCTATCCGCCCGGCGATTCACGCGCGTGATGTGATGATAGGCACTATATTGATACAGCATTAGCCACAACACATAGGAGGCGTTCTATGACGACTTTTCTGCCGCATGCGGTGAACCTCTCAGAGTGGAGAGACTTCCTGGCGCAGAACTTCGCCTCCTTGCGTACCGCCGAAGCACCCAACGCCCAAGACTTCAGCGCCGCCTTTGAGCGCAGACTCGTGGGCAACATCGAAATCTATGACATCGCCACCGAGGCACACACCCTGGAGCGCTCCCCGCAGCTCATTAGCCGCGATGCGCCGCGTGACGTCAAGATCTACCTGCAGCTCACCGGGACGAGCATCGTGGAGCAGGGACCGCGCTCCTGTTCCTTGCGGCCGGGAGAGCTCACCATTTTTGTTACCCACCAGCCCTACGTCGTGCGCTTCCCCCAATCGCAGACGGGGCTGCTGATCAAGTTCCCGGCCTCCCTCGTCACCGCCACGGTGGAGCTGATGGAAAGGATTTCCACCACGGTTATCAAGGATTCCGAGGGTATGGGCGCCGTGCTCATCCCGGCGCTGCGCGCTTTGGGTAGCGCGCCTGAGCTGTCTGCCGACGCCCTCTCCGCGCAGGCCCTGGAGCATCTCCTGGAGGGGGTCGTGCTGGCCGTCGCCCAGCAGCAGCTCTCCCAGCACGAGCGCATCGGGGACCAGCTCTTTGTCAAGGCCACCGAGCACATCGACCTCAACCTGGGCGATCCGGAACTCAGCCCCAAAACCGTGGCCGACGCCCTATTTGTCTCACTGCGCAACCTGCAAAAGCACTTCGCGGATCATAATCTCACCGTGACCAGATTTATCCGCTCCCGCCGCTTACACATGATTCGGCGCGACCTAGCCAACCCGAGCTTTCAGCACCTTTCCATCATGGACATCGCGGAATCACACGGGGTGACCGACGCCAGCTACATGTCGCGCTCCTTCAAGTCCGAGTTCGGGCTCAGCCCGCGGGCGTACCGGCTGCGCGCGGCCGGATGATTGTCCACCACCAGTTGCTTCACCACACCGGCACACAGCTCGCTCTACGGTTCAGCACAGGCCTTTATACCCCATAGGGGTATAGTCGGACTCGCGCGGCGGTCTCCCGATCGCCCACGACTATGTCCGATACAAATTCAGCGAAGCCAAAACAACGAGTATTCAACAACGTTTAAGGAGTGAGCAATGACCAAGCCTTTCGTCGCCACCGCAGCCGCAGCCGTCCTCGCCGCAGGCCTTAGCGCCTGCACCCCGCCCAACGAGAACCCCTCCCCCGGCACCTCTGCCCAGGAGACCGCCGCCAGTGAGGGGAGCACGAGTACTGCGGCCGAGGGCCATGACCAGGGCTCCAGCCACTCCGGACACGAGGGAATGGAGCACCCCACCGACGGCGGCCCCGTCCCCGCCGGGATGCAGCCGGCGGCTGACCCCGCCTTCCCGGTTGGCTCCACCGTTACCCTCAACACCGACCACATGCCGGGCATGGAGGGGGCCACGGCCACCATTGATTCCTCCACCGACCAAACTGTGTACGTGGTTGACTACGAGGCCGACGGCACGCAGTGGAAGAACCACAAGTGGGTCGTGGAGGATGAAATCCAGCCTGCCTAATTAGCCCTAATTAACGCGGCAGGAAGCGCGACAGAAGGCCAGACAGGTCGAGCGCACCGATCTGATTAGCCAGGCCGACCAGCGCGATGATCGCCGAGATGACCCCCAGGGCGATGTTGATGCCCTTGACGGCCTCCGGGTTGTCGCTGCTCAGGCCGATGCTGATGCCGCCCTTGCCGTAACCCAGGTCCGGCTTGCCGGCAAGCGGCTCGCTCTCACCCGGCTTCGGCTCCAGCAGGCCGGTGGCGCGCTCGCCATCCTTCGGGGCGCGGTAGAGGGTCTGCTTGTACCAGAGGTTCTTGGTGGAACCCTGGGTGACAAGTTCCGAGCCATTCACGGCCGCGAAGAAGTGCTCATAGCCCTTGCCCGGGGTGTGCACGCCACCAAAACCCCAGACCGTGTGCCTCGGATGCAGAAGGTGGACGAGGTGGCCGTTCGCAGTCGACCACTCACCGTTGGCCTGCTGCAGCGCCTTGAGCTCGCCCTTGCCCCAGCTATCCATGATGGCGGTGCGCATGGTGAGCGTATTGCCCATAGCCAGAGACTCCACCTCCGGAGCGCGATCGCCGCGGGTGGCGCTTGCCGTCTCGGAGCCGTCCGGGCGGACGTGGCCCCACACCCCGGTGATCTCCACCGCACGCTGCACTGCGATCCAGTTGAGATCTTGGTCGATCTTGATGTCCTGGTACTGCTCCTTGGTGGTGATGCCTTCCTGGCGGGCGGCATCCTGCAGCGTGCCGTTGTAGGGGTCAAAACTGTAGCCCTTGAACGGCGGGTTGACGTCCCACATGTAGCCGCGCAGCTCCTTGAGGGCCTTCGCGCCCTCAATCGTGCCGTTGGAGGGGTTGTAGATGTAGGTGCCGCCCACGAACTGATCGCTCTCAACGTTGAGCTCAACGCCGGTGGTGGGATCCGGGGCCGCCTGGGCAATGGCCGGCATGCCGGCCACGATCAGTGCCGAGGCGGCGACGGGGGCGAGGAAGCGGCGCGCAAAGGAAGACATGGATTCTCCTGGGAAAGAGTGAGGGAGCGAGACAGAAAATGATGAAACACAGGGCTAGCTTGGTGAAGTACAGCGTTAACCTGTAGTTTCACAGCAAATCTTAACTCTGCTTCGCGGGAATATCAGGAAAAGAGCATC
Source organism: Corynebacterium sp. (assembly GCF_030532325.1). Lineage (GTDB taxonomy): Bacteria > Actinomycetota > Actinomycetes > Mycobacteriales > Mycobacteriaceae > Corynebacterium. Next base: position 46,432 of record NZ_JAUNLS010000008.1, read on the forward strand.
GATCTTCACTCCCTACTCCCCCAGGTAGAGTGTGAGATTAGGCCGCCTTCGGCAGGGCCTTGGCTGCACGCAGCCGGTTGATGACGCGGCGGGCAGTCATGATGCCGGATTGCAGTGCGCCGTCGACCACCACGCCGCGCCAGCCCGGGGCAAAGTCCGCGCCGGCGAAGTGCAGGGCGGAATCGGAGTTGATGAAGTGGCTCCACCCGTCAATGAACTGGCCCTTGCGCAGGGTGGCCCAGGCTTGCTGGGTCCACTTATCCTTCACCCAGTCGTGGCCGGTGCAGTCCACTGCCTCAACATCCAGGTCCCAGGTGTCCATGATGCGCTGGGCATCGGCAACGTCATTGATGTCCACGTTGTTGTGGTTGGCACCGAAGCCCACCAGCACGGTGGTCTTTTCCCCGTTGTCATCCTCCAGGAAGTACTCGGAGCGGATGAGGGACATGGGCTTATCGGAGCCGGCGTAGCCGATGATGCGGTGGTGGCCCTTGATCTTGATCCAGATCTTGGCGCCCTCCGAGTTCCAGCGGGCGTCGATAACGCGCTGCTGCTCCTCCGGCAGGGCCGGGTCGAACTCGATGTTGCCCAGCGCGCCCAGCGGCACCGTACAGATCACCGCGCTGGCTTCCTTGACCTCCCCGGATTCGAGGGTCACGCGCACGCCCGAGTCACCGTGCTCGACCTTGGTCACGGGGGTCTCCAGGTGGACGGGGCAGCGTAGATCCTCGCGGATGGCCTCGTAGATGCCGCGCATACCGTTGTCCAGCTTGTAGCGCAGGTTGATTTCGTCGACCAGCTTGTGGCTGTGATCCGAGAGTGCAGCCCACTGCTTGGCCATGAGCGAGGAGCCCGCGCGCGGCTCGCCAATGTAGGCCGCCGCCCAGAAGCCCTCCACCATGTCCTGCAGCTCCTGCTCCACGCCGGCCTCCTCCAGAATGTCCATGACGGACTTGTGGTCGAAGGCCTTGAACTCCTCCACCTGGGCGGGATCCGCGCCGAACTCCTCGCGCAGGATGGCCAGCGGATCGTGCGGGTTGGGGAAGAACTCATCGGAGTGCTTGTAGATGATGTCCAGCGCCGGCATCATCTTCTCATCGGCCTCGGCTTCCGGCGCCGTGTGCACCTCGCCCTGGGTCACCCAATAGGCCTGGTTATCCGCCGGGCTGGTGTGAATGCCCTGGTTGTAGCGCGTGACCTCGCTCCAGATGTAGGGCTGGAACCAGTGCACCCACGTCGCACCCATTTCCAGCGGCAGGCCCATGCGGTCATCGGTCCACGCGCGCCCTCCAATGCGGTCGCGCGCCTCGACGATTTCGCAGCTGATCCCGGCGGTCTGTAGCTCACGGGCGGCAACCAGCCCGGAGAATCCGGCTCCAATGACAATGACGTGGGGAGAATTCATCACTCTTCAGTCCTCTCTCGCAGAATATGAGTTGTATCTCTTCTGACTCCTTATTGTGAACTGGATTGCGCGACGCGAGTTGTCCTGAGACGGCCAGAACTTGGCCAAAAACGCCAAACGCGCCCGGGGTCACCGGGCGCGCTGGGTTGAGGTACGAGCCTTCGCGTGCGAGCTACTGGGCGTCGCTCAGGCGAATCTTGAAGCCGCCGAAGAGCTCCACGATGGCGTTGTAGATCACCGCCAGCAGCGGCGAGAGCAGCGTCATGAGCACCGCCATGATGGCGCCGATGAGCGCCGCCATGGACAGCACCACACCGAAGGTGACCTGGAAGCCACCGCCAACCCCGCCGACCAGGCTATTGAGAGAATCCCAAATGCCCACCTGGTCCAAGCCGACGTACAGCAAGCACACCGCCAGGATCCACGCAACGAGGCCGACGAGGGACATCGCCAAGCCCACGCGGAAGGCCGACATCGGCGAAATCCGCGCGAGGGTTAGTTCTCGTCCGACCATGAATTACTCCTCGTCCTTCTTCTCATCCTTCTTTTCGGCACCATCGCCGTCAGCCTTGCCACCCTTGTGGTGTTCCTGCTTGACGTCCTCGATGGTCTTCTCGCCCTTGGCCACGGCCTCGGCGTTTTCCTCACCATCGTCCTCGACGTTGCGGTCGATGGCAAGCAGCTCGACGTCCTCGGCCAGGTTGACCAGGCGCACGCCCATGGTGGCGCGCGAGCTCGGGCGGATCTGGTTGACCTCGGTGCGCACCACGCCGCCGGCGGAGGTGATGGCGAAGATCTCGTCGTCCTCGTCCACGGCGATGGCGGAGATGAGCTTGCCGCGCTTCGGGGTGTACTTGAAGGTCATCACACCCAGGCCGCCGCGGCCCTGGCGGGTGTACTCCTCGATGGCGGTGCGCTTGCCGTAGCCGCCGGAGGTGGCCACGAGCAGGAACTGGCCGTCGTTGACCACGGACATCGACAGCAGTTGGTCATCGCCGCGGAAGCGCATGCCCTTCACGCCGGCGGTGGCGCGGCCCATGGGGCGCAGCTGGTCATCGTCGGCGGTGAAGCGGATGGCTTGGCCCTGCTCGGAGGTGAGCAGGATGTCATCGCCTTCGTCGACAAGCTGCGCGCCGATGAGTGCATCGCCCTCGTTGAGGTTGATGGCGATGAGCCCCGCGGAGCGCGCGGACTCGTAATCGGTGAGGCGGGACTTCTTCACGCGGCCCTGCTGGGTGGCCAGCACCAGGTAAGGAGCGTCCTCGTAGGACTGGATCTGGATGACCTGGGCGATCTTCTCCTCCGGCTGGAACTCCAGCAGGTTGGCCACGTGCTGGCCGCGGGCGGTGCGGCCTGCCTCCGGCAGCTCATAGGCCTTGAGGCGGTAGACGCGGCCGAAGTTGGTGAAGAAGAGGATCCAATCGTGGGTGGAGCAGACAAAGAAGTTCTTCACCACGTCGTCCTGCTTCAGCTCGGCGCCGCGCACGCCCTTGCCGCCGCGCTTCTGCGCCTTGTAGGCATCCACCTTGGTGCGCTTGGCGTAGCCGGTGGAGGTGATGGTGACCACGACGTTTTCGCGGGCGATGAGGTCCTCATCGCTGACGTCGCCGCTGGCGGCCACGATCTGGGTGCGGCGCTCGTCGCCGTAGCGCTCCACGATCTCCGCGAGCTCGTCGTGGACGATGGCGCGCTGGCGCTCGTCGCGGGCCAGGATGTCCTTGAGGTCGGCGATCTCGCGCTCGATTTCTGCCAGCTCGTCGACGATCTTCTGGCGCTCCAGGGCGGCCAGGCGGCGCAGCTGCATGGCGAGGATGGCGTCGGCCTGGACCTCGTCGACGTCGAGAAGCTGCATCAGGCCCTCGCGCGCCTCATCCACCGTGGGGGAACGGCGGATCAGCGCGATGACCTCATCGAGCATGTCCAGCGCCTTAACCAGGCCGCGCAGGATATGGGCGCGCTTTTCGGCCTCATCGAGGCGGAACTGGGTGCGGCGGACGATGACCTCGATCTGGTGAGCCACGTAGTAGCGCAGCATCTGGTCCAGGCGCAGGGTGCGCGGGACACCGTCGACGATGGAGAGCATGTTGGCGCCGAAGGAGGTCTGCAGCTGCGAGTGCTTGTAGAGGTTGTTGAGCACCACGCGGGCCACGGCGTCGCGCTTGAGGGTGACCACGATGCGCATGCCGACGCGGTCCGAAGACTCGTCCTCGATCTTGGCGATGCCCGCGATCTTGCCGTTGGCAACGGACTCCGCGATGTTGGAGATCATGTTGTCCGGGTTGACCTGGTAGGGCAGCTCGGTGATCACGATGGTCTGGCGGGAGCCCGCCTCCTCGATGGAGGTCACACCGCGCATGCGGATGGAACCGCGGCCGGTGGTGTAGGCGTCCTTGATCCCCTGGTCGCCCACGATGAGGCCGGCGGTGGGGAAATCTGGGCCCTTGACGTACTGCATGCAGGCCTCCAGCGCTTCCTCATCGCTGGCCTCGGGGTGATCAAGCAGCCAGTAGATGGCCTCCGCCAGCTCGTTGAGGTTGTGCGGCGGGATGTTGGTGGCCATGCCCACGGCGATGCCGCCGGAGCCGTTCATGAGCAGGTTGGGCACGCGTGAGGGCAGGATGACCGGCTCTTGGGTCTTGCCGTCGTAGTTGGGGGCGAAGTCCACCGTGTTCTCGCGGATATCGCGGACCATCTCCATGGCCAGCGGGGTCATGCGGCACTCGGTGTAACGCATGGCGGCGGGGCCGTCATTACCGCGGGAGCCGAAGTTACCCTGGCCGTCCACCAGCGGGTAGCGCATGTTCCACGGCTGGGCCAGGCGCACCAGGGTGTCATAAATGGCGGTATCGCCGTGCGGGTGGAACTGACCCATGGTGTCCGAGACAGGGCGGGCGGACTTCACGTAGCCCCGGTCCGGGCGGTAGCCAGAGTCATACATGGCGTAGAGGATGCGGCGGTGGACCGGCTTGAGGCCGTCGCGCACCTCCGGCAGGGCGCGGCCAACGATGACGGACATGGCGTAGTCGATGTAGCTCGACTCCATCTCCTCGTTGATGTCGATGGGTTGGATGCGATCAAAGAGATCGCCGTTGTTGTCACTCATAGGGCCGAATTCTACCTTCTGTGGCCCTCTGCGGCCGGATCCCCCGCGCAGACGGTATCACGGTGATACCATTTCCGGCATGGCCATGACCTTGAGACTCAGCCCGGAACAGGATCACGCGCTCACCCTGCTCGCCGCCGCGCAGGGCACCTCCAAGCACGAGGCGGCGGTGCGCGCGATTGTCGCCGCGGCCGCGCGCCGGCTTAGCGACGCCACCGTGCAGGACACCGCGCGCCACCTCCTACCCGGCCGCGCCCAGCTGGAGGCAGAAATCCGCAGGTCACGGCAGTGACCGCGGAGCAGCTTCTCCTCATCGCCCGTGAGTTCTGCGCGCGCTACCAGGTGCGCGTCACCAATTTCTCCGCACTCGCCGCGGCGGCCGCCGCCAGCACCGCGAGCTTTGAGGGCATCCCGGTACATGACTCCCCGCGCCAGGCCGCCCGCGCGCTGGCCCAGGTGCTGCGCGGCGTGAAAGCATTGAGCGCAAGAAATGAGGAATTCGCGGTATTCTGCGCCCGGGTCTACCTCTCCGTAACGGAAGTTATGTAAGTTAAAGCTGTTAAGATTCCCTAGAACTCCCTGAGCGAAAGGAACCCCTCCATGTCCCTCAAGAAGCTGCTCGCCGCTGGCCTGGTGGCCACCACCCTGAGCACCGCCGCCGTCCCCGCAGCCAGCGCCGCCTCCTCCGACCCCTCCTCCGGCCCCACCGCACCCGAAGGCTGGGAGCCGGATAAGACCAACCCCGACTTCGAGCAGGGGGAGGCCGGCTCCACCGGCACCGGCTCCTCCCCGTTGGACACCGGCTTGGTCATCTCCGCCTCCGTACTGGGCTCGCTGGCCCTGCTCAAGCTCATCACCGATAACGTCCCCGCCCTGCGCGCGCAGGTGGATCAGCTCGCCGCCCAGTTGGGCCTGCAGGACGTCTCCGGCTCCTCCGAGGCCAACCGCCTCTACGGCGGCGGGCTAGACTTCGACCTCGAGCGCCTGGCCCGCACCAACGGCTTCCCGGAGATCGCCGATCAGCTCGCCGCGCTCAAGGCCGGCTCAAGCGCACCTGCCCCGGCGCAGTAACACGCCCGGACTGTGAGGGGAAAGTACACTAACGAGCATGTCTAGTCTTTCCCAACTCCTGGAACCCACTCGCCGCCCGGCCGTCGTCGCAGATCTGCGCGTCGCGGCCGAGCAGGCCGTCAGCTCCCAGTCCGGCATCACCGGAATGGCGCTCAAGGGCGCCGTTGCCGCCGCCACCAAGATCGACGCCGAGATCATCGCCAAAGCCCTCCACCGCATGCTGCCGGAGATCCTCAACGAGCTCGAGAGCTACTGGCAGGAGTTCGAAGCCACCGAACCCACCGACTTCGGCGCTTTCCTTGCCGGCCGCGGCACCGAGGTGACCGAGTCCCTCATGAAGGTCGCCGACCGCAACGCCGAGCAGGTGAACAACGCCGCGCTGTCCAAGACCTACAGCACCTTGCGCGGCAAGGCATCCAAGGTTGTGGAACCACAGATTCCTAAATTGGGCCGTATCCTGCAGAAACACATGTAGTTCGCAGCATTAACATCACGGGTGTATGGTGGCGCCCATGCTTTCATCTGCAAACTATTCCGAATTTATCCGCAAGCGCCACTCCCCTCGTGCCTTCCTTCCGGAGGAAATCCCGGCGGATGTGCTCAAGCAGGTGCTTATCGACGCCCAATCGGCCCCCTCGAACTCCAACACCCAGCCGTGGAACGTCCACCTCATCGGCGGCGAGAAGCTGCGTGAGCTGGGCGAGGTACTGGTCAACGAGTTCAACACCAACGGCATCAACCCGGACTTCACCGTGGACTACGGCGAGGGCATCTACACCAAGCGCTCCCAGCAGCTGGGCGCCAAGATGTACGGCCTGCTGGGCATCGCCCGCGAGGACAAGGAGGCGCGCGTGGAGTTCATCCGCGAGAACCTCCGCTTCTTCGGCGCTGCCTACTCCGCGCTGATGTTCATCCCGAACATCGGTGACCGCTACCGCGCAGCTTTTGACCAGGGTACTTACGCGGAAAACTTCCTGCTCTCCCTCGAGGCGCACGGCTACCACGGCGTTCCGCAGGGCATGATCTCCCTTCTGGCCCCGACCGTGCGCGAGTTCCTCGGCATCGACGAGGATCAGAAGCTCATCACCGCCATCACCTTTGGCCGCGCCGACGAGTCCAGCCCGGTGTACAAAACGGAACCAGGCCGCGCACCGCTTTCGGAAACCGTCACGCTGCACGGCCTGGAGGGCCTCGACCTCGACTAGGACACCCTGTTAAACATCCAAGAAACGGACGTCCTTTGCGCGGCGAGTGATGAAGGAGCGGCGTGCCGCAACGTCATCGCCCATGAGAATGGAGAAGAGCTCGTCGGCGCGCTGGGCGTCCTCCAGATCCACCCGGCGCAGGATGCGCGTGGTGGGATCCAGGGTGGTCTCCCACAGCTCGGAGGCGTTCATCTCACCCAGACCCTTGTAGCGCTGGATGCCGTTGTCCTTGTTGATCTTACGGCCCTGCTCAAGACCCTCCGCCAGCAGAGCATCGCGCTCGGCGTCGGAGTAGGCAAAGCCCGGATCACCCTTAGCCCACTTCAGCTTGTACAGCGGCGGGTTAGCCAGGAAGACGTGGCCGTCCTCCACCAACTTAGGCATGAAGCGGAAGAGCAGCGTGAGCAGCAGCGTGGCGATGTGCTGGCCGTCAACATCGGCATCGGCCATGAGCACGATCTTGTTGTAGCGCAGCTTCGAAATATCGAATTCCTCGTGGATGCCCGTGCCCAGGGCGGTGATGATGGCCTGGACCTCGTTATTCTTAAGCACCTTATCCATGCGGGCCTTTTCCACGTTGAGGATCTTGCCGCGCAGCGGCAAGATGGCCTGGAACATGGAGTCACGACCCGCCTTGGCGGAACCACCTGCGGAGTCACCCTCCACGATGTAGAGCTCGGAGATCTTGGGATCCTTCGAGCGGCAATCCGCCAGCTTGCCGGGCAGGCCGCCCAGATCACCGGCAGACTTGCGGCGCACCAGCTCGCGGGCCTTGCGCGCGGCCACGCGGGCGTGCGCGGAGGAGACCGCCTTGTTGATGATGACCTTGGCCTCCGCCGGATTGGCGTCAAACCAGTCATTGAGGTGCTCGTTGACCGCGCGCTGCACGAAGCCCTTGATCTCGGAGTTGCCCAACTTGGTCTTGGTCTGGCCCTCGAACTGCGGGTCAGCCACCTTGACGGAAATCACCGCCGCGAGGCCCTCGCGGCAGTCATCGCCGGAGAGGTTGCCGTCCTTCTCCTTGAGCAGCTTGTGCTCCTTGGCGTAGCGGTTCATCAGGGTGGTCAGAGCGGCGCGGAAGCCCTCCTCGTGGGTGCCGCCCTCGTGGGTGTTGATCGTGTTAGCAAAGGTGTGGACGGACTCCTTGTAGCCCTGGTTCCACTGCAGCGCGATCTCTACCTCGTGTTCCTCGCCCTTGACGTCGAAAGCGACGATCGAGGGGTGGATGGCCGTCTTGTTCTTGTTGAGGAACTCGACGTAATCCTGCAGGCCATTCGGGTAGTGGTAGGTGACTTCCTTCTTTTTCTTTTTGCCCTCCTGGCCCTCCTCGGCGCCGTCCTCGTCGAGCTTGGCCAGGCTCACGGGGGCGTCGCCGGCCTCGGCGATGGCCTCCAGCTCCGCCTGCTCGGCGGACATCGTGCGCTCGTCGCGCAGGATGATGGTCAGGCCCTTGTTGAGGAAGGCCATCTCCTGCAGGCGTCGAGCGATGGTGTCGTAATTAAACTCCACCGTCTCGAAGATCTCCGGATCCGGCCAGAAGCGGATGGTGGTGCCGGTGCCGCGAGCGTTATCGCCCTCCACCAGCGTGTCCGGCACCGCGTTGGTAAAGTTCTGGTACCAGTGCTTGCCGTCGCGCTTGATGTCCGCCTCGACGCGGGTAGACAGCGCGTTGACCACGGAGATACCCACGCCGTGCAGACCACCGGAAACCGCGTAGGACTCGGAGTCGAACTTGCCGCCGGCGTGCAGCTGGGTCATGACCACCTGGACGGTCGGCGCGCCGCTGGCGTGCATCTCCACGGGGATGCCACGGCCGTTATCGATGACCTCCACGCCGCCGTCCTCGCGCAGCGTGACGATGACCTTGTCGGCGTAACCCGCCATGGCCTCATCGACAGAGTTATCGACGATCTCCCAAATCAGGTGGTGGAGGCCGCGCGCACCGGTGGAACCGATGTACATGCCCGGGCGCTTACGGACGGCCTCGAGGCCCTCCAGGATAGTGATTGACCCGGCATCATATGCGTGTTGTTCAGCCACGGATTCTTGTACTCCTTTTGGCTAGAGCTAAATCTAAGACTTTAGCCATTTTACACGGTGTCCCCCTACCTGAGAGCACCGCACACCCGTGAGAGCCCGGAATTTGCCCGATTTCCGGGGTCTGGCTATCCGTAGGTGTCTTGAGAACCCTGCGGCTTGACCCACTGGCGGCCGTCGTAATTGCGGCGCTGCGTGGGTCCCTGGATGTGCAACTTCACGATCACGTCTGGACCGAGGCGCTCAGCAATCTTCTGCAGGATGGATCGTTGCAGGTAGCGCAGCTGCGTGGTCCAACTGGAGGAATCGCAGTCCACGTAGACCACGCCATCCTTGATCGTGCGCGGCGTGGCGTGCGCGGCCACCCGCTCGCCCACGAGGTTCTCCCAGTTGCCCATGACCCAGCCGTTGGCCAGCTCGTGCTCCCAGCCGCGGCGGCCGATCTCCTTGTGGATCTGCTCGCCCAGGCTGGGCACGTCCAGCGGCCGACGGCGCCGCCGCCCGTCCGGGCCGCTGGGTTTTCCCACCTGGTACTTCTTCGGTTCCGCCGGGCCCTGCGGGTTGAGGTTCATCTTGGGCACAGGCTTGTTGAGCGCCGGGGCGTTGGGCGAGGAGGTGCGCAGCCGCTCGAAGAGGGCCTGCACCGGATCGTGTGCTGTGTCCTTCCCCGTGTCTTTCCCCGTGTCTTTGTCAGTCATCGCTGGCGCCCCCTTCCGCGCGTTCAATGAGAGAAATCCGCCCCTGCTCGGTATCGCGCACGCTGACGTCAAAGCGCACGCTGGGCTGCAGGTTGCCCGGCAGATCCTCATCCACCGCGGCGGTGATGAGCACCTGCTCGGCCTCGGCGGCCAAGTGGACGAGCTTCTCGCGGCGCTTGGCGTCGAGCTCCGCAAACACGTCATCGAGCACGAGCACCGGATCAGTTCCGTCCTGGCGCAGCAGATTGAACTCCGCCAGCCGCAGGGCGATGGCATAAGACCAGGTCTCACCGTGGCTGGCAAATCCCTTGGCCGGCTGGGTACCCAGGTGCAGCAGGAGATCGTCGCGGTGGGGACCCACCAGGGTGATCCCGCGCTCGATCTCGCGCTGGCGCACGGCGGCGAGCTCGGTGAGCATCACCGCCTCGAGTACCTCCCGATCAGTGACGTCAATGGTGGACTTGTACTCGATGTGCGCCGGGCGTGACTCCGGAGCCAACCCGGCATAAGCGCTGGGGATGAGCTGAGAGAGGGCGTCGACAAGCTCCAAGCGCCCCACCGTGACCTGCGCGCCCAGCCGGGCCAGCTGCGCGTCCCACACGTCCAACGTGGCCAGCGCCGAGGCTCCGTCCGCGTCCCCGTAGCCGCGGCGCAAGCTTGCCGACGCCGACTTCAACAACGCATTGCGCTGCTTGAGCACCTTGTCATAGTCGGCCTTCACCCCGGCCAGACGCGGGGTGCGCGAGGCGATGATCGCATCGAGATAGGCGCGGCGCTCTGCCGGCTCCCCGCGCACCAGCGCCAAATCCTCCGGCGAGAAGAGCACGGACTTCACCACGCCGAGCACCTCCCGCGGGCTCTTGAGGCGGGTGCGGTTGATCTGGGCCTGGTTCGCGGCGTGGGGTTTGATAAGCAGGTGGGCCGTCAGCTCGCGGCCCTGGTTAACCGCGGTGATGGATACCCTGGCGTTCTCCGCTCCCTGGCGCACGAGGGGGGCGTCGTGAGACACGCGGTGCGAGGACAAGTGGGCGAGGTAGCCGATGGCCTCGACGATGTTGGTCTTGCCAAAACCGTTGCGTCCCACGAACAGGGTGATCCCCGGCCCCAGCTCCACGGAGAGCTCAGGCCACGAACGAAAGTCCCTGAGAGCAAGATCGCGTACGTACATACAGGATGCGCTGGGATTAGCCCGGCAGGCGAACCGGCATGAGCAGGTAGGTGAAGTTAGTCTCCGGGGTGGGGAACACACCGTCTTCGTCGGCCAGCGGCATTTCCTCCGGCTCCGGAATCATGATCGCCGGGCGCGAGGGCTCGGTAAAGCCAAAGACCACGCGCTCGGTGTGCACCACCGCCAGGCCGTCCTTGAGGTAGCTGGGGTTGAAGGCGATGACAAACTCATCGCGCCCGGAGAACGCACAGGGCAGAGTCTCGGTGGCGCGGCCGGAATCGGCACCAGCGGCGAGCACCACCTGGCCTTCGGAGAACTCCATGCGAATCTGCGCGTTGCGGTCCGTAAGCAAGGAGACGCGGCGGATGGCCTCCTGCAGCGGTGCCACCGCGATGCTGGCCATGGCGGTGTGGGTCTTGGGCAGAAGCGGTGCGACGTTGGGGAAGTCGGCGTCGAGCATGCGCGTGGTGGTCTCGCGGTTATCGGCATGCAGGCCAAAGAGGCCATCGGCGCCGATGTTCTCGCCGGTGCCCACGGCGATCTCCACCGGGGTGCCCAGGTGGGTATCGAGGGAGCGGCCGGTGTCCTGCAAGGTCTTGGCGGGAACCAGCAGCTTGGCCTCGACGTCCGGGGAGACCGGATCCCACTCGAGGGTGCGCATGGCCAGACGGAAGCGGTCGGTGGCGGTCATCTCCACGTGCGAGCCGTGAATCTCAATGTGCACGCCGGTGAGCATGGGCAGGGTGTCATCCTTGCCGGCGGCGGCGCCGACCTGGCTGATGGCCTCAACAAAGAGCTGGGGGTTGATGGTGCCGGTGACCTCCGGCAGGACCGGCAGTTGCGGGTAATCATCGAGCGGGATGATGGGCAGCTCGAAGCGGGTGGAACCACAAGAGAGCAGGACCTTGGAATCCTGCTGGGTCATCTCGATTTCCTTGTTGGGCAAGGAAGCAACGATGTCTGCGAGCAGCTTGCCGGCCACGGCGATGCGGCCGGGCTCGTCCACCATGGCGCCGATGCGCACGCGGGTGGATACCTCGTAGTCGAAGCCGGTGAGCTCCAAGCCGTTGTCATCCGCGGTGATCAGCATGGCGCGCAGGACGGGCTGGGTGACCTTTGAGGGAAGGCTGCGTGCTACCCATGCGACGGCGTTGGATAGGTCGTCCTTGGCAACACGGAATGACACAGACTGGTCCATCGTCACAAAAGGCTCCTCTACGAACATCGGATCAATAAACGCGGGAGATTTGTCATTTCCCGCACGCTGAATTCCAACTTACCGCATGGGTGGGCCCGCACAGGATTTTGTAATTCCATCTGTGCGCGCTCGTTCAGGGCGCCGGCCGCAGCCGGGCCTCGGCGAATCACACACATCCCTTTTCTACTTGATAAGGGGAGAGATCTAGATAGTAGTAGTAATAAGCGCTGTGGGATCTGTGGATAGAGGCCTAAATGACAAGTTCGCGGCGCTGATCCGCGGTGTGGGTGGGGCTGTGGGATCTCTGTGATCAAATGACAAAAAATGTGAGTAACTCAAAACCGGCCAAAGTTATCCACAATCCATCCCCAGGATCATCGCCGCTGATCACAGCGTTGATCACAGCGCGTTGAGGGCCGCTGATCTGCTGTGAGATCTAAAACTGTGACCAAGATCTACGAATTACAACAATGAAATTACACAACTGTGAATAACGGTGTGGATAACTTTTCTACGCGGTGAGGGCGTGGGAAAGGGGACGGCACGGTGCCCCACAAAACCTAAAAGGCTGAACCTGGATGGCTGAACCCGCAGGTGGGCTTCCGCGCTGTTCACGGAGGAGCAGCACGTGAGCGTGAGGTTCAGCTTTCTAGGTTCAGCCTTGTGGGAGTGGGCTTGTCCCCGTAAAGCCGGAGTGGCCGCGCTTAGTGGCGCTTAGTGGCGGTTGTGGGACTTGATGCGCTGGGTCAGCGCCTGGATCTCGTCGTAGGTGTTGCGGTTTTCTGTCATTTCCTTGCGGATCTTGCGGTCGGCATAGATCACGGTGGTGTGGTCCTTGCCGCCGAACTGATCGCCGATCTTGGGCAGGGAAAGCTCGGTGAGCTCGCGGCACAGGTACATCGCCAGCTGGCGGGCGTGCGCCACCGCGCGCTTCTTGCCGGCGCCGCGCAGCGTGTCGACGTCAATGTTGAAGAAGTCCGCGGTGACCTCCATGATGGTGGTCGCCGTGATCTGGCGGTCTGCGGAATCGGGGGCGAGATCATGCAGTGCGATCTCCGCCATCTCCAGGCTGATCGGCTCATTGACCAGCGAAGAGTAGGCGGAGACACGGATCAAGGCGCCCTCCAGCTCGCGGATGGAGGACTCAAAGCGCGAGGCGATGAGCTCCAGTACGGAGCGGTCCACGTCGGTGCCGTCGGCAGCGGCCTTCTTCATGAGAATCGCAATGCGCGTTTCCAGATCCGGCGGCTGAATGTCCGTGATGAGACCACCCTCAAAGCGGGTGCGCAGGCGATCCTCCAGCGTGGTCAGCTGCTTCGGCGGGCGGTCAGAGGACAAAATGATCTGCTTGTTGGCCTGGTGCAGCGCGTTGAAGGTGTGGAAGAACTCCTCCTGCGTGGACTCCTTGCCCTCTAGGAACTGGATGTCATCGACCATGAGGATGTCCAGGTTGCGGTAGCGCCGCTTGAAGGATTCCTGGCGGTCATCGCGCAGGGAGTTGATGTAATCGTTGGTGAACTCTTCCGAGGACACGTACTTCACTCGCAGGCCCGGGTGCAGCACCTGGGCGTAGTTACCCGCGGCGTGCAGCAGGTGCGTCTTGCCCAGGCCGGAGCCGCCCCAAATAAACAGTGGGTTGTAGGCGCGGGCGGGATTTTCCGCCACGGCCACTGCGGCGCCGTTGGCAAAACGGTTGGAGGAACCGATGACGAAGTTTTCAAAGGTGTGCTTCGGGTTGAGGGATTCCTCGCGGTTGGGGTTGTGCGCGGGCTCCTCGCGCGGGATGCGCGCGGCGTGGCCCTCGGCCTGTTGCTGCTGGTTGTAGTGCTGCGCGAGCTCATCCAGGCTGGCCGGCGCGTGGGTGGTGCGCCACTCCGAGCCGTGGGAGGGCGCTTGCATCTGCTGCGGGCGCTGGGCCGGCGGCTGCTGGAATTGCGCCTGCGGCTGGTGCTGCTGGTTGGGGGCCTGCTGGCCAAAGGGATCGCGGTAGCCATGCTCGGAGAACCCAGCACCCGGAAAGCCCGATTCCCTGTAAGTCGGCTCAGGCTGGGGAGAGCTTTTCGGCGTGGGCTCGGGCTCCGGTTCCGGCTCGGGCTCATTGGCAATGGTGACAGCCAAGGTGCAGGGACGGCCCAGCTGCTTGGTCAGCTGCGCGGTGATATACGGGCTGAGCTCGGTCTCCACCACGTGCTTGGAGGTCTCGTCGGGTGCGGCGATGAGCACGTAGCCGTCCATCATCATGATGGGCTGGGTCAGTTGAAGGTAGAGGCGCTGGCTGTGGTTGAAGTTGGGGACGTCTGAGTTGGGTTGCTCAGCTTGGGCTAGGAGATCAGCAACCACTGATTTCCAGCCGGCTTTGAGTGCCGCTTGTGGGTCAGTCAAGACGCCTTCCTTCTTGTCTGCAACGGGTGAGTGACCGCGCAGAAAGCGGCCAAAAATATTCATTGGCTGCGCTCAACGCGGGCTCGTCGCAGTGAATTGACTTGGACGAGGGACAGTTAAGAGACGAAATTCCTGTGGGAATTACATTTTTCACTTGTGTTTCCACCGAGCTATCCACACGGGTTTTCCGCGGGTTACCTCGTAGTCCACAGAGTTATCCACAGGTGTGGAAGAAATCGTTATCCACAGCCTAGCGTATGCCTGTGGATAACTGCACACTGGGTGCTTAAACCCTCTGAGCTGCTAAAATTGCGAAAGTTTAAAGCAGTGCTTGAGAGTTATTCACAGCCTGTGGGCGTCTGTGGAATTTGACTACTACGTTTTACCCCCCTTCGCCGGTGGGTGTCTAACAGGGATTTTGGGCTAGCTACCGGGCGCCGGCAATTGCTCCGGGCGCGGCTCGAGCTCTCCCAGTAAGAGGGCGGAAAGTGGGCTCTAAGCTGCGGATAAAAACATCTTTGTAATTTCGGGGACACCCGTGTGTCGATTTGTTTCGCCGGTGGCAAATCGCGTAATCTGTCATGGTCTATCGCAACATGAACCGTTGCGCGTGAGGGGTGGCGCCGCCTTATTGGTACGCGGCTGCCGTCAATACTCACGATTTCCATTAATTCAAGTGGATGTCCAGCCTGCTGTTCAGGTGGGGTCCGCGTACAACTTCAAGGAGATAATCGTGGCAAAGGGTAAGCGTACCTTCCAGCCCAACAACCGTCGTCGCGCTCGCAAGCACGGCTTCCGCACCCGCATGAGCACCCGTGCAGGCCGCGCCATCGTTGCAGCACGTCGCAAGAAGGGCCGCGCAAAGCTCACCGCTTAATCAATGCTTCCAGCCCAGCACAAGCTCACATCGCCTGCGGAGTTCCGGAGGACGATCAAGGGTGGTCGCCGGGCGGGCACGCGCACCGTTGTTGTGCACATGCGCAACAACACCGACCAAGACGCCATCGCTGCTTCTGGGCCGCGATTCGGCTTGGTAGTTTCGAAAGCCGTCGGGAATGCCGTGGTTCGCCACCGCACCTCCCGGCGGCTTCGTCATGTGTGCATGCAGCTCTTCGAGCAGCTGCCACCGACGGCGGACATCGTCATCCGGGCCCTGCCGGCTAGCGCAGAGGCCACAAGTGAGCAGCTCTTACGCGATATTCGGAAGGCTCTGCGCAAGTGGGATACATAAACTCCCAAGGTGAAGAAATACCGGAGGCTCGAGGGGCCGCCAAAGCGCTCGTCGCAGCGGTGCGCTTCTACCAAAAGCACCTCTCAGCCCTTAAGATGGTGTCCACCTGTCGTTTTGAACCGACATGCAGCGCCTACGCTCTGGAGGCCATCTCCGTCCATGGAGCTTTTAAAGGCGTTGTGCTGGCCATCGCGAGGGTGTGCAAGTGCGGGCCCTGGCACCCGGGCGGATTCGATCCGGTTCCGGCAAAACACAACAACTGAGGTAGAAAACACTCGTGCTTAATTTCATCTATTGGCCGATTTCGGCCGTTCTATGGTTCTGGCACTGGCTGCTGAGCTTCGTGCTGGATCCGGCGTGGGGTGGCACCTGGATTCTCGCCATCGTGCTGCTCACGTGGACCCTGAAGGCGGTGATGGTCAAGCCCACCATCACTCAGCTGCGCTCCTCGCGCAAGATGCAGGAGATCCAGCCGCAGATCCAGGAGATACGCAAGAAGTACGCCAATGACCAGACCAAGGCTGCCCAGGAGATGCAGCGCATCTACAAGGAAGCCGGCGTGCGTCCGGTGGCCGGCTGCCTGCCCATGCTGGCCCAGATTCCGATGTTCATCGGTCTGTTTCACGTGCTGCGCTCATTCGACCGCACCGTGGCCGTCGCCGGCGGCGTGGGCCACCCGGCCGGCGAGCCGCTGTCTGAGGAGGCCAACGCGCAGATTGCGAACTACATCTTCTCCCCGGAGCTGGTGCAGCAGTTCGTTGACGCGAAGATCTTCGGCATCCCGCTGGTGGCTAACCTCCGCCTGAACTCTGGCCTGAAGATCATTCAGGAGACCTCCACGGCGCAGGCGGCCATGATCATTGTGCCGCTCATCGCCATCATTGCCACGCTGACGCACTTCAACGCGCGCATGTCGCTCAACCGCCAGGAGGCGCGCCGCGCCGCCGGCAAGACGGCCGCGCCGCAGGGCGAGAACGCCGAGATGATGCAGCAGCAGATGGCCATGATGAACAAGATGATGCTGTGGCTCATGCCCGGTATGCTCATCTTCTCCGGCTTCATTTGGCCCGTCGGCCTGCTGTTCTACATGCTGGCCAACACCGTGTGGACCTTCGTGCAGACCCGCGTGGTCTTTGCCAAGATGGACCGCGAGGAAGAAGAAGAACTGGCCGCCAAGGCCGAGCTCAAGCGCACCTCCGCCCCGAAGCCGGGCGCGCGCAAGCGCGATAACCGCTCCAAGAAGCAGCGCAAAAACAACTAAATACCACCCAATCCATTCGTTGTCCCCTTTCTGAGGAGAAACATCGTGTCCGAAGTGGACCCGTCTGACGTATTTGGCTCCCGTCTGCCCCTAGCGCAGGCCTACCATGATTCACTCGCTACAGACGGGTCCATTCGTGGTTTTATCGGCCCGCGCGAGGTACCGCGCCTGTGGGAGCGCCACATCATCAACTGCGCCGTGGTGGCAGAGGTGATGCCGGAGGGCGCCACGGTTATTGACGTCGGCAGTGGCGCAGGCCTACCCGGCATCCCGCTGGCTATCGCCCGGCCGGATCTGCAGATCACCCTCATCGAGCCGCTGCTCAAGCGCTCGAACTACCTCTCCGAGGTCAAGGAGCAGCTGGGCCTGGATAACGTCACCGTCATCCGCGGCCGCGCCGAGGAGGGCCCAGTGAAGAAGGCGGTCAAGGGCGCGGACATCGTGACCTCCCGCGCCGTCGCCCCGCTGGGCAAGCTGGCCACGTGGTCCCTGCCGCTGGTGCGCAAGGGCGGCGAGATGATTGCGCTCAAGGGTTCCTCGGTACATGAGGAGCTGGAGCGCGACGCCGCCGCTATCAAGCGTGCTGGAGGCGGGAAGGCCGAGGTCATGACCATCAAGGGCACCACGATTATTCGTGTCCCACGGGTGAACTAGAGTAGACGGCATGACACAACCTCGCCTTATCACCATCGCGAACCAAAAGGGCGGCGTGGGCAAGACCACCTCCGCCGTGAACCTGGCAGCCGCTCTGGCGGAGGCCGGGAAGAAGGTCTTGGTGATTGATCTGGACCCCCAGGGCAACGCGTCCACCGCTGTCGGCGCGGTACACACCTCGGGTACGGATTCCAGCTACGAGGTTCTCTTGGGGGATCGCACCGCGGAGCAGGCAATGCAGCCCTCCCCCGGCAACGACAATCTTTTCTGCATCCCGGCCACCATTGACCTGGCTGGCGCGGAGATCGAGATGGTCTCCTTGGTGCGCCGCGAGTTCAGGCTTTACGACGCCCTCCATAACGGCTTCCTCGAAGAGCACGGCTTCGACTACGTCTTCATCGACTGCCCTCCCTCCCTGGGCCTGCTCACCATCAACGCGATGACCTGCGCCGAGGAAGTCATCATCCCCATCCAGTGCGAGTATTACGCGCTCGAGGGCGTGGGCCAGCTGCTGGGTAATATCTCGATGATCCGCGAGCACCTCAACGAGGAGCTGCACATCTCTGCGGTTTTGCTCACCATGTATGACGCCCGCACCAAGCTGGCGGAGCAGGTGGTCTCCGAGGTGCGCGAGCAGTTCGGCGCGGTGGTGCTGGGCAACGTCATCCCCCGCTCCGTGCGGGTGTCTGAGGCACCCGGCTACGGCAAGACGGTCATCGCCTATGATCCCAGTTCCACGGGCGCGCGGGCCTATTCCGCCGCGGCGCGCGAGCTGGATCAGCGCGGCGACTACCCGCCGCACCCCACCACCGGGGCCATCGGGGTCAGCCCGGAAATCTACGCGGAATTGGAAGGATAGGAAGGCACGCACATGGCAGATCAGAAGGAACAGAAGCAGGGCGGTTTGGGCAAGGGCCTCGCCGCTCTCATCCCCTCTGGCCCGAACGTACCCTCCCGCAAGCCGCGCCTCGGGGATTCCGCTGCGGACATCATCCTGGGTGTGTCTACCTCCCAGCGTTCCGGCTCCGGCAGCTCTGAGGGCGAATCCAAGCACATCAAGGGCGCGCCCACCATTCAGCAGTCCGCTTCCTCTTCCAAGCGCCGCGCTACCCCGTCGGTGATGGGGGCGACCTACCGCGAGATCCCCATCGGGGAGATTGTGCCCAACCCCAAGCAGCCGCGCCAGGTCTTCGATGAGGAGGAGATTGCAGAGCTGGTCCACTCCATCAAGGAGTTTGGCCTGCTGCAGCCCATCGTCGTGCGCCCCTCCGAGGAGGGCGGCTTCGAGCTCATCATGGGCGAGCGCCGCTGGCGCGCCTCCGCCAAGGCGGGACTGGCCACCATCCCGGCGATTGTGCGTGATACCAAGGATGAGAGCCTGCTTCGTGACGCCCTCTTGGAAAACATCCACCGCGTCCAGCTCAACCCCTTGGAAGAGGCCCACGCCTACCAGCAGCTGCTGGAGGAGTTCGGCGTGACCCAGAACGAGCTGGCGGATCGCATCGGCCGCTCTCGCCCGCAGGTGACCAACATGATCCGCCTGCTCAAGCTGCCCGTGGAGGTACAGAAGCGCGTGGCGGCGGGCACCCTAACCGGCGGTCACGCCCGCGCGCTGCTGGGCCTGCCGGATGCCGAGGCCATGCAGTTCATCGCGGATCGCGTCATCGCTGAGGGCCTGTCCGTGCGCGCTACGGAGGAGGCAGTCACCCTCTACAAGCGCGACGGCAAGCCGGCGGAGAAGACCCCGCGCCCGGCCACCCCGCAGCCGCGCTTCTTCAGCGATTCCGCGGAGCGCCTCTCCGATCGCTTCGACACCAAGGTCACCGTGACCATGGGCAAGCGCAAGGGCAAGATGGTGGTCGAGTTCGGGGATCAGGAGGATTTCGAGCGCATCATGGCGCTCATCGAGGGCACGGAGTAACCCCCGCTATGCTCGTCGAGTCCGTCAAGGAAGGCAGTGTCCTTAACCCCTTGGCGGCTCGCTGCGTTTTCTGGGAGCTGGGCGGCTCCGTGGATAAGGAGGGCGTGACGGACGCCGCCTTTGAAAAGGAGGCCTGGATTTCCACCACGCTGCTGCGCTTCGGGGAGTGCGGGTTCACCGTGGGCGATGAGGCCACGGTCTTCTTTTCCTCGCCGGAGTTCTTCCCCGGGGCCGCCGCTCTGCCCACCGCTCCGGTCTCGGAGGACGCCGTGCTCATCTCCTCGCTCTTTGTGAAGTCCCACCGCGCCGCGCGCGGTTTGGAGGCCGTGCTTCTCGACGCCGCCATCATGAACCTCACCTCACGCGGCTTCACCGCCGTGGAGGCTTTTGGGCACAGGGACGCCGCGCAGGCAGAAGAAATCGTGGGTGACAAGCCCGCGCGCATTGGGCTGCTGCCGGTGGAGACCCTCGAGGCCGCAGGCTTCCTGGTGCACGAGGATCACCCCGTCACCCCGCGCCTGCGCCTCGAACTGCCCCCGGCCTTTGATCTGCTCAGCGCCGCGGCGGCAGAGGATCTCGTCGCGCGGGCGTTGGCCTGAGCGGCCCAAGCCAGCCGCCCACAGCCCAACGGACTAGAGCGAATTCCTGTTCTTTAGGACTGCTCCGCGCGCAGCAGCTCGGAGAACTTGTACGTGCCCGTCACTGCGGTGTCCTCGTCGAGGAGGTAAAGGCGTTTGACGGCCACGACGATGGCCTCCGCGATGTCATCGCGGGACTCCGGGTTGGTGAGGATGGCCACGTCCTTCGGGTTGGTGATGTAGCCCAGGACCACCTGCACCACCGGCATCTGGGTCAGGCGCAGCAGATCCCAGGTGCGGCCGTGGTTCCAGCAGTTGAGCAGGTTCGTGCGGGCCACGATCTCGCGCTGAATGAAGCCGGAGAGAGTCTCGCCGATGAGCGAGGAGTTATTGGCCTCGGAGCCGAAGTAGAAGGTGGCCACGCCGTTGGCCTTCTCATTCGGATAGGAATCACATGCCAGGGAGATCACCAGGTCTGCGTCGAAGGCATTGGCCAGCTCCGCGCGATCCTTGACGGAAGGGTCGTCGGTACGCGGGCGGGAGATGATGGTCTCCATACCCGCGGCGATCATGCGGCCAGCTACGCGCTCGGCCAGATCCCAGAGGATCTCCTCCTCGGTGATGTCACCAAAGCGGCCCTTGACGGTGGCACCGCGGTTCTCGCCGCCCAAGGCGGGATCGATCACCACGCGCTTGCCGGCCAGCTTGGGGCCTGCGTTGCGCACGCGCTCGCGCTCCTGAATGTTGTGGGCGGAGCCGCCGGTGATGCGCCGGCCCAGCAGGCTCAGTGCATGAATGGTGGCGGGCCCACACACGCCGTCGTTTTGCAGCCCGTAGTTGTGCTGGTACTCCATGACGGCCTCGTGCGTATCAGGACCAAAGCGCCCATCGATGCGGCTGCGGTAGAAACCCAGCTCGTGCAGCTGCTGCTGCAGCTGAGAGACGTCATCGCCCACCTGCTCGTTGCTGGGCTCATAGGCCAAGACACGGGCCCCCAGCGTGTAGGAGGCGTGACGAAGCTCGCGCAGGGTCAGATCATCGATGGTGCCGTTGGGGATGATTCCGCGGGACTGCTGGAAGGCTTTGATGACCTCGGAGAGTTCGGCGTCAAAAAGCTTGTCCTTCTCCGAGTACTTCTGCTTCTTCCAGTCAGACAGCGTTCCCTGGTAGTGCGTCAGCAAACCGAGGCGGGCGAGGGTTGCGCGGGCTTCGGCGACACGAACACTGTTATCGCCGACACGTAAAACGCGATTCACACCTACCCCTTTCACGTATAGGTGGCGCACCCCGGGGTGCGCCAGCGAATAGTTATGAGACTACCAGTTAGAGCTGCTTTTGAATCTTTGCCACGATGGCGGACTTGGGCTGAACTCCGGTGAACTCATCCACCTTCTCGCCGTCCTTGAAGATGAGGACGGAGGGGATGGACATGATCTGGAACATGGCACCCAGGGTGCGCTCCTCGTCCACGTTCACCTTGACGATGGAGACGTCCTCACCGAGTTCGGCGGCGACGTCGTCGAGTATCGGGGACAGCTTCTTGCACGGTCCGCACCAGTCGGCCCAGAAGTCGACGACGACGGGCTTGGAGCCGGAGGCCTCGACGACCTCGGAACGGAAGGTATCAGTAGTCACTGCTTTAACATTGCTCATGAACGTATTAACGGCTTTCTGCGAGGAAATGTTCCGCATCGATGGCTGCGCGGCAGCCGGAACCCGCTGCGGTGATGGCTTGCTGGTAGTGGTCATCGACCAGATCGCCGCAGGCAAAGACGCCCGGGACGTTGGTCTTGGTGGAGGGGTGCTCAACGGTGACGTAGCCGGCTTCGTTGGTGTCCACCTGGCCCTCGAGGAAGGCCGAGCGCGGCTCATGGCCGATGGCCACGAACATGGCGGTGACGTCCAGGGTGGAGACCTCGCCGGTGATGGCGTCCTTGATCTCCAAGCCGGCGACCTTGCCCTCGCCCTCGAGCACGCGCTCGACGGTGGTGTTGAGCTGCCACTTGATCTGCGGGTTGGCCTTGGCGCGCTCCAGCATGATCTTGGAGGCACGGAAGTTCTCGGAGCGGTGGATGATGGTCACGGTCTCGGCGAACTTGGTGAGGAAGGTGGCCTCCTCCATGGCGGAGTCGCCGCCGCCGACGACGGCGATGTTGCGGCCCTTGAAGAAGAAGCCGTCGCAGGTGGCGCAGGCGGAGACACCACGACCGGTGAGCTCGGACTCGCCCGGAATGCCCAGGTAGCGCGGCGCGGCACCGGTGGCCAGGATGACGGAGCGGGCCTCGAAGACCTCGTCTCCCACGTGGAGCTTCTTGATCTCGCCCTCGAGTTCGAGGGAGTCAACAACCTCCATGCGCAGATCCGCGCCGAAGCGGATGGCCTGAGCGCGCATCTCCTCCATGAGCTCGGGGCCCATGATGCCCTTCTGGAAGCCGGGGTAGTTCTCCACCTCGGTGGTGTTCATCAGCTCGCCGCCGTACTCGAATCCTTCGAAGACGATCGGATTGAGCTCAGCGCGTGCTGCGTATAGAGCTGCGGTGTACCCGGCGGGGCCGGAGCCAACGATGGCAACATCGTGGACGGTCATTCAACACTCCCTTGAATCTGTCTTGAATTTGTGCACTTCTCTTGCAGAATTCTTCTGCGCCTCAGGCGCGCGATGCGGCTTGGGCGCGCAACCACACAAAGTCTACTCGTCGCTGGCATAAAGGTTGCAATGCTCGGCGCGCCGCTAGCTGCTGGCGATCGCCGCGCGCAGTACCTCACGCGCGCGGGCGCGGCGTGACTTGATAGTCCCCGGTGCCACCCCTTGGACCTCGGCCACAGTGGCGATGGGGTACCCGGCGACGTCGGTAAGCAACAGCGCCTCGCGCTGATCCTCGCGCAAGGTGGCCATGGCCTGGGTGACGGCGACATGCTCGGCGAGGTGATCGCTGGGGTTGTGTGCCAGCGCGTAGTTGCGGTCCGGATCGATGATGTCGGCGTCGAGGGAGGCGAGCTCGCGGTTGGCGCGGTGGTTGAGGAAGTCGTATCCGGAGTTCATGACCAGCCTGTGCAGCCAGGTGGACAGCGTGGACTCCCCGCGGTAATTGTCCATGCTGCAGGAGGCGCGTAGCAGAGCCTCCTGGACGATGTCCTGGGCGTCATGGTCGTTGCGCGTGTATCTGCGCGCCACGGTGGTCAGGCGCTTGCGGTGCCGCTCGACGATGGCCGAGAACGCCTTGGTGTCCCCCTCGATGAAGGCGTCGACCAACTCGTGGTCTGATGGTTCGTGAGCACGATTTGATGCGTGCTGTGACTTTTCTGAATACTGGCCTGTGTGACGTGGTCCTGAAAACGACGGATCAGCACTAACTGACATGAAGAATCCCCCCGGATACAACGTGTTGTGATTCCAGTTATAGCCGAAAGGAGTGATGTATGTCGTTTCTCATGGTTCTGTTGGGCTGGGCGCTAGGCCTCGGGTTGCCAGTGCTTGTGATCTACCTGATCGTGCGCGCGGCGAAGAAGTAGGTAGAAGCGAAGTAGGCAGACAGAGGAAGAAGCACGAGCCGCCTGGCTCGTGCTTCTTCTTGTGCTCAGTAGGCTTTGCCGGGTTGGTTTGGCCGGGGTTGGCTTAGCCGGCGTTGGCCTCGCGCACGCGCAGGGTGCGGCGCAGCTCGTCCTGGCACTCCAGCAGCACACGGCGCAAGGCGCCAGGGCGCTCGGTGGCGAGGAACTCGTCGGTGGCCTCGAGTGCCAGCTCAACTTCCGGGTAGAGCCCGCGCACCAGGCGGTTCGCAATCTCGATGGGGTGCTCCTCCCAGATGGTGCTCAGGTGCTCGAAGAACTCCTGGGCGAAGGGCTCGGTGAGTTTCCCGGAGCGCGGCGCGTTGAAGGCCAGCAGCAGCGAATCGACCTCCGCGTTGGAGTACGTGCCCGGGGTGCGCACCAGGTCGAAGACCTCGCGCTTGGTCTCGGCATGCGGGAAGGCGTGGGAGGCGCCCAGGAAGGCCGCGGCGCCGGTGAGCGTGTTATCGCGCTGCTTCTCCTCCTCGAGCTCCGCGGGCGTGACGGCGTCGCGAGCGGCCAGCGCGCGCAGCAGGGACCAGCGAATATTCGGATCGAGGCGCAGGCCCTCCAGCTCGCCAGCCAGCAGTGCGCGCAGGCGCTCGGTTCCAACCTCCTCCGGGGTGGCGGCCTGGGCGGCGATGGCGGCGCGGGCGAGCACGAGCTGGGCGTCGGAACCGGCCTCGGTGGTGCTCAGCAGCTCCCACAGGCGGGAGGCGTACTCGGCGCGGGCGGCGTCGCGCTGGGCCTCGGGTAGGTAGTGGCCCAGGGCAAAGTGGGCGTTGGCAAAGGTGGTGGTGAGCAGCGCCGGGTTGGTCTCCGCCGGGGCGTGGCGCAGCACGGTCTCCACGTACTCGGCCACGGGCCATTCGCCGTCGCGGGTGAGGTTCCACAGGGAGGTCCAGATCACCGCGCGGCTGAGCTCATCGGGGATGTCGGAGAGCCGCTCGCGCAGAGTGGTCAGGGAGGTCTCGTCGAAGCGAACCTTGGCGTAGGTGTGGTCGGCGTCGTTGAGCAGCAGTAGCGCGGGCGCGTCCAGGCCCTCGGCGGCACTGACCACGGTGGACTGCGCCCCGGCTGCGATATCGACGTCGAGGGTGGCGTACTTGCGCAGATCCGCATCGAAGAAGGAGACGTCGAGGCGGTGCGGGCGGGTGACGTCCGCAGCGGCGGAGTCGATGCGCAGCTCATCTACCTTCGCGCTTGCGGCAGCGTCGTCCGCGTCATCCTTCAAGCTCAGGTGCGGGGTGAGGGTATCCGGGCCCCAGGTGCGCAGCCAGGCCTGGGACCAGGCGTCGAGATCGCGCTCGGTGTGGCCCTTGAGCGCGGTGAGGAGATCGTCGAAGGTGGCTGCGGCGAAGGCGTGGGCCTGGAAGTAGTCGCGCGCGCCGGCGTAGAAGTTCTCGCGGCCCACGTAGTGCACCAGCTGCTTGAGCACGGCCGCGCCCTTGGCGTAGGTGATGCCGTCGAAGTTCTGGCGCGCGGCGTCGACGTCCGGGATCTCCGCCTTGATGGGGTGCGTGGTGGGCAGCTGATCTTGCTGGTAGGCCCAGTTCTTGCGCTGTCCGGCAAAGTTGGTCCACGCCTCGGTGTACTGGGTGGCCTCGACGGAGGCATCGGCGCCCATGAACTCGGCAAAGGACTCCTTGAGCCAGAGATCATCCCACCACTGTGGGGTGACCAGATCGCCGAACCACATGTGGGACATCTCGTGCAGGATGGTGTTGGTGCGCGCGGCGTGCTGTGCGCGGGTGGCCGCGGAGCGGTAGAGATAGTGCTCGGTGAAGGTCACCAGGCCGGGGTTCTCCATGGCGCCGAGGTTGTACTCGGGCACGAAGATGGAATCGTACTTGCCCCAGGGGTAGGGGAAGCCGAAGGCCTGGTGGAAGAAGTCCATGCCGCGGGCGGTGATCTCCAGGATCTCCTCGTCGAGGTACTCCCCCATCGAGGCGCGAGCGAAGGCGCGCAGCTCGGAGCTCAGTGATCCGTCCGGCGCGGTCCAGGTGCGCTCGGTGGAGACGTAGGGTCCGGCGGCGAAGGAGGTGAGGTAGGTGGACAGCAGCGGGGTCTCGGCGAAGGTGGCCGTCACTCCGCTCTCGGTGGTTTCACGTGAAACCTCTGGCTGGTTGGCTAAGAGCTGCCAGCCCTCCGGGCCGGTGATGTGCACGGTGTAGCGCGCCTTGAGATCCGGCTGATCGAAGCAGGGGAAGATCCGGCGGGCGTCGGAAGGCTCGAGGTGCGAATAGAGATAGGTGTTGCCGTCGGCCTGATCATGCATGCGGTGCAGGCCCTGGCCGGTGCGCGAGTAACGCGAGGAACCCACCACCTCGATGGTGAGCTCCTCCCCCACCGGCAGCCCGCTGAGGTAGATGCGTCCGCCGTCGAAGGTGTTGGCCACCTCCTCGCCGTTGACGCGCACGGACTCCACGGCGGCGCCCAGGTAATCCAGGAAGGTATCCGGCGCGGTGTTGCTCAGCCGAATGCGCGAGATCACCCCGAATGTCTCGGCCTCCGTGGGGGCGCCGGTGACGTCGAGGTGAAGCTCGTAGGTGCTCAGCGTGAGCGCGGCGCTGCGGGCCTGTGCTTCGTCGTGACTGAGGTTTGCGGAGTTGCGGCCGCGGTTGTTCTGGGAATCTGTGGCTTGAGTCATGCCGATCATTGTAAGGGGCGCCGCTGCGTGGCGACGCCCCTTTCATTGCATTCCCTTAATGCGTGCGCGGGTGAGCGCGTGCGAGTTACTGCTCGCGACCTACTGCTTGATGGCAGAAGCCTCGATCTCGATCTTGATCTCCTCGGAGACCAACATGCCGCCGGTCTTGAGCGGAGCGTTGAAGTCGATGCCGAAGTCCGTGCGGTTGATCTTGGTGCTGGCCTCGAAGCCCAGGCGGGTGTTACCAAAGGGATCCTCGGCGATGCCCTCGGTTTCCACCTTGAGGGTCACCGGCTTGGTGGTGCCCTTGATGGTGAGGTCACCGGTGACGGTGCCGTTGCCCTCGGCGTCGACGTCGAAGGAGGTGGCCTTGAAGGTCATCTCCGGGAACTGCTCGGTGGAGAAGAAATCATCGCCGCGGACGTGCTCGTCGCGCTTGGTATCGCCGGTGTCGATGGAGCTGGTCTTAATGGTGGCCTCGGCGGAGGACTCGGCGGGGTTCTCCCCCACCGTCAGGGCGCCTTCGAACTCATCGAAGCGGCCCCGCACCTTGGTCACCATGGCGTGGCGGGCGACAAAGCCAATGAGAGTGTGGGCGGGGTCGATGGTGTAGGTACCTGCGAGGTTGGTCATTAAAACTCCTTTGCTCGAACGCTTGTTGACGTAACAACATGAACTATACACTTCACGCCTAAACTGTCAAGGCTTGAAGTGAAAATCCTGCGCAGCCCGCGAAAGCCCCCCGACTTTCGCGTCGCCCCCACACACTAGGAGTTCGTGGGTAGCCCCACCAGGGAGACCTGGCGCAGCGTCACCTGCTGGTTCTTGCCCAGATCGGTGAACACCACGTACACGCTGTCGAAGGCCTCGTTGAGCTCCTCCAGCTCAATGTCCGTGCGCGCGTGATCCAGCGTGCCCTCGGCCAGCACCGGCGCAGAGCTGATCTCCGGCTTCTTGGGATCGAAGGTGGCCGAGTCGACGCCATAGACCGTGTAGCTCGCGCCGGTGGACTTCGACTGCACCAGCGGCAGCACGTGCAGCTGGGTGGGGGTCTTCGCGGAGATGAGCAGCCCGGTGTCCTTCTTCTTGGTGCTCCACGTGGTGCTGGAAGATTCCTTGAGCACCTGCGCCTGATCCTTGCCCTCCGGCACGGAGGTCACCGTGAGATCCTTGAGGATCACCGGCGGCACGTTGGGGAAGGTGGTCTCCGTTGTTGTGACGTTCTTCGGGGTCACCGGCGAGGTGGACTCGTTGCCCACCAGCGAGAGGATCCACACGCTCAGTGCCGCCATGGCCACGACGAAGAGGCTGGCAAACACGCCGAGCACCACGATGCCCGAGCGGGAGTAGCCGCGGCTGCCAAAGCCCGGCTCCGGGGTGGGATCCGGGCGCTGCTCCTCGGGCTGCTCCGGAATGAGCAGCGTCTCGGGCGCGGCCTCGCCCTCGCGATCGCTCTCGCCTTCTCCGCCGTGGGCGAAGGAGGCCAGCCGCTTGGCGATGTCCTGCAGCTCGGTCTCCTCGCACTCTTCGGCGTCGGCAGCGATATCGCTCAGCGCCTGCGGCGTGGGGTTGGTGGAGCCCACGAGCAGGGCGATGGCCGAGCCCAGCGCCGAGCGGTCGGAGTCCTCGTCGTTCTCATTGAGCACCGCCGGGAAGGCCAGGGTGGCCACTCCCTCGGTGGAGATGCGGATGCGATCGCGGTGATCCACGCCCAGCAGCTGATCGGCCGCGTGGGCGGTGGCCATGGACTGAGCTAGCGGGGTCAGGGCGTGCGCCACCGCGTGGGGATCAAGCTCCTTGTCCTCCGAAACGGTGCGCAGCGCGCTGCCCTCCACCCAATCGGAGACGATGAGGCAGCCCTGGCGGTAGGACAGCACCCGGATGTTCTCCGCCACGCCGGGCAGGTTCATCTCCCCGAGCTTGCGGGTGGCGCGGGAGACGTCGGCAGCCCTGCGCGCGGACTCCGCCGGAGTGGACGGCGCCATCGGGGCCGCGCCCGTGGTGTCCACGAAGGTCAGCGCCACGAGGCGGCCGGTGGCCTGCTCGCGGGCCTCCCAGAAGCGCGCACCGGGCACCGCTCCGTGATCCTTGAGCAGGCGGAAGCGGCCGTCGGACACCGGCGCACCCGGCACAAGCCGCGGGCCGCGCACGATGCCGGCGGACATCGGTGGCGGCACCGGCGAGGAGTTGAAGGCATCCGCGGTGAAGATGGGCTGGATCTCCATCTGATCCGGCTCGTCCACCTCGATGGCCTCGGCGTTGTCAATGCGAATGATGCGGGACATGCCGGGGATGCGGCGCAGCTGGCGGCCCAGGTTGATGACCTCCGGCAAGCCGGAGCGCGAGAGCACGATGCCCGTGACCGCCACGAAGACGATGCCCAGGCCGATGATGAGCAGTAGGTAGGCCAGCGAGGGGATGTTCTCCGGCAGGATGAGCCCCAGCGCCCAGTAGAGCGCGCCGGCCACCGCTAGGCCCACGACGCCGGCGCCGGTGGACCACACCACCGTGCTGGCCAGCTCCTTGCCGCCCAGGCTGCCCAGCTTGCGCTTGAGCAGGAAGCCGCCGATCACCGCGCCGGAGATGAAGCCGAAGCCGTTGGCGGTACCCAGCAGGATGACCACGCGGGAGGAGGAATCCGCCACCAGCGGGGCCAGCAGGGAGAGCACCACCTTGGTCAGCGTGATGCCGGCGATGATGAAGGTCGGCGTCCAGGCCTCCTCGCGGGCGTAGAACACGCGCAGGTGCAGCAGGACCAGGGCGTAGGGAATGAGCGTGAAGGCGGAGAAGCAGATGGTCAGGCCCAACTGCTCAGCGCTATCCGCGCCGTAGGCACCGTACTGGAAGAGCGCGCGGGCAATGGGCACGCCGAAGCCGGTCATGAAGATGACAATCGGGATCAGCGCGATGAAGGTTAGTTTGGAGCCCAGGGTGAGGTCCTTGACCACGCGCTGGACGTCGCCCTCCGCGGCGTTGCGCGAGAGCCGCGGCATGATGGCGGTGAGCAGCGTGACGCCGATGACGCCGTAGGGCACCTGCAGCATGAGCCAGGCGTTCTGGTAGACCAGCATGGCGCCGCGGTCGGCGTAGGAGGCCACCTGGGAGGTCACCACGTAGCCGGCCTGGGAGATGGCGACGTAGGTGATGATGGCAATCGCCATGCCGCCGAACTGCTTGATGCGGTTATCAATCCCCCACTTTGGGCGCAGATTGATCCCGGCGCTCTTGAGGTAGGGCACGAGGATCAGACACTGCACCACCACGCCTAGCGTGGTGCCCAGGCCCAGCAGCAGGATGTGTGAATCCGTCACCGGCGTGGGCTCGAAGGGATCGAGCGTGCCCGGCACCAGCCGGTAGAGCACCAGCACGGAAATGGCGATGACGTTGTTGACCACCGGCGCCCAGGCGCCAGGACCAAAGACGTTCTTGGTGTTGAGGATGGCCTGGAAGAGGGCGAAGAGCCCGTAGAAGAGGATCTGCGGCAGCAGCAGGAAGGCCAGTGAGGTGGCCTGAATGGTGTTGACCTTACTGTCCTCCGGCACCATGAGCCTGGTCAGCCAGGGGGCGCCGATGACGGAGAGGATGGTCACCACCGCCAGCAGCGCCGTGGCCAGGGTGAACAGCTCCCGCACGAAGGTCTCGCCGCGGTCGGCGTCCTCCTTTTCCGCACGCACCAACACCGGCACGACGAGCGAGGTGAGCACCGCGCCCAGCACGATCTCGGTGACCAGGTTGGGGATCTGGTTGGCCACGCCGAAGGCGTTGCCCACGATCTCACCCAGGGTGGCGCCGATGAGCATCTGGCGCAGGAAGCCGGTGATGCGGGAAATCAGGGTGGCGAAAGCCATGGAGCCGGTGGCGCGCACGACGGCGCCGTCGGAGTTCTCCTGGCCGTCGGAGGAGGGATCCACCACGGTGACGGCCTTGCCCTTGAGCCCAGAGAGATCCTCGCGCGCGGCATCCTCGGCGGGCGGCACGGCGACCGGAGCGCGCTTGACGGGAACCGGAGCCGGCGGGGAGGGGGTGACAATGCGGCCCCTGGCGCCGGCGTGCGTGGTTGCAGTGGGCGCTGCGGCCTCGGTGGGCGCTGTGCGCGCTGCGGACGGCTGGGTGGCCGCCTCAACCTCATGGCCAGATTCTTTTGTCATAGAGAAAAACTATCTTTGGGAGTTCTTTTTTCTTCGCTGACCGAGCCGGAAGAGCGCGGCCAGAATGAGCACTAGCGCGGCGATGGCGCCGACACCATAGACGCTTACGATACCGGCACGAGTCTGAACTGCGATATTGATCGGCTCGGAAATGGCGTGCCGATCAGGAGTGGCCAACCACAACGTGAGATCGGTGCGGGCCTTATCGCTGGGGAGATCGGCCGTCATCGACACCGTAATGGATCCCTTGGCCGGGATGTGGACCAAGGAAGGAGTGTTGAGGGAGCCGCCGTCGGGCGCGGTGTAGGCCAGGCGGGCGTCGACAGGCAAAGGCAGGCCATTCTTGGCCACGATGAGCAAGGGCGAGGACTCCGAGACGCGGGTGTAGACGTTGCCCGGCGGGATGAGGGAGACAGAAGCGCGCAGGTCACGCAGCATTTCCGACTGGCGGCGCAGGCGCTCGGAGCTGGCCTCGATGGACTCGGCGTAGCCGCTGAGCGTGTCGCGGTTGGTCAGCGAGAGGGCGCTAAGCAGATCCCGGCGCAGCGGCAGCGTGAAGCCGTAGCGGGTCATGGCGATGTTCGGATCGTTGACCATGATGCCGGTGAGCTCGTCGGTGTAGCGCGCCTGCTGCTCCACCCGGGTGATGTCCGCGTCCTGGAAGATCGCCGGATCCGGGTACGGGCTGCCGGCCCGGTTTCCCCGCTCCGGGGAGGGATCCTCGATGGGCAGCGCGCTGACTTCGCGGGGGGTGACGGTTTCGGCGTCGATAAGCTGCTGCGCGGAATCCAGCACGGCGCCGGCCGCAGAGACGTCCAGGTAGTTCGGCAGCTTGGCCACCACATCGCCGTGCCGGGCCGCAATACCCAGCGCCGCCGCGGCGCTCAAGGCGCGCGACTGCTCCGAATCCAGCTGATAGTCATAGCGCAACTCGGGGTTGGTGTAGCCCGCCGTCTGCGGCTTGGAGCCGGTCTGGCCCAGCAGGGCGCCCAGGGAGGCGTCGAAGGTGGCGGCCTTGCCCACCCACTGGCTGTTGTCCGCCACCAGCATGGGCACGCCCATGTCGTGGGCGATGGTGCCCGAGCCCGGGGTACTCAGCGGCGTACTCAGCTCGGTGCCCAGCACCCGCTTGATGGTGTCCTCGCCGCGCTGGATGGCCTCGAAGTTGAGCCACTTGTTGTTGACGTGTGCGACGGCGTCAGCATCCGCGTTGGCCCAGGGCATGGTCATGGTGCAGGAGACGTGCTTGAGCTTGCCCAGCCAGGCGGCGGCGTCCGCGCTGCCGCGGCCTGGCTTTCCTCGCTCGTGTTCCTCGTTGGTGAACCAGGAATCGCGCAGGCGCCGCGGGGGCTCGGCGGCCGAGGGGCGGGTGGGGTTGACGGTATAGCCCTTGGCCATGCGGTCCACGGTGTCCACCAGCGCCGGATCCAGCGCCACGCAGCCCGCGCCGCGCAGGTCGTGGGACAGATAGGAATCGAGCAGCACGTCGAGGCGCCCGCCGGGGGCCAGCTCCGCGGCAAGGTTGTCATTGGACAGGATGAGCTCGGTGCCGCCGGTGTCACCGGGCACGATGTCGATGTCGGAGGTCAGCGGGTAGACCAGCGTGAAGGCGTGGGGCTGTTCTTCTGGCTCCGCCTCCGCTGGGTGCGGCTCCGCCTCGAGGTGCTGTGCCGGATCCACCTGAAAGATCAGCCGCTCCTCCGCAAAGTTGGCGGCCTGGCCCTCGCGGGTGCCGGTGAGGGTGAAAAGAAGCGGGTAGGCGCCCGGCTCGGTGATCGCCAGCGTGAGCGCGTGCGCCAGGCCGGTGGGCACCTCGACGCTAAGCTCCCGGCTCTCCCCCGGCGCCAACTCCCCTACCTCGGCGATGGGCCCGTAATAAGGAAATGCGCCTGCCGCCAGCTGCTCGCGTGCCTGCGCGGTGCTGGTGACGGCGTCGCCGCGGCGGGAGGTGATCTGCAGATGAGAGACCGGGGAATCTGAGGAATTATGCACCTTGAAGCGCATGGAGCTGGTCTCCCCTGCCGCCACTGGGGTAGCCTCCAGCAGGCTGAGCTCGAGCTCGTCCTGGCCGCGGGCGCCGACCCACTGCTGGGCCGCCACCTGTTGCTGCTCAGGCTCGACGGCGCCGGCCAGCGGCACGAAGGCAGCGCCCATGCTCACGCCCGCCGTTGCGGCCAACGCTAGCGCCTGGGTGAACCGCGACATCACCGGGGCGTCGCCTTTCCTGCGGCGGCTTCCTTTCGCGCGAGATCCGGCAGCAAGTCGTGGGCGATGCGCGCCAGCTTGCGCTCGTCGGCGTAGGCCAGGTGCTCGATGAGCTCCGAGACCGGGATCCAGGAGACCTCGGTGACCTCGGGGTCCTCGTCATTCATGATGCCGTCGACGTAGCGCAGCAGGTGGTGGTGGACCGTCTTGTGAATGCGCACGCCCTCAGAGACGAACCAGTAATCGATCATCCCCAGGTCCGCGAAGACCTTGCCGTGGATGCCGGTCTCCTCCCACACCTCACGCTCGGCGGTGAGCTCCTTGGCCTCCCCGTTTTCCACGTGGCCCTTGGGCATGGACCACAGCAGGCGCCCGCGGCGATCAAGCCGGCCGATGAGCGCTACATAGATACGGGAGAGATCGACAGAGCCGTCCTCGGCAACAGCCTCAGCCAACCCGGATACCACGAGGCCGCCAGCCGAGGTCTCATCACGCGTGGTCATGCGCGTGGTGGAATGGCGCTGGTTGCGCCCCGCGCGCCGCGAGCGGTTATCGGGGCGGCGTCGGCGGCGTCGCCTGCCACGGCTGTCTCCCGACGAGGAGGAGCCGGTGGAGGTGCCTTGTTCGTGCTTAGTCATCCTGGTCAATCGTAGTAGACTTCAATCCGTGAATTTTCAGGACACTCAGCTTATCGGCGTACTCGCACGGGCAGAAGCGACGGTTGGCTCCCTCAGTGGCCTGCTTTCGGGGCTGGTGGAGCGCTTCGCGCAGCACGATGCGCAGCTCTACCTCGTGGGCGGCTCCGTGCGCGATGCACTGCTGGGCCGGCTCGGCCACGATCTCGACTTCACCACGCCTGCCCGCCCGGAGACCGTGAAGGCCATCCTCGATGATTGGGCCGAGACCGTCTGGGACACCGGCATCGACTACGGCACCGTCTCCGCGGTGTACAAGGGGCAGCAGATCGAGATCACCACCTTCCGCTCCGACTCCTACGACGGCGACTCCCGCAACCCCGAGGTGGTCTACGGAGACACCCTCGAAGGCGATCTCGTGCGCCGCGACTTCAAGGTCAACGCCATGGCCATCGAGCTGCGTCCCGACGGCACCCAGGAGTTCCACGACCCCATGGGCGGCCTGCAGGATCTTGCCCAGGGTGTGCTGGATACCCCGGACGCCCCGGAGATCTCCTTCCACGATGATCCGCTGCGCATGCTGCGCGCCGCGCGCTTTGCCTCCCAGCTGGAGTTCGCCGTGGCGGATCGCGTGCGGGCGGCCATGACGGACATGGCCGCTGAGATCCAGCGCATCACCGTGGAGCGCGTCCAGGTGGAACTGGACAAGCTCATCTGCGGCGCCGCACCCTGGCTGGGCATTGACCTGCTGGTGGATTCGGGCATCGCCGAGTACGTCTTCCCCGAGATCCCCGCGCTGCGCATGGCTCCCGACGAGCACGCGCAGCACAAGGACGTCTACGCGCACTCCCTCACCGTGCTGCGCCAGGCCATGGATCAGGAGGAGGACGGCCCCGACCTGGTGTTGCGCTGGGCGGCGCTGCTTCACGACGTCGGCAAGCCCGACACGCGCGATACCACCGGCGGCAAGGTGACCTTCCACCACCACGAGGTGGTGGGCGCCAAGCTGGTGCGCAAGCGCCTGCGCGCGCTGAAGTACCCCAAGGCCACCACACAGGACATCAGCCAGCTGGTGTACCTGCACATGCGCTTCCACGGCTTCGGTGAGGGGCAGTGGACCGACTCCGCGGTGCGCCGCTACGTCACCGACGCCGGCGAGCTGCTGCCGCGCCTGCACAAGCTGGTGCGCGCGGACTGCACCACCCGCAACGAAAGGAAGGCTCGCCGCCTGCAGCGCACCTACGATCATCTGGAGGAGCGCATCGCGGAGATCGCCGCCAAGGAGGATCTGGCGCGCGTGCGTCCTGACCTGGATGGCAACGAGATCATGGAGATCCTGGGGCTCAAGCCCGGCCCGGAGGTCGGCGCTGCCTGGGCCTTCATGAAGGAGCTGCGCC
The DNA here is from genome assembly GCF_030532325.1 of Corynebacterium sp. Lineage (GTDB taxonomy): Bacteria > Actinomycetota > Actinomycetes > Mycobacteriales > Mycobacteriaceae > Corynebacterium. Next base: position 80,928 of record NZ_JAUNLS010000008.1, read on the forward strand.
TGGAGGAGGGCCCCCTCGAGCGCGAGGAGGCCGTCGCCCGGCTGCGCCAGTGGTGGGAGTCCAGGTAGTTTAGTAGACGATGTACGCCGATAGACTTTTCAACGCCCTCGAACGCAACGAGCCCGCGCCCGGCCAGCTGCTGGTCGCGGCCCCGGGCATGCTCTCCGTGGAGTTTGCTCGCTCGGTGATCCTGGTGATTGAGCACAACGAGCTCATGACCTTCGGCGTGGATCTCACCAAGCGTTCCGAGGTGGCGGTGTTCAACGTCTTGCCGGAGTGGCTGCCGGTGGTGGCCAAGCCGCAGGCCCTCTACATTGGCGGCCCGCTCAACCAGCAGTCCGTGGTGGGCCTGGCCATGACCAAGAGCGGGGTGAACATGGATAAGACCCCGCAGCTCAACCGCCTCGCGCCGCGCCTGGCACACGTGGATCTGCGCGCGGATCCGGAGGAGATTGCGCAGCTTGTCGACGGCACCCGGATGTTCGCCGGTTACGCCGAGTGGGGCCCGGGCCAGCTGCACGATGAGATCGAGCGCGGCGATTGGTTCGTGGCCCCGGCCCTGGCGCAGGACGTGCTCACCCCCGGCCCTGCCGATCTGTGGGCTGATGTGATGAAGCGGCAGCCGATGCCGCTGCCGCTCTACTCCACCTACCCCGCCAACATCGAGAACAACTAGAGCTCCCCGTAGAGCGCCGTGGCCTCGCTCCACAGCGTGTGGAAGTCCTCGGCGCTGATGCGCTCGGCCTCGATGCCCTCGAAGTCACCGTAGGTGTCCGGATGTGGAACCTGCTTCTGGGGGATGTCCGCGTTACCCACGGAGGTGGTGGGTGTGGCTGCGCCCATGATGGCGTCGTTCGGCGCCAGAGCGATCATGCGCTGCATGGCGCAGGCCTGGGGGCCCAGCTCCTCCAGCTCGGCCACGTGGATCGCGGTGCCGACTCCGGGGATGGTCATGGTGGTGCGGACGTACAAGTGCGTGCTCATGGGTTAAGAGTGTACTTCCTCGGCTTCGCGGCCGTAGCGGGCGGCCATGGAGGCGCAGATCATGAGCTGGATCTGGTGGTAGATCATCAGCGGCAGAATGATAAGCCCTAGGGAGGCACCGCCGGCGCCGAACATCACCGAGGCCATGGGCAGGCCGGTGGCCAGGGACTTCTTGGAGCCGCAGAACTGGATGGCGATTTTGTCCGCGCGGTTGAATCCGAGTTTGTCCGAGGCGTAGCCGGTGAGCCACAGCATGAAGAAGACAAAGATGGTGGAGAAGACAATCTGGAAGAGGATTTGCCAGAGGTCGATGGAGGTCCAGATGCCGTCGACCATGCCCTTGGAAAAGGCCGCGTAGACCACCATGCCGATGGAGCCCCGGTCCACGATCTTGGTGGCCTTGTTGGCGGCAAAGTTCTCCACCCAGCGGCGGGTGAGCTGGCCCAGGATGAAGGGTGCGAGCAGGAGTGCTGCGATCTCCAGGAACACGGAGGCGTCAATGTGCAGGCTGCCGCCGGCGCCCATGAGCCCCATGACCAGCAGGGGGGTGAGGATGACGCCCGCCAGGTTGGAGGCGGAGGCGGAGACGATGGCACCAGCCACGTTGCCGCGCGCGATGGAGGTGAAGGCCACGGAGGACTGGACCGTGGAAGGTACGAGCGTGAGGTAGAGGATGCCCAGGTACATGTCCTGGGGAATGAACGCCGTCATGGGGCGCAGCGCCACGCCGATGAGCGGGTAGACCGCGAAGGTGAAGACGAGGATGGTGAGGTGGAGCTTCCAGTGTTTGAGTCCCTCGAGCGCCTCGCGCGTGGAGAGTCTGGCTCCGTAGAGGAAGAAGAGCAGCGCGATGGCAACGTTGGTGGCTACATCGAAGCCCTCGGCAAAAGAGCCGCGCGCGGGGAAGAGGATGGCGATGACCACCGCGCAGAGGATGAGGACGATGAGGGGGTCGAGTCGTTTCAGTTTCGCGAGCATAGGCTGCATTCTATCCCCCGCGCGTGAGGAAACCTCGCTCCCCCACTGGCCGCTGCTCGCACAGAAACGTCCAGGGTGGTTTCACGTGAAACCACCCCGCGTATCTCGGATGAGTCTCGCGGCAGCGAGGTTAGTTGGTCACGTTCTTGACGGTCCCGCCGTCCGATTCCACGCCGTACTCTTCGAGCGGCTTGGTGCCCGGGCCGCCAGTGGGTTCGCCGGTGTTGAGATCGTAGCTGGTGTAGTGCGTGGTGCAGGTGGCGGTCATGCCCTGGATCTCGGTGATGAGGCTGCCCTGGTGCGGGCAGGTCTGAGAGTAAGCCTTGAACTGGCCCTCGGTGGGCTGCGTGAAAATCACTTTGTCAATGATGACGGCGGAGCCAACGGGGATCTCGGTGGCGGCGATCTCGGCGCTTGGCGCCTTGCCACAGGCTGCGAGGTAGGCGCCGGCAAAGGTGGTGGCGGATCCAAGGAGGAAGATGCGGCGGGAACACAAAGTCATGCCTCTACTTTAGCCCTTCCCTTCCTGAAAAGAATGGCTTCGGATAAAAGAAAGTGACGGTATGTGCAGGGGTTGCCCGTGGAGCATATAAAGTCACTGTGACGAGTAGATCTTGTCGCGCCGACCAATAGAGAAAACCTCAATGGTGACGACATCATCGTGAATGAGGGCGAGGATGCGATAGGAGCCAACTCGATAGCGCCACTCCCCCGTGCGGTCTGCGGTGAGCCCCTTGCCGAATGCGCGAGGGTCAACGCATCCGTCGAGATGTTTCTTGATCCACTTGGCGAGGATCCTGGCGTCAAAGCGGTCCATCTTCTTGAGCTGCTTGTGCGCCCGCGCAGTGAATTCAACGCGGTAGGGAGTGGACGTAGGAGGCATCAGGCGAGCTCAGAAAGAATATCGTCCATACTTAAACGCTCCCCAGAGTCCTGTGCGACGGCGTCGCGCAGTTCTTGGAGGTCGTGAGCGTCCTCGATCTTTTCCAAAATGGCGCTGCGGACGAAATCGGAAATGGTGACGCCCTCAAAGTGAGCGAACTTTCGAACGAGCTCGGCGTCTTCTTCGCTCATGCGTACTGTCATGGTGCTCATAGTTCCTCCCAACGGTGGTGAATACAGTGTATTCAGGTCCCCGTTAAGAGGTCAATGCCTTATGCGTGGTGAATTCTTTTGCTGGTGATGGCGCTAGTTCTTGTCGGATTCCTCGGCGGCCTTGCGGAGGGCATCCAGATCTACGGCCGGGGCCGGTGTGTCGGCCTCGCCGGAGCCGCAGCCGCCATCGCCACAGTTGCAGCTCTCACCGCAGCCTTCCTCCTCCTGGTGCGCCTGATCCCAGAGGTAGGCTGCGCGCGCACCCATGTTGGAGCCGATGGAGAGCGCGAGGACCGCGACGATGAAGGTGACCACGGGGATGAGCCACATCCAGCCGGAGGCGCGCAGAGCCACGAGCCCGCCAAAGACAAGCGCTACTCCCCCGAGCAGCCAGAAGGGGCCAGCCACGGCGTGGGCGTTATCCCACGCCTCCTTGGTCTTGCGGATTTCCACGAGGCGAAGGCCCACGACGTTGTTGCCGGGAAGCTTGCGGGCGGTGGCGAGGCCGCCGACGACCAGGAGGATGAAGGCAAGGATAAAGAAGAGGATTCCTACAGCGAGCATGGGCTCAAGTTTATCCCTGAGTTCCCCGGATCAAAAAGCGCGACGCCGTGCTGGCGAGTGCTTCGGGGCTAGTGAGGGTGTGTTTGTGGTCTGAATGTTGGTTCAGATTATAAGCTCCATGCTGTAATATTCATTGCGTGTCGCATGATAGAAATCTCATGGTTCAGCGCGGCACGGGACCGTAAGTAGAAAAGAATCACGTATGAACTTCAAGAAGATGACTGACTCGTTGCTCTTCCGCATCGTAGTCGCCATTATCCTCGGTATCGTCGTCAGCCTCTTCGCGCCCGAGTGGCTGGGCCGGACGTTCGCCACTTTCAATGGCCTGTTTGGTAACTTCCTCGGCTTCTTCATCCCGGTGCTGATCTTCGCCCTGGTTGCGCCCGCCATCGCGGGCCTGGGCCGCGGCGCTGGAAAATGGCTGGGTATCACCGCGGGTATCGCTTACGGCTCCACCATCGTCTCCGGTCTCATCGCCTACGCGCTGACCCAGGTGCTTTACCCTGCCATGCTGGCTGGCCAGACGCTCAACACGGACGTCGCCGATATTGACGAGGGTGCTTTGGCCCCCTACTTCACCGTAGAGATGCCAGCCCCCTTCGAGGTGATGACCGCCCTGCTGCTCTCCTTCTGCGTGGGCGTGGCCATGACCACCGTGAAGTCCGATAACCTCTACACGCTGACCAAGGAATTGGAAAACGTGGTGATCAAGGTAATCTGGGGCTTTGTCATCCCGCTGCTGCCCATCTACATCTTTGGCATGTTCCTGGCGCTGGGCATGAACGGCAACCTGGGCTCGGTGCTCATTGCCTTTACCAAGGTGCTCATCCTGGCGGTCATCATGACCGTGGTCTACCTCATCTTCCAGTACGCGGTGGCCGGTGCCATTGCCGGCAAGAACCCGGCCAAGGCGCTGAAGAACATGGCCCCGGCCTACTTCACCGCGCTGGGCACCTCCTCCTCCGCGGCCACCATCCCGGTGACTCTGGAGTCCACCCTGCGCAACGGGATCTCCAAGCCCGTGGCCGGATTTGTCATTCCGCTGTGCGCCACCATCCACCTCTCCGGCTCGATGATGAAGCTGACCCTTTACGCCTTCGCCATCGTCTACATGGCGGATATGGATGCCTCTTTTGGTAAGGCCATGGGCTTCATCCTGCTGCTGGGCATCATGATGATTGCCGCCCCGGGCGTGCCGGGCGGCGCGGTCATGGTGGCCGTGGGCCTGCTGCAGTCCAACATGGGCTTCGACGACTCGATGGTGGCGCTCATGATCGCGGCCTACATCGCTATCGACTCCGTCGGTACCGCCGCTAACGTCACCGGCGACGGCGCCATCGCGATGATCGTGGACCGCTTCGCGCGCAACAAGATCGAGGGCCTCGACGAGGAGGCCGCCACCAGCGGCGCCGCCGGAGCAGAGGCCTAAGCTAGACGCGCGTCCTCGCGTGGAACCCTGTTTCACGTGAAACAGGCCAAAGCCTCCTTCCTCCCCCACTGAGAATGACGTGGGAGGGGAAGGAGGCTTTTGCTGTGCGCCTTAGTCGCGGATGGTGGCCGCCTTCATGGAAGCGACGTACTCGCTCACCGCCTGGGCCAGGCCCTCGTCGGGGTTGCCCGCGGCGTCGAGGTGCGTGTCGATGACCTTGGTGAGTGCCGAGCCGGTGATCGCGCCGGCCGCCCCGGCGGCGATGGCATCGCGCACATGCTGCGGGGTGGAAATTCCGAAGCCGAGCAGGATGGGCGCGCCGCCGAAGCGCTGCACGTTGGCCACCACCTCGCTCAAGCCGCGGGTCTCGGACTCGTGCTCGGTGCCGGTGACGCCGTCACGGGAGATGGCGTAGATGTAGCCGCGGGAGTTGCGGGCCACGCCCTCGAGCGTCTTCTCGGAGGCCTGGGCCGGGGCGATGAAGATCGGATCGATGCCGGCCTGCTCGGCGGCCGCAACGAAGGGGGCGGACTCGCGCACGGGAACGTCGGGAAGCAAAATGCTATCGGCACCGGCCTCCGCGAAGTCCCGGTAGAACTGCTCGATGCCGCGGGTGAAGGCCACGTTGCCGTAGATGAGCATGCCCAGGGGCAGCTCCGGAAACTCGGCGCGGATGGTGCGGATCTGCTCTATGGCGGAATCGACGGTGGCGCCGTTGCGCAGCGCGCGGATGTGGGAGGCCTGGATGGTGGGGCCATCGGCCACTGGGTCGGAGAAGGGCACGCCGAGCTCCAGGGCATCGGCGCCACCGGCCACCGCCGCGCGGACTACCTCGAGTGCTACCTCGGGGCGCGGATCACTGAGCATGATGAAGGGGACAAAGGCCCCCTCGCCCCGGGCGTCCAGCTGCTGAAAAAGTGCTTCATAGCGGCTCATTTACTTCTCCTCCTTGAGGCGGTATTCGGGGTGCTCCTCCAGGGTGCGGCGCACGTGATCGATGTCCTTGTCTCCGCGGCCAGACAGCGAGACGAGGATGGTGATGTCCTCGTCCTTGCGCTTGAGCGCGTAGGCCAGGGCGTGGGAGGACTCCAGGGCCGGGATGATGCCCTCCTTCTTACTTAATAGCTGGAAGGCCTCCAGCGCTTCGGCGTCGGTGATGCCCACGTAGGTGGCGCGGCCGGTCTGCGCCAGGTAGGCGTGCTGCGGGCCCACACCTGGGTAATCCAGTCCGGCGGAGATGGAGTAGGACTCCTCCACCTGGCCGTCGGCGTTGCGCATGAGGTAGGAACGCGCGCCGTGCAGGATGCCCACTGTGCCGTTGTTGATGGTGGCGCCGTGCTTGCCGGAGTCGAGGCCCTCTCCCCCGGGCTCGGCGCCGACGAGCTCGACGCCTTCCTCGTCAATGAAGTCAGCGAACATGCCGATGGCGTTGGAGCCGCCGCCCACGCAGGCCACCACGAGGTCCGGCAGCGCGCCCACGCGCTCGAGCATCTGCGCCTTGGCCTCTTCGGAGATGACCTTGTGGAACTCGCGGACGATCGTCGGGAAGGGGTGCGGCCCGGCGGCGGTGCCGAGCAGGTAGTGGGACTCGTGGAAGGTGGCGGTCCAATCGCGCAGCGCCTCGTTGACGGCGTCCTTGAGAGTGCCGGAGCCGGAGTCCACCGGAACCACCGTGGCGCCCATGAGCTCCATGCGGTAGACGTTGGGCTGCTGCCTGGCGACGTCCTTGGCGCCCATGTAGACCACGCATTCGAGGTCGAGCAGCGCGCAGGCCAGCGCGGTGGCGGTGCCGTGCTGGCCCGCGCCGGTCTCAGCGATGATGCGCTTCTTTCCCATGCGCTTGGCCAGCAACGCTTGGCCGATGACCTGGTTGGTTTTGTGCGCGCCGCCGTGGACCAGATCCTCGCGCTTGAGGAAGATGCGGGCCTTGCCGCCGAGCTTGGTGGCCTCGGTCAGCGGCGTGGGGCGCCCGAGGTAGTCCTTGAGGTAGCCCGCGAGTTCTGCGCGGAAGGAGGGATCATTGGTGGCGTCGACGAAGGCGCGCTCGAGCTGATCCAGAGCCGGGATGAGGGACTCTGGAACGAACTGCCCGCCAAACTCGCCGAAGTACGCCGGGAGGAGTGTCTCCCGTTCTGCGTTGTGCTGAGTCATGGTGTGGGTGTCTTTCTCTCGTGGATGGTGGTGGGTGTGGGTATGCGTTTAGTCGGTGAACTCGCGGATGCTGGCGAAGACGCGGGCGATGCGCCCGGTGTCCTTGCGGCCGCCCGCCTCAAGGCCGGAGTTGAGATCCAGGCCCGCGGTACCCACGGAGAGCGCCGCGTGGAGGTTCTCTGGGCTGATGCCGCCGGCGAGCAAGGACTTCCCGCGCACGCTGGCCGGGACGGTGGACCAATCGAAGCTCGTGCCCGTGCCGCCGGAGCCGGAGTCGAGGATAAGCATGTCGGCGGCATCGGCCAGCTGCGCGGCGAGGGCAGGGCCCTTGGGGCCCTGCATGTCCACGGCGCGCCACACCTGGCGCTCCCCCGCCGCCGCGCGCACCGAGGAGAGGAGCGCGTGCTCGGCCTCGAGGCTGCCTTGGTAGGGTGCGTGGATCTGGAAGACGTCGATGCCCTCGAGGGTGAGCTCCTCCCAGCCGGTGGTGCGGCGGGAGACCGCGACGTACTCGAGGCCGGGCTCGTGGGCGATGATCTCGCGCGCGGTTTCACGTGAAACATTGCGCGGCGAGGCCTCCTCGAAGATGAGTCCGCCGTAGAGGGCGCCGGCCGCGCGGGCCGCCTGCGCCACGGAGCACTCGGTGATGCCGCAGACCTTGTTGCGGCCGAAGACCAGCTCGCGCGCGGCGGCGTCGATGTCCGGTGTTCCCGTGAGTTGGGAGCCGACGAGGAAGGCGTTGGCGTGCCCGCCGAGCCGGCGCACCGTCTGGTTATCGCGGATGCCGGACTCCGAGACGATGACCTTTCCCTCCGGCACCCGAGGGGCCAGGCGCTCAGTGCGGCTGAGGTCGATGCTGAGATCGTGCAGGTTGCGATTGTTGATGCCGATGATGTCAACGCCGAAGTTCACCGCGCGGGATACCTCCTCCTCGGTGATGGCCTCCGTGAGGACGTCAAGCCCGAGGTTATCGGCTAGCGCCTTGAGGCTGGCAAAGGTGTCATCGTCCACGATGGACATCATGAGCAGGATGGCGTCCGCGCCGAAGTAGCGCGCGGCGTAGACCTGAATCGGGTCGATGATGAAGTCCTTGCACAGCACCGGCAGGTGGGTGGACATGGCCACCGTCTGCAGATGATCGTAATCGCCGCCGAAGCGCTCCGGCTCGCAGAGCACCGAGATGGCCGAGGCGTAGCGGGAGTACACCCGCGCGATGGCCCCCGGTTCGTAGTGCGAGCGGATGAGCCCCAGCGAGGGCGAGGAGGCCTTGCACTCCATGATGAAGCGGTTGCGGCCCTGCAGGGCACGGTACAGCGAGCGCGTGGAGCGCGGTAGGGCCTCCAGATCCACGTGCGCCAGGCGTTGGCGAATCTCCGGCAGGTGGGTGCGCCGCGTGGCGACGATCCCTTCCAGCACCGTGGGTACCTTATTCTCCGCCATAGTTGGCCTCCTCGTGGGTGCGCAGCCACTCCTGCACCTGGCCGCTTTCGATGAGTTCGCGCGCGTGGACCACGCCCTCGGCCATGGTCTCGGCCGTGCCGTTGAGGTAGAACATCAAGCCGGCGGTGGCTGCGATGGCGTCGACATGCGCGGGCTTGCCGTGGCCCTCGAAGACCGCGCGGATGAGCTGAGCGTTCTCGGCGCCGTCGCCGCCGGCCAGCTCGCTGAGCTCGTGGCGCTCGACTCCGAGATCCTCCGGGCTGATCTGGTAGTGGGTGATCTCGCCTTCGTTAAGCTCCCAGACGTCGGTGGTGCCGTGCACCGCCACCTCGTCGGTGCCCGCGCCGTGGATGACCAGAGCGCGGCGGCGGCCCAGCTCCTTGAAGACCTCCGCGATGGTCTGGCCCAGCGCCGGGTTGGCGATACCCATGATCTGCAGCTCCGGACGGGCCGGGGCGAGCAGCGGGCCGAGGGTATTGAAGATGGTGGAGATCCCCAGCGCCTTGCGCACCGGCTGCACGTGGGCCACCGCCGGGTTATAGGCCGGGGCGAAGAGGAAGGTGAAGTTGGAGGACTCGAACTGGCGCACCGCGCGCTGGGGATCGAGATCCAGCGGGATGTTGAGTGCCTCGAGGACGTCGGCGGAGCCGGACTTGGAGGAGACCGAGCGGTTGCCGCACTTGACCATCCGCACTCCCCCGGCGGCGGCCACGAGGGACGCCGCGGTGGTGATGTTGATGGTGTTGGCGCCGTCGCCGCCGGTGCCCGCGGTGTCCATGAGGCCCTTCCCGGTGATGGGGAAAGGATAGCCGGCCTTGAGGAAGGCCTTGGCCGCGCCAGCTACATCCGCGAAGGTTTCCCCGCGGGTACGGATGGCCGCGAGCAGCGCGGCGATGTGGACTTCGTCGTAATCACCCACCGTCAGAGGAGTGAAGACCTCAATGGCTTCTTCGATGGTGGGTTCCTTGATGTCGAGGTAGCTCTGTAGGGTGCGCAGGGAATCGCTGCTCGTCATGGTGGTGGTCCTTTCTATGCGGTGTGGTTAAGGGGTGTGGTTATGAAACTGGCTAAGGGCATGGATGCTGCGGTCGATCATCACCGGGCCCTGCGGGGTGAGGATGGATTCGGGGTGGAATTGCAGGCCCAGTGCCATGCCATCCGGGGTGGCCGCGGCCATGACCACCTCCCCGCGCTCGGTGGGCGTGGTGGCCAGGGGGTGGAGCTGCTCCGGGGTGGTAAAGCAGCCAAGCGAGTGATAGCGCGCCACCGGCACCTGCGTGCCGCCGCGGTGCGGGGCGTCCGGCTCCACGTTGGTGGCCAGGCCCTGGAACACGGGGTGGCGCTGCCCCTCCGGGGTCAACGTCATGGGCACCGAGGCGCCGTGCACTGGGCCGCAGGGCTCCACCTTTCCGCCGAAGTGCTCGAGCAGGGCCTGGAAGCCTAGGCAGATGCCGAGCACGGGGATGGTGCCCAGAGCGGCGTTGAGGATCTCCATGAGGTTGCCGGCCTCGCGGGGGTGACCCGGGCCTGGGGAAAGCACGAGGAGATCGGGCTGGGCGGCGAGCACCTCGTTCACCGGCACAGTGTTGCGGAAGACCGTGGTGCGGCAACCGTGGAGGGCGTCAACGAGGTTATAGACAAAGGAATCGTGGTTATCAATGAGCACCACGTGCGGGGTGTTCTGGCTCATCGGATGACCTCCAGGGAAGCGTTGTGGGCCTGGGCGATGGCACTGAGCACCGCGTAGGCCTTGTGGACGGTTTCATCGGCCTCGGCCTGGGGCACGGAATCGCGTACCACGCCGGCACCCGCCTGCACGATGGCCTTGCCGCCGGCGACGTAGGCGGAGCGGATGACGATGCAGTTATCCATCGAGCCATCACCCTTGAGGTAGCCCACTGCCCCGCCGTAGGAGCCGCGCCGGGTGCCCTCGGTCTCGCGCAGCAGTTCGGTAGCGCGCAGCTTCGGTGCCCCGGTAAGCGTGCCCATGGTCATGCAGGCCCGGTAGGCGTCGAGCGCATCGAAATCCTCGTGCAGGGTGGCCACCACCCGGGAAACCAGGTGCATGACCCGGGAGTAGCGGTCCACGCTGAGCAGCTCCGCTACGCGCCGGGTGCCGGGCACCGCCACGCGGGCGAGATCGTTGCGGGCAAGGTCCACGAGCATGATGTGCTCGGAGACCTCCTTGGTATCGGTGCGCATGTCCAGCTCGGCGCGGATGTCGAGCTCGTGGTTGACGCTGCCGTCCGGGTTGAGCCCCCGCGGGCGGGTGCCGGCGATGGGATAGAGCTGCACCTCGCGGTTGTGGGCGCTGAACTTGAGGTTGGATTCCGGGGAGGCGCCGAAGAGCTCGTAGTCCGCTCCCCGCACGTAGAACATGTAGGGCGAGGGATTGGACTCGCGCAGCTTGCGGTAGGCGGCCCAGGCGCTGGGACACTCCAGCTCGAAGGAGCGCGAGGGCACCACCTGGTAGATGTCGCCGGCGGCGAGGTTGCCCTGCAGGCGTTCCACGTGGGCGCGGAAGGTGGCGTCATCTATGCTGGCCACCGCGCGCAGTGCCGGCACGCTGGGGGCGGGCTCCATGCTGGCAGGCTGGGTGTGTGCGGCGCGATCGAGGGCGCGGTCGAGCTCGCGCTTGTCGATGCCCCATCCCTCCATCCATGCCTTCTGGTTGAGGTGGTCCACCACAAGCAGGTGCTCGGCCACGAGGAACTCGTAGTCCGGGTAGCCGTTAGCGCCCTCAGTCACCGCGGGCAGATCCTCGAAGGAGGCCAGGTAGTCAAAGGAGAAGCCGCCGCCGAGGAAGGGAAGGTCCTCGGCTACCGAACCCTGCTCGCCGCCGAGCTCCATGAACTGGAGGAAGCGCAGGACGTCCGCGCTGGAGGAGTCCTGGAGGCGGGCGCGCTCGTCGTGCTCGCGGGACCTCTCAAAGAGAAAGACGGACCGCTCCCCCGCTGGTTGCTCCGGCTCGGTGGCCTCGGGCTGGCGCTGGGTGGCGAACTCGGCGTTGAGCCTTTCCAGTAGCAGGCGGCCGGACTCGCTGAGTGCCTGAGCGGTGACGCGGTTATCGCGGCAGGTGACCTTCATTGCCGCCTTGGTGATGGCGATGCAGTTGAGGTTCTTCTTGGACTCGATGTCGGCCGCCTCGAGGAGCAGGGAGTCGCGCGGCGTGGCGAGGGCGTAGAAGAGAGCGGCCGCATCAAGGGTATAGGCGAGCTCGCGCTGTGCTGTGTACGGCATGATGGCCTTTCGCTGACGTTGGGGATTGACGTGGAGGGTGGGCAAAGGGGTGGAGCCCAGCGGCGGGCTCGTGGTCAAAAACGCCGAAAGGCCCGCTGCCGCGGACCGAAGAGAGGGATGACAAGGAAGGCCCGCAGGTTATGCGCGCCACCACCAGTTCAGGGAGTTCTTTGTCATGTGTGTCACTCTAGCATCCGATTTCTCTCGCTGTATAGGTAATGAGAAAAATACCCCCGGGCGCGGGCTGTTTCACGTGAAACATCGCATCCCGGGGGTTGACTTCCGTTCGGGCACTGGGGTGGAGTGTCGGGCGGGGCGCGCTGGGGTTTAGGAGCGCTTGATCAGGGCCTTGGAGAAGTAGGCCTCGACCGAGGAGGCGTCATCCAGCGGCAGGACCGCGCCCACGTACTGATCGGGGCGGACGATGACCACCGCACCTTCGCGGGAGATGCCGCGGGCCTCGAAGATGTCCTTCTCCGCGGAGAGCACGCTGAAGACGTTCTCCCAATTCGGCACGTTGAACTTGCCGTTGCGCGGGCGGAAGAGGCGCGGGGCGTCGAGGATCTCGAAGTCGTGGTGGTTGGTCTGCTGGTAGATGGCCTTGATGTCGAAGTAGGTGTTCTCATCCTCACCCTCCGGGGTGAAGGCGGCGACGACCTTCTCCATGTTCTCCGCCCAGGCGCTCAGGCGGGAGTCTTCGCCGGCCTTGGGGGCGTCGGCAAAAGCGTAGATGCGGTAGCGGCCGTCGGCCTGGTGCTGGTGGCCCAGGTGCTGCGGGAAGGCGTCGCAGCGGCGCAGGACCTCGTAGGACTTGAAGCGCTTGCCCACCGGGAAGCCGGAGGCCAGCTCCTGGTTCTCGGTGCCGCCGACGATGAGGTTCTCCTCGTACTGGGTGAGCATGCCGGCGGCAAACTCCTCGGCGGCAACGTAGTACTTCTCCACTGCCTCCGGATCATCCAGCTCCTCCGTGGGGGTGGCCATGAGAGTGGACCACTCCTTGTCAAAGTTGATGAGGTTCTGGGCGGCCGGCTGGCGCTCGCCGTGGTAAGTGCACAGCAGGTCCTTGGGCGCGCGGCCGTCGAGCACGTGGCCCAGCTTCCAGCCGATGTTGAAGCCGTCCTGCATGGATACGTTCATGCCCTGGCCGGCCTTGGCCGAGTGGGTGTGGCAGGCGTCTCCGGTGAGGAAGACGCGCGGCTCGGCGTCGCTGTCATCGAAGGCGTCCACCAGGCGGTGGCCCACCTCGTAGACGGAGTGCCAGGCCACCATCTTGACGTCCACGTAGTAGGGGGCGTAGATCTCGTTGGCCTTCTCGATGATCTTCTCAATCGGGGTCTCGCGGACCTTGTGGTTGTCATCCTCGGCCACCACGCCGAGGTCGACGTAAATGCGGGAGAGGTAGCCGCCCTCGCGCGGGATGTGGAGGATGGAGCCGGCCTTGGAGTGGATGGCGCACTTGGTGCGCCAGTCCGGGAAGTTGGTGTCCACCACGACGTCCATGACGCCCCAGGCGTGATTGGCCTGATCGCCCTTGAGGCTGCGGCCGATGGACTTGCGCACGCGGGACTTGGCACCGTCGCAGCCGACGACGTACTTGGCGCGGACGTCGCGCGGGTTACCCTCGGCGTCCTCGAGGTGGACGAGCACCGGGTACTCGCCCTCCCCCACCTCCAGGGAGAGGAAGTTCCAGCCGTAGTCCGGGGTGATGCGGGCGGGTCCGCGGCGCGCGTAGCGGGCAAAGTAATCCAGCACGCGGGCCTGGTTCACGATGAGGTGCGGGAACTCGGAGATGCTAAACTCGTCATCGATAGGGCAGGCAGTGCGGATGATCTTGGAGCGGTCTTCCGGATCCGGGTTCCAGAAGGACATCTCGGTGATCTCGTAGGCCTCCTCGATGATCTCCTGGGCAAAGCCGAAGGCCTGGAAGGTCTCGGTGGAGCGGGACTGGATGCCGTCCGCCTGTCCCAGCTCGAGGCGGTGGGGGCGGCGCTCGATGATGCGGGTGTTGACGCTGGGGAACATGGACAGCTGTGCGGCGGCAATCATGCCGGCCGGGCCAGAGCCGACGATGAGAACATCCATCTCATCGGGCAGCTCGGTGGCGCGATCGACGCCATAGCCTGCAGCCGGGAGCTCTCGGGGGTCTTCAGAAACATAGCCGTTGTGGTGGAACTGCACTGTGGTCTCCTTGATTACCAATGGGGGTGCGGGGGTAGGAATCAACCCCGGCGAAGTGTGAGCTAATGGAGGGAAGGGCGGTGACTCACCTCAATGAGTGCGAACCCTGTGATCTAAGTCCTATGGGCCGAATCATATATGATGACGCAACCCCGCACAATGAGATTCACAATTTATGTCTCTCAGAGTGCGGGGTCGGGGGTGGCGCCGGAGAGGTGCCTACTTGTTCTTGCTGAAGATGAAGTGGCCGCGAGACTGCTCGGCCTCGTGCTCGGGGCCCAGCGGGATGCCCTTGCGCTCGCGCAGGATGAAGGTGCACACCAGGCCCACGATGGAGGCGGTGACCAGATATCCCGAGACCGCGAAGGTGGTGCCGGTGGCCTCCACCAAGGCCGCGGCGATCATCGGGGCGAAGGCGCCGCCGAGGATGGAGCCCAGCGCGTAGGTGATGGACACACCCGTGGCACGGATGGAGGCCGGGAAGAGCTCGGCGTACATCGCGGACTGCGCTCCGTAGGTCAGGCCCAGGCCGATGGTGAGGAAGATCAGCGCGATGTAGAGCTTGCCCAGCTCACCGGTGTTGACCATGGGGAACAGTGCCGCGGCGCCGATGCCCTGCAGAACAAAGCCGATGAGGTAGGTGTTGCGGCGGCCGATGTAATCGGAGATCCAGCCCGCCATGAGGGTGAAGATGCCCCAGGTGAAGGCGGAGAGGGTGACGGCATTGAGGACGTCGCCACGCGCCAGGGCCACCGGGCCGTCCGGGTCCGTGGCGTACTTCTGGATGTATCCGCCGGTGGTCATGTAGCCCACGGTGCCGTTACCAGCGAAGACGAGCGCGGCGATGAAGACCAGCGGGGTGAACTTGGCAAAGAGCACGCTGATGGGGTTGCGGGCCTCCTGCTCCTCGCGTTCGGCGATCTCCGCGAACACCGGGGATTCCTCCACGCCCATGCGGATGTAGTAGCCCACGAGGACGAGCACGAAGGAGAGCAGGAAGGGAACGCGCCAGCCCCACTGCATGAAGGCCTCCCCCGGGGCGATGGTGTTCATAATGGACAGCACGCCGGAGGAGAGCAGCAGGCCGGCGGGCACACCAATCTGGGGGCCGGCGCCGTAGAGGCCGCGCTTGTCAGTGGGAGCGTGCTCGACGGCCATGAGCACCGCCGAGCCCCACTCGCCACCGGCGGAGATGCCCTGGATGATGCGCAGGAGGATGAGCAGGATGGGCGCCCACACGCCGGCGGTCTCGTAGGTGGGCAGCACACCGATGAGCGTGGTGGCACCGCCCATGGCGAACAGCGTGACGAGCAGGACCACGCGGCGGCCTAGGCGGTCGGCGAAGTGGCCGGCCAGGAAGGCGCCGAGCGGGCGGAAGAGGAAGGAAAGGCCGACGGTCAGGAACGCGATGATGCTGGCCATGCCTCCTTCCAGGGGGCCGAACATGAGCTTGTTGAAGACGAGGCCGGCGACGGCGGCGTAGAGGAAGTAGTCATACCACTCGATGGCGGTACCAATCGTGGTGGCTGCGACAACACGGCGGCGTTCGTTCGTCGTGATGGTCCCAGCCGCAGGGGTGCGGGGCATGCGCGTTCCTTTCAAGGGGGATGTGTCGTGTCGTATACGCTTAAGGCAGTGTGAACTAAACCACTTGCAGCGATGTGGAAGATAATATACGATTCGGGCAAGGATTTGTTCAAAGTAAAGGATTCTTCATGGCTGTACCCGCGTTCTTGCCGGTTAATCCGGGCAAAATGATCGCCGTCCATGTGGCCTTTGAGTCCCGCGCCGCGCAGCGCGGCCGCTGGCCCAAGACCCCGAGCTACTTCCTCAAAGCAACCAGCACCCTCGCCGAGTCCGGCGGAGTGGTCGAACGCCCAGAAGGCACCGAGCTTCTGGCATTCGAGGGTGAGATTGCGCTCATCATCGGAAAGCCGGCCCGCAACGTCTCCCTCGAGGAGGCCTGGGATCACGTCGCCTACGTGACCGCCTCCAATGACCTGGGCATCTACGACTACAAGGCGCAGGACAAGGGCTCCAACACCCGCTCCAAGTCCCGCGACGGCTACACCCCCATCGGGCCGAAGCTTATTGACGCCCAGACGGTCGACCCCAAGGGCCTGCGCCTGCGCACCTGGGTCAACGGCGACCTTGTGCAGGAAGGCACCTCCTCCGACGAGGACATGATCTTCCCGCTCGCGCAGTTCGTGGCTGACCTCTCTCAGCACATGACCCTCGAGGAGGGTGACATCATCCTCACCGGCACACCGGCCGGCTCCACGGTCATCGTGCCGGGCGACGTCGTCGAAGTCGAGGTGGACGTCCCCGGCGGCGAGAGCTCCGGGCGCCTGTCCACCACCGTCGTGGAGGTCCCCGCCTCCTTCGACCCGGCGCTGGGAAACCTCCCCCACATCGATGACAAGCAGCGCGAGGACGCCTACGGCGACCGCGAATCCGCCGGCCTGCCGCCGGTAGGCGCGGAGCACGCGCTGGACCCGCAGCTCAAGGCCAAGCTGGAGAAGGCCCCCACCGCCGGAATCTCCGCCCAGCTGCGCAAGCGCGGCATCAACCAGTCCGTCATCGAGGGCGTCTACCCGCAGACCACCGGAACCACAATGGTCGGCGTGGCCCGCACCCTGCGCTTCGTGGCCGGCCGCGAGGACCTCTTCAAGTCCCACGGCGGCGGCCTCAACGAGCAGAAGAAGGTCTTCGACACCGTGCGTGAGGGCGAGGTCATCGTCATCGAGGCTCGCCAGGAGCCTGGCTCCGGCACCCTGGGTGACATCCTGGCCCTGCGCGCCAAGGTGCGCGGTGCGGCGGGCGTGGTCACCGACGGCGGCGTGCGTGACTACGAGGCCGTCAAGGAGATCGGACTGCCGGTCTTCACCCAGGGCGCGCACCCCTGCGTGCTCGGCCGTAAGCACGTGCCGTGGGACAGCGACATCGCCGTCTCCTGCGGCAACGCCACGGTCCTGCCGGGTGACATCGTCGTCGGTGACGACGACGGCGTGGTGGTCATCCCCCGCGACATCGCCGAAGAAGTCGTGGACGCCACCCTGGCCAAGGAGCACGAGGACGAGTGGGTGGCCAGCCAGGTGGAAACCGGCGCCAGCCTTGACGGCCTCTTCCCGCCCACCGGGGCCAACAAGGAGGCATACATCGCCTTCCGTGAGGCCAGCAAGGACGCCGGGAAGGCGGGTGATCAGTGACGCGAACCATCGACCGCACCCCGGCGCCCGCCGGGGTGAGCAAATCACAACACGCCTATAACTGGATAAGCCGCAAGATTCGCACTCGCGAGTACGAGCCGGACTACCGGCTGGTGCTCACCTCCATCGCGGAGGAGCTGGACGTCAGCGTGGTTCCCGTACGCGAGGCCATCCGCCAGCTCGAGGCCGAAGGAATGGTCACCTACGAACGCAACGTCGGAGCCCGCGTGACCACCTTCAACCGCGAGGCCTACTACGAGACCATGGACATCGTGGCCACGTTGGAGGCCAGAGCCACGGCGGAGTCCGCGCCCTTGTTGGACGCGGAGGACATCGCCAAGGCGCGCGCCATCAACCAGCAGATGAGGGACTTGGACATCCACCACGAGCCGGAGGAATTCACCCAGCTCAACAGGGACTTCCACAGCGTCCTCTTCAGTAAGTGCCCCAACGAGCGCCTAGTGAGCCTGGTGGTCGAGCAGTGGAATCAGCTGGATTATCACCGCGTGTCCACCTTCCGCTACGTGCCTGAGCGAGCCCAAGAATCCATCAACGAACACGAACAACTGGTCAGCTTCATCGAGGCTGGCGCGGAGCCGGCGTACATCGAGAAGGTCGCACGCCAGCACCGGCTGCGGACCTCCGCCAGCTACCGCGAGAAGAACACACACCTCATCGACTCTTAACCCCTCACTATCACGACACAAGGAGCACAGCACATGGCTATCAACAACGACGCCGCCAAGCCCGCAGACCTCCCCGAGAAGATCCTCCACTACATCAACGGTGAGTTCGTCGAGTCCATTGACGGCGACGAGTTCGACGTCCTAGACCCGGTGACCAACCAGAACTACATCAAGGCAGCCTCCGGCAAGCCGGCGGACATCGACAAGGCCGTTGCCGCCGCCAAGGAAGCCTTCGAGAACGGCCCGTGGTCCAAGGCCCTGCCGCGTGAGCGCGCCCGCGTGCTCAACAAGATTGCGGACATCGTCGAGTCTCGCGCCGACAAGCTCGCCGCCTGGGAGTCCTTCGACTCCGGCCTGCCCATCACCCAGGCCAACGGCCAGGCCAAGCGCGCCGCGGAGAACTTCCGCTTCTTCGCCGACCTCATCGTGGCGCAGGCTGACGACGCCTACAAGGTCCCCGGCCGCCAGATCAACTACGTCAACCGCAAGCCGATTGGCGTCGCCGGCCTCATCACCCCGTGGAACACCCCGTTCATGCTCGAGTCTTGGAAGCTCGCCCCGGCCATCGCCACCGGTAACTCCGTGGTGCTCAAGCCGGCCGAGTTCACCCCGCTCTCCGCACAGCTGTGGGCCGGCATCTTCGAGGAGGCAGGCCTGCCCAAGGGCGTGTTCAACCTGGTCAACGGCTTCGGCGAGGAGGGCTACGCCGGCGACCCGCTGGTCAAGCACCCGGACGTGCCACTCATCTCCTTCACCGGTGAGTCCCGCACCGGCCAGATCATCTTCGGCAACGCCGCACCGCACCTCAAGGGCCTGTCCATGGAGCTCGGCGGCAAGTCCCCGGCCATCGTCTTCTCCGACGCCGACCTGGAGACCGCAATCGACGCCTGCATCTTCGGTGTCTTCTCCCTCAACGGCGAGCGCTGCACCGCCGGCTCCCGCATTCTGGTCCAGCGCGACATCTACGACGAGTTCGTTGAGCGCTACACCGCGCAGGCCAAGCGCGTGAAGGTGGGCCTGCCCTCCGACCCGAAGACCGAGGTCGGCGCCCTGGTTCACCCGGAGCACTACGAGAAGGTCACCTCCTACATTGAGATCGGCAAGCAGGAGGCCACCCTGGCCGCCGGCGGCGAGCGCCCGGAGGGCTTCGAGGAGGGCAACTTTGTCCAGCCCACCGTCTTCGTCGACGTCAAGCCGGATGCCCGCATCTTCCAGGAGGAGATCTTCGGCCCTGTCGTGGCCATCACCCCCTTCGACACCGACGAGGAAGCCCTGGAGCTGGCCAATAACACCAAGTACGGCCTGGCCGCCTACGTGTGGACCTCCGACCTCAAGCGCGCCCACAACTTCGCGCAGAACGTCGAGGCCGGCATGGTGTGGCTCAACTCCAACAACGTGCGTGACCTGCGCACCCCGTTCGGCGGCGTCAAGGCCTCCGGCCTGGGCCACGAGGGCGGCTACCGCTCCATCGACTTCTACACCGACCAGCAGGCCGTCCACATCAACCTGGACAAGGTGCACAACCCGGTCTTTGGCAAGCAGGACTAGTCCCGCATTCACCTACCCCCCACCCCCACTTGAATTGCAAGGAGCAATCATGACTGAAGTACAGGCCCCCGACATCCTGCGCTGCGCCTACATGGAGATCGTGGTCACCGACCTGGCCGCCTCCCGCAAGTTTTACGTTGACACCCTCGGCCTCGTGGTCACCGAGGAGAACGAGAACGAGATCTACCTGCGCACCTACGAGGAGTTCATCCACCACAACCTGGTTCTGCGCCAGGGCCCGGTGGCCGCCGTGGCCGCCTTCTCCTTCCGCGTGCGCAGCCCGGAGGATCTGGACCTCGCCGAGGAGTTCTACAAGGCTCGCGGCTGCGAGGTCCGCCGCAACAAGGAGGGCTTTGTCAAGGGCATCGGCGATTCCGTGCGCGTCATGGATCCGCTGGGCTTCCCCTACGAGTTCTTCTACGAGGTCGAGCACGTGGAACGCCTGGCCTGGGCTTACGACGCCCACATCCCCGGCGCCCTGGTCCGTCTCGATCACTTCAACCAGATCACCCCGGACGTGCCGACGGCCGTGGACTACATGGAGGACCTCGGCTTCCGCATCACCGAGGACATCCGCGACGAGGAAGGCACCGTCTACGCCGCGTGGATGCGCCGCAAGTCCACCGTCCACGACACCGCTATGACCGGCGGCGACGGCCCGCGCATGCACCACATTGCCTTCGCCACCCACGAGAAGCACAACATCATCGCCATCTGCGACAAGCTGGGTGCCCTGCGCGAGTCTGACCGCATCGAGCGCGGCCCGGGCCGCCACGGTGTGTCCAACGCCTACTACCTCTACCTGCGCGATCCGGACGGCCACCGCGTGGAGATCTACACCCAGGATTACTACACCGGCGACCCGGACAACCCGGTCATCACCTGGGACGTTCACGACAACCAGCGCCGTGACTGGTGGGGCACCCCGGTTGTGCCCTCCTGGTACCGCGACGGCTCCACCGTCCTCGACCTCGACGGCAACCCGGTTCCGCTGGTCGAGCGCACCGACGAGTCCGAGCTGGAGCAGACCATCGGTGCCGATGGCTTCTCCTACACCCGCAAGGAAGACTCCGCTGAGATGCCGGAGTGGAAGCTGGGCGAGTACAAGCTGGGCCACCAGCTCTAAAGCGCGCGCCGCGCGCACTCGCTAACGTTGGGCCTCGCAGCGCAGCCACCCTAGGACTGCCCGCGGGGCCTCTCGTTGTTTCACGTGAAACCACGCATTTCCCTCACTCACCACAACTAACCCGCCACATCACACCCGTCAAAGGAGCGAATGACATGCTGAGCACAGAGCAGCACATCGCCATCGCTGATGAGCTCGCCCAAGCCGAAAGCGACCGCACCATGGTCGAGCGCCTCACCAAGCGCTTCCCCGAGATGGAGGTCGAGGATTCCTACGCCGTACAGGCGGAATGGGTCCGCCGCGGCGTCGAGAAGGGGCGCCGCCTGGTAGGCCGCAAGATCGGGCTGACCTCCAAGGTTATGCAGGAGGCCACCGGCATCACCGAGCCGGATTACGGTGCCATCTTCGAGGACCAGGTCTTCGAGAACGGTTCCATCATCGAGCACGCGCAGTTCTCCAACGTGCGCATCGAGGTGGAGCTGGCCTTCGTTCTCAAGGAGAAGCTCACCGGTCCGAATTGCACGATTTTCGACGTCCTGCGCGCCACCGAATACGTGGTCCCCGCGCTGGAGATCCTCTCCTCCCGCGTGGAGATGGAGGGGCGCACCATCGTGGACACCATCGCGGACAACGCCGCGCTCGGCGCCATGGTCTACGGCGGTAACCCCGTTGCCCCCGAGTCCATCGACCTGCGCTGGGTCTCCGCCCTGCTCTACCGCAACGAGTCCATCGAGGACACCGGCGTAGCCGCCGCGGTGCTCAACCACCCGGCCATGGGCGTGGCCTGGCTGGCCAACAAGCTGCACCAGCACGGCGACTCCCTCGAGGCCGGCGACATCATCCTCGCCGGCTCCTTCACCAAGCCCATGTGGGTCGAGCCGGGCGATACCGTGCTCGCTGACTACGGAAAGTTGGGAACCATCTCATGCCGATTCCAGTAAAACTCCCCGCCACTTTTGCGCAGGCGCTTGACCGCGCCTCCTCTCCCCTCATCGGCGCCTGGATCAGCTCTGGTTCGGAGGCCGCCGCAGAGATCATCGCCTCTGCCGGATTTGAGTGGACGCTCATCGACGGCGAGCACTCCCCCTACAGCCTGGAGACCGTGCTCAGCCTGCTGCGCGCCACCGACGCCTACGGGCTGACCCGCGTGGTACGCGTGCCGGTCAACGACACCGCGCTGATCAAGCAGTACCTGGATCTCGGCGCGCAGAACCTCATGGTGCCGATGATCGACACCAAGGAGGAGGCCGAGGCCGCCGTAGCCGCGATGCACTACCCGCCGCGCGGCGTGCGCGGCGTGGGCGCGGCGCTGGCCCGCTCCTCACGCTGGAACGGCGTGGAGAACTACCTGGCCACGGCCTCGGAGACAGTGAGTCTCACCGTGCAGATCGAATCCGCTACTGCCGTGGAGAACGTCGAGGAGATCGTCGCCGTGGACGGCGTGGACCAGATCTTCGTGGGCCCCTCGGATCTTGCGGCCTCCATGGGGCTTTTGGGCCAGCAAACCCACCCGGATGTGCTGGCCGCGGTGGACCGTACCTTTAAGGCCTGCCAGAAGGCGGGTAAGAAGGTGGGTGTGAACGCCTTCAACCTGGATCAGGCGCGTAGCTACCTGGAGGCCGGTGCCTCCTTCGCGCTAGTGGGCGCTGACGTACAGCTGCTGGCGGGCGCGGCGCGCTCGTTGGCTGATTCATTTGCCTCTTCATCTGCTACTGAGAGCAATCACTGAGAGCAACCGTTAAGGAGTAGAAAGACTCATGACTACGCAAAGCAAAGTAAACATCGACGAGCTTCTGGCTAAGGTTCCGACGAAGCTTTTGATTGGTGGTCAGTGGGTGGATTC
>NZ_JAUNLS010000009.1 GCF_030532325.1 Corynebacterium sp.
TCGTGTATCTGGTCGGCCCGAAGTAGACCTGAGCTAAATGCACCAACTCTTCGGCTTCGCGCTTACTGCAGCCGGCCTCCTCCAACTGGGCGGCCGATAGCCCGGCTGCGCCCTGGATGATGGCCATGCCCGCGGCCTGCGCGGCGAGATACGCCTCTAACTGTTCGTTCATGACCCCGAGGCTAAAGACAGCCGTCAAGCACGCACCAGAGAAAAATCTGCGCGAGAGGCAAAACTGTGGATAACTCACGCGATGTGCGGAGTTATCCACAGGGGCTAGTCGGCGGCCGCGCGCCGCTGCCGCGCGAACTCCGAGAGCACCGCGCCCGCCGCGACGGAGGCGTTGAGGGACTCCACCCACGGGGTCATCGGGATCGACATGATGACATCGCAGTTCTCCCGCACCAGGCGGGAAATCCCCTTGCCCTCGGAACCGATGACGATGACCACCGGGTCCGTACCGCCCTGGTAGGAATCCAGGGTGTGCTCCCCACCGGCGTCCAGGCCCACCACCTGGTAGCCCGCCTTCTGAAACTCCTGCACGGTGCGCGTCACGTTGGTCACCCGGGCCACCGGCAGGCGCGCGGCCGTGCCCGCCGAGGTACGCCAGGCCACCGCCGTCACCGAGGCCGAACGGCGCTCCGGAATGATCACGCCGTGGCCGCCAAAGGCCGCCACCGAGCGGATCACCGCGCCGAGGTTGCGCGGGTCGGTGATGTTATCCAGCACCACGAACATGCCGGGCTCCTCCGACTCGCGCACGCGGTCCATCAGCTCGTGGACCTCCGCGTACTTGTAGGGCGGAATCTGCAGCCCGATGCCCTGGTGCATGCCGTTGCCGGTCATGAGGTCCATCTCGTGGCGCGGGACCTCGAGGATGGGGATGTTGCGGGAGTTGGCAATCGCCACGGCCTCCGAGAGGCGGTTATCGTTGCGGGTGCCCTGCACAATGTAGAGCGAGGTGGCCGGCACCTTGGCGTGCAGGCACTCCACCACGGGGTTGCGGCCCACGACCATCTCCGCGGTCTCCTTGACGTGGCGCCCGGAATCGCGGCGCTCGCGCAGCTTCTTCGCCTTGTGCTTGGCGTGGTAGATGCGGTCCTCCGCCTTAGGCGTGGGCCCCTTGCCCTGCAGGCCCTTGCGGATCTGCCCGCCGGAGCCCTTGGTGGCGCCCTTCTTGTTGCTCTTGCGCGGCCCTGCGCCGCCGCGCCCGTGAGTACGTGCCATGAAACTCTTCCTTAGTGCTTGTCCGCTAAGGACCAGGTAGGCCCGTCGGCGGTGTCGGTGATCGTGATGCCTGCGGCGGCGAGACGGTCACGGACGGCGTCCGCGGTGGCCCAGTCCTTCTCCGCGCGGGCGTGGGTGCGGCGTTCCAGCTCCGCCTGGACCAGTGCGTCCAGGGCTGCGTCCGCCATGCTTTCCGACGCCCCATCTTTCCACCCCTCATCCAAGGGATCAAAGCCCAGCACCGCGGCCATGGCGCGCACGGAGGAGGCGAGCTGGAGGGCGGTGGGGGCGTCGCCAAGCGAAAGTGCTTTGTTGCCCGCGCGGACGGTGTTGTGAATCTCCGCCAGCGCCTTGGGCACGGCGATGTCGTCGTTCATGGCCTCTTCGAAGGCGGACGTCCACTCGCCGATTTCGACGTCCTCGAACTTGGTGAGGAAGTCCTCGATGCGGCGGTAGCCCGCGGCGGCCTCGGTGAGTGCGGCCTCGGAGTACTCCAGCACCGAGCGGTAGTGCGCGGAGCCCAAGTAGTAGCGCAGCTCCACCGGGCGCACGAGCTCCAGCATGTTGTTAA
This sequence comes from Corynebacterium sp., assembly GCF_030532325.1. GTDB lineage: Bacteria > Actinomycetota > Actinomycetes > Mycobacteriales > Mycobacteriaceae > Corynebacterium. The sequence goes on from NZ_JAUNLS010000009.1 coordinate 1,799, forward strand.
TGGAGAGCACGTTGCCCAGGGACTTCGACATCTTCTCCCCGGCCATGGTGACCCAGTGGTTGTGCATCCAGTAGTTGGCAAACTTGTCGCCCGCAGCGTGGGACTGCGCCATCTCGTTCTCGTGGTGCGGGAACTGCAGGTCCAGCCCGCCGCAGTGGATGTCGAAGTTGGCGCCGAGGTAGTAGGTGGACATGGCCGAGCACTCGAGATGCCAGCCGGGGCGCCCCCGGCCCCAAGGGGTGGGCCAGGAGGGCTCGCCAGGCTTGGCGGCCTTCCACAGGGCGAAGTCCTGGGGGCTGCGCTTGCCGCGCTTGAGGTCCTCGGGGTCCTCGCCCTGCTCCATCTCCTCGATGCGGTTGCCGGAGAGCGAGCCGTAGTCGGAGCCCTCGGCGGCGTTCCAGGCGGCCACGTCGAAGTAGACGGAGCCTTCGGCGGCGTAGGCAAAGTTGGCGTCGATAAGCCGCTGCATGTACTCGACCATCTGGGTGACAAAGCCCGTCGCGCGCGGCTCCACCGAGGGCGGCAGCACGCCGAGGGTGTTGTAGGCCTTGGTGAACTCGCGCTCGTAGGTGGAGACCCATTCCCACCAGGGGCGGCCGTTCTCGGCGGCCTTGGTGAGGATTTTATCGTCGATGTCGGTGACGTTGCGCACGAAGGCCACGTCCAGGCCCTGGGCCAGGAGCCAGCGGCGCAGGATGTCGAAGGCTACGCCGGAGCGCAGGTGTCCGATGTGGGGCTGGGCCTGCGGGGTGGCACCACACAGGTAGATGGACGCGTGTCCTTCCCGGACGGGCACGAACTCGCGCTGGGTACGGGTGGCGGTGTCAAAAATGCGTAAGCTACTCACCCGTCTCATTCTAAAGGACGCCACACCACCGCCGTGGCCACCGCCGCGCGGCCTTCCTTGCGCCCGGTAAAGCCCAGGTGATCGGTGGTGGTGGCGGAGACGGAGACCGGCGCACCGAGGATTTCGCTGAGCACCTTCTCTGCCTCCTCGCGGCGCGGGCCCATCTTGGGGCTCTGCCCCACCAGCTGGGCGGCGGCGTTGCCGATGACAAAGCCGTGGGATTCCAGTAGCTCGCGGCACTCGCGCAGCAGGCGCTCGCCGGAGACGTTGTCGTATTCCTTGCGGCCCACGCCGACGAAGGAGCCGAGGTCGCCGAGGTTGGAGGCGGAGAGGAGGGCGTCGACAAGAGCGTGGCTGACCACGTCCCCGTCGGAGTGGCCCTCGCAGCCGTCGACGTCCTCGAAGAGCAAGCCAGCGATCCAGCAGGGCTTGCCGGGCTCGATCTGGTGGGCGTCGGTGGCAATGCCTACGCGCGGGATGATCATGGCGGGTTCCTTAGGGTCGAACTTAGAGGTCAAGTGCGTTGTTATCGAGGATCGCGCTAGCCAGCGTGAGGTCGATGGGCGTGGTGATCTTGAAGGCGAGGGGATCCCCCTCCACGGTGCGCACGGGCACGCCGAACCATTCCATGAGGCTGGCGTCGTCGGTGGCGGTGAAGTCCTGCTGGCCAGAGAAGTAGGCCTGGTTGGCACGGGTGAGGGTGGCCAGGTCGAAGGCCTGCGGGGTTTGCACCGCGCGCAGCTGGGAGCGGTCCGGGGTGGAGACCACCACGCCGCCCTGGCTGGGAGATTTTGCGGCAGGGCGAACCACCTTGATGGTGTCCGCCACCGGCAGCACCGGGATGACGGCGGGCGCGCCCGCCAGCACGGCCTCGGCCACCCGCCGAATCATCGCAGGCGGGGTTAGCGCGCGGGCGGCGTCGTGAATGAGCACCACGGCATCGTCCACGCCCTGTGTGGCAGCGACCTGCAGCCCCGCCCACACAGAATCCGCGCGCTCGCCGCCACCGTGCACGAAGGTGATGGGCAGGCGGAGCTCGTCGAGGATGTCGCGGGCCAGGGCCTCCATCTCGGGGCTGACGGTGACCACGAGGCTATCGACAATCCCGGACTCTTCCATCGCGCGCGCGGAGCGCTCCAGCAGGGTGCGCCCGTGCAGGCCCACGTAGGCCTTGGGCACCTGCGCGCCTAGGCGCGTGCCCATCCCCGCGGCCGCGATGAGCGCGACGACGTGCTTTCTAGTCTTCGTCGTCGAAGGAGAGGTCATCGAGATCGATGTCGTTGTCCACGTCGGTGGTCACGGACTTGTCATCCACCAGGCCGGCGGCGCGGTGGCGCTCAATGGTGGCGTCGATTTCTTCCATCATGGTGTCGGCCTTCTTCTCATCGACCGGCTTGGCCAGCGCCAGCTCGCCGACGAGGATCTGGCGGGCCTTGGCCAGCATGCGCTTCTCGCCGGCGGAGAGCCCGCGGTCCTGATCGCGGCGCCAGAGATCGCGCACGACCTCGGCCACCTTGTTGATGTCGCCGGAGGCCAGGCGCTCCTGGTTGGCCTTGTAGCGGCGGGACCAGTTGCCGGCCTCTTCAACGTCAACCTCACGCAGCACGGAGAAGACCTTTTCCAGGCCCTCCTTGCCCACGACGTCGCGCACGCCAACCATCTCGACGTTCTTGGAGGGCACGCGGACGACGAGGTCAGACTGGTTAATCTGAAGCACCAAGTACTCCAGGGTCTCGCCACCCATCTCACGGTTTTCGATTGCCGTAATCTTGGCTGCACCGTGGTGCGGGTAGACGACGACCTCTCCGACCTTAAATTCCATTGCCACTCCTTTGTGGATCCACTGGTGGGCGTATATACAGGGGATCGATTCTAGCATGGCGCGATCCGCGCAAAGCAGAGCCTCAGCCTGGCCGGGAAAGACTACCCCCGTACTACCCCGCCTGCTGTCCCAGGGGTTATCTGGAAACTGTGTACTTGCGCCCCAAAGGGACTAGGCTAAAGCGTTGATAAGCTTTGTGATCGCAATCTGATGGAGGACACTCAAAGTGCAGTCCCTGAAGTCCGCCGCCCGTCGCGGTGCCATTATGTCCGTTACCGCCCTCTCCGCGCTGGCGCTGGCTTCCTGCTCGGCAGGTCATGTAACCCAGACCTCGGACAAGGTTGCTGCGGTTGACGGCTCTTTTGCCAGCACCGAAGACGGCAAGGTGGCCGTCCGCGACGTCACCATTCAGGTCGAGCCGGACTCCGGCAAGACCTCCCTGAAGTTCGCCGCAGTTAACTCCGGTTACGAGACCAGCGCTGTCACCCTGGATTCCGTCACTGTTGATGGCCAGGAGGTCGTCCTCACCGGCGCTACCCCGATTGCTCGTGATCAGTCCCTGGTGGCTGACTCCGCCGAGAACCTCGAGGCCATGCCGATGGACAAGAAGAACAAGAACGTCACCTACGTGACCACCTCCCTGGAGAACCAGGACTTTGGCTACTCCGGCGCCCGCCCGGTGAAGTTCGAGTTCTCCAACGGCACCATCGAGTTCAACGCCCCGGTCTCCGCCACCCCGCTGAAGTCCGGCCAGTTCAACCGTGACGCCACCTCCACCGAGGGCTACACCACTGAAAGCGCTCAGTCCCACTAAGCCCCGCGCACCCGCACGCTTTTATGCCCCCGCAGCAGCCAGCATCGGCGCTGTTCGGGGGCTCTTTTACTGTCGATGTCCTGGCGGTGTCTTAGTCTTAGAGCCATGGCTAAAAAGTCCCGTCCCGTCCACACCTGCTCCGAGTGCGGTTTTGTCTCCCCCAAGTGGCTCGGCCGCTGCCCCGAGTGCGGCTCGTGGGGCACGCTGCAGGAATCCGCGCCCGCGCCCACCGGCTCCGCCGCCCAGGCCGCGGTGAGCGGGCAACTGAGCAAGGGGCTGACCCCCACCAGCCCGGCGCAGCCCATCACCGCCGTGGCGGCCAGCGCCACCAGCAGCCTCACCACGGGCATCGGGGAGCTTGACCGAGTGCTGGGCCGCGGCATCGTGCCCGGCTCCGTGGTGCTCATGGCCGGGGAGCCGGGCGTGGGCAAGTCCACCCTGCTGCTGGAGGTGGCCTCCCGCTGGGCGCAGCTGGGGCGCACCGCGCTTTATGTGACCGCGGAGGAGTCCGCTGGCCAGGTCCGCGCCCGCGCGGAGCGCACCGGCGCGCTGCACGAGACCCTCTACCTAGCCGCGGAGTCCAACCTGGACGTGGTCTTCGGGCACGTCGAGCAGCTCAAGCCCAGCCTCATCATCGTGGACTCTGTGCAGACCATGCACGCCGCGGGCGTGGAGGGCGTGGCCGGCGGCGTGGCCCAGTCCCGGGCGGTGACCGCCGCGCTGACCACCCTGGCCAAGACCACGGGCATCCCGGTGCTGCTGGTGGGGCACGTGACCAAGGACGGCAACGTGGCAGGCCCCCGTGTACTGGAGCACCTGGTGGACGTGGTGCTCAACTTCGAGGGCGACCGCCAATCCTCCCTGCGCATGCTGCGCGGCATGAAGAATCGCTTCGGCGCCACCGATGAGGTGGGCTGCTTTGAGCAGACCTCTGCCGGTATCCGTGAGGTGGCGGATCCCTCCGGCCTCTTCCTCTCGCACCGCGGCAGCACCCCGGATGGCTCCGCGGTGACCGTGGCGATGGACGGCGTGCGCCCCATCCTGGCGGAGGTTCAAGCCCTCACGGTGGATCCGGTGGCCAAGAACCCGCGCCGCGTGGTCACGGGGCTGGATGCCAACCGTGTGCCCATGGTGCTGGCCGTGTTGCAGGCCCGCGCGGGCCAGCGCACCAACGATAAAGACGCCTACGTGGCCACCGTCGGCGGCATGCGCATCGTGGAAACCGCCACCGATCTCGCCGTGGCGCTGGCCACGTGGTCCTCGCTGCACGAGAAACCGCTGCCGCCCAAGACGGTGGTCATCGGGGAGGTGGGCCTGGCAGGCGAGCTGCGCCGGGTGCCCAACCTGGACCGTCGGCTGGCGGAGGCCGCCCGCCTGGGGTATCGCCACGCCATCGTCCCCCGCGGCGAAGTCGAGGCACCCGGCATCCGCGTGCAGCAGGTCTCCACGCTGGCAGAGGCCATTGCGGCGCTAGAGAGCTAGGCGCTAGTAAAGGTTGAAGGGGGTGGCATCGGAGTAGTTCTCCCCGATCACCGTGTGCAGGAAGTAATGGCCGGGCTCGGCCGGGGCGCGGTCGGTGCACTGGCCCTCCGCGGAGCGCAGGCGGGACCAATCGGCTTGGAAGCGGCGGGTCTCACCGGACTTGAAGGTCAGCTCCCCGGTCTGCACCGAGGGGTAGCAATCGGTATCGGCCCAGATGCGCTCGTTGGAGCCCATCTTGTAGACCTCAAAGCGCAGCTTCTGCTCATCGAGGTTGATCTGGCAATCCGCCGCGGTGGGGTTGAAGGCCTCCATGTAGAAGGAGGGGAGGTCCCCGGGCTGGAAGCCGTCCTGGCTGGTGCTGGCGACGATCTCTAGATCGTTGACGTCACAGGTGGTACGCGCCGGATCGATAGCCTTGGAGGGCTCAGCGGGCGTGCTCTCCGATTCGGAGGCGGCGGCCTCAGAAGACGACTCCGCCGCCTGCGTGGTGGAGGACTCGGCAGCCGTAGACGTCGTGGGCTGCGCGGAGGAGCTGGTCGGCGCGGCGGCCTGGGTGGAGGTCTCCGCGGCGGTCGGCGCGGCCTTTTCCTCCTTGCCACCGAAAAGCGCCACGGCCGCCACGATGAGCACTACAACGAGCACCAGCAGGGCCGCCAGCGCCGCCACGCGGCGGCGCACGTAGATTTCCTGCGGCAGCTTTTTGGGGTGTCGTTGCGGTTCAGTCACGCCCTTTAGTTTACGGGTGGCGCAGTGCATGGCCCGCACACACCGCGCCCGCGTGTCAAAACTAGCTCACGCCGTGCAGCACCACGGTCTCCACCGCGGAATCCTCCAGGCGGTAGCGCAGGCCCACGACGCCGAGCGTGCCGGCGTCGAGAAGCCTGCGCGCGGCCGGGACACCGTCGATGATCTGGGAGACCGTCTGCTTGGTGTTCTCGCGCTCGAACTCCTCGCGGGAATCACGCCCGTCGCGGCGGGCGGCCAGCGCAGACACCGCGACCTGCTCGATGATCGGGCGCTGCAGGCCCGTGGGCAGGCCCATCTTCTCATCCAGGAAGTCCGCCGCCGCGCCCACCGCGCCGCAGCTCTGGTGACCCATGACCACCAGGAGGTTGGCGCTGAGGTTTTCCAGGGCGTAGTCCAGGGAGGCCATGACCGCCTGGTCCAGGATATGGCCGGCGGTGCGGATGACAAAGGCATCACCAAAGCCGATGTTAAAGACGTGCTCGATGGGCGCACGGGAATCGGAGCAGGCCAGCACGATCACGCGCGGGTTCTGGCCCTTGGTCAGTGCGGCGCGCTGGCGCGCGTCCTGGTTGATAGAGAGAGGATTGCCGCTGACCAGGCGCTGGTTGCCCTCCTGGAGGGCCTCCCACACCTTCTGCGGATTTTGAGGTACATCACTAAGAGGCATAATGCCCAGCATAGTCCCCGTACCCGTAGACTCTTTACACCGATGGATACCCGCGCAATACTTGATTGGTTCGATGGCGCCGAGCGCCCCCTGCCCTGGCGGCGCCCCGGCACAAGCGCGTGGGGCGTGCTGCTCAGCGAGGTGATGAGCCAGCAGACCCCGGTCGCGCGCGTGGCCCCGGTATGGGAGGAATGGATGCACCGCTGGCCCACGCCCGCGGAGTTTGCGGCCGCCTCCCGCGCCGAGGTGCTGCGCGCCTGGGGCAAGCTGGGCTACCCGCGCCGCGCGCTGCGCCTGTGGGAGTGCGCGCGGGTCATTGGTGAGGGGCCGGTGCCGGAGGACGTCGACAAGCTGCTGGCCCTGCCCGGCGTTGGGGAGTACACCGCCCGCGCGGTGGCGTGTTTCCACTACGGGCACAACGTGCCGGTGGTCGATACCAACGTGCGCCGAGTGGTGGCCCGCGCCGAGCACGGCAACTTTCTTGCGCCCCAGCCCTCCAAGCGGGAGCTCGCCGAGGTCGAAGCCCTGCTGCCCGCGGAGAATGGGCCGCGTTTTTCCGCCGCCCTCATGGAGCTCGGGGCGCTGGTGTGCACCGCGAAGAATCCGGACTGTGCGGCCTGCCCCATCAAGGAATCCTGCGCGTGGCAGCTGGCCGGCTGCCCGGAGCCCAGCGAGGAGGAAGCTACCCGCGCGCGCAAGCGAGTGCAGAAGTTCGTGGGCACTGACCGGCAGGTGCGTGGCTTGCTTCTCGACGTCCTCCGCGGCACCGAGCACCCCGTGCCGCAGTCCGCCCTCGACGCGGTGTGAGAGGACGCCGCGCAGCGCTCCCGGGCGCTGGCCTCGCTGCTTGAGGACGGCCTCGTGGAACAAAACTCCGCCGGCCTGTTCCACCTTCCCCACTAGCTGGTGGTCTGGCGGTGGGAGAAATCGATGAGGTGGCCCAGCGCCCAGTCTTTATCGGTGAGCAGCCGGGCGAGGATGAGCCCGCAGCCGATGGCCAGCACCGCCATGCTGGCGGTGGCGAGATCGCTGACCGCCTGGTCCATGTCCCCGACGTTGAGGTGATAGACCGTGCGGAACATCGAGGTGCCCGGGATCATGATGACTGAGGCCGGCACCGTGGTGGTGATGCGCGGCAGGTGCGCGCTGCGCGCGGCCACCGCGCCGAGCAGGCCCACCACCAGGCCACCGATGAAGGCCGCGATGTAGTGGGTAAAGCCGGCCTCGATAAGCCCCAGGCGCACCATGTTGGCCACGGTGCCTACCGCCGCGGCCACCAGCACCATGCGCCGCGAGGAGTTAAAGAGGAAGGCAAATCCGGCGATGCCCACGAAGCTGGCCACCGCGGCGGCGGCGAACCACTCGGGGCGCGGGTGGGCTGCGGCCGGGGTGGGCTCAAGATCCGTGAACCAGCTGACCACCGCCACGGAGAAGGTGGCGGCCACGATGACGGTCAGCGCGTAGGTCAGGCGCGAGAGGCCGGAATCGAAGTCGAAGCGCGCGAGGTCGATGATCGCAGAAAACAGCGGGAAGCCCGGCACGAGGAAGAGCACCGCGGCGACGTAGCCGGAGGAAAACTCCGCTGGGTCCGCCAACTCGAGGGCGGCGAGGAGCTCCGTGGTGAAGAAATACAGCAGGCTGGCCACCGTCCCGGCGGCCACGATGCAGCCCAGTTGGTGCACGTGGCGGCGCTGCAGCCACCAGCGGGTGGCCTGCCCGCCGGCCGCGGCCAGCGCCACCAGTGCCACGGCGTAGGCCGGAAAGAAGTTGAGCACGGCAAAGGCCGCGCAGGCCACGGCGGCGGCCAACGCGAGCACCCAGCCGCTCCAGCGCTTGCGCACGTGGGACTCGATCTCGTCGAGCATACCGTCGATCTCCTCGGCGCTCATGCCGTAGTAGAGGTGACGGTGGGTGAGATCCTCGAGGGCTTCGATGCGGGAGGCATCGACAGCCGGCGAATGCTGCTGGGAGACGACCGTGCGGAAGTCGCGCCCGCGATGGAAGGTGCAGGTGATTTGGGTGACGCCCACGTTGGCGTCGAGGCGGTCAAAGCCCAAGGCGCGCGCGGCGCGTTTCATGCCGCGCAGCACCCGGTAGCCGGACGTGCCTGCCCCCATGAGCATCATGCCCAGGCGCAGGACGACGTCCGCTTCGTACCCCATACGAACATAGTCGGTGCTGGGGCGGGGGCTCATTTGCGCCAACGACCCCGAAAGGTCAGGCCACCGGGGAGGTTGACCCACACGCCGCCGCGGGAGTTGAAGGTCACCGGGCCGATCTTCTTAGACATCGAGGCGCCGGAGCCGGAGACGTTGACCCAGCTGTCTTTGCCGATCTTCTTGCGTTTCCGAAATTGCAAACCCATGCAGGCCAGCATAGCGCAGGAGGGCCTGCCCACTCCGCATTCCAGCGTGCAGCGGCACGCGGTGGGCTACTCTATCGATTCATGAAAGTTCTCTCACGCCTTCATTCTCTCCTTGCCGGCGCCTGTCTCAGCGCCGCTGTGGTGTGCTCACCCGCGCTGGCCAGCGCCCAAGCACCAGCCGCCGAGCCCGCGCCCGCTGCGCAGCCGGGCAGCGTGGTGGGCTCCTGGCCCACCAGCCACCCCGGGTCCAGCCGCGGGGTCACGGCCACCAAGATCCACTACGCCTCCACCCTCATGGACGGGCGCCCCACCACCGTCAGCGGGGTGGTCTTTGAGCCCTCCGCCCCGTGGTCCGGCCCCGGTGAGCGCCCCACCGTCGTCTTCGCGCCCGGCACCCGCGGCGCTGGTGACCAGTGCGCGCCCTCCAACGCCGGCGGGCAGACCAGCGGCTTCGCCCTGGGCCCGGCTAAGCAGCTGACCTATAACGCCAACTACGAGTACCCCTTCTTCCAGACCGCCGCGGAGCGCGGCATCCGCGTGGTGGTCACGGACTACATCGGTCTGGGCACGCCCGGCTACCACACCTACGTCAACCACATCGAGGAAGCACATGCGACTCTCGACGCCGCCCGCGCCGGCCTCCGCTTCGCCGGTGCCAGCCCGGATGCCCCGGTGGGCTTTGCCGGCTACTCGCAGGGTGGCGGCGCTGCCGCCGCGGCCGCGGAGTTCGCGGCCAGCTATGCGCCGGATCTCAACGTCAAGGGCACCTACGCTGGCGCCCCGCCGGCGGATCTCCACCAGGTCATGAAGGCGGTGGACGGCTCCGCGATTGCGCACGTGCTGGGCTACGCCGTCAACGGCTACTCGGCGCGCAGCGCGGAGTTCTACAACGAGATCGTCCCGGAGATGAACGCCCGCGGGCGGCAGTTCCTCAACAGCGCCGCGCACGCCTGTGTCAGCGACTCCGCCGCCACGTGGGGTTTTACCCGCACCGAGCAGCTGACCAAGAGCGGCGAGTCCTTCTCTGCGCTTCTCAGCCGCAAGCCGACGGCCTCCCGCATGCTCGCCGAGCAAAAGCTGGGGCAGCATCCGCTCAACGCCCCGATGATGGTGGCCAACTCCCCGCACGATGATCTCATCCCCTACGAGCAGGCCCGCATGATGGCCGGCGCCTACTGCGCGCAGGGCGGCACCGTGCTCTTTGAGGCGACCAACCCCGTGGACATCCTGCCCAAGACCGGCACCAACCACGCCGTGCCGATGTTCTCCTCCATGCCGCGCGGCCTGGACTACCTCATCGAGCGCTTCCACGACGTCCCCGCGCCCAGCAACTGCATGTAATCAGCGCAGGCAACGCAGAAACGACGAAACGCCAGCTCCCCTTTCGGGTGCTGGCGTGTGTCTTAGCCGTGGGCCTCGACGGCAGGCGGGCTGCTTAGAGCGGCTGGCCTGCGCCGGCCGGCGGGGTGCCGCCGTCCTCCTCTCCAGACTCGCCCTTCTCGGGAACGTCAGGGCTTACGGTTTCGGGGCCGTTGCCGTCGGTGCCTTCGGGCCCCTCGGAGCCGTCGGTGACGGCCGGGGTGTCCTCGGTCTCGCGCACCTCGGTGTCCTCCAGCTCGGTGGCCTCATCGAAGGTTCCCTCCGGCAGCGGGCGCGGACGCGGACTGAAGGTGAAGGTGGCCTTGGAGTTGTCCTTGGACTCGCCGTCCCAGTTCTCCACGTCCACGGTGATGATCTCGCCGGCACCGATCTCGCCGAAGAGGATCTTCTCCGACAAGGCGTCCTCGATCTCGCGCTGGATGGTGCGGCGCAGCGGGCGGGCACCCAGCACGGGGTCGAAACCGCGCTTGGCCAGCAGGTCCTTGGCCTTCTGGGTGAGCTCGATGCCCATGTCGCGCTCCGCCAGCTGCTTGGCCACGCGGCCGGTGAGCAGCTCGACCATCTGCACGATCTGCTCCTGGGTGAGCTGGTGGAAGACCACAATCTCATCGATACGGTTGAGGAACTCAGGGCGGAAGTGCTTCTTGAGCTCGTCGTGCACTTTGTTCTTCATGCGCTCGTACTGGGCGTCGGAGTCAGTCTCCGCGGAGCCGCTGAAGCCCAGGCCCACGGCCTTGGAGATGTCCTGGGTACCCAGGTTGGAGGTGAAGATGAGCACGGTGTTCTTGAAGTCCACGATGCGGCCTTGGCCGTCGGTCAGGCGGCCGTCTTCCAGCACCTGCAGGAGGGTGTTGTAGATCTCCTTGTGGGCCTTCTCGATCTCATCAAAGAGCACCACGGAGAAGGGCTTGCGGCGAACCTTCTCGGTGAGCTGGCCGCCCTCCTCGTAGCCCACGTATCCCGGAGGGGCACCGAAGAGACGGGAGGCAGTGAAGCGATCGTGGAACTCGCCCATATCGATCTGGATGAGGTCATCATCCGAGCCGAAGAGGAAGTTAGCCAGGGCCTTGGACAGCTCCGTCTTACCCACACCGGAGGGGCCAGCGAAGATGAAGGAACCGGAAGGACGGCGCGGATCCTTCAGGCCAGCGCGGGTGCGGCGGATAGCGCGGGAGACGGCGCGCACGGCCTCGTCCTGGCCAATGATGCGCTTGTGCAGCTCCTCCTCCATGTTGAGCAGGCGGGAGGATTCCTTCTCCGTGAGCTTGAGAACCGGGATGCCGGTCCAGTGCGCGAGGACCTCAGCAATCTGATCCTCGCCAACCTCAGCGATCTCCTCGAGGTCACCGGAGCGCCAATGCTTTTCCTTCTCAGCGCGCTCCTCACCCAACTTGCGCTCCTTATCGCGCAGGCCGGCGGCCTTCTCGAAGTCCTGGGCGTCAATGGCTGCTTCCTTTTCCTTACGGACTTCCGCGATGCGGTCATCGACCTCACGCAGGCCCTCTGGGGCGGTCATGCGCTTGATGCGCATGCGGGCACCGGCCTCATCGAGCAGGTCCACGGCCTTATCCGGCAGGAAGCGATCATTGATGTAGCGATCAGACAGGGATGCCGCGGCCTTGAGTGCCTCATCGGTGTAGGAGACGCGGTGGTGTGCCTCGTACTTATCGCGCAGGCCCTTGAGGATGAGGATGGTGTCCTCCAAGGAGGGCTCCTCCACCTTGACCGGCTGGAAGCGGCGCTCCAGCGCGGCGTCCTTCTCAATGTGCTTGCGGTACTCATCCAGGGTGGTGGCACCGATGGTCTGCAGCTCGCCGCGGGCCAGCTTGGGCTTGAGCAGCGAGGCGGCATCGATAGCGCCCTCGGCAGCACCCGCACCCACCAGGGTGTGGATCTCATCGATGAAGAGGATGATGTCACCGCGCTGGTTAATCTCCTTGAGCACCTTCTTCAGGCGCTCCTCGAAGTCACCACGGTAGCGGGAGCCAGCCACCAAGGATCCCAGGTCAAGCGAGTACACCTGCTTGTCCTTGAGGGTCTCCGGGACCTTGCCGTTGACAATGTCCAGGGCCAGGCCCTCAACGACGGCGGTCTTACCCACGCCCGGCTCACCGATGAGCACGGGGTTGTTCTTGGTGCGGCGGGAGAGCACCTGCATGATGCGCTCGATTTCTGATTCGCGGCCCACGACCGGGTCCAGCTTGCCGTCACGGGCAGCCTGGGTGAGGTTGCGGCCAAACTGATCCAGCACCAGCGAGTTGGAGCGCTCGCCGCTGCCACCGCCGGCGCCGCCGCGACCGGAAGCGGCGCCAGCGCCCACCGGGCCGCCACCCTGCTTCTGGTTTCCGCCATCGCCGTCACCACCGCCCTCGTAACCAGAGAGCAGCTGGATAACCTGCTGGCGCACGCGCGGCAGGTCCGCGCCGAGCTTGGTCAGCACCTGGGCAGCAACGCCCTCACCCTCACGGATGAGGCCGAGCAGCAGGAACTCGGTGCCGATGTACTTGTGGCCCATCTGCAGACCCTCACGCAGGGAGAGCTCCAGGACCTTCTTGGCGCGCGGGGTAAACGGGATGTGGCCGGTGTGCGGCTGGGATCCCTGGCCGATGATCTCCTCGACCTCACGGCGGACATCCTCCAACGAGATACCCATCGACTCCAGCGCCTTGGCTGCGACACCTTCGCCCTCGTGGATCAGGCCCAGGAGGATGTGCTCGGTGCCAATGTAGTTGTGGTTAAGCATGCGTGCCTCTTCCTGCGCCAGAACAATGACGCGGCGGGCACGGTCAGTGAACCTCTCGAACAATGCCTTTACCTCTTTCGCTACTAATGTGTCACCCACTCTAACGCGCAGCGCGGACATGCCATCCCAGGTTTTGCGCCCATTCCCGGCAAATACCCCGTTTACCCAGCTCAGGGCACTGTACGCCGGTAGCGAACAGCCCCGATACCCCCATGCTTTACAATGGATGTGCTCTTTACTCTCCCCCACACCCTGTACCGCGGCTACCTCCCCGGCTCCCCCTCCGCGTGGTTTATGCCCCTGGACAGGGTGAGAACAAAACAGGAAACCCATGCCCTCTATCAACTTCAATTTCCGCGATCTCCCCCAGATTCTCGGCGCCCTGCTGACTCTCATCATGCTCATCGTCGGCATCATCACCGGCACCAACGGCATCAACAGCGACTCCTCGTTCACCCCGGACTCCAACAACTCCGCCCCAGAGTCCAATAATTCCACGACCACCCACCGGGTCACCCAGGCCGAGCTGATCGACGCCCTCAATCGCTACCGCTCCCAGCACGGTCTGAGCCAGCTCAAGACTCTGCCAGCTCTGAACAATCTGGCGCAGGACTGGGCCAACCAGATGCGCGATACCCAACGGCTTTCCCACCGCCCGGCCTTTGCTAACTACTACCCCAGCGGCTGGAGGAGCGCCGCCGAGAACGCGCTGCAGAACTACCAGGACGCTGATGCCAATGCTCTCATCCAGCAGTGGCACAACTCCCCCGGCCACCGCAGGAACATGCAGAACCCCAACAGCACGCACGTGGGCGTGGGCATTGCCTACGATTCCCAGGGCAAGGTGTGGGCTGTGCAGAACTTTGCGGAGTACTAAACCCGCGGCGCCCAGCCACCGTGTGACGATTTAAAGTCCCCGTACCCAACCCTCCCCCGCTTCCGGGCATTTCCCAGCGTGACGGTAGTAATCCATATTCCGTCACGGCTCTTCGCCTGATAATCGCGTAATCCGTACAAACGGGATTATATGATGTGGCAAGAGTCGAACTGCCAGCCCCTCCCGTTGAAGCGGGGGCGCCTTACATGGTCCTTGTGTCTAGGCCCAAGGGTGCCTTTCACGCTCGGCCGAAACGCGTCTTCCGCGAGGTACCGACTTTTCTTCAGTTTTCTTTTCCCTCTAGCTTTCCCGCTAGTTTCTCTCTAGCTTTGTTGCTCGGCTCTGTTAGAGCCCCTGGACTTCCGTCAACCAGTTCTTCTGCTGAATGCGGGTGTCAAGCTTGCGGAAATCCCGGGAGAGCTGGTCGGCCTTCGCGTGCAGCTCCTTGACGTCGAGCACCGAGATGTAGCGCAGCTCGTTGCGGGAGTAGCGGTCCTGCCGGGTGGAAGAGGCGGCGGCAAGCTCGGTGTAGAAGCGGCGGCGCTGGAGGAGGTTGTCGCGCTCAATGAGGGCGTCGGCAAGCGTGGCACCGTCGAACTCCGTGGCCGCGTTGGTGGCGTTGATGGCGCGCACCAGCTGGCGGTGCCGCTGATAGATGGCCTCAATCTCCTTGAGGAGGGCCTGCGGATCCTCCGCGGGCTCGTCGCCTTCCTGGATGCGGGCGGTCTGGCGCAGGCGCTCCTTGAGCTCGTGGATGCGGGCCTGCGCCTCGGCGCGCTCCGCCAATGCTTCTGCGAGATACATGCCCCATAGGTTAATTATTCGGATAAAAGCAGGCAATAGCCCCGCAATAAAGTTGCCTAGACCACTGTGACCTTTAAGATAGGTGCATTGACAAGCACTCATCTCTATCGCATGAAGGATGTAGCCCGTGACTTCCCTGCCCGAGTTTTTCCGCACCCAGCACAACCTGAACCAGCGTGCGGTGCTCGATGAGTCCAACGAGTCCACACTCTTCCTCACGGAAAACCCCGCCGGCGAGCAGTTCCTCGTGGAGCTGTTCTCCCCGCAGACCCGCGGCGCACTGCAGCAGGCGCAGGCCGCCGGCCAGCTGCACCACCGCTACATTGCTCCCCTGGTGGGCACCGGCACCACCGCCCAGGGCCAGGAGTTCTTGGTGCGCCGCGCGCTGCCGGGTGAGCAGCTAGGCACGGTGCTCGGTGGGCTCAACCAGGAGGCGGCCACGGCGGTCTTCGGGCCGCTGGCCCAGGCGGTGGACTACCTGCTGGGGCAGAACCAGGCAGGGTTTGCCGCACATGCGCTCAACCCCAACCGCATCATCGTAACCAACCATCGCACGGGCGCCTACCTGGCCAGCGCGGGCCCGGCCGGTGCGCAGCCGCAGCGCGCGGAAAAGTCCCAGGTGCTGGGCCAGTTTGCGCAGATCGTGCGCCGCGCCCACCCGCAGCTGGCGCAGCAGGAGTACTCCTCCGCCGGCGCGGTGCTCGACGCCCTGCGCGGCTCCCACCGGCCCAGCCAGCAGGACTACACCACCCAGCAGATCCCGCGCGTCAACGCCCCGGCCCCGCAGCCGCACGCCCAGCACCACTTCGGCTCCCCCAACCCGCAGCAAAACAACCAGTTCCAGCACAACCAGCAGAACCAGCAGCCGCAGCAATTCGGCGCGCCGCAGCAGGGCCCACAACAGCCCCCGCAGCAAGGCCCGCAGCCCGCGCCCCAGCAGGGCCCGCAGCAGCCGCCGCAACAACAGCCCCAGCAGTATGGCCCCAACCAGGGCTTCGGCTACGGCATGCCGCCGCAGCAGCAACAGCAACCGCAGCAACAGCCGCAACAGTTCCCGAACAACGGCGCTGAGGGCGGTCCGCAGAAGAAGTCCAACAAGGCCACTATCATCGCGCTGTGCGCGCTGCTAGCTGTCATCCTCATCGCCGGCGGCGGCACGGCGTGGTTCCTCAAGTCCCGCCCGGCCTGGAGCGACGAAGAGCAAGCGCTGGCGGATGCCTACCCGCAGCTGGTGGGCAACCGCAGCGGCGACAGCGGCTTTGGGGACACCACGTGCTCTTCCCGCGAGCCGGAAGCTGGCCAGGTGGCCAAGATTTCCTGCACGGGTGAGGACTTCAGCTACGCCATCGCCGGCTTTGCCAGCGTGGATGACCGCGACGCCGCCGTGCCCTCCTTCGACCCGGTCACCCTGGGCAACGACACCTGCGAGCTGGACAGCTACGAAATCGAGGGGGATGAGCCCACCTACTTCATGGCCGTGGACGGCGAATCCGAGGCCTTCCTGGTGTGGGGCCCCGATGCGGAGAACGCCCGGCTGAACCTGCCGGTGTGCGGGGGCTAGACGCGTATCCGCACCTAGAAAATCACTCGCCTAGAAGATCACCACGGCCTGCTCGCCGTTGGTGCACATCCGGCGGCGCTCGGAATCCTTGGGCCAGCCCTCCAGCACCCCGGTGCGGCACTGCCAGGAGCCCTGCAGGCGCGAACCACCCGCGGCGTACTGGCTGGCCGCCTCGAGGCCGGCCGGGCAGTTGGTGCCCTCCGCCGCCGCGTAGACCCAGCCGTGCTCGTTGCCGCTCGGGGTGACTTCGCCGCACATGGTGCCGGGGCTGGCCTTGCCGGTGGAGTCGGGCTTTTGAGGGAAGGTATCCGAGTAGTACTCGCCGCCAGCGACCTTGAAGTGGTGGCCTTCGTAATTCACAGAGAAGGTGCCGTCTTTATCCGCCAGGAAGTCCTTGTCCCCGATGCGCACGGCCTCACCGGCGTTGAGCGTGATGTAGTCGACGGGCTCGCCGCCCATCTTCACCGAAGGGTAGAAGCCGCGGGATTCACTAAAGCCCACGGAGTTGGCGCGCCACTCCGGCAGGCCCACCTGGGGCACGTAGGGCGGATCGGCGTAGTCGACGTCGCAGATCGGGGCTTTCTCATTGGCCTGCACGAAGCAGCGCACGCGCCCGTCGGGGCTTTGAACTCCATAGGTGATGATGGTGGAGTGGGCCTTCGGCGCGACCTTAAAGCCATCCTTATCGCGCTCACGGATCCCCGAGTCTCCCTCCGTGGGCCGAGGAGACTTGCTGTTGCTCGGCGCCGTGCTCTCCGAGGCCCCACCGCCGTGCCCGCTGCTCCCTGCCGCGAAGGAGGGTTCCTTTGCCCGTCTCAGCCGTAGGAGAAGGGGAACACCCCGCCAGCAGTGCTGCCGAGGTGAGAAGGGAGAGGAAAAGAGGGCGGTGTGTCATACCCTCAATGGTAGAGCGCCTAGCGCTTACTTGGCCTCCGGCTTGACCAACGGGAAGAGCACGGTCTCACGGATGCCCAGGCCGGTCAGGGCCATGAGCAGGCGGTCCATGCCCATGCCGGCGCCACCTGTCGGCGGCATGCCCTGCTCCATGGCGGCCAGGAAGTCCTCATCCAGGACCATGGCTTCCTCGTCACCGCCGGCGGCCAGGCGGGCCTGATCCTCGAAGCGCTCGCGCTGGATGACGGGATCGATGAGCTCGGAGTAGCCGGTGGCCAGCTCGAAGCCACGCACGTACAGATCCCACTTTTCGGTGACACCGGGCTGGGAGCGGTGCTGGCGGGTCAGCGGGGAGGTCTCCACCGGGAAGTTCTTGACAAAGATCGGCCCTTCCAGCTGATCCTCACAGAGCAGCTCCCAGATCTCCTCCACCAGCTTGCCGTGGCCCCAGCCGCCGTCCTTCGGCACGTCCAGGCCGATGACCTTGGCAATGCCCTTGAGGGTCTCCACATCGGTATCGACGGTGACCTCCGGCTGGCCGGGGAACTTGCGGGCCAGGGCCTCGTTGAGGGAGGGGTACATCTCAATCTCCGGCCACTCCTCGCCGCCAAAGTCATACTCGGTGCCATCAGCCAGCGTCACGGTGTGGGAGCCAAAGACGTTGAGGGCCACGGCCTGGATGGCCTCACGGATGGTGCGAGCGATGTCGTTGTAATCACCCCAGGCCTCGTAGATCTCCAGCATGGCAAACTCCGGGGAGTGCGAGCGATCCACGCCCTCGTTGCGGAAGTTGCGGTTGATCTCAAAGACGCGGTCCAGGCCGCCCACCACTGCCCTCTTGAGGTAGAGCTCGGGCGCGATGCGCAGGTAGAGGTCAATATCAAGCGCGTTGGAGTGGGTCACGAACGGACGCGCCGCCGCGCCGCCGTGCAGGGTCTGGAGCATCGGGGTCTCGATCTCCATGAAGTCCTTATCCTCCAAGTGGTGGCGCAGCGCGCGCATCACCTTGATGCGGGTCAGGGCGTTCTTGCGGGCATCCTCGCGCACGATGAGATCGTTGTAGCGCTGGCGCACGCGGGTCTCCTCGTTCATCTCGGCAAAGGAGACCGGCAGCGGGCGCAGCGCCTTGGAGGCCATGGTCCACGCGGAGGCCATGACGGAGAGCTCACCGCGGCGGGAGGCGATGACGCGGCCGCGCACGGAGATGAAGTCACCGAGGTCAACGTCCGACTTCCAGGCGGCGAGGCGCTCCTCGCCAATTTCTGCCAGGGAGAGCATGGCCTGGACCTGGGTGCCGTCGCCGTCCTGCAGGGTGGCAAAGCACAGCTTGCCGGTGTTGCGCATGAAGATCAGGCGCCCGGCGATGGCCACCTCAACGTCAGTTTCTTCCCCGGCGCGCAGGTAGGTCACGCCTTCCTCGCCTGCCGGCTCCTCGCCCTCGGGTACCACCTGGAACTGCGCACGCAGATCCTTGAGTCCAATAGTGCGGTCGATGGTCACCGGGTAGGCCTCGACGCCGGAGGCCAGCATGCGGTCGCGCTTCTCGCGGCGGATGCGCAGCTGCTCAGGGACGTCGTTTACTTCAGTATTCTTCTGCTCGCTCACGCAGACAAGGATAACGTATGCCGCGCTCACCGCGGTATTCAGCGTGAGCGTTGCGCCCGCGTGGGCTTCCACGCCCCTCCGCTGAGTGACACCAACACCGACGCTGAGTTTCACGATCTGTTTACTTGCGCGCCACCCCTAGGCCACGAATGCGCAACATCGATGGGGTTGCCTAGGAAGGTCCCTTTCGGACTCCGTTAGGCATGCCTCCCCGCGGCCGGATTCTTCCTCCGGCCGCGTCCTTGTGGGGGCGCTAGGTTAACAATAGATTCTGGAGCACATCGTTATGGCGCTTAAAGGCCGCAATCTCCTGTCCACCATGTTCTCTTCCTCCCGTTCCAGCCTGACCTGCACCTACAAGTGCGGCAACGCCTGCTTCGGCGAGTGTGACAACACCTCCGATAACGCCTACTTCGGTGACCAGTTCTCCCGCCGCAGCGCCCTGCGCGCCGGCGGCCTGAGCGTGGTCGCCGTGGGCGGTTCCTACGCCCTGGCCGCCTGCTCCTCCGCGGAGGAGACCACCCCGGGTGCCGCGACGTCGGCAGCAGCGGGCTCCGAGGGGGCCGCGGCAAGCGATGCGAAGTCCGCCGAGGG
Organism: Corynebacterium sp.; assembly: GCF_030532325.1. Taxonomy (GTDB): domain Bacteria; phylum Actinomycetota; class Actinomycetes; order Mycobacteriales; family Mycobacteriaceae; genus Corynebacterium. Next base: position 21,001 of record NZ_JAUNLS010000009.1, read on the forward strand.
TATGAACTTCGAGCCGGTCAAGGCCAACACCGAGGACAAGGTGGTCATCCCCGCAGGCTACGAGCAGTCCGTGCTCATCGCCTGGGGCGACCCGGTGATCGAGGGCGCGCCGGAGTTCGACGTCAACAACCAGAAGGCCGCCGACGCCGAGCGCCAGTTCGGCTTCAACAATGACTTCGCCGGCCTCATCGAGCACCCGGAGGATAAGGACCGCCTGGTGTACGTGTGCTCCCACGAGTACACCACCGAGCCGATGATGTTCCCGGACTACGACCCCGATAACCCCACCGAGGAGCAGGTGAAGATCGGCTGGGCGGGCCACGGCCACACCATCCTGGAGGTCTCCAAAGTGGAGGGCACCGGCGAGCTCAAGCGCGAGTTCGGCCCGCTCAACCGCCGCATCACCGCCACCACCCCATTCAAGCTCACGGGCCCGGCTAAGGGCTCCGACCTGGTCAAGACCAAGGAGGACCCCAAGGGAGAGACCGTCAAGGGCACCCTGAACAACTGCTCCGGCGGCATCACCCCGTGGAACACCATGCTCTCCGGCGAGGAGAACTTTGACCAGTACTTCGCTGCTGGCGACGTCAAGGATGAGCTGGCTAAGAAGTCCCTCAAGCGCTTCGGCATCAAGGACGAGGAGTCCCAGCGCAAGTGGGAGCGCTTTGACGAGCGCTTCGACGTGGCCAAGGAGCCCAACGAGCCCAACCGCTTTGGCTGGATCGTGGAGATCAACCCGCTGGATCCGAACTCCACGCCGATCAAGCACACCGCGCTGGGCCGCTTCAAGCACGAGGCCGGCAACATCCACATCGCCGAGGACGGCACCGTGGTCTGCTACTCCGGCGATGACTCCCGCTTCGAGTACATCTACAAGTTCATCTCCACCAAGAAGTACGAGGAAGGCAACCTCGAGCACAACCTCACCATCCTGGATCACGGCACCCTCTACGTCGCGGTCATGGAGGGCAACTCCCCGGAGAAGGAGATCGATGGCTCCGGCGTGCTGCCCGAGGACGGCGCCTTCGACGGCTCCGGTAAGTGGGTCAAGCTGCTGACCTCCGATACGGAGAACAACAGGTTCGAGTCCCACGTGGACGGCATGAGCGCCGAGGAGGTCGCTGTGTTCACCCGCGAGGCCGCCGACAAGGTGGGTGCCACCAAGATGGACCGCCCGGAGGACATGGAGGTCCACCCGGACACCCACAAGGTCTACGTTGCCCTCACCAACAACTCCTACCGCGGTGCTACCGGCGAGAACGCCGAGAAGAGCAAGGAGGGGCCGAAGGAGTGGGCACCCATCAAGGAGAACAAGAACGGCATGGTCATGGAGATCGAGGATGACCACGCCGGTGAGAAGTTCACCTGGAATCTCTTCCTGGTCTGCGGCGATCCGGAGGAGGCCAACACCTACTTCGGCGGCTTTGACAAGTCCAAGGTCTCCCCGATTTCCTGCCCGGATAACCTGGCCTTTGATCAGCACCGCAACATGTGGATCTCCACCGACGGCAACGCGCTGGACTCCAACGACGGCCTCTACGCCGTGACCACCGAGGGCCCCACCCGCGGCGAGCTCAAGTGCTTCCTCACCGTCCCGGCCGGTGCCGAGACCTGTGGCCCGATCGTGGACAACGACCGCGTCATGGTCAACGTCCAGCACCCGGGCGAGGCTGACGACGCCGTCTTTGACAAGCCCACCTCCCACTGGCCCGACGGCGACGACACCACCCCGCGCCCGGCCGTGGTCGTGGTGTGGAACAAGAACGGCCAGATTGGCATGTAATTTCTCGCTTTTCTGAGAAATCTACTGTGAGCTATGGCATGCTCTGTGTGATTGTGATTTAAACCACCACACGGAGCGTGCCATGAACTCTCTTATCCTCGTTTTCATCGGCGTGGCCATGATGGCCGCCGGCTATCTCTTGTATTCCCGCTTCCTTGCCAGCAAGGTCTTCCAGCTCTCCGAGGGCTACTCCACCCCGGCGCACACCATGGAAGACGGCGTGGATTACGTCCCCACCAACAAGTACGTGCTGTGCGGGCACCACTTCACCTCCGTGGCGGGCGCGGCCCCCATCATCGGCCCGGCCGTCGCGGTGATCTGGGGCTGGCTGCCCGCCTTCCTCTGGGTCACCCTCGGCACCGTCTTCATGGCCGGCATGCACGACCTGGGTGCGCTGTGGGCCTCCCAGCGCCACCGCGGCCAGTCCATTGGCTCGCTGTCCGGGCGCTACATCGGCAAGCGCGGGCGCAACCTCTTCCTGGTGGTCATCTTCCTGCTGCTGCTCATGGTCAACACGGCCTTCGCCGTGGTGATTTCCAACCTGCTCATCGCCACACCCTCGGCCGTGATCCCCACCTGGGGCGCCATCGCCGTGGCGCTGTGCGTGGGCCAGGCCATCTATCGCTTCAACTGGAACCTGCCTCTGGTATCCGTGGTGGGCGTGGTGGCGCTCTACGCGCTCGTCGTCATCGGTGACCGCTTCCCGGTGGTCCTCCCGGAGACCGTCTTGGGTATTCCGGACAACGGCGTATGGATCATCCTGCTGTTCATCTACGCCTTCGCCGCCTCTCTGCTGCCGGTGTGGATGCTGCTGCAGCCGCGCGATTACATCAACGGCCTGCAGCTCTTCATCGGCCTGGCCATCCTTTATGGCTCCTTCCTCATCACCCGCCCGGAGATCACCGCCCCGGCGCTGCGCGAGGACGTCCCGGACGGCACCCCGTCCATCTTCCCGCTGCTCTTTGTCACCATCGCCTGCGGCGCCATCTCCGGTTTCCACGGTGTGGTGGCCTCCGGTACCTCCTCCAAGCAGCTGGACATGGAAAGCGACGCCCGCTTCGTGGGCTACTTCGGCGCCGTGGGTGAGGGTCTTTTGGCCTTGGGCACCATCGTGGCCACCACCTCCGGTTACAAGACCATCGCCGAGTGGGAGCAGGTCTACTCCGAGTGGAATGCTGGCGGCGTCAACGCCTTCGTGGAGGGCGGCGGCCGCCTCATCAACGAGGGCCTGGGCATCCCCACCTCCCTGTCCGCGACCATCCTGGCCACCATGGCGGTGCTCTTTGCGGCCACCACCATGGACTCCGGCGTGCGTCTGCAGCGCCTCGTGGTCCAGGAGATCGGCGAGATCATGGGCGTGCGCATCGGCGCGCTGCTGGCCACCTTCATCGCGGTGGGCGTGGCCTTCGCTCTTACCTTCTCCGCGGGCAGCGACGGCTCCGGCGGCATGACCATCTGGCCGCTGTTTGGCACCACCAACCAGCTCATGGCTGGGCTGAGCCTGGTCATCGTCGCCATCATCCTCACCCACCTGCGCCGCCCCACCTGGCCGGTGGTGATCCCGCTGGTCTTTGTCACCGCCATGTCCCTGTGGGGCGCTGTGCTCCAGCTCAAGACCTTCTACGCCTCCCAGAACTGGCTGCTGTTGGGCATGGACATCATCATCCTCATCGCCGCCATCTGGGTCATCGTCGAAGCCATCGGCGCCATGAGCCGTGCGCGCCGCGAGGAGCCGGTGGTGTGGTCCGATAGCGATACCGACGCTCCCCTGCCCGCCCATGTGGGATAGGCTGCGCGCCCTCGGCAACGGCCTGGAGGAGTTCTACAAGGCGCCCTACCGCGCCACCTTCGCCCGCGCCCAGCGCGAGGAGGAGGATCTCTTCTTCCTCCTGGTCCTCTCCGAATCCCTCGGCATCCCCAACCCGGCCAGCTTCTACACCATGGAGCTTCTGCCCTTCATCTACGAGGATTTCCACGCCTGGCACACCCGCATGGGCATGGAGAAATCCCCCTTGGAAGGAATCTCATGCTGCTAGCGCCCAGCCCCGTAATGTTCTTCGGCGGCAAGGGCGGGGTGGGCAAGACCACCCTAGCCACCGCCACTGCCCTCGCGCTGGCCGAGCAAGGCCACGAGGTCACGCTGGTCTCCACCGATCCGGCCCACAACCTGGGCCACCTATTTGGCACCACGCTTGGCGACGATCCCACGCCCCTCACCCCGCACCTGCGCGCCATCGAGATCGATCCGCAGGCCGCCACCGAGGCGCACCTGGCGCAGGTGGGTGACTCGCTGCGCCGCTTCCTTCCCGAGCGCCTGCACGGCCAGGCCCGCAAGCACCTGGACCTGGCCCGCCAGTCCCCCGGCACCGCGGAGGCCGCGCTTGTGGAGCGCATCGCCACCTTGGTCAGTGAGCATGACGCTGGCCAATCCGCAGCAGGCGGCTCCTACCTCATCTTCGACACCGCTCCCTCGGGGCACACCGCCCGGCTCATGGCGTTGCCGGAGATCATGGCCGCCTACACCGACGGCCTGCTGGCCCGGCGCGATAAGGCCGATAAGTTCGCCGACCTTGTCCAGGGCATGTCCACGTCCGGGCGTTCCTCCGGTGCGGCCACAGCCGCCGGCCCGGTGGAGCGACGCAACCAGGAGATTCGCTCCACCCTCTACGCTCGGCGCACCCGTTTTGAGCGCCTGCGCGCTGTTCTGTCCTCCGCGCAGACCACCTTCCATATTGTTCTCACCGCCGAGCGCCTGCCGGTGCTGGAGTCCACGGAGTTCTACCAGGAGCTCACCTCCCACGGCATCCGGGTGGGCTCGCTGCTCATCAATAGGCGCACTCCTGCCGAGGCCGGCGAGTTCCTCGCCGCCCGCCGCGCCGCCGAGGACTCCGCCCTAGAACTGCTGCGCTCGCGCCTAGAAGAGCTGCCACCCACCTCCGTGGTGGAAATCCCCTGGCTGCCCTATGAGGCCAGCAGCCTCGAGGCCTTGCGAGAGCTCAGCGCACGGGTCTGCGCGGGCTAGTCCCCGCGGGTGCGCAGCTGGGCCTCGAGGACATCCTGCGCGAAGTTGAAGAGCGGCGTGTCCACCCCACCACGCGCACCCATGCGGCGGATCGCACCGACCTGCGCGTCCAGCTCGTTGGGCAGTCCGGCCTTGATGTCGCGCTGCATGGAGGTCGTCGCGCCCGGGTACTGCTTGCGGGCAAAGCCCAGCGTGCGCTCGACTTCATCCTCGCGCAGGCCCACGCCCAGGCTGCGCGCGGCGACGTCAACCTCGCGCATGAAGGCCTCCAGCTGGGCGGGGACTTCCTCCAGCAGGTAGCCCAAGGGCTTATCCACCACCGCGCCCAGGGCACCCGTGGTGGTGACGAACATGGCTTTAGCCCACACATCGGCGAGTGCGGCATCGTGGCATGTGCTCGTGGCCCCTGCCTGCGTGAGCGACGCGGCGAGTTCCTCGCCCACCTTATGCAGGGACTGCGGGGCGTTTTCAGAAAGAGGGCCAAAGCTCAGGGAGAAGGGCCCGGGGTTAAGCCGCACCGTGGCCGGGGCCTCGCGGGTGGCGTAGACCCTGGCCACGCCGGCCAGCACGTGATCCTCCCCAAACTCCTCGGCGGCCAGGTAGGGGATCTCCACCGAGTTGTGCGTGGTGACCACGGGGATTCCCGCCAGCGCCGCACGGTCTGCGGCACTGCCGAAGGTCTCGTTACCGGGCAAGGCCTTGGAGGCAATAATGGCCACGTCCAGCCCACCGAGAAGCTCCGCGGCCTCCGCGAATCCCTGCACCCCGGGGACCGCGACGGTCTCGGTCTTCTCCGCCTCACCCGTGGCATCTATGATGGTCACTCCAGTACTATTCAACGCCTCAAGCGTTGCCCCGCGCGCTAAGAAGGCCACCTCGTGGCCCGCTGCCTGAAGCCTTCCGCCAAAAGAAGCACCGATTGCGCCGGCACCCAAAATGCCAATCTTCATACAGCCAACCTAACAGGAATGAGGGGGTCCAAGCGCTCACTCAAGCCAGCGCTCACTCAAGCCATTGTCACCGCTAAGAAACCACAGGGATTGCCCCGGGTGCTGAAGTAACCGTTTCCCAGCTGAAGGTTCCAGGCATTACTCGCATCGATCGGCTGGAGAATTGCTAATGAAGAAATTACGTGCTTTGGCGCTTACACTCGCTTTTCCTTCTGTAGTGTTGGCCCAGACGCAAGTCGCGCAGGCAGCGGGTGTTGTTAAAAATGAACTAGGCATGGTCACTATGAAATGCCAGGTAGTGGAGAATGTCCCCGGCAATCCTATTGTGGGCTTTGGCATAGGTAACCATCCAACAGACCCTCATGCTGCCAAATCCGATGCAAATTTGTACGAAAGCAAGTTTAACAATGCCCATAAGAGGCATTGTTATCCTCAGCAGAAGTACCGCCCGTCGGGCGCCTATGACACGAGTTGGAACCCTAAGTGATGTCCGGAGAAGTCACCCTGACCAAGACCTATTTCCTTGCGAGAGAAGAGGATTTGCCTCGGTGTTATCAGCGCTATCTTGAACGAGTGGAGCGCGTGAAACAGTTCACGACCGTCTACCTGGTTGCTGATGTGGAGATTGATGAGTCGAATTCCGTTGTAAAAGAGAACTTGCTCCATGATCTCCAGGCTCAGAGTGATGAACCGGTTAACGAGGATGAATGGAATATGTATAGCTATTCCACCGCGTTAGGGACGATCGATGAGCCTATTGAACCTGGGGCGGCTGTGTCTCGTTTATGGGAGGACATGCTTTTGACCGACGACGAGGAGTGGCCTCGGTCTTTTATCAGCTCTGTTGAATTTTCGTCGTTTATGTCACGGCCGCAGTAACGGACCGGAAGCCGTGCAGCCCGGTGGTGAAGCTTAGTCAAGGGAGCCACGCTTCGCGGGTTGAGCTAAGCAGTCCGCTAGTAAGAAAGCGGCCTATTGATTCTAGGCTGCATGTGCAATGACGGTACGTCTCAGTGGATCGAGGAATCTGCTCGCGACTCTTCGTCATATACCCTGGTAACGATGTCGCCCCATGGTGACGTGGTGGAAAAAGAATTCCGCATTCCGCCGCATCACGATGTGGTGACTGTGTCGAGCTATCTCGGTTGCGAACAAGAGGATTCCTTCCTTGTCCTGCAAGACACCTCCGATGAGACTACCGTAGCCACATTAGACAAAGAAAGCGCACTGCTCTCAGGAGATAGGAGAATCCTTGACTCGGTTCCCCTCAACTGGCTTGCCCGTAGCAGCTTCGTACGCGATGAAGAACTTTTTCAGTTCACTGACAAAGCACAGCTTGCGACAATCGATTTCAAGAATTCCTCGGTGACGTACAGCGACGCACTGCTCCCTCCCCACCAGCGGACAGTCAACCTGACTTTTGATAACGATGAATTTTATGTTGTGTCTCAATCGCAGGACGGAGGACCTGAACTCGAGGTGCGCGCCTATTCGCTCGAATCTCCAACCTTGAAAGAAAAGGGAGAGAGGCTTGGCTCGATGAGCTCCTTGCTGGGGAATTCAGCCTCCTCTGCCCATCCCTATGTAATCCCGCTAGCTATCTACCCACGCGATCCTCGCTGATACTCCGCAGGTACTACTCCTGCTCGCCGTGCTCTTCTCCGTAGCCCTCCAAGTTGCGGAAGCCAATCCCCAGCGGCACGCCCACGTTATCGGTCAGGCGCACGCCGCCCAGGGTGGCGGCCACGAAAAGGCGCGCCTCTCCCTCGGCCGGAGGTTCGCCCAAGTCGCGCCCGCGCAGCTCCACGTACTCTGCTTCCACGCCGGCGGCGCGAAGCACCTCGGTGGCAACGCTGATGACCTGCTCCGCGCCGGCCTCAGCAGCGTAGGCGCCCGCGGTCAGCGCGGCGGACAAAGCGCTGGCCTGCTCGCGAGCCTCCGGGGCAACTTCAGCGTTGCGCAGGCTCATCACCAACCCATCGGGCATGCGCACAGGCGGAACCCCCTGCACGCGGGTTCCAATGTGCAAATCGGTGCAGGCCTGCTGCACGGCAACAAGCAGTTCGTAGTCCTTCTCCCCCATGATGAGATCACTAGGCCCCAGCGCGCAGACTAGGGAAATGATCCGGGTGAGGTCCTCGGTGACGTCCTCCATGCCGTGATCGGGAGCCACAACCTTCGTGCGCGCAGCAGCGGGCGTATAGCGCCAGACAACGTCCACCCCGGCCTTCTCCAGTGCGGCGGTGTCCTCTTCTGCCATGTTCGCTGCTGCGGTTTCAGCGAGTTTCTCTGGGGTCTTTTCCGTGGGCACGGCGGCCACCACGACCGCCCCGCGGATGCGGCGCGCTGCCTGCAGCAGGGCCAGGTGCCCTGCGTGGATGGCGCGGCCGAGCGGCACCAGGACCACGCGCCTGCCTGTCTTGCGGTAGGCGCTGCCCACCATGCGGATGCGCTCGAGGTCATCAACTACATTCATCGGTTCTCCTCCTGCAGTGCCCACAGCTCAAGATCGTGCATCTGAAAAACTTCGCCCACCCGGCGTGCCACGTCGCGGTAGGCGCGCCGCAAGCCTGGCTCCTCGATGCCGCGGAAGGCGGCGATGATATCGGCGCTGTCTCCCCACAGATGCGGGAAGGGCACCGCCGGATCCTCATCGAGACCGGTTTCGCGCACCGCGATGACGCTAAGCCGCAGCAGCATCGCTGCGTAGTAGATGCGCGCGGCGTGGGCGGGACGGGCGGCGTCGGCAAGCATGACGGCGGTGGCCTGGTTCTCCCCCAGGATAAGCTCGGCGATGGTCTCCCCCAGCTCGTCGAGCGTGCTCACCAGCCAGGTCTCCGCCCCATTGGGAGCAAAGCCCGTCGGGGCGGCGGCAATGACCACGCAGCCGCGGGTCTCCAGCGGGTCGAGTACCTGCACCCCGCGGGAAAGGCAGGTGTGAATAACGATGAGCCTGTCGTGAACGTGTGGCTCCACCGCGGAGATGCTGCGCTCGAGCTGCTGCTCGCCGACGCCCAAAATCAGGGCCTGGTATCCGTCAAGCTGCTGCGGATCCTCCAGCTCCTCCACGGTGTGGCCAGCACACTCCATGAGCTGGGCGAGCCCCATGCCTCCCGGGGTAAGGCCCAGCAGGGCAACGCGCATGCGAGGCGCTGGCACTTACTTGTTGTCCTTCCGCTTCTTCGCCTGCGCCAGAAGCTCCGCGACGGAAACAGCGCCCTCGCGCTTCTCGTCGCTGCGGCGGCGTCCCCGGGCCTGCGGCTGGCGGGGCTCCTCCTCCGGCGCGCGGTGGCGGTGGTGCTTGATGGGGGTATCGATGCCGCCCTGGTCCCACTTGACCGTCTGGAAGGAATCGGTGCTGAAGCTCGGGGCCTCTGCCGGTTGCGGTGCCGGCTGGGGCGCTGGCTTAGCTGCCGGCTGGGGTGCTGGCTCCTGACGCGGTGTCGGTTGCGCTGCAGGTTGGGCAGACTGGGCGGGCTGTGGCGCAGGCTGCGGTGTGGGCTGCGGTGTGGGCTCGGGCCGGCCGAACGGGGAGGCAGGGCTCTGTTGTTGCGGCGGCCGCGGCTGCTGAGATTGCTGCGGTTGTGGCGGCCGCTGCTTGTACTGCTGCTTCTGTTGCTGTTGCTGCTCCTGCTGGCGCATCTTCTCACTGATGATGCTATCCAGCGGGTTGTGCTGGTTGGTGGGCTGGCTGCCCAGGCGCCCGGCAATCGCGTCCGCGCTCGGCGCGCCGCTGGACTGCTGGGTGAAGTTGACATCCGGCTCCTCGGCGGCGGTGGCGTGGGTGGCGCGCTCCAGTTCCTGGATGCGGCGGGCCTCAGCGCGCAGGGCGGCGGGCTCGTACACCCACTCGCGCCCGGAGAGCTCCTCCAGCTGGGAGCGAATGGAGGCCAGCTCGGTGCGGATCTGCGCCAGCACTTCGGCGTCAGCCACAGAACCGGAGGCCGCGGCGGTGGCGGCAGCAGCGCTGGCGTTGGCGGAAGCCGTTTCCTCCCAGTGCGCGCGCTCCACCTCGAGCATCTCCTGCGCCGACTGCGCCTGACGGCGGTAGCGCACCACGAGGAAGAAACCGAGCACCGCCGCCCACAGCGCAGCGATAAGCGCCAGCTTCAGCGCGCTGGCGGAGCCCGAAATAAGCATCACGATGCTGGCGATCACCGCCAGGATGACAAGGACGATAAGCCCAATGGATCCGGCGTCGGTCTTGTTCTCGGAGCTGGTCATGTTCCCTAACTTACCGCCTGGGAGCCGTCAGATGGAGGTGGGACCTCGCAGTGTCGCTCGAGCACCACGCCCGCAATGGCCATGGCCAGCCCGCCCAGCGCGGAGGTCACCACGCCGGTGAGGTCACTGGCCGCGGCCACCAGCTCGCTGGCCTTGGGCACCACGTAGACGGCCATGCCCGCGTAGGCGCCGCCCACGATGGTGCCCGTCCACGCCGAGGCCTTGCCCACCAGCATGAACTGCGCAATGGTCATGGGGTTCAGCTGCGAGGAATCCAGGCCGATGCCGTGCCCGTCCTCCTTGGCGGAGCGCACCTTGATGGTGAGGAAGACGCACACCACGGTCACCGCCCACAGGGAGACCGACACGGTGGCCGGGATGGCGATCATGGAGCCATAAAAGCGCGTGGTGAGGATGGCCGCGGCCGCCGCCACGAAGAGCCCGGTGGACACCAGCCAGCCAATCGAGGTCCGAGTCATAGCTGCCGCACCCCTTCGACGTCCTCCGGAGCAAGGGCGGCCACCAGCGTGGCAACCGGGGTTCCAGCCAGCTCCGCCTGCGGATCCGCGGCCAGCCAGGGCACCAGCACAAAGGCGCGTTCGGCGGCGTAGGGGTGCGGCACGGTCAGCTGCGGGTCGGCGGAGGTGTAGCCCTCGATGTCCACGATGTCGACGTCCAGAGTGCGCGGACCCCAGTGCCGGGCGCGCACGCGCTCCGCGGCGTTCTCCAGGGCCTGGCCCCGCTTGAGCAGCTCCAGCGGGGTGCACTCCACGTCCACGATGAGCACGGCGTTGAGGAACTCCTCTTGGTCCTCCACACCCCAGGGCTCGGTGGCGTAGATGGGCGAGGCCGCGACGGTCTCGGCGGCGAACTCGTCAAAGACGGTCTGCAGCAGCGCTCGGCGATCCTCCATGTTGGATCCGATGGAAAGTACCGCGCGCATGCCTAGCCCATGCGCTTTCGGGAGCGGCGGGCCACAACGGCCACGTCGTGGAAGGTGCGCGGGATGGGCGCCTGCGGTTTGTGGATGCGCACCTCGACGGCATGTAGGAGGTCAAAGCGCTGCATGGCGGCCTCCGCCACCTCGTTGGCCACCGTCTCGATGAGGTCGCGGCCGGGGCCCTCGACGATGCCCGCGGCCAGCTCCGCCAGCTCGGCGTAGTTGACCGTCTTGTTCAGGTCATCGCCGGAGTCCTGAAAGTCCAGCCAGCAGGTCACGTCGACGATGAAAGGCTGGCCCTCGCGCTTTTCCTCGGCAAAGACGCCGTGGTAGCCAAAGCACTCCAGCCCGGTCAGTTCGATGCGATCAGCCATGGTCTTCTCCTTCTGCAGCGGGTGTTGCCTGAGCGGGTGTTGCGTGGGAGGGCGTTGCGTGAGGGGCTGCTGCGTGTGCGCGGCCCAGCGCCGTGGAGGCCACCGTGCCGCCGTCGGCGCCGTTGGCGTAGCTGCCGGAGGCCTTCTCCCCGCCGCGGTAGTTAGCCCCGGCGTTCCAGGCCGCGGCCACGTCGACGGCGTCGCGGGAGACCCCCACCTCGTGCACGCGCACGCCCCACGCGCCCATCTGGGCGGAAATGGCGGTCACGGCCGCGGTGGCGGGATCCGCCAGCAACGGGCTGGACTCCGCCCCGCGGTCGGAGCGGATGGCGGCCAAGAAGCGTTTGCGGGAGGCACCTACCAGCAGCGGGAATTCGCCTGCCAGGAACTCCGGCAGCGCCTTGAGCAGCGCCCAGTTATCCTGCGGGGTCTTGGCAAAGCCCAGGCCCGGGTCCACCACGATGTTCTCGTGGCGCACGCCCGCCTGCAGGGCGGAATCGGCCAGGCGAGCCAGGGCCTCGTGGACGTCGCGCACCACGTCGCCGCCGTGGTCGGCGGCGCCGGCCGCACTGCCAAACTGCACGGTGCGCCAGTGCATGAGGCACACGGGTACGCCTGCTTGGGCCATCGTGGAATACATCTGGGGATCCGCCAGGCCGCCGGAGACGTCGTTGATCATGTCCACGCCGGCCTCGGCCGCGGCGGCGGCCACGGAGGCGCGCATGGTGTCCACGGAGGTGCGGATGCCTTCCTCTTTCAGCGCCTTGATCACCGGCACCACGCGCTGGGCCTCGAGCTCGGCTGCGACGCGCACCGCACCCGGGCGGGTGGACTCGCCGCCGACGTCGATCATGTCCGCGCCGGCGGCCACCAGCTCGCGGGCGTGGGCGAGGGCATCGTCGACGTTGATCCAGCGCCCGCCGTCGGAGAAGGAATCCTCGGTGACGTTGACGATTCCCATCACCAGCGTGCGCCCCGGCACGGTCAGTTCACTGAGCGTGCGTGCTTGCATCACTAGCTCCTAATCAGACTCATGACCTCGGCGCGGGAGGCGGCGTTCTTCTTGAAGCCGCCGCGCACGGCTGAGGTGGTGGTGGTTGCGCCCGGCTTGCGGATGCCGCGCATGGCCATGCACAGGTGCTCGCACTCGATGACCACGATCACCGACTGCGCGTGGAGCACCTCCACGAGGGCGTCGGCGATCTGGGAGGTCAGGCGCTCCTGCACCTGCGGGCGCTTGGCGTACATGTCCGCGAGGCGGGCCAGCTTGGACAGCCCGGTGACGTGCCCGTCGGCGCCCGGAATGTAGCCGATGTGCGCGACGCCGTAGAAGGGCACCAGGTGGTGCTCGCAGGTGGAGTAAATCGGAATATCACGCACCAAGACCAGCTCCTGGTGCTCCTCGGCGAAGGTCTTGTGCAGCACCTCCGTGGGATCGGAGTGCAGGCCGGCGAAGACCTCCTTGTAGGCGCGCGCCACGCGGGCAGGTGTTTCGCGCAGGCCTTCGCGGTCAGGGTCCTCCCCCACCGCGATGAGCAGCTCACGCACGGCGGCCTCGGCGCGATCTTGGTCGAACTCGCGCTGGGCGGGGACGTGGTTGAGAGGGAATTTATCGCTCATTGGTGCCCCTTCCGGAGTACGGATTGTTCTGGTGCTCGTGCTCGCCCCAGCCGGGTGCTCCCCACTGGTAGTCATCCGGCTTGGAGTGGCGCCCACGCCGCTCCTGCGGAGTGGGATCGGCCGGGTAGGCGGCCTCGCCCGGGTGCGCGGAGGTGGACTCCGACTCAGCCTCGGCATCCTGTGCTGAAGTGCCACGGGCCACGGGAATCTCCTGAGTGGACTCGGTGCTCGGGCTGTTGTTTTTATCCTGGGAGCCCTTATCTTGTGCGCCCTTATCCTGCGCGCGCTGCTCCTGCGAGCCCTCGCCGAAGAAGGTGTTGCCCTTGCCGGAGTCCACGATGTCACCGGCGTGCTGGCCAAAGTTGAAGCCAATCTCGCGGCCGTTGTTATCCTCGCCGGCCAGGCGGCGCTCGCGGGCGGCACGGGAGGCGTCGAGAAGCGTCATGCGCTTCGGTAGCTCCTCGCCGCGCTCCTTGGCCAGCTCCACCGGGGTCTTCACCGGCTCGCGGCCGGCCTGGCGCGGGAAGCGATCATCCTCGCCCGGGAAGACCTCAAAGGCCTCGCGCGGAGTGATGCCGTCGAAGATGGCCTCCAGGTCCGGGCGGCGCAGGGTCTCCTTCTCCAACAGGGCCTCCGCCAGCTTGTCCAGGTAATCGCGGTGATCCGCCAGGATGTCGTAGGCCTGCTGGTGGGCGCGGTCGAGCAGGTAGTGCATCTGCTCGTCGATGCGCGCGGCCACCGCGTCGGAGTACTCGATGCTGCCGCCGCCCATGCCGTAGCCGAAGGGATCGCCCTGCTCCTTGCCGTACTTGATGGTGCCCAGCTGCGGGCTGAAGCCGTACTCGGTGAGCATGGAGCGCGCGATCTTGGTGGCGTTTTCGATATCGGAGGATGCGCCGGTAGTGGGGGCGCCAAAGACCAGCTCCTCCGCCGCACGCCCGCCCATGGCAAAGACGAGGCGGGAGAAGAGCTCGTCGCGGGTGTACATGCCCTTGTCATCTTCCTGCGCGGTCATGGCGTGGCCGCCGGTGCGCCCGCGAGCCAGGATGGTGACCTTGTACACGCGCTCGATGTCCTTGAGCGCCCACGCGGCCAGGGTGTGGCCGCCCTCGTGGTAGGCGGTGACCTTCTTCTCGTGCTCGGAGATGATCTTGCCCTGGCGGCGCGGGCCGCCCACGACGCGGTCGGTGGCCTCCTCGAGGGCGTCGTAGGTAATGACGTTGCCGCCGATGCGGGCGGTGAGCAGGGCGGCCTCGTTGAGCACGTTGGCCAGGTCCGCGCCGGACATGCCGGCGGTGCGCTTGGCCAGTTGCGCCACGTCCACTTCCTTGGCCAGCGGCTTGTCCTTGGCGTGCACGCGCAGGATCTGCTCGCGGCCGGCCAGGTCCGGGTTGGTCACTGGGATCTGGCGGTCGAAGCGGCCCGGGCGCAGCAGGGCCGGGTCGAGGATGTCGGGGCGGTTGGTCGCCGCGATGAGGATGACGCCCTCGCGGTCGCCAAAGCCATCCATCTCCACGAGCAGCTGGTTGAGCGTTTGCTCGCGCTCGTCGTGCCCGCCGCCGGTGCCGGAGCCGCGCTGGCGGCCGACGGCATCGATCTCATCGATGAAGATGATGCAGGGGCTGTTCTCTTTGGCCTGCTTGAAGAGATCACGCACGCGGGAGGCACCCACGCCGACGAACATCTCCACGAAGTCCGAGCCGGAGATGGAGTAGAAGGGCACGCCGGCCTCGCCGGCCACGGCGCGCGCCAGCAGGGTCTTACCGGTGCCAGGCGGGCCGTAGAGCAGCACGCCGCGCGGGATCTTCGCGCCGAGGGCGTGGTAGCGCTCCGGATCATCGAGGAAGTCCTTGATCTCCTGCAGCTCGTCCACGGCCTCGTCCGCGCCGGCGACGTCAGCAAAGGTGTTGGTGGGCATATCCTTGGTCAGCTCCTTGGCCTTGGAGCCGCCGATGCCGAACATGCCGCCGCCGGTCTGCATGCGTGTCATGAGCCAGAAGAGGAAGCCGAAGAGCAGGATCATCGGCAGCAGGAAGCTGATCAAGGAGCCCAGGAAGGATTCCTGGGTGACCTTAGTCTGGAACTTCTCCGCCCCGGAGTCCTTGACGGAGTTGAAGATCTGCTCGGAGGCACGCCCCGGATACTTGGCGATGATTTCCTCAACGCCCTCCTGCTTTTCCACCGTCACGGGCTTCTTCAGAGTCAGGCGCAGCTGCTGCTCGCGGTCGTCGATCTGCGCCTCGGCGACGTTCTTATCCGCCAGCTGCTCGAGCGCCACGGAGGTGTCCACGTTCTTGAAGCTGCGGGCGTCGTTGCTAAAAAACGTGAAGGCATAAAGCCCGATGAGCACCAGGGCTGCAAGCGAGCCGTAACGAAGGAGGTTTTTGTTTTTCATCAATTACCTAGTTGGGATCCCTGTTGGTATTCCTATGTAGTCCTATGGCTGTAGTCCGGTGGCTGAATTCCTGTACCTGGACGTGCGTGAAGGTGGGAACACCTTGAAAGCCAATTACACCTTAATCGGTGCTGTAGACAGCCGGGCGCAGCGTTCCCACGTACGGAAGGGCGCGGTAGTGCTCCGCGTAATCCAGGCCGTAGCCCACGACGAACTCGTTGGGGATGTCAAAGCCGACGTCAAAGAGATCGATCTCAGCCTTGATGACCTCCGGCTTGCGCAGAAGGGTGACCACCTCCAGGGAGCGGGGGCGGCGGCCGTGCAGGTTGCGGATGAGCCAGGACAGGGTCAGGCCGGAGTCAATGATGTCCTCGACGATGAGGACGTCGCGGCCCTCAATGTCGCGGTCCAAGTCCTTCAGGATGCGCACCACGCCGGAAGACGAGGTGGCGTTGCCGTAGGAGGAGACCGCCATGAACTCCAGCTGGGAGGGGATGGACAGCTTGCGGGCGAAGTCCGTCAGGAAGAACACGGCGCCCTTGAGGACGCAGACCAGGATCAGCTCGTCCTCGGCGTCCTTGTACTTCTCGGAGACGCGGTCCGCCATCTCCTGGATGCGGGCCTGCAGCTCCTCCTCAGTGATAAGGACGGCTTCGAGGTCGTCGCCGTAGGGGTTAGTTGGGACGGTGAAATCTTTCTTATCGTGCACGAGTGCGCTCCTTTAGTGGC
The DNA here is from genome assembly GCF_030532325.1 of Corynebacterium sp. GTDB lineage: Bacteria > Actinomycetota > Actinomycetes > Mycobacteriales > Mycobacteriaceae > Corynebacterium. Next base: position 37,038 of record NZ_JAUNLS010000009.1, read on the forward strand.
CGGGCAATAGTGCCAGTTTGCCACCAACCCTGCATACTTCCAACCTTTGACCTAGGCCACGCGGCCCCGCCACCGCCACTGGGCCCTGGCCGTGCCAGTCGACGCAGAGTTTTTCCACCCCGCGGATGCTCTCCCGGCTGACCTCCACGCCGTGCTCGCGCAGCCAGGCCGCCAGCGCTCGCCGACGCCGCGGCTCCGGCATGGCCGCCAGCTCGGCGCAGTCATCGCAGGCCGCGGTGGTGAGGAAGGCGTTGTCCTGGGCGGCATCGGCAGCCGCCTGCGCCAGCGCCGGGACGGCATCGCCGCCGAGGATCTCCCCCAGCCGGGGCAGGATCTCCTGGCGCAGCGCCACCCGCCGGAAGCCGGGATCGGCGTTGTGGGGATCCTGCCAGGGCTTAAGGCCAAGCTCAGCGCAGGCGCCGAGGGTCTGGGCGCGGCGCACCTCCAGCAGCGGCCGCAGCACCCGCGTGCCCTCCACCTCGGTGACGGGCAGCATGCCGGTCACCTGCCCGCGCAGGGCGGAGAGCAGCAGGGTCTCGGCCTGGTCCTCGGCGGTGTGCGCCACGGCAACCTCCCTCAGTACGCCGTTATCAGGGCCGCTATCAGCACCACTGAGAAAGCACGCGAAGGCCCGGTAGCGCGCCCGCCGGGCGGCGGCCTCCAGGGACTCGCCCGCCCGGGCGTCCACCTCGACTCTCAGCACTCGCGCGCCAGCACCCAGGCTGCGGGCCTGCTCGGCGGCGCGCTCCGCCTGGGCGGCGGACCCCTCCTGCAGGCCGTGATCCACGCACAGCGCGGTCACCTCGATGCCCTCTGCCACCAGGGCCGCGGTCAGCGCCAGGGAGTCCGCCCCGCCGGACAACCCCACGGCCACACAGCCGAGATCGCGGGCAGAACAGAACTCGCGCACCGCCACCCGGCAGGCCAGAAAGTTGGGGGATACCCGCGGCCAGAAGGGTCTCACCATCATTGCGCCTGCCTAGAACTCGTGGAGGGCGGCGGCCAGGGCGTCCTGCGCCGCGCGCGCGGAGTTGATCTCGCCGCCGTTGACCAGGAAGGTAAAGGCGTAGACCCGCCCGGAGGTGCCCTGCGCGGTGCCGGTCAGCGCCGAGACCCCCGTGAGCGTGCCCGTCTTGGCCTTGACAAAGCCGCGGGCGGGCGAGCCGGTGTAGCGCGTGTAGAGGGTGCCCTCGCCTCCGGCCAGCGGCAGGTAGCCCAGCAGCGGGCGCAGCGCATCCTGCTCGGCGGCCTGGACCATGATCTGGGTCAGCAGCGCCGGGGGAATGCGGTTGTCCACGGAGAGCCCGGAGTTATCGTGCAGGGTTACCCCACTGACGTCGAGACCGTGCTCGGTGAGAACCTCCAGGGTGGCCTGGGCGGCGCCGGTGAAGCTGGCCTCCTTGCCGCGGGCGATGGCCAGCTCGCGGCCGATGGCCTCAGCCATGACGTTATCGGAATCCTTCGCCGCCTCCTGGGCGCGCAGGGCCAGCGGCTCGGACTCCGTGCTGGCGATGACCTCCCCGCCCTTGGGCGCGGCGCCGGCCTCGGCCCGGGCACCAAGGCGCGCGGCCAGGGACTGTGCCGCGTCCACGGCCGGGGTGTGGGAACGAGGGACGTCACCAGTGGTCTGCCCGATGCGCCCGCCGTAGAGCATGAGCGGCTCCATGGGAGCCACGTAGCCGCCGTCGACGTTATCCGGCTCCCAGCCCGTGGCCTGGGCGGGCCCGGCCCACGCGCTGGTGTCCAGCAGAACCTTCTTCACCCCGGGCATGGCCTGCTTGATGTCCGCGGCGAAGGCGTCGAGGCGCTTCTCATCCATCCACACGTCCCCGCTGGCTTTGATGGCCACGGTGTCCTCGCTGGCGCGCATGGCCTCGGTGCGCAGGCGCTCGCCCTCGTCCAGGGCGTAGGTGGCCGCGGCCAGGGTAAGCACCTTAGTGGAGGATGCCGGGGTCAGCGGCTTAGTGGGCTGGCGCTCCCACAGGCTCTCCCCGGTGCTAGTGTCTGCCACTTGCGCGCCGAGGGTGGCCAAGTCCTTGGACTTCTCCTTGGCCACTGCGTCGAGGCGTGCTTTCAGCGCCTGCTTGTTCAGCTCGCCTTCCTCCGTTACCGGCACCACCGGGGTGGCGGGCTGGGCCGCAGCATAAGGCTGGCCGTGGTCCAGGCCCTCGTAGGCGCGTTGAACGGAAATGCCCAGGCCTGCGGCCGCCGCCACCGCGGCGGCGGTGACCACGGCTGCGGAGGTCCACCACACGTGCTTTGCTTTCATCGCCTATCACCCTAGCGCGGCCGGCAAGCGCTGTAGACTATGGGCGGCAATTGATCATTTACTTCCCATTGGAGGACATCGCTGTGAGCGTTGAAGTAACCATCGAGATCCCGAAGGGCTCCCGCAACAAGTACGAGGTGGACCACGAGACCGGCAAGGTCTACCTGGACCGCTACCTGTTCACCCCGATGGCCTATCCGGCTGATTACGGCTTCATCGACCACACCCTGGGTGAGGACGGCGATCCGCTCGACGCCCTCGTCATTCTCCCGGAGCCGGTCTTCCCGGGCGTGGTGGTTGAGGCTCGCATCCTCGGCGTGTTCAAGATGACCGACGAGGCCGGTGGCGACGACAAGCTGCTCGCCGTCATCGACGACCCGCGCTGGGAGCGCTACCAGGACATCGACGATGTGGAGCAGCACATCAAGGACGAGATCGAGCACTTCTTTGTCCACTACAAGGACCTGGAGCCGAACAAGGAAGTCACCGGCTCCGGCTGGGGCGACAAGGCCGAGGCCGAGAAGATCTTGGAGGAAGCCAAGGCTCGCTTCAAGTAAGCCAGCGCTAGCTGGCGCAGGCCTGGCCCAGCCAGGCCTCCAGCTCTTCTAGGCGCGCGTCCGGTTCGATGGGGTCCTCTGCGAACTCCTCGCCGGTACGCGCCTTATCTTTTGCCGTGGTGAGCATGAGCGAGCGCCCGTCGGGGTAGTCGATGACCATGTTCGCCGAGGCATAGCCCGCGGTGGGCCCGCCGAAGCTGCGGGCTCACCCCGGCCACCATGGGGCCCATGTCCCCGCCGTCGTTGCCGCGCAGATCCACCACCGCGGCGCAGGCCTGTGGGTGGGAGGTCAGGCCATGGGCCACCAGCACGCCGAGGACCTGCAGCACGCGTTTCATTGGTTCTCTAATCCTTCCTCTATTCTTTTCTTCTTCCATCCCGCAGCACATACCCGCGCAGCGGCTCCACGGCCAGCAGCGCCAGCAGCGTGGTGATCCACCCGGCGGCCAGGAACCCCAGGGCCAGGAGGATACGGCCCAGGACGTCCACCTCCGCGCCCTCGGCACCGGCGAACATGACCATGCCCTGAAGCGCGCCCACCATGAAGCCCACGAGGCTCAGCGCCACCGCCGGGCCCAGGATTTCCAGCACGTTCACCTTGAGCATGAAGCGGCGGGAGATACCCATGAGATCTAGGGAGCGCAGCAGCTCGCCGTCCTCGAAGACGCCGCTGACCTGGCCCAGGAAGATGGACACCGCCACCACGATAAACCCGAAGGCGAGCGTGAGCAGCGCGCCCACGGAGAGATCGTGGAAGAGGGTAAACACGTAGTCCTCCTCGCGCATCGCCCGGGTCAGGCCGTCACTGCCCAGGGGCGCGCCCACCAGGTAGCCGGCCAGGAAGCCAAAGAAGGCGATGGCCGCCACGCGGCGCCACACCCGCCTGGAGTTCGCCGCCACCCGCTGGCAGGCCACCAGGTGCGCAGTGCCCGGGAAGTTCGCGGCCACCAGGGCGCCGGCCTGCAGGACGTACGGCCCCACCAGGTTGATGCTCATCACGATGACAAAGATGATGCCCACGAAGACGATCATCACGCCCATGCTGGCGCTGAAGCTGAAGGTGGTAAGCACCGCGGTGCCCAGCACCAGCACGCCGAGGAAGAGCCACAGGCGCCAGCGCTTGAGCGCCGAAGGCACCTCGCGTCGCGCCACGCCCAGGGGGCTGACCCGCACGCGCTGCATGCCCGCGAAGGCGGCGAGCAGCGCGACAGCAAAGAGCACCGCCGCCACCAGCAGGTAGCCCCACCAGGGCAGGAGGATCTCCTGTAGCTGGATCCGGCGCTCCTGGAAGCTCAGGTGCGTGAGCGCCGGGGCCACGAGCACGCTGAGCAGCCCGCCCAGCACGATGCCCATGAGCGCTTGCACGCCGGTTTCCAACACCGTCATGCGCACCACGTCCCGCGAGCTCAGGCCCAAAAAGCGCAGCGTGGCCAGGCGGCGCTCGCGGCCGGAGGCCCCCAGCACCGCGGACTGCGCGGTGAGGCTAAACAGTGCTGGCAGCAGGAAGGCGCAGGCAAACAGCGCCAGGTAGAACCAGATATAGAGGAAGCCCTCGATGTCGTTGTACAGCGCGGCCAGCCCGGGGTCGGCGTCCGCGGGGTGCTGGGCGCGGTTGAAGAACATCCACGTGCCGCCGGCCACGAGGAAGGCGATGGTCGAGCCCACCGTCAGGCTCACGATGGCCAGCAGGCTCACCAGCCCGGTGCCCGAGCGCGCGCGGATGGACTCACGGTGCAGATCCAAGGTCAACACGGAGGTTCGCATACTCTCACTCCTCCCCTAGCCCTGCGCGTGCAGGCGCACGTCGTCGTGAATGATGCCGTCGCGGATCTCCACCCGGCGCTGCATCCAGTCCGCGACCTTCGGATCGTGGGTGACCATGACCAGGCTGGCGTCATTGTGGCGCACCACGGTGGTGAGCATCTGCATCACCTCGTGGCCGGTGGTCTGGTCGAGGGCGCCAGTGGGCTCGTCCGCGAAGACCACGGCCGGGTCCGCCGCCAGGGCGCGGGCGATGGCCACGCGCTGGGCCTGGCCGCCGGAGACCTCGCCGGGGCGCCTATCCGCCAGGGCTCCCAGCCCCAGCTGATCCAGCAGTTCCATGGCCTTGCGGCGGGCCTGCTTGCGGCCGCTGCCGGTGAGCATCGCGGGCAGGGCCACGTTGTCCAGGTTGCTCAGCTCCGGCAGCAGCTGGCCGTCCTGGAAGACAAAACCGAAGTGCTGCAGGCGGGTGCGGGAGCGGGCGGCGTCGCCAAGCGCGGAAAGCTCGGTATCCCCAAAGAAGACGCGGCCGTGGGTGGGCTGGAGAACCCCGGACATGCAGTGCAGCAGGGTGGACTTGCCGGAGCCGGAGGGCCCCATGACCGCGACCATCTCGCCGGGGGCGATCTCCAGCGAGATTCCCGCCAGGACGGGCCCGGCGCCAAAGTCTTTGGTGATGTCATGCAATGAGAGTGTCGTGTTCATGGTTCTCATTTCACGCTACCGCGCCCCGCAGCAACACAGCGCTGGCGATGCTCTTTGAGGTAGTGCTGGCACTACCCTCGCGGAAGGGCTCGCCGGTTAAGGTGAAGGAGTGTTCTTTAAAAAGTCGCGCCCCACCACCAACCACGAGGAGCAGCAGGCGCAGATCATCGCCCAGCTCACCGCCTCCCGGCGCGCCATCGCAGATGCCTACGAGGTCGAGCGCGCCCGCATCGAACGCGACCTGCACGACGGCTGCCAGCAATACCTGGTAGCGGCCAGCATCAAGCTGGGCGAGGCCTCCCTCGACGCCACCGGCACCACCGCCGAGCTCATCGCCGCGGCCAAGGCGGATCTGGACGCCGGCCTGGCCTCCCTGCGCGCCACGGTGCACGGCATCCACCCGCAGGTGCTGCAGGATCACGGCCTGGTGGCCGCGCTGGCCGATACCGCCTCCTCCCTCAGCCCCCTCATCAATGTGCATGCGCCCCACCCGCTGCCCGAGCTCTCCCCCAGCGTGCTGGCCGCCGGGTACTTCTTTGGCGTGGAGACCATGACCAACGCGCTCAAGCACGCGCCGGGCGCGCCGGTGAGCGTGCTGCTCTCCACCGATGCCTCGCTGCACATCTCGGTGGTGGACGAGGGCCCCGGCGGCGCCACCATCGTGCCCGGCCACGGACTGGCCGGCATGGTGGAGAGGCTCGACGCCTTCGGCGGTAGCGTGGAGGTCTCCTCGCCGCCGGGCGGGCCCACGCGGGTGAGCTGTTCAATTCCCCTACTACTGGAGCGCGGCCAATCGGGAGTAGCACATGACTAACTTGGACATCGTTATCGCTGATGACTCCGCCTTGCTGCGCGAGGGCGTGGCCGGGCTGCTGGAGCGCCGCGGGCACAACATCGTGGGGCATGCGGCCTCCGCCCCGGAGCTCATCGAGCTGGTCTCCACGCTAGGTGAGGCCGGCCAGCTTCCCGACGTCCTCATCACCGACGTGCGCATGCCGCCCGGCATGAGCGACGACGGCCTCAAGGCCGCCGTGACCCTGCGCGATGCCTACCCGGACCTGGCCATCATGGTGCTCTCCCAGTACGTCGCCCCGGCCTACGCGGTGGAGCTCTTCGATTCCGCCGAGGCCGGCACCGGCTACCTGCTCAAGGACCGCGTCTCCGAGGTGGTGGACTTCCTGGGCAGCCTCGCCATGGTGGCCCAGGGCGGCACGGTCATCGATCCCAGCGTGGCCCAGGCGCTCATGCGCTCCGGGCGCAGCGGCCTGGGCGAGCTCACCCCGCGGGAAAAAGAGGTGCTCGAGCTCATGTCGCGCGGGCAGTCCAACAAGGAGATCGCCGCCAACCTGGTCCTTTCCGCCGCGGCGGTGGCCAAGCACGTCTCCAACATCTTTGCCAAGCTGCGGCTGGATCCCAGCGAGGACAACCGGCGGGTGAAGGCCATCTTGGAGTATCTGTCCGCCCGGCGCTAGCTCTTGTGCGGCTTTGAGGCCGCTGGCGGCAGCACACGCCAGCACCACACACCGCGTACCCTTGACCCCATGAAGAACGTAGAACCCACCCACGTCCCCGAGGGCGCCCAGCTCATCGACGTCCGTGAAGACCACGAATGGAACACCGAGCACGCCCAAGGCGCCACCCACATCCCCATGCACCAGGTCGCTGACCGCCTCGACGAGATCGATCCGAGCAAGGACATCTACGTCATCTGCCTCGGCGGCGGGCGCAGCGCGAAGGTCTGCGAATACCTGGAGCTGACCCAAGGTTGGGAGACCAACAACGTCACCGGCGGCACGCAGGCGTGGAAAGACCAAGGTCTTCCCATGGTTTATCCGCAGCAGTAGCCAATTAGTGGGAAGCCACCCATAATTTACTTTTCTTACTGTGGGCGCGTAACCTACTACGCATGGCTTCTGCACACACTCATATCATTCCGACGGCGCTGCTCGAGTCGCCGTCCTTCCAACTCGAGCGCCTCCGCCGCCGCACCCGCGACGGCGTCGAGGCCGCCTTGGCCACCCGTCAGACCACCATCCGCGAGTACTGGGTGCTCACCTGCCTGGTGGCTGACCAAGCCGCCTCCCAGACCGCACTGTCCTCCACCCTGGCCATTGACGCCTCCGACATGGTCCGGCTCATCGACTCCCTGGAGAACCGCTCCTGGGTCAAGCGCGAGCGCGATCCCAAGGATCGCCGCCGCCAGATAGTCGCCTCCACCAAGAAGGGCGTCAAGGCCCACAAGGAACTGGCCGGGCTCGTCGCGCAGGCAGAGGACGCCGCGCTGGATGAGTCCACCTCCAAGCAGCTCAAGCACCTGCGCAAGCTGGCCACCGCCATCATCGATGCCGATACGCCCGCCGACCCGGACAACCCCGGCGAGAGCTCGGAGGCCCACGCGTCATGAGCGACGAAGAAGCACTTACTACGGTCCCGCCGCAGTACCTGCTCGGCCACGCCGCCCCGCCCACGCGCACACTGTGGGACATCATCACCACCACGGCGCAGACCTACCCCGATGCCGCCGCGCTTGACGACGGCGAAATCCTCACCTATTCAGAACTGATCACCGAGGTCAGCGCCCTGGCCGCCGAGCTGCGCCACAACGGCATCCGCCGCGGCGACAAGATCGGTGTGCGCATGACCTCCGGTAAGCGCGAGCTCTACCTGGCCATTCTGGCCACCCTCGCCGCCGGCGCGGCCTACGTGCCGGTCGATGCCGACGATCCCGACGAGCGCGCCGAGATGGTCTTCGGCGAGGCCGAGATCGACGCCGTCTTTACCGACGAGGGCTTCCGCATGCTGCGCAGCTCCGAGCGCGCTGAGAACCCGGCGGACGCCGACATCGAGGGCCCACTGCCCGAGGACACCGCCTGGATCATCTTCACCTCCGGCTCCACCGGCAAGCCCAAGGGCGTGGCCGTCAGCCACCGCTCCGCGGCCGCCTTCGTGGACGCCGAGGCCGCCCTCTTCCTGGCGGATCACCCGCACGGCCCGCTGGGACCCGAGGACCGCGTGCTGGCCGGGCTTTCCGTGGCTTTCGACGCCTCCTGCGAGGAAATGTGGCTGGCCTGGGGCCACGGCGCCTGCCTGGTGCCCGCCCCGCGCTCGCTGGTGCGCTCCGGCATGGACTTGGGCCCCTGGCTCATCCGCCGCGACATCACGGTGGTCTCCACCGTGCCGACCTTGGCCGGCCTGTGGCCAGCCGAGGCCCTGGACAACATCCGCCTGCTCATCGTCGGCGGCGAGGCCTGCTCGCAGGAGCTGGTTGACCGCCTCGCCACCGAGGAGCGCGAAATGTGGAACACGTACGGGCCCACCGAGGCCACCGTGGTGGCCTGCGCCCAGCACCTCAAGCCCGGCCACCCCGTCTCCATCGGCCTGCCGCTCAATGGGTGGGACCTGGTGGTCGTGGACAAGCAGGGTATCCCCGTGGCCCCCGGCGAGGTAGGCGAGCTGGTGATCGGCGGCGTGGGCCTGGCCCGCTACCTCGACCCGGCCAAGGACGCCGAGAAGTACGCGCCGCTGGAGTCGATGGGCTGGCAGCGCGCCTACCGCACCGGCGACCACGTGCGCCTGGAAGAGGACGGCCTCTACTTCGTGGGGCGCGTGGACGATCAGGTAAAGATCGGCGGCCGCCGCATCGAGCTCGGCGAGGTGGAAGCCAACGTCGCCGCGCTGCCCAACGTGTACAACTCCGCCGTGGCCGTGCAGAAGACCCCCGGCGGCGAGTCCGTACTGGTGGGCTACGTCTCCCTCGATGACCCCGAGGCCGGCTTCGACCACGAGGCCGCCCACGCCCGCCTGGCCGATACCATGCCGGCCGCCCTCGTGCCGCGCATCTGCGTCATGGAGGAGCTGCCCGTGCGCACCTCCGGCAAGGTGGATAAGAAGGCGCTGCCCTGGCCGCTGCCGGGCGTGGGCGTGGACGCCGCTGGCCTGAGCCCCACTGAGCAGTGGCTGGCGGAGCTGTGGGTGGAAACCCTCGGTGTCTCCGTGAGCGACGAAAACGCGGACTTCTTCTCCCTGGGCGGCACCTCCCTGGCCGCCGCGACCCTGGTGGGCCGCATCCGCGAGCGCTACCCCACCGTGGCCGTGCGCGATCTCTACGATCACCCGCGCCTGGGCTCCTTTGCGGAGCTCATCGGCGGTGCGGAGGAGCGCCCGGCCACCAACGAGGCCCCCGCCCGTGAGGTCCGCAAGGTCTCCGGCGGCACCCGCCTGGCGCAGACGCTCATCCAGATCCCGACGATGACGCTGGCCGCCACCTCCTGGCTGGCCTGGCTGCTGCTGGGCTCCAACCTGGCCGCACTGGCGGGCATCGACTGGGCCCTGCACACGCCGTGGTGGGTGGTCATTGTCATGCTCCTCATCTTTGCCACCCCGATTGGCCGCATCCCCATCGGCGGCTTCGGCGCGCGGCTTATCACCGCCGGCATCACACCCGGCGAGTACCCGCGCGGCGGCGCGGTGCACCTACGCATCTGGGCCGCCGAGCGCTGGGCGGATGCCTCCGGCTCGCGCTCCATCGCCGGGGCAACATGGGTGAACAACTACGCGCGTGCGCTCGGCGTGAAGATCGGCCGCGGCGTGGATCTGCACTCCCTGCCGCCGGTGACCGGCTTGCTCAAGCTGGGTGATCATGTGGCCATCGAGCCCGAGGTAGATCTCAGCGGCTACTGGCTCGACGGCGACATCCTGCGCGTGGGCCAGATCAAGATCGACGAGGGCGCGCGCATCGGTGCGCGCTCCACGCTGCTGCCGGGCACCCATGTGGGCAAGGACGCGCACGTCGAGGCCGGCTCCACGGTGACCGGCACCAAGAAGACCAAGGACCGCGCTCGCTGGTCTGGCTCCCCGGCCAAGAAGATTGGCCGCTCCAAGCACCGCTTCCCGGACACCCCGCCGAAGCGCCGCCCGTGGTGGGTGGCCATTTATGGCGCGACCTCCGTGCTCCTAGCCATCCAGCCCATCGTGGCGCTGGGCCTGGCTGCCCTGGTGGTCATTGCGCTCATCCAGGCCACCGGCGGCAACCCGCTGGTGGGCGCCATCTTCTTCGCCCCGCTGGGCGCGCTCGTGGCCTTTGCCTTCTACATGCTGCAGACCTGGCTGGGCGTGCGGATCCTCTCCCTGGGCGTGAAGCCGGGCGTGTTCCCGGTGCGCTCGGCGGCGGGCTGGCGCCTGTGGGCCATCGAGCGCCTCATGGACGAGGCCCGCACCCAGCTCTTCCCGCTCTACGCCTCCCAGCTCACCCCGGCGTGGTTCCGCTCGCTGGGCGCGAAGATTGGCAAGAACGCGGAGATTTCCACCGCGGTCATGGTGCCCAAGCTGGCGGAGGTCAAGGAGGGCGCGTTCCTGGCCGATGACACCCTCATCGGCGGCTACGAGCTCGGCGGCGGCTGGATGCTCACCGGGGAGACCAAGGTGGGCAAGCGCTCCTTCGTGGGCAACTCCGGCATTACCGGCCCCGGGCGCAAGCTTTCCAAGAACTCGCTGGTGGCGGTGCTCTCCTCCACCCCGAAGAAGACCAAGTCCGGCGCGAACTGGTGGGGTTCCCCGCCGGAGCGCATGCGCCGCGTGGAGGCGCACGTTGACGGCGTGGAGGGCGAGTCCCTGACCTACAACCCGGGCTTCAAAGTCAAGGCCGCCCGCGGCGTGGTGGAGACCATGCGCCTGCTGGCGCCCATGACCTCCGCCATGCTGCTGGCCGGGACCCTTGGGGTGCTCTTCCTGCTTGTCGACGCCCTCGGGCTCGGCCTCGCCTGGCTGCTTTCCGGCCTGGTCCTCATGGCCACCGGCGCGGTGGCGATGGGCATCACGGTGCTGGTGAAGTGGATCTGCGTGGGCAAGCACGTGCCGGGGGATCACCCGCTGTGGTCTTCCTTCGTGTGGCTCAACGAGCTGCAGGACACCTTTGTGGAGGCCGTGGCCGCGCCGTGGTTCTTCACCCACAAGCTGGGCACGGGTGAGATCAACCTGGGCCTGCGCGCGCTGGGCGTGCGTATTGGCGGCGGCGCGTGGATTGATTCCTACTGGTTCCCGGAGACCGACCTCTGCGCGGTGGGCACCGGCGCCACGGTGGGCCCGGGCACGGTGGTGCAAACGCACCTCTTCCAGGACCGCGTGATGAGCCTGGACACGGTCACCATCAGCGACGGCGCCACGCTGGCCGCGCACTCGGTGGCGCTGCCGGCCTCGCTCATCGGCTCCACCGCCACGGTGGGCCCGGGCTCGCTGGTCATGCGCGGTGACCGCGTGCCGCACGACTCGCTGTGGCAGGGCAACCCGATTGAGCCGTGGACACTGCCTTAGGCCCCCGCGTCCCGGCCTACCGCGGCACAGTCGCCAGCACCCCTGTTATGCATGTCAGATTACGCACATGCATCACGGGGGTTTACCCGTTTTCCAGTCCTACCCCCGAATTTTGGTAGCTGGATAACTTGCCGCGAAAACCGTTTTCAGCCGTGTTAGCTTGGCCGGGAAACTTTGAACCGTTTCTCTTGTATTCACGTCCCACTAAGGAGCCGATTCACATGATCAGCTTGGCATTCTCCTCCTACGGCCTCTACAACGTCCTGCTGCGCCTGGGCCAGATTGCGCCGATTGCTCAGATCGACGACTTCATCCACTCCATCCACTTCTAAACCCCGCACACTCTCTCACAACAGCACTCAAGGAGCATTAACATGGCAGCTTCCGCAGGAGCCATCATCGGCTACATCACCGCCACCATCTCCAGCCTGGTAAGCCTGGGACTTTCTTCCTTCGGCGTCTACTCCTTCCTCTTGGAGACCGGCCACATGGCCCCGATTGCCTCCATCGAGGGCCTGTTCTAATTGGCCTAAAAAATCGTCGAAGAGCGCTCCGCGTTATGCGGGGCGCTCTCTTTATGTTCTTGAGTTTGGGGCGGGCCGGGACAATTTCTAGCGGCGGAAGTCCTGGTATTTCAGCATGGAGTGTGCCTTGAAGTCCCAGGCCTCGACGCGGATGCGGTCGGCAAAGACTTTGACGCGCAGGCCGGTGGCGGCGTCGTCAGGCAGCGTCTCCTCGTCGTGGTCGCCATCCGGCAGGTAGGCGTTAAGGATGGCGCCCGTGTTCACCACCGGGAACCCGGCCTTGCCCGCGGCACCGGTGCCGTCGAAGCGGTAGCGGCCCCACCAGTTGTTCTGCTCCAGCGAGGAGTGGCTGTGGCTGGTGAACATGATGAGGTTGGTGTACTTGCTCACCACGCGGGAAAGCGCCTCCAGATCCTCGAAGTCGTTCTGGTACCAGGCGGAGTGGGACATCGACACCGTCTGCGGCAGCAGCGGGTGGGTAAAGACCAGCGCGGTCACGCCCTTGCTTTCCCAGTAGGCCAGGCGCGCATCGAGCCAGCTCAGCTGCTCTTCGGACAGGCGCTGGAAGGGCTCTTTGCCTTCGCGGTCCACATCCGAGTAGTACTCGGTATTCACCGAAATGAGCGGCACGCCATCAACGATTACCTCCTTCCACGGCTTGTCCTGCGGGCCATCCTGGCCGGCATTCTCAAGGAAGCGCTTGAGATAGGTCTCGGAGCCCTCGGGCCCGTACATCTCGTGGTTGCCGATGGTCCACAGCTCCGTGCCGGAGACATGCGGGACCTCAGCGTGGGCCGCCAGGAAGTCATCCCACTGCTGTTGGCTGCCGTTATCCACCAAGTCACCGTTGAGCACCAACGCGCCTGCGGGCTCCTCCATGGCGTTGAGCTGGCGCAGGGCCAGCGTGTAGTCCTCCGGATCCCCCTGGATATCGGAGAGCACATCGACGATGGCGCTAGGTTTGCCGCTCAGCTCCGGCAGCGGCTCGGTAACCTCGACGTTATCGACGGCCCACCACCAGTCCTTGTTGGAATCGAGGTACTCGAAGCTCACCTTCATCTCCCGCGCACCGGCAGGAACCTCCACCTCGAGGGCCTCGTGCTTGCTGAAGACGTCCTGGGAAAGCTCGAGCAGGGGGCGGCGCTCGCCGGTGTCGAACTCCGCGACGACCTCCGCGCGCTGGCCGGGCTTGCCCTGCCGGTAGTGGTGATCGAACTCGACGGTGAGGGTGTCGGTGGTGCGCGAGGAGACGTCGATAAGCGGAGTGCTCATGCGGGCATCCATGGAGTCGGTGCCGTTAAGCCGCTGGTGATTGCTCTCGATGATGGCGACGTTATCGTGGGCCTGGGTGAACCAGTGGCGCATGTCGGTGCCCACCGCCCACGTCCACTCGCGGATGGTGGACAGAGTCCAGCCCTTCCAGCGGGCCTCGCCGGAGGTCACGCCCTCGGTGGTGGAATCCCAGCCCTGGGGCAGCGCGTGGGTGAAACCGGTGGGGTTCTCCACGCCGTCAAAGTCCTCCGCAAACAGGACATGGCTGTGCGGGGACTCCGGCTGCTCCTCGCCCGGGCCCGGCCGGGAGGAGGCGTCATCGGAGCTGCCGTGCGTGCTGCCCTGCGAACTGTTCTGGGAGCTGCCGTGCGAGGAGAGCGCCGGGAGCGAGGAAGAGAAAGAGGAACCAAAGGTTAAAGACGACTGTGCGCTAGCGCCGGCCACGCCCGCTACCTGGGTAGCAAGGACCGCGCCGAGCACCAGCGCACACATACGAGAATTTTTTGCCATACAGACATTGCAGAGGATCCACTGGTCACGCCAGTGACGCTGATATTAATTCTCGTTGAACAATCTGAGCTTAAGGGAACTAGTCCCCAATCTGGTCACGGCCGCGCTTGACGATGTTCTCATCCGGCACGCCGACGACCTCATGATCCTTGTTGGTGTACTCAAACTTGGAGAGCACGTAGCGCATCGCGTTAATGCGGGCGCGCTTCTTGTCATTCGACTTAATGGTGATCCAGGGGGATTCCTCGGTGTCCGTGTAGCGGAACTGCTCCTCCTTGGCACGAGTGTAGTCATCCCACTTGTCCAGGGAGGCCAGGTCCATCGGGGAAAGCTTCCACTGGCGTACCGGGTCGATCTGGCGGATGGCGAAGCGGGTGCGCTGCTCCTTGCGGGTCACGGAGAACCACAGCTTGGTCAGCGAGATTCCGGAGCCCAGAATCATGTTCTCCAGCATTGGAACCTCACGCAGGAACTCCGCGTGCTGGGACTCGGTGCAAAAACCCATAACGCGCTCAACACCGGAGCGGTTGTACCAGGAGCGGTCGAAGAAGACGATCTCACCGCCGGCCGGGAAGTGCTGAATGTAGCGCTGGAAGTACCACGACGTGGACTCGCGCGGGGAGGGCTTCTCCAACGCCACGGTGCGTGCACCGCGCGGGTTAAGGTGCTCGTTGAAGCGCTTGATGGTGCCGCCCTTGCCTGCGGCGTCACGGCCCTCGAAGAGAATAATGTGGCGCTGGCCAGTCTCCTTGGTCCAGTTCTGCCACTTCAGGAGCTCGATCTGCAGGGCGCGCTTGGTGGACTCGTACTCGTCGCGCGTCATGCGCTCCTCATAAGGGTAGTTCTCACGCCAGGTCTCGATGGGAGAACCATCCGGCATGATGAGCGCGGGGTCGTCCTCGTCGGAATCGTCGACGACGTAGCCGTCGGTCTTAGCAAGGTCGATCTCAGGAAGTTCGTCGTCTTTGATGTTAGCCATGGGGATAAGTTTACTTGTGAACACTCACTCTGGCGGGGCAATAGCGCCCGCTTGCACGCAATTACCCCCGGTTTTTCCCACCCCATCGCACACCCGCTGCGCCCGCACGGCTAGTTCATCATCACAACTCCGGGTGAGTCTCCCAGCTTCAGAATCCACTCCGGATCTCCGCAATTACGGCGGGGATTGTGGAGCTGGGAGACGCTCCCCGAGTTTTCCGGCTGCCGCAAGACTCCTCGCCCACCGCACGACGCACCTCAGCACAGCTGCACGCGGCGACCGCCCACACTCACGGTACGTTTTGACGGCTAAGCCTCCAAAAGTCACGCTTTTTGAGGGCTTATATGCAAAAACGTACCGCCAGCCCTCCCACTACGCGGCGGCGCAGGCTTCCCTCCCTGCTGTGTGGGCTCCCAGCTGCAAAATCCCCCTCGAAAACGCCCTCCGGGAGCCATCATTTTGCAGCTGGGAGCCCCACACTGAGATTCAGGCGGCTCAGCTCTCGAAGAGAAGGAGGACTAACCACCAAGAAGTCGCCGACTGCACTAAAACGAAAGAACCCCGCTCCACGTGGAGCGGGGTCAAGCAGTTCTGCTTAGTGCAGCGTGCTTCTTAGAGCAGGCCGATCAGGTCAGCAGCGCCGCCGGCCATATCGCCGAGAGCGTAGAAGATGTTGAGCAGAGTGCCGATGATGCCGGAGGAAGACAGGGTTGCCATTATATTTTCTCCTTAAAGGATGGTGGTCTTATTAGCTACGCAGAACGCGTAATTAGTTGTTGGAGGACAGGTGAGCGAAGCCGGAAACGTTCGGCTTGACACCAGACTCGCCGGCCTGAACGGCACCGTCGATGGTGTCAAAGAGGCTAGCGAAGCCCTTGAAGATGTCCTTGAGGCCACCGACGAAGGTGGAGAAGTTGTCGAGCTGGTCGCCGATGAAAGACAGATCCATGGTGATCTCCTACTTGTGAAGTCCGGGAAATTTCTTGCCCAGAAGGTTTGCGATTTTGCAGACACCCTCAGCGGGCGTCACACGGAACATTGTGGCACACCCACGGAGAGTTTCAAACGGTATTTGTCATGAATTTTTCAAGGCTCGTCACCGAACCGTGACCCGATTGAAACCGCGTGGTGATGTGATTCAGAACATGTTTGACGGCTGCGCTATGCCGTTTACCTGCAAAAATAAAATGTGTGGCTGCAGCCAAGAGGTTAAGACTAAATGAACTACGTAACGAGCACATGGCACTTAGCGATTTTCACGGCCTCGATGCGAGGAAATGGAACCGAAAGTTTTTCGAATCCAGGCTGATTTTTGCCCCCATCGGAGGGTGAAATGAGGCCTTCTGACGCCTTGACGTCCAGCACCCGGTCAGATGAAAGACAGACCTCGGCCAGAGGCCGGATAGCAAGCGTGGCGCCCTCAACACGCATATTTTCAGAAACCGGCAGGCCTGCGACACAGGGCATGACGGCCGCCACGCGCCCCCTCCTGAACGCCTTGCGAATGCGCGTGACGAGTCTGTACACGAACCTCGACGAGAAGCGCCAGTAGCGCGCTGGCGTGCAGGTTTAGTCCAGCGGGCGCTTAAGACCATGTAGGGACGAGTTAAAAGAAAGACACTCGCCGAGAGCACGAGTGGGGCGCGATGTGTGCCCGCAGTCGGGGTGTTTAGAAGGCGGAGGCGCCCCCAGGCACGCACAAGGCGCCTCCCCTGACAGTCAGCGTATGACTGCGCAAGGAAGGCGCCTGTGCACCAAAGTAACAGCCTACCCGCACGCAGCGGGGCGTGGGGCGGGCTGCGGCTAGCCACGGGCCACCCGTGACAACGAGGGCCACGCGGCAGCCAGGGCCAGCGATGAAGTGGACTTAGAAGCCCATGCCACCCATGGCGTCGGCATCCGGCATGCCAGCGTTAGCGCCAGCCGGCTCCGGCTTGTCAGCCACAACAGCCTCGGTGGTGAGGAAGAGGGCCGCGATGGAGGCAGCGTTCTGCAGTGCGGAGCGGGTGACCTTAACCGGGTCGTTGATGCCTGCGGCCATGAGGTCAACGTACTCGCCGGTAGCGGCGTTGAGGCCCTGGCCGGCCGGCAGGGAGCCAACCTTGTCAGCAACCACGCCCGGCTCCAGGCCGGCGTTCTGAGCAATCTGCTTCAGCGGAGCGGAAAGGGCCTCGCGGACGATCTTGACGCCGGTGGCCTCATCGCCGGTGAGCTCGGACAGGGAGTCCAGGGCGGAAGCGGCCTGCAGCAGGGCCACGCCACCGCCGGCGACGATGCCCTCCCCCACAGCAGCCTTGGCATTGCGCACGGCATCCTCGATGCGGTGCTTGCGCTCCTTGAGCTCAACCTCGGTGGCAGCACCGACCTTGAGAACGGCCACGCCGCCGGCCAGCTTGGCCAGGCGCTCCTGCAGCTTCTCACGGTCGTAGTCGGAGTCGGAGTTCTCAATCTCGGCGCGGATCTGCTTGATGCGGCCGTCGATCTGCTCCTGGTTGCCGGCGCCCTGGACGATGGTGGTGTCATCCTTGGTCACCACGACCTTGCGGGCCTGGCCCAGGTACTCGAGCTCGGCGGTCTCCAGGGAGAGGCCGACCTCCTCGGAGATGACCTGGCCGCCGGTAAGGATGGCCATGTCCTGCAGGGTGGCCTTGCGGCGGTCGCCGAAGCCCGGAGCCTTGACGGCCACGGACTTGAAGGTGCCGCGAATCTTGTTGACCACGAGGGTGGACAGGGCCTCGCCTTCGACATCCTCGGCGACGATGAGCAGCGGCTTGCCGGTCTGCATGACCTTCTCCAGCAGCGGCACGAGCTCCTTGATGTTGGAGATCTTGGAGGAGACCAGCAGGATATACGGATCCTCCAGGACGGCCTCCTGGCGCTCCATGTCGGTGGCGAAATAGCCGGAGATGTAGCCCTTGTCAAAGCGCATGCCCTCAGTGACCTCGAGGTCCACGCCGAAGGTGTTGGACTCTTCAACGGTGATGACGGAGTCCTTGTTCACGGCGCCGTTGCCCACGGCGTACATGGCCTCAGCGATCTTGGCGCCGATGGCCGGGTCAGCGGCGGAGATGCCGGCGGTGGTGGCGATCTCTTCCTGGGTCTCGATTTCCTTGGCGGAGGAGAGCAGGGAGTCCACGACGGCCTTGGTGGCGGACTCGATGCCGCGCTTGATGCCCATCGGGTTGGAGCCGGCGGCAACGTTGCGCAGGCCCTCGCGCACGAGCGCCTGGGCCAGGACGGTTGCGGTGGTGGTGCCGTCACCGGCGACGTCGTCAGTCTTCTTGGCTACTTCCTTGACCAGCTCGGCGCCGATCTTCTCGTAGGGATCCTCGAGCTCGATCTCGCGAGCGATGGAGACACCATCGTTGGTAATGGTCGGCGCGCCCCAGGACTTCTCCAGGACAACGTTGCGGCCCTTGGGGCCAAGGGTGACCTTGACGGCGTCGGCCAGCGTGTTCAGGCCGCGCTCAAGGCCGCGGCGTGCTTCTTCATCAAAGGCAATAATCTTTGCCATGTGTTTGTGCTCCTTAGTTTTATTAGCTAAGACGACACTCTCGTCTCCCCTCGTGGAGGCCCGCGACGGCGCGGCTGATGAGTGTGAATCAGCCTCAACCACGAAAGATTCGATGTATCTAGCACTTGGCCAATGCGAGTGCTAGTGACCATCTTGGCACCGGCCGGTGGCGAGTGCAAGATGTGACGCGCACGCCTAAAGCGATCAGGGGGCCGACCGTGCGTCCCCACAGTGTGCAGCAAACTGCACAGATCCCGGAACAACGGTCCGAGTTTGCAGTTTTCTGCAAAGATTCTTCCGCTTTCCGCCATCTTTGCATTAAAGTGCAAAGACATGAAGCTTGTGAGCCGCCAGCACCTCCTTGCCCAGCTCCACGCCTGGGATAGCGACCCCGCGCTTGACGATGCCATTCGGGTCATCACCGGAGTCCGCCGCTGCGGAAAGTCAAGCCTCCTGCGCCTCTACGAGGACTCCCTCGACGGAGCGCACGTTCTCTCACTCAACTTCGAGCTGCTCTCCACGCAATCGCTGCGCGAGAGCAGCGCTTTCCACGCCGTCGTCATGCAGGCTTACCGCGAGGAAGGCATCACCCATCTACTGATCGACGAAGTCCAGGAACTGGAAGATTGGGCGCGCACGGTCAACTCCCTGCGGGCAGAAACCGATCTCCGCATCCTGGTGACCGGTTCTAACGCCTCCATGTTTGCCGGCGAGGGAATGACCTACCTGGCCGGACGCTACGTCGAACTCGAGGTGCTACCGCTCAGCCTGGCGGAATTTCAGCGTTTTCGCGGCGAGGAGCTGCCCGCGGAGAGCGCCTATGCGCAGTGGATGAAGGGCACACTGCCCGCCGCCGCGCTCGCCACGGAGTCCTCCCACCCACAGCTGAACAATGCTGTCTTTGACTCCATTTTCACCCGGGACATCGCCATGCGCGGGGCCATTCAGGAACCCGCGGTGTTCCTGCGCGTAGCTCGCTTTGTCTTCGATAACGCGGGCTCGCCGCTGTCAGTTAATCGCATTGCTGGCACGCTCACCTCAGCGGGATTCAAAACGTCCAACCACACCATTGAGCGCTATCTTCAGCTCATGGTGGACGCACACATGTTCTACGCGTGCCGCCCCTACGATCTGCGCGGCAGGGAGCACCTGCGCAGCCGCGGAAAGTTCTATTTTGTTGATCCCGGGCTGCGCGACGCCCTCCTCGGGGAACGCACCAGCAACAGCGGCCACGACCTGGAGAACATGGTCTATCTAGAACTGCGCCGCCGCGGTTACGCGGTCAGCGTCGCCCGCAGCGGGAACCAAGAAATTGACTTCATGGCCACCAAGGAGCAGCACACCACCTATATCCAGGTAGCACTCAGCGCGCTCGATGAGGACACCTTGAAGCGGGAGCTTTCCGCTTTTGCTGGTGCGCCCACCGGAGCGCGCTGTGTGCTGATCACGTTCGACCGCCTGCCGCTCAACACCGGAGCGGTGGAACACCTCAACGCCGGAGATTTTCTCCTCGGCGCTGATTTGTTGCGTTCCTCGGCAGGCCTCTAGCCCGCCGAGCTTGAGTGTCTGGGCTAAGCCGCCGCCTCCTGCGGCTCGCTGGCCTTGCGGGTACGCGAGCGCGTCCAGCGGTAGACAAAGGCCACGCCGGCCACGAAGAGAACAATGCCCAGCACGTTGGCGCTGGTGCCGCCCTCGAAGATCTCCAGCGGGTTCTCGCCACCGGAGGCCGCGATGATGGCGGCGTTGACCACACCGAAGAGCGATTCACCCACCACCAGGCCGGTGGCCAGGAGGGTGCCCATGCGCTTGGCAAAGTCCGGGCTGGCCTGCTTGGCGGCCCACTTGTTGTAGAGGAAGCCCAGGAATGCGCCGATCGGAATGATGATGGTCAGCGAGGCCGGCAGGTACATACCCATGCCCACCGCCAGCGGGGAGAGCGAGTACTTGTCGGTGTACTTCTGCAGCAGCTCGTCGATGACGATGAGCACCGCGCCGATGCCAGCGCCGGTAAAGATCAGACCCCAGTCCAGGGAGCTATCAAAAATGCCCTGAGCCACCGAGGACATCAGCGCGGCCTGCGGGGCGGCCAGGGCGTCCTCGCCGGCGCCCTCCATGCCAGCAAAGCCGAAGCCCTCGAGCATGACCTGCAGGATGGGCGGGATGACGATGGAGCCAAAGAGCACGCCGATGATGAGTGCGACCTGCTGCTTCCACGGGGTCGCACCCACCAGCTGGCCGGTCTTGAGGTCCTGCAGGTTGTCGTTGGAGATGGTGGCAATACCGAAGACGATGGCCGCGGTGAACAGGGTGTAGGCCACTAGGGAGAGCGGGTCGGCGTCGCTGCCGCGGGTCACGGCGGCGATGAGCAGCGAGGCGGCCAGCACCGCGATGATGCCCACGGAGGAAATCGGCGAGTTGGAGGCACCGATGAGGCCGGCCATGTAGCCGCACACCGAGGCGATGATGAGGCCCACCAGCAGGGTGAAGATCACGGAGACAGCGATGAGCACGCCCATGTGCTGGTGGATGTCCGTGCCGGAGACGAAGTCCCACAGCAGCCAGGCAATCGGCAGCATGAGCAGGACGATGGTGCCGATGACGTAGGGGAAGGGGATGTCGCGCTCGGTGATGTCGACTTCCTGGCCGGCCTTGCGCTGGCGGGAAGAGGCCAGGGACTCCTTGATGCCCTTGGCAATGGGGCCGGCGATCTTGAGCAGCGTCCAGATGGCGGCAATCGCCATGGTGCCCACGCCGATGAAGCGGATCTCGCTGGAGAAGACGGAGTCGACGGTGTCGGCCATGGTGGCGGCGTCGCCAATGAGCCCGGAGGTGTGCATCGGCAGCAGGAAGAAGTAGGAGATGATAACGCCCACCAGCATGGCGATACCCACCGGCAGGCCCACGAGGTGGCCCACGCCCACCAGCGCCATGGACAGCGAGGTGCCCAGGGTGGTCGCACCCGAGCCGAGCTTGAAGTAGGCGGACACCGAGGAGGCGGCGGCCTTCATCGCGGCCAGCAGGGCCATCACCGCGGAGACGATGCCGCCGGCCAGGATGACGCGCAGGCCCTGGGCGTTCTCCTCGTGGCCTACGCCCTCCTCGCCGTTATCGTCGCCCACGCGCAGCACCTCGGCGGCGGCCACGCCCTCGGGGTACGGGAGATCGGAGCCGGTAATCAGCGCGCGGCGCAGCGGGATGGAGTACATCACGCCGAGGATGCCGCCGATGGCGCACACCGCGGCGGTCTCCAGGAAGGAAAAACCCTGCCAGTAGCCCACCATCACCAGGCCGGGGAGGACAAAGATGATGGCGGAGAGGGTACCGGCGGCAGACGCGATGGTCTGCACGATGTTGTTTTCTTTGATGTTGTGCCCGGAGAACTTGCGCAGCACCGCCATGGAGATGACTGCTGCCGGGATCGAGGTGGCAAAGGTCAGGCCCACCTTGAGGCCGAGGTAGACGTTTGCCGCGGTAAAGACCAAGGTAATCAGGCCACCGATGGCAACGCCCCGGAGGGTAAGTTCGCGCAGGTTGGCCGTGGAACCTGAGGCGGTATTCGCCATGTCAGGTCCTTTCTATTTTCTATTCGGAGAACATGAAAGCTGGCTATGCCCCGTATCGGGGATCACATGAATTCTATTCTTCGCACGGTAAATTACATAGTTTTACCCGCATTCTCAGTGCCCCGTGGGCCACGTCACGCCCAGCCCAACGGGTAAGTTGGTGGGCATGACTGCGATTTCTGATTTCATTTCCGCTGACCGCGATACCATCTTCCAGCAGCTCAAAGAGCTGGTCTCCTTCAACTCCGTGCACAACGAGCCGGGCCTGGAGGAAGAAACCGCCAAGGCCGCCCGCTGGGTCGAGTCCGCGCTCACCGAGGCCGGGCTGGAGACCCAGGCCATCGAGACCGCCGATGGCTCTACGGCCATCATCGGCACCCGCGCGGGCAAGGAGGGCGCCAAGACGGTGCTGCTCTACTCGCACTACGACGTGGTCCCGGCCGGCAACCCCGAGGCCTGGGATTCCGATCCCTTTACGCTGACCGAGCGCACCGACGCCGAAGGCACCACCCGCTGGTACGGCCGCGGCGCGGCGGACTGCAAGGGCAACGTGGCCATGCACCTGGCCGCCCTGCGCGCCCTGGAGGCCAACGGCGGCACGGACCTCAACCTCACCGTGCTCATCGAGGGCTCCGAGGAGCGCGGCGGCGAGGGCCTGTCCGCCCTCATCGAGGAGCGCCCGGAGCTCTTTGCTGCCGACGCCATCCTCATCGCCGACGCCGGCAACGCCGCGGTGGGCGTGCCCACGCTGACCACCTCCCTGCGCGGCGGCGCGCAGATCTACGTGCAGGTGGATACCCTGCGCGCCGGCGTGCACTCCGGCCAGTTCGGCGGCGCGGCTCCCGACGCCGTCAAGGCCCTCATGCGCACCCTGGATTCGCTGACGGACGAGTACGGCCGCACCACCATCGACGGTGTGGACTGCACCGGAACCTGGCCGCTGGCCGCCGGCCAGGACGCCGCCTACCCGGTGGAGACCTTCCGCCAAGACGCGCAGATGCTCGAGGGCACCGAAATCATGGGTGAGAAGGACCCGGCCGGCGCCACCGCCATCGCCGACATGATCTGGGCCCGCCCGGCCGTGACCGTCACCGGCTTTACCTCCACCCCGGTAGCCGAGGCCGTCAACGCCGTGCCGGCCACCGCCTGCGCCAACATCAACCTGCGCACCCCGGCCACCATGGATCCGCGCAGCACCGCCGAGGCGCTGGCGGAGCACCTCAAGAAGCACGTCCCCTGGGGCGCGCAGATCACCGTGGAGATCCTGGAGGCCAACCGCGGCTTCGAGACGGACCCGGCCAAGCCGGCCGCGGCCCTGCTGGGCGAGTGCCTGGGCGAGGCCTTCGGCGCGGAGACCGCCTCCCAGGGCATGGGCGGCTCCATCCCGCTGACCGTGGAGCTGCAGGAGGCCCACCCCCAGGCGGAGATCGCGCTCTTCGGCGTAGAGGAGCCCAAGTGCACCATCCACTCCGCCAACGAGTCCGTGGATCCCACCGAGATCCAGAAGATTGCCGCAGCTGAAGCACTGTTCCTGCAGCGCTACGCCTAGTTCGGGCCCGGCGGCGCGGGCGGGAAAATCCGGCCTTTCGGATGACTGCATTTTATGAAAAAGGTATGGTGACACCTATCCCGCCTGCGCAATGACCGCCTGCGCACCGAGCCCCTGCGCCTTGAGCCCCTGCGCGGTCACAGAAAATCGGAAAGGACGCGACTAGCCCACCGTGCTGATTCTGCTTAGTGCCCTCGTGCTCGCCACCCTCGCCGCGCCTTTCCTCATTTTCTTCCTCGGCAGGCCCGCCTTTGGTCTGCTGGCGCTGGTGCCCACCGCGGGCTTCGTGTGGATCCTGCAGCAATTCTTCACCGGGACCTTCCGCGGCGGCGGCGAGCTGCGCCGCCACATTGGCTGGATGTCGGAGGCCAACCTCGACCTCACCTTCCGCATGGACGCGCTCTCCGGCCTGTTCAGCCTCATCATCCTGGGCGTGGGCACGCTGGTGCTGATGTATTGCTGGGGGTATTTCAACCACTCGCCGCGGCGCCTGGCCATCTTCGGCGCGCAGATGGTGGGCTTTGCCGCCGCCATGTTTGGCCTGGTGGTGGCGGATAACTTCCTGCTGCTCTACGTCTTCTGGGAGATCACCTCGCTGCTCTCCTTCCTCCTGGTGAGCTACTACGGCGAGCGCGCCTCCTCCCGCCGCTCCGCGCAGCAGGCCCTCATGGTCACCGTGCTCGGCGGCCTCATCATGCTCATGGGCATCATCCTGCTGGGACGCCAGACCGGCGCGTGGACGCTCTCCGCGCTTGCCGATGTCCCGCACCTGGCCCAAGTCCCCCACGTCACCGTGGCCATCGTGCTCATCCTCTGCGGAGCGATGTCCAAGTCCGCCATCGCCCCGGCACACTTCTGGCTGCCGGGTGCCATGGCCGCCCCCACCCCGGTCTCGGCCTACCTGCACTCCGCGGCCATGGTCAAGGCCGGCATCTACCTTGTGGCCCGCCTGGCACCCTACGTCCACGAGGTCACCACCTGGCACCTCGTGGTGCTACCGCTGGGCACCTTCACCATGCTTCTGGGCGGCTGGATGGCGCTCAAGCAGCGCGACCTCAAGCTCATCCTGGCCTACGGCACCGTCTCCCAGCTGGGCTTCATCACCGCCAACGTGGCCGTGGGCTCGCGGGAGGCGCTGCAGGCCGGCCTGGCGCTGACCTTTGCGCACTCGCTGTTTAAGGCAGCGCTCTTCATGATCGTCGGCGCGATTGATCGCACGACGGGAACGAGGGACATCGCCAAGCTGGCAGGCCTCAAGCGCGCCCGGCCCGGGCTCTACGTGCTGGCCGTCATCGCCGGAATGTCCATGGCGGGCGTGCCGCCGCTCTTCGGTTTTGTGGCCAAGGAGGCCGCGCTCACCGCCATCCTGCACGAGGATCTGCTGGTAGGCATGCCGCAGCAGATGCTGCTGGTGGCCTGGGTGGCCGGCTCGGCGCTGACCATGGCCTACACCCTGCGCTTCCTGTGGGGTGCTTTTGCCGATAAGGGCCAGGACGAGCCCTCGGAGGCCGTGGCGAAGATGCAGCCGGTCAACACCCTGCTGTGGCTGCCGCCGGCACTACTCACCGCCCTGACCATGCTCTTCGGCGTGTGGCCGGCGGGGCTCTCGGCGGCCATCAGCCAGCACCTGGACAACGTCTTCGGGGCCAGCCCCGCCGGCGCCCACGGGGAGCTTGCTCTCTGGCACGGCTGGGGCCTGCCGCTGCTGCTCACCGCGGTGATCATCGGCGCCGGTGTGTTGCTGCACTGGCAGCGCGAGCCGCTGGCCCGGGCGCAGTTTACCTACCCCGCGCTGGGCTCGGCGGACGCGGCGTACGACGCCATCATCGCCTACCTGCGCCGCCTGTCCATGCTCACCACCGCCTCGACGCAGCGCGGCTCCCTGCAGTTCAACCTCTCCACCATCTTCGCCGTGCTCATGGTGCTGCCGGTGATCATGCTCATCGCCGGCGACCTCACCGACGTGCGCCTCATCGTGGCGGAGAACCCCTGGCAGGCCATTGCCGCCTTCATCATCATCGTTGCCGCGCTGGCCGCCACGGTGATGGATAACCGCCTCTCCGGCATCATCATCGTGGGCATTACCGGCTACGCCATCGCCTTCATCTTTGCCCTGCACGGCGCGCCGGATCTGGCGCTGACCCAGCTGCTGGTGGAGACCATCGTCATGGTGCTTTTTATGCTGGTGCTGCGCCGCATGCCGGCCAACACCGAGTGGAAGCAGGACCCCAAGATGGGCCGCCTGCGCGCCTGGCTCTCCGTGGGCGTCGGCGTCACGGTCACCCTGGTGGCGATGTTTGCCATCAACGCCCGCCGCGCCGAGCCCATCTCCCAGTTCATGCCCCGGCTGGCCCAGGAGATCGGCCACGGCGCCAACACAGTCAACGTGCTGCTGGTGGATATCCGCGCCTGGGACACCTTCGGGGAAATCACCGTGCTCATCATCGCGGCCACCGGTATTGCCTCGCTCATCTTCCGCACCCAATCCTTCAGCCGCCAGTCCCGCCGCCCCACCCTGCGGGTCACGGGGCGGCGCTGGCTGGCCGCGGACATTGAGACCGAGCAGGCGCTCAACCGCTCGCTCATGGTGGACGTGACCACCCGCATGCTCTTCCCCTTCATGGTGGCGCTGTCCCTCTACTTCTTCTTCTCCGGCCACAACGCCCCGGGCGGCGGCTTCGCCGGCGGCCTGGTGGCCGCTCTGGCGCTGACCCTGCGCTACCTGGCCGGCGGCCGCGCGGAATTGGAGGAGGCCCTGCCTGTCGACGGCGGCCGCACCATGGGCGCCGGGCTGGTTTTGGCCTCCACCGCGGTGATTGTCCCGCTCTTCTTCAACCACCCGCCGCTGACCAGCGGCTACACCAAGGTCTCTGTGCCGCTGGTGGGCGATGTCTCGCTGCCCTCCGCGCTGGTCTTCGACGCCGGCGTCTACCTCATCGTGGTGGGCCTGGCGCTCTACGTGCTGCACTCGCTGGGCAGCAAGCTGGACATCGACGAGGAAGTGCGTAAGCAGCGCGCCCGCGACCGCGCCCGCTCGCTGGCCCGGCGCCAGCAGCGCGCCCGTGGTCAGCAGGTGGCCAACCCCCGGCCGGCCGCACAGACCGCCGCGACACAAAAACAATCAACACCCACGACACCCACGACCCCCACGACCCCCACGACACCCACGACGCAGAAGGGAGACAACTGATGGAAGCCAACCTGGTCCTCCTCCTCGCCGCCGGTGTGCTCTGCGGCGCGGGCGTCTACCTGCTGCTGGACCGCGCCATGACCAAGATGCTGCTGGGCATCTTGCTGCTGGGCAACGGTGCAAACCTCATCATGTTGCAGGCCGGCGGCGCCGCGGGCTCGCCGCCCATCGCTGGCCGCGCCACGGCCAACCACGGCGAACAGATGGCGGATCCGCTGGCCCAGGCCATGATCCTCACCGCGATTGTCATCTCCATGGCGCTCACCGGCTTCGTGCTCACCCTGGCCTACCGCCAGTACCGCTACCGCTCCGCGGATGTCATCGAGGACGATACCGAGGATGCAGCAATTGCCAAGATTGCCGCCCGCCCCGGCAACGCCTCGGCCGCCCCGGACCACGATGCCTCCAATGATCCCACCACCGGCCGCACCACCAAGCAGGGCGATGCCTTCGGCCCCGCCTTCTTTGAGGAACCCCTCAAGGAGGCCAACAGCGAGGGAGGCACGCGCCAGTGACCGACGCCCTGCGCCCCTTTGTGGACTTCATCCTGCCCTACATGGGCCTTATCATCCCGCTGCCCATCATCATCCCGGCCCTGGCCGCCGCCCTGGCGATGCTCTGGGCCCGCCACCCCGGCGTGCAGCGCCGCGTGGTCTTCTTCTCGCTCCTGCTGGTGGCCGCGGTCAACGCCGCGCTCATCGTGGTGGCCGACGGTGCCGGCATCCAAGTACTGCAGGTCGGCGGCTGGGACGCCCCGGTGGGCATCACGCTGGTGGCCGATCGCCTTTCCACGGTGATGCTTTTTACCTCCTCCGTCGTGCTCTTCACGGTGATGTGGTACGCCATCTCCCAGGGTGTGCACGACGGCTCTGAGGAGGACCCCGTGGCGGTCTTCTTCCCCACCTACATGCTGCTGACCATGGGCGTGAACGTCTCCTTCCTGGCCGGCGATCTCTTCAACCTCTACGTCGGCTTTGAGATCTTCCTCGTGGCCTCCTACGTGCTGCTCACGCTGGGCGCCTCGCCCGCCCGCGTGCGCGCCGGCGTGGGCTACGTCATGGTTTCGATGGCCTCCTCGATGATCTTCGTGCTGGCGCTGGCCTTCATCTACGCCTCGGTGGGCACCATGAACATGGCGCAGATCGGCCTGCGCATGGAGGACGTCCCGGTAGGCACGCGCACCGCGGTCTTCTCCGTGCTGCTCATCGCCTTTGGTATCAAGGCGGCCATCTTCCCGCTCGATGCCTGGCTGCCGGACTCCTACCCCACCGCCCCCTCGCTGGTCACCGCGGTCTTCGCGGGCCTGCTCACCAAGGTGGGTGTCTACGCCATCATCCGCGCGCGCACCTCGATCTTCACCGGCGGCGGGCTGGACACCCTGCTCATGTGGGTGGCCCTGGCCACCATGCTGGTGGGCATCCTGGGCGCAATTGCGCAATCGGACATCAAGCGTCTTCTCTCCTTCACCCTGGTCAGCCACATCGGTTACATGATCTTCGGCGTGGCGCTGGGCACCGCGCAGGGGCTCTCCGGCGCCATCTTCTACGCCATCCACCACATTCTGGTGCAGACCGCCCTCTTCCTCGTGGTGGGCCTGGTGGAACGCCAGGCGGGCACCTCCTCGCTGCGCAGGCTGGGTTCGCTGCTCTACACCGCGCCCTTCATTGCCATTCTTTACTTCATCCCGGCGGTCAACCTGGGCGGCATCCCGCCCTTCTCCGGCTTCCTGGGCAAGATCATGCTCCTGCAGGCAGGTGCCAATGAGGGCTCCTGGCTGTCCTGGGTGCTCATCGGCGGCGCGGTGGTGACCTCCCTGCTCACCCTCTACGTCATGGTCCTGGTGTGGGCCAAGGGCTTCCAGCGCGACCGCGCCGACGCCCCCGAGGGCAACCTGGCCATCGCCCGGCCCTCCCCGCTGGGTGTGGTCACGGACGTCGTCGAGCTGGAGGAACGCGCGGACGTGGGCCGGGTGCC
This sequence comes from Corynebacterium sp., assembly GCF_030532325.1. Taxonomy (GTDB): domain Bacteria; phylum Actinomycetota; class Actinomycetes; order Mycobacteriales; family Mycobacteriaceae; genus Corynebacterium. The sequence goes on from NZ_JAUNLS010000009.1 coordinate 65,714, forward strand.
CTTCGGCATGCTGGCTTCCACCACCACGCTGGTGGCGGCCTCGGTGGCCATCACCTTCCTGGCCGGCCCCATCGCCGGTGTGACGGGGCGCGCAGCCGAGTCTGCGCACGATGACACCATCTACCGCTCCGCGGTGCTGGGCACGAGCGCCCAGGATCCGGGCCGCCAGCTCGATCCGCGGATGCGCTACAACGACGGCGTGGATTCCTACCTGCAGCGCCACGCCGCCGACGTCGCGGAAGGAGGACGCTAATGCTCAGCGGTTTCAAGCACCGTTTCCGCCCGTGGTTCATGGTGGGCACCGTGCTCATGTGGTGCCTGCTCATGGGCGAGTTTTCCGTGGCCAACCTGGTGGGTGGGCTCTTGGTCAGCCTCTTCGTGGTCTTCGCCCTGCCGCTACCGGCCATGCCCATCTCCGGCATCTCGGTGAGCTGGGGCAAGCTCGTGGTCTTTGCCGTGCAGTGGTGCATCCAGCTTTTGCAGGCCTCCGTCAAGGTCTCCTGGCTGGCCATCCGCCCACAGGAGCCGCCGAAGAGCGCCATCGTGGTACTGCCCATGCGCCTGGACAGCGAGTTCATCCTCGCCACCGCCGTGGGGCTGTATAACCTGCAGCCGGGCGGCACCGTGACCGAGATTGACATTGCCAACCGCATGCTCACCATCCACCTGCTTAGTGCGGACACGGAGGAGGAACTCCAGCGCGAGATCGACGCGGTGGCCAAGCTGGAAGCAGACATGATCGCCATCTTTGAAAGGAACCACCGCTGATGGATGATTCCCCCTACACCTTCTTTCTCACCATTGCGGCCGGGATCTTCGTGGTGGCCTTCCTCATCACCACCTGGCGCATCGTGGTGGGCCCCAACTCGCTGGACAGGCTCATCGGCCTCGACGGCCTGGTGGCCATGTTCCAGTGCGCCATGGCCACCTACATCTGCTGGACGCTGGACACCACGGTCTCCAACGCCATGCTCGTCGTAGCGCTGCTGGGCTTCATCTCCACCGTCTCCGTCACCCGTTTCCGAAGGAGGGACGCATGAGCCTGACACTCGTGGCCGATATCGTCTCCTTGGTCCTCATCATCTCCGGCGCGCTGTTTACCCTAGCCGCTGCGATTGGCATCGCCCGCTTCGGCGACGCCATGTCCCGCGTGCACGCCATTACCAAGCCGCAGACGGTGGGACTCATCTTCACCATCCTGGGCTCCATCATCCGGGTGGTTGGATCGGAGGATTTCAGCGTGGCTGAGCGTGGCGATCTAGGAATCCTCATCCTGCTGGTACTCTTTGCCATGATTACCAGTCCGGTGACCGCGCAGAGAACCTCCCGTATTGCACGCCGTGAGGGCCTCTACGCCCCCGCGAAAAAGATGTCCCGCAACGACAGGCCCGCCGCGCGCCCGCTGCGACGGCCCAAATAAGCTGCGGCGAACTACACAAGGCGAAAACACACCCCATCACAAGGCACAAGTACATCACCAGCAGTTCAGGAGGAAGCCGCCCGTGACCAAGAAGCTCTACGGCATCTCCACGTTGCTGGTGACCATGGCCGCGCTCTTTGCGGTGATTGTCTACCGTTTCCACATCTTCGACGGGCTCAACGCCTTCACCTACATCATGCCCTTTGACCTGCGCATCTATCAGCTCGCGGGCGAGGACCTGCTGGCCGGGGGCAATCTCTACGACAACCCTTACATTGCCAACTTCCCCTTCACCTATCCCCCCTTCGCCGGCCTGGTGTTTATGCTCCTGCCCGCGCTGGGCGATTCCCTCATCATCGCCTGGCCTGCGGCCATCTACGCCGCCCTGCTGGCCATCATCATCATGATCCTGCGCGAGCGCGGCGTGAGGATCACCCCGGCGGTGCTGCTGGTGGCCGTGGCGCTCACCGCGCTGACCCCGGCCAACGAGTCCATCCACGGCACCCAGTACTACGGGCAGATCAACGTCTTCCTCATGCTCTTGGTGGCCTTCGACCTGCTGCCGCTCAAGTGGCGCCTGCCTGGCGTGGGCACCGGCCTGGCCGCCGGCCTCAAGCTCACCCCGGCCTACATGGGTCTGGCTCTGCTCTTTGAGCGCCGCTGGTGGGCCGCCCTCGGGTCAATCATCACCTTCCTAGTCACCGTGATCATCGGCTTCATGTTCGTGCCGGACGCCAAGGTCTTCTGGACCGATGCCATGTTCAACTCCTCGCGCGTGGGCGAGCACGCCAACCCCGGCGCGAAGTCCCTACGCTCCCTGATGTACCGAGTCTTCGGCATCGACGGCGGCGTGTGGTGGATCCTGGCCGTGCTGGCGGTCTTCGCGCTCACCTGCCTGGCGCTGCGCACCGCCTACAAGCACGGCAACCGCAGCGCGGCCCTGGCCATGACGGGCCTGTCCGCCTGCTTGGTCTCCCCCTTCTCCTGGTACCACCACTTCATCTGGACCGTGCCCTTTGGCATCGTGGTCTTTGTGGCCACCAACCAGGCGCTGGGCACGCGGCTGACCGGACGCTTCGGTGCGCAGCTCGCCGGCCTGCTCAGCGTGCTAGCGCTCGTGGTGGTGGAGTTGCCCTTCATGTCCGCCCCCGTGTGGTTCGCGGCATCCTCGGGCAACCTGGACCACATCGAGTCCTTCCAGCCCTGGGCGATGTCCCTGTGGACCATGTCCTGCGTCATCTACATCGCGGCCTACGCCGCCTGGGGTTTCATCAGCCCGAAGAGCTCGACGGCCTCCACGGCCTCGACGCAGGGCCGCCACGCTGCTGCTTAAGTGAGCGTGCTTACGTGACTGCTTAAGTGAGCGGACGCAGCGCGTCCATCTCCTCGCTCGTGGCCTTGACCACCTCGGCCCAACTGCCGGTGGCCTGGTACAGGGCGCGCTGGCGCTCGTAGGCCGCACCGCCCTCGATGATCTCGTGGATGAGGTTGAGCTCGCGGGCGCATCCGAGCTCTTCCGCCAGCGGCGCCAGCTCCACCAGGAGATCCTGCAACTCCTCTTTGACCCAGCGCTCGTCGGTCTCGCGGGAGGTAATCACCAGCGCGTCCATGCCGTAGCGCGCGCCGCGCCACTTGTTTTCCGCCACGTGCCAGGGCTGCAGGATGGGCAGCTCCTCGCCGCGGTCGATCATGCGGTCATAGTGCACCACCAGGCAGTGGGTCAGGGCCACGATGGCGGAGAGCTCGCGGAGGTTGGAGGTGGCGTCGGAAATGCGCACCTCGATGGTGCCCCACTTGGAGGCCGGGCGGACGTCGAAGTGCATCGAGCCGGTGTGGTTGATCACCCCGGAGATGGACTGGTCCTTGATGTAGGACTGCCACTCCTGCCAGTCGCGGAACTGGTAGGGCATGCCGGCGGTGGGCAGCTGCTGGTAGAGCATGGTGCGCTGGGAGGCGTAGCCGGTGTCCTGGCCCTCCCAGCCGGGCGAGGAGGCGGAAATGGCCAGCAGGTGCGGGTACTTGGTCATCAGAGCATTGATGATGGGCCACACACGGTCCTCGTGGCGGATGCCCACGTGCACGTGGGTGCCCCACAGCAGCATGCGCTTGCCCCAGTACTGGGTGCGGTTGATGATCTCGGAGTAGTTGGGCTTTTCAGATACCGGGTTGTTGCACACCTCGGAGAAGGGATGCCCGCCGGAGGACCACAGGCGCACGCCCAGGGCCTCGGCGCCCTCGCGCACGTGGCCGAGGGAGACGCTGAGCTCCTCGATGGCCTCCGGAACCGTACCGCACACCCCGGTGACGAGCTCCACGGTGTTTTGCAGGAACTCCTGCTCCAGGTGGGTCTCGGGGTGGGTGGCTCGGACGGCGTCGATAAGCTCCTGCCCACGGGGAACAAGATCCCAGGTGACTGGGTCCACGAGCGCCACTTCCCATTCCACGCCCAGCGTGGGGCGCGGGGAACGGGCAAAGGTTTCTTCCGGGATGTTCACCCGTCCATCCTAACTGCCGCAGAACAGAAATTCCCCATGCGTGGAGAGTTTATATTCAGCTTCTAGGCCTGCGGGACGGCGAGCACGACGACCACCGCGTTGTCCTTGGTGTACTCCGCGCTGAGCTCCTGCGGGTAGGCGGCCACGGCCTCGGCCGGGACGTTGGCGCCGTAGTAGCGTGCGGCGACCTCCTTGGCCAGGTTCTCGGCGTTGGCGTCGCCCGCCGGGAAGTAGACCGTGGTGCGCGGGACCACCATGACCTGATCACTGATGTTGCCCACCTCGGCCACCTTGAAGTGGGCATCCTTGAGCTTCTCGCTCTCCTCGGCGGCGTAGTTGGCCTGGCCGGAGTTGTTAAAGACGTTCACCGGGATCTCCGCCTGCGGGCGAGCGGCGCCGGTGTTCGCGCCGTTCTCCCCCGGCTTGGCCTCTGGCTTCTCCTCCGGCTTGTCACCGGGCTTCTCCCCTGGATTGTCACCGGGCTTGTCCCCTTCGGCGTTGGCCTCCCCCGGCTTCTCGCCGTTCTGTTCATCGGGCTTCGCGCCCGGCTGCGCCTGGCCCGCGCCGTTTTCGCCCTCCACGGGTGCGTTGATGGTGGCGTCAGTGCCGGTGCCGGCGGCGTTCTGGCTATCCCCGGAGTCATCGGAGCCGGAGGTCAGGGCGTAGAGCCCCCACATGCCCAGCATGATGGCCACGGCAATGAGCACCATGGCCAGCCCGCGCAGGGGCAGGCCGGACTTCGCCGCCGGTGCAGCGCCGGCGCCAGTGCCAGCAGCAGCGCTCTCAGGTGCGGCGTGCGCGGCCTGGTGATCGCCGGCGCGGCGGGTATCCTCAGCGCCCTCGTGGGAAGAGTTGACAGAGTTTTCCGGATTCACATTAGTCACAGCAGCAACTCTAGCCTGCGGGCGTATCAGTGCGCGGGATTTTCCCGCGCGGCGCGCCGCACCTCTTCGCGCTGCTCACGCACTCGCCGCAGGCGAGCCACCAAGACGGGATAGGACTCGGCGGCCGCGGGGGCATCGAGAAGCACATTTAAGCGCTGGTGATAGCGCACCGGGGAGATGTCCAGCTCCTTAATGATGGCCTCCTCCTTCGCGCCCACCCCGCGCGGGGCGCGCGATTCGAACTCTAAGATGGCCGCGTCTAGGTCTGACAAGGACTGCATGCCTACACTGTAGGGCATGACTATTCGCCCCATTGTGATCCACGGCGACCCGGTACTGCACAACCCCACCGAGCCCGTGACCGAACCCATTGACTCCCCTGAGCTGCAGGAACTCATCCGGGACATGTATGAAACCATGGACGCCGCCAACGGCGTTGGCCTGGCCGCCAACCAGGTGGGCGTGAACAAGCGCCTCTTTGTCTACCACTGCCCGGATACCGACGGCCCCAACGGCAGCGAGCTACCCGCGGATCAGGGCGGCATGCGCAAGGGCTGCGTGATCAACCCCGTGCTGGAGACCTCCGAAATCCCGGAAACCATGCCGGCTGACGACGGCTCCGAGGACGAAGGCTGCCTCTCCGTGCCGGGCGAGGGCTTCCCCACCGGCCGAGCCGACTGGGCCCGCGTCACCGGCAAGGACGAGCATGGCAACGATATTTCCATCGAGGGCTACGGCTTCTTCGCCCGCATGCTGCAGCACGAGACCGGCCACCTCGACGGCTTTGTCTACACCGACGTGCTCACGGGCCGCTTCAAGCGCCAGGCCAAGAAGACCATCAAGCGCAACGGGTGGACCGAGGCCGGCCTGACCTGGCTGCCGGGCGAGGACGAAGACCCCTTCGGCCACGACGCCTAAGCGCCCGCTATGAGTTACATCTTCCGCTCCGATAACGTCGCCCCCGGCGAACGGGTGGTGGCTAGGCGCCAGTACACCACCGTTGGCGAGGACGGCCGGCCACACACCGTCTACAGCGACGTCATCGGCCACGTGCTGAGCACCTCCCCGCTGGTCATCCGCCCGCAGGAGGTGGGCGGCTACCCCTCGGCGCGCGAGGCCGTGGAGATCGCGCCCGAGGAGCTGAAGATCATCAAACGGCTCTCCCCGCGCACGGTGCGCAACTCCGACATCCGCGCCATCGAGGTAGCCACCGCCGCGGCCTTCCCCGGCACCGAGCACACCTGGACCAGCGACGGCCAATGGCTCATGCGCGCCGGCGACGGCATCACCGGCCGCTCCAATTCCGCCGTGCCGCTGGGCCCCTCCGCCGGTTTTAGCCCGGTGCCCATGGAGGAGATCGAGGCCTTCTACGCCCGCCACGGGCTGCCGGTGTGCCTGGAGATCCCCGAGCGCATTGGCAAGCCCGCCGAAAAACTCGTAGCCGCCGCCCCGCAGGCCTGGGAGCTGGAGCCGGAGATCCTGGTCATGGCCCGAGATCTCCCCGCCGAGGTCACCCCGCAGGCCCAGGAGGGAATCAGCTTCCGCATCGACGAGCAGCCCGACCGCGCCTGGCTGGATCTCTACCACTTCCGCGGCCAGGCCCTGCCCGAGAAAGCCCTGTTCTACCTGCGCAGCGCCATCGAGGGCCGCATGGGCTTTGGCCGGCTTCTCAGCGCCGACGGGGAGACCGTCGCGATTACCCGGGGCACGCTCACCGAATCCGGGGACGGGAGCGTCTGGCTGGGCTACTCCGCCGTCGAAGTGGCCGAGCCCTGGCGCCGCCGCGGCCTGGGCACACTGCTGGGCGCACACATGCTGCGCTGGGGCGCCGAGCACGGTGCGCAGCGGGCCTACCTGCAGGTCGTCGCCAGCAACGCGGCAGGCATCCGCCTCTATGAAAAGCTGGGCTTCATCGAGCACCACCGCCACCGCTACGCCCGCCGCCTGGTCCGCTGAGCCCGCGCACTGAAAAGTCCAGTACTCTGAACGGCATGCGCATCGCCACCTGGAACATCAACTCCGTCCGCACCCGCGCCCAGCGCGCGGTGGATCTTTTGGCCAAGCACGACATCGACGTGCTCTGCCTGCAGGAGACCAAGGTGGCGGACGATAAGTTCCCGGTCAGCGTGTTCGAGGAAGCCGGCTACCACGTCACCTGCCACGGGCTTAACCAGTGGAACGGGGTGGCCATCATCTCCAAGGAGCAGCCGGAGGAGGTGCAGACCTCTTTCCCCGGACAGCCCGGCTTCAACAAGGACGAATCCAAGCCCCAGGAGCTGGAGGCCCGCGCGCTCTCCGCGCGCATCCGCGGGGTGGAAATCTGGTCCCTCTACGTGCCCAATGGGCGCGAGATCACCGACCGCCACTACGACTACAAACTGCAGTTCCTCTACTCCCTGGCGCGCTACGCGGAGACCCGCGCTCAGTCCAAGCTGCTGCTCACCGGGGACTTCAACATCGCCCCGCGGGATGAGGACGTGTGGGACATCTCCGTCTTCCGCGGCAAGACCCACGTCACCGAGCCTGAGCGCGCCGCCTTCCAGATGCTGCTCGAGGCCGGCCTGGAGGAGGTCACCCGCCGCTACACCGCCGAGCAGCGCTGGACCTACTTTGACTACAAGTCCCTGCGCTTCCAAAAGAACGAGGGCATGCGCATCGACTTCCAGCTAGCCAGCCACCCCCTGGCCAGCCTGGTCACCGGCGCCCAGGTAGACATGGTGGAGCGCGCCGGCGATAAGACCTCAGACCACGTGCCGCTGCTGGCGGATTTTGACCTGCCGGACTTCGATTCCGTACGTTAGGCGGAATGGGAGAACTTCACATCCGATGAACCTCAGCATTGACTTGAGCTGGTGGCAGCTGTTTTTCCTCTTCGTGGACTACGGCATCAAGATCCTGGCCATCGGCGTTGTACCCGAGGGCCGCCGCCCCTCCAGCTCCACCGCCTGGCTGCTGGCCATTTTGCTGCTGCCCATCGTGGGCCTGCCGCTCTTCCTGCTCATGGGCTCGCCCTACATCAACCGGCGCCGCCACCGCATCCAGCAGGAAGCCAACGAGCTCATCGATGACATCAACGCCAACACTCCCGATCACCCCAGCGGGCGGCTCACCCCGGAGGTCGAATCCCTCATCAGACTCAACCGCAACCTCACCGGCTTCCCCGCCCTGGTGGGCCACAACAAGGGTCTGCACGCCGACTACAACGGCGCCATCCGCGCCATTGCGGCGGCCATCGACCGCGCCGAGAAGTACGTCTACATCGAGATTTACATCCAGTCCTGGGATGAGACCACCGACGTCTTCTACCAATCCCTCCGGCGCGCCCGCGAGCGCGGCGTGGAGGTCAAGCTGCTGCTCGATCAGATTGGCAGCTTCAAGTACAAGGGCTACTGGTCCCTGGGCCGGCGCCTCACGGACATCGGCGTGGACTGGCGCCTCACCCTGCCGCTGCAGCTGCACAAGGGCCGCTTCCGCCGCCCCGATCTGCGCAATCACCGCAAGATCGTGGTGGTGGACGGCGAGACCGGCTTCCTCGGCTCGGCCAACATGATTGACCGCGCCTACAACACGCAGAACCGCTACTGGGTGGACTACATGGTGGAGCTCACCGGCCCGGTGGTCACCTCGCTCACGGCGGTCTTCGCGGTGGACTGGTACATCGAATCCGACGAGGCCCTCTCCCTCGACGCCCTGCCTTACGACGACGCCGCAACCGACGACGCCAACCACCTCCAGCTCATCCCCTCCGGGCCGGGCTACACCAGCGAGCCGAACCTGCGCATGTTCAACTCGGTGGTCCACCACGCCAAGCAGCGGCTGGTGATGTGCTCGCCCTACTTCGTGCCGGACGAGTCCCTCCTGGAGGCGGTGACCACGGCCTGCTACCGCGACGTCGAGGTGGAGCTCTTCGTCTCCGCCAAGGCGGACCAGTTCATGGTCAACCACGCGCAGTCCTCCTACTACCAGGCACTTTTGGAGGCCGGCGTGCGCATCTACCTCTTCCCGGAGCCCTTTGTGCTGCACTCGAAGTTCATCGTGGCTGACCCCGACTACGCCGGCAACCAGCCGCTGTGTATGTTCGGCTCCTCCAACATGGACATGCGCTCCTTTGGCCTCAACTACGAGTCCACGATGCTGGTGGCCAAGGGAGACCTCATCCGCGACTTCACCCAGCTGGCCGATAACTACCGCGCCGTGTGCCACGAGCTGACCCTCGAGGAGTGGAACAAGCGCGGCTTCCTGCGCCGCTACGTGGACAACGTGATGCGCCTGACCTCCGCGCTGCAATAGGCCCCGCCCTCGCCGCGCCCGCGCCCCGCGTCACCCCGCCCTCGCCGCGCCTGCGCCCCGCATCACCCCGCGCCCCGCGGTACGTTTTGACGGGAAAGCCCCGAAAACCGGGTGGCTTTCCGGCCTTGCGCGCGAAAACGTACCGTCAGCTCCCACCCGTGCCAAGGCCACGCCGCCCGACGCGACAGGCTTGGCAACCCGCGGTACGTTTTAACGGGAAAGCCCCCAAAACCGGGTGGTTTTCCAGCACTTCTCGCACAAACGTACCGCGGCCCTCGTGAGCGAGCCGCGCACACAAGCACAAGCACAAGCACAGACAGTTTCGGGGGAAACGCATGCACGCCTACTTCGGGAGGGACGCCGCGCGCCAAGCCGTGCGCGACGGCGCTATCAAGATTGCCAATGGATTCTTCGTCTCCGAGCAGCCCACGCCGCATCAGCTCGCGCAGCTGATCACGCAGCGCTGGCCGGGCTCCGCGCTGGACGCGTACTCCGCTGCCCGCCTGCACCTCGGCAGGAAGCTAGAGTTCCCGCTACACTTCCTGCGGGCAAGCTCCATGCCTGCCAGCGAGTTCTTTCATCACCGCCGTGTCCAGCCCAAGGGCGTGCACAGTATCGAGGGCATCAACGTGTGCAATCCGCTGCAGGCAGTCGAGGCGCTGACGCATGACGAGGCCGTGTGGTTCCTGGAGAGTTTGTTGGCAGGAAGGGGTGCGTTTCAGCGCGTCGCTAAGCTCAAGCAGGACTTTCCCAAGCTGCCCACGCACACCCAGCGGGTGCTGGAGAAGGCCATCATCGGCGCGGATAGCAAGGTCGAGCGCATGCTCACCAACGCTCTGCGCGAGTACGTCGAGGTGCGCAACAACGTCAAGATTGGGCCCTATTTTTGGGATCTGTATCTGCCCAAGTACGGCATCGTCATCGACATCGACGGATACGCCTACCACAACGGCGAGGACCGGCAGACCTTCGAGGTGGATCGGCACAAGCTTAATGACGCCACCCAGCGCAAGCTGCGGCCCCTGCACTACACGGCCACCACGATTCTTCACCATCTGGACTTCGCCGTGACGCAGGTGCGCAGGACCGCCGAGGGGCGACGACCCACCGCTAGCCCGCCGTGGGAGTGGCACTGGCTGTGGCATGACCCCCTGGGTGGTTAGCGCTGGTCAGCGCTGGGTGGCTAGCGCTGGGGCTGCGGCCGCGTGGTGGCGTAGAGCATGCCGCACACCGCGATGGCCGCGCAGGCCACCATGCCCACGGACATCGTCAGTGCGGGATTGGAGCCCAGGCCCATCATCGGGCTGATGACCGAGCTGAGCAGTGCCTGGCCAAAGCCCATGACCGCGGAGACCGAGCCGGCCTTCTCCCGCATGAGGCCCGTGGCCAGGGCGATGGAATTACCCATAATGAAGCCGGTGGGACCCACGCAGAAGAAGAGCACGATGAGGCTCAGCCACACCGGCGCGCCCAGCACGATCGTCAGCAGCAGCGCGGAGCAGCTGCCCAGGGAGAGGAAGACGCCCGCGCGCAGCATGGTGGCCGGGGAGACCGTGTTGAGCAGCTTGGAATTGATGAGCGTGGCGAGGAAAATGCCCAGGGCGTTGAGGCCAAAGATGAGCGAGTAGGCCGTGGGGCTAAATCCCCACTGCTGCTGGATGACAAAGGCCGAGCCAGCGATGTAGCTAAACATCGCGCAGAAGCCGAAGGCCATGGTGACCATGAAGCCCCACACGTGCGGATTGCGCAGCACCGCGGCGTAGTTGCCGGCCACCCGGCGCAGCAGCTGATCGCGCGCGCGGCCGCCGGCGGTCTCCGGAACCAGCGCCCAGGCCAGCACCATCTGCGCCGCGTGCAGGACGGCCAGCACCCAGAAGATGCCCCGCCAACCCACCGGGCCCACCAGCAGGCCGCCGACCACCGGGGCCAACGCCGGGGCGATGCCCTGCAGGGCCATGAGCAGGGAGAAGGCCTTGGCCGCGGACTTTCCGCTCAGCAGGTCGGAGACCACCGAGCGGGCCAGCACCACGCAGGCCCCGCCGCCTAAGCCCTGGAGCACGCGGGCGGCGATGAGCACGCCGATGCTGGGAGAGAGCGCGGCCATAACGCAGGCGGCAAAGGCCAGGGCGGTGCCGGAGATGAGCAGGGGTTTGCGCCCGATGGCGTCGGAAAGCGGGCCGATGATCAGCTGGCCCAGGCCCATGCCGATAAAGAAGCCGGACATGGTCAGCTGCACGCCCGAGCGGGTGGCGCCGAGGTCCTCGAGGATCATCGGCATCGAGGGCAGGTACATATCAATGGCGAAAGGCCCTGTTGCGGACAACAGGGCCAGGACGCCAAACAGGGGGCCGGAGATCATGCGTCGCGCTTTTCTAGGGCAACGACTCCGATGACCCACAGGGCCACGGCCCAGATGAAGAAGATGACTCCGCCCATGGCCACGTTGTCCCAGGGGGCATTCGGGTCAACCGTGTTGTTGGTCCACTGGTAGAAGCCCTCGAAGGGCATGAAGTGGATGATCTTATCGCCCACCTTGGGCAGCAGGCGCACCACGCTCTCCAGGCCCAGGTAGAGGATAAGGGAGACCGCCACGGTGCCCGCGGTCTGGCGCATGATCCAGCCCAGGCCCTGCACGAAGAGCACGATGCCCACCGCGCCCAGCGGGTAGACCCACAGCAGGCGCTGCCCGGCCTCATCGCTAAAGGGGGTGAAGGCCTCCGCCGCCGAGGGGTTGGTGGTGAGATCCGCCAGCACGAAGATGAGCACCAGGTTGAGGAACATGATCACCGCGGCAAGGAAGGCGTACATCACCAGCTTGGCCAGGGCCACCATCCAGCGGTTGGGGTTGGCCATGTAGACGGTGGCTGGCAGCTTGTAGCGGTACTCGGTGGTCACCACCATCGCGCCCTGGATCATGAGCACCGGCACGCCCATGAGCAGCATGATGGAGCCCAGCCCGTCGGGGGTCAGCGGGCTCATGCCCAGCATGGCCTCCGGGGCGTTGAGGGAGTTGAGCAGCGTCCAGCCCACGGAGATGAACAGGATGATGCCGGTGGTCCACCAGAAGGAGGCGGTGGTGCGCAGCTTGGTCCACTCGGCCAGCAAGGTATTGACAAACATTAGTTCTTCTCCTCCTGGGTGCTCGGCGCGGCGGGCGCCTCGGCGTGGTACTGCACGGTATCGCCGGTCATCTGCATGAAGGCATCCTCCAGGGAGGCGCGCTGCAGGGTCAGCTCGTTGAGCGGCACGCCGGTGGAGTAGGCCAGTTGGCCAATGAAGTCCGTGGTCTGATCCGGGATCACCAGCATGTCGCGGCCTTCGGCGTCGGTGCTCTCGGTGTAGTCAATGCCGGCCTCGCGCAGCGCGCCGCCGAACTCCGGCAGGTGCTCCGAGCGCACGTGCACGGAGGAGGCCGAGTGCTCCTTGACAAAGTCGTAGGTGGACTGGTTGGCCACCAGGCGGCCGCGGCCGATGACCACGAGGTGATCCGCGGTCATGGACATCTCAGACAGCAGGTGGGAGGAGATGAGCACGGTGCGGCCTTCCTCCGCCAGCGCGCGCACCAGGGAGCGCACCCAGCGGATGCCCTCCGGGTCGAGGCCGTTGACGGGCTCGTCTAGGATGAGCACGCCCGGATCCCCCAGCAGGGCGCCGGCCAGGCCCAGGCGCTGGCCCATGCCGAGGGAGAAGCCGCCGGCTTTCTTCCCGGCGACGTCGGCAAGCCCCACCAGCCCCAGGACCTCGTCGACGCGCGAGACCGGGATGCCGTTGGACTGCGCCATCCACTTCAGGTGGTTGGCCGCCGAGCGGTTGGTGTGCACCGCTTTGGCGTCGAGCAGGGCGCCGACCTCACGCAGCGGGTTCTTGATATCCCGGTAGAACTTGCCGTTGATCGTGGCGGTTCCTGCCGTGGGGCGGTCGAGGCCCAGGATCATGCGCATGGTGGTCGACTTACCTGCACCGTTGGGCCCCAGGAACCCGGTAACCTGACCGGGTTCCACCGTGAAGCTGAGATCATCAACGGCGCGGACTGCCTTGTACTGTTTGGTGAGTCCGGCTACTTCAATCATGCGTTCCAGAGTGCCACAGGTTTCCGCGCTTTACCTGAGTAGGGTCTCTAAACGCTGCCGCAGGCCACCCAACGCGGCCTGAAACGGCGGCAGCAGGGGAAGCTGCTCCATTTCCTCGAGGGGAACCCAGCGCAGCTCCTCGGATTCCTCGTTGGCCTGGGTGGGCAGCTCCCGCCCGCTGCGGGTGCGCGCAAGCACCGTGGTGTAGGTCCACTCCCCGGGCAGATCCTCCGCCGCCGGGAAGGGCCCTGCGGTGACCAGGGCATCGAGCACCTCGACGTCCGCGGGGTCGATGCCGGTTTCCTCCTGGGTCTCGCGCAGCGCGGCCTGCGTGGGGGTCTCGTGCCTATCGCGCGCCCCGCCGGGGATGCCCCAGGTTCCGCCCTGGTTGGTCCACACGGCGCGGTGCTGCAGCAGCACGCGCTGCCCGGCCAGCAGGAACAGTCCCGCCGCGCCGAACTTGCCCCACACGGGGATACCCTGCGGGCCTGCCGCCCAGCCATCGCCAGAGTGATCACCTGAAAGCGGGCCAGTGTGTTCGCTGCGTGAGTTCATGCTGCCCATAGTAGGCACTAATCTGCCCGCGTAAGCCCCACGTGCGCCCGAGGCAGCAAACACACCCCCAAAGAGACTCACCCCACATCATCGGGCGCTATTCTAGGGGAATGACCGATCCGGGTGAGAAGGTGCGGGAGTCAGACGCGCACGCCGCCGATTCCTGGGGCGATCATTGGCTCGATGAGGTCACCGAGCCCGCCGCGCCCGCCTTTGCCCGGCCCACCCAGCTGGCCATGAACTCCTTCGCCGGCCCGGCGCGCCTCATCCGCCGCATCTATGGTTTTGCCGCCACCACCCCGGGCAAGCTCTTTAGCGTCACCCTCATCCTCACCGTGGCGCTGGCGGCGGCTGGCTTTTCGATGTCCAGCTCCTCCGCCAGCCGCCACGACGATCTCGATGCCCTCCTTTCCTCCACCGAGCCGATGTCTAACTCGGCGCACCACCTCTACACCAACCTCTCGCTGGCCGATACCGTGGCCTCGACGGGCTTCGTGCAGGCGGGCGTGGAGTCCCGCGCCAACCGGGACCGCTACAACGAGGCCATCGACGCCGCCTCCGTGGCCGCCACCCAGTCCGTGCTGGGCACTACGGCTGACGACGCCCGCGTGCGCGAGCTGGTCACCTTCATCCAGCGGGAGTTGCCCGTCTACACCGCGCTGGTGGAAAAGGCGCGCGCCAACCACCGCGCGGGCAACCCGGTGGCCACCTCCTACATGTCGAGTGCTTCCTCGCTCATGCGCTCTCAGATCCTGCCCGCGGCCTCGGAGCTGTTCTCGCTGACCTCGGAGAAGGTCTCCGCCCAGCAGCAGCGGCTGACCCGCCCGCAGTGGGTGCCGCTTTCCGGCCTGGTGGCCGCGCTGCTGTTCTTGGGCATTGCCCAGTGGTGGCTGTGGCGGCTGACCCGCCGCCGCTTCAACCGGGGTTTCCTCACCGCCAGCTTCCTACTGTTCATCGCCCTGGCGTGGGCCTCGGGCGCGAATTTTGCCACGTGGGCCTCGGGCCACCAGGGTTTCGAGACGGTCTCGCGCCCCTGGGATTCGCTCACGGCCTCCCGCATTGAGGCCCAGCAGATGCGCACCTCGGAGACGCTGGCGCTGGTGCGCCGTTCCTCACAGGAGGACATGACGGTGCAGTTTAGCTCCACCACCTATTCCATCAACGCGGCGCTGCGGGACTTTGAAGCCGCGTTGGAGGATGAAGACATCCTCATCCCCGATCCTTCCCTGCTCCCCCAGGCGCACCAGGCCCTGGAGGAGTGGGACGCCAGCCACCACCAGCTCATGGAGGATCTGGCCGGCGGCGATTACGACGACGCCGAGTACCAGGCCACCGTCATCGACCCGCAGGGGGATCCCACCGCGGCCAGCGCCTTCAACGAGGTGGACCGCACCCTGGCCGGGCTCATCGACCAAGCACGCGACGCCATGCGCGAGTACCTGGCCGACGGCCTGCGCGCCATGACCATGGTCTCCTCGGCGGTGCTCCTGCTCACCCTCGGCGCCATCGTGGCGGTATGGTTGGGTATCCGCCCGCGGCTTCAGGAGTACCTGTGATGAGATACGCCACCCGCACAAGAGCGGCAGCACGAACAACCACGGCACTTGCCCTCAGCGCCTGTCTGCTCGCCGCCTGCGAGCCCACACCCCCGGCCGAGCCGCCACAGATGAACCACCCCGCCGCGCAGCTCGACGCCACGCCGGGCCCGCCGCTGCCAGAGAACGCGGAGATTGAAAAGGCCGGCACCGTCCCACCCAAGGAGGCCAGCACGCAGGAGCCCATCGGCTCCTTCCGCCCGGATGACAAGAGCGCCAAGGAGCGGGTGCCGGAGATCATCAAGCGCGGCCGCCTCATCGTGGGCGTGGACCGCTCCAACAACCTGCTGAGCTACCGCGACGCCGCCACGGGCGAGGTGCGTGGTTTCGAGGTGGGCATCGCCCGGGAGATCGCCCGCGATATCTTCGGGGATCCCACCAAGGTGGACTTCCGCTTTGTGGAGTCCTCGGAGCGCGCCCAGGTGCTCAATGACCGCAGCGTGGATCTTGTCATCCGCACCATGACCATCAGCGCTGAGCGCCAGCGGGAGGTGGCCTTCTCCATCCCGTACATGGCTACCGACGCCCGCCTGTTGGTACTCACCAGCTCCGGCATCAACTCCATTGAGGAGACCAGCGGGCGCACCCTGTGCGCGGTGCAGGGCTCGACCTCTCTGGACACCATCCGCACCCATGCCCCCGGCGCGGACATTCTGCAGCCGCGCTCCTGGGGCGACTGCCTCATGGCTTTGCAGTTGGGGCAGACCGACGGAATCGTGGTCGATGACGCACTGCTCTCCGGCATGCTGGCGCAGGACTCCTACGCCTCCATCGTGGGCGAGCCCCTGCAGCGCCAGTACTACGGCGTGGCCGCCCGCCGCCCGGATGCCTTCTACGATTCCCGCCCGCTGCTGCGCCAGGTCAACTCCACCCTGGAGCGCATCCGCCAGGACGGCACGTGGTCCATGCTCTTCCAGCAGTGGCTGGGTGAGTACATGGATCAGCCCACCTTGCCGGAGCCGAAGTACCGCAAGGAAGACAGCGACGCCCGCACGGAGGAGAAGCCATGAGCGAGAAGCCCGACGATACCGCCGCCACCGACGCTGCCGCCGACGCCACCCAGGCCGTAGCCTTCGACCCCTTCGCCGATGACGAAGAGACAAGCGCTCACAGCACCAGCAGTGCAGCGGCTGACACCGAAGGCTCCACCGCGCACACCAACCCGGACGCCTACGCCGATGCCGACGCCGTGGGCACCGCGGCGGTGCCTTACGATCCCTTCGCCGACGAGTTCGATGACGGCACCAGCGCCCTGAGCACCCCGCTGCAGCACCACGGCAGCCACGGCATCAACAGCGCAGACGGCACCGACGGTACCGACGGCACAGGCAGCGCCACCAACACCGCAGCCGGCGAGGACGGCGAGGACTACGTCGGCTCCGATAACATCGCCGCGCTCATCGCGGAGCTGGGCCAGCTGCGTGACCAGCGCAAGCCGGAGGATCCCTCAGACGCCTCCCGCCGCAAGGCGCTGGATACCTTCCGCGAGCGCCGCTCCGCCAAGCGCACGGACCGCGAGGTCGCCGACGGCATGACCACCCTGCCCTTCGTGGTGCCCAGCGATCCGCACGACGCCCTCATTGACCCCAGCGCCAACTCCACCGTGGCCCCGCCGCAGCTCAACCCCGGGGACATGGTGGCCGGCCAGTACGAGATCCTTGGCGTCATCGCCCACGGCGGCCTGGGCTGGATCTACCTGGCCAATGATCACTTCGTCTCCGGGCGCATCGTGGTGCTCAAGGGCATGCAGTCAGAAAAGTCCGCCGATGAGACCGCCACCGCCCTGGCGGAGCGCGAGTTCCTGGCGGATATCACCCACCCGGGCATCGTGAAGATTTTCAACTTCATCGATGATGCCCGCGTGCCCGGCGGCTTCATCGTCATGGAGTACGTGGGCGGGCCCTCCCTCAAGCAGCGCCGCAATGACCAGGACAGCGGCCTCTTCCCGGTGGATACCGCGATTGCCTACATCCTGGAGCTGCTGCCGGCCCTGGACTACCTGCACGCGCGCGGGGTGGTCTACAACGACCTCAAGCCCTCCAACATCATCGTCACCGAGGATCAGGTCAAGCTCATTGATCTGGGCGCGGTCTCCGGCATCGGCGCCTTCGGCCACATCTACGGCACCAAGGGCTTCCAGGCCCCGGAGATCGCCACCAAGGGCCCCTCGGTGGCCAGCGATATCTACACCATCGGCCGCACCCTGGCCTGCCTGACGGTCAAGCTGCCCACCGAAGACGGCGTCTACGCCCCGGGGCTGCCCACCCCCACCGAGGAGCCGCTGTTTCGGCGCTACCTCTCCTTCTACCGCCTGCTGCTGCGCGCCACCGCCACGGATCCGGAGGAGCGCTTCACCAGCGTGGCTGAGCTGCGCGATCAGCTCTTCGGCGTGCTGCGCGAGGTCATCGCCCTGCGCGACGGCATCCAGCACCCGGCCCAGCACTCGCGTTTTTCCCCGCAGCGTACGACCTTCGGCACCAAGCACTTGGTCTTCCGCACCGATCAGCTCATCGATGGCATCGACCGCACCGTGCGCATCACTGCCCCCGAGGTGGTCTCCGCGCTGCCCACCCCGCTGGTGGATCGCAGTGACGTCGGCGCCTCCCTGCTGCAGGGTGCCTCCTATACCGAGCCACAGGAAGCCCTGGAGACCCTGCGCCAGGCCATGCGCACCCCGGAGTACGAGGAGTCCGCGGAGATCCCCCTGGGCGTGGTGCGTTCCATGATTGACCTGGGCTACATCGGCCAGGCCCGCGAGTGGCTCGACTCCATCCAGGAGGGCCTGGAGCAGGATTGGCGCTTCCAGTGGTACTCCGGCGTGGCTGAGCTGCTGTTGGATCACTACCGCGGCGCGCAGTCCCACTTCGCCCGCGTGCTCGATCTGCTGCCCGGTGAGGCCGCGCCGAAGCTGGCCATCGGCGCGGTCAACGAGCTCATCCTGCAGCAGCTGGGCTATACGGACACCTCGCTTATCGACGCCACCGTGGCCCGCGCCTGCGCCAACCTCACCACCAACCTGGCGGACCTGCCCAACGATGCCTTTGAGGATCAGCCGGACATCTGGGTTCACGTCACTGAGGATCCCGCGCACCTGCGTTTTAGCTCGATGCGCCTCTACGGCATTGTGTGGGCCACCAACCCCACCACGGTTTCCTCCGCCTTCGGCCTGGCCCGCCAGCTGCGCGCGGAGCAGCAGGTGGAGCTGGCCGTGGCCACCCTGGACAAGGTGCCCAACGCCTCGCGCCACCACCGCATGGCCCGGCTGACCACCATCTTGCAGCTGGTGGTGCACGATCTCACCGAGTCCCGCATCCGGCGTGCAGCTCGCCGCCTGGAGGAGATCCCGCAGAACGAGCCGCGCTTCTTGCAGGTCAAGGTAGCGGTGATCTCCGCGGCGCTGGACTTCTTGCGCGAGTCTGGCCTGGATGAGGCGGCCTCCCCCAACGATCTCTTTGAGTTCGCCTTCACGCAGCGCGGCCTGCGCTACGGCCTGGCGGACACGCTGCGCGCCCTGGCCCGCCAGGCCCCCTTTGCCCGCCACCGCTACGCCCTGGTGGATCTGGCCAACCAGGTGCGCCCGGTGACGATGTTCTAACTAAGAAGGCCCTGGCTCAGAGCGTTCGGCCCCAGAATGCTCGGGCTCAGAGTTCTTTGCCTTGGCTCCACGGATCGTCGGACGAGGCGGCCGGCGACGTAGGCGTTGAGCAGGCTGGCTTCCGACCGTTGCGTCATGGGCGTCACCTCCCTTCCCTACATCAACGGTGAGCTCTAAGTTGAGCGCTCCCAGGGCATCGAGCACAGGCAGCAACTCAACGGTGGTCTTGCCGCTTTCCAGATCACTGATCCACTTTCGGCTCCGGCCGATGCGCGCGCCAAGTTCGGACTGCGTCAAACCCAACTCTTTTCGGCGCGTACGAATCTCCGTGGCGAGCTGCATCACGGTCGTGATCGTGCGTTGTGCCATGATGTCTCCTCCTCACCCATCTCTCCACGACGCCCATCAAGCGTCACCGTACGGTTACATAAAGAAAAGTCACCGCTCGGTTACATCTTCCAAAGTAACCGAGCGGTGACATCAAGGCAAGAGCCGCAAAACGAATATCACCGAAAGGCGCGCGCCGCGTCGACGGATGCGGGCTTAGTACAGCCCCGCCTCACGCGCCATGTCCGCAATCACCACGGACTTCTGCGCAATCGCCAGCTCCTCGTTGGTGGGCACCACGAAGACCTTCACCGGGGAATCCGCGGTGGAGATCATGCGCGGCTCCTTGGAGCGCACGAGGTTGGCTTCCTTATCAAAGTGGATGCCGTACATGTCCAGGTTGTAGAGCGAGTCCTGGCGCACCTCGGTGTCGTTCTCACCCACGCCGGCGGTGAAGGTGATGGCGTCCACGCGGCCCAGGGCAATCATGTAGGCGCCGATGAATCGGCGCAGCTGGTGAATGTAGATGTTGTAGGCCAGCCAGGCGTCCTGGTCCTCAGCGATGATGCGCTCGCGCAGCACGCGGAAGTCGTTGACGCCGGCGATGCCCTTGACACCGGACTTCTTGTTGAGCAGCTCGTCGATCTCATCCACGGTCATTCCCGCCTCACGCACGAGGTGGAAGATGATACCCGGGTCGATGTCGCCGGAGCGGGTACCCATGGCCAGGCCGGCCAGCGGGGTCAGGCCCATGGAGGTATCAATCGGGCGGCCGTTGCGGATGGCCGCGGCCGAGGCACCGTTGCCCAGGTGCAGGGTGATCTGGTGGACGTGATCCGGGTCGCGCCCCAGCAGCTTCGGCACCTGCTGGGAGACAAACTCGTGGGAGGTGCCGTGGAAACCGTAGCGGCGGATGTCGTACTTGGAGGCCACGTCGTTGTTGATGGCGTAGAGCGCGGCGGCCGGCGGGATGTGGTTGAAGAAGGCGGTATCGAAGACCGCCACGTGCGGGATATCCGGCAGCAGCTGGCGGGCCACGCGGATGCCGTCCAGGTTGGCGGGGTTGTGCAGCGGGGCCAGCGGGATGAGGTCCTCGATCATGGACTCGATCTGGTCCACGATGAGCTGCGGCTCACTAAACAGGCGCCCGCCGTGCACCACGCGGTGGCCCACGGCGACGACCTCGACGTCCTTCGGGCCCACGCCATGTTCGTGCATGATGGCAAAGGCGCGGTCAAGGCCAAAAGAGTGGGTGGGGATTTCCAGCTCTTCTTTGTACTCTTCGCCGCCGGTCTTGACGGTGACAGCGCCCATGGGCTCGCCCACCTGCTCCACCAGGCCGGAGACCAAGGGGGTATCGGTGGCCGAGCTAGTGGGGTCTACCAGCTGAAACTTGACTGAGGATGAGCCTGAGTTGAGAACCAGTACGTATGCCATCTACTTTGCTCCTGCCTGAATTGCGGTGATCGCCACGGTGTTGATGATGTCCGGAACGGTCGCGCCGCGGGAGAGATCGTTAACCGGCTTGTTCAGCCCCTGCAGAATCGGGCCCACCGCCAGGGCACCGCCGGTGCGCTGCGCGGTCTTGTACCCAATGTTGCCCGCCTCCAGGTCCGGGAAGATGAAGACGTTGGCCTGGCCGGCCACCGCGGATTCCGGGGCCTTCTTGGCCGCCACACCTGGGTCGCAGGCGGCGTCAAACTGCAGCGGGCCGTCCACCTTCACGCTGGAATCGGCCGCCTTGGCTGCCTCCACTGCGGCCACGGCGCGCTCGACGTCCGGGCCGGCGCCCGAGGTGCCCGTGGAGTAGGAGAGCATAGCCACGCGCGGATCGATGCCGAACTGTGCTGCGGTCTTGGCGGAGACCACGGCGATTTCCCCGAGCTGCTCCGGGGTGGGGTTGGGGTTGACCGCACAGTCACCGAAGGCCCACAGGCGGCCTGGCATCACCATGAGGAAGATGGAGGAGACCACGGAGGCCCCCGGCGCGGTCTTGATGATCTGGAAGGAGGGCTTGATGGTGTGCGCGGTGGTATGCGCGGCACCGGAGACCATGCCGTCTGCCAGGCCCTTGTACACCATCATGGTGGCAAAGTAGGAGACATCCTTCATGGTCTCGCGGGCCTGCTCGAGGGTCACCCCCTTCTTCTTGCGCAGCTCTGCAAAGTCGGCGGCGAACTCCTCCGCCAGCGGGGAGGTGAGGTGGTCAATGATCTCCACCCCCTCCAGGGAGACGCCGAGCTTTTCTGCCCGCTTGGCGATGTCCTCCGCATCACCCAGGATGGTCAGCTGGGCCACCTTGCCGGCCACCAGCTCGCCGGCGGCGGCGAGGATGCGGTCATCCTCGCCCTCGGGCAGGACGATGTGCGCGCCGATGGCGCGGGCCTGGTCCAGCAGATTCTTCTGGAAGAGCTCCGCGCTCATGTAGGGCTCGATCTCGGCAACGTCCTTGAGCGCACCGGGCACCGAGGAGATATCAGTAAAGGCGCCCACCACGGTGGCGCCGACGGAACGTGCGTGGTTGAGCGCCAGCTCGGAGGTTCGCTCCGGGGCGTTGGAAATGAGGATGAAGGGAAGGCCCAGCGCTGCGGCAGCCTTGGCGTCGAAGTCCATCACGCCGGTGCCCTGGATCACCAGGTCCCCCTCCGGCGCGTTGACGAGTACTTCCCCGAGTTCGGTACCCAGGTCATCCACGAGCGCATAGGTGGCGCCGAGTTCCTGAGCTAGGGATTCAATGTTGAGGCCGTCGAATCCACAGCCAATGACGCTGATGAACGCTGAGTTATGTGCGGTCATGAAGCACCTCTCCTAGTAGTTATGTTCCAGCTCACAGGTGGAAAACTAAGTGACTACTCAACCCTACTGTAGCGTTGCTTTTTGTGCCCTTTTCCACGGCTATGTGCGTTGTAAAACACAGTTTTTGCCCGATTACGCCCGTTTAGGCCCTGATTTTCACATTGATAAGTGAACAACAGCACACCGATAAGTGAATCACGGCACAGCACTAGGTGAATGATCACACAACGATTGCTTCTTTATGAGCCCCATGAGTAACATCAGGTACAGGATTGTTACTTCGGGTAAGACTTCCGGCTAAGGCTGCTGAGACTCCTGAGGGCAAGACCTAGACCGTGCGCCATCTCGGCACACCGCCACACTTGTGCTGGCGCACCGCCACGCATCTGGCGCACGGTCTAGGTCTTTTGTGGTTTTTACGTCCACTGGCCCTGACGCTGCCACCCCGCCGGGGCGCACCCTCAGAGCAAACAAGCCGCACTGAAATCAAGTCGCACTGAAAGAACACGAAAGGAACTCTCATGTCGACAGAGACTCGCTCGGCAGCCGAGGCCATCCTTGATGGCATCGGCGGGGCGGATAACATCGTCTCCTTCACACACTGCGCCACCCGCCTGCGCTTCGAGCTGGCTGACGCCTCCAAGGCCAACAAGGACGCGCTTGAGGCCATCCCCAAGGTCATGGGCGCTGTCCCGCAGGGCGGCAGCAACTATCAGGTGGTCATCGGCGGTGACGTGGCCACCGTCTACGACGAGATGCTCGCCCTTCCGTCCATGAAGAACTTCGGCAACACCGACGCCGACGTCAAGGCCGCCGCTCGCGCCAAGGCCAAGGGCAAGCTGCCCTGGATGGACGCCTTCTTTGAATACCTCTCAGACTCCTTCCGCCCGATCCTGGGCGTGCTGCTGGGTGCGTCCCTGGTCATCGCCTTCGCCGCGGTGCTCGACGCCCTCGGCGTGGTGGACTTCCGCGCTGAGGATAAGCCGGCCGCCTGGATCTTCGTCGACGCCATGTGGCGCTCCGTCTTCTTCTTCCTGCCGGTGATGGTGGCCTACAACGCCGGCAAGAAGCTGCGCATCGACCCCTGGGTGCCCGCCGCCATCATGGCCGCGCTGTTCACCCCGGAGTTCACCGGCCTCAAGGACAACCCGGCCGTGCAGTGCATCACCAATGACACCCTGGGCACGGAGCAGTGCTCCATCGATATCTTCGGACTGCCGATGCAGCTGCAGGATTACGGCGGAAACGTCTTCGTCCCGCTGATCATGGCCGCTGTGGCCGCGCTGTTCTACAAGGGTTTTCAGAAGATCATCCCCTCTGCGGTGCACATGGTCTTTGTCCCCTTCCTCACCCTGGTCTTTGTCATCCCGCTGACCGCCTTCCTCATCGGCCCCTTCGGCGTGTGGGCCGGTAACGGCATCGGCGCTGGCCTGTCCTGGCTCAACAGCAACGCGCCTTTCGTCTTCGCGCTGGCCATCCCGATGCTCTACCCCTTCCTCGTCCCGCTGGGCCTGCACTGGCCGCTCAACGCCCTCATGCTGGTCAACATCCAGACCCTGGGCTACGACTTCATCCAGGGCCCCATGGGCGCATGGAACTTCGCCTGCTTCGGCGCCACCGCCGGTGTGCTTGCTCTGTCCATCCGTGACCGCGACACCGTGATGCGCCAGACCTCCGCCTCCGCACTCATGGCCGGTCTCTTCGGCGGCATTTCTGAGCCTTCCCTGTACGGTATTCACCTCCGCTACAAGCGCATCTACCCGCGCATGCTGGTGGGCTGCTTCGCCGGCGGCCTGACCATTGCCCTGCTGACCATCGGCACCAACGGCATCACCACCAACGCCTTCGTGTTCACCTCGCTGCTGACCATCCCGGTCTTTGACCCGATGCTCAAGTACGTCATCGCCATCGCAGTGGCCTTCTTTGTGGCCTTCCTGCTTATCTTCTTCACCGATTACCGCACCCCGGAGGAGCGCGCCGAGGCCCTGGCTGCCCGCGACGCCGCCGAGGCCGCCGGCATCGATCCTTCCGAGGCTGCGCTGCTTGACGATGCCTCCCTCGCCGCCGCCAGCGCCACCACCGGCGCTGCTGCCGGTAGCGCTGGTGCCGCCACCGCCGTGGCCACCAAGCCCGAGACCAGCACCGCTGCAGCCGACTCCGCCACCGACGCCGACGCACACACCGCCGCCGGTACCACAACGGGCACCGTAGAGATCACCTCTCCGGCCACCGGTGAGGTTGTCCCCATGGCTGAGATCGATGATCCGGTCTTCTCCGCCGGCACGCTGGGCGATGGCGTGGGCGTCATCCCCGCCACCAACGAGGTCCACTCCCCCGTCTCCGGCACCATCGTCAGCGCCATGAAGTCCGGCCACGCCTACGGCATCAAGACGGACTCCGGCGTTGAGGTCCTCGTCCACATCGGCATCAACACCGTGAAGATGAAGGGCGAAGGCTTCACCCAGGCCGTCAAGAAGGGCGACACCGTCGCCGCCGGTGACCTGCTGGCCACTGTGGACTTTGACAAGGTCCGTGAGGCTGGCTACGACACCACCATCGTCGTGGCCGTGACCAACACCAAGTCCCTGGGCTCGGTCACCCCGGCCGGCCTCAAGCACGCCAGCGTGGGTGACACCATCATCACCGCCACCCGCTAGTAGCGCGCCATAGACAAATCAGTCGCAGGCGGCCCGCCGAACACTTCCAGCGCGAACTCCAGCGCACACTCACCGCGAAGTGTTTAGCGGGCCGCTTCTTCGTATTAAGCTTGCTTAGCAGAATTCCCGCACCCTACAGTTCCCCGTCCCCGCAACTCATAGTCCCCGTCCCACTCCCACAGTTCCCATCGAGGCCCCTCGATAACTGACTCCGAAAGGCAACCCGTGCAACTTCTTCGCGTCTTCAACAACAACGTCATCTTGGCGCGACGCGACGGCGAAGAAGTTATCGTCACCGGACGCGGCATCGGCTTTCAGGCCAAGCCCGGGGATCCGGTGGATCCGGAAAAGGTGGTTAAGATCTTCGTGCCCGCCTCCGGGCGGGACCCCGATCACTCCGCAGCCATGGTGGCGGCCATTCCCGGCGAGTACGTTCAGCTCATCATCGATGCCATGGGGCGGGTAGACATCCCCGAGGCCCTGCGCAGCAAGCTCACCCTCGTGGTTGCCCTGGCGGATCACGTGCATGGTGCGAACACCCGCGGAATCAGCGTGGCCTACCCCCTAGAGGCCGAGGTGCGCCACCTCTACGCCGAGGACTTCGCCCTGGCCACCGACCTCTTGACTGAGATCAACAAGGAGCTAACCACTCCCCTGGATTCCTCGGAGGCCGTCGCGCTCACCCTGCACCTGGTCAACGCCGGCTTCACGGTGGGTGATCTCTCCGGCACCTACCGGATGACGGGCCTCATCCAGCAAATCCTGGACATCATCGGCTCGCACAACGGCATTGTCCTCAACAGCGAGGACATCTCGGTAGCCCGCTTCATCACCCACTTGCGCTACCTCTTCGTGCGCATGGCTGAGCACAAGCAGCTGGACTCCGCGGATAGCAAGGTGGCCAGCGCCATCAACTCCCAGTACCCGGAGGCTGACGAGTCCGCCCAGGTGGTGGCCAACCTCATCGAACTGCGTATGAATGACTCGCTGACCCCCGATGAGATCTCCTACCTCACGCTGCACATCGCGCGCCTGCAGGAAACCGCTGCGAAGTCCTGACAAGCAAGCCCTTACAGCACTGAGTTAGTCGTCTGCGGAGCGAATCAATGTCGGATCCACCTCGACCACCGGCTCCGGCTCTTCAAGGACCTCGATATCGGATTCCTCGGATTGCTCCACATCGATGGCCAGGGACTCCCCGTGCAGCTCCACGCCCGGGGTGGCGCACACACCGATCTTCCCGGCCGCCAAGGCCGCGCGGTCGCGAGCAGTCTCAATGTCCTCCGCGGTCGTGGTAACCAGACCCATGCGCCTCCCCACGTAGGCACTGGGCTTGCCAAAAAGCAACACGTCCGTCTCCTCGTAGGCCAGCGCCTCCGCGATGCCAGTAAACGCCACCTCTTCCAAGCCCTCCTCCGCGTGCACGAAGGCTCCCGCGCCCGGAGAGGTCAACGTGACATCGATGGGGAATCCCAGAATGGCGCGTGCGTGCAGCTCGAATTCAGAAAAACGCTGCGTATAGGCGGTCAGCATCGCGGTATCAGAGGGCCGCGGTGAGACGGAAGAGAAGTACACGTCATCGCCGGCTACAAAGAGCTCGACGCCGTACACACCACGCCCGCCCAGCTCATTGGAGATTCTCGCCGCCACGGAGCGGGCGTTCTCGAGTGCCGCCGCACTCATAGGCATGGGCTGCCACATCTCCACTAGGTTTCCGCGCTCGTGGCGGTGGCCGATGGGCTCACTGAACCACGTGCTGAGCATGCCGGTTGCCGGGTCCACGGAACGCACAGCAAGCAGTGTTACCTCGTAGTCAAAGTCCACGAAGCGCTCCGCCACCACACGGTCACCGGTCGAAGAAAACCTGTGCACGACCTCCCACGCTGCATCGATGTCCTCTTCGTCCTTGACCACCATGTGCCCGCGCCCGGAGGTGGTCACGTCAGGCTTCACGATGCACGGCAGGCCCAGTTCCGCGATAGCTTCCTTGAGTTCTTCCTCGTTGTTGGCCATGCGGTAGGCGGACACCGGCAAACCGATGTTTTCTGCCACCTGGCGCACGCTCTCGCGCGTCTGGGTGAGCTCACATGCCCGGGCGGTGGGCACGACGATCGCGTCTGTCTCCTCCTCCAGGCGGGAGAGCGCCCCCACAGCGATGGTTTCTACCTCGGGCACAACGTAGTCCGGCTTGATGCGCTCGGCGAGCTCCCACACCTTGTCTTCGTCGTGGATGTCTGCGATGTAGCTAAAATGCGCCAGCTGCTGGGCCGGTGCGCCTGCGTAGCGGTCGACAGCGTGGACCTCCATGCCAAGGTTCTGGAAGGCGATGACGAGTTGCTTTCCCAGTTCCCCCGCTCCGAGCAACAGCACTTTGGTGGCGTTGCCGGTCAGTGGTGTTCCGATGTGACCTGCGATTTCGCCTGAATTGTTCATTCCCAAATTATTGCACAAATAATAAGAAAAGCCGCGATGAACAGGCACGAACTCTGGCTAGCACGCAGATCACCAACGCCCGCCGCCACCCCAGTGAAGGGGAGGACGACGGGCGTCATGCTTGGTGGAATTGCCGTGGCAACCAGCCGGTGACTAGCTGGGAGCTAGCCACCAACCAGCGTCCTTGCCACGGACTCTGTATTCCTAGGAGCTATACCTCGAAAGGATTACTCCTGGGTGTCGGTGTCCTCAGCGGGAGCCTCAGCGTCCTCGGAAGGAGTTGCATCCTCGGTCGGAGCGGTCTGCGCTTCAGAGGAGGAACCATTCTCATCCTTGGAGGAAGAACCCTCAGTGGAGGAAGACTCATCCTTGGAAG
>NZ_JAUNLS010000001.1:0-151610 GCF_030532325.1 Corynebacterium sp.
CACAACTAATCACCAAGATTCGAAACCAGATACACCACTACCCAGGACTTGACCACCGCCCAGCGTTGTCGAGTCAGCAGCCTGTCTGATAGAACGGCGCCCCAAGAATGCCAGTAGACGTCACAATGATGACACAGGGCACATCATCACCAATGAGCGATCAATTTTGAAGGCCCAAGGCCGTGCAGAAAACAGTCCCATTACGAGGGATTACTGCCCCCCTTGACGTGCTGTACGACACGAGCCGCCGAGCTTTCGCGCAATCTACCCCCTCCTCGCTTCCTCATCAGCATTTTCGTCATGCCCCGTCTTCCCTTTCTACGAAGGAAAGCCGAACCTGCGGCAGTTCACTTTTCACTTTGCAGGCGAAGATTCGAGCCGCACCAGCTCGAGCAAAGCTAGATAAGCCCCCCCCAGTCACACGATGAGTGTCAGCACAGCCAAGCTGGACCTCAGGTAGTAACAGCCGAGTTCAAGGAATTAGACACAAAGCACAGCCTTAAGATTCTTCCTTAACCGCAACCCGGGATAGAGATATACGAGTAGAGAGCCCCTAAGGCATTCTGCTCTATTCCGAAACCAGCTCAACTGCAGAACCCGCAGAGCACCTAGGGCTACAACTCATCGGCTTCTGTACTTCACCACTACCGCCAGATTCCTTTTGTATCGATCACCGTCTTCCCTGAAAGCATCTCTCGAGGAATATAGCGGAATTCATCGTGATCCACCAACAACACGCATACCTTACAAGCCGAAACGGCATCATCAATGGAGCTCAGGGTGACATTTGGAAAGCCAGCCAATCTGGCCGGTAAGTGATGTATATTTGGCTCCACCACATGGTGGCGGACATCGGGAAGTTCATTTGCCAGAGACTCTGCGATGGCCAATGACGGAGACTCACGAAGATCGTCAATATTCGCTTTGAAAGACAGCCCTAAAATCGCAAGCTCGGTCGCTCCAGTTGCAGCTATAGCTTCCTTCACCCTCTCAATCACCCAGAGAGGTTTACTGTCATTCACTTCTCTTGCAGTCCGAATCAGCTTGGAGTTTTCGCGATCAGCTGCGACGATAAACCAGGGATAGACTGCAATGCAGTGGCCGCCGACGCCGGGACCCGGCTGCAGAATGTTTACGCGTGGATGATGGTTCGCGAGGGAAATCAACTCCCAAACATCGACGCCTAGGTCATGAGCAATCACTGACAACTCATTAGCAAAAGCAATGTTAACGTCGCGGAACGAGTTCTCAGTCAGTTTGGCCATTTCGGCGGTAATAGCATTGCTCTCTAGCAGTTCGCCTTCACAAAATGACCCGTAAACTTCTCGCGCTGCCGCCGTAGCCCTCGGTGTCATGCCACCGATAATCCTGTCGTTACTGCGAAGCTCTTCCAGAGCGCGGCCAGGAAGAATACGTTCCGGGCAATGGGCAAACAAAAGCGCATCATTCGCTGCTTCAGCGTCAACAACATCAGCACGGAGATCCGGCCTCAGGTCTAAGATCCGCCTTGCCATCTTTTCTGTCGTACGCGGCGGAGAGGTCGATTCCAATACAATGAGCTCGCCCCCTTCTAAATGCGGCGCGATCCCCTCGGCTGCTGCATAAATATAGGTCATGTCCACGGAGTGATCGGACTGGAACGGAGTTGGAACGGCAACGACGTATGCATCGGCGTGCACTTGCTCCGTTGTGGCACGAAAACGACCGCTCTCTAATGCCTCATTAAGCGCGCCCTCGAGTCCAGGCTCGACAATTGTAACCTCGCCCTTGTTGATCTTCTCTACATTGGATTCATTGATATCAACTCCTGTGACGTCATGACCCGCGTTCGCAAGAACGACAGCTGTAGGCAACCCAATATAGCCTAACCCTACAAATGAAATGTGCATGTTAAATCCTCCTTAGAAATGCCGACGACCGATTAATCGAACCTACGCGATCGCCTTTGCGATCTCGTTCTTTAGCAATTCGTACCCTGCACGTGATCCCCTCAACAACCAGTAGCGTGTTTGCGGTGAAATTCTCGCCGGGTACCACGACAGCCGTTTGTAAAGCTCTGGATGCGTATAGCTTTGCAGCATTTCAGAGCGGTCAATCATCTTTAGAAAGTTTCGGTTTTTCGGTGTCACAGACATCGCGATGGTAGGTACACCGTACATTGCTGCGACAATCATTCCATGGAACTTGATTGAGGCCAGAGCCGAAAGGGAAGAGATCTCAGCGCACATCTCGTTAAGATCTTCCGTATAGACAATCTCATCTCCCTCAGATGCAATTATTTTCGCACGCTCATAGTCCGCCCTGCCTAGCTCCTGATTTGCCAGGACAATATGCTTTACCTTGTAGTCCATCCGTCGGGCCTCTTCAATGAGCCTTTGAACAGGGGACATGTCCTGACTAAGAGAACGGTGTTCACGCATCACAACACCCAAAGTCTTTTCATGCGACTTTCGCTTTGCTGGTCGCTTGTAGGAACAGACCGGGTCTGGATGCCAAGTCAATTTGTCGCCCAGCCCCAAGTTGGATTCCAACCAGTTGTAGCTTTCTACGTCACGGGCAACGACCAGTTTGCAGTTTTCATGTTGCATAAAACTCCGATAGTACGCAATGGTGGAATCTTTTTGACGTCGCGTATTTGGCACTCCAATGCCAAATACAAACACTGGTTTCTCCAAAAACTCTTCACACCAGTAGAGTCCAGATACATTCACTGGATTGATTAAGTCGCCACCGCCGATAAGGACTGCATCCACTTCGGATACGATCTCCGCAACCGGACGACTAAAGTACGGAGCTTTGGTCAGGTCATTCGCCACGATAAGCTCGTAGTCTTCACCCAACTGCTGGCGGTGAGTCTCAAGGAACAGCTCATCTCCAAAATTCCCCCACCCGAAAAAACCCACCAACAGGATCTTCTTCCTCGTCATTTTTCCTTACCTTCCGATGTAGTTATTTCAGTCCATAATCTGCAGGCTCTTTACCATACAACAGAGAGATCTCCGCGAGAATCTGTATTGCACTCGCCAGTCCATCGGAGTCGACGTTTTCGAGCTTCTTCATGTACCAATTGCGCATGAAGGAATCAAATTGATTTGTAACGTACGCGTCGTAAACTCCCATCTCCTTCAGAGCCGCTACCTGGCGTTTCTCCAACGTCAAACAACGCTTGAAGTAGTCCTCCGTTACGCGGTTTGTCACAGAGCCGTCACGTTCCGCGTAATAAATAATGTATGCATCACTCACAAAAAGCGGATTAACAGCATAGAAAAGGATTTCCCACCCAAAAAGTGTGTCCTGTCCCGCGGCACCCTCCACAAACTTTACGCCGTTTTTCTCCAGCAAATCTTTTCTCATCACAGATGCCTGCGAAGAAACAACGGGGAACTTCCCCCGATCAAAAAAGGACTCCTTTGCGTCTGCAACGAGTGTCGGCTCCTTTTCAGTATGCCGACCGGTCCACTTCACTTCACGGCCAACCTTCACCTGGAAGCCTGAGACGAGGTCACACAAGTTCCCATTGCTTCGAACAGAATGGTAGTGGTCAAGAAGTTTGCTGTATCCCGCTTCCGAAATCTCGTTATCCGGATCCAAGAAAGTTACAAGCTCGGTTTTTGCCAACTCCAAGCCCCGATTTCGAGCACGCGATGCAGTTCCGCTTCCTCCATCGAAAAACCCATGAAATTCTACATTTTCATAATGGGCAGCAATCTCGCGACAAATATCTATGGTTTCATTGTCGGTTGATCCATCATCAATCAGCAAGATTTTAAAGCTCCGCCAGTTCGGGTCTCGTTTAATACTTGCCATGCATTTCGCTTTTAAGAATCGTCCATTGTTGAAGACAGGAACAATGATAGTCAGCGCTTTCTCTTCAACCTTTTTGGCTTCACTCACAGCAGCGACATAGTTTGAATAGCCAACACCGAATGGATCAGCGAAATACCCCTGACCATGAAATTCCGACAGCTCGCCGAGAACGAACTCTTCAGCAC
The DNA here is from genome assembly GCF_030532325.1 of Corynebacterium sp. GTDB lineage: Bacteria > Actinomycetota > Actinomycetes > Mycobacteriales > Mycobacteriaceae > Corynebacterium. Next base: position 3,993 of record NZ_JAUNLS010000001.1, read on the forward strand.
CTTCACTTGAAGCGTCGAGGATTGTCAAGCAGCGATCCGTCGCACGACTCTCATATTCATGTACCCGGCCGCGACGGTACTCGCCATCTGAGAAGCAAACATCTTGGCTGATGAAATCGGAATCGGTGTACACGAACCCCGCCAGCTTACTGGCTACATAGTATTTGTCATATGCATATTGCTGCGAAATCGCCCCAACATATCCGTAGTTACCATCTGCAACGAGACGCAAGAACTCGGCTTCGCTCTTTGCGACTTCGATTTCTGCGAATTCTTGCCTTGCTTTAAAGCCCTCAACATCGATGCCGTCAACGGCATATAACAGCACTTTCGAAGAGCGCTCGTCGGCTTCCGGCAAACCAACAGCACGGCACATGGAACTAACCACCGCAAAGCTATTCAACCGCAACTGCGAGTCAACGAGAAGCTCGTTGGCAACTTGCAATTCCTCCAAGAAGTTCGCTTCCCCGTCAAACGCCCGCAGTTTGGTAACTTCCGGAACTATTCGCATCTCAGGGAACTTGTTAAAAACTGAGCGAGCATAGTTCGAAATTACCGGTTTTCCCTGTGCTTGTAGCTCGTAAACTCTCATCGCGCACATGGTTGGGCTAGTTTTAATCGAATTGAAATTCAAGCTGTACTTAAAAAGCTTATGCATGTTTTGTAACAATGCATGAGGCACAGGTCCCACGATGCTCTCTTGGAAAGCTTGAGGAAATTCAAGTTGGCCAGACTTAAAGTTCCTGTCCAAGATAAGTAGGTGCCTGGCTCGGTTCGGGATTGACTCGAAAATCGTATTCATATCCCGGGTGCGCTCTGCATAACGCTCGGGGTACGAACCGGCAAAAAAGCACGATTAAAGTTGTGCCGCCAAGTTCCAATCGGATTGTTTACCTTTGGATTAGCCCCGTATTCACCGTAATAAACGTTTTCATTGCCGAGCTCGTGTTTGTACTTCGCGATCATATTCGCGTCGGAGGTAAACACATGATCAAACTTCTCTGCGATGGGCAGAAAGTAGTCAGAATTCGATGGATCCTCGATCGATTGAAAAATTGTAGGAACATCGTGCCTCTTAGCCCAATGTAAGATACCGTCTAGTGCAGTAGCAGGCTTTTCCCTGAACTTAACACCCTTCCACTCCTCGTCAGATAGTCCTTTCCAGCACGTCACGTAAAGGATGGCGTCGACCGGGGTATCCTCCAGCTGCCGTGAGTAATTTTCCGGGGTAAGATAGATGACTTCTTCAAAAGCATCTTTATAAAAATTGTACATGTACTCGTCAGTTATGATACCCAAACGAGCGGAAATCTTATGATAGTGCCGAGAGCCGTTAGAGGTCGGCAACGACGCCGCCATCTCGCTGAGCACCTCGCGCACCATCACTTCGCGTGCGGCCGAAATAGGCCCATCCGAACGAGCTGAAACCACCGTCGAACGGGGCTCTGCCGCACCTGAAATATCTCCTCCCTGCAACTCTAAAGCAAGTAGCTCATCTCTAACGATGTTGAGGTTTGCTTCGGTGCTATCGAGACGCTCAAAAAGCTCCCTAAGCTTAGGAGATCCCGCGCGTTTCAAGTCGTGAATTTGAGTGACCTTACCCTCACCGAGTTCACCTTGCACTCGGGAGTAGTCCATCGAGATCCAGTTGACTGAGATCTCCCCTCGGCCAACCAACCTAAGACACGGCAGAATGTACTTTGTGTTTGGGTTGAGCCGCACAAGTGCACCGCGACTCGGAGCTAGCGTAGCTTCACCGATACGCTTCCGCGTAGCATCAAATTCCAAAATAACGACAGTGCAGCGGACATTTGTTGTCGTTGAGACCGAAACCTGCACGCCAATACGTTCTGCGCCCTGGGTTTCGAAACCAGAACTTCTGCCCAACTTCTTAAAATCACGGTCGGTGCCGTTGTTCACCAAGTAAACCGGCCCGTCATCGGAAAGGGTTACCTCGGTTCGCCCCAGTGTATCCACAGAAACTCTTGGAGGGTTCAAGAGCCTCGAGCTCCATCCTCGCGATGATACAAAACTGCCCGAGGTGTTTGCGATGTCAAAGAAGCGGTAAGCTGGCGAAACAACCTTGCCCGCAGCTTCCGAATTGCGTATCCTACCCCAAATCTTTTTCCCGTATTTCATCGCTCCTCGGCTTTCCACATCCCGGTTAATTGATCCATAACTTCAGGGAAGTATAGTCGATCAATGGAGTCGAGTCTTGCCCGAAGACAGAAATTCCTTGTCGCACCTTTTGCCATACAAGAACACACACGGCGTTCCAAGACGGCTTTTACTTTTAGCGGAAACAGCCAAATGATGCAGTGCACGTTATGTGCAGCTTACATAGACATTTACGAAAAAGAAGCGAATCAATGAATAGTAAGACTGAAGAAACACTACTCGTCGACAGCAGCCATCTTCATCCAGTTTTCACTCGGCCAGGTTTTATTTCATATATCGGCTTAATTTGGTCCCGTCGCCACTTTATCTTGCTTGACGCAAAAAGTCGCGCTTTCAATACGGGAAATGGAACATTTCTTGGGAAATTCTGGATACTACTAAATCCTGCATTCCAGGTCGCGGTGTACGCTTTGGTTTTTGGAGTGATTCTCAAGACCACCCGAGGTATCGACAATTTCGTAGGGTTTCTAACGATCGGCGTTATCTACTTCGGATTCTTTAGCAAAGGCTTAAACGGCGGCGTAAACCTAATTCAGAAATCCAGAAGCTTTCTTTCCACTTTCAGCTTTCCTGCTGCTTCTTTAGTTTTTTCCCTCAATCTTCGACAGTTTATCGACAACTTAGCCCCAGCAACGGTCGCAGTCATCTTCGCCCTGCTACTACAACCTAAAGATCCTCCAAACTTCTCCATATTTGGCTTGATACCTTTATATATACTGATCTCAGTATTCAATATTGGGCTAACATTCATAGTTGCGAGAGCGACTGCTTTCATCCCCGATCTGAAGTCCATCTTAAATGTGTTCACCCGAGGATTGTTTTTTATCTCCGGTGTCTTCTACTCTGTCGAAAGGTTCAGCTCTAACACGCAGGTAGAGAAGATCGTCGAGTACAATCCGATTTATACTTTTTTACAATGCGTGCGCCAGATTGTCCTAGACGGCCAGTTGCCTTCTTTGGCTACTTGGACTTACTTGTCCGTCTGGACTATCGGCCTTTCTACTATCGGTATATTGTATTTTTGGCAAGCGGAGAATAGGTATGTTGCCAGTTGAGAACGCTACTGTAGTAGCTCGAGACGTCTCAAAGACTTTCATGGTTGGGAAGGGCGGAAGGAAGGCGCTTCCGTGGCAAAAAGGAAATATTTCGGTACCAGCTCTTCGCGATATAAACTTGGTGGCGCGAAGAGGCCAGTGCATCGGCGTCATCGGCAAGAACGGCTCAGGCAAGAGCACCTTGATGCGTCTGCTTTCGGGCGCCGAAGCACCAACAACAGGCGATGTCTTAGTATCAGGCAAACCGACGCTCCTTAGCGTAAATGCTGCGCTTCAAAATCAATTGGATGCAGAGACAAATATCCGTCTTGGTTTGATGGCAATGGGTCTTTCAAATGAGAAGGCGGCGGGACTGATTCCAGACATTCTAGAATGGACTGAGTTGCAGGAAGCAATCGGCCGCCCGATTGCGACTTTTTCATCTGGCATGCGAGCTCGCTTGAAGTTTGGTATCGCTACGGCAGTCAGGCGCGAAATTCTTTTGGTAGACGAGGCCCTATCGACTGGTGATAGTAGTTTCACTGAAAAGGCTGAGGAGCGCATGCGTGGTTTTCTTGAGGCGGCTGGAACGGTATTTATTGTGTCACACAGTTCATCAACTATTCGGAAGTTCTGCAATCGGGCAATTTGGCTGCATGAAGGCGAAATGATCGCAGATGGAGATACGGAATTTATTACGAAGACATATTTATCCTGGTCACGAAATGTCGCCGACGGTATGCAGGAGAGGGCAAATGAACTAATTCAGAATCGAAAAGATGACATAACCAAAGCCACTATTCTCTTCGACAGGGAAGTAGCAAAGTACTTAGAGAAGCCATCTCAGATTATGCTTTCATAAATGACTCTCGTTTTTCTTGCGGCTTTCTGCCATGTTTTAGTTTTCACGGCTTCTCTTCGATTGTTTCGCTCATCGGGATTTTCGCTAAGCGCCGCGGCCACACAGTCAGCAAAGCTGTCGATACTTCCCGGTTCAAAGTAGTATTCTCGCTCCTGCGTCACTTCGCGCAAAGCTGGAAGATCCGAAGCTACCACTGGGACCCCTAGGGCCATCGCCTGCATGGGCTTTAGGGGGGTCACATTTCTCGTTACCCAAGAATCAATCCTTGGGATGCAAAATACGTCGATCGCTCCGTACCATTTCCATACTTGGTCGTTTGCGATCTCGCCGGGGAAAAAGACACGATCCGCAATTCCTAACTCTTGTGCGATCTCTTTTAGTCTAGGCAGATCCTCACCTTTTCCTACAATTACACCAACGAGCTTCGAATTTCGCGCTATCAATTCGAGAAGCAGATCTAAGCCCTCATAACTCACAAGTGAAGTAACCGTACCTATCAGCTTTGACTCTTCTGGAAGGCCAAGTTCAAGCCGCAGGTTACTTTGACTGAATGTACGCTCTGTTTCGCCCCCGTCAATTGCGTTCGGGATGACAGTTATCTTGTTTTTGGCAATTCCTCGCTGAACGAGGGTATTTCGTTGCGTTTCACTTAATGAAATAACGGCATCGGCAGCCCGCATACATGCAATTTCAGCTTCACGAGCCTTCAGAAAGTACTCTGATTTCTCCGCGTATTTATAAAGGCTGGGTTCGAACTTGGAGAGCCATGTCGCCTCGGGTTCGCCTCGAACTTCGTAGACCCAGGGTATATTCAGCCTGCGCGCAGCTTCCCCCGCAATTAGTCCGTTTGAGAAGGGAGTCGTGGTGTGGATGACGTTAGGCCGAACAATTCTCGCAATTTGTTTGATAGCCCTGACCATGGCTTCCTGACGACCGAACGGAGCTTCTTCGAAAAGCCAAGGTGTCAGATGAAAGTAAGTTACCCCTTCTACCGTTGTCTTAGGTTTTCGCGTAAATTTTCCTATTGAAAAGGGGTAGCCGTATCTTGTCAGTGCGCACGGCTCCATTCCGCTTGCCGCTTGAGCTTCAAATAGTTTTGATGAGCGGAAAGTGTAGCCAGAAGTCGTGAAGGGTCGACAGTTGTTCACGAGGTGAAGAACCTTAATACCGCCACGAGCGGTCTTGTCAGGCCCTGGAGAGCCTTGGGCCTTCTCCAACTCAATACGTCGAAACAAATCTACTGCGTGGTCGAGATGTTCCGCACGAAAATGCAAAGATCGACGCCTAGGTTTGAGGACAATAGAGTTCTTCACTGCCTCAGCCGCCTGCGAAAATTCTCCGACTTTCTCTAGATTCCGAGAACGCTCTAGCCCTGCGGGTTGGCATTGAGCGAGCAAGGACGACTTTGCCGGAGCTGTTAGAACGTCGAGTGGCACATCAAATCGACGCGCCACTAGGTTTACAAATCGGTGAGAATCCCTACTAATGTAGTTCAGTGAAAACGTGGCAGTAAAAGTCACGAATTTTAAAAGATTACGCATCAGACTCATTTCGTGTGAGACTCAGGGCTGTTTGAACGAAGGTCGCAATAGTCTGCTCCTCGGCCTTTTGACGTTCCTCCTCCACCCAGTTCTTTCCCGAGGAGCCGACAGTTGGTATCGTCGTACCTACCGCCAATTCTTCCCACAAATCCGCCAACTCTTCCGGATCTCGCGGCGGCACAACGGAGCCAGCTTGTGTCTTACGGATAAGCTCCGCGGTCTCCCCAGCAGCTACCGCAGTAATGTGCACACTATTCCTCATTAATTCATAAGTCTTCGAAGGGACCGTTCGCTGGAGCGCAGGCCAATCGTCCAAGTGTACTAAAGCTGTATCAGCCCATTCGTATTCCTTATAAAGCTGCTCGGGCGGAATCGCTCCGCTGAATTCAACTTTCAATTCTTCCTTCTGGGCAAGCCTAATCAGCTCCTGCTTTCCCACTCCAGCACCTATGAATTTAAAACAAATATCTATTCCTCTATCCCGCAGAATTCGCGCTGCATCTAGGACATTCGGCAGCCCTTGCGCCCTCCCCATTGTTCCTGCGTACAAAACCTTTAAGCTATTAGGAGACTTAACTTGTTTGATGGCGCGGGCCCGTACTGGTGTGGGGAAGACGTTTCGCAACACTGAAATTTTTTCAGCGGAGATTCCCATATTTTGCGCTAGGTCTTCTGCTAAATAAGAGGATGTTACCAATACACCTGCGGAGTGTTGCAATACCGACGTGAGCATCCGCTCCGTGCCCTTTTCTATAAACGGGAAAACGAGCTTGCCTAATATAACAGTCTTCAAAGACTGTTTCCCCAAAGAACGATTCCATCGGTCGCTGTATTTCAGCAGTTCAGGCCATGCATCTCTCAAATCAATAATGTACGGTTTATTTACCAGTTTGGCTACCACAAATGTTGACAGCGCGGTCGGCAGCGTCGGCACTGTACCAATCACTATGTCAATTTTCCGATCGCGAAGCCACTTGTTTCTCCGTAATACAACACCGATCGATGATAGTGAAATATAGGCCTGCCCCGCAGCACGCAGAACCAACGACGATGCAGAGGGGAGAAACCCACAACGAAGTATTTGCTCGCCTAACTCACCGAACTCCACACTTTTTGCCACTCGCCAACCTTTACGAGAAGCCCACTCGGCGAACGAAATTTTTCGCTCTCCAGCAATAGGCGGCGTGATGACTAGAAAGTCATTCCCACGCCTCGAAAGCACTTCAGCCACCCATCGCCAACGACGCTGCGGCACCCCTCTTTCGGGATACCAGTACTGTGAGACAAGAAGAATTCTCACTTTAGCCCCAGCTCTCATTCGACGATGTTCCAGCATAAAAATCCTACATTACCCACATCAACGTGACGACGAAGAGCATCGAACCCGTCAAACAAGAAAGCTTCCAATTTTCGCACCCACTGAATTTCAGCTCGATTATGGCTTTGACTAGGTGATTTGCTCTGAAACAAGCCGGTCTATATAGTTAACTGTCGTTGCAGGGAGCAATAGCCGTCACCTTGCACAACCATTCCTCCATAGCTCAGTTGGCAGAGCATTCGACTGTTAATCGAAGGGTCACTGGTTCGAGCCCAGTTGGAGGAGCAAGTTAAAGCCGCCTTTTCGGGCGGCTTTTCTGCGTTTGCGGGTCACGACGCAAAATTTTTTAAGGTGCTTCGCCGCTGCCCCTAATCGGGGCAGGATGGGCCTCGTGAAGGCTCGGTCTGGGGGTACATGAGGCTAGCAAGGTTGTCGCTTTCTCGTTTGCTGCGCCGCGTTTGAACACCGGGCGTGGGTGACTACGTGTGTGCCCCTTAAAGCTCCGGGCGGAACGCCTCAAGGATGTCGTTATGGTCACCGGTGCGCCGTGCGCGCTTGATGTAGTGCCGGCCAGTAATGGCGGGACTGGTGTGACCGAGGTGCCTTGCGGCCTCCTCAGCGCCTTTCTCACGGGCAATCACAGTGGCCACCGTAGCCCGGAAGGACTTGAGCTTGACGTGCTTGAATTCCTCGCCACGAGCCTGGCGGAAGCGATTGCCAATGTTGCTCATGCTGAGCATGGTCCCGGTTTTGCTGGGAAAGACATACGGGCAAGCCGGGTCGCGCTTGTCGTAGCGCTCACGCAACATCGCCGCGAACCACTCCGGGAGGACTATCTCCCGAAACCCTGCAGCCGTCTTCGGCTCATTCTGGCGCACCAAGCGGCCGTCTTGGAGCACCGCGCATCCGCTGACCAACATCGTCGCCGGGGTGCTCGCCAAATTCACTTCCTCCCACAGCAAGGCAGGCAACTCCCCTGGCCGGATTCCTGTGGCCATCAAGCAACACACGATTCCAGTCAGATCAGTTCTCTTTCCGCTAGCCTCCCACTCGCGGATGCGTGCGAGCAAGGCACTAAACTCAGCGCGCGAAATCTCCACGGGTTGTGAAGGCGGTAATTCGGGCAGCTGTGCGCTTCTCGCGGGGTTCTGCGGCCACAGTGACAGCCCTTGGCGCTCAGCTAAAGAGAAAGCATGAAGGAGCAGGATTCGCAGGTGGCGCGCCGAAGCAAGGCTCTCCTGCGCCACGTGCGAGAGCCAGGCGTGCACCACGTGAGTTTCGCAGTCCGCCAAATGCAGGTTTCCGATACCGGGGATGCCCTTGGCACCCACGATGAAGCGGCGTGCCCGCTGGTACATGTTGACCGTCTGAATGCGGTTACGGCGGCCCAACTCACCTGTGCGCAACGCAGCCAAAGCAATGTCGACAAGCTCAAGCACCGTCATGTTTTTATGGATGGCGTAGCGGTGCTCTTGGAAGACGAGTGTCCATGCACGCTCCTCGAGTAGCGACAAGGCCTCGTCCTGAGTGCCTGCACGTTCTGCCAGGGTTATGAGGGCACCGTCGAATCCTTTCGTTCGCCCTTGAGCTATCCACGCCTTGCCGTCCCAAGTACAGGAATCGACAACGATGGCACCGACTTTCGGTTCTTCAGCGCACGGCGTTGTAGAGGGCTTAGTTGTAGAGGACTTAAAAGCCGCAATATTCCCAGAATCCATACGTTATTGGACTGAGCATTCTGCCCTTTGGTTCCGTGGTTGTTCTCTTTGCGGTTGTGCACGCAAAAGCCGCCATGAGGCTCGCTGGGGAGCCCCGTGGCGGCTTGTGGGCGGCTTGAGGTAGCTAGTGGTCTTCGCCCGCTACTGCTTTTCTTCCTCCACTACTTCCTCAAAGGAGGGAACCCGGTCAGGCTCAACTTCGACGGTGAAATCGGGCAGACGCTCGCCTACCCCGAGCAGCTCGGCAATGGCAGCCACGGAGCGCTCAGCGCCCTTGCCGTCACCGTAAGGGTTCACGGCGTTGGCCATGGCGGCGTACGCGGCGTCGTCGTCAAGCAGCAGCTTGGCCTCAGCCACGATGAGGTTGCGGTCGGTGCCCACCAGCTTCACGGTGCCGGCCACCACGGCCTCAGGGCGCTCAGTGTTGTGGCGCATGACCAGCACCGGCTTGCCCAGCGAGGGCGCTTCCTCCTGCACTCCGCCGGAATCGGTGAGGATAATGGTGGCTCGATCCTGCAGCTTGGTGAACTGGTCATACGGAAGCGGGTTGGTGATGATGACGTTGGGAAGATCCTCGACCTCCGGAAGCACGGCCTCACGGACCTTCGGGTTCAGGTGCAGCGGCAGGGCAAAGATGATGTCCGGGTAGGCCTTTGCCAGGTCCTGAACGGCGCCACCAATCTCCTTCATCGCGTCGATGTTCTCACGGCGGTGGGTGGTAACCACCACGAAGCGCTTGTCGGAGGCAGCGGCCTCAGCCAGCTTCTCATCTTCAAACTCCACGTCCCAGGTGGCGGCCTCCAGCAGCGCGTCGATGACGGTGTTACCGGTGACCACGATGTCCTTGGAACGGAAGTTCTCGCGGCGCAGGTTCTCCATGGCACCCTCGGTGGGTGCCAGGTGGAGCTCGGCTACCTGGCCGATGATCTTGCGGTTGGCTTCCTCCGGGAACGGCGAGTAGATATTTCCGGTGCGCAGGCCAGCCTCCAGGTGGACGACCTGCACGCCGCGGTGGAAACCGGCCAGCGCAGCGGCCATTGCGGTGGAGGTATCGCCCTGGGAGACGATGATGTCCGGCTGCTCTTCCTCAATAATCTCGTCAAGGCCCGCAATGGCTCGGGAGACAATCTCATTGAGGGACTGTCCCGGCTTCATCAAACCAAGATCATGCTTCGGCTTAATGCCGAACATGGAGTTGACCTGTTCCAGCATCTCCTTGTGCTGGCCCGTAGACACGGCTACGGACTCGAAACGCTCATCGGACTCCAGTGCCTTGATGAGCGGGGCAACCTTGATGGCCTCCGGTCGCGTGCCGTACACAGTCATGATCTTTGGCTTTGCCATGGTTCTCCTTGGAAAGAGGCGTATTCGACAAACCAATAATGGCATTTATGCGAAATATTTTTGGGAAACCGCCCCTTTGTGGGTGGAGACTGGGCAGAATACCTGCCATTCCCTGCCGCAGAGCAGCACGGTAGGCTAGGAGTAGTTCAGCTCTGGTCCCGCGAGGAAATCAGAGCTCAGCCCAGTCCAAAACTCAAGGCTCGGCATCCGGCCGGGCCGTGGAAGGATGTCTTTTTCACATGATCCAATTCGTTGTCGGCGCTGCCGCTGGATACGTCTTCGGCACCAAGGCTGGCCGCAAGCGATACCACCAGATCAAGGACGCGTACGAAAAGGCCATCAACTCCCCCGTCACCAAGTCCGTGGTGCGCAACACCCGCAAGGCCATCGCTGACCGCCTGGATCCGGAGCCGCGCATGCGTGAGGTCAAGGACCTGCGCCGCGGGCGTAAGGACAGCGCGGACTCCATTGAGAGTAAGGACCAGATCTTCGAACCGGATGAGGACTAAGAAATAGCCCCGCGCCCCTTACTCCCCCGGCACCCCGCGAAACGCCCGGTCGTTGAGCTCCCGGCGGGCTTGCTCGAGGGCGACGAGGTCGGCGAACAGCGAGTTGAAGGCGGCTTCGTCGTCGGCGGGGCGCATGCGGCCTAGTTGGGCCTTGATCTGGGCAATCTGGTTGCCCACGCGGGCTTCCTGCAGGCGGGAGAGCACGGAGTCGGCGTAGGCCTCCAGCGTGGTGCCGGGGCTGCCGGTCTCTCCCAGCTTGATGGGCTCCACGGCCAGCTCGCTGACAAAGTTGCGGGCGGTGAAATCGAGCATCTCCCCCGCCACGCTGGCAATCCACTCCACGCTGGGCAGCGTCGCGCCGGCCTCCACGCCGCCGACGGTGGCGATGGCCTGGCGGACGGTGCGGTAGGCGTCGTTAGTGTAGGCGTCCTCCGCAATGCCATCGAAGTAGGAGCCGGCCACCGCCGGGTACTGCAGGGCCAGCTTGAGGGCCTCACGCTGCGGCCACAGGTGCAGCTCCCGGGGGCTGGGCACGTGGAAGACGGGGATGTCCTGCTGCGCCTTGACGGCGGTGGTTTCCGCCAGGGAGGCAAAGCGCGGCTTGTCCTGCTTCTTGGGCTTGCGGGCCTCGGCCTGGACCTGGCGCAGGACTTCCTCAGGATCAGGCCAGCCCACCCAGCCGGCCAGGCGGCGGGCGTACTCGCGCTGCAGGGGGGCGTCGCGAATCTGCGCCACCACCGGCACCGCGCGGCGCAGCGCCTGCAAGCGGCCCTCGGCGGTGTCGATGCGGAACTTATCGATGACCGCGCGGATGACAAACTCAAACATCGGGATGCGGTCAGCCACGAGGTCGCGCACGGCGGCGTCGCCGCGCTCCAAGCGCAGATCGCAGGGGTCCATGCCATCAGGAGCCACGGAGACAAAGGACTGCCCGGTAAAGGACTGCTCGCCCTGGAAGGCGCGCATGGCGGCCTTCTGGCCGGCCTCGTCGCCGTCGAAGGTGTAGATGAGCTCGCCGTGGAAGTAGGAATCATCGAGCATGAGCCGGCGCAGCACCTGCAGGTGCTCGCCACCAAAGGCCGTGCCGCAGGAGGCCACGGCGGTGGTCACCCCGGCGGCGTACATGGCCATGACGTCCGTGTAGCCCTCCACGATCACCGCCTGGTGCTGCTCGGCGATGTTGCGCTTGGCCAGGTCCAGTCCAAAGAGCACCTTGGACTTGTGGTAAAGCATGGTATCCGGCGTGTTCATATACTTGCCCAGCTTGTCATCCTCGAAGAGCTTGCGCGCGCCGAAGCCAATGACGTTGCCGGAGAGATCCTTGATGGGCCACAGCAGGCGGCGGTGGAAGCGGTCAATGGGCCCGCGCTTGCCCATCTTGGACAGGCCGGCGGCCTCCAGCTCCTCAAAGGAAAAGCCCATGCGCAGCAGGTGCTTGGTCAGCGTGTCCCAGCCCTCCGGGGCGTAGCCGCACTCGAAGGTGTAGATGATCTCCTTGGAAAAGCCGCGGTCCAGCAGGAACTCGCGGCCGGCGGCGGCCTGCGGGGTCTCCAACTGCTGGCGGTAGAACTCGTGGGCGGCCTTGTTCGCGGCAATGAGCCGCTGACGGGTGCCGGGTTTTTCATCGCGCGCACCGGTGCTGCCGCCCTGGTAGTTGATGTGGTAGCCAATCTTCTGGGCCACCGCCTCGACGGCCTCGGGGAAGGAGACCTGCTCCATCTCCATGAGGAAGCTGAACACGTCGCCTCCCTTGCCGGTGGAAAAGCAGTGGTAGTAGCCACGCTGGGGGCGCACGTGGAAGGACGGGGTCTTTTCATCCTTGAAGGGGCTGAGTCCCTTGAGGGAGTCGTATCCGGCGGGCTTGAGCTGGACGTACTCGCCCACGATCTCTTCGATGGGCGCGCGCTCGCGGATCGCTTGGATATCACTCTCCGGAATTCTGCCTCGTGCCATGGAGTACATAGTAGCCGCGGCACGGATGGGGGCAGCGTTGGTGGTGACGCGGCTTCTGCCACAATGGAGCGCATGACTGAGATTTCCAAGGCTATTTCCGCCGTATCCCCCACCCCAAAGAAGGTCATGAATGATTCTGCTACCTTCTCCCCTCGCCGCTGGAAGACGGGCTGGCCCCACCACCTGCGCCGTGTGCCGCCCTTCCGCGATGACGTCACCGCCAAGCTCACCCGCGCGGAGGTCTTCCTCTTTGCCCAAGACGTCGTGGAGTCAGAGTACAACCGGGACCAGATCATCGACTTCCTCGGCGCGGTGCTTGCCTACGGCGCCGGGCAGTCCAAGGCTGTGCTGCCGCTGCAGCAGTTCCTACGCAACAAGGGCAAAGCCCACGGGCTCATCCAGGCCATCCGCCAGCTGCCGGGCAAGTCTCCGGCCGAGCAGTACGCCGCGCTCACCGCCACGGGCCTGCCGGCCAAGTTCGCCTCCCAGATTGCCTACTTCCTCGCCGGCCCGCAGGAGCCGGGGGATGACAAGCCGCTGATCATCTGCTCCAACCGCGCGCGGGTCGCCGGCCTGGATTCGGAGACGGACTGGTCCGCGGAGGAGTACGCCGAGTACCTCGCGCGGGTGCGTGAGGCTCGCGATGCCGCCGATGAGCAGCTGCCTCTCGACGCCGTCGAGTGGGCCATGCGCGAGTACGTGAAGCAGCAGGGCTAGTACTTCTCCCCCACTTCAGGGGTGGTGGCGCGGGCAACCGGGCGCGGGAATTCTCCCCGCTTTCTGAGTTGCGGACGCGTCACCAGATTTTTTGGGATTAGGCCCTATAGCTGCCAAAATGAAGGGTATGGCCCCATCTGCAGCGTCGAAAAAGTCGTGGCCCGCCCTTCTCGGCGGCCTGATTCTAGTCGTGGCCGGAGGCTACTTTGGCTTTGGCCACGACGGCCAGGGCCAGGACGGCCAGGACGCTGCCACGAGAAACGGCGCCGCTGGCTCCGCCGAGACCAGCGTGGCTGCCGTCTCCGGGTTGGAGAGCTGCCCGCTGGGAACGCTGCCACCGGAGGCGGAGGAGACCGCCGAGGACATTCTTGCCGGCGGGCCCTACGATTACCCGGACAATGACAATCAGCGCTTTGGCAACTACGAGGGCGTGCTGCCCCGTGAGGCGAAGGACTTCTACCGCGAGTACACCGTGGAGACTCCGGGCTCGCAGCATCGCGGGGCGCGGCGCATTGTCACCGGCGGCGGCACAGAGACTGATCCCGATGTCTGGTATTACACCGATGACCACTACGACTCCTTCTGCGAGATCCCCGATGCTGAATAATCACTCCAAGGTCCTCATCACCCAGCCGCTGCACACCCGCGTGGATTTCTACGCCGCCCTGGGCGCGCTGCGCGGCTGCGCGGCCTGTGACGCCCCGCGCAACCTCGACGCCCTGGCGGACTACCTGCGCGAGCACCGGGTGCGCACCATCGTGGCCTCGCAATGGCTGCTTGACGACGCCGACTCCTCCGCCATCCTCGAAGTCCTCCACGATAACAACGTCCGCCTCCTGCGCTAGCCCAAAGTCACCTCCTGCGCTGAGCCGGAAAGAACACACAGCGCAACCCGCGGGGAGAAACCGGAGAGTAATACACCCTTCGGGCCTAAATCGAACCTCCCCGTTTTCAGAGCGTTGCCATTAAGGTCTCATACGCGAGGCCGGCGCCTTCCCTCGCGCGCATGTCCGGTGGGCGCACTAGATTGGCCCTATGAGCATCGCCGACTCTGTCCTTGACGAAGATAACGCCCAGCACCTCGCCCACACCTTCCGCGCCCTAGCCAACCCCATCCGCCTGCACATCCTCTCCGTCCTCGCCGCCAAGCACGATCACAGCTGGACCAGCGAAAGGATGCAGCAGGGCTTCGGCTTAAGCCAATCCACCGTGCATTACCACCTCGCCGCACTGCAGAAGGGCGGGTTGGTCGTCGCCGAGCGCTCCCGCCCCAGCTCACTGACCACCTACACGCTCAACGACGCCACCTTCCGTCAACTGCGCGAGCTCTTCCATCTCGCCCGCCGCTACCACCGCAGTTTCTGGGAAACCTTGTAGCCCTTCCGCATAGAGACACGCCCCGCTTTAATGAAACCGTAGGCCCCTTATTGAAAACGGAAAAGTTCGATTTAGCGCGTGAAGGCATCCCACCGCTCGCGCGGTACCACTGTGGTTGGTGTGACTGCGCGCACAAGCACACCGCATCAGCGCCCCGAAAAAGGACACTCAGCCCAGAAAGCCGGAGTACTCCGCAGTGCGACGGGCCAGGCGCTCCAGGCGGGACTCCGTCATGGAGGCGATCTGATCCACGATGACGCGCTGGCGCTCGGCGTCGCTCTCCGCGCGGTGCCACCACAGGCGGAACATCGGGTCCAGCGCTCCCGGCGCGCCGGCGGAGAGATAATCAAAGACCCGGTAGATGCGCTCGCGCTGGCGGTCCTGGCGGGCCAGGTGCACCGGCTCATCCATGACGTAGAGCACCGCGATGGTCTTGAGCAGTGTGACCTCAGACTGCAGGAGCTTGGGCACCACCAGTCGGCCGTGCTGCCGGCCAAGCTGCGCGTTGGCCTCCGTGGTGGCGGCAATGGTCGCGCCCACGTAGCGTCCCACGAGCTCAGAGGTCATCGCTTTGAGCTGAGTGTAGGAGCGCAGGGAGAAGTCGAAGTCCCCCACCGCGTTGATGATGGGAAGCTCGCGGAGGGAGGCGGCGGCGTCGAGAAGCTCGGCGGCCGTACCGCCAAAGGCCTTCGCGCCCTTCTCCGCCAGGGCGGCCAGCTCCACCAGGTCCCAGAGCACGGTCAGCGAAATGCGCCCGGAGACGATACCATCCTCGACGTCGTGGACGGAGTAGGCGATGTCATCGGACCAGTCCATCGTCTGCGCCTCCATGGAGGGGCGCTGATCCTCGTGGCCCTCGCGCAGCCAGGCCAGAAGCTCGGCGTCCTCGTCGTAGCAGCCGTACTTGCGGTTGACGCTGCCGTCGGGATTGGTCTTGGTGCGCGGGTACTTGCAGGCCGCATCGAGCGAGGCGCGGGTGAGGTTAAGGCCAAAGGAATTATCTTGCTCGTCCACCACCTTTGGCTCCAGCCTGGCCAGGATGCGCAGCGTCTGCGCGTTACCCTCGAAGCCGCCGCAGTCCTGGGCCACCTCGTTGAGCGCGTTTTCGCCGTTGTGGCCGTAGGGCGGGTGCCCGATGTCATGGGTCAGCCCCGCCATATCGCAGAGGTCTGGGTCCAGGCCCAGGCCCGAGCCGATGCCACGGGCGATCTGGCCCACCTCCAGGGAGTGGGTCAGGCGCGTGCGCGGGGTGTCGCCGTCGCGCGGGCCCACCACCTGGGTCTTATCCGCCAGCCGGCGCAGCGCCGCCGAGTGCAGCACGCGCGCGCGATCCCTGGCAAAGACCCCGCGGTGGTCGGGGGCCGTATCCGCGCCGTGCCCCTGGTTGTTCCCGTGAGATCCCCTGTGGTATTCGGAGCCCTTGGGGCCCTCGTGGAAACGGCGGGCGGCATCGCTGGCGGTGTACTCATAGCCGGTGTTGAAGCTCACGGGGCTTAAGTCTATGCGCCGGACCGCGCGTGCGGGCCTAGTCAGCGGGCGTTTCTTCCTGGCCTGCTACCTCGTGGCCCAGTCCCCCGTGGCGCAGCACCTCGTGGCGCAACCGCCTGCTGGGCCGGATGAGTGCTTCGACCCGGTGCAGCGCGCTACGCACCGCCGCGGCCACGCGCTGCCCGGCCAGCTTCTCTATGCCAAAGACCACCAGCCCACCGGCCTCGTGGGCGAGGTAGCGCCACCAGGCCGGCGCCCCGGTGGGCGTGGGATAGCCGCGCGCCCCCACCACCGTGGCGCCAAACCCTTGCTCGCGGGCCAGCAGCCAGGCGCGCAGCCGGTGCAGCGGATCGGTCACGATGAGCACCTCGCGGTAGGGCAGCTGCTCGTAGACTGCGCGCAGCGAGGCCACCGTGTCGTTGCCTTGCGCCACCGCAATAACTGTGCCGCTGGAGTCTGGCTGGTTGTGTTGATAGCGCTGGTCGAGGTAGCGCTTGCCGGTGCCGGCCTCGGTGAAGCGGTCCCCCGGCAGCTTGCCGCCCACGGTGACGATGGGTGGGGGCGCGGGAAAGCTCTGTGCTTGTTCGAAGGCCTCGTCGAGGCGGGCGCGCAGGATGCGGGAGGGGCGGCCGTCGTATTGCGCAGCGCCGAGCACGATGATCGCCTGCGGGCGGGGTGTGCGGCGGCGCGAACTCTGAAGACTCATGTGGGGCTGATGGGTATCCTTGTTGGCATGACTTTTTCTGCCAGCTCCTGTGCACGCTTGGGACGCGGCGCCATCGCGGCGCTCATCATCGGCCTCGGGTCCACTGCCCCGCAGGCCTGGGCCAGCGAGACGATTCTAGCCGCTGATGCCTCCACCATCACCGCCAAGGTGACCGACGAGGCCGGAGTTCTCTCCTCCGCGGACGTCTCCTCCCTGGAGGAGCAGCTCAAGGACCTGCAGAAGAACCAGGGCCGCATCCTCTACATTGTCTTTGCCGATACCCTGCCGGGCAGCGCGGAGGACTTCGCCCGCCAGGTGGTGGAGGACAAGGGCCCCAACTCCGCGGTCTACGTGGTGGGTGTCAGCGACCGCAAGGTGGGCGTGCAAACCGGCAGCGAGTGGCCCCAGGGCAGGCTCGATTCCATGTACGAGGCCGCGCAGTCCAAGCTGGCCGAGGATGACTTTGCTGGCTCCGCCACGGCCCTCGTGGATGCGGCTGCCGGCGGTTCTGGCTCCGGCTCAGGCGGGGGCTCTGGAGCGGGCTGGCTGGCCGGCGGCGTGGGCGCCCTGGCGCTGGCCGGCGGTGGTATTGCCGTGGCCTCGCGCCGCAAGACCAAGAAGGACTCCGCCGCCACCCTGGAATCCGCCCGCGCCATCGAGCCGGGTAATACCTCGCGCCTGGAGCGCCTGGACCTGCCCACCCTGGAGAAGCTGGCCCAGGAGGAGCTGGTCTCTACCGATGAGTCCATCCGCCGCGGCAAGGAGGAGCTGGACATCGCCATGGCGGAGTTTGGCCCGGAGCGCACTCGCGCGTTTACCCGCGCCATGAACCACTCCACCACCACCCTGCGCCGCGCCTTCGAGTTGCAGCAGCGCCTGGATGATGCCATCCCGGAGACCGAGGAGGAGCGCCGCCGCATGCTGGTGGAGATCGTCTCCTCCTGTGGGCTGGCGGATAAAGCGCTCGATGAGCAGGCGGCGGATTTTGCGCAGATGCGCAACCTGCTCATTAACTCCTCCTCCAAGCTGGATGAGCTCACCCAGCGCAGCGTGGACATCCGCACCCGCCTACCCCAGGCCCAGGACAAGCTCGCTGCGCTGCAGGCCTCCTATGAGGCCACGATGCTCGAGGCCATCGCGGAGAACCCGCAGATGGCCCAGGTCTCCCTCGACGAGGCCGAAAAACTGCTCAGCCAGGGCCGCGAGATCGCCGCCCAGCCCGCCGGCCAACAGGGCGGCCTGGTGGCCGCCATCCGGGATTCAGAGCACGCCCTCGAGGTGGCGGACCGCCTGCTGGCCGGCGTGGAGAACGCAGAGAGCTCCATCGCCACCGCCAAGGCCGGCCTGCAGGATCTCATTGCTGAAGTGGAATCCGAGGTGGCCGAGGCCCAGCAGCTAGAAAGCCAGGGCAAGCGCCAGGGCACCGAGGCTGACTGGGAGGCGCTGGACGCCGTGGTGGCGCGCGCCAGCCGCACCGCCGAGCGCGCCCGCCAGCACGGCAGCGCCGATCCCCTCTCCTGCTACACGGAGCTGACCTCCATCGACTCGGAGCTCGACGAGCTTCTCGACGCCGTCCGCGAGGCCACCTCCACCCACTCCCGCCAGCTGCAGATGCTCGAGCAGCAGCTCGCGGTGGCGCAGTCCACCATCCAGGCCGCGGAGGATCTCATCTCCACCCGCGGGCGTGTGGTGGGCGCGCCCGCCCGCACTGCGCTGGCCGACGCCAAACGGCTCCACGCCCAGGCCTTGCAGGCCCGCGGCACGGATACCCGCCTGGCCTTGGACACCGCCCGCCAGGCCGTTGCCGCCGCCCAGGCTGCGGCCAACCGCGCCCAGCAGGACGTGGATTCCTACCGCCGCCAGCAGCAGCGCCGGCAAGCCAGCTCCACCGCGGGCGACATCCTCACCGGCATGGTCATTGGCCAGATGCTGGGCGGGGGTCATCACCACGGTGGCGGCTTCGGTGGTGGCTTTGGGGGCGGCAGCTTCGGCGGGGGCGGCGGAGGCGGCGGCTTCCGCGGCGGCTCCTTCTAGAGCTGGTTAAAGGGCTCGCCCTTAGGTGCGGATGGCGCGGTGGGGGCCGTCGACAAGCAGGCAGCAGTAGCTGATGAACACCGCATCCCGCGGCAGGAGCTCGGCGTCCTCGGCGGTGGCGGTCATCATGATGCCCTCGCGGGTGTGCCGGGTGCGTGCCACCTCCACCCCGCGCGGGTTGAGGATGCGCCGCTCGCGGCGGAAGGGGTTGATGCGCTTGAGCGTGTAGACCCGCCCGCGGCAATCGGCCACCAGGGTGCCCACGGTGAGGTACTTCTGCTCCGCGGTAAACAGCTGCCCGGTGCCGGACATGGCCTGCACGCTAAAGGTCACCGAGCCCTGCTCCAGGGAGGTCTTCTCCACCAGGAAGCGCTCGTGGGCCGCAGAGGGCAGGGCGTCCGTCATGGAGATGACCCCGCCGAGCTCGCTGGCGATGAGCACCCCGTTGGCGTCGACAAGCTCGTTGCCGCGCCACTGCCACTGCTGCGCCTCGGCCATGACGCTAGATAAGCACCGCGATAACGGCCACGATGGAGCACAGCACCAGGGTGGCGATGATGGGCAGGGCCTTGGACTGGGTGCGTGCCTCCAGGATGGCGCGAGTGAACCAGCTTAAGCCGGCCACCTCGGCGTGGGTGAGGTCGCCCTCGTCGCTGCGCTCCTCGCCCTCGAACTCCAGGACGGCCCTGCGCACCCCGGAGTTCTTGGAGCTGAACTGGGCAATCTTGGTGCCGTTGACGTCTTCGACGATCCACTCGCCGCCGGCCTCGTTGATGAAGGAGAAGGTTCGCCCGTCCAGGGAGGCCTCCAGGCGGGAATCCCGGGCGAGCTTGCCGGAGAGCCAAAACACGCGGCCATCACCCAGCGTGGCAGAGGCCCCCAGATCATTGATGTCCAGGCGCCAGAAGTCACCCTCGACCTCGGCCGAGCGCGGCTGGAAGTTGCCCAGGGTCTCCGGCCCCTCCTCCACGAGGAGGACCGGGTTCTCCTTATCGCTGCGGTCCCAGCTGGTGTAATGCATTAGCAGCCGACCAAACGCGCAGCCAGGTAAGCCTCGAGCTCGTCAATCTTGACGCGCTCCTGCTCCATGGTGTCGCGCTCGCGCACGGTCACGGCGCCGTCCTCGAGGGAGTCGAAGTCGTAGGTCACGCAGAAGGGGGTGCCAATCTCATCCTGGCGGCGGTAGCGGCGGCCGATGGCACCGGAGGTATCGAACTCCACGTTCCAGTTGGCGCGCAGCTTCGAGGCCAGCTCGCGGGCCGGGGTAGACAGCTCCTCCTTCTTCGACAGCGGCAGCACGGCCACCTTGACCGGGGCCAGGCGGCGGTCCAGGCGCAGCACCACGCGCTTGTCGGTGCCGCCCTTGGCGTTGGGAACCTCTTCCTCGTCGTAGGCGTCCACCAGGAAGGCCATCATGGAGCGGCCCAGGCCGGCGGCCGGCTCGATGACGTAGGGGATCCAGCGCTCGCCGGTCTCCTGGTCAAAGTAGGACAGGTCCTCGCCCGAGCCCTTGGAGTGCACGGAGAGGTCGTAGTCGGTACGGTTGGCCACGCCCTCCAGCTCGCCCCACTTAGAGCCCTTGAAGCCGAAGGCGTACTCAACGTCCACGGTGCGCTTGGAGTAGTGGGAGAGCTTCTCCTTGGGGTGCTCGTAGAGGCGCAGGTTCTCCTCCTTGATGCCCAGATCGATGTACCACTGGAAGCGGTCATCGATCCAGTACTGGTGCCACTGCTCGTCCTCGCCCGGCTTGACAAAGAACTCCATCTCCATCTGCTCAAACTCGCGGGTACGGAAGATGAAGTTGCCCGGGGTGATCTCGTTGCGGAAGGACTTGCCGATGTTGGCAATGCCAAACGGCGGCTTCAGACGCGCCGAGGTCATGACGTTCTTGAAGTTAACAAAGATGCCCTGGGCGGTCTCCGGGCGCAGGTAGTGCAGGCCCTGTTCATCGTCGACGGGGCCCAGGAAGGTCTTGAGCAGGCCGGAGAAGGCCTTGGGCTCAGTCCAATCACCGGGCTGGCCGGTCTCCGGATCGTTGATGTCTGCCAGGCCGTTGGCCGGCTCGTGGCCGTGCTTTTCCTCGTAGGCCTCGATGAGGTGATCGGCGCGGTAGCGCTTACCGGTGTGGCGGGATTCCACCAGCGGGTCGGTGAAGACCTCAACGTGGCCGGAGGAGACCCACACCTGGCGCGGCTGGATCACGGAGGTGTCCACGCCCACGACGTCCTCGCGGGACTGGACCATGTGGCGCCACCACTGGCGCTTGATGTTTTCCTTCAGCTCCACGCCGAGCGGGCCGTAGTCCCACGCAGAGCGGGAACCGCCATAGATTTCACCTGCCTGATAAACCAATCCACGGCGCTTGCACAGGCTGACAACGGTATCAATGACGGATGCCATAATTTTTTAGACTCCTCTGGAGGGGGACAGTCGCGGACAATGCGAACTAGTCTAGCGTGCCGCGAATCCGCGCGCGCCGAGACCCCACAAAATTGTATTGTATTTTATACACATTTTTGCATTCTTCGGGTACAGTATGTGCATATCTCTCAATCAACAGGTTCAAGTTGGAAGGTGTTTCCTGTGGTGAATGCCCAAGTCCTAGCGCCGGATTTTGATCTCCCCGCGGCCGCAACCGTCATCAGTGCGCTCGACTCCCCGCTGCGCATTGCCATCATCCAGCTGCTGGCCCAGCGCGATCACTTTGTCCACGAGCTCGTCACGGCAACCAACAAGTCCCAGCCGCTCATCAGCCAGCACCTGCGCGTGCTCAAGCAGGCCGGCCTGGTCTCCTCCACCCGCTCGGGGCGCGAGGTCCTCTACTCCCTGGCCGCGCCGAAGGTCTTGGCCTTGCTTGCCGACGCCTCCCGCGTCACCCAGCCCTAAACCCACCCTATCGGGGCCTTATTGGAAATGATTTGGTAAATTAGTTGTCATGTCCATTCACGACAGCATCCCTAAACTCGGCGTCCGCAACACCAAGCAACGCACCGCCGTCGTGGAGGTCCTGCGCGAACTCGACAAGTTCTCCTCCGCCAAGGACATCCACAAAGCCCTGCAAGACCGCGAGCTCAAGGTGGGCCTGACCACCGTGTATCGCACCCTCCAATCCCTCTCTGAGATCGACGCCGTCGACGCCCTCCACATGCCCTCCGGGGAGACGCTCTACCGCCACTGCGAATCAGAGCACCATCACCACCACCTGGTGTGCACCAAGTGCGGGCGCACCGAGGAAATCGACGGCGGCGCCGTGGAGAAATGGGCCACCCAGGTGGCCACGGACTTCGACTTTGAGATCACCGGCCACGACGCCGAGATCTTCGGCATCTGCGCCGAGTGTCGCTCCGCTCAAGGGTGAAGTAGCTACTTCACCAGCTACTTCACCCCGCCGAAGCGCCTATCGCGGCGCGCATACTCCTCGACCGCCGCAAAGAGATCCTGAGGGGTGAAATCCGGGAAGAGCTTGTCCTGGTAGATCATCTCTGCGTAGGCCGACTGCCACAGCAGGAAGTTCGAGGTCCTCTTCTCCCCCGAGGGGCGCAGGAAAAGATCCACATCCGGCATGCCCGGGTCATACATCACCGAGCTCACCGTGGACTCCGTAATCGCCGAGGGGGAAATCTCCCCGCGGGCGGCGCGCTCGGCGAGGACCCGGATGGCGTCGACAAGCTCCGCCCTACCGCCGTAATTGACGCACATCGCCAGCGTCATCCGCGTATTGCCCTTGGTCAGCTCCTCGGCGGCCTCCAGCTCCTTAATCACCGAGCGCCACAGGCGCGGGCGGCGGCCCGCCCACACCACGCGCACGCCGCGCTCGTTGAGCCACTCGCGCTGGCGGCGCAGCACGTCGCGGTTGAAGCCCATGAGGAAGCGCACCTCCTCCGGGCTGCGGCGCCAGTTCTCCGTGGAGAAGGCGTAAGCCGACAGGTACGGGATGCCCATGGACAGGCAGGCATCGACGACGTCGAGAAGCACAGCCTCCCCACGCCGGTGGCCCTCGGTGCGCTTCATGCCGCGCTCCTCGGCCCAGCGGCCGTTGCCGTCCATGACCAGCGCGATGTGGCGGGGAAGAAACTCCTCCGGAATAGCCGGGGGATGCAGAACTCGGTTCGGGTCAGGCGTAATCACGGATTACATCCTACTGGGCGCCACCCTACTGCTCCATCACGCCCAAGGAAGAAAGCCGGCGCTCCAGGTGCCACTGCAGGTGCGCGCGGATGAGTTGATGCGCCTCCTGCGCCTGGGCGTGGGTGGGCGAGCTGGCGTGACCGTGGGCCAGCAGCCACATGTGGTGCAAGCTTTCCGGGTCCACCTCCGCGGCCCCCGGCGGGCGGCACTCGTGGCAGCAGGCCCCGCCGACGGCCGGGTGGAAGGCGTGGTGCGGGCCCGGGCGTTGGCACTGGGCGCAGTCGAAGAGGCTGGGCGCCCAGCCAGCGTGCGCCATGGCCTGCAGCAGAAAGACGTCGAGGGTCTGCGTGGGCGGCTCGGCCTGCAGCCGGTGCAGCGTGGCGACGGTGAGATCGTAGAGGAAGGGGTCCCCGGCGGCGTCGGCAAAAGCCAGGCGCTCGGCCGTCTCCAGTGCGGCGCAGGCGCAGGTGTAGCGCTCGTAATCATCGATGATCTGCGCGCCGAAGTAATCCACGGTGTCCGCCTGCGAGATGGTGTGCAGGTTGCGGCCCGGGTAGAGCTGAACGTCGAGGTTGACAAAGAGCTGCAGGCGGGAGCCGAAGCGGGACTTCGCGCGGCGCACGCCCTTGGCCACCGCGCGCACCACACCATGGTGGCGGGTGAGCAGGACGATGACGCGATCCGCCTCCCCGAAGTCATAGGAGCGGATGACCAGCGCGCGGTCCCGGAAAGACTGCCTAGAAGCCAAGGCGCCCCAGGTGCTTCGGGTCCTGCTGCCAGTTCTTGAGCACCTTGATGCGCAGGTCAAGGTAGACGTTTTGCCCCAGCAGCTGGATAATTTCCTTACGGGCCGTGCCGATGATGCGGTTGAAGCGGCGCCCGTCCTTGCCCTCGATGATGCGGCGCTGGCCGGGGCGCTCCAGGTACATCACGGCGTGCACGTTGAGCACGCCCGGGCGATCATGATCGGGCAGAATCTCATCGACCTCGACCGCCACCGAGTGCGGCAGCTCCGCGCGCAGGCCGGACAGCGCGGCCTCGCGGATGAGCTCGGCGATGCGCTCCTCCTGGTCCTCGTCCGTGATGTGATCATCCGGGTAGAACTTGGGCCCCTCGGGCAGGTGATCCACGATGACCTGGACTAGCTCATCGAGCTGCACGCGCTGCGTGGCGGAGACCGGGATGACCACGGCCTCGGGGTTGTCCTGGCTGAGCAGCTCGTGCAGGGCCAGCAGCTGGGCGCCGACCTGATCCTTGCTGGCCTTATCCAGCTTGGTGACGATGCCAATGATCGGCGTCTTCGGCGCCACCTTGCGCACGTTTTCGAGGATCCAGCGGTCGCCAGGGCCGATCTTCTCATCGGCGGGGATGGTCAGGCCGATGACGTCGACATCAGCGTAGGTGTCCTTGACCACCTCGTTGAGGCGCTCGCCCAGCAGCGTGCGCGGGCGGTGCAGGCCGGGGGTGTCGACGACGACCACCTGCGCGTCCTCGCGATGCACCAAGCCGCGGATGGGGTGGCGGGTGGTTTCGGGCTGGTCGGCGGTGATGGCAATCTTCTCGCCCACGAGGGCGTTGGTCAGCGTGGACTTGCCGGTGTTGGGACGGCCCACGAAGGACACGAATCCGGAGCGGAAGCCCTCGGGCGTGTCGGTGAACTGTGTGTAGTCATTACTCATTTGCACTCATCTTAGCCCACTGCGTTGCAAGCCTTGGAGCCCTGACATACGCCGCGGTTGCACTCCCCTGCCGCAGATGGCTGAACCTGGACGGCTGAACCTCCAGGTGGGATGTGGGGGCGTCGGCAAGCGCGGCGTCGTGCGACCAGGAGGTTCAGCTATCCAGGTTCAGACTTCCTTGGATCCCCCGCCCCGCTGCAACGGGCGCGGCCCTGCCTGCACCTGCCTGCGCACCGCCTCGACGAAGCCCTGCGGGTCCCGGCGCAGCTCCTCCGGGCTGTAGCGCATGACCACGTAGCCCTTGTTGAGCAGTGCTTTTTGCCGGCGGTGTTCCTCGCTGATGACCTCCTCGGGCTCGTAGCGGTACTTGACGTTGCCGTCGATTTCGATGAGCAACCACCCGTTCACCGCTAGGTCGGCGCGGTAGCGCTCCACCTCAAACTGCGTGCTGATGCGCTTGACTCCCGGGATGTTGGCCTCGATGAGCAGCCCGCGCGCGTAGGACTCCCACGGCGATTCGGAGTTGCTCACGCTTTCCTTCACCGCACGGCGCGCCTGCGCGATCCCTTTCACCCGCCCCATCGCGCCGAGCATGGAATCCAGGCGCTCGCGCCCGACCCGCTGTGAGCGCACATAATCCATCGCCACCAGGCCCTCTGCAAAGCCGTACCGCCTGGCAATATCGATCGCCGTACGCCCCAGCGAGCTGACGCGTACGCCTTCGACCTCGAGAATCTCCCGATTGAGCTTGGTGCGTACGTAGGCAAAGAAATGCCCGCGACCTTTGCTCCCCACCGCGTTAGATTCGAGGGTGACGGAATACTTCTCTGTCTCAAAGAGCACGGGAATTCCCAAAATCATGGCCGCGGCTTTGTCCAGCAGGATGGCCTTCGGCGCTGTGAGCGCGTGCACATAAAGCCTGGCGATGTCCCTCTCCCACCGCGCCAAGCCGTACCACACCTGGCCCGGCATGGCGTAGCACCAGGCCAGCGTGGGCATTTTACCGTTGTGGATCTTTTGCCAGCGGGCATCGCTGTTGGGCAGGCGGCGGAGGTCGATGAGTTCGGCTTTGATTCGGCGCAGGAGGGCAGAACGGGCGCTTTGTGACATGCCTTACTTTTAGCGCACCGGGCCGCACTTCGCTGACTAACAGATAGGCTCAGCAGATCAGCTCTGTCGGCCAAAGAGCTGAACCTGGATGGCTGAACCTCATGGTCGTGCTTCGCCACGCTTGTCGACGCCGCTATCACCACCTGCAGGTTCAGCCATCCAGGTTCAGACTTTTGCACAATGGAGGGGTGCGGAATGGGGACGGCAGGCTGGAGGGACGGGCTGCGGCCTAGAGCTCCTCCACGTGGAACTGCAGGCGCGGGTGCGCAAAGTATTCCTGGGACTCCACCAGCTGCAGCTCCTCGCTTTCGGCCTCAAAGGTGACATTCAGCAGGTCAAAGACCGAGGAGGCCGTGCGCTTGAGCGCCAGCTTCGCGTCGTGGGTCTCCACGTAGTGGCCGGTAAACAGCGCGGCGGTGACGTCGCCGGAGCCGTTGCGCTTGAAGGGCAGGAAGGGGGTGGCCACGATGTAGGCGCGCTCGCCGTCGACAGCCAGCATCTCCACGGTGTCCTCCGGGGTCTCCGGGCGCTTAACCGAGGTCACCAGCACCGTCTTCGGGCCAATCTCCTGCGCCACCTTGACCGCGGCCAGGGTCTGCTCCAGGGTGCCGACCTCATGATCGGTGAGGTAGCCTAGCTCGAACTGGTTCGGGGTGATGATGTCGGCCACGGGGACCACCTTGTCGCGCAGCAGCGGCGGGATCTCATCGGAAACGAAGCAACCGGACTTGGCGTTGCCCATCACCGGGTCGCAGGCGTAGAGGGCGGAGGGGTTGACGGCCTTGATGCGGCGGACGGCGTCGATAATGGCGCCGGCGATATCGGAACCACCCTGGTAGCCGGAGAGGATCGCATCGATGCGGGGGAAGGCGCCGCGCTTTTCGATGCCGTCCACAATCGAGGTCACATCCGTCGCCGGAATCATCGGCCCGCCCCAATCGCCGTATCCGGTGTGGTTGGAGAAGTTCACGGTGTGGATGGGCCACACCTCATGGCCGCAGCGCTGCAGCGGGAAGACGGCGGCGGAGTTGCCAACGTGGCCGAAGGTGACGTGGGACTGGATGGAAAGAATGTTCATGGGAATTCATTGTGCCTTGTTAGCCCCGGGGGCGCGGAAGAACCACGCCGCGCGTCCCCGAAAGCGGTGGGACTCGTTGCAGCCCTAGTTGCTGGGCGTGCCGCCGCCGGGGACCTCCTTATCCAGCGCCGCGCGCTCGGCGGCGTCCGGGAAGGCCTTGGGGCCGGAGGGCTTGGGCTGGTAGCTCACCCCGCGCTCGGCGAGGTCGTCGTACCAATCCGCCAGAAGCTCGTTCTGCAGGCCGAACATCTCCTTTTCCTCGGCGGCGGTGGTGTGATCGTAGCCCAAGAGGTGCAGGCAGCCGTGCACGGTAAGAAGAGCCAGCTCGTGGCCCAGGGAATGGCCGGCGGCCTCTGCCTGGCGCTGCGCGAACTCGGGGCAGAGCACGATATCGCCGAGCATCGCCGGGCCGGCCTGCGGGGAGTCCGGGCGCCCGCCGGTCACGCCGGGGGTGAGCTCGTCCATGGGAAAGCTCATGACGTCGGTGGGCCCGTCCAGATCCATCCAGCGCACGTGGAGATCGGCGATGGTCTTGAGGTCCACGGCGGTGATGGTGCACTCGGCGTCGGGGTTGATGTCCATGCGGCCGAAGGCGTAGGAGGCGACGTCAATGAGCATTTCCTCGTTGACGCCGTCGAAGCCGGACTCGTTGATGAATTCGATGCTCATGGGGCTAGTCCTCTCGTTGCTCGGAGTGTTCCCGCTGGCGGGCCTGCTGGCGCTCGTCGTAGCTATCGTAGGCCTCCACGATGCGCCCGACCAGCTGGTGGCGCACCACGTCGGCGGCGCTGAGATCCGCAAAGTGGATGTCCGGTACGCCGTCGAGAATGCGGCGCACCAGGCGCAGGCCGGAGACCTGCCCGCGGGGAAGATCCACCTGGGAGATGTCACCGGTGACCACGATCTTGGAGCCGAAGCCCAAACGGGTCAAGAACATCTTCATCTGCGCCGGGGTGGTGTTTTGGGCCTCGTCGAGGATGACGAAGGCATCGTTGAGCGTGCGCCCGCGCATGTAGGCCAAGGGGGCCACCTCGATGATGCCGGCCTCCATGAGCTTAGGAATCATCTCGGGATCGAGCATGTCACGGAGGGCGTCGTAAAGCGGGCGCAGGTAGGGGTCGATCTTGTCATTGAGGGTGCCCGGCAGGAAGCCGAGCTTCTCCCCCGCCTCCACGGCCGGGCGGGTGAGGATGATGCGCGAGACCTGCTTGGACTGCAGGGCCTGCACGGCCTTGGCCACCGCCAGATAGGTCTTGCCGGAGCCGGCCGGGCCGATGCCAAAGACCACGGTGTTGTCATCGATGGCCTGCACGTAGGCGGACTGACCCACCGTCTTGGGGCGAATGCTCTTGCCGCGGCGCGAGATGATGTCCGCGGCCAGGGCGGCTGAGACCGACTGCGGGGCCTCGATGGCCACCATGTCGATCGTGTGCTTGACGGTGTCAGTGCTCACCGCGTGGCCGCGGCGGGCAATCGCCTCGAGCTCGTCGAGCACCTTGGCGGCGCGGGCCACCTCGTAGTCCGGGCCGGTGACGGTCACCGTGGTGCCGCGGGCGAAGAGATCGGCATCAAGCAGGTTGTTGAGCACGCGGAGGTTGTCGTCGGCGTTGCCCAGCACGGTGGCCACGTACTGGGAGTCGAGAGCAATCTTCTGGGTGATAATAGGCACGGTATGCAAGGCTACCAGCGCTGCGTGCGCACGCCGAGGGCGGCCAGCGCCACCATCGCGGCGGTGGCGGTGCGCAGAACCTCGGCGCCCAGCTTGACGGGGGTGGCGCCGGCCTCGGTCAGCCGCGCCAGCTCCTCCGGCCCGATGCCCCCTTCGGGGCCTACCAGCAGGTAGATCACCTCGGCGCCGAGCTCCACGTTCTTGATGGACTCGGTGGCCTCCTCGTGCAGCACCAGGGCGCGAGCGCTCTGGATCTCTTGGGCCAGCTGCGGGGTGCTCAGCGGCCCGCGCACCGCCGGGATGCGGCTGCGCCGGGACTGCTTGGCCGCCGCGGTGGCGGCCGCCTCCCACTTGGCCAGGGCCTTCGGCGCCTTCTTGGCATCCCAGCGGGCCACGCAGCGATCCGCCTGCCACACCACGATCTCGTCCGCCCCGGCCTGGGTGGCCAGATCGACGGCAAGCTCGGCGCGCTCGGACTTGGGGATGGCCTGGACCACCACCACGCGCGGGGTAGGCGCGGGATCGAGTACCACGGCATCCACCGTGGCCGTCAGCTGGTCCTTGCCGCTGACCTCGGTGATGGTGGCGTCGACGCGGAGCCCGGAGCCATCGACAAGCTGCAGGCGCTCGCCCGCCCCCATGCGCTTGACCGTCACCGCGTGGCGAGCCTCCGGGCCCTCCAGCGCCACGGGGTGGGCGGGCTCGGCAGCGCTGAGATCGGGGTGGATGAAGACCGGCAAAGACATTATCGGCGGAACCTATCGCGGATGCGGGAGAAGAGAGACTCGCCGTGGCCATCACCGGACTGGCGGATTTCGGCGCCCTCGTTGCGGGAGGTGCGGATCTTCTCCAGGGACTCGCGGGTCTTGCGGTCCAGGTCCGTGGGCACCACCACGTCCACGTGGGCGTGCAGGTTGCCAAAACCATCCGTGCGCAGGCGCGGCATGCCCTTGCCCTCAACGGTGATGGACTCACCCGGCTGGGTGCCCGGCTCGACGTCGATGGTCAGCTCGGTGCCGTCGAGCTGCTCGATGGTGAAGTTGGTGCCGAGGGCGGCGTCGATCATCGGCACGCGCACGGTGAGGTGGAGATCGTCGGCATTGCGCTCGAAGACGGGGTGCGGCTGGGTGGTGACCTCGACGTAGAGATCACCGGCCGGGCCGCCACCGTGGCCCACCTCGCCCTGGGAGGCCATGCGGATGCGCATGCCGTCGCCGATGCCAGCGGGGATGTTGACGGTGAGATCGCGGCGCTTCTTCACGCGGCCGTCGCCGCCGCAGTGACCACAGGGATCGGTGATGACCTCGCCGTAGCCCTGACACTGTGGGCAGGGGCGGGTGGTCATGACGTTGCCCAGGAAGCTGCGCTGCATCTCCTGGACCTCGCCCATGCCGCCGCATCCCTGGCAGGTCACCGGCTTGGACTTGGAGGCAGAGCCGGTGCCCTCGCAGCGGTCACAGAGCACCGCGGTGTCCACGGTGACCTCCTTGCGCAGGCCCGAGTAGGCCTCCGCCAGAGTGATGGTGGTGCGCAGTAGGGCGTCGTTGCCGGGCTGCACGCGCGAGCGCGGGCCGCGGGAGCCGCCGGCGCCGCCGAAGAACTCGGCAAAGATATCGCCCAGGCCGCCGCCCCCGAAGCCACCAAAGCCGCCGGCGCCGCCGCCGCGCTCCTCCAGGGGGTCGCCGCCCATGTCCACGATCTGGCGCTTCTGGGGATCGAGCAGAACCTCCTGGGCCACGGAAGCCTCGCGGAACTTCTCGGCTGCTTCGTCGTCACCCGGGTTGACGTCGGGGTGGTACTTGCGGGCGAGCTTGCGGTACGCCTTCTTAATTTCGGCGTCGGTTGCGGATTTATCTACACCAAGAATGCCGTAGTAATCACGAGCCACTTACTGTCGTCCTTACTAATTCAGGTTGAGTCACGGGTTATCAAGAAAGCCAGCTTACTCGCCGGCCAAAATCTCACTGACATAGCGTGCAACAGCGGAGACTTTAGAAATTGTTCCCGAGTAGTCCATGTACGTCGGCCCCACCACGCCGAGCCCGCCCAGGGTGGCGTCGTCCGAGCCGTAGCCGGCGGCCACCACGGAGGTCTGGCGCAGCTGATCGGACTCGTTTTCCTCGCCGATCACCACGGAGACATTGCCCAAATCCGGCACGCTGGCCAGCAGCTTAAGCACCACCACCTGCTCCTCCAGGGCCTCGATGATGGAGGCCAGGCCCTCCGGGAAATCACGGGCCACGCGGGTCAGGTTGGAGGTGCCGGCCATGATGAGGCGGTCGGAGGGCTGCTCCACCAGGGTCTCGATGAGGGTCGTGGCGGCCTTGAGTAGGTGGTGGCGAATGTCCAGGGGCGCGGAGGCAACCAGCTCGGCCAGCTCCACGGAGGCCTCGCTGAGCGTCTTGCCGGCCAGCGCGGAGTTGAGAATATCGCGCAGGCGGTGGGTTTGCTCGGGGTCGATAAGCTCGTCGAGCTCCACGTTGCGCTGCTCCACGCGCCCGGTGTCCGTGATGAGCACCAGCAGCAGGCGCACCGGGGAGAGCGCCACAACCTCCAGGTGCTTGACGCGGGAGACCTTGAGGGTGGGCAGGGCCACCACGGCGGCCTGTTTGGTCAGCTGCGCCAGCAGCTGCACGGAGCGGCGCAGCACGTCCTCCATGTCCACGCCGTTTTCCAGGAAGCTGAGCATGGCGCGGCGTTCCGGGGCGGACAGCGGCTTGACGTGGTGCAGGGAGTCAACAAAGTGCCGGTAGCCCTTCTGGGTGGGCACGCGCCCGGAGCTGGCGTGGGTTTGGGCGATGAGCCCCTCGGATTCCAGCACCGCCATGTCGTTGCGGATGGTCGCCGAGGACACCCCGAGCTGGTAGCGGTCCAGCAGGGCCTTGGAGCCCACCGGCTCCTGGGAGGCGATGTAGTCCGCCACGATAGCGCGCAGCACCTCTTGGCGGCGTGCGTGGGTGGTCGAGGACACAGAGGCAGACGCAGACATGGGCCCTACTCTACTTCCTCCGCCAGCAGCAGATCGGTGATGATGCCGTCGGCCAGCAGGCGCCCGGGCTTGGTCAGGCGCAGGCGGGGTCCTGCGTGCTCGAGCAGGCCGCGCCCCACGAAGCCTTCCACCGCGCCGGCCGCCGCCGGGTCCAGCCACTCGGCGGGAATACCCTCGCGCAGGCGCAGGCCCAGCATGATCTTCTCGGTGTGGCGCTCGGCGGGGCTTAAGGCTTCCGAGTCCTTGATGGGCAGGGTGCCCTCGCCCAGCGTGGCGATGTAGGTGCGCGGGTTCTTCACGTTGAAAAAGCGGGTCTCATCCAGGTGGGAGTGCGCGCCCGGGCCCGCGCCCCACCAGTTGCCGTCCACCCAGTAGATGCGGTTGTGCTGGCACTCGCCGCCGGGCTTGGCCCAGTTGGAGACCTCGTACCACTCAAAGCCGGCCTCCTCCAGCGCGGAGGAGATCAGCTCGTAGCGCCGGGCCAGGACGTCCTCGTCCGGAGCGGGCAGCTCTCCCTTCTTCACCTTGCGGGCCATGCGGGTGCCGTCCTCCACGATGAGCGAGTAGGCGCTGACGTGGTCCACGCCGGTGTCCAGCACCCGCTCGAGGGTGGCGCGCACGTCCTCGTCGCGCTCGGTGGGGGTGCCGTAGATCATGTCGAGGTTGACGTGCTCGAAGCCGGCGTCGAGGGCCTCGCGCGCGGCGTCGAAGGCCCGCCCCGGGGTGTGCGCACGCTCGAGGACCTGGAGCACGCTGGAGGACGCCGACTGCATGCCCAAGGAGACGCGGTTAAAGCCGGCGTCGAGAAGCCCGGCAAAGTACGCCGGGGAGGTGGACTCCGGGTTGGACTCCGTGGTGACCTCCGCGCCCGGGGCCAGGCCAAAGGTCTTCTGCACCGTGGACAGGATGCGGCCCAGCCCCTCCGCGCCAAGCAGGCTCGGGGTGCCGCCGCCGATGAAGACGGTCTGCGCCGGCCTGCCCACGCGATCGGCGGCCATCTCCAGCTCGCGGTCGAGCGCGTCGAGGTAGCCGGCGGTGAGATCGCCTCCCAGCTCGCCCGGGGTATAGGTGTTGAAATCGCAGTAGCCGCAGCGCGAGGCGCAGAAGGGCACGTGGATGTACACGCCAAAGGGTTCGCTCATGCCCACCTACCCTAGCGAGGCGCACCGAGGATGTAGCCCTGTGCCCTGGAAAAGATGTATTCTATTGCGCAGTTCCCCCCCAATTTGTACACCTCAGTCAGAAAGGCACCCTGAGTGGAACCTCCGAGTCGATGTCCCCGCCGCCGCGTAAAGGCGGTGGGGTAAGCCGTGTTATCCGCAATCCTGATGATCCTGGCGGGCTTTGCCGTCATCGGTCTGATTATCGTGGCAAACGGTTATTTTGTGGCGCAGGAATTTTCCTTCATGTCCGTGGACCGCGCCCAATTGCGTCTGCGCGCCGCCGAAGGCGATAAACAAGCGCAGACCGCGTTGAAAATTACGCAGAAAACCTCTCTCATGCTCTCCGGCGCACAGCTGGGCATTACTATTACCGGCCTGCTCATCGGCTACGTGGCCGAACCGCTGGTGGGCCAGGGCATTGGCGCCCTGCTGGGCGGGGTGGGCGTGCCCACGAGTGTGTCGGTGACGGTGGGCACCATCCTGGCGCTGGCCATCTCCACCATCGCGACGATGCTCTTTGCCGAGCTCTTTCCCAAGAACTTCACCATCGCCGCGCCGATGAAGACCGCGCTGTGGCTGTCTGCCTCGACGCTGTGGTATCTCAAGGTCTTTGGTTGGCTCATCCACTTCTTCGAGTACTCCTCCAACGCACTGCTCAAGCTGTGCGGCATCGAGCCGGTGGCGGATATCGATTCCTCCGCCACCACCGATGATCTGGAGTCCATCGTGGACGCCTCGCACGAGACCGGCGACCTGGATGAGAACACCTACCTGGCGCTTGACCGCCTGCTCGATTTCCCCGAGCACGACGTCGAGCACGCCATGGTGCCGCGCTCGCGCGTGGACGTCATCGATCCGGAGACCACCATCGGTGAGGTCCGCGCGATGATGGCGGAGAACCACACCCGCTACCCCATCATCGACGATGAGCACAATCCCATCGGTGTGGTGCACCTCTACGACGTCCTGGGCACCGAGCTTCCCGACGCCACCCTCGCCACCGAGATCATGCACGAGCCGGTGGTGGTTCCGGAGCTCATGCCGCTTCCCGACGTCGTCACGGAGCTGCGCGACGCCGAACAGAAGATGGCCTGCGTCATCGACGAGTACGGCGGTTTCGTGGGCATTGTGACCATGGAGGACCTGGCCGAGGAGATCCTCGGCGACGTCACCGACGAGCACGACCTCGAAGAGACCGAGGAGATCACCGAGCAGGACGAGAGCCACTGGTTGGTGGACGGCGATACGCCCATCGACGAGGTGGAGCGCGCCATCGGCCACGACCTGCCCGAGGGCGACTTCGAGACCGTGGCCGGCCTGCTCATCGCCCACTCCGGCGCGCTGCCCGAGGAGGGCGAGGTGCACACCATCGAGCTCGAAGCCGAGCCCGAGGACTGGGTCGACGGCGACGAGGCCCCAGTGCGCAAGCTGCGCATGCGGGTCGAGGAGATTGACCGCCACGTGCCCTCCACCCTGGCCCTGGAGCTCATCGAGGAGTTCGAGGACGACGAGGACGAGCAGCACCACGGGCACAGCAACGAGAAAGAGGAGGCCAGCCGATGACCGATACCTGGTGGTTTAACCTGCTGGTAACCATTCTGATCATTGTTGCCTCCGCATTCTTTGTGGTCATCGAGTTCTCGCTGATGGGCGCGCGCCGCAACCGCCTGGAGGAGACCGCGGAAACCTCGCGTGCCTCGCGCGCTGGGCTGCGCTCCCTCAACGAGCTGACCATCATGCTGGCCGGCGCCCAGCTGGGCATTACGGCGGCGACCTTCGTGCTCGGTGCCGTGACCAAGCCCTGGGTGCACCACCTGCTCATGGGCCCGCTGGAAGCGCTCGGTCTGCCGCTGGGTGTGGCTGACGTTGTCTCCTTCATCTTGGCGCTGTTTGTGGTGACCTTCCTCCACCTCGTCATCGGCGAGATGGCCCCGAAGTCCTGGGCTATCACCCACCCGGAGACCGCCCTGCAGCTCATCGCGGTGCCGGCCCGCGGCTTCATCTGGCTCTTCCGCCCCTTGCTCAAGTGGATCAATAATATGGCCAACAAGCTGGTCATCGCCGCGGGCGAGGAGCCCGTGGACCGCGCGGGCGCCGCCGGCTACGACGCCGCCACCCTGCGCCACCTGGTGGAGCACTCCCGCGCCACCGGCACGCTGGATGACGACTCCGCGAACCAAATCAGCGGCGTCATCGAGCTGGAGGCTTCCACCGCCGGCGCGCTGGCCCGCGAGCACGGCTCGGAGGTTATGCCCCTGTCCTCCGACGCCACCGTGGCGGAGCTGCAGGATCTCGTGGTGCGCAAGTCCGTCATGCGCGTGCTGGTCTACGGCAAGGACTCCCGCTTCCCGCGTGTGGTGCACGTGCGCGATACCCTCCTGGCAGATCCGGACACCCCGGTGCTGGAGTTCTCCCGCCCGGCGGTGAACGTGGCCTCCTCGACCACCGTGGCCAAGACCCTGGACCACATGCGTGCCCGCAACGAGCAGATCGTGGTGGTGGGCAAGCCCGGTAAAGACAAGACGGTGTGGATCCTCACCTGGAACGACATCATGGGCCAGCTCTGGCCGCAGATTACCGAGCAGCTGGATCAGGCCGCTCCCGCCAAGAACACTGGCATCTAGACAAACAGAAAAGACAAACGCCGCCGAGAGAGGGAATCTCGGCGGCGTTTCAGGTCTCCTTGTGTGTTGGTAACAAGGAAGCTTGTTGTTGCGGGCCTATGCCGTGGTGGCTGCCTTGCGGGCGGCCTCGCGCTTGGCGCGGACTCGGGCCACGATGGCGTTAACACGTGCACGCTCCTCCAGGAAGGGCGGCGGATTGTGCCCGCGCATCGTGCGCACATAGGCCGGGTGCGCATCGACCACGGTGTGGTGCCACGCCTGCACCGCGATGAGCGTGGACTGGCCAGCGCGCTTGTACAGGTGTGGCAGCGAGACCATGTCCAGGTTGCGGGCCACGGCGTCAGTTTGCCCCAGCACATACTCCACTAACTCGCGCAGGTAGGCCGTCACGGCCTCGGTCCTAGCGCAGAGTGTCGCGGCAAGCTCCGAGACCACGATGGTCGGCCCGCTCATCGGCAGGGCTTCATCCAACGAGCGGGCAGTAAGCTGCACCGGCTCTTCGATATCGAAATCGCCGGAGGAGGCGGCGGAAATGGTGCCGGACTTCAGACCGGAGACCAGCGCGTGGCGCAGCCCGATGAGCTCGCCCACACAGCGGCCGGAGTCAACGCGGGCATCCTCAACGATGTCCCCCAGTTCGGCCAAGCAATCCATGGCCAGTTCGTCATCCCAATCCTCAATCGCTTCAATGAGGTGCTCGATGTATTCCACGACTTCGTCGCCGATGTTGTAGATCTCCTGCGTGAGCTCGCGGTGGCGCAGCTCGGCGGCGATTTTGTGCATGTGCTTTCCAGCCGCTCCTTTCCGCAATGCCCGGAACCTCTAGTAAAGGTTGAGAGTTTGTTTGACCCCGCTGACTTTATTCCAATTCCTGTCAGCGGGCTGCGCGACACTCCGAGCGGATTCACAGA
This sequence comes from Corynebacterium sp., assembly GCF_030532325.1. Lineage (GTDB taxonomy): Bacteria > Actinomycetota > Actinomycetes > Mycobacteriales > Mycobacteriaceae > Corynebacterium. Next base: position 40,123 of record NZ_JAUNLS010000001.1, read on the forward strand.
CTCCGCAAAGCGCGGGGTTCGCGCCTACTTCTTGCCCGAGTAAATCTGATCAATCGCACTGGCATAGCGCTTCGCCACAACGTAGCGCTTGACCTTCATCGTGGGGGTCAACTCGTTGCTCTCCTCGGTGAGGTCCTGCTCCAGGATGTAGAACTTCTTGATGCCCTCGGCGTGCGAGACAGTCGCGTTGACCTGGTTGATGGCGTCCTGGATCTCGGCGCGCAACGTCGGATCCGTGGCCACCTCCTTCATCGGGCGGGAGGCCGGGATGTTGTGCTCGGCCTTCCAGCGGCCCAAGGCGTCGTCGTCAAGCGTGAGCAGCAAGCCCACGAAGGGCTTGCCGTCACCAACCACCATCGCCTGGGAAATGAGCGGGTGGGAGCGCAGGAGATCCTCCATCGGGCCGGGCGAGACGTTCTTGCCGCCGGCGGTGACAATGAGGTCCTTCTTGCGCCCGGTGATGATGAGCTTGCCCTCGTCGTTGATCTCACCCAAGTCGCCGGTGTTATACCAGCCATCCTGCAGGGACTCCGCGGTGGCCTCCGGATTGTTCCAGTAGCCCTTGAACACGATGTCGCCCTTGATGAGGATCTCACCCTCCTCATTGATGCGGTAGGTGGTGCCGCCCAGGGGCGGGCCCACGGTGCCGATGGTCTGATCCACAAAGTCCACCCCGGCGGCGGCGGCGACCTCCGTGAGGCCATAGCCCTCATAGATGGTCACGCCGATGCCGCGGAACCAGTGCAGCAGATCCGCGGAGATGGCCGAGCCGCCAGAGATGCAGTAGCGCACCTCCCCACCCATGGCCTGGCGCACGGTGGAGTACACCAGCTTGTCAAAGAGCTTGTGGCGGGCCTTGAGGAAGCGATCAGGGCCCTCCGGGGTATCGAGCGCCTTGGAGTACTCGATAGCCACCTTCTCCGACTGATCAAAGATGGCGCCCTTGATGGCGGAGGAGGAATGCGCCTTGGCGGAGGCGGCGTTGCGCACCTTCTCAAACACGCGCGGCACGCCCAGGATGAGGTTGGGGCGCGAGCGGGCGAACTCGATGGAGATGGTGCTGAAATCGGACCAGTGGTTCTGGGAAGCGCCGCTGATGGCCACCGCCAGGGAGACCGCACGGGCCAGGACGTGCGCCAGGGGTAGGAAGGTGAGCACGTGCGAGCCGGGCACCGCAATGGCGCCGATGGGGTTGGTGAGCAGGCCGCGCACCTCCGCCAGCCAGTTGCGGTGGGTGATCATGCAGCCCTTGGGGCGCCCGGTGGTGCCGGAAGTGTAGACCAGCGAGGCGATGTCATCGGTCTTGGTGTCTTTGATGCGCTGGCGGATGACATCGTCAGAGATCTCGCGACCCTCGAACTTCAGGGTGTCGATGGCCGAGGAGTTAATCTCCAGGATGCGGCGCAGCTGGGAGGGGGAATCCTTCAGCTGCGGGGTGCCGTCCTCGTGCAGCTTGAGGTGCTGCACCAGCTCGGAGTGCTCGCGGGTTTCCGTGATGGCCAGAACGGAACCGGAATCCTCGATGATCCACTGCACCTGGGAGAGGGAGGAAGACGGGTAGATCGGCACGCTGATGGCACCGGCCGCCCAGATGGCGAAGTCCAGCAGCGACCACTCGTAGCGGGTGGCAGACAGCAGTGCGATGCGGTCCCCCTGCTCGATGCCGGAAGCCACGAGGCCCTTGGCCACGGCGAAGACTTCTTCCGCGAACTCCTTGGCGGTGACGTTGATCCACTCGTAGTTGGCCGGGCGGGTAAACATCACGCCGTGCGGCCGGGCGCGGGCCGTCGCCAGCATGGCGGTCAGGCAGGTCTCGCCTTCTTCGATTTCATACTCAGCAGGAGTATGTACTTCTGGTAAAGTCACGGTACTTCCTTTCCTATATAAAGCAATTCCAGCCCACTCTACCAACCACTCCCCCGGCGCGCGCTTCATTGACATGGCAGAATGTGGCGATGTGACTACCCGCAAACTGCTTGAAGAGCTCGCGGCCCGCCACTCGGTGGCCAGCGAGTACACCTCCCAGTCTGGCCACCCCGTCTTTGTCAGCGATGACACCCTGACGTACACGCTGCGCGCGCTGGGCGTAAATATTTCCGAGCGCCCCGACGCCGACGAGCTCACCCACGCGCTTTACGAGGACTACCTGGAGCGCTCCTCCCGCCCGCTGCCGCCTGCGGTGGTGGCCCCGCAGGGCGTGGAGAAGCAGTTTGCCGTCCACGTCCACGACGGCGATCCCGCCGAGGTCTCCATCGAGTTGGAGGATGGCTCCACCCGCCCGGCCTACCAGGACCCCAACGACGCCCCGCCTGCCGACGTCTCCGGGACCACCTGGGGCGAGGCCTCCTTCCACATCCCGGGGGATCTGCCGCTGGGCTTCCACACCCTGCACCTGGATTCGCCGGGCATCGGCCACCACGAGTGCCCACTGATCATCACCCCGGCGCGGATTACCACCGCCGACGATTACCTGGAGCGCCCCGCCGCCGGCGTCATGGCGCAGCTGTACTCGGTGCGCTCGCGCGGCTCCTGGGGCATCGGCGACTTCGAGGATCTGGCGCTGTTGGCAGAAAAGCTCGCCCCGGAGGCAGACTTTCTGCTCATCAACCCGCTGCACGCCGCCGAGCCGCTGCCGCCGGTGGAGGATTCCCCCTACCTGCCCACCACCCGTCGCTTTATCAACCCGCTCTACCTGCACATCGAGTCCATCCCGGAGCTTGAGCTCTTGGCCCCGGAGCTGCAGGAGGACGTGGAGGAACTGGCCCAAGAGTTCCGCGAGCGCAACCACAGCGCCGAGCAGATTGACCGCGACACCATCTTCGAGGCCAAGCTGCAGGTGCTGCGCGAGCTCTTTGCGCAGGACTCCCCCGTGGAGCGCCAGGAGGCTTTTGCCGCCTTCCAGCGCCGCGAGGGCATGGGCCTGCACCAGTTCGCCCTGTGGTGCGCGCAGCAGGAGCTGGCGCGCTTAAGTGGCCAGCGCCACGCCGAGGATATCGACTTAGGCGAGCTGACCCGCTTTTATGCCTGGCTGCAGTTCCTCTGCGACGAGCAACTGGCCACCGCCCAGCGCCGCGCGCTGGCCGCCGGCATGCGCATCGGCCTCATCACGGATCTCGCGGTGGGCGTGCACCCGGGCGGGGCGGACGCGGTCAACCTGGCCGAGTACCTGGCCCCGCAGTGCTCGGTGGGCGCGCCGCCGGATGATTACAACCAGCAGGGCCAGGACTGGTCCCAACCTCCGTGGCACCCTGTGCGCCTGGCGGAGGCTGGCTACCAGCCCTGGCGGGAGATGGTGGCCACCGTGCTGCGCAACGCTGGCGGGGTGCGCGTGGATCACATCCTGGGGCTCTTCCGTCTCTATTGGATCCCGCGCATGGCCTCGCCGCTGACCGGCACCTACGTCTACTACGACCACGAGGCCCTGCTGGGCATCCTGGCGCTGGAGGCCCAGCGCGCCGGCGCGGTGCTCATCGGCGAGGATCTGGGCACCCTCGAGCCCTGGGTGCAGCACACGCTGCGGGATAAGGGAGTGCTGGGAACCTCCATCGTGTGGTTTGAGCGCGACGAGGACAACCGCTCGCCGCTGCCGCAGGAGAAGTACCGCCGGCTGGCTTTGGCCTCGGTGAACACCCACGATCTCCCGCCCACGCTGGCCTACCTGCGCGGCGAGCACATCGCGCTGCGCGCCCGCCTGGGGTTGCTCACCCGCCCGGTGGCGGAAGAGGAGGCGGAGGACCGCGAGTGGCAGCAGGCGGTGCTGGCCGCGGCGGGCAGCTCTGTGCAGGCCAGTGACGAGGACAAGCTCATCGCGCTGCACCGCTTCATCGCGGGAACCCCCTCGGCGCTGAGCTGCACCAGCCTGGTGGACATGGTGGGAGACCTGCGTGCCCAGAACCAGCCGGGTACCACCCACGAGCTCTACCCCAACTGGTGCCTGCCGCTGTGCGATAGCGAGGGCCACCCCGTCCTGCTGGAGGACCTGGATTCTCTGGAGCTCTACGGCCAGGTAGCCGCGGCTGCTAGAAGAGCGCGCCGATAAGGGCGACGATCACCACGAGCGCGATCATGGCCCACAGGGTCACGCCCACCCGGGACTTGGGCAGGGCGCGCTTACGGCGCTGCTGCGGGGCGCGCTCGGGGTCCCAGAGGCCCTCGCGCGGATCTTGGGGTGCTGATGACATGGTCATCTACCTTAGTCCGCGGGGCGCAGGCGGCGCCAAGTGGCGTCGATAAGCCACATCAGCCCCCACGCCAGGACCACCGCGGCAGGCACGGCGACGAGCACGAGCACCGTCATCTGCGCCCAGACGGGAGATTGCACAATCCATTCCATGTGCGTCAAGTTTACCCACCCCGGTACAGTCTCCCCCATGAGCAACGTTGAGATCGCCTGCCCGGCTGGCACAATCACCGGCTACCAGCGCGGCGAGGTGAACTACTTTCACTCCATCGATTACTCCCTCATCCCGGGGGACTTCGAGGACCCGCAACCCGCTCCTCCCCGAGACCAGGACGCGCGCACGCCGCGCCCGGAGGCCATCGCGCTGAGCATCACCGCCCCCGCCGAGGCCCACGACGCCCCCGTTGTGGTCTACATCCACGGCGGACGCTACGAGCACGGCACCCACGAGGATGCCCGCGCCGAGGGCACCACCAACGCCGAGGCGGGAATTGTGCAGGTGCAGCTGGGCTACCGAGTGGGGCTGGCCGGGCTTGCGCGCTTTGCCGACGACGAAGCGGATCACTACCGCGCCATCGAGGACCTGCAGCTGGGCCTGGAGTGGGTGCAGTCCAACATCGAGGCCTTCGGAGGCGATCCCACCAACGTCACCGTGCTGGGCCAATCCGCCGGGGCCAACGCGGCGCTCTGGCTGGCCCGCCGCGACCACTACCGCGGCGCCTTCCGGCGCCTCATCGCCCTCTCCCCCGGCTTTCCTCGCGAGCGCTTCGAGGTGCGCGAGCCCGCCCTGCGCGAGGCACTGGGTGTACCCGTGACCCGCGAGTCCCTCGCCGCGATGGATTCGGAGAAGCTCGCCGCGGGCTACCGGGCCTTCCGCAAGAAGTACACCCTGGACATGGCGCTGGGCCCAGCCCCGCTGGACTGCTCGCAGCTGGCGGAGATCCCCATCGTGCTGGGCACCACCCGCGACGAGTTCTACGCCATCCCCGCCACCCAGAAGGTGGATAAGTCCTTCCTGCGCAAGCTCATCGTGCGCCACTACGCCCCGCGCTTTGGGCTCAGCCACAACGCCTTCGAGTCCTGGTACCAGATTGCCCGCTACCTGGATAAGGAGCGCCCCATGGGCCGGCTGGTGGGAGATTCCATCCTGCGACGCTGGGCCGTGCAGGTGGCCGAGGAAGCCCCGGGCCCCACGTGGATGATCGAGTTCGTGGGCGAGCACTCCCCGGCGCTGCACTGCGCGGAGCTGCCGCTGCTCTTCGGGGTGGATACTGGCGAGCCCGCCCGGGTGCTCAATGGCTGGCTGCAGGACTTCCTGCGCCACGGCGAGCCCGGCTTCGAGCAGTACCGCCCCGATCACGCGCTGTGGGAGTTCGCGCTGGATACCGGCGCGCAGCGCATGGCGCACGGCAGCCTGGACTACATCTCGGCGGCCTTCGGCCAGGGCTCCGCGCCCGGCCTACTGTAGGGCGGCGCGCAGCTTTTCGTGCGCCAGCTCCTCTACCATCCAGGGGCTAAAGGCAAAGGGGGTGGCCTCCGCCGCGGCGATGAGATCGCTCACGCGTGCCCAGGCCAAGGAATCCACCTCATCCGGGTTGGGGGCAAGGGTGGCATCCTCGGCCAAATGCGCGATGAAGACCGGGCAGATTTCATGTTCCACAATGCCGGAGGAATCCACCGCGCGGTAAGCAAAGTCCGGCAGGACCTCGCGCAGCTCCAGCAGCGCTGAGCTCTCCAGGCCCAGCTCCAGCTGCGCGCGGCGCATAACCGCCGCCGCGTTCTCCTCGCCCGGGCCGGGGTGGCCGCAGAAGGCGTTGGTCCACACGCCCGGCCAGGTCTGCTTGCTCAGCGCGCGGCGGGTGAGCAGCACCTCTCCCCCGCGCACCAGCCAGGTGGAGAAGGCAAAGTGCAGCGGGGTATCGGTGGTGTGCACCTGGGACTTCTCCGCGGTGCCGATGGCCTCTCCTGCCGGCGAGGCTAGGACGACGAGCTCCTTGACAGAATCGGTACTCACAGGTTGAGTGCTCCCACGTAGACTATGTTCCCGATGTGCAAGCGCGCATTCCACAGGTTGCCCGGCGCGGTGTCGAAGCGGTACTGCAGGTTAGTCGAGGCCCCCGCGCCCAGCGGGTAGTCCAACCCGGGGGCTGCCACGTTGGTGTTGACCTCCGGGTCATAGGGCAGCATGTCTACCTTGGCCCAGCCGCCGTTGCCGTCGGCGCGCTCCAGGACGGGATCCTCGATGGCGTCGACAGGCAGGGGCACCTCGTTGAGATTGTGCACCTTAATGGTCACCACGGTGCCGGCCACGCTATCGGAGTAGAGGCTCTGCAGCTCGAACTCCACATTGAGGCCGGGGTCCTTGACCGGGGCGGAGAGATCGGTGCTGACCTCCTTCTCCTTTACCTTCTGTGGCTCGAAGCTGGGCACCTCGGAGCTGGAGACCACGATGTTGTTGTTCAGCCCGGTGTCCTGGGGCTGGAGGATGCTGCAGCCTGACACCGCGAAGGCGCAGAGCAGGAGGGCTGGAAAGGTCTTGTTCACCGCAGAAGAATCCTTGTGCATCACGACGACAAATAAAAGCTGCCCACTACCTTAATGCACAGCGGCCCCAGCCTTCGAAGCGGTGTGCATGTCAACAACCCGGCTGGCATACTGTTGCCCCGTGAACTCTGTCCTCCGCATCGCCCGCAGCGCTTCTGCCCTGTGGCCTTTCTATCTTGGTGTCCTTATCACGGCGTCGATCACCGCGGCGCTCTCCCTGCTCAGCCCGTTTATCCTGCGCGAAGCCACCGACGCCATCGTGGCCGGTGATTCCTTAAGCATCGTGGTGTGGATGGTGCTTGCACTCTTTGCCGCCGACGCCGTGGGTTCCCTGGTCAAAAACATCGGCGGCTACCTGGGTGACGTCATGGTCGCGCGCCTACGCCAGATCCTGTCCACCCGCTACTTTGCCAAGCTGCTCGCGGTGCCCCAGAGCTACTTTGATAACCAGGTCACCGGCACCATCATCGCGCGTCTGGACCGCTCGATCTCCAACGTCACGCAGTTCATCCAGTCCTTCTCCAACAACTTCTTTGTCATGCTCATCCAGGCGGTGGCGGTGCTTGCCATTACCACCTGGTACTACTGGCCGCTGGCCCTGCTGCTGGCCGCGCTCTTTCCCATCTACATGTGGCTGACCGCGCTGACCTCCACGCGCTGGCAGAAGTTCGAGGCCATCAAGAATGAGAACATTGACATCGCCAACGGGCGCTTCGCGGAGGTGGTGGGCCAGGTCAAGGTGACCAAGTCCTTCGTGGCGGAGGTCCGCGAGCTTGACGCCTTTGGCCGCCGCTACCGCACGGTGGTGGACACCACCCGCCCGCAGTCGCGCTGGTGGCACTCCATGGATACCGCCCGCGGCGTGGCCATGGCCGCCATCTTCATGGGCATCTATGGGCTCATCTTCTGGCGCACGCTGGAGGGCCACTTCTCCCTGGGCGATATGGTCATGCTGCTCCAGCTGGTCAACCTGGCCAAGCAGCCGGTGTTCATGATGAGCTTCATCGTCGATCTGGCGCAGCGCGCCGTGGCCGGCTCCAAGGACTACTTCAAGGTCATGGAAGAGGCCGTCGAGCCCACCGCCAACCGCAGCCTGCTGGCTGCCACCGAGGCCTCCGACGTTCCGCGGCTGGACCTGCGCCCGGCCCAGCCGCTGCAGCCCACCGGGGACTCCGCGGTCTTTTCCTTCCAGGACGTCTCCTTTGCCTACGAGGAGGACAAGCCGGTGGTGGAGGAGATCACCTTCTCCGTGCCCCGCGGGCACAAGATTGCCCTGGTGGGCGAGTCCGGCGGCGGCAAGTCCACGCTGGTCAACCTGCTGCTGGGGCTCTACCAGCCCAGCAGCGGCCACCTGCGCGTGCTCGGTCACGACGTCGGCGAGCTCAGCGCGGAGCGCCTGCGCGCCTCGGTGGGCGTGGTCTTCCAGGAGTCCTACCTGTTTTCCGGCACCATCCGGGAAAACATCGCCTACGGCAAGCCGGGGGCCAGCCAGGAAGAAATTGAGAGTGTGGCCAAGCGAGCCAACGCCCACGACTTCATTAAGGCCTTCCCGGAGGGCTATGACACGGTCATCGGCGAGCGCGGCCTCAAGCTCTCCGGCGGGCAGAAGCAGCGCGTGGCGGTGGCGCGCGCCATGCTCAAGGACGCCCCCATTTTGGTGCTCGATGAGGCCACCTCCGCCCTAGACACCAAGGCTGAGCGCGCCGTGCAGGCGGGCCTGGATGAGCTCATGCGGGATCGCACCACGCTGATTATCGCCCACCGCCTGTCCACGATTGCCCACGTCGATACCATCATCACACTGGACCGCGGCCGCATCGATGAGATGGGCAGTCCGGCCGAGCTCGCCCGCAGCGGCGGCATCTACGCCCAGCTTTTGCAACTCACCCAGTCCTCCTCGGTGGCGGACCGCCAGCGCCTCAAGCGCTACGGCTTCGTCGGCGAGATACCAAATGACTAGTAGGAATTTTTGAATCTCACCCCGTGGGCATTATCGTCTAAGAAATGTCCACTAATGCCTCTGCCTCGCCGAACACCGGCACCACGACGTCCTCCCCCGCGGCCACCATCGTGGTGGCCGCCCTCATGCTGTTTTCCATGTTCTTCGGCGCGGGTAACCTCATCTTCCCGCCCATGGTGGGTGTCAATTCCGGCACCAACTTCTGGCCGGCCACCCTGGGATTCCTCGCCGCGGGCGTGCTGCTGCCCGTCTTCGCCGTCTTCGCGGTGGCGATCTCCGGACAGTCCGTGCGTGACATCGGCAACCACGGCGGCAAGTTCTTTGGCGTGGTCTTCTCCGTCATGGCCTACCTGGCCATCGGCGCCTTCTACGCCCTGCCCCGCACCGGCGCGGTCTCCATGGAAACCGCCATCACCCCACTCTTCGGCTGGGAGGGCACCCTGGCCAACGGCGCGTTCAACACCGTCTTCTTCCTCATCGCCCTCGCGCTGGCCTGGCGCCCCAACAGCATCATCGACACCCTGGGCAAGTTCCTCACCCCGGCGCTGGTCATCCTGCTGGCCCTGGTTATCACCCTGGCCGCGGTAGCCAACCCCCGCACCCCTGGCACGCCGACCGAGTCCTACGCCTCCGCCGCTTTTGCCACCGGCCTCTTCGAGGGCTACAACACCATGGACGCCATCGCTGGCCTGGCCTTCTCCATCGTCATCGTCTCCTCCCTGCAGTCCAAGGGTTTCCGCAAGGGCGGTGAGGTGCTGCGCGGCACCATCGCCGCGGCCACCGTCGCCGGCGTCATCCTGGGCGCCATCTACCTGGGCCTGGCGTGGATCGGCCAAACCATGCCCAACGGCTCCTCCTATGACTCCGGTGCGCAGCTGCTTGCCGACGCCTCCAACCTCACCCTCGGCTCCGCCGGCCAGGCCGCCTTCTCCGCCATCGTGCTGCTGGCCTGCATGACCACCGCCGTGGGACTCATCAGCGCCACCTCCGAGTTCTTCGCCATGCTGGTGCCCAAGACCACCTACCACCTATGGGCCTGCATTTTCACCGCGATGTCCATCCTCTTTGCCTTCCAGGGCCTGGACACCGTGCTCTCCGTGGCCGTTCCCTTCATCACTTTCCTCTACCCGCCGGCCATCACCCTGATCCTCCTCACCCTGCTGCAACCGCTGCTGGGTAAGTGGATCACCTTCACCTGGGGCTTCCGCCTGGCGCTGTGGGTCTCCGTGCTGTGGTCCGCCGCCACCTCCCTGGGCGCACCCCTGGACTTTGCCCCCGGCCAGTCCCTGGGCCTGGGCTGGATTGTGCCCACGGTCATCGCCTTCGTCCTCGGCGCGGCCTACAGCACCGTGACCTCACCGAAAAGGCCTGCGTAAAAAGTCTGCACAAGAGCGCGTACAGTGAGGGGGAACCTGTGCTTTCCCTCTCGATGCAAAGGAGACTCTTGCTGTGACGCTTGCTGTGACGCACCGCGCTCGCCTGTCCGTCCTCGACTTCTGCACCATCTACCCCGGCGAGAACGCCGCGCAGTCGATGGAGCGCTCAGTGGAGCTGGCCCGCACCGCCGAGAAGCTGGGATACACGCGCATGTGGTACACCGAGCACCACAACATGTCCACCATCAGCTCCTCGGCGCCGGCCGTGCTCATCGCCCACATCGGAGCCAAGACCGAGCGCATCCGCTTGGGCTCCGGCGGCGTCATGCTGCCCAACCACGCGCCCTACGTAGTGGCCGAGCAGTTCGGCACCCTGGCTGAGCTCTACCCCGACCGCATCGATCTGGGTCTGGGCCGCGCCCCTGGCACCGATCAGAACACCCTGGGCCGCGCGCTGCGCCGCGACGCCCACGCCGCCGAGCGCTTCCCCGAGGACATCCGCGAGCTGCAGGGCTACCTCTCCGGCAAGTCCCTCATCCCGGGCGTGCAGGCGGTGCCGGGCGCCAACACCAACGTGCCCATCTACGTCCTGGGCTCCTCCATGTACGGCGCCTCCCTGGCCGCCAAGTTCGGCCTGCCCTACGCCTTTGCCTCCCACTTCGCCCCCACGCACCTGGAGGCCGCCACCTCCTACTACCGCGAGAACTCCCAGCCCTCCGAGCACTGCGAGAAGCCCTACGTCATTGCCGGCGTCAACGTCACCGCCGCAGAGAGCCAGGAGAAGGCCGCCGCCGAGTTCGACCGCGTGTGCCACAACCGCGTCAAGGCCTTCGCCGGCCGCGGCAAGTTCCTCACTGACTAGCAAGTCGAGCAGATCCGCGCCTCCTTCCAGGGCCAGCAGATCCTGGCCATGCTGCAGTACTCCGCCGTGGGCACCGGTGAGGAGGTCAGCTCCTACCTCGAGCAGTTCCAGCAGCTGGCCGGCGCCGACGAGCTCATGGTCTCCCTGCAGTCCTCCTCCCACGACGAAGTCCTGCGCAACATGGAGATCCTGGCCGGGTCCTGGTTCCCGAAGGCACAGTAATGGCGCCCCGCGACACCCAGCGCCACGTCAAGATCGCGGAGTACCTGCGCGGCTTGATCAGCAGCGGCGAGCTCAACCAGGGTGACGTCATCCCCAGCGAGGCCGAGCTCTGCGAGCAGTTCTCCGCCTCCCGCGGGCCCGTGCGCCAGGCCATCGCCACTCTGCGCTCCGAGGGGCTCGTCTCCTCCGGGCGCGGCCGCCGCTCCATCGTGCTGGGCCGCTTCGTGGCCGAGACCTTCGAGCACATCATCTCCAACACCCACTGGCTTAGAGACCGCGGCTATGAGGCCGAGCAGAAGACGCTGTGGATGGCCCGCCGCCCCGCCCCGAAGGGCGTGGCCGAGTTCCTACAGCTCGAGGAGGACTCCCCCGTCATCTTCCTGCACCGCGTGCGCAGCGCCAACGGCGAGCCGGTGATCGTGGAACGCCTCTACTTCCCGCTGGAGATAGGCCGGCCGCTGCTGGAGCTCGACTCCAGCTCCGGCTCCGACTCAGTCCATGACTTCCTGGACGCCCGGGGAGTCAACTTCGACAGCGCCCACCGCCAGCTCTCCTTCGTCCTGGCCAGCGAGGAGGATGCCCGATCACTGGGGGTAAGTGAGGGCACCCCGCTGTGGCGGGTACGCATGGAGATCTCCGATCCCTCCGGCCGCCCCATCGAGCTGGCCGATAATCTTTACCGCGCCGATAACCTCGTGCTGGGCATGACCACCGTGCGCGGCTCCACCTCCCCGCTGGAAATCATGTTTGCTAAGCCTGAGTAGGGCCGTATACTCTGCTTGCATGAAGAAACTTGGCTTGGCCGCCTCGGCCATGTCCCTGGCCATGACGCTGGGCTTAAGCGGGTGCTCGGCCGGGCACACCGCCGTCACCGCCACCGAGGGCGACACCCAGGCGGTCACGCTGGCCACCACCGCGGCCGCTACCTCTCTCGACTTCACCACCGTCGGCGGAGCCGCCATCCCCGCTGCGCTCATGAGCAACGTCTACGAGACCCTCGTGCGCATCGACGAGAACGGCGAGATCGTCCCCGCCCTCGCCGAGAGCTGGGAGGCCACGCCCACCCGCTACACCTTCCACCTGCGCCGCGGGGTCACCTTCTCCAACGGCGAGGAATTCACGGCGCAAACCGCGGCCTTTTCCATCCTCAACACCCGGGATAACTGGAGCAACGGCATCTCCTCCCAGATGGAGGTGGTCGCCGACGCCCGCGCGCTGGACTCCCACACCCTCGAGGTCACGCTGGCGCATCCCTCCAACCGCTGGCTGTGGTCCATGGGCACCGCCATTGGGGCGATGATGACCCCGAGTGGCGTCGACAAGCTAGCCACCGAGCCCGTGGGCACCGGCCCGTTTACCGTGGATAGGTTCTCCCCCGGCGAGTTCATCGCCCTGCGCACCCGCGCGGACTACTGGGGTACCCCCGCCGCCGAGGACGTGACCATCCGCTACTTTCCCGACACCATCTCCGCCGTCAACGCCCTGCGCTCTGGCGGCATCGACGCGGTGTGGGCGGTGCAGAACCCGGAGCTGCTCGATACCCTCGAGGATTCCATCCACACCGCGGTGGGCACCACCAACGGCGAGGTTCTGCTCTCCATGAACAACAACGCCGAGCCTTTCGATGACCCCCGCGTGCGCCGCGCCGTGGCCTACGGGGTGGACCGCGAGGCCGCCAACCGGGTGCTGTGGTCCGGCATGGCCGCCGACACCGGCGGCGCGCCCGTCCCGCCCACCGATCCCTGGTTCAGCCAGCACGATTACTATCCCTTCGATCCGCTGCGCGCCCGGCAGCTCATGGAGGAGGCTGGCGCGGTGGGCACCCCGCTGACCATCACCACGCCGACCCTGCCCTACGCCCAGACCGTCTCCGAGCTGCTCTACTCGCAGCTCAGCGAGATTGGCTTCGACGTCACCCTGGAATCCGCCGAGTTCCCCGCGGTGTGGCTGGGCCAGGTCATGGGCACCAAGGACTACCAGATGTCGCTGGTGGCGCACGTCGAACCGCGCGATATCCCCACCCTCTTTGGCAACCCCGATTACTACCTGGGCTACGATTCTGCCCGGACCCGCGAGCTCCTCGCCCAGGCCGACGAATCCCCGGCCGGCCGCTACCCGCAGCTCATGCGCGAGGCCGTGGATGAAATCATGAACGACGCCGCAGCACTGACCCTGATGAACATGCCCAACATCGTGCTCTACCGCGATGGCCTCGACGGCCTGCGCCCCAACCAGGTCACCGACGCCCTCGAGCTGCGCTACGTCAAGGAGCGCGCATGACAGCCCTGCGCGTCATCGGACGCTTCCTGCTCACCCTTTTCGCGGCCTCCGTCATCATCTTCCTGCTCATGCGCGCGGTTCCCGGCAACCCGGCGCGCGTAGCACTGGGTGTCAACGCCACCGAGGAGGCCGTCGCCGAGCTGAGCACCGCCTTAGGCCTCGATCGCCCGCTGATGGCCCAGTACGCTGAGTGGATGGGCGGGCTGCTGCGCGGGGATTTCGGCGTGTCGCTGTCCTCTCAGCAGGACATCACCCCGCTGGTGCTCGACCGCGCCCAGGTCTCCCTCATCATCGTGGGCCTGGCCATGCTCCTCGCGCTTGGTGCGGCTATCCCGGCCGGCATGTGGCTGGCGCAGCGCACCGCCCCGCTGGCCTCGGCAGCCACCCAGGTGGGCATCGCCATGCCCAGCTTCCTCGTGGGTATCGTGCTCGTGGCCATCTTCGCGGTGCGCCTGGGCTGGCTGCCCGCCAACGGCTGGACCCCGCCCAACCAGGGCTTCGGCTCCTTCCTGGCGCACCTGGTGCTGCCGGTGATTTCGCTGGCCCTGGTGCAGGGCGCGATGCTCACCCGCTACGTGCGCTCGGCCATCCTCGACGTCATGGATCGTGACTACATCCGCACAGCCCGCTCCCTGGGGCTCACGCCTGCCCAAGCGCTGCGCCGCCACGGCCTGCGCAACGCCGCACTGCCGGTGCTCACGGTCACCGGCGTGCAGTTGACCACCCTGGTGGTGGGCGCGGTGGTTATCGAGTCGGTTTTTGTCATCCCCGGCCTGGGCAGCATGCTTCTCGACGCCGTCTCCACCCGCGATCTCACCACCGTCCAGACCCTGGTCATGCTGCTCGTGGCCTTTACGCTGACCATCAACGCGCTGACCGATCTCTCCTACCGGCTGGTCGATCCGCGCCTCAAGGAGGCCCGATGAGAACCGGATCCGTCCTCGTTGGTATCACCGCGCTGCTCGCCGTGGTCTCGCTGTTCTGGACGCCCTTCGACCCCAACCAGGCCTCCGCGGACTACCTCCTTGGACCGTCGGCCGAGCACCTCCTGGGCACCGATCGCTTCGGCCGCGACACCCTCTCGCGCATCATGGCCGGCGCCCAGGTCACGCTCGTGGTGGGGGTCATCGCCGTGGGTATCGCCGCCGGCCTCGGGGTTCCCCTGGGCATCCTGGCCGGCATGAAGCGCAAGCCGGGCACCGTCATCATGGCCGGCGCCGATCTGCTGCTGGCCTTCCCCGCCCTGCTACTGGCGATTATCGCCGGCGCGGTCTGGGGCCCCTCGACCCTCACCGCGATGGTGGCCATCGGTATCGCCGGCGTTCCCTCCTTCGCCCGCGTCACCCGCTCGGGCACCCTGCAGATCATGACGCAGGACTACATCGCCGCCGCGCGGGTGTCCAAGGTGCCCTCCGCAGTCATCGCCGTGCGCCACGTGCTGCCCAACCTCACCGGCATCATCATCGTCCAGGCCTCCGTGTACTTCGCGCTGGCTATCCTGGCCGAGGCCGGCCTGTCCTACCTGGGCCTGGGCACCGCGCCGCCGACCGCCTCCTGGGGCCGGATGCTGCAGGACGCCCAGTCCCTGCTGGGCACCAACCCGCTACAGGCGCTGTGGCCGGGTCTGGCCATCGCCTCCACGGTGCTGGGCTTCAACCTGCTTGGCGACGCCCTCCGTGACCGCCTCGATCCCCGCCTCAAGAAGGGAGCACGCCGCCGTGCTTAGTGTCAGCAACTGGTGCGTGGGAGATCTGCTCGGCCCCGTCAGCTTCGAGGTCGCCCCCGGCCAGCGCCTGGGCATCATCGGCGAGTCCGGCTCCGGCAAGTCCCTCACTGCCCTGTCCATCATGCAGCTTTTGCCTGAGGATCTGCCCACCCGCGGCAGCATCACGCGCGGCGACGCAAAAATCGCCATGGTCTTCCAGGAGCCGATGAGCGCGCTGGATCCGCTCATGCGCATCCGTAAGCAGCTGCGCTACGCCGGGGCCGACCCGGCAGAGGCGCTGGCCAGCGTTGACCTGGACCCCGCCCTGGCCGCGCGCTACCCCCACGAGCTCTCCGGCGGGCAGCGCCAGCGCGTGCTCATCGCCATGGCCATGGCCCAGCAGCCGGATCTGCTCATCTGCGACGAGCCCACCACCGCCCTCGACGCCAGCACCCAGGACGGCATCCTGGATCTCCTCGAGGAGCTCGTCACCGCCCGCGGCACCGCGCTGCTGTTTATCACCCACGACCTGCGCGTGCTGCGCCGCATGTGCCCTGAGGCCATCGTCATGCGCGACGGGCAGATCGTGGAATCCGGCGACGTACTCACCCACCCCACCCAGGACTACACCAAGCAGCTCATCGCCGCCTCCGAGCCCAAGCCGCCCGGGCCCGCGCCGCAGCTGGGTGAGCCCATCATTACTTTGGAGCACGTGAGCAAGCACTACGGCAAGGCCATCGCCCTCAATGACGTCACGCTCAGTGTGCGCCAAGGCGAGCGCCTGGGCGTGGTCGGCGGCTCCGGCTCCGGCAAAACCACGCTGCTCAAGCTCATCTCAGGGCTGAGCCAGCCCAGCTCGGGAAGGGTGGACGTCGCCAAGCGAGTGCAAATGGTCTTCCAGGACCCGCAGGGCTCCCTCAACCCGCGCCTGCCCATCTGGCGCTCGGTGGCCGAGGGCAAGAAGGGGGCCAGCCGCGCGGAGGTGGCCGCCATCCTGGAGGAGGTCGGAATCAGCGGCAGCCTTGAGCGCTACCCGCACGAGTTCTCCGGCGGCCAGCGCCAGCGCATCTCCATTGCCCGCGCGCTCATCGGCAAGCCGGATATTCTGCTGGCAGACGAGGCCGTCTCCGCCCTCGACGTCTCCGTGCGCGCGCAGATCCTCGACCTGCTGGAAAGGCTCGTTAACGCCCACGGGCTGACCCTGGTGTTCATCTCCCACGATCTGCGCGTGGTGCGCCAGATTTGTTCCTCGGTGGCGGTGATCTACCGCGGCAGCATCGTCGAGTCCGGCGACATCTGGGAGAACCCGCAGCACGAGTACACGAAGAAGCTGATTGCCGCGGCGCGCTAGAGTAGTCACGTCATGACTGCTGCCTCTTCTCACCCGCTGCCCTCTCGCCCCAGTGCCCTCCAGCTCTTTCGCGCCTTCGACACCTCAGCGCGCCGCTGGCCCGGGGCGCTGCGGGCAGCACTGGCGATTCTCATTCCCGGCGCCATTGCCAACCTCACCGGCCACTCCTACGCCGTGCTGCTCGTCGCCGCGGGCGCCTTCGCGGTGATCTACGGCGAGGGATACCCCTACCGCACCCGCCGCCGCGTCATCCTCACCGCCGGCGCGCTCATCGTGGTCGCCGCCACCGTGGGCGCTTTCGTGGGCGAGCTGGTCTTCGCCCCGGGCCACGGGCGCTGGTGGCTGCTGGTCTCCGCGGCATTTAGCATCACCCTGGCCGCCACCGGCTCCTTCGTACAAAACGCGCTGCGTCTGCCGCCGCCGGGCTCCTTCATGATCGTCATGGTGGCCGGCGGCTCCACCATGCTCGCCCGCACCGACATCATGCCCTGGCAGGCCGGCGTGTGGAGCCTGGCCGGAGTGGCCACCGCCTACCTGCTGGGCATGGCCCCGCGCCTGCGCGATCCGCACGGCCCCGAGACCCGCTCCGTCCTCGCAGTGGAGAAGGCCGCCCGCGCCTTCGAGAACGCCAGCACCGACGTGCTCGCCCGCCACCACCAGGCGCAGACCGCGCTCTACAACGCCTGGCAGGCGCTTGCCGACGCCGGCATCATCCGCGGCGGCCGCATCCTCCAGCCGGAGCAGGCGGGACTGGCCGAGCGCGTCCTCGAGGCCCAGGCGCGCATCGTGGCCCACAACCAGGCCCTCGACCTGCCCACCAACTCTGACGAACTCTCCGATACCCCCACGTACGTCGACCCCGCCCGCACCGCCATCCCGCACACCAAGCCGACGATGCGCTACCGCTTCTACCGCGCCGCCGTGGGCAACTCTCATGCCACCATCACCGCGGAGAAGATCATCATCGCCGCCACCCTCACGGCTGTCCTCGGCGTGGCCCTGGGACTGGACCGCCCGGACTGGGGTGCCGTCTCCGTGCTGCTGGTGCTGCAGTGGGGCCCCGACCGCATCCCCGGCACCATCCGCGGCGTCCACCGCATGCTCGGCTCGGCGCTGGGCGTGGGTCTGTTCAGCCTCATCGCTGCCTTCGGCCTGCAGGAGTGGACGCTGCTCATCGCCTTGGCCGCCTGCCAGTACTGTGCCGAGATCTTCGTGGTGAAGAACTACGCCCTGTGCGTCATCTTCTCCACCCCGCTAGCCCTGCTCATGGGCAACTCCTCACAGGACCTGGGGCACACGGTGACCATGCGCATCTGCGAGATCGCGCTCTCGGTGCTCTTTGCCCTCGCGGTGCTGTGGCTGTGGAAGCCCGGCGCGCAGGTGACCAACCACTACCGCCTCCAGGCGCGCTGCGAGGAGGCCATGCAGGCACTCCTGGGCGCGCTGCTGCTCAAGACCCCCGATGAGTCCCTCGCCCTGCGCCGTGACCTGCAGTACGAGCTGCTCTCCGAGCGCCGCAGCGTGCAGTCCATCGCGGTGAACAAGCCCGACGCCATCAAACGTTTTTGGCCACGCCACGTGGCCCTGCAACACGCCGGCTACTTTCTGCTGGACTTTTGCTCCGTGGGCCCGGACGCCCGACCCACCCGCGAGGAACTCGACGCGCTCATCCGCGAGGTGCGAGCCGCGCAGGCCTAGTGCGCGAACGCGGAAAGCAGCAGGGCGTCATCGAGCACGTGTTCTTCCACCCGATCGAAGATGGCGAAAGCCTGCTCCAACTCTTCAAAATCTGGCAGCTGCATGGCCCACATCCTAGCCCATTCGCGCCTGCGTCAGGACACCGGAGCGCGCATGGCCTTGGTAGCGGAGGAAGGGTGCACCTCCTCTGCGGCGAGTCGCTCGAATGCCACCGCGGCCAGCGCTGCGGCTTGGTCCCCCAAGACAGAGTCATCGAAGCGCACCAGCGGCGAGTGATTCCATTCGCGCACGTGCTCCGGGGTGTTCGGGTTCGCCGTGCCGAACCACATGAAGGTGCCCGGCACCTGGGAGAGCACGGCGCCGAAGTCCTCCGAGGCCATCATCGGATAGTCCATGCGCACGATGTTCTCCGCGCCAAACATCCCACCCCACAGGGAGGCGGCGAACTGGTCCTCGCGTGGGTCCGTCTTCGTGGCGGTGTAGAGCACCTCGAAGTCCACCTTGGCCGTGCACCGGTGCGAGGATGCCACTGAACCGGCCACCTCGATCACCATCTGGCGCACGGCCTCGATGTTCTCATCCCGCAGGATGCGCACCGTGGCCCCGAGCTTGGCGTGATCCGGGATGACGTTGATGGCGCCGTCCCCCGCCCGCAGGTTGGTCACCGTGATGACGATGGGATCATTAGCATCGAAGCGCCTGGTGAGCGCCACCTGGATGGCCATCTGAATCTCCGCCAGCGCCGCCACAGGATCCACGGCATCGTGCGGCCGAGAACCGTGGCCGCCTTTTCCAAAGACCGTGATCTCCAAGTTGGAGGACGAGGCCATCATCGGCCCCGGCACATGGTGGAACGTCCCGCGATCCTGCGGCCCGACGTGCAGGCCGTAGGCGGCAATGGGACGTCGCCCAGCGGCGTCGAGCACACCCTCCTCAATCATCGGTTGAGCGCCGCCGGGGCCTTCCTCCCCCGGTTGGAACATGAAGATGACGTCGCCGTAGAGCTCCTCGCGGTGATCGCAGAGCATGGTGACCGCGCCGATGAGGCCTGCGGTGTGCATGTCATGGCCGCAGGCGTGCATGTTGCCGTTGGTGGAGGCGAAGGTATCCCCCGTCTGCTCGCGAATGGGAAGCGCATCCATGTCCGCGCGCAGCAGCACCGAGACCGGGCGCTCGCCGCGCTTTCCGCCGCGCAGCACCGCCACGACGGAACTCAAATCGTGGCCCAGCTGAATCTCCAAAGGCAGCCCGTCGAGCGCCTCGAGGACCTTCTTCTGGGTGCGCGGCATATCCAGCCCGATCTCCGGGTTCTGGTGCAGGTCGCGGCGGAAGTCCTGCAGGCGCGGCAACAGTGCAGCACCCTCCTCCTTGAAGACTTCGCAGGCGGGGCGATCCCCAATCTTGGCAGCCGTCACGGGCAAGGGCGGGAGCTGCTGCCCTTGGCGACGCCGCTTCTTCGGGATGGGTTCCATCATCACTCCTTCCGGTTTGTCACGAGGGTACCTGCACATCGTCGAAGGACACCACGTTTCCGCGCGCTTCCCACGCTGCCATGCGCTGGGCGACGGTCTGCCGCCAATTCGCCACGTCCGGTACCACGACACCCTTGGCCTGGTTGGCCTCCCAGGTTCCGTCCTCAAAGAGCCAGTAGATATCCCCGGTTATCGGGTCCATGATGTAGAAGGCTCGGCGGTCTGTCTTGATGTTGTGGCAGTGCTGGCACAGGCAGACCAGGTTATCGGTGGAGGTGGGCCCGCCGGAGCCGTACTCCACGCGATGGTCGAGCTGGCAGCGGTTCGCGGGCGTGCTGCAATTGCCGGGGCCGCGGCAGGTGCCGTCACGCCCCTCCACGAAGGAACGCACCCTCGCGCTGGGCCGGTAGCCCTCGTTGGCGCCGGGCGCGATGTGGCGCACGGTAGCGTCCACCGGCGGCTCGATATACCCGTAGCCGGGCAGGAAGGCCAGGGAGTTGCCGAGCTCCTGGTAGGTGTTGATCACCACCTTCTTCTCCACGGGCTCGAGGATGCAGGCGGCTAGAGCCTTGGCAAAGGAGATGTTTTCTTCCTCGGCGCGCTTGCGCACGAGGCGGTCGATGCTCTCGGCGGTGATGGGATCGAAGGTGGCGCTGAGCTCGCCGCGGCCGTTCTTGCGCTGCATCTGGTAGCGGTCACGCTCTTCCTCGTCCTCGCCCTGCAGGATGTTGTGCAGGGCGAGCACCTCGGAGATGACGTTGCGGATGCGGGCGGCATCGGGCAGGCGCTGGTTGCGCCGGCTGGGTGTGAACACCTCCACGAGTGCGTCATCGACGTGCGGGAAGACGCTCGGGTCTACGCCTTGCAGGGCCTTGCCCACGGCGAGGATGCGATCAAAATCCAGGAACCATTGCTGCTGGTTGAGGCGTGAGATCTTGGGAAGATGGGAGAGCTTTTCGAATCCATAGAACAGATGCTCGGCCCGGTAGGGGCTCATGCCGAAGTCGCGGCTCACGCTGGTGAAGGCGATATCGGCGTCATCCCCGGGGCCGGGGATGACGGATTCGAAGGCCAGCCAATTGAGGCGGTTACAGTCCATGAAAGCCCTGGCTGATTGGGATTCTGGATTGAGAGGGGCAAAGTAGGGTCCGTCCATTGCGATGTCCTTACCGGATAGGGAAAGTAGGGCGGCGCAGCGTCCTTATCAGCTGCTGGCCACCACGCTACAACCCACCCCGGACATTCGCAATAGCTTTCGAACGAGCGCCGCATTAGCCCTGTTCGCCAGAGTATTTACCCCCGACTACCCCCGAAAGGCGAGGCTAGCCCTCGCCATCCGTCGAGAGCGCAGCCACGAAGGCCTCCTGCGGCACGGATACCGAGCCGATGGACTTCATGCGCTTCTTACCGGCCTTCTGCTTCTCCAGCAGCTTGCGCTTACGGGAGATATCGCCGCCGTAGCACTTGGCCAGCACGTCCTTACGCATCGCGCGGATGTTCTCACGGGCGATGATCTTGGAGCCGATGGCCGCCTGCACAGGCACCTCGAACTGCTGGCGAGGGATAAGCTCCTTGAGCTTCTTGGTCATCTTGTTGCCGTACCACTGCGCGGAATCGCGGTGGACGATGGCAGAGAAGGCATCCACGGGGTCGCCGTTGAGCAGGATGTCCACCTTGACCAGATCCGCCAGCTGCTCGCCGGCCTCCTCGTAGTTGAGGGAGGCGTAGCCCTTGGTACGAGACTTGAGCATGTCAAAGAAATCGAAGATGATTTCACCGAGGGGCATCGTATAGCGCAGCTCCACGCGGTCCTCAGAGAGGTAGTCCATGCCGCCCATCTGGCCGCGCTTGGACTGGCACAGCTCCATCGTCGGGCCCACGAACTGCTCGGGAACGATGATGGTCATCTTCACAATCGGCTCGTAGACCTCGCGCAGCTTGCCGCCGGGCCAGTCCGAGGGGTTGTGCACCAGGGACTCGGTGCCGTCCTCCGCCACCACGCGGTAGGTCACCGAGGGCGCGGTGGAAATGAGATCCAGGCCGAACTCGCGCTCCAGGCGGTCGCGGGTGATCTCCATGTGCAACAGGCCCAGGAATCCGCAGCGGAAGCCAAAGCCCAGGGCGACGGAGGTTTCGGGCTCGTAGGTGAGGGAGGCGTCGTTAAGCTGCAGCTTCTCCAGGGCGTCGCGCAGGTCCGGGAAGTCCGCCTGGGAGATGGGAAACAGGCCGGAGTACACCATCGGGTTGGGGTCCGCGTAGCCCTTGAGCGGCTCCTCGGCGCCATTCGACGCCCAGGTAATGGTGTCACCCACCTTGGTCTCGCGCACGTTCTTCACGCCGGTGATGAGGTAACCCACCTCGCCTGGGCCCAGGCCCTCGCACTTGTTCATGGTGGGGCTGACGATGCCCACCTCCAGCAGCTCGTGGTTCGCGCCGGTGGACATCATGGTGACCTTCTGACGCGGCTTGAGGGTGCCGTCCATCATGCGGATATAGGTCACCACACCGCGGTAGGTGTCATACACGGAGTCAAAGATGAGCGCGCGAGCCGGCGCATCCGGGCCCAGCTCAGAGGTCGGCGCCGGGATGAGCTCAACCACCTTGTCCAGCAACTCGGCCACTCCCTCGCCCGTCTTGCCGGACACGCGCAGGACGTCCTCCGGCTCGCAGCCAATAATGTTGGCGATCTCCAGGGCGTACTTCTCCGGATCCGCGGCCGGCAGATCGATCTTGTTGAGGACCGGGATGATCTCCAGGTCATTCTCCATGGCCAGGTAGAGGTTGGCCAGGGTTTGGGCTTCGATGCCTTGGGCGGCGTCGACAAGCAGGATGGCTCCCTCACAGGCCTCCAGGGCGCGGGAGACCTCGTAGGTAAAGTCCACGTGACCAGGGGTGTCAATCATCTGCATGACAATCTCTTGGCCCGCGAACTCGCCGCTGCGCGGAATCCAGGGCAGGCGCACGTTCTGCGCCTTAATGGTGATGCCGCGCTCGCGCTCGATATCCATGTTGTCGAGGTATTGATCGCGCATGTCGCGGGCTTCAACTACCTGCGACAACTGCAGGATGCGGTCAGCCAGCGTCGACTTGCCGTGGTCGATGTGGGCAATGATGCAGAAGTTTCGAATCCGCGAAGGATCCGTAAACGTAGTGGCCGCAAAGTTTTTAGACATGCGTTTAGAATAGTCCACATGACTAGCGGAAACCCATTGGCCCGGATCCGCGAGGCACTGGGCATCGGAGAACGCGAGCCTGTCGACGCCGGCCTCGCCCGCATCAACGAGCGCCTCGGGCTGAATCAAAGCACCTCGTTTAAGGAGCCACGCAAGCCCGCGTCCATCCGCGTGGAGCCTACCGACGCCCACCCGCGCAGCGTCTTCTTCACCCCAGAGATGGATGGCCAGGCGGACTCAGGCGAGGTGGTCTGGGTCTGGGCGCCCTCCGACGGCAAACAGTCTCCCCCGCGCGAGCGCGCCGTACTCATCGTCTCGCGCACCCGCACCACCGTGCTGGGCCTGCTCATCTCCCCCAATCCCGCCCACGCGGATGATGAGGAGTGGCTGGACATCGGCACCGGCGAGTGGGACGAATCGGGCCGCCAGTGCTGGGTGCGCATGGACCGCCTGCTGGAGATCTCCGAGGAGGAATGCCGCCGGCAGGGCACCCTCTTTCCCGAGCGGCGCTTCGAGCGCGTGGCCAACCGGCTGCGCTCCATGTACCACTGGGCCTAGTATCACTGGGCCTAATATCACCGGGCCTGATTTGGGTTTTCAGCAGCGCACTTGCTAACTTTTTCTAGATACTTACTTTCCGGGCGCGTTGGTCGGGGCGGTCAGGACCTTGGGTCCGCTCATCGAACACCAACGCCGAGCGCACGCGGGACATGTCCGGCGGGTTAGTTTCCCAACCGTAATCATCACGATTTCCAAGAGGTAATAATCATGGCAAACATTAAGTCCAAGCAGAAGCGCATCATCACCAACGAGAAGGCTCGCCAGCGCAACAAGGCTGTGCGCTCCGCCGTCCGTACCGAGATCCGCAAGTTCCGCGAGGCCGTTGCTGCTGGCGACAAGGCTGCAGCCGAGAAGCAGCTGCGCGTTGCGTCCCGCGCTCTGGACAAGTCCGTGTCCAAGGGTGTCTTCCACCGCAACAACGCCGCCAACAAGAAGTCCGGTATGGCTAACGCCTTCAACAAGATGGCCTAAGTTCTAGCCCATCAACGGATGCAGGGAGATCTCCTCGGAGGTCTCCCTTTTCTTGTGTTCGAACACCCTCCCGAGTCGTGTCCGGAGCGCACGCTACACTCTCTTGCGTTATGAAAAATGTCAAGCCTTTGCTCAAGTGGGTCGGCGGCAAACGCCAGCTGCTGCCGGAGATTCATGCTGCGCTGCCGGAGGAGGGCTTCGGGCGCTACTTCGAGCCCTTCCTCGGCGGCGGGGCGGTGCTCTTTTCGCTAACCCCGGACAAAGCCAGTGTCAATGACCTCAACACCGAGCTCATCACCGTCTACGAGGTGGTGCGCGATGAAGTCGAGGAGCTCATTGCGCTGCTGCGCGGCTACCCCAACGAGGAAGAGTTCTTCTACCAGATGCGCGGGCTGGACCGCGAGCCCGGGTTTGCCGCGCTGACCCCCGTGCAGCGGGCCGCGCGCACCATCTACCTCAATAAAACCTGCTACAACGGCCTCTACCGCGTGAACAACGCCGGACAGTTCAACGCGCCTTTTGGGCGCTACGCCAACCCCGCTATCTGCGACGAGCCCACGCTGCGCGCGGTGAGCACCTACCTGCGGGAGGCGGAGGTGGAGTTCCACAACGGGGACTACGCGGCCATCCTTTCCCAGGCCACGCGGGGTGACTTTGTCTACTTCGACCCGCCCTATGACCCCGTTAACCCCACGAGCAACTTCACCGGCTACCAGTCCGGGGGCTTCGGCCGTGCGGACCAGATTCGCCTCAAGGAGACCTGCGACGAGCTCGATGCCCGCGGGGTGAACTTCTTGCTCTCCAACTCCGCCACGGAGTTCATCAAGGAGCTCTACCGCGACTACGAGGTGGGCATCGTCGGCGCGACCCGCGCGGTCAATTCCGTGGCCTCCAAGCGCGGCAAGGTGGATGAGGTGCTGGTGCGCAACTACTCGGTGGCGGGCCGTGGCCGGGCTTAACGACGACGCCTGGGCCCGCGTCTTCGCCACCCCCGAGGTAGCCCAGGCCGTGGTCGGTGAGGGCTACGTGATCATCACTGCTGCCCGCCTCAAAGAGCTGGCGGGCCGCGAGCCACGGCTGCTGGCCAAGCACGATTTCTCCGCCGCCCGCCCCGCCTACTTCCGCGAGCACGGGCTGTCTATCCTTCCGGTGCGGCGCGACGCCTACCTGGTGGGCCGCTTCAGCCTCTACGAGGACTTCCCCACCCAGCCCGCTCCCCTGAAGCGGCTGCGGGTTCCCGCGGGGATCGAGTCCCTCGACTTTGAGAACCTCACCTCGGAGGCCGTCATGCTCAACGCCGCGGTGCTGGCCGGGGTGCTGGAGGATTTCGTCGGCGGCAGCCAGCTGCTGCCCACCGTCACCGGGCGCATGTCCACCACACAAATTCCGCTGCGCCTGCGGGATCTCGGGCTGGAGTACACCGTCGACCGCGCCCAGATGGAGATCGACGGCGGCTACGAATCCGCCGAGCACGTGGTGCTCGTGGAGGCCAAGAACCGTCTCTCGCCGGACTTCAACATCCGCCAGCTCTACTTCCCCTTCCGGCGCTTCTCGCAGGCGCTGAGCAAGCCGGTGCTGCCGGTCTACGTGGTCTACTCCAACGGAGTGTTCCACCTCTACCGCTACAGCTTCCCGGACCCGGAAGACTTCCGCAGCATCCGTCTGGAGGATTCCGCGCGCTACGTGCTGGGCGCTACGGAGTTGACGCTCTCGGTGGTGGAGGACATCGCCGAGCAGACCCACCCCAACGCCGAGCCCGCGGCCCCCTTCCCGCAGGCGGATTCCTTCGCCCGCGTGGTCAGTCTGTTGGAGATGCTCCCACTGCGCAAGGCGGATATCCCCGAGCTCTTTGGTTTCACCCCGCGCCAGGCGGATTACTACGTCAACGCCGGGCGCTACCTGGGGCTGATGTGGGTGCGCGACGGCGTGGTCGAGGGCATCGAGCTGCCGGGCTCGCGGGATAGGCGCAACCTCACGCTCCTCGGCGCGTTGGCGCGGCGACGGGTGTTCAACGGGATGATTCGCCTGGTGTGCACGCACCAGCGCCCACTGGCCAAGGAGGAGGCCATCGCGCTCATGGAGGACGCAGGGTTGAAGCTGAGCGGGACGACGCTGCCGCGGAGGGCGTCGACAGTCGTGGCGTGGTCGCACTGGGTGTGGGACCTCGTCGCACCCAGGCAGCTCAGCCTCAGGGAAGCGCAGCCGCCGCAGACACGGTGATGAGCGCGCAGCCCGCCACGGCAAAGAAGGTTCCCGCCGCGATGTCAATCCACGGTCCCGCGGCCAGCATGCGCCGGCGAATCGCCGGGGTGGAAATCACCGTGCACAGCACGAGGAAGACCGCGTAGGCAGACAGCGACATGCTGAGGATGAGCACCACGGAAAGCCACAGCGGCGGGTGGGCGGGCAGCAGCGGGGCGATCATCGCCGCGAGAAAGAGCACGATCTTCGGGTTGGAGAGGTTGGTGGCCAGCCCGGTGCGGAAGGCCTGGCGCAGGCTACCCAGGCGGGTGGCGGCCTCTTCCATGTCCGCCGGCGGGTTGCGGCGCAGCTCCAGGCCGCCGCGGATGGAGCGTACGCCCATGAAGATGAGGAAGGTGCCGCCGATGGCCTGAATGGCCTGCAGGATCCCGGGAAACGCGGTGAGCAGGGCCGCCGCGCCCATGACGGTGAGGGTGCACCAGAAGAGCACGCCGAGCTGGATGCCAGTGGCGGCCATGATGGCGTGCTTGCGCGAGCGGGTGGCGTACCGTGTGACCAGGACGATATCGGGGCCCGGGGCAATCGCTCCGAGGATGTTCATCACCAACAGCGCACCGAAGGCGGTGAGATTCATGAAAGCCGCTCGAGGAGATCAGCGCGGCCGAACATGCGGGCCGAGTCCACGGCGTTGGGGTTGCCGGCCAGGGGGTCGGCGCCGGCGGCGAGGAGGGCGTCGATCACCGCGTCCTCCTTCTTGAAGATGGCCCCGGCCAGCGGGGACTGCTGGCGGTCATTGAGCAGGTTGACATCCGCGCCGGCGGCGGCGAGCTTGCGCACCAGCTCCGCGTGCCCGTGGTAGGCGGCGAGCATGATGAAGGACTGGCCTTCCTGGTTGACCAGATCGACGTTGACGCCCTGGGAGATATAGTCCAGCAGGGTCTCGTCCCCGTTGCGTGCGAAATCGAAGAGCTTTGAGGCAAATTCTTGGATATCGTCCATAGCTTGTGAGTCTAACGTGCGAGCTCCGCGATCCTTCGCACGGCCGCCTCGATGGCGAATTCCTCCTCGCCGCCCTGGCCCTTGACGGCGGCGTCGAGCTCGGAGACGAGGATCACCGCCTTGGAGATGTTCTCCCCCGACCAGCGCCGCGCCACGGGCTGCGTCATCTTGACCACGTAGGGCGCTAGCCCCGCCTGCTTGGCCACCGAGAACTGATCCCCGCGCGCGGAGTAGAGCCGGGCGATGGCGCCGACCTTGTTGGCCAGGGCCGCAGCGATGGCCACGGGGCTCGCCCCGAGCTGCAGGGCGCGGCGGCAGGTGGACACCGCCTCCTCCAGCTTGCCGGCCACGGCGGCATCCGCGATGTCCCAGTTGGCGACCTCCGCGATACTCACGTAGTACTGGCGCACCGCCTCGCGGGTGACGTTGCCGTTGGTGTCAAAGACCAGCTGGGAGATGGCCGAGGCCAGCTCACGCAGGTCGGAGCCGACGCCGTCGAGCACCGCCTGCACCACGTCCGGGGTGGGCCGCACGCCGTGCGCGGCGAACTCGCGGGTGGCCCAGGGCCCCAGCTCGTTGGTGTAGAGGGAGAAGACCTCGTGCACCTCGGCGAATGTACGCAGCTTGGCGACGATCTCCGGGGGCTTCTTCTTGCCCTTCAAGGTCTTGGCCGTCACCGAGTAGATGAGCACGAGGGTCATGCCGGGCATGGGGTTGGAGCAGGCGTCGAGAAGAATGCGCGTGACCTCCTTGCCAGCGCGCTCGACGTCGCTGATTACGATGACGCGGTTATCCCCGAAGAGGGAGGGGCTGGTGGCCTCCAGGAGTTCGCCCTCACTGACCTCGGAGGCCTTGAGTCGGCGCAGCTCCACGCCCTGACCCGCTGCCTTTTGGATGGACAGGCGGGCGCGCTCGGTGAGGAATTCATCGTCTCCGAGGATGAGGTGCACGGCAGCTGTAGACATGTCCGCTATCTTAGCGGCCGCAGGTACATCACTCCGGCGAGCACCCAGCAGCCGAGCAGGAGCACCGGAATGGGGCCGGTGGCGATGCTGGCGTGCGGCAGCCGGGAACACCCCGTAGCCACCAGATGTATCCACCCGCTCAGCGGCTCGATGAGTGCCACGAGGCCGCGGGCCACCACGGCCAGCGGGCCGAGCTGCGCGGCGATGGCGGCGACGAGCCCCACGACGGTGATCGGTGCTACCACCGGGGCCGCCAGCACGTTGGCCAGCACGGAGACCCCGGATACCTGCCCGGCCATGAGCGCGATAAGCGGCATGGTGACGATGTCCGCGGCAAGCGCCACCGCCACGGCGCGCACCACGATGTGTGGCCAGCCAGTGTGCGCGATGACTCCCACTAGGCGCGGGCTCAAGACCACGATGCCCGCGGTGGCCGCCACCGAGAGCGCGAAGCCGAAGCTCACCGCGAGATCGCTATCCACCGCCAGCAGGCTGAGCACGCCGAGGCTGAGGGCGTGCAGCGGCTCCATGCGCGCCGAGCCCAGCACTGCGGCCAGCCCCGCCAGGCCCGCGACGGTGGCGCGCTGCACCGAGGGCTCCCAGCCCACCAGGCCAACGTAGAGCAGCAGCGCGCACAGGCTGGCGGCCACCCGGGCGCGCGGGCCCACCACGAGCAGCGCGGCGGCCGAGCACACAATGGCCACGTTGGAGCCCGAAACCGCGCTCAGGTGCGAGAGCCCGGTGTCCACGTAGAGCTGCCGCTCGGCGGGGCTCTGCAGGGAGGTATCCCCCAAGACCATGCCGGGAATGAGGCCGTCGCTGCACACCTCGCGGAAGTTCTGCGCCACCTCGGCGGCAAAGCCCGCCCAGCCCTGCGGCGGGGCGCTCGCGGTGACCTCCCCGTTGAAGACCACCGCCGCCACCCCGGGGCGATCCGAGGGGCTAGCTTCCCCGCTGACCTGCACGATGCTGCCACTCACCGCCGCGGGCTGCTCCTGCACGAAGACCGGCAGCTGCGCGGGGTAGCCGGGCACTGTGAGCTTGAGCAGCCACCCGGAGGGCACCTCGGTGGGCGCGGCGAGCACGCGGCCGGTGACCTCGCCGCCGAAGGCAAAGGCGTCTGCGCGCCGCGTGCGGACGAGGGCGAGAAGGCCGTAGAGGCAGGCACTCGCGGCGCAAAGAATGGCCTGGCCGCGCGGGCGCAGGAAGGCCGCCGCCGCAGCCCCGACGAGCACCAGCCACGGCAGGGTGAAGGCCACCGCGAGTGTGGCCAGCCACGCCGCCACCGCGGCGGGCACCAGGCGCAGCTCCCTCACAGGCGGACCTGATCCTTGATGGTCTCCATTTTGGCGGGGCCGATGCCGGAGACGTCGAGAAGCTGCTCAATCGAGCTGAAGCCACCGATCTCCTCGCGGTGCGCCACGATGGCCTCCGCGGTGACCTCCCCTATCCCCTTGAGCTGCGTGAGCTGCTCGGCGCTGGCGGTATTCAGGCTCAGCGCGCCCTCCTCGGCCGGCTCGGCGGGCTGTTCGCCTGGCTTGGCGACGACCACCTGTTCCCCATCCTTGAGCCTCTGTGCCTGGTTGAGGGCGAGCAGATCCGCCTCGGGGCGCGGGCGGGCGGCCGAGAGGGCGTCGGCCACCCGCGCGCCCGGCGGCAGCGTGACCAGGCCGGGGTTATCCACCTCCCCGACCACCGAGACGATGAGCTCGCTGGGCTCGGCGGGCTCGCTGCTCACCGCCGCCTCCAGGTAGGGGTTGGGCGCCGGCCGGGAGCTCAGCCCCAGCCACACCACCAGGCCCACCACGGCAACGGCCACCAGCCCCAGGGCCAGCGGGACGGGCACCTTGAGGCGCGGGCGCGGGAAGTCGACGGTGAGGAGCTCCTCCTCGCCGGTGGGGCGGGTGAGTTCGCGCAGGCGGTCGCTGACGGGGTTCATGAGCCCAACGCTAGGGCGCGCTCCCTGCCTGCCGCGAGGGGGAGTTTCTGCTGCTGTGGATAACTTGTTGAGCGCGTCAACATTCCTGGCTAAAGACCACGGAAACCCCAATGGCTCCGGCACCTAGGTGGACCGAGAGCAGGTCATTGAGCGGCACGCGGAGGAAGGAAGAGCCCACCGGCAGCGCCTGCTCCAGAAGGTCAGCCAGGCGCTCCGCAGTCTCCTCGGCGCCGTCGACGCCGCTGTACTGGATAGCCACGAAGGCGGGCTGGCCCTCGGCGCGCGAGGCCACCAGGTCCACCACCTTGGTAAAGGCCTTGGTCTGGGTGCGGGTCTTACCCACGAGCTCGATTTTGCCCTCGTTAAGAGACATGATGGGCTTGGTGGCCAGCAGTGCCGTGGAGAGCACCGCGGTGGCTGTGGATAACCTGCCCGAGCGGCGCAGATCCTCGGTGGAAGTGAGGTAGATCCACGTGGCCCCGCGGCGCAGGGTATCCATGGCGGCCTCGTAGCACTCGTCCACGCTCGCCCCCTGGCGGGCCAGCGCCGCCGCGGCCATCGCCGCCGCGCCCTGGACCATGCCGGCGCTGCCGGAATCGATGACCCGCACGGTGCCAGGGAAGACTCCGGAGGCGGTCACCGCCGCCGACCACGTGGAGGAGAGCTCCTTGGACAGGTGAATGGCCAGCACACCGTCATCGCCCGAGCGCTCCATCTCGCGGCCGAACTCGGCGGCCAGCTCCAAAGCACTCAACCCCGAGGTGCTGCGCTCCCCCTCGTTGTCCATGACGTGCAGCTCAAGCACTCTAATGCCGAGGTCTGCGGCGAGGGAGGCGGGAAGCCCGGCGGCGGAATCGGTGAGGATGCGCACGCCCACTAGACGTCCGCCCCCGCTCCGCCGACCACACGGCCGCCCATGTTCCAGCCGTCGAAGTACCACTGGGCGCCGTCGACGGTCTCCGGCGTGAACTCCAGCGGGGACAGCGGCTGGCTCGCGTCAAAGGAAGGCCGCGCCGTCAGCTGCGACCAATGGGTGTTCTTCAGCCCGGAGAGGATACTGTACTGGTGGTGCTCCAGACCCAGCAGGTGGCAGGTCAGCGCGGAGATCGCCCCGCCGTGGCCCACGATGAGCACCGGACCCTCATCCCAGGCATCGTGGGTGCGCATAAGCTCGTCGACGACCGGTCGCGAGCGCTGGGCCACCTCCACGCGGGACTCGCCCTGCGGGGGCGCCCAGGTGGGATCGTGGCGCCAGATGGCGCGGGCGCCGGGGTGCTGGGCGTCGACCTCCGCCGAGGTCATCCCCTGCCACAGGCCGAGGTTGGTTTCGCGCAGGCGGGCGTCGACAAGCGGCGTCATGCCCAGGGCCTCGCCAATGACACGCGCCGTCTCCCGTGCGCGCTGGAGATCGGAGGACACGATGGCGGTGATGTTCTTCTCCGCCAGAAGACTCGCAGCAGCCCGGGCCTGCTCGTAGCCGACCTCAGACAGCTCTGTGTCCACGTGGCCCTGCATCCGGCCCGAAGCGTTGTAGGTGGTCTGACCGTGACGGATCAGAATGAGCTGGCGAGTCATGCGCGATTAGTACTCCTCGTCTTCTTCCGGCTCCGGCTGCGCCAGCGGGATCTCGTCGATGGACTCCACCTCGCGCAGGTTGACCTCGTTGGACCACTCGCCGGGGCGCTCCGGGGTCTCCAAACCCGGGATATCCAGCAGCGGGCAGTCGTGGTAGAGGCGGTCCAGGCCGTAGAACTCGCGCTGATCGTTGCGCTGCACGTGCACCACGATCTGGCCGTAATCCAGCAGCACCCAGCGGTTCTCGCGGTTTCCCTCGCGGCGCTTGGGCTCGTGGCCGAGCTTGGTTAGGGCGTCCTCGACCTCCTCCACGATGGAGGCCACCTGGCGCTCGGTGTCCGCAGAGGCCAGCACAAAGACCTCCGTGATGGCCAGCACGTCAGAGACGTCGATGGCGGCGATGTTGGTGGCCAGCTTCTCATCGGCGGCCAGCGCCGCGGCCTCCGCCATCTGGCGGGCAATGTCAGTGACAGACATGAACAATCCTTCCTTTTAGGCTCTAGTGTTGCACGCCGGGCCTGCAATTCCTAGTTGTGCAATTCCGGTGTCGTGCAGGCCTTACAGCGGCTTGTAGGGCTTGGGGCCGTAGAGCTGATTCTTGGCAATGTATTGCACCACCCCGTCCGGTACCAAGTACCACACCGGCTCGCCCTGGGCGGCGCGCGCCCGGCAGTCCGTGGAGGAAATCGCCATGGCGGGAATCTCAATCAAGTCGATGCCGTCTTGGGACTCCAGCGGCAGCATGTCCTTGCTCAGCTCGTAGCCCGGCCGCGTCACGCCTACGAAGTGCGCCATCTCCAGCATCTCCTCCCAGGAGTGCCAGCTCATGATGGAGGCCAAGGAGTCCGCGCCGGTGATGAAGTAGAGCTCCGAATCCGGGAAGAGCAGGCGCAGATCCCGCAACGTATCGATGGTATAGGTGGGCCCCTCGCGGTCGATGTCCACGCGGGAGACGGTAAAGCGCGGATTGGAGGCGGTGGCCACCATGGTCATGAGGTAACGGTGCTCGGCGGCGGTGACCTCGCGGCCGGCCTTCTGCCAGGGCTGGCCGGTGGGCACAAAGACCACGGTGTCGAGCTGGAAGCGGTAGGCCACCTCGCTGGCGGCGACCAGGTGGCCGTTGT
Source organism: Corynebacterium sp. (assembly GCF_030532325.1). GTDB lineage: Bacteria > Actinomycetota > Actinomycetes > Mycobacteriales > Mycobacteriaceae > Corynebacterium. The sequence goes on from NZ_JAUNLS010000001.1 coordinate 72,782, forward strand.
GGATGGGATCAAAAGTGCCACCCATGATCCCAATGCGCTGCGGATTAGTCATGGGTGGCAAGTATAGCCACAGAAGGCTAAAAGCCTACAAGGCTACAGGGGAAGGCAGGGTTAGCGGTAACGAACCTGATCAACGAAGCGGCCGATGGAATCGTACACCTGGTTATCCCACTGGTTGTTGACAAAGAAGTACTGGCCGTGGGAGCCGCCGGTGGGGCGCGCCGCGTAGAGGGTGTTGGCGGAGAGATCACACACCGCGTCCAGCGGCAGGCAGTAGTCCACGCGGTTGACGTTGGCGCGCGGCTGCGGCAGGAAGCCCATGGGGCCGCCAGCGCCCTGCACGCCGACGACGCTCGGATCACCGGACTTGGTCAGCGGGTTACCAAAGGTCACCACGCCGGCCAGCTGGCCGCGGCGGGCGAGCTCCTGCTCGTGGTTAGCGATGATCATCGCGCCCTGCGAGTAGCCGGAGAGGATGTACTGCGGGCGGCAGCCGGTGGAGGCCTCGTAGTTGCTGATGGCGCCCATCACACCGCGGTTGCCGGTCTGCACGGAGTACATGAACTGGTTGGCGGCGGAGACCGCCATGTTGATCACCGGGTTGGCGTACTGGACGGCCAGGCGCATGACCTCAGCCGCGGTGGTGGGCACCTTCTCATTTGGCACGGAGTACTGCGGGTAGGTCGCCGGGTAGTACTGCGGCTCCAGGCCCAGCACGTAGACGTCCTTCATCAGGGAGTTGCCGCCGTGGGTGGCCTGGTAGCGGGCCTCCGCGTTGTGCAGCATGGCGCGGATGGACTCGCCCTCCCAACCATTGGAGGCGCGGCCGCCCTGGTTGGAGTAGGAGGTCGGGTACACCTGATTGTTTTGACCCGAGCCGCGGGCGGCCACGACGACAACCGCCGGGCACTCCTGGGCCTGTGCCTCGGGGGCGGTGAGGGTCTGCGGAACGATGGCGGCAGTCAGCACTGCGGCCGCGGCAGCGGCGGTGGCTGCGAATGAGCGAGCGATGCGGGAGATCACTGGTGACCTTTCGGCGGTATTTTATTGACGCCGAATAGACTACTCACCCCGCGCCCGCGGCGCATGTTTAACCCACCCGGCGAAGGTATCCACCACGGCCGCATCCTCAGCGGTGGGGTCTTCCCTGAAGTAGGAGGCGTGGCGCTCGGCCTTGGTGGCCAGCGCATCCGCGGCGGCGGCCGGCGTGAGATCGCAGACAAAATCCCCGCTCAGGCAGTAATCCACGCGCTTGTCCGCGGGCAGCGCCGCGCGCTGGATCACCCAGGGGTGCTTGTGCAGTGGGTTGCCGATGTTCACCGCGGCCTCCAGGCGGCCGGTATCCGCCAGATACTTCTCCACGCTGGTGCTCACGATGGCGCCCTGGGAAAAGCCCGCGGTGATGTAACGCGGCCGGCACCCCGTGGCCTTCTCATACTCCTCGACCACCTTCGGGGCGTTGCCCATCCCGGCGCGCACGCTGTCGAAGAAGCCGAAGGTGGAGTTGTAGAGCAGCTGCCCCACCGGGTAGTTCTGCACGATCTCCACGAGGCGCTGCAGGATCTGCTGCGGGCTGAGCTCCTCGCCCTCCTTGGCCAGCGGCGGCAGCCCCACCGTGGCGGGGTAGGCCTGGTCATCCATGGCGAGGACGAAGACATTGTCCATGGTGCCCGGGTGGCGCTGCTCCACCTGACGGAAGAAGGCGGAAAAGTTGGGGCCCTCGAAGCCGTTGGAGGGCTGGGAGTTCTCCGAGTAGCGCTGGGGTCCGAAGTACTCGCCTTGCTCCTCGTTCTGATCCGAGCCGCGGGCGGCCAGGACCACCACGGCCGGGCACTGCTCGGACGCGTCCGGTTGGCCGGCCGAGGCAGCGGGTACGGCAAGGGAGGCCGCCATGAGCGCGGCGGCGGCGCAGGAAAGTGCCTTTCGGATCATGGACGGGTCTGCCCCGTGCCCTGCAGGATCCACTTGGTGGAGGTCAGCTCCGGCAAGGCCATAGGGCCGCGGGCGTGCAGCTTCTGGGTGGAGATGCCGATCTCCGCGCCCATGCCGTAGACCTCGCCGTCGGTGAAGGCGGTCGAGGCGTTGAGCATGACGGCCGCGGCATCCACCTCGCTGGCAAAGCGCAGCAGCACGTCGGCATCCTGGGCTGCGATGGCCTCGGTGTGGCCGGTGCTGTAGGCCGCGATGTGCTCGATGGCGCCGGCCACTCCCTCCACCACCTGCGCGCAGATGTCGAAGGAGAGGAACTCGGTGGCCCACTCCTCCTCCGTAGCCTCCACTGCGTCTTGCACGCCGAAGGCTTCGAGCTTGGCGACGTCCCCGTGGATCCTCACCCCGGCCTCCTGCAGCGCCTCGATGACGCGGAGCTTGTCGGAGTCTGCCAGGGCGGCATCGAGAAGCACGGTCTCGGTGGCGTTGCACACCGAGCAGCGGCGGGTCTTGCCGTTGACCACCATGGCGATGGCCTTGTCTAGGTCAGCGGAGGCATCCACGTAGAAGTGGCAGTTGCCGGTGCCGGTCTCGATGGCCGGGACGGTGGCGTTTTCCACCACCGCGTTGATGAGGCGGGCGGAGCCGCGGGGAATGACGACGTCGACAAGCCCACGCGCCGTGATGAGATCCTGGACGGAATCGTGGCTCTGGCAGGGCAGCAACTGCACGCCCTCGCGCGGCAGATCGAACTCCGCCAGGGTGTCCTGCAGCAGCTCCACGAGCTTGGCGTTGGAGTTCTTCGCGGACTTCGAGCCGCGCAGCAGCGGCACGTTACCGGACTTGATGGCCAGGCCGAAGGCGTCGACGGTGACGTTGGGGCGGGCCTCGTAGACCATGCCCATCACGCCGAGCGGCACGCGGACCTGCTTCATCTGGATGCCGTTATCCATGGTGCGTCCCTGCAGGACCTCCCCCACCGGATCCTGCAAGGAGGCGACCTGGCGCAGGCCGCCGGCGATGCCCTCGATGCGCTCGGCGTCGAGAGCCAGGCGGTCAATGAGAGCCTCGCTCATGCCCGCGTCCTTGCCGGCGTCGATATCGCGCTGGTTGGCGGCAAGGATGTCCTCGGTGTGCTCGATGAGGTTAGCGGCAGCGCGATGCAGAATCTCGTTCTTGCGCGGGGTGGACAGCTGCGCGAACTGCGGCGCCACCGCCTTCGCAGCTTCCGCCTGGGTGAGGACCTGGGTGCGTTCTTCTTCTCGGGTGAGTTCGCTCATAGGCATCCAGCCTAACGAAAAGCTGAGAAGAGCGTTGAGCTGCTCATCCTGGCTGTGCTACTGGCCGAGCTCCTTGCGGCGCTGCGCAGCCAGGCGCAGGCGCTCGGCGCGCTTTTCGTCCTTGTCGGACTTGAGCTCGTCGTAGAGCAACTCATCCTGCACGTTGACTTTAAGCACTCCACGGACGATAACTGAAAGGACTCCCGCAACCACGAAAGACAGCCAAGCAAAGTTCCAGTGAAGGGCAAGGGGCCCCACAATTGTGATAACCAGAGCCACTCCCCAGAAGGCAGCGTCAAAACGGTTGACTAGGGCACCTCTTCGCTCAAGGCTTTGAAGCTCTTCGTGGGCTTTCACATCAACGGCCTGCGAGGACACATCCTGCTCATCTAGGTCTGGAAGATCCTGAAAAAGCTTCGCTAAATCTTCCCGGGTGCGCGCTGCGGCGGCCTTGCCGGTGCGCTCCTCAAACTCGGTGACATCTAAGAATCCATCCGCAAAATACACGCCAAGCCTGTCAAGCGCTGCGTTCCGCTCGGCATTGCCCGCACGCACCCCTGCTTGTATGTCTTTTTTATTATCATTCGTCATACCTGGCGACTGTATCATGCAACTTTTATTGGCCGAGCTCCTTGCGGCGCTGCGCAGCCAGGCGCAGGCGCTCGGCGCGCTTTTCGTCTTTGTCGGACTTAAGCTCGTCGTAAAGCTCTTCGTCCTCGTCGCTGAGCTGAACAATGCCGCGCACGCCCATCGACGCCACACCGGCCAGCGGGAAGGCCACCCAGAAATAGTCCCAATCAAAGACGAACATGCCCACGAAGAAAAACACGATGGCCACGGTCCAGATGATGCTGTCAAGGCGCCCGACCAGCGCGCCGCGGCGCTCCAGGGCGCGCAGCTCCTCCTCGGCTTTGTGGTCGACGGCCACCTGCGGGGCCTGCGCGCTGTCCGCGGGGTTCTCAGCGTCATCGGGCAGATCGGTGAAGAGCTGGGCAAGCTCGCCGCGGGTGCGCGCTGCGGCCGCCTTGCCGGTGCGCTCCTCAAACTCGGTGATGTCCAGCAGCCCCTCCGCGAAGTGCACGCCCAGCCTGTCGAGTGCCGCGGTGCGCTCGGCATCGCTCGCCCGGATGTCTGGGTTGCGGTCCGGGGTACCACCTTGCGCGCTGCTTGAGTCCATGTTCCCGCAGTGTAGCGCACATGTCCGGGACGGGTAGTAGGTTAGCTCTCAGTATCCAGAACAAAGGAAAGAGCACGCATGGACATTGACTTCGGATGGGAGTTTGATCACTGCCCTGCCACCGCGGTGACCGTGGTGGGCTCGCTACGCTGCGGCCCGCGGGGGCTGGCCTCGGCCCTCGCCACGCGGCTGGGCGTGCAACGCCCAGTGGCCGAGCCCGCCCAGCGCATCGCTCGCTACCGCGCCGCACTGGTCTCCGCGGTGGCGCACGGCAAGGCCGATTGGTGCGCCGAGGCCTTTCCCAAGAACCGCTGGGCTATGGCCGAGGCGCTGCTCTCCTGGCGCGATGAGCTCGTGGCCAACGGTTGGCGGCCCCACTGCCCGCGGGGCTCGTCCACGCGCCTCGAGACCATTGCTCACGTGGAGAGTCTCTTTGATTCTCCCGGCGCGGCGGACGTGCAACGCGACGTGCTTGAGCGCCTGCGTCAACTGCGCTCGTGGCCGCTGGGCATCGAGAGAATTTCGCTGCGTTTTTGTTCCCTCGCGCAGCTGCCGGTGGTGTGGCAGGAGATCTTCCAACATCTGGAAAAGCTGGGTGTCGCCGTGGAGGAGGTGCGGGATCTCTCCCGGATTAACTCGGTATCCATCGTTACCGCCGATACCACCTTTGAGGCCGCAGCGGTGGCCGCGCGCATGGATGCCCCGGTGGTTCTGGCCGGCGCGGAGACCAGCGCGCTGGACCACGAGCTCTCACTGCGCGGCCAAGGGGCCCTCGGGCGTGGGCAGGAGTTGCCCTCCCCGCTGATTGCTACCTTCCTCGCCGCGTGCACCCGCCCCTATGACATCAGGGCCTTGAGCACGCTGACGATGCTGCGCGTAGAGCGCGGCCCCATCATCCCGGAGTTCGTGGGCGCGGTGCTGCGCACAACCCTTGCCCAGGCCGCGGGTGTGGGCTCGGCACAGTGGCAGGCCGCGATGGAGGGCCCGCTGGCTGATAACGAGGTGGCCCAGGAACTCAACGCGCTGGTGTGGCTGCATCCTCTCTCGGCCGAGGGAGACATCAGCGCGGAGGATCTCGCGGATCATCTGAATTGGTTGCGCGCCCGCCTGCGAGCCCTCGGCGCCACGGAACTCGCGCACGAAGCCACCACCCTCCAGGAGATCTTGGCCGGCACCGGCCCGGTTTCCCGCCGTGAGCTTTCCTCCATCGTGGACACGCTGAGCTCGCGCACTGGCGCCGTGGCCCATGCGCAACCCGGCCGCGTGGTGGCCACCCATCCGGCCGCGCTGCCGCTCTACGGCGAGGAACTGCTGTGGTGGGCCCCGGTGGATAACACCGTGCAGGTCAACGCCACCTTCACTCAGGCGGAGTACGCGCAGCTGCGCGGGCAGGGCATCGACGTTCCGCAGCCGGAGGTGCTGGCCCCGCTGCGAGTGGCCTGCCAGTTGGGCGTGCTCGCCTCTTATCGCCGCATAACCGCGGTCATCCCTAGCTTCCTCGCGGGCGAGTCCACGCACCGCCATCCCTTGCTGCTCCTGGTGATGGCCAAAGTGCGTGACGCGAGCAAGGCCAGCTCACTGCAGCCGCTCTCCGTCAAGGAACTGAGCCGCAGCGTGACCCATCGCGGCCACGAGCTCGTCAGCGGCGGCCACTGGCGCCTGGGCGAGCGCGCGGTGGAGGTCGTGGTGCCGCCGGCAGAACCCCTCCCGGCGGCAAACCCCTTCTACCGTACCTTCAGCGGCGGCGAGCACCTCACCCCGCAACGCCTCTCCTACTCCCAGATGTCCCGCTTGCTCCACCACCCGCTGGAGTGGCTCATGCACAGGCTGGGCGTGGATCCAGGCAACGTGCTTTCTCTGCCCACCGGCAACGCCTTACTGGGGTCCTTCGTGCACAAGGTCATCGAGGAGCTCGGCGGCACCGCGGTCAGTGATGACGAGGTTGCACGGGTCTTCAACGAACTGGTGGAGGGCCACGCCGCGGAGCTCACCCTGCGCGGCAAAGAGTCCGCCCGCCAGCGCTTGCTGCGCGATACCCGGCAGGCTGTGCGTGCGCTCACCACAGCGCTCAACGCCATGGGTGCGGCAACCACTGGCCACGAGGAAGAAATCAGCGATGTGTTCCTTGCAGAAGTCCCCGGCGCGGACGGCCAGCCCGTGGAGCTGCGCGGCCGCCGCGACGTGGACATCACGTTCCGGGACGGCACTCGCGGCCTCCTTGATCTGAAGTACACCTCCAGCACAAGCCGCTTTCCCACCGAGATCAAGAACAACGAGGAGCTACAGCTCGCGGTGTATGCCCGCTCGCTGTCCCACGGCCCGGAGGACCTGGACCAGCACCCGGTTGCGTACTTCTCCCTCCTGCAGCGCCAGTTCTTCTCCCCCTTCCCCATCTTTAGCCCGCCGCACCACAGGCCGGTGAGTGGCCAGGGTGACAAGCTCACGGCGTTGTGGGCGAAGGCCGTGGTACAGCTCAACCAGGTTCTCGCGGGCCTCCGTGCAGGCTGGGTCTTCGATGTGGACAACGCACGGCAGTTCCCAGATGAAGTGGAGCTCGCGGAGCGCCTCGCCGCGCTGTACCCGGATGGCTTCCTCACCAAGAAGCCGCAGACCTACACCGACTTTGATGTCCTTACCGGCTTGAAGGGAGACTTCCAGTGAGCCACCCACGCTTTACCATCATCAGTGCCTCCGCCGGCTCCGGAAAGACGCACACGCTGACCCAGGAGCTCATCCGGCGCCTGGCTAACACAGCCTCGCCTCTTGAGCCCTCCCAGATCATCGCCACCACCTTCACCACAAAGGCAGCCGGTGAGCTGGAAGAGCGCATCCAACAGGGGCTCATCGATGCCGCCGATGACCCCGACCGCTCGCCCGCCGAGTCCGCGCGCCTGCACGAGCAGCTGCTCAAGTTGCCCGGCGCGCTCATCGGTACCGTCAACTCGGTTAGCGATCAGATCGTGCGCATGTTTGCGGTGGACGCGGGCCTAAGCCCGGACCTGTCGGTGCTGTCCGAGGCGACCGAAAAGTCCGCCTTCGCTATGGCCACCGGTGAGATCATTGCTGCCTACGAGGAAGACAACGCCGCCCTGCTGGCCCGCATGCGCTACGACAAGCGCGAGAACTCCAGCGGCTTCAACAACACGCAGGCCAAGCTGTGGCGGGACGTGTTGCACAAGCTCATCGAGGCAATCCGCCGCGAGAACATCGCGCTGACTGAGCTGCCGGGGCTCGCCGAGGAGTCGATCAACGAGCTGGAGGCGACGCTAAGCACGGCACGCGAGCAGGCCACGGAGGAGCTGCGCGCGCTCTGTGAAAAGGACCCCACCTGCGCCCTGCTGGATTACGAGTCCGCGGATGTGCGCCCCGAGATTCTTGAGCAGTATGAGGCCATTGCCGCCGGGCTGCAGGAGGAGCTGGACGCCGGTGCTGTGTCCAGCAGATCGGTCAACGCCCTAGAGCGCTTCCTGGCAGCGCTGCCCACCGAGATGGCCCGGTACCGGCTGCACAAGGACATCGCAGAGGACACCACGCCGTGGCAGTTCTGGGTGAAAGCCACGGAGGGTACCTTTGGTGCTGCCTCCGGCACGGCACCAGTAAAGGACGCCGTACACGCCACCTTCCCTCCCGGCTATGTCCTGTTCTCACAGGCGTTTCGCGATGATGCCGCAGCGCTTGTCCGGCTAACCTTCGCGGCTGCGGGCGAGTGCCTGGAGGCCTACCGCGATTTCAAGGATTCTGCTGCCCAGATTGACTTCACGGATCAGGAGCAGCGGGCGCTGCACATCCTGCGCACCAACCAGGCGGTGCGCGAGGAAATTGCCGCGCGCTTCGAGTTACTCATCGTCGACGAGTTCCAAGACACCAACCCCATCCAGCTGGCCGTGTTCATGGAGCTGGCGCAGCTGGTCTCCGAGGTCATCTGGGTGGGTGATCCCAAGCAGTCCATTTATGCCTTCCGTGGCTCCGATCCCGGATTGATGAATTCTGCGCTGCGCGCGCTGACTGATCCGCAGGGGACGTTCCGGGGCGAGAGCCGCGCACTGTCGCGCTCGTGGCGCTCCTTCTCCGCGCCGATTGCGCTGTCTAACGAGCTCTTCGCCCCGCTGTTTCCGGAGGGCGATAGCGCCCGCCTCTTCCTGCCTGAGCCGCTGGTGGATTCCCGCCAGGGCGGTTCGGTAGAGGTGTGGGAGCCAGTCAGGGAGCTGACCAAGAAGGGCACCCCGAAGAAGCCAAACCTGGACACGCTCTGGGGTGTGGTGGCCGAGGGCCTGGCACAGAAGTTCACCGCCGAGGGCTTCCCGGCGCACGGCTGCGCAGTATTGGTGCACAAGAATGCGCACGCTGCAGCCGTGGCGGCAGCACTCCAGGAGCAGGGCATCCCCGTGGCAACGCAGTCCCAGGCGTTGCTGGAGACCCGCGAGGGCACCCTCCTTCGTGCGGCGCTGCTGTGGCTGGTGGATAAGTCCTCCACCCAGTCCCTGCTCGAAATCATCAGCATCTGCGCAGAGCACCCGGCACACCGCGATTGGTTCGAGCAGCTAGTCGGCGCCGCTGACCGCGAAGCCCGCACGGAGCTCTTCCGTTCCTGGGCCGAGCACGAGTCTGTGGCTGCTATCGAGCAATTGGCACCGATGCTGGCATCCAGCTCCATTCCGGAACTGGTCAGCGCGGCCATCGCCGTGCTCAAGCTGCCGGAGCGCATCGCCTCGTGGTCGGAGCCCGCCCACAGGCTCGCCACGCTGGATTCCCTGCAGCGGCACGCCGCTGAGTTTGCCGCTCAGTCCACCGTTCCGGCCGGCGAACTCTCCGTGCTGCGCTTCATTGAATCGCTGGCGGATGAATCCGCCACGGTTCGAGCGGCCACCGCGGAGAACTCCGTCTACGTGGGCACGCTCTTTTCCGCCAAAGGCCTGGAGTGGGACACCGTTGTCTTGCCTGGGCCCGTGCCCACGGATCGCTTCACGCCGGCGGGCGTGTGGGTGGATCCCGCTCCGGACTTCGATGTCACGGCGCCGCTGGCCGGGCGGCGGTTGATGTTCTGGCCGCACACCCTGCTGGATATGAGTGGCGCAGCAGAAGCACTGCTGAGCTCTCCGCTGCAAGCTAAGCGCAGGCAGGCGGCCAGCGAGGAGGAGCTGCGCAAGCTCTACGTGGCCTTCACCCGCAGCGCGCGGGACACCATCATCGTGCCGGCCTTGAGCATCGACGCTTGCTACCCAGCTCTCGTCGGGGGCGGCCAGCGCCCGCTGCACCTAGAGGTCAATGAAGACGAGGCCGCACTCGTGCTGGATAACTCGCAGCTGGCGGTACCGGCGCGCGAGGCCTCGCTCGATACTGAGCCACTCATCACGGTGCCCGGAATGGCGCAGCGCACCGAGGAGCACGTGCGCATCCCGGTGAGCCACCGCGTCTTCCCGTTGGACGGGGAGCCCACACTGTGGGAAAGCGCGGAGCCGCGCGCGATCATCGCCCGCGACGCCCACTACCCCACCGCCAGCGGCGAATTCATCCCGGCCGCGTTTACGCCCTCGGCCGCCGTGGCTACGCCGGAGGAAGCGCGCGCGGAGGTTCGATTGACAGATACCTTGGGCAGCGCGCTGGTGACCGCCGGCGGCCAGGACTGGGATCTGGTGGGCAACGCGGTGCACGCCTTCCTTGGCGTGGACGTCGCCGGGCTGGAGGAGGACGTGCGCGTGGTGCTGGCCAAAGATGTGCTGCAGCGCTGGGGCGCGGAGACTCGCGTTGAGCCGCAGCAGCTGCTGGACATCGCCAAGCGCTGGCAAAGCTGGGTGGAGCAGCGCTTCGGGGCCGGCGCGCAGGTGCGCACCGAGGTGCCCTTCAGATTCGTCGGCGAGGACGGCACCCACGCCCAGGGCTGGATTGATGCTCTCATCGTCGACGCCGAAGGCCGCACCTTCCTGGTGGACCACAAGACCTACCCAGGTGCAGACCCCGAGCGCCACATTCGAGAGAACTACCTCGGCCAAATGGCCGCCTATGCGCGCGTGCTGGCCAGCGCCGGGCAGCCGGTGGCGGGTATTTTCATGCACCTGCCGCTGCGCGGGGAGGTGTGGGAGTTAAGCTTCGCCGCTGCTTAGTAGCCGGCCTGCGGATCCACCAGCGTGGGGATCTCCTCGCCGGCGGCAAAAGCCGCGACCACCTTCACGGTGTGGGTGCCCAGGTTGCGGCGCACCGAGTTCATGGTGTTGGCAATGTGCGGGGTGATCACCACGCGCGGATCCTGCCACAGCGGGTGATCATCGGGCAGCGGCTCAGGATCGGTGACGTCGAGAGCCGCGCCGGCGATCTCCCCGGCCGCCAGAGCGCCGAGCAGATCCTCGGTGTTGATGAGCGGGCCGCGGCCCACGTTGACCACCACGGCGTGCTCGGGCATCTGGGCAAAGACCTCAGCGTTGACCATGTGATGGGTCTGCTCCGTCAGCGGCGCGATGAGCACGAAGTAATCCGCGCGCGGCCACACCTTCTCCACCTCGGAGATGGGATAGGTCTCATCGGCGCCGGGCACCTCACGCCCCGAGCGATTCACCGCGATGATGCGCGGGCCAAAGCCAGAGAGCATGGTGATGAGACGCTTGCCAATGCCGCCGGCGCCGATGATGGCCACCGTTTTATCCTCGTAGAGATACGAGGTGTGGGCCTGCATGTCCTCGTAGGAGGAAAAGGAGCCATTGACCCTGCGGTGGGCGTGCAGCTGTGCCAAGAGCAGCGCGATGGCGGATTCCGCCACGGTGCCGTCGAAGACGCCCGCGGCGTTGGACCAGGGCACGTCTGTGCGGCGCATAACCTCCAGGAGCTGATCCACCCCGGCCATGGGAACCTGCACGAACTTGATGTTCCCTGGCAGCGGCAGCGGGAAATCGGCGGGCTTGCCGTTAAAGACGAGGAAGTCGGCGGCCGCCAGCTCGGTGAGCTCATGCCCGGCGGCGGCCAACGCCTCGGTGGTTTCCTCCCACACATCCGGCAACATGGCGTATTTCATGATTCTGCGTCTCCTTCAGTGCTGTCAGTGGGCTGTACTGGTTACTCGGTTACTAGTAGCCGGCCTCAGGGTTGACCAGCGTGGGCATCGGCTCGCCGGCGGCGAAGGCTTCGGCGTTGGCGTTAAAGACCGCGCCCATGTGCATCTCCGCCACGAAGTCCGAAGCCCCAATGTGCGGGGTCAGCGTGCAATTCGGCAGAGAATACAACGGGTGACCGGCCGGCAACGGCTCCGGATCCATGACGTCGAGGGCAGCGCCGGCAATCTGTCCGGACTCCAGGGCCACCACCAGCGCCCCGGTGTCCACCACCGCGCCGCGGCCGACGTTGATAAACAGCGCGCTGGGCTTCATCGCCGCGAAGAAGTCCGTGCCCAGGATTCCCGTGGTCTCCTCCGTCAGCGGCAGGATGCTCACGATGAAATCCGCCTCCGGCCACACGTGCCCGGCCTCGCTCATGGGATAGGTCTCATCGGCACCAGGCACCTCGCGGCCCGAGCGATTCACCGCGATGATGCGGCAGTGGAAGGGCTCCAGCAGGCGGATGAGCTCGCGGCCGATGCCGCCGGCGCCCACGATGGCCACGGTCTTGGGCTCGCGGGGGCTGTAGAGCCACGCCTGGGCCTCGTCCACCCGGCGGCGCGCCGCCCAGTCCGCCGCCAGCGCGAAGGCCTTGTGCTGGTGAGCCTGGGAGAGCAGCAGCGCCAACGCGGTCTCCGCCACCGGCTGGGCAAAGGCACCCGCGGCGTTGCACCATGGCACCCCGCCGGGGCGGATGACCTTGGCCTCGATGAACTGGTTAACCCCGGCGTAGCAGTGCTGCACGAACTTGATGTTTTCCGGCAGCTCTGGGATCTCGCCGGGCAGGTAGGAGTTGTTGATGAAGACCTCGGCCTCGCGCAAACTCTCCACGCGCACGTGGCCGGCGGCGCGGAGATCCCCCACCATGACGTCCCAGGTATCCGGGCCCATGTAGTACTTCATGGCGCTAAATGCGGGAGGCGAAGTTGGACAGGTAGTCCGCGTGGACCACGGGGCGGCGGTGCTCCTCGGGCAGTTCCTCGGTGTGCTTGCCGATGACACTGCGCAGCACCTGCGAGTCGTAGCCCACCTCACCGCGGCCGATGACCTGGGACTTCGGGCCGATGATATCGACGATCTCCCCGGCGCCGAACTCGCCGATCACCTCAGTCAGGCCCACGGCCAGCAGGGACTTGCCGCCGGAGACCACGGCCTCCACGGCGCCCTCGTCCAGGCGCAGCGCGCCGCCGGAGTCCGCGCAATAGAGCGCCCAGAACTTCCAGGCGGAGAGGTGACGCTCCTCGCGGGTGTGGAAGACGGTGCCTACGGAGGCGTCGTCAAGCGCGGTGCCAATGTTATCCGCGGAGGTGAGCAGGACCGGGATGCCGCCGCGGGTGGCCAGGCGGGCGGCCGAGACCTTCGAGGCCATGCCGCCGGTGCCCACCTTGCCGCCGTCGCCCGCGGCCACGCCTTTGAGGTCCTTACCGGTGCGGATCTCCTCGATGAAGCGCGCGCCCGGCTCGGCGGGATTCTTATCGTAGAGGCCGTCGACGTCGGAGAAGAGGAAGAGCGCGTCCGCACCCACCAGGTTGGCCACCAGGGCGGAGAGGCGGTCGTTATCGCCGAAGTTCATCTCGGAGGTGGCCACGGTGTCATTCTCGTTGACAATCGGTACGGTGCGCATCTGGCGCAGGCGGTCGATGGTGCGCTGGGCGTTGCGGGCGCGATCGCGCTGGCCGATGTCCGAGGCGGTGAGCAGCACCTGGCCAGTGGAGCGGTTGTAGCGGGCGAAGGACACGCCCCACTCGTAAGCCAAGTGCACCTGGCCCACCGCGGCGGCGGCCTGCTTGGTGGCCAGATCCACCGGGCGGCGGTTGAGCCCCAGCGGGCCCATGCCCGCGGCCACCGCGCCGGAGGAGACAATGATGACGTCGGAGACGTTCATGCGCGCGCAGACGGCGTCAACGATGCGGTCGATCTTCTCGGTGGAGGTGACAAAGTCATCGCGGGTCAAAGAGGAGGAGCCGATCTTGATGACGATGCGCTTGGCCTGAGAGATGCGTTCGCGCAAGGGCGAGGATAAACCGCTGGAGCGGTGCTCGAGATTCTCCGACTCCGGAAAATCCATTTCCGGGGTTGGCCCCTCAAAGGGTTCGAGGGGTAGTGGGTAATCGGACGGGAGATCTTTCTCGGCAGTCATGCCTATCCACTATACAAACTATCCTCGAGGCCATGCGCAGCCACTATTCGCTCACCTACCGCCCCGTGGGGATTTCCGCGCCCGATTCCGGCTCTCCCCTGCCGCGCCTCAACCTGGAGAGGGAATACGCCGTGCCCTTTGCGGAGGCACGCGAGCGGCTCATGACCTGGCCGGCCACCCCGAGCGCGGCGAGGAGCGCTTCCTCCTGGAGCGCCTCCCGGTCGGCGGGTGCCTTTTGCTTATCGACGCCGTCGCCGAGCCCGCCAGCACTTTCTGGCAGGCCGTGAGCCCCGCGCTCAAGGCGGCGCAGTGGTGCATCACCCGCTACCGCTACCTGCCGGCGATTAGCCCTGCCAGCGGTCGCGGTTGGCGGATTCGCGGGTGACCTCGACGTCCTCGCCGTAATCGAACTCGTCGATGAGGCCACGGCGGGCCTGGGAGGCGCGCTTGCGCTCGGCGGCGGAGATGCGGTTGGTGCCGCCGAGGCGGCCGTCGAAGCCGCGGCCCGCGTCCGTGGCGCGGCCGCCGGCCATCGGCTCGTACTCGAAGGTGATGCCGCCGATGGTCACCGGGCAGCCCTCGATAGCGCCCTGCTTGTGCAGCTCCTCCTCCACGCCGGCCTTGGCCAGGCGGTCCGCCAGGTAGCCGATGGCCTCCTCGTTCTCGAAGTCGGTCTGCGTGATCCAGCGATCGATCTTCTCGCCCTCAACGATGAAACCGCCCTCCACCTCCGGGTCCGGGGTGACGGTGAAGTCCGCGAAGGAACCCTTCTTGCGGGCGGACTTGGGCTGGATGATGGTGTGCGCCTTGTCCATCTTGGCCCGCGGCTGGGACTTGCGGTGCTCGGCGACCATCTCCATAAGCTTGTACTTCAGCGGCTCCAGGCCCTTGCGGGCCACCGCGGAGATGATGAAGACCGGCCAGCCGTACTTCTCTTCCAGCTCGGGTTTGACAAACTCCGCCAGCTCCTCTGCCTCCGGGATGTCGGCTTTGTTGAGGATGATGACGCGGGGGCGCTCGCGCAGATCCCCAAGCCCGGTGTCCTGCTCCAAAAGCTCCTGGTACTTGGCCAGCTCCTCCTCCAGTGCCTCGATGTCAGAGAGCGGGTCGCGGCCCGGCTCCAGGGTGGCTACGTCCACCACGTGGGCGAGCACCGCGGTGCGCTCGATGTGGCGCAGGAAGTCCAGGCCCAGGCCCTTGCCCTCGGCGGCGCCGGGGATAAGCCCGGGAACGTCGGCCATAGTGAAGGACTCGTGGCCCATGTCCACCACGCCGAGGTTGGGCTGCAGGGTGGTAAAGGGGTAATCGCCGATCTTCGGCTTGGCGGCGGAGAGCACGGAGATGAGAGAGGACTTGCCCGCGGAGGGGAAGCCCACCAGGCCCACATCCGCCATGGATTTGAGCTCGAGGATGAGGTCGCGGGCCTGCCCCGGCTCGCCCTGCAGGGCAAAGCCCGGCGCCTTGCGCGCGGCGGAGACCAACGCGGCGTTGCCTAGGCCGCCGAAGCCGCCCTCGGCCGCCACGAAGCGGGTGCCGGGGATGGTGAGATCCGCCAGCTGCTCCCCGTCCTCGGAGTAGATCACCGTGCCGGCCGGCACCTCGAGGATGAGGTCCTTGCCGCGGGCGCCGTTGCGCCAATCGCCGGCCCCGTTGCCGCCGCGCTCGGACTTAATGTGTGGGCGGTAGTGGAAGTCCATGAGGGTGTGGATCTGCGGGGAGACCTCCAGGAGGATGTCACCGCCGTGGCCGCCGTTGCCGCCATCGGGCCCGCCGAGTGGCTTGAACTTCTCGCGGTGCACGGAGGCACACCCGTGCCCGCCGTCACCGGCCTGCAGGTGCAGGACCACGCGGTCAATAAATCGTGCCATGGACACTTCCCTCCGTAATTTCTACTTCTCCTCCCGCAGTCTAGTGCCTATTCGCGCTTGCCTGATAACCCTGCGAGGTGAGTAAGCGCGACGGCAACGTGGAGGCGCACGCCGGTCTCGAGGGCGTCGTCGTCCGCGTAGAACTTGGGCGAGTGGTTAGGCACCACTCCGCGCCCGCCTTCCTCGGGGACGAGCTGGCCTTCCTCAGTGAGCACGGCGTCCTGCACGCCCAGCAGGGCGTAGACGCCGCCGTAGCGGTTGATGAACTCGGAGACGTCGTCATAGCCCATGAGCGCGGGCACTTCACCCACGCGTTCCTTTGCCCCGGCCGCGGCCTCGAAGGCAGGGAGCATCGCCTCGATATCCTCGGGGCTATTCACCACGGCGGGGACGTACTGATCAAACTCTGCCTCCGCCGTGCAGCCATAGGCCTGCGCGATGTGGGTGGCGGTGCGGGCGATCTTTTCGTTGACCTCCTCCATCATCCCGTCCTTGAGGCAGCGCACCGTGCCCCACAGCGTGACGGCACCGCCCACGATGTTGAAACGGCCCTGGTCCTCCACATGGCCAAGGGAGATGGTAAACGCGTCCTGGGAGTTGAACTGGCGGTAGATCTGTCCCATGGCCGAGATAACGTCCGCGGCCGCGGGAAGGGGGTCGATACCCTCCCAGGGCATGGAGCCGTGCACCTGCTCGCCGTGGATGGTGATCTTCACCCGCTCGGAGGAGGCGTGCTGGACGCCTGTCCGGTAGCTCACGCTGCCCTTGGGCAGCGGCATGACGTGCATGCCAAAACTGGTCTGCGGCTGCGGATCCAGCTGATCAAACACGGCGTCTTCCAGCATGAGCTTGGCGCCGCCTTCCTCACCCACCGGCGCGCCCTCCTCTGCGGGCTGGAAGGCAAAGTAGACGGTGCCGGCAAAGTCCTCGCGCCGCTGTGCCAGGACCCTCGCCGCCCCCAGCAGCATCGCCGTGTGGCAATCGTGACCGCAGGCGTGCGCGATGGGGAAAGGACCGCCGGGGTACTCGGTATCGACCTCTTGGGAAGCGAAGTCCAGACCGCTGTCTTCCTTGACCGGCAGGGCGTCGATATCGGCGCGCAGCAGGATCGCCTTCTCTGACTCCCCCGCTGCCTGCCCCTTCAGTGCGGCCAGCACACCGTGGCCGCCGAGGCCTGTGCGGATATCCGCGGAATCGAAGCCGAACTCGCGCAGACGCTGAACGATGAAATCCGCAGTCTTGGTTTCCCGGTTAGAAAGCTCCGGGTACTGGTGCAGGTGATGGCGCCACTCGATGACCTCCGGATGGATCTGGGAGATGCGTTCAAAAAGTTCTTCCACGGCTTTGCGTGTAGCCACGGGCGTTCCTTCCTGTTGGGGGTTCAAACAACCCCAGGCTACGTCCGCGATGCGCCCCGGCGAAAGGAGGCGAGAAAAATGCCCTCCCTCAGTGAAGAGGAAGGGCATCGAGTTCCTTAAGGGGCGCGCTTAGGCAGTAGCCTCAGCAGCGGCCTCCTCAGCCGGAACGATGTTCACGATGCGGCGGTTGCGCTTGATAGCGAACTCAACAGCGCCGGCCTCGAGGGCGAACAGGGTATCGTCGCCGCCGCGACCAACGTTCTCACCGGGGTGGAACTTGGTGCCGCGCTGACGCACGATGATCTCGCCGGCCTTAACCTGCTGACCACCGAAGCGCTTGACGCCGAGACGCTTGGACTCGGAATCGCGACCGTTGCTGGAGCTGGAAGCACCCTTCTTGTGTGCCATGTGGTTTCCCTCCTTTAAGGGTGTGAGAGCCGGTTAAGGCTTACTTGATACCGGTGATCTTCAGGGTGGTCACGGGCTGACGGTGGCCCTGACGCACCTTGTAACCGGTCTTGTTCTTGTACTTAAGAATGTCGATCTTCGGGCCCTTGCCCTGCTCGACGATTTCTGCGGAGACGGAAACCTTCTCGAGGTCAGCAGCCTTCGACTTCACGGTTGCGCCATCGACGAGCAGAACCGGGGTGAGAGCCACGGATGCACCCGGCTCACCCTCGATCTTCTCGACCTTGACGAGGTCACCTTCAGCAACCTTGTACTGCTTTCCGCCGGTCTTGACGATCGCGTACATAGAGGGTTACCCCTTATCTAAACTCGGCTCAGAAGCAGCAGGGTGCGCCACTTCTGAATGGACAATTACTTTTGCGTTTAGACCTGCAGCGGACGCGGCAAGACACACCGCTTGAAGCAGTGGGCGCGCAGTCCAGCGCAATCGCGGTCTAAACAGCGACTGTCAAAGAGTACCCCGCGGAGGGTGGAAAATACAAACTGCCTCTTTTCCACCCGCGTGGCGCACCCCCTAGGAGAAGCGACGGCGTGCTACGCGACGCCGCCCGCGGCCACTGCCCTGGCTACCGCCCTGCTCCTTGGGCTGCTCCTTCTTAGAAGCTTCTTCCTGGGGTTGCGCAGCCGCACGTGCCCCACTGGCACGCACCGCCCGGCGACGTCCACGGCCGCGCCCAGCCACAGGGTTCTTCTGCTCCTCGGGCGCTGCCTCTTGCTCTGGCACGTGCTGGCGAGCATCCCCGCGGCGGGCGTCACTGCGGCGAGTCGCGCGGCGGCGTCCCCTGCCCGCGCGGCGCGTGGGCTCGCTGGCAGGCTCGGGGCGGGCCTCGTCACTCGGCGCGGACTGTTGCTCACTACCGAAGTCCTCCGGACGTGGCGCGACATCGGAGCGGGAGTTTCCACGGGTGCGGCGCTTGCGGCGCGGGGAGGCCTCGAACTCGGCCAGGGCCTCCTCGTAGGTCTGCTTCTGCTGCTCGGCAGCGGTCTGCTTCTGCTGCTCCTTCTGCTGGGGACGGGTGCGGCGGGTAGAGCGGCGGCGGCCACGGCCCCGCTCGCGATGGCTTTCCTCGCGGGTGGAGGCGTCGACTTCGCTATCCGGGACGTGGGAGCGGAACTCGGCTACCTCGTCAAGCTCCGCAGCGTTATCCGCGGCCTGATAGCCAATGTTGGCGATGTCCTCCACATCCGCAGCCTCGCTCACCCGGGTGGCGCGGCGGCGGCCACGGCCACGGCCGTGCTGAGGCTCATCATTCTCCACGACGACGCTGGCCACCAGCTCCTCGATGGAGGACTTCTCCTGCTTCTCAGGCTGCTCCTCATCGTGGTGCATGGCCAACGCGGCGGGATGCTGCTGCGGATCCTGCTGCGGCTTGCGGCGCTGTTCCTTGCGGGAGCGGCGGCCCTTCTGCTCAGAGTTTTTGTGCTCCGTGTGCTTGTGCTCGTGCTCCTGGTTCTCATCCACCGGGTACTCATGGATGATAATGCCGCGGCCGTGGCAGGCCTCGCACTCGGTGGAGAAGGTCTCGATGAGCCCGGTGCCCAAGCGCTTGCGGGTCATCTGCACCAGGCCCAGGGAAGTCACCTCGGAGACCTGGTGGCGGGTGCGGTCGCGGCCCAGCGCCTCCTTGAGGCGGCGCAGCACCAGCTCCTGGTTTTCCGGCAGCACCATGTCGATGAAGTCGACGACAATCATACCGCCCAGATCCCGCAGGCGCATCTGGCGCACGATCTCCTCGGCGGCCTCCAGGTTGTTGCGGGTCACGGTCTCCTCCAGGTTGCCGCCAGAGCCGGTGAACTTGCCGGTGTTGACGTCGATGACCGTCATGGCCTCGGTGCGGTCAATGACCAGCGTGCCGCCGGAGGGCAGCCACACCTTGCGGCTGAGTGCCTTGTGCAGCTGCTCGTCAATGCGGTAGGCCTCGAAGGCATCGCCCCCGCCGTGTTCGGAGGCCTCGTACCTCTCCACGCGGTCCGCCAAATCATGCGCCATGGAATCCACGTAGGCCTTGACGGTGTTGTAGGAACGCTTGCCGTCCACCACCAGCCTGGTGAAGTCCTCGTTGAAGAGATCGCGCACCACCTTGACCAGGAGGTCCGGCTCCTCGTAGAGGGTCACCGGCTTAGCACCCTTGGAGGCCTTTTCCTTCTCCGCGCGGGTGGTGATGTCCTCCCACAGGTTGTGGAGGCGGTTGACGTCGCCAGCGATGGCTTCCTCGGAGACGTTTTCTGCTGCGGTGCGGATGATCGCGCCGCCGTCGCCAGGCACCACGCGCTCCAGAATGCCCTTGAGGCGCTTGCGCTCCGGCACGGGCAGCTTGCGGGAAATACCCGCGCTGCGGCCACCGGGTACGTAGACCAGGTAGCGCCCCGCCAGGGAGATCTGGGTGGTCAGGCGCGCACCCTTGTGGCCGATGGGATCCTTGGCCACCTGCACGAGGATCTGGTCCCCGGACTTCAGGGCGTTTTCAATCTTGCGCCCGCGCCCGCCCAGGCCCAGCGCATGCCAATTCACCTCGCCGGCGTAGAGCACGCCGTTGCGTCCCTGTCCGATGTCAATGAAGGCCGCCTCCATGGACGGCAGCACGTTTTGCACGCGGCCCAGGTAGATGTTGCCGATGAGCGAGGGGTGCGCCTCCGTGGTCACGAAGTGCTCGACCAGCAGGTCGTCCTCCAGCACGCCCACCTGGGTGATGATGCCGGCGCCGTCGGTGCGCTGCTTATCGCGCACCACCATCGTGCGTTCCACGGACTCGCGCCGCGCCAGAAACTCCGCCTGGGAGACAAGGTGCTGGCGCACACGGCCCTTCTCACGCAGCTCTGCTCGGCGACGCCGCTGCGCCTCAATACGGGTGGAGCCCTTAATGGCCCTGGGCTCGTCGATGATCTCGACTTCCTGCTCCTGCTGCGTGCCGCGTCCGCGGGAGGTTCCGCGGCTGCCGCGCCGGCGCCCGCCCTTCGACTCCGACGCCGTGGCCTTGGATCCGGCATGAGAGCCATCCGTGCTCTCAGCCTCTGCCTCGGCTTCAGCTTCAGTATCAGCATCGGAGTAAGGCTGCGTGGGCTTGGCGGGGGCGGTGGCGGTGGGCGCCAGGAAGATCGGCGCGTACTCGGAGACCTCCGAGGCTTCCTCCGGCATCGGGGTCACCGGCGGCGTGGACTCCTCCCCTTCTGCGAACTCGGTGTCCTTGAATACCTCCGAGAGCTCGTCTGCTTCCACCGGCTGGGCCTTAGCCAGCTCCAGCTCCACCTTGTCCTCGATCTGCGAGATCTCATTGATGACGTTCTTGCGCACGCGCTCGCGCAGCTTGGGATCCTCCGCGGGGTCCTGCTCTGTGTTCTGCTCTTCTGGCTGCTCCCCTGGCTGCTGCTCTGACTTGGCAGGTGCGGCGAGGGAGTCGAGCACGGCGGCGATCTCCTCCGGGGTCATGCCGGACTGGCTGACCTTCTTCATCCCCAGCTCAGCACACGCGGCTACCAGCTCCTTGGAGGCGATGCCCAGCTCCTTGGCCAGGACGTGCACGCGCATCTTGGCCGGCAGACTCGCGCGGTCAATCTCGGCCGCGCGCTGGGCTAGTTCCTGCCCGGCTAGCTCCTGCCCGGAATCTGCGGGCTTATCCGTCTTCTTGTCTGTCTTCTTGGTGGCAGCTTTCTTTGCTGCAGTCTTCTTGGTTGCCACTTTCCTGGCCACTCCTGACGTACTCATGCGGCCCACTGCCCCGGGCGCAGGCACCGCTTGCTGCGCTGCCGCCGCCACACGGGGAAGAACCGTTGGTGAAATGTAATCGCTATGAAATTGTTGTGGCGGCCGTGCCCTGTGCACGGGCCGCTGACAATTGGCGTCCAGCGCGCCAAACCGTGATGACACGCTTCCCCTATTCTGGCACAAAAGTTACCCCTCATGCGTGTGCGGCGTTGTTAGCCTGATCAACATGAACGAACCCGAACCCAACCAATCACGCCCGCTTGACCGCACCCCACACACCCCACCCCCAGTTCCCCACACCGTGGATGAGGTTCGCGCCCGCAACGAGCCGGCGCTGCGGGATCTGGCCATGATTGGCGTCCCGGCGGGCATTGCCATCGGCCTCAGCCAGGTGGAGTTCGGGCTGCAAGTCCCGCTCATTGCCGCCTGCTGGGTCTTCATCGTCTTCGGCGTGCTGGGCCTTATCCGCCGCTGGCCCACCTCCATTCAGGCCGAGCGCAGCGAGGTGCGCTCCGGCGACTACGCCGCCGTGGCCTACTGGGCGCCGTTTCTGCCCATCGTGGTGCCCATCGCCGGCGGCGCGCTGAGCAGCCTGGGTCTCACGGAAGATCTCACCTTTAACCCGATACTCGTGGCCGTGGGCTACGGCCTGTGGTCAGCCCCGGCCATCGTGCTGGGCGGGTGGGCGCTGTTTAATAGCAGCTATCGCATCGGGCGCCGCCGCATCAAGCAGATCAACGCCGACCCCAGCCTGGACGGGGTCACCGCGGAATCCATCGAGGCCACAATCGCACACCGCCCCATTGTCAGCGCACTCGTCGCAGCCGGCGCAGTGGACGGCAACACGGTGATTCTCAAGAGGCTGCGCAAGCTGGTGCGCTACGACGACGGCCTCAAAGAGGATCTCAGGGAGCTGGAGAAGGTGGGCGTGGTCAAGCTCATCGGCACTCGCATCGGCAGCAACGCCGAGCGCACGTGGCAGGTCACCCTCACCAAGGAAGGCGTGCGCTGCATGCGGGAGGCGGCGAAACGCTAGGCATTTCAGGCAGCGGTGGTACCAAGCAGAGACGGTACAAATTGACGGGGAAGCCCGAAAAACCGGGCGGTTTTCGAGCCTTAGCCGTCAAAACGGTCGCGGGATCCGGTGCGTGGGAGGGACAAAACAGAAAGAACCCCGCCACACGTGAGCTGGGAGTGCTCGGTGGCGGGGTGTGAAGATTAAGCAGCGCTACGGCTTTAGAGGTTCGGGAACCAGATGGAGATCTCGCGCTCGGCGGACTCCGGGGAGTCGGAGCCGTGGACAACGTTCTCGCCCACGGTCAGGGCGAAGTCACCGCGGATGGTGCCCGGGGTGGCCTTGGAGACCGGGTCGGTGCCGCCGGCCAGCTGGCGCCACGCCTCGATGGCGCGCTCGCCCTCAACGATGCCAGCAACCAGCGGAGCGGAGGTGATGAACTCGACGAGCTCGCCGAAGAAGGGCTTGTCCTCGTGCTCTGCGTAGTGCTTCTTTGCGGTCTCCTCGTCTGCCACACGCAGATCCATGGCAACCAGCTTCAGGCCCTTGCGCTCAATGCGGGAGATGATCTCGCCCACGTGGCCGTTCTTAACGCCGTCCGGCTTGATGAGAATGAGTGTACGTTCAGTCATGGTTTCCTACTCTACCGAAGCCGTGCGGCGCTGGCAGTACTTGGTCGGCCCAAGTTTTCCCGCGCCGGTCTTCCTTACGTGGAGTTGAGATGCTGGGTGGTCAGATACCCGCGCTCCATGCGCGCCACGAGCAGCGAGCGCATGTAGGCCGCCAGCAGCCACAGCAGCAGGAAGATGATGAACACAGTGGCAATGGACCAGTGAATCATGAATCCCAGGACCACGCCGATGACGTGCAGCACTATCATCGCCTGCACAATCCACGCCTTGCCCATGACCGCGAAGGAGGCCAGCAGCAGCACCATCGTGGCGATGACCACGCCGTAGTTGAAGGGGGTCCACAGGGTGCCGTCGTACAGCTTGTACAACAGCGGAAGGGTCAGCACTAGGGTGATGAGCTCCATCGTCAGGGAGCTGCCCACCACCATGCCGCCAAACTGCTTGAGCGGATCCTTCACCGGGGCCTGGCCCATGCCCAGCGGGCCAATCTCCTCCTCGGGGACGGGCTTGTGGGAAGAACTCATGCGGGCTCCTTTCCAAACATGGCGCGCGCGTCACCCGCGGTGACCACCGAGCCGGTAATGATGATGCCCGAGCCGGACTGCACCTCAGCATCCTCTGCCAAAGCCACGGCCTGCGCATAGGCGCCGGGCAGATCGGGCTCGACGTGGACGCGCTCCTCGCCGAAGACCTCCCGTGCCAGCTCGGCCAGCTCGTAGGCATCGCGGGCCCGCGGGGAGGAATTCTGGGTGATGACCACCTCGCTGAGTACCGGCTCCATCGCCGTGAGGATACCCAGGGCGTCCTTATCCTCAAAAATCGAGAGCACGCCGATGAGCCGGGCGAAGTCGAAGTCGCGCTCCAAGGCAGCCGCCAGGGCACGCGCCCCGTGCGGGTTGTGGCAGGCGTCGATGAAGGTGGTGGGGCTGGTGCGCACGCGCTCCAGGCGGCCAGGGCTCATAGCCTGCGCGAAGCCATTGCGCACGGAGGCCACGTCCAGCGGGTGGCCGGCGGAGGCACCAAAGAAGGCCTCCACCGCGGCCAGCGCCACCGCAGCGTTCTTGGCCTGGTGCTCGCCGTGCAGGGGCAGGAAGATCTCCTCGTAGAGGCCCCCCAGGCCCTGGATGCTCAGCTGCTGGCCGCCCACGGCAATGCGGGACTCCAGCGCGGCAAACTCCGCGCCTGCGCGCGCCACGCCCGCGCCGACGTCGACGGTGCGCTGCAGCACCACCTGCATGGCCTCCGGCTCCTGCTCGGCGATGATCGCGATGTTCTCGCGTGGGGAGACTACGTCGTCCTCGTCGACCTCGCGGGCCTTGATGATGCCCGCCTTTTCACCGGCGATCTCCTGCAGGGTATCGCCCAGGTAGTCCATGTGATCCATGCCGATGGGCATGACCACCGCGACCTCCGCGTTGACCACGTTGGTGGCGTCCCACGTGCCGCCCAGGCCGACTTCCACCACGGCGACGTCCACGGGGGCGTCGGCAAACGCGGCGTAGGAAATACCCACCAGCACCTCGAAGGTGGACATGGGGATCTCGCTGTTCGCGTCCACCATCTCCACGTAGGGTTTGATCTCCTCCCAGATGCGCACGAAGTCGCGCGGGTGGATGGGCCTGCCGTCGATGCCGATGCGCTCGGTGATGGACTGCAGGTGCGGGCTAGTCAACAAGCCCACGCGGCGGTGGAAGGAACGCAGCAGGGAGTCGATCATGCGCGCCGTGGAGGACTTGCCGTTGGTGCCGGCGACCTGGATGACGCGGAAGGACTTCTCCGGGTGGCCCAGCAGATCCATGAGCATCTCGATGCGCTCCAGGCTCGGGGCGATGATGGTCTCCGGGGCGCGGGCGAAAAGCTCCTCCTGCGTCTTGAGCAGCGCAGCCTGCTCTTCGGCGCTTACCTCGAGCGGGGCCGCCTCCGAGTACTCCGAGTCCGCACCCATGCCCAGGTTGAGCGTAAGCCCGGACTCGGTGATCTCCACCGGGCCGCCGTCGGTGCCCTCCTTGAGAGCGTCGACGATCTCAAAGTCCTCGCTGCCGTTTGCCTGCTCAGCCACTACTTCAGCGCCTCCAGGCGGCCGGTGATGCGCTCGACCTCTTGCTGCGCCACTGCCTGGCGCGTACGGATCTTCTCCACCACGGCCTCCGGGGCCTTGGAAAGGAAGGCCTCGTTGCCCAGCTTCTTGGTGGTGCCCTCGAGCTCCTTGGTGGCCTTGGCCAGGTCCTTTTCCAAGCGCTTGCGCTCGGCGGCGATGTCCACCGCGCCCGAGGTATCCAACGCCACCTCCACGGTGCCCTGGCTCAGGCGCACCTCGATGCTTGCCGACGCCGTGAAGTCCTCACCCGGGGCCTCAATATTGGCCAGGTTGCGCACCAGGTTCTCCTGGTCAGCCAGATCCACCGCGGCGAAGTCCACGCGGCCCGGGACCTTCTGGGAGGGCTTCACGCCCTGGTCGGAGCGGAAGCGGCGCAGCTCGGTGACGAGCTTGTCCGCGTCCGAGATTCGGCGGGCAGCCACGGTATCGGCCTCGACGCCGCCGTTGGTATCGGCAGCCGTGGGCCACGGCTGGGTGACGATGCTCTCCTGGCCGGTCAGTGCCTTCCACAGCACCTCGGTGACGAAGGGCATCGTCGGGTGCAGCAGGCGCAGCACGACGTCGAGCACGCGGCCCAGCACGATCTGGGTGACGCGGCCGGCGGCCAGCTCCTGCTCGGAGGCGGCGTCGGCGTCGCGCGGGATCTGAGTCTTGGCAATCTCCAGGTACCAGTCACACAGCTCATCCCAGATGAAGTGGTAGAGCAGCTCGGATGCCTTGGAGAACTGGTAGCGGTCGAGGTAGTCGTCGTAGGCCACGCGGACCTCCTCGGCGCGGTCGAGGATCCAGCGGTCGGCGTCGGAAAGCTCCGCGCGCTCCGGCAGATCCGCCACGCCCGCGCCGTTCATGAGGGCGAACTTGGTGGCGTTGAAGAGCTTGGTGGCAAAGTTGCGCGCCGAGGCGGCGGCGTCGGATCCCAGCGGCAGATCCACGCCCGGGTTAGCGCCGCGGGCCAAGGTAAAACGCAGGGCGTCCGCGCCGTAATCGCGCACCCAGTCCATCGGGTCGATGCCGTTGCCCAGGGACTTCGACATCTTGCGGCCCTGCTCGTCGCGCACCAGGCCGTGCAGGTAAATATCCGTGAATGGAATCTGCGGGCGGCCCTCCGGGCCCTCGCCGAGCAGCTCCGGGGTGTGCGTGGCGGCAAAGGTGCCAAACATCATCATGCGCGCGACCCAGAAGAAGAGGATGTCATAGCCGGTCACCAGCACGTTGGTGGGATAGAACTTCTCCAGCTCCGGGGTCTTCTCTGGCCAGCCCATCGTGGAGAAGGGCCACAGCGCGGAGGAGAACCAGGTATCCAGCACGTCCGGATCCTGCTCGTAGCCTGCCGGCGGCTCCTCGTCCGGGCCCACGCAGACGATGTCGCGGGTGCCGTCCTCCTGCTCGGGGCCGTACCAGATCGGGATGCGGTGGCCCCACCACAGCTGGCGCGAGATGCACCAATCGTGCATGTCGTCGACCCACTCGAAGTAGCGCGGCTCCTGGGAGGCCGGGTGGATGGTGACGTCGCCTTCGCGGACGGCCTCGCCAGCCATGCGGGCCAGCTCCTCCACCTTGACAAACCACTGCAGGGACAGACGCGGCTCGATGGCCTCGCCGGAGCGCTCCGAGTGGCCCACGGAGTGGACGTAGGGGCGGATCTCCTTGACAATGCGGCCCTGCTCGCGCAGCGCCTCGCGGATCTCCACGCGAGCCTCCTCGCGGGTCAGGCCGTCGAAGCGGGTGCCCGTGTTGGCGATGTGCCCGGTGGTGTCCATGATGGTGGGCATCTCCAGGTTGTGGCGGGTGCCCATGGCGTAGTCGTTGGGATCGTGGGCCGGGGTGATCTTCACCGCTCCGGTGCCGAACTCCATGTCCACGTAGTCATCGGCGATGACCTTGAGCGTGAGATCATCGCGGAAGGGGTGCGGGAACTCCATGCCCACAAGATCCTTGTAACGCTCGTCCTCGGGGTGGACGGCAATGGCGACGTCGCCCAGCATGGTCTCCACACGGGTGGTGGCCACGATAAGGTGCGGCTCGTCGTCCTTGAGGGAGCCGTAGCGGATGGAGACCAGCTCGCCTTCGACGTCCTTGTACACCACCTCGATGTCGGAGACGGCGGTCTCCAGCACCGGCGACCAGTTGACCAGGCGGTTGGCCTGGTAGATCATGCCTTCGTCATAGAGCATCTTGAAGATGGTCTGCACGGCACGGGACAGGCCTTCGTCCAGAGTGAAGCGCTCGCGGGACCAATCCACGGAGTCGCCGATGGCGCGCATCTGCTTCTGGATGGTGCCGCCGTACTCTTCCTTCCACTCCCAGACCTTGGCGATGAAATCCTCGCGCTCGTAGTCCCAGCGGGACTTGCCCTCGGTCTCCTTGAGCTTGGCCTCCACCTTGGTCTGGGTGGCAATGCCGGCGTGGTCCGCGCCCGGCAGCCACAGCGCCTCGAAGCCCTGCATGCGCTTGCGGCGGATGGTGGCGTCCATGAGCGTGTGGTCCAGGGCGTGGCCCATGTGCAGCTGGCCGGTGACGTTCGGCGGCGGCAGCACGATCGAATACGCGGGCTTGGTGGAACTGGGATCCGCCTTGAAGTAGCCGGCCTTGACCCAGCCCTCGTACAGATCCTTTTCCACCGCCTGCGGCTCCCAGGATTTCGGGAGCGCATCCGCGCGGTTGGTGCCTACCAGTTGCTCATTCTTCTGCTCAGTCACCCGTCCAACTCTACCTTGTGAGTCAACTGAGCTTGAATGCCGATCCGGCTACTCCCCCAGCAGGTGGGCCACGGCCTCACGCTCGCTGCGCAGCTCCGCCACGGAGGCCTCGATGCGCTCCTTCTGGAACTCACTCAGTTCGAGGCCCTGGACGATCTCCCACTTGCCCTCACGGCTGACGGTGGGGAAACCGCACACCAGGCCCTCGTCCACGCCGTAGGAGCCGTCGGAGACCACCGCGGCGGTGCGCCAATCCTCGGTGCCGTGGATCCAATCGTGCATGTGGTCCACCGCCGCCGAGGCCGCCGAGGCCGCCGAGGAGTGGCCGCGCACCGCGATGATCTCCGCACCGCGCTTGGCCACCTTGGGGATCATTTCCTCGCGGTACCACTTCTCATCCACCTCGACGTTGGCAAAGGTGAGATCCGGGAACTGGGAGGCGGAGTGGTTGCCCCACACGGCCACCTTGGTCAGCTCGCCGGTGGGCGTGCCAGTCTTGAGGGAGACCTGGCTCAGGGTGCGGTTGTGGTCCAGGCGCATGAGCGCGCTGAACTGGCTCGGGTCCAGGTCCGGGGCGCTGCGCTGGGCGATGTAGGCGTTGGTGTTGGCAGGGTTGCCCACCACGAGCACCCGCACGTCGCGCGCGGCGTAGTCATTGATGGCCTTGCCTTGCTCGGTGAAGATGGAGCCGTTGGCCTCCAGCAGGTCCGAGCGCTCCATGCCCTTGGTGCGCGGGCGTGAGCCCACGAGGAAGGCGGCCTGGCAGCCGGTGAAGGCCTCCTCCAGATCCGCGGTGACGGTCACGCCGCGCAGCAGCGGGAAGGCGGAGTCTGCCAACTCCATGGCCACGCCCTGGGCGGCCTCGACCGCCGCGGGGATCTCCAGCAGGGCGAGCTCCACGGGGGTCTCGGGGCCGTAGACGTCACCGGCAGCGATGCGCCACAGGAGGGAGTAGGCGATGTTTCCGGCGGCGCCGGTCACGGTGATCTTTTTGGGCTGGGCAGCAGTCATGTCGGGTGAACCTTTCGGTAGAGGGCTGCAGTAGATATCTCACCACCACCGTAGTCCCGCGCGCTCCGCCCGCGCCGCCGCTACTCCCCTCTTTCGGAGGAGATGGGGCTAGTAATCCCACGCTTTTTACCCCCGGATCCCATGCTTTTCTTCACTATATGTACACAAGCTCTTCTCCTGAGCCCCTTTTTCGGCATAGTAGATAAAGACAACGTGGGGTTTGAGAACAAGAACGAGAACCAGCAAAAGAACGAGGACGTAGAAGACATGACCACTGATGCCACTGCTTCTGAGCTTTACGGGGCTGCCGCGGCAGACTCCGGATCGGTGGAGCATGTCATCGATATCGCTATCCAGGAATTTTCGCAGCACGGCTTCGCCGAAACCAAGCTGGACGCTATCTCCCGGCTCTCCGGCATGTCCAAGCGCATGATCCACTACCACTTCAGCGATAAGAAGGGCCTCTATCAGCAGGCGCTGACCGTTGCCGCCACGCGCCTCACCCCGCCGGAAGGCACGCTGACCATCGATTCCGCCGTCCCCGTGGAGGGTGTGCGTACCTTAGTGGACTGGGTCTACCAGCAGCACGTGGAGCACCCCGAGGCCATCCGCATGCTCACCATGGAGTCCGCCCACGAGGTGCTCGACTCCCCGCATCCGCTTATCGACGTCTCCGAGATCTCCCTGCACCTGGACAAGCTACTCATGCTGGGCCAGGACTCCGGCGCCTTCCGCCCGGGCATTTCCGCCAACGATATCTTCACGCTGATCTCCTCGCTGTCGACCTACCGCGTGACCAATCACGCGATGATGGTCAACCTGCTGGACATCGACATGCAGTCCCCCACCAACACCGAGGGCATGCACCGCATGGTGGTGGATACCGTCCTGGCCTTCCTCACCGCCAACATTCCGGACACGGGCCACCAGGCCTACCTCACGCAAAACGAGGCCGACCTCGGCAATGAGGCGACCCCGCAAAACATTTACTCGCCGGAGGAGGCCGATGGCGAGGCCTCCTCCGGGCTCTACGACTAAGCAGATTCCTTGGCTTCGTCGGAGTAGATGAACTCCGGCTCCTCCTCACCACGCACGCAGGCGGCGGTGATCCGCACGCTGGAGATGTCCTCCCGGTCCGGCAGCTCGTACATCACCGGGACCAGCAGCTCCTCCATGATGGCGCGCAGGCCACGTGCACCCGTCTTGCGCTCCAAGGCAAGCTCCGCGATGGCTCCCAGGGCGTCCTCGTCGAAGTCCAGGCGCGCGCCGTCCATCTCGAAGAGGCGCTGGTACTGCTTGGCCAACGAGTTCTTCGGCTCCGTGAGCACCTTGATGAGGGACTCGCGGTCCAGGTTCTCCACCGTGGCCACCACGGGCAGGCGGCCGATGAACTCCGGGATGAGGCCGAACTTCACAAGATCCTCCGGACGGACCTGGGAGAAGATATCGGCGGATTCCTCCTCGTCCTTGGTGGTCAGCTTGGCGCCAAAGCCCACGCCCTTCTTGCCCACGCGCTCCGCAATCACCTTGTCCAGGCCCGCGAAAGCGCCGGCGACGATGAAGAGGATGTTGGTGGTATCGAGCTGGATGAACTCCTGGTTTGGGTGCTTGCGCCCGCCCTGCGGCGGGATAGCCGCCACGGTGCCCTCCAGGATCTTCAGCAGCGCTTGCTGCACGCCCTCACCGGAGACGTCGCGGGTGATAGAGGGGTTCTCCGACTTGCGGGAAATCTTGTCCACCTCGTCAACGTAGATGATGCCGCGCTGGGCGCGCTCGACGTCGAAGTCCGCAGCGTGCAACAGCTTGAGCAGGATGTTCTCCACGTCCTCGCCCACGTAGCCGGCCTCGGTGAGGCTGGTGGCATCCGCGATGGCAAAGGGGACGTCGAGCATGCGCGCCAAGGTCTGCGCCAGGTAGGTCTTGCCGGAGCCAGTGGGACCCAGCATGAGGATGTTGGACTTGGCAATCTCTACGTCCTCGTCCTCGGCCTTCTTGCGGCGCGAGTCCAGGCCTGCGGCCTCCTCCGCCTTGATGCGCTTGTAGTGGTTGTACACCGCCACAGAGAGCACGCGCTTGGCCTGATCCTGGCCAATGACGTACTTATCCAGAAAGGCAGAGATCTCCGAGGGCCGCGGCAGGCGGACGCTCTTCTCCCCTTCCTCGGCGGCCTGGGCCTGGCCGAGCTCTTCTTCGATGATCTCGTTGCACAGCTCGATGCACTCATCGCAGATGTAGACGCCGCCGCCGGCGATGAGCTTTTTCACCTGCTTCTGGCTCTTGCCACAGAAGGAACATTTCAGCAGGTCAGCGCTTTCTTGCATACGTGCCATGAAGGTCTTTCAACTCGCTTCTCTTGGGTGGCGCGGGCGCTCATTGCACCAGCGCCGAGGGACTCATTCCACCTTAGTAAATCAACCAGACGCGAGGCCGATTCATTCCCCGCGCGCCGCCTGGCATCCATCCGGCGGAAGCACGGTGGGATCTGTGACTGGAAAGCATAACACCCCGCCGAGGCCGGGAAAATACCCAGCTAGCGGGGTGAAAACTCAATGCATGCCGAGGCGATCAGCCTGGCATGGGGCCTACGCGTTGAGCTTGCGGTACTCGAAAACAGTATCGATCAGGCCGTAGTCCACTGCCTCCTGGGCAGTGAGAATCTTGTCACGGTCAGTATCGATGCGGATCTGCTCCGGGGTCTTGCCGGTGTGCTCCGCCAGGGTGCGCTCCATGAGGCGGCGCATGCGCTCGATCTCGTTGGCCTCGATCTCGAGGTCAGAGACCTGGCCCTGGGTGCCCTGGGTGCGCGGCTGGTGAATGAGCACGCGGGAGTTCGGCAGCGCAGCGCGCTTGCCGGGTGCGCCGGCGGCCAGCAGCACCGCGGCGGCCGAGGCCGCCTGGCCCAGGCACACGGTCTGCACGTCCGGGCGGACGTAGCGCATGGTGTCATAAATAGCCATCAGCGCGGTGAAGGAGCCACCCGGGGAGTTGATGTACATGGTGATGTCGCGGTCCGGGTCCTGGGACTCGAGCACCAAAAGCTGCGCCATGATGTCATTGGCGGAGGTGTCATCCACCTGGGTGCCCAGGAAGATGATGCGCTCCTCGAAGAGCTTGGAGTACGGATTGGTGGTCTTAGAACCCTGGGCGTTCTGCTCAATGAACTCGGGCAGGACGTAGCGGGAATTAGGCATCTGCAGATTAGTCATAGTGGTGATTCTCCTTATCCCCTAGTTGCTCAGCGAGCCGTGAACGGACTCAATGACGTGGTCAACGATGCCGTACTCCTTGGCCTGCTGGGCGGTGAACCAGCGGTCACGGTCGGAATCCTTGGTGATCTGCTCGAAGCTCTGGCCGGTGTGCTCAGCGATGAGCTGAGCCATCTCCACCTTGGTCTGCGCAAACTGCTCGGCCTGGATGGCGATGTCCGCAGCGGTGCCGCCCACGCCAGCGGAAGGCTGGTGCATCATGATCCGAGCGTGCGGCAGGGCGTAGCGCTTGCCCTTGGTGCCACCGGAGAGCAGGAACTGGCCCATCGACGCCGCCAAGCCCATGCCGTAGGTGGCGATGTCACACGGCGAGTACTTCATGGTGTCATAAATAGCCATGCCCGCGGTGACGGAACCACCCGGGGAGTTGATGTACAGCGAGATATCGCGGGTCGGATCCTCAGCCGACAGCAGCAAAATCTGGGCGCACAGCTTGTTCGCAATCTCATCGTCGACCTGGGTGCCCAGGAAAATGATGCGCTCGCGCAGCAGGCGCTCGTAGACGCTATCGCCCAGGCTCATACCCGAGCCCTGCGAATTCATCTCAATGTTTCCAGACATGTAGAAAGTCTCCTTGAGGACAGTCGTTTCATCTAATGCCACCACACTACTGAATTAACTCGGCCGCGTGGGGCGTGTTCGCTCTCAGCGTCTGCGGGAATAAATCCGCTCCCGCACGCGCGCTTGGCACGCAAAAGGCCCAGCCCCATGCGCATGGGAAACTGGGCCTTCAGTGGTGGAGGATTACTCGGCGTCGTTAGCCGCGGCGTCCTCTTCCTCGATCTCGCCGAAGTACTGGTCAACGTCGACGGCGTTGCCCTCTTCGTCCTTGACCTCGACGCGGCAGATGGCGGCGGCCAGGGCCTTGCCACGGCGCACGTCGGAGAACAGGTTGGCAATCTGACCGTTGGACTGCAGCTGCTGCACGAACTGGTTCGGGTCCATGCCGTAGGACTGCGCGGTGAACAGGATGTGATCAGTCAGCTCCTGCTGGGAGACCTCGGGCTCTTCGACGTCGGCAACGGCGTCCAGGAAGAGCTGGGTGCGCACGGACTCCTCGGCGGCCTCGCGGGTCTCCTTGTCAAACTCCTCGCGGCTGCTGCCCTGAGCCTCGAGCAGCTGGGCCAGAGCCTTCTCATCGTGAGCCAGCTGGCCCAGGATCTGGTGCAGCTGAGCGTGAACCTGCTCGTCAACGACGGAGGTCGGCAGCTCGAAGGAGGTGCCCTCCAGGGCGGCCTTGAGAACCTCGTCGCGGATGGCGGCAGCCTGCTCGGCCTTCTTGGACTCCTCGACGCGGGTCTTGGTGTTCTCGCGCAGCTCCTCGATGGTGTCGAACTCGGAGGCCATCTGAGCGAACTCGTCATCCAGAGCCGGCAGCTTGCGCTCCTTGGTCTGCTGGACGTGAACCTTGATGGTGGCCTCCTCGCCAGCGTGCTCGCCGGACTGGATGGTGGAGGTGAACTCGTTATCCTCGCCGGTCTTCATGCCGCGCAGGGCGGTGTCGAGGCCCTTGATGAGGTCGTCGTCACCGATCTGGTAGGACATGCCCTCGTAGGAGGCCTCCTCCAGCTTGGTGCCGTCGATTTCAGCGACGATGTCGATGATGGCGTAGTCACCGGTCTTCATCTTGCGCTTGGTGTCCTTGAGCTCACCGAAGCGGGACGCCAGATCCTCGAGTGCCTTCTCGACGTCCTCCTCCGTGGCCTCCAGGGCCGGAACGGTGACGGAGAGGGCGGAGAAGTCCGGAACCTCGATCTCAGGGCGGATGTCGACCTCGGCGGTGAACTCGACGAAGTCGTTGTCCTCGATCTTGGCAATGTCAACGTCCGGCTGGCCGATGACCTTGAGTTCGTTTTCTACGACGGCCTGCTCGTAGCGGGTCGGCAGCATGTCGTTGACAACCTGCTCGAGGATCGGGCCGCGGCCAAAGCGGGCGTCGATAAGCTGGCGGGGTGCCTTACCCTTACGGAAGCCGGGGATGGAAACCTGCTGCGCGATCGCCGCGTAGGCCTGATCGATTTCCTTGTCCAGCTCAGCGAACGGAACGTTGACGGTGAGCTTGACGCGGGTATCGCTCAGCTTGTCTACGGTGGTCTTCACGAGAAACTCTCCTGATTTTGATGATTCACAGTGTAAATAAGGGGCCTGGAAATCCTTGAAGGGCATTTCCAGACCCCCATACGTCGGGGCGACAGGATTTGAACCTGCGACCCCCTGCTCCCAAAGCAGGTGCGCTACCAAGCTGCGCCACGCCCCGTATGTTGGCCTCCATGCTGTTCGGTGTGCGCGCTATTTGGGGTTAGCGCCGCTCAGCATGGCTGCGTTGCATACTCGGGCCAGTGTACCGGCTACGCTTTCCATAGCTCAACACCGACCCCTGTAAAGCAGCATTTGCGCAGCTCAGTGCGGATAAATGAGGCCTTCTAGTCCACTGTGCGTTAAGGCCGTGTACTGCGCTTATACTGGCCGCACCCGGACGTCGCACTACGGCTTTATTAGAAATCGAAGTCAAAGTCGAAGAGACCGCCGCCATCGCCGCCGTCGCCGCCGAAGAGGCCACCGAAGAGACCGCCGTCGTCCCCTCCCATGTCGCCGCCGTCAGCACCCATATCGCCACCGTCAGCGCCCATGTCGCCGCCATCGATGCCTTCCATGCCTTCGGCACCACCCATGTCACCGCCCCAGTCGCCGCTCTCGGCGGCCGCTGCGGAGTAGCCCACGCCAGACATGCCGGCGAACATGGCGTTAAACATCATGGAGTAGCCAACCATCCACACGCCGGTGGACAGGGCGTCCGCCCACCACGGGCGGGAGTACCAGCCGGCGGGCACGGGGCGCCCGGCGACGACACCACCCGGGTAGTAGTTCGGGGTCTCGGCGGAGGCATAGGGCGAGGCGGTCAGGGTCTGGCCGTTGGCCTCGACGGTGCGCTTCTCCGTCACCTTGCCGGCCTGGCGCTGGCCTTCCAGCGGCGGCAGCTCGGGCCCCGGGGTCATGCCCATGATGTCGCGGGCCGCGGCGACGTAGTGCATGCCCTCCAGGGCGGACTCGCGGGCAAGGTAAGCCTGCTTCGCGGTGGTGGCACGCGAGATGGCAGCGTTAGCAGCGGTGAAGCGCTCGGAGGCATCCGCCATAGCCTGCGTGGAGGCGGCATCGGTGCCGGAGATCTGCATGACCTGGCCGCCCAGGCGTTCTGTCCAGCGGCGGGCGTCAGCCAGGGCGTCCTCAAACTTGGTTTGCTCCAGCTGTGCTTGGCGCTTCTTATTGTTCTGCGATACCCAGAACGCGAGGCCGACGCCAGCAATGAGACAGACAAGGACAAAGGACATGTAGATTTCGCTCCCCACAGATGGTTGATCTTCTACGGGCTTCAACGTCTCGCCCTGGAGTTTAGTTCCCGGTTTTATTTTTCGCGCGGGCGTGCGCTAAGGTAGTTCGCAAGTCCGTAGCGACGTATGGGAATGTCGTATAGTGGCTAATACCTCAGCCTTCCAAGCTGAAGACGCGGGTTCGATTCCCGTCATTCCCTCCATGAAGAGCCGTGCCCTAAATTATGGGCGCGGCTCATTTTTTTCATTATGCCGCAGCCCCGGACGCGGCCCCGTTTCTCCCCTGCCACAGTTTCTTTCCTGTGACAGCCGCGGGCATAGTTGCCTTTTCTGCCTAAATCGAGCTTTCCCGTTTTCAGTACGTTTTCAGCTGGCGAGTCCGCAGCCATTGCGTCGTGCGCACGGCTTCTTTTGACTTACGGCCGGGCAGCTGCTCACAACGCGCTACTGATCCATGCCGACGGCAAGTCCGGCATAGGAGAACCGAGGGAAACGTAGAAGGCTGAACCTGGATGGCTGAACCTCGACGTCGCCAAGCTCGGCGGGCTCCGGCGCGAGGAGTGCGACCTGCGGGTTCAGCTTTCCAGGTTCAGCCTTTTAGATTCAGCCCCCTAGATTCACCCCCCTAGATTCAGCACAGTGGGTTCAGCCGGAAAAGCCCCAGCGAAGGCTCACTGGGGCGCGGTGAGGGGTTGAGTGCTTAAGCCGTTTCCTTCACGGACGCGGCCACGGCTTCCGTGTCGGCCTTGCGCACGTAGTCCATATCCCTGCCGTAGATGGTCAGGCCTGTGATGTCATGGGTCTGGCGGCCCTTGAACAGGAAGGAGGCGAGCCAGCCCACCACCAATGTGACCAGGAAGGCCACGATGGAGACGATGAAGGGACCCTTGTCCAGGCCACCGGCGAAGTAGGCGGAGACCGCACCCAAGATGAGGCCGATGAGCACGCCATTCGCGTTCGCGGTCTTGGTGAAGATACCCAGAGCAAAGACTGCCGTGAGCGGGACACCGAACAGGCCCGTGATGGCCAGGAAGAGATCCCACAGGTCGGACTGGTTGGTGGCCACCAGGTAGAGGGCCACGAGCACGCCGATGAGTCCGGCCACGATGATAACTATGCGCGAGAGTGCCACGGAGGCGGTCTTGCCAGAGAAGCGGTTGTAGATGTCCACCACCACGCAGGCGGAGATGGAGTTCAGAGAGGAGGAGATGGTGGACTGTGCTGCCGCCAGGATGGCCGCGATGAGCAGGCCGGCGATGCCGGCGGGCAGCTCAGAGAGGATGAAGTAGGGAACGACAGCGGAGGTGTTCACACCCTCCGGCAGGCCGCCCTTGGCTTGGTAGAAGTTGTATAGCGCGGTGCCCATGCCGTAGAAGAGCGGGATGGTCACCAGGGCAAGCACGCCGTTGACCAGGAGGGACTTCTTGGTCGCTTCAATGGTCGGGGTGGTCTGGTAGCGCTGGACCACGTCCTGCGAGGAGGTGTACTGATGCAGGCTGTTGAGGATGTTGCCAATGAAAATCAGCGGGATGGAAGTAAGGAAGGCGTCCGAGGTGGTGGAGAAGTTCTCCGCGCTGTAGAACTTGCCTTCCGCGGCGGCGTCGCTCAAAGCGCCGCTGAAGCCATCCGGGGTCATAGCCATGGCGGTCAGCACCACCACCGCAGCACCGGCCAGCAAGAGGATGCCCTGGATGACGTCCGACCAGATAACACCCTCCATGCCACCGAGGAAGGTGTAGATGATGCACAGGAAGCCCACGCAGGAGGCAACCACCAACGGGTTGAGGTCTGCCACCGAGGTGATAGCGAGGGTGGGCAGGTACACCACGATGGCGATGCGCCCCACGTGGTAGAGCACGAAGAGCAGGGATCCCAGCACGCGAAGTAGAACTGAGAAGCGCTCCTCCAAATACTCATAGGCCGTGGTCACGTCGAGCTTGCGGAAGAAGGGGACGTAGAAGCCAATGAGGATGGGCACGATGGCAAAGATGGCCAGGTTGCCCGCGGAGTAGGCCCAGTCCGTCAGGTAGGCCTTTTCCGGGGTGGACATGAAGGTGATTGCGGAGAGCGTGGTGGCGTAGATGGAAAAGCCCGCCGCCCAGCCGGGGATCCTGCCACCGGCTTTGAGGAAGTCATCCTGACTGTTACCGGCTCTTCTGGCGAAGTACCCGCCCACCACAAGCATTCCTAGTAGGTAAAGAATCAAGACTATCCAGTTGAGTGTTCCGAATGACTGCACGGGGGTGTCCTTTCTCGCGCCTCCGAAGCCGCGAGGGAATACACGCGCCAAGGAGATGTACATCACGTTCCACACCGCGATGTGGTTCCGCATACTTGAAGAAAGGATACATCAGACGTCTGATCTCCAACAGGTTTTGATGCATACTTTGGGTATAAACACCCCTACCGATGCCCCCGAAGGAGCCGCCATGCCGCGCAGTAAGATGAAGACCTTAGGCGCACCGGAGAAAGGATCAGCAGTGAGTGCCGTCAACAGCACAGCGTGGGGAATGGCAAGCCCCCACGATCGCACCCCCACCACCGCGCAGCTCGCGGTCGACGGCATCAAGGATTACATCCGCAGCAACGGCCTCAAGCCCGGCGATACCATGCCGACCGAAACCGAGCTCTGCGCCGAGCTGGGCTTTTCCCGCTCCTCGGTGCGCGAGGCCATTCGCACGCTGGTGGCCCTGGACATCGTCGAGGTCCGGCACGGACGCGGGACCTTCGTCTCACAGGCGCGGCTGAGCGCACTGGTCCAGGGGCTCATCTTCCGGGCCAGCCTTGACTCCGAGGGGCAGTTCGAGACCTTGCGCTATGTGGTCGAGACCCGCCGGGCGATGGATCTTTCCATCGGCGAGGAGGCCGCCCGCGCGCTCGATGACGCCACCTTTGAGCAGCTCACCGAGCTTGTCGACGCCATGGATGCCAAGCGCGAGCACAACTTCGCCGACGAGGACCGCCAGTTCCACCGCGTGCTGCTCTCGGTGATCGATAACCCGATCATCCGCGAGCTTAACGACGCCTTCTGGCAGGTTCACATGGAGGTCATCCCCCTGCGCGGCATCGCGAAGCCGCGCGATCTGGGGCGCACGGTGCGCGCGCACCGCGCCATCCTCGAAGCGCTGCGGGCCGGGGAC
This sequence comes from Corynebacterium sp., assembly GCF_030532325.1. Taxonomy (GTDB): domain Bacteria; phylum Actinomycetota; class Actinomycetes; order Mycobacteriales; family Mycobacteriaceae; genus Corynebacterium. The sequence continues at coordinate 110,977 of NZ_JAUNLS010000001.1, forward strand.
ATGGATGCCTACCGGGCCGCGGTCAACGAGCACTACCAGCCCTTGCTCGAAGAGCTTTAAACCAGCGCAATCTCGAGGAGCTTTAGCCCCCGTTAAACTGGCGGGTAATCCACGCCGGATCCGTGATCGCGGTGCCCACAATGACCGCATTCGCCCCGGCCTCCATGCCGGCTAGCGCCTGCTCGCGGGAGGAGAAGCGCCCCTCGCCGATGATGAAGGCCTCGGGTCCCAACAGCTCACGGCCGCGCGCGATGCACTCGAGGTCCGGCCCTTCAGTCTTCTCACGGAACTCGGTGTAGCCCGCCAGGGTCGTGGAGACAATATCGGCCCCTGCGCGGTGGGCGGCCAGCATTTCCTCGGGCGTCGAGCAATCCGCCATGGCGAGGACCCCCTGCGCGTGGCACTCCTTGACGATGTCAGCGTAGGTGGAGCCATCGGGGCGCGGCCGCTCGGTGGCATCGGCGCACACCACTGCGGCGCCTGCCGCGGCCAGCGCGCGCACGGACTCGCGGGTAGGCGTGATGTAGACCCCCTCGCTGCCCTCCTTGGTCAGGCCAAAGACGGGGACGTCAACGGCGCGGGCGATGGAGTTGACGTCCGCAATCCCGCCGTAGCCGCCGCAGCGAATGGCCGGGCTTCCGCCCGCCACGCAGGCGCGGGCCACATGGGTCAGGGTGTGCGTATCGCGCATGGGGTGCCCGTCGGGAGCCTGCACGGACACAATCACCTTGCCGCGGATGAGCGAGTACAGCTCCTCGCGCGGCTCAGCATTCTCAAAGCTGAAGGTCATAGGCTGTTTCCTCCTGAGACAGCATGGTTAAAAGGCATAATCACGAGCGTAGGCCGCGGCGCCGAGGATGGGCGCTGTGGCCGGCGAGCTGGTGACGAAGGTGGGGATATCCTTATTCGGCCGCAGGGCATGCTCGTGGATGGCCTGCGTGAAGGGCTTCTCCACGGCCTCACCGATGTGCGAGACACCGCCGCCGAGAACCACGGCGTCGAGATCAAAGCCGGAGGCCAAGCCCGCCACCGCGCGGCCCAAGCCGTAGGCGTTTCCCTCGATGATGCGCCGGGCGAGCTCGTCGCCGGCGTGCATGCGCTGGACCACCTCTTCCAGCGGCACGCGCAGCTCGCATCTGTCGCGCCACGGGATGCGGCCGACGCTGGGATCCGCAGAAATCTCCTCGTAGTAGGCGGCGAGCCCGTTTCCGCTCATGATGTTTTCTGCTCGGTCGGCATAGCCGCGAAAGTCTGCGCACAGCAGTTCCGAGAACTCCCCGGCGGTGCCGGTGGGGCCGCTGAGCAGGGCGCCGCGCTCACTGACCGCTCCGCCCACGCCGGTGCCGAGGGCGAGGAAGAGAACCCGCCCCTCCCGGAATTCCTGCGCCTGCCCCACGGTGAGCTCGCCATAGGCCCAGATGCGCACGTCGTTGTGCACTGCGCAGGGCACATCGATGACCTCGCGAGCTAGGCCGCGCACATCCGTGCCCGTCCAGCCCTTCATGGTGTCGCCGTTGTGCACGACTATCCCCTCGGGCGCGGCAATCGCACCGGGTGAGCCGATGCCGATGCGCGCCGGAGTGATACCGGAGTCCTCCACCGCTTGGGCGATGGCCTTCTGGATCTGTTCCTGCGGCGATCCGCCGGGCGGCTGGGTGGGGATGCGGCCTAAGTTCGTAGCCTGCACTGGGTCCTCGTCAGCCACGAAGCCCCAGGCAATCTTGGTGGCGCCCACATCGAGCGCAAGTGTGGTGGCCATGGCGCGCTTAGGGCTCGGTGATCTCGGCGGCGTCGACAATTGCGGCGATGCGCGCGTTCTCTTCCTCGTTCAGCGCAACGTGCGGCTGGGACATCAGGCCGGAGGGGAAGATGCCGAGGTGGTGGAGCGCAGACTTGAAGCTTCCCAGACCCTGGGAGCTGCCGCCCATGCGTGCGGGATCACCCACGGTGACGATCTCAAAGAGATCGCAGATCTTGTTCTGCAGCTCGGCGGCCTCCGGGTACTTGCCCGCCACGAGGAGCTCGTGCAGGGTGACGTAGGAAACGGGGTCCACGTTGCCCAGGCCCGGGACGACGCCGTCCGCGCCGGCCAAGTAGGCAAAGTCCACGGTGGTCTCTGAACCGGTGAGGATGGCAAAATCCTTCAGCTCGGCCTTGTTGCGCGCGCTGATGAGGGAGCGGGTGTAGCCGTCGACGCCGCCGGAATCCTTCACGCCGGCCAGCACGCCCTCCTGCGCCAGGCGGATCAGGGAGGAGATGTCCAGCACGTTGTGCACGCTCACCGGGATGTTGTAGGCGTAGATCGGGGTCTGCGGGGCCGCCTTGTGCAAGAGGCGGAAGTGTTCCTCGATTTCCACCGGGTGGGTGCGCACGTAGAAGGGGGCGGTGGCCACGAGCCCGTCGACGCCAAGTGCCACGGCGTCCTCACTGTGCTCGATGACGCGCGGGGTGGTCATGTCAATGACGCCGGCGATGACGGGAAGACGGCCGGCCGCCTGCTCCATGACGGTGGAGATGACCTGCTTGCGCTGCTCGCGGGTAAGGAAGGCCACCTCACCTGAGGAGCCGAGGACAAAGAGGCCGTGCACGCCGGCCTTGATAAGACGCTCAGTGTGCTTGGCCAAGGTCTCGGTATCGACGCTGTAGTCACTGTTCAGCGGGGTGAGCAGCGGCGGGACAACGCCGTGCAGAAGCTCAGTGTTAGCTGCCATGAGTATCAACCTTCGTGTCGGGGACGGGAATCAAGAGTCATAAGACATCATACGTCTCAATCTCGGCCCCGTGTGCCCCACGAGGGCCCATAGCCTTGACGTCAGATACCCCTAGGGGTATATTGCGGGACACAAGATAGATACCCCCTGGGGTATAAACAGCAACCGAAAGGACCCCACCATGTGCCGTCCCGTTCCCTGCAAGACCTGTGGAAAGACCACCTGGGCTGGCTGTGGCCAGCACATCGAGCAGGTCAAGGCCCAGGTCCCCGCTGGCCAGTGGTGCACCTGCCCGCGCGATGCCAGCCCGAAGACCTCCGGCAAGGGCCTGCTGAGCAAGCTTTTTGGTTAAACACCCCGCACACCCACAGGAGCATCACCCCATGACCCCCTCCCCCGCACAGCGCCCCCGCACCACGGTGATCATCGGTGGCGTCGCCGGCGGCATGTCCACCGCCACTCGCCTGCGCCGCAACGACGAGCAGCGCCGCATCATCGTCCTCGAGGCCTCCGGCCACGTGTCTTTCGCCAACTGCGGCCTGCCCTACCATGTCGGCGGCGTCATCCCGCAGCGCGAGTCCCTCCTGCTGCAGACCCCCGAATCTCTCAAGGAGCGCTTCAACCTCGACGTGCGCGTCAACACCCGCGCCCTAAGCATCGACCCGGCCGCCCGCACCGTCACCACGGATGCTGGCGAGACCATCGACTACGACGAGCTGGTACTCTCCCCCGGCGCCACCCCGTTCCTGCCACCAATCCCGGGCATCGAGCACGCTCTGAGCCTGCGCACCGTGGAGGACGTCGACCGCATCGTCGCCGCCGTGGAGGCCGCCCAGGCCCGTGGCGGCGAGCAGGCCGTCATCATCGGCGGCGGCTTCATCGGCCTGGAGATGGCGGAGAACCTGCGCCACCGCGGCATGCAGGTCACCGTGGTGGAGGCCGCCCCGCAGATCATGAGCCCGCTAGACCGCGAAATGGCACAGATCGTCACCGAGCACCTGCGCGCACACGGCGTCGAAGTGCGCACCGGGGCGCAGGCCGAGGGCATCGACAAGCAAAGCACTAACAAGCAAAGTGTGACCCTGGCCGACGGCGAGAGGCTGGAGACAGACATCGTCATTGCCGCGATTGGCGTGCGCCCGGCCAGCGAGCTGGCGCGCGAGGCCGGCTTGGCCGTTTCCGAGCGCGGTGGCATCGTGGTGGACGCCCAGCAGCGCACCAGCGACCCGCACATCTTTGCCCTGGGTGACGCCGCCACAAAGAAAGACATCCACACCGGCGCGGATACCCTCGTCCCCCTGGCACAGACCGCCAACCGCCACGGCCGCCTCGTGGCCGATGTCATCTGCGGGCGCGAGACCTCCTCGCTGCCGGTCATGGGAACGGCTATCGTGGGGCTCTTCGGCCTGGCCGCGGCCTCCACCGGGTGGAATGAGCGCCGCGCCGCCGCGGAGGGTCGCCCCGTCCGTGCCATTCACCTGCACCCGGTCAACCACGCCGGCTACTACCCGGGTGCCGCACAGCTGCACATGAAGCTGGTGGTGGACGCCGATACCGACGCCATCCTCGGCGCCCAGATCGTGGGCACGGAGGGCGCAGACAAGCGCATCGACGTCATTGCCACCGCCATGCGCGCGGGCTTGAAGGCCTCCGACCTAGCAGACCTGGAGCTGGCCTACGCCCCACAGTTTGGCTCGGCCAAGGACCCCATCAGTTTTGCGGGCTTCATCAATGACAACATCCGGCGCGGCGAGCGCACCGTGCAGTGGCACGAGCTGGAGCAGCGGATGGAAAAAGGCGCCCTGCTTATCGACGTCCGCACGCCCAGCGAGTTCGCCCGCGCCGCTATCCCCGGCGCGGTGAACATTCCGCTCGACGAGCTGCGCGCCCGCCACGGCGAGCTGGGCGGCGCCACCGACATCATCGTGCACTGCCAGGTGGGACTGCGCGGGCACAACGCGGTGTGCCTCCTGCGTAACCTGGGCTACGGCGCCGCCGTGTCGAACCTCGACGGCGGCTACTTGACGTGGAGCTATGGAAAGGCGGCACAGTGAACCTCGACCCCCAAGCAATAAAGCCCTCCGTGACCCGCCTCAAGCGCGCCCGCGGGCAGATTGACGCGGTCATCAGGATGCTCGAGGCCGGCGAGGAGTGCGAGGCCGCCGTGACTCAGCTGGCCGCTGCGGCCAAGGCGATTGACCGCGCAGGCTATTCCATCATCGCCACGGGCCTCAAGCAGTGCTACCGCGAGGGCGGCCCGGATGCGCTGGACGCGGAGAAGATGGAGAAGCTCTTCCTCTCCCTTTCCTGAGCCCTTTCCGGAGCCCCTTACCTAAGCCGGGCACTGCACACCCCCAAAGACCCCCACATGGGAACTATGGCACGGGGCTACTTCACAAAGCGACGTGACGCAGGCTACACTGTCACCCACTAGATTGTTCAACAATATTGGAAGGGGATGTGGCCGTGTCCTTGAGCGCGCTTTCCATTGACCTCAACGCCGACTTAGGAGAGACCACCGCGGGCAACCCCGTGGCCGATGACACCGCCATGCTCAGCATGGTCTCCTCCGCCAACGTGGCCACCGGCTTCCACGCCGGGGACCCCCACTCCATCGCCGCCACCGTGCGCGCCGCCGCCGAGGCCGGGGTTACCGTGGGCGCGCACGTGGGCTACAACGATCCCGCCGCCTTCGGGCGCCGCTTCATCGACTACGCCCCAGCGGAGCTGGCCGATGAAATCACCTATCAGATCGGCGCGCTCGACGCCCTGGCCCGCGCCGCCGGCACCCGCGTGGCTTACGTCAAGCCGCACGGTGCGATGTACAACGCCATCGTCCACCACGAGGCCCAGGCCCAGGGCGTCGTCGCCGGCGTCAAGGCCTTCGGGGATCTTCCTCTCATGCTGCTGCCGGGCGGCGTGGCCGTGGACATGGCGGAGAAGCAGGGCCTGACCGTCATCCGCGAGGCCTTCGCCGACCGCAACTACAACCCCGACGGCACCCTGGTTTCCCGCCGCGAGCCGAATGCGGTGCTGGGTAACGCGCAGGACGTGGTCCAGCGCGTCATCGGTGTGGCCGAGACCGGCTCGATTACCGCCATCGACGGCAGCGTGCTCAACGTCGACGCGCAGTCCGTGTGCACCCACGGTGATTCCCCCGGCGCGGTGGAGCTGCTGCGCGGGGTCGTGGCCGAGCTGAACACCCGCGGCATCGAGATTCGGAGCTTCCTCTAATGCACATCCATCCCGTGGGCACGCGCGCCCTGCTGGTGGAGCTGGACGGGCTGGAGCAGGTGATGACCTGGCACGAAGCCCTTAGCCACCGCCCGCTCAAAGATCAGGTCGACGCCATCGCCGCCGCCACTACCCTCCTGCTCACCTTCGAGACCCCCAACTCCGCCCACGCCGCCGCGGAGTTCCTCCAGGATTTCCAGCCGGCCGCCCAGGCCAGCGGCGAGCCGCGCCTGGTAGAGATTGACGTGCTCTACGACGGCGAGGACCTCGACGAGGCCGCCGACCTGCTGGGGATGTCCCGCGAGGGGCTCATTGACTGGCACACCTCCACCGAGTGGCTCGCAGCCTTCGGCGGCTTCGCGCCCGGCTTTACCTATTGCACGCCGGCGGATGCCTCCCGGGGCGTGGACATCGAGCGCCGCGCTACCCCACGCACCGCGGTGCCGGCCGGCGCGGTGGGCATCGCCGGCAACTTCTCCGCGGTCTACCCGCGGGTCTCCCCCGGCGGCTGGCAGCTGCTGGGCACAACCACCACCCCCATGTGGCAGTCCGACGCCCAACCGCCCGCCCTCGTGCAGCCCGGTGACCGCGTGCACTACCGCGCGGTGAGCTCCCTGCCGGACTTCGTCTCCTCCACCCCGCTGGGCCGGCGCTCCCCGGCGCGCCTGCCGCGCATGGAGGTGCTCGATTCCGGCCTGCTCACCCTCTTCCAGGATCAGGGCCGCCCCGGCCGCGGCAACCTGGGGGTGACCCCCTCGGGCGCTGCGGATCAGGCCGCGGCCGCCACCGCGAACGTGGCCGTGGGCAACCCCCGCGAGGCCACCGTGCTGGAAAACATCGGCGGCATGAGCCTGCGCGCGCTCACCGATACCGTCATCTGCGTCACCGGCGCCCAGACGCGGGTGCTTCTCGACGCCATGCCGGTCCACCTCGCCCGCCCGGTCCTGGTCACCGCGGGCTCCACGGTGCGCGTCGAGCCCGCTCAGCTGGGTATGCGTTCCTACGTGGCCATCCGCGGCGGCATCGTGGCGGATACGGAGCTGGGCTCGGCCTCCACCGACATCCTCTCCGGCCTGGGCCCCTCACCGGTGCGGCTCGGCGATGTCATCGGTGTCCTGCCCCGCTCCACCGCCATGACCGACGCCCAGCTTGCCAACCCGCTGCGCGTGTGCGAAGGCGAGCACGGGGAGACCACCGGCGTGCTGCGCTGCGTGCTGGGCCCGCGCGATGACTGGTTTACCCAGGAAACCATCGAGGCCTTCCTCTCCACGCAGTGGGAGGTCACTCCGCAGACCAACCGCGTGGGCCTGCGCCTGCGCGCCGAGAACGCCCCAGCGCTTGCCCGCGCGCGCAGCGGCGAGCTGCCCAGCGATGGCATGGTGGCCGGCTCCGTGCAGGTCCCGCCCTCCGGAGAGCCCGTGGTCTTCCTCCGCGACCACGCTGTGACCGGCGGCTACCCCGTCATCGCCACGGTCTTGGAAGAGGACATCGACATCGCCGCCCAGCTGCCACCGGGAGGAACCGTCCGCTTCGAGCTGGTCACCATCGATTCCCCCATCCACTCCACCGACGTCCACTCCGCCACCCAGGAAGGTTAACCATGATTTCCGCTGTCCTTATTGCTAACCGCGGCGAGATCGCCGTCCGCATCGCCCGCGCCGCCCGCGACCTGGGTATCCGTTCCATCGCCATCTATTCCGAGGCCGACGCCGGCGCACTGCACACCCGCGTGGCCGACGAGGCCTACGCCCTACCGGGCAACTCCGCGGCCGATACCTACATGAACGTGCCGGCCCTGCTCGATATCGCCGTGCGTGCCGGCGCCGACGCCGTCCACCCCGGCTACGGCTTCCTCTCCGAGAACGCTGACTTCGCCCGCGCCGTCGCCAGTGCCGGGCTGACCTGGGTGGGCCCCTCGCCGGAATCCATCGAGCTGCTTGGTGACAAGATTGCCGCCCGCCGCGTGGCCGAGGAGGTCGGCGCCCCGCTCGCCCCCGGCACCTCCGATCCGATCGATGACTGGCAGGAGGCCCGCGCCTTCGCCGAGGAGCATGGCCTGCCCATCGCTATCAAGGCCGCCTACGGCGGCGGCGGGCGCGGCCTCAAGGTGGTCGAGCGCCTCGAGGACATCGAGGCCGCCTTCAACTCCGCCGGGCGCGAGGCTAAGGAGGCCTTCGGCCGCGCGGAGTGCTACGTGGAAAAGTTCCTCACCCGCCCGCGCCACGTCGAGGCACAGGTGCTGGCTGATTCCCATGGCAACGTCGCCGTGCTGGGCACCCGCGACTGCTCCACCCAGCGCCGCTTCCAGAAGCTCATCGAGGAGGCCCCAGCCCCCGCGCTCACCGAGGAGCAGCGCCGCGGCATCCACGAGGGCGCGCGCGCCATCTGCGCCAAGGTGGGCTACACCGGCGCGGGCACCGTGGAGTACATCGTCTCCGAGGACGGCACCATCTCCTTCCTCGAGGTCAACACCCGCGTGCAGGTGGAGCACCCCGTCACCGAGATGGTCACCGGGGTGGACATCATCGCGGAGCAGTTCCGCATCGCCGCCGGCGAGCCGCTCTCCTTCAGCGGGGATCCGGAGACCACCGGCCACGCCTTCGAGTTCCGCATCAACGCCGAGGACATCCTCAACGGTTTCGCGCCCTGCCCCGGCACCATCGTTCACTTCGAGCCGCCCACAGGCCGGGGCATCCGCGTCGACGCCGGCGTGCGCTCGGGCTCCATCGTGCCGCCGTACTATGACTCGCTCATCGCCAAGCTCCTGGTGTGGGGGCCGACCCGCGAGGTCGCCCTGGCCCGCGCCAAGGAAGCACTCGCGGAGTTCGACGTCGAGGGCGTGCGCACCGTGCTGCCCTTCCACCGCGACATGGTGGATTCCCAGGTGCTCAAGGATCACGGCGATAGCGAGGCCAGCGCCGGTATCTACACCGACTGGCTGGATCACAATTACCGCCCCTCGGCGGCGGCCGGCAGCCACATCGCCCCCGTGGAGGCCATCTACGCCAAACGCACCCAGGTGGCCGTGGAGATCGACGGCAAGCTGGTCAGCGTCGGCGTGCCGGAGTCGCTCTTCAGCGCTGCCGCTAGCTCATCCGCGGCGGGCGCGGCGCACCCCGGCGAGCAGGACTCGTCCGCGGCCGCGGGCGCGGTGACCGCGCCTTACGACGCCAACCTGGTGGCCTGGAACGTCTCCGACGGCGACAGCGTGGCCGAGGGCGATGAGATTGCCACCATCGAAGCGATGAAGATGGAATCCTCCGTCAAGGCGCCCTCGGCAGGCACCATCACCCTCAAGGTCAAGCAGGGCGAGCGGCTGGCCGCGGGCAGCGTGCTGGCCACGATTAGCTAAAGTAATCCGCATGCTTGCAGATTCCGTCGCGGCCGCGCTGCGCACCGCCATCTCCGAAGGCGAGTTCATGCCCGGCCAACAGCTCAGCGAGGTGCGCGCCGCCGAGCGCTTCAACTGCTCCCGCAACACCCTGCGGGAGGCTTTTGCCATGTTGACCTCGGAGCACATCGTGGAGCGCATCCCCAACCGCGGCGTTTTCATCGCCACCCCGGACCGGGACTTCGTGCGTGATCTCTACCTCGCGCGCGCCGCCATCGAGCCCTCCGCCGCGCGCTACGGTACCTTCGATCACCCCGAGGCCCTCGTGGACTTGACCGAGCAGGCGCTGCGGGAGGACGCCCCCTTGCCCCTCATCAATCAGCGCTTCCACAAGGCGTTGGTGGCGGGCCTGCATTCCCCCACCCTGGACCGCACGATGTCCAACCTGCTGGCCCGCATGCGCGTGACCTTCCTGCTGGCGCTGCAGCGCAAGCCCGACATCCACGCCGAGCACATCGAGACCAACCTCGAGCTAGCCACGCTCATCGCCGCGGGCAAGCGCGAGGAGGCAGCGGAGGCCTCCCGCGCGGATCTCACCCGCGCGATGAACTCCATCATCGCGGTACTGGACTAATAGCCCGCAGTAACAATTCCGGACTAGCAGGCGCGGGTGTCAAAGAGCCCGCACTGCGGGATGCTGAGCATCGACGAGCCCATCGAGGAGAGCATGGCGGGGATGCCCACCACCACGAAGAAGGTATCCCGCAGGGCCTCCCCCACTCCCGGGATGCGGATCAGTTCCTGCAGGCCGTTGACAATGCCGTCACCGAGCGAGGACGACGGAGCAGGCGCTGGGGCGGGTGCAGGGGCCGGGCCTTGCTCGGCCAGGGCGCTGGGGGACGCCGCCACAATGAGCACGGCGGTGCTGGCCGCCGCCAGGGTCTTCTTGAACTTCAGCATGGGGTTCTCCTTCGATCCTTTACGGGAATAGGGTTAGGCCCTGAGGCTACTAAGAAGTTTGCGCTTATTTAAGCCCCCTGCTGGCTTTGTGTCTGAATAGTTATCCGCGCAGCACTCAGTGCGCAGTGCTCGGTGTGATCAAGGCACCTGATAGTCGAGGTCCCGGGCATCAGTAACCAGCATCTTGCCCGGGGCGTGGGTGATGGCCAGGCGCGGCGTGGAGTTCATCACGATGGCCTGCGGGGTCACCCCGCACGCCCAGAACACCGGGATGGTGCCCTCCGGGATGTCGATGGCCTCGCCGAAGTCGGGGCGGGACAAGTCCTCGATGCCGATGGCCGCGGGATCGCCCACGTGCACCGGCGCACCGTGGACGGAGGGATAGCGGGAGGTAATCCGTACGGCGTCGGCCACCTGGTGGGCTGGGATGGGCCGCATGGACACCACCATCGGTCCGGAGAAGACTCCTGCCGGCGTGGTGGGGATGCTGGTGCGGTACATCGGCACGTTGCGGCCCTGCTCGATGTGGGCGATGGCGATGCCGTTGTCCTGCAGAGCGGTCTCAAAGGTAAAGGAGCAGCCGATGAGGAAGCTGACCATGTCCTCGGTGTAGAAGGAGGTGGCGTTGTCCAGCGTGTGCGTGAGCACTCCGTCCTCGTAAATGTTGTAGGCCGGGATGTCGGTGCGGATGTCCCCGCCGGGGAGGAGATCGGAGGTGAACATCCCGGCCTCCAGCACGCCGACTATCGGGCAGGGTTTGGGGTTGCGCTGCGCAAAGAGCAGGAAGTCAAAGGCGTACTCCTGTGGCACGGCCAGCAGGTTGGCCTGCATGTAGCCGCGGGCGTGGCCGGCGGTGGTGACCATGTCGTGCTCGCGGGCGAAAGCGCGGACCTCTGCGGGAGTCTTCAGCGTGGGGATGGCCATTATGCCCACAGCTTCGCAATGCCAGAGATGGAATTGACGCCGATGTAAATCTCTAGGATCAGCGCCAGCAGGCCGAGGACAAGCAGCCACTTGGGCTGCTTGATGCCCTGGGTGAGATCGTGGCGGCGGAAAGCCACCCACATGACCATGGCAAAGGCAATCGGCAAGATAATGCCGTTGAAGGCGCCCGCGAAGATGAGCAGCTTCTGCGGTGCGGAGTTGAGGATGACAAAGAGGATGGTGCACACCGCAATGAAGCCCACGGTGAGCAGATTGCGGGTGCGCGGCTTGGTGTCCTGGGTGGTCACGAAGGTAATCGAGGTATAGGAGGCACCGATGACGGAGGAGAGGCCAGCGGCGAAAAGCACCACGCCGAAGGCACGCAAGCCGAACTCGCCGGCGGCGTGGTGGAAGGCGTCGGCAGCCGTGTTGTCCTCGGACAGGGCCACGCCGGTGGCCACCACGCCGAGCACCGCCAGGAAGAGCAGAATGCGCATGATGCCAGTGATGATGATGCCCAGCACGGAGGTCTGCGTGATCTGCTTGACGTGCTCGGGGCCGGTGAGGCCGGAGTCAATGAGGCGGTGCGCGCCCGCAAAGGTGATGTAGCCACCCACGGTGCCACCGATGAGGGTGGTGATGACAAAGAAGTCCACCTTCTCCGGCATAACGGTGTTCTTCAGGGCCTCACCCACCGGCGGCTGGGAGACAATCGCCACGTAGAGCATGAGCAGGATCATGATGGCGCCCAGGGCCGCCACGATGCGATCGAGCGCCACGCCGGCGCGCTTGGACAGGAATATGAAGACGGCGATGGCCGCGGCGATGACGCTACCCAGGCGGGCGTCGATGCCGAGCATGGCGTTCAGGCCCAGACCGGAGCCGGCGATGTTGCCAATGTTGAAGACCATGCCGCCGATGAAGACCAGGATGGCCAGAAACCAGCCCAGGCCGGGCAGCACGGTGTTGCCCAGCTCGTTGGCGCGCTTGCCGGACACGGCGAGCACGCGCCACACGTTGAGCTGGATGGCGATGTCTACGAGGATGGACAGGACGATGGCGAACGCGAAGGCCGCGCCCATCTGAACGGTAAAGACCGAGGTTTGGGTCAAAAAGCCCGGGCCGATGGCGGAGGTGGCCATAAGGAACATGGCACCGGCCATGGCACCGATGCCCTTGGGCGCAGCGGGCTTCTGTGCAGAGGCCACGGCCGAGGCGGAATCGGGAGCCGTGCCAGAGTGACCCTCGGGGCCGGAGGTGGTGATTGGTTCAGAACTCACGCTGGAGAGCCTTTCGTGACGTGGGTCGCATTTTGAGATGATGAACAGCTTAGGGGTTGTTCAACAATCTGCAAAGCTCTTTTCCCTATCACCCGAAATGTCTCCTCCCCTACCTCCGTGAGCTGGGACTTTAGACACCGGACGGGGGTAGAAGCGGGCGGTGGGCCACGCCCCACTGCCCGGACGCCACGCAGACTGCGCTGGCGGCTGGGGCCGGCGGCACCAGGATGAGCGATGACACAGCATAGCTGGCGCTAATGGTTTACTAGTAGCGATGGAACCTCTAGAGCTGAGTGCCCTCACCGGCACACAATCGCGCACCTACGGCACACGCAAATTCACCCCGAAGATGGTGTCCGCACCCGTGCACGTGGCCATCGCATTGTGGGACGAGCGCTGGGATTCCGCGCCGAGTGGAAAAGTGGACGGCTGGGTCATCGCCGTCAACACCAAGCAGACTCGCTTCGTGCGCAAGGGACAGATCAAAGAGGGCGACATCGTCGAGGTCACCCTCCGGGAGCTGCAGCGCGCGCTGCGCGGCATTAAGGGCCGGGTATGGATAGTCACCGGCCGCCGGCAGGCGGCCCTGCGCAACGCACTGGAGGCGCGCGGCTACGTGGTCACCGGTAGCTTCGCCCAGGAAAATCGGGCTTCGCGCACCGCGAGCAACGTCCGCCGCAACGAGGCCTCGCATACCGCACGCAAGGCCAAAAGGCTCGGCGAGGCCCCGCGCGTCAAGCCCGCCGCCAAGGTGGAAACCACTAAGGCTCACTGGTGGCCGAACTTCTCCCAGGCCTCCTCGTGGCCGGAGGGCGCCACCGTGCGCATTGCCACCGACGCCTCCTCCGATACCGTCTTCAAGGGCTCGATGTGCTTCGTGGCCGGCAACGGCGACTACCGCCTGCGCACCAGGGAAACCACGGCCGGCACCGATGAGTTGGAGCTGGAGGCACTGACCCTGGCGCTGAAGTACCTGCTCAAGGTGGGGGCCACGAAGGCGATCATCGAGTCCGATTCCGTGGCCGCCCTCGAGGCGGTCAAGCAGATCCGCAATAGAAAGTCCAAGGCCGTACGCACCCGCGGTGTGTGGCGCGGGGTGAGCTCGGGAGCGCGCTCCCGATTCCAACAGGCCTGGTACGACGTCGAGGGCCACTGCGAGGTTCAGATCCGCCGCGTCATGGGCCACTCCGGGGATCCCCTCAACCAGGCAGCCGATCAGATTGCCTACATGGGGCTGCGCGCCATCGCGCACCCCATGAAGCAATCCCGGCCCACCCTCATCGAGGGCATCACCAAGGCGCTGGCAAAGCTCTAGAGCTTTCTGTTCGCTTTAGAGCTCTTCGCGGCTAGACCCCGTTCTAGGCCAGGCGCCGCGCGCCCTGGCCCGGGCGGGCCACCATGAAGGCCGGCTCCGGGAAGCCATGCTCGGCAGCCGCGGAGGCGATGGCCTCGGCGGTGGAGTCCACGTCCTCCTGCTTGATGAGCGCGATGATGGCACCGCCGAAGCCGCCGCCGGTCATGCGCGCGCCCACCTCACCGGCCGCCACGCAGGCGGTATCGAGCTCCGGGGTGGTGATTTCATAGAGGTCGCGCATGGAGACGTGGCTGTCATACATGAGCTCACGGAAGCGATCAAAGTCCTCCGCCTCCAGGGCCTGGGCGGCCTGCTGCGTGCGGGCGGTCTCCTCCACGATGTGGCGCACGCGGCGGGTCACCAGCTCCACGTCCCTGCCGTTATCCGCGGCCCACTGGCCGGCGGCCTCCACGGCGTTGGGGATATCGCGAACGGTGCCGCCCTCGGTCAGAGCCTCCTGCACCTCGTCGATGACGCCACGGCGCGAGGCGTACTGGCCGTCGTTAAGCGTGTGCGGGGCGTTGGTGTCCGCGATGAGCAGCACCATGCCGTGCGCGGCGATGTCAAAGGGCACGTGGCGCACCGAGCCGTCGTGGAAGTCCAGCACCAGGGCGGAGCCGGGGCGGCCGAAGAGGCTGCTGTTTTGATCCAGCCCGCCTGTCGACGCCCCCACCACCTCATTCTCCGCGCGGATGCAGGCCTTAACCAGGCGGGCGCGGGCGGCGTCGTCAGGCGCATGCCCGCAGGCCAGCTCGTAGGCCGCCACCGCCACGGAGCACTCGAGCGCCGCGGAGCTGGACAGGCCGGAGCCTACCGGCACGTCGGAGGTAATGGCGATGGAGAGGCCGGAGCAGGACTCAATGATGCCCTCCTCCAGGCCGGCCCACACGGCTCCGGCGACGTAGTCGGACCAGTCGGCCGGAAAGCCCGGGCGGACCTCATCCAGGCGCACTGTTGCGCGCACCACGGAGCCCTCGTAATCGGAGGCGATCTCCAGCAGACCGTCCTCCCGCGGGGCCACGGCCACCGCGGTGTTTTCCTCCAGGGCGAAGGGCACGCACACGCCGCCGGCGTAGTCCACGTGCTCACCGATGAGGTTGACGCGGCCGGGCGCGGCCCACACGCCGGCGGGCTCGTGGCCGAAGGTGTCCTGGAACAGGCCGCTCGCGGCATTGATGAGCTCGGAATCGCTGCGGAAGGTGATCCACTTAGGCATCCCACACCTCCTTGAAACGAGCGGCGATGGCCTCAGGGGTGGTGTCATTGATCCACACCGCCTGGGCGGATTCGGAGCCGGCCAGGTACTTCAGCCGGTTGGGAGAACGCATGAGAGAGAAGAGTTGGAGATGCATGCGCACGTCCCCGCGCAGCGCGGGATCCGTGGGCGCCAGGTTCCAGCCGGCGATGTACGGGGTTTTCTCCACACCCTCGAAGAAGCGATCCACCGCGGAGTAGAGCTTCTTGAGCAGGGCCGCGAGGTCATCACGCTGCTCGTCATTGAGGTCGCAGAAATCGGCTGCGTAGGCGTTGGGCATGACCATGGCCTCCACCGGCCACTTGGCGGCCGGCGGAACAAAGACGGTGAAGTGCTCCGTCTGCGCGATGACGCGCGTGCCCACCTCGCGCTCGCGGTCGAGCAGATCCTGGAAGAGATCCCCCTCGTAGGCCTGAGAGGAGGCCACCAGGGAGCGCATGCGCGGCGAGAGGAAGGGATAGGAGTAGATCTGACCGTGCGGGTGCTGGAGGGTGACGCCGATCTCCTCGCCGCGGTTTTCGAAGGGGAAGACCTGCTGCACCTCGGGCAGGGCGCTGAGCGCCTCGGTGCGGTGCGCCCAGGCCTCGATCACGGTGCGGATGCGGCTGACAGGCAGGTCCTTGAAGCTGGCTGCGGGATCGGAGGTAAAGCAGACCACCTCGCAGCGCGCGCGGGCCGCCCGGCGCGGGACCAGGCCCATGCCGTCGAGATCCTCGGTGTAGTCTTCCATGCCCATGGCAAAGGAGGGGAAGCGGTTCTCGAAGACCACGACGTCGTAGCTGGGACTGGGGATCTCGGTGGGCAGGTGCCCCGGGGTAGTCGGGGCCAACGGGTTCTCGTTGGCCGGCGGCATGAACGTGCGGTTCATGCGGTGAGCGGCAAAGGCCACCCAGTCCCCGGTGAGGGGATCGCGGCGCATCTCGGAGGCCGGGACCACCTGCGGCAGATCGCGGGAATCCTCGAGGACGCGGTCGGGATGCTCGGTGTCGTCGAAGTAGATGATCTCGCGGCCGTCGGCAAGCGTGGCGTGAGTGACGTTAAGCATCTACTTCGCCTCCGCTGCATGATCGGCGCGGTGGGGATGTTCCTCCACGACGATGGGCTTGAAGTAAGCCCAGGCCATCATGATCGCGGCGACGGCGAGCATGGCCAGACCGGCCCACAGGTTGTCAGAGGAGTTCTTCGGAATGTTGTTTTCCGGGTTGATGCCCGGGTCCAGCAGGAAGGAGCAGAGCAGGAGGATGATTCCGTACAGGCCGAGCAGCGCGCCAATGACGTTGCGCAGATCGAAGGCGCCGGCTCGCTGTGGGGAGGAGGGAGAAGACATGATGTGAATCCTTTTCTCACAAGATAGGGGCGATTAGGCGAAGATGACGTTGAGGCCAACGGCCACCGCCAGGCAGATGACGCCGAGCGGGACGGTGCGCTTGTACCAGGGCAGGTTGGCCTCGGTGTAGTCCTCGAAGTGGCCCTTCGGGGTCACGGAGGACACGAAGCCGACCAGCTCCTCATCGGGCTTGGGCTGGGTGAACATGGACACGATGACAGAGACCACGATATCCGTAGCGAAGGCCACGCCGGCGGCAACGAAGGCCGTGCCCTGACCGGGCAGGTTGAAGATGGTCGCGGAGGCGTCGGTGAAGGTGGAGACGTACCAGAAGGCAATCGCGGACAGCGTACCGGCCACCAGGCCAGACCAACCGGCGTGCGGGGTCATGCGCTTCCAGAACATGCCGAGGATGAAGGTGGCAAACAGCGGGGCGTTGAAGAAGCCGAAGAGCGTTTGCAGGTAGTCCATGACGTTGCCAAAGTTCTGCGCCAGCAGGGCGGTGAAGATGGCCACGCCGGTGGCCACCACGGTGGCGATGCGGCCGAAGCGTAGGTAGTAATCATCGTCGCGGTCCTTGACCACGTAGGTCTGCCAGATGTCGTAGGAGATCACGGTGTTGAAGGCCGAGATGTTAGCCGCCATGCCGGCCATGAAGGAGGCCAGCAGGCCGGCGATGGCCACGCCCAGCAGGCCGTTGGGCAGGAGATCGCGCATGAGCAGCAGGATGGCGTCGTTAGGCTTGGCGCTGCCCTCCACGAGGTCGGCCACCATGACCGAGGCGATCATGCCGGGGATGACCACGAGGAAGGGGATGAACATCTTGGGGAAGGCACCGATGATCGGGGTCTTGCGGGCCGCGGAGATGGACTCGGAGGCCATGGCGCGCTGCACCTCAACGAAGTTGGTGGTCCAGTAGCCGAAGGAGAGCACGAAGCCCAGGCCCAGGACGATGCCGATGACGGACCACACCGGGTTCTCAAAGCCGGAGATCTCCGTGCCGGGCCAGGTGTGGAAGTGGGACTCGTTGGCCACGGAGGCCTTGAGGCCTTCCCAGCCGCCCACGCGGTTGAGGCCGATGATGGTCAGCGGTGCCAGGGCTGCGACGATGACGAAGAACTGCAGCACCTCGTTGTAGATGGCGGCGGAGAGGCCGCCCAGGGTGATGTAGGAGAGCACAATGAGGCCGGCGACCAGCAGCGCCACCCACATCTCCCAGCCCAGCAGGGCCTCGACGATGGTGGCCAGCAGGTAGAGGTTAACGCCGGCGATAAGCAGCTGGGCAATGGCGAAGGAGATCGCGTTCACCAGGTGCGCGGTGTTGCCAAAGCGCTTGCGCATGAACTCGGGAACGGAGCGCACCTTAGAGCCGTAGTAGAAGGGCATCATGACAATGCCCAGGAAGACCATGGCGGGCACGGCGCCGATCCAAAAGTAGTGCATGGTCTGGAAGCCGTACTCCACGCCGTTGGCGGACATGCCGATGATCTCCACGGCGCCCAGGTTGGCGGAGACGAAGGCCAGGCCGGTCACCCAGGCGGGCAGGCCGCGGCCGGAGAGGAAGAAGTCGATAGAAGAGGACACACGAGCCTTGGCGGCCCAGCCGATGCCCAGAACGAAGATGAAGTACAACGCGACGAGCAGGTAGTCCACCCACGTGGCGTCAAGTCGAAGAACTGAGGGTTCCATAGCGAGAACTTTCTAGGTTGTGCAGGTGTCGGGGAAGGAAGGGATGCGGGGAGGTGAACTAGCCGAGTCCGCTAAGTCGAAGCTCAAAGTCCACGGGGGTGGTGGCAAGGTCGGTGCCACTGACCAGCGCGTTGGGCGGAGCGCTCATGGGCTCCACGGCCAGCGCGCGGCCACGGCCGGGGTAATCATCCGGGGTAAAAAGCTGTACCCAGTCAAGGCCCGTGCCCATCTCCATGCGCACGCCCCGGCCGCTGGCCGGATGCACGTAGTCCACCTGGAGCGGGCCCTCGCCGCGGAAGCAGTCATCCCAGTTCACCTCGCTGATGCGCTGGTGGGAGATGCGGGCGGGGTGGACCTCGCCGGTGGGCAGGTTGCGGGAGTCCAGCAGGTGGTGCTCACTGACGGGAATGCTCAGCTCGCACTCGTCTGTGGCAGCACCGCGGGCGGAGAGGAAGGTGTGCAGGCCGAAGGCGAAGGGGCTGGGTTCTGCCCCCGGCTCCTCCCCCTCAGGTGCCTGAGCACTGTCCGCGCCGGCGGCCCGCTCAGTGTCCGCATGCAGACGGATGAGAAGGCCGTGGGCATCGAGCCGGTACTCGATGTCCAGGTTCACTGCCCAGGGCCAGGGCCTGCGCAGGGGTGTGGTCAGCCGCACCGAATCACCGTGAACCTCCACCGGCTGCCAGTGCGCCTGCGCCACCAGCCCGTGGATGGCGTTGCCGCGCTCGGGCTCGTTGACGGGAAGGTCGTAGCTCTGGCCTTTCCAGGTGAAGTGTCCGTCGGCGGTGCGGTTGGGCCAGGGTGCGAGCACCAGCCCGGCGTACATCGGCGGGGTTTGGTCTTCCTCGTAGGTTTCCACGAGGTTATCCCCGCGGAACGTGAGTGACTTCAGCCCGGCGCCGCGCGGATTGATCTCCGCGCGATACTCACCACAGTGGATGCGATACATGGGGGTGCACACCGCCTTCCGGTGTATGGAAACTGACTACGTTTTTAAGGTTAAAGCGCAGCTCAAACCCTAGTCAATCGTTTGCATAAACTTGCACAAATCCACCCCTATGCTGCAGAAAACTCCCCCGGTGGCCGCCCGGGCGCGCCCGTGGGGTTACCCTCTCATCCCACGCGCGCGCCACCGGCGCCACGCGATCCTCAGCGCCGAATGGGGTGTGGCAACCAGCTCGCGCACGTAGTGATACGGCCTATCGCGCCGCGGCGTCAGCGCCGCGTGCAGGCGCACCGGAATGCCCAAATGCCACGACCACAGTTTGGTGCGCAGGCAGTGAAAGTCACTGGTAACCACGTCGAAATGGGGCGCGGCGTCCAGGGCACGGGCGTTCTCCAGGTTCTCGTTGGTGCTCGTGGCGCGGCTTTCCTCCACGATGAGCTCCGCCGGCACGCCGCGCTTGCGCAGGTACGCGGCCATGGCCGGGGCCTCGCCGCGCCCGGAGACGATGATGCGCTGGCCCTCCCACAGCTCCAGCGCGCGGTCCAGCCGGGCGGCCAACACGGACGTGGGTTCGCCGCCGGCCACCCGCGCGCCAAGGACTAAGATGGGAACCGACATAACGCACGATTCTATCCCCTCCCCCGCGCAGGGTTTTCCACAAAGGACAAGCCGTGGCCACTCCCACCCTCAAAGATCTCGCCGCCACCACCGGCTTTTCCGTCTCCACCGTCTCGCGCGCACTGGCCAATCACCCCGCCATCTCGGCGGCCACCACCAAGAAGATCAAGGACGCCGCCAACGAGCTGGGCTATCGCCCCAACGCCCAGGCGCGCGCCCTGCGCGGCTCCCGCTCGGATGCCATCGGCGTGGTCATCCCCGACCTTGCCGATCCCTACTTCGCACAAATCGCCGCGGCCATCGAGCGGGAGGCTGACGCCGCCGGCATCGCCGCCATCATGACCACCTGCTCGGATTCCGTGGCCCGCCAGGCCAAGGCCCTCGACGCGCTGACCTGGCGCCGGGTGGACGGCATCATCGCCGTGCCGGTGGAGGGCGCCGAGGCCGCGCTTACCGACGCCGCCAAGGGCCGCCCCCTCCTCCTCATCGACCGCGAGCTTCCCCACTTCCCCACCGTGGCCTCCGATCCGCGCCCCGGTATGTACGCCGCTTTGCAGCAGCTGCGCGATAAGGGCCACACGCACATCGGCTACATTCCCGGCCCGCAGAATTCCTCCACCGGCCGCCAGCGCCTGGCCGTCTTCCGCGGCGCCACCGAGGACTTCCGCACGGAATTTGGCCAGGGCGGATCCCGCCGCCGCGAGGGCTACGTCAGCGCGCTGGAGCTTATGGATAAGGGCATCACCGCGCTGGTGGCGGGCGATTCCATGATGACCACCGGCGCGCTGGAGGCGTGCTACAACTCCGGGCGGACCATCGGCAGCGACATCGCGCTTGTGGGCTTTGATGATCTCTCCTTCTTCCGCCTGCAGCCCACGCCGATTTCCGTGGTGGACCAAAACATGGAAGCCCTTGGCCAGCTGGCGGTGCAAAACCTCCTGGCGGCCATCCCCCACCATGACACCCCGCGGGGAAGCATCGTGGCCACCCGCTACATCCCGCGCATGTCCACTGCGCAACGCGTCGGCATACTGGAGACATGAGCATTACCGTAGTCGGCTCTATCAACGCCGATCTCGTCATTCACGCCCAGCGCCACCCGCTGCCCGGGGAAACCCTCCTAGGACACGGCGGGGAGGTCACCGCCGGTGGTAAGGGCGCAAACCAAGCCGTAGCCGCCGCGCTCCTCGGCGCGGAGGTCAGCTTTGTCGGCGCAGTGGGTTCTGCCAGTTCCGATCCTTATGCCTCGACGGCGCTGAGCTACCTCACTTCTTCGGGCGTAGATCTCAACCACGTCGCCCGCACCACCCACACCACGGGCCTGGCGGTCATCACTGTGGCGGCTAGCGGCGAGAACACCATCGTAGTCTCCCCCGGGGCCAATGCACTGGTCGATTCCGCCTTTGTCCACGCCCACGCCGCCCCCATCGCGGAAGCGGACATTGTGGTGCTCCAAGGCGAGATTCCCGCCGCAGGCTTTGCCGCCGCCGCGGAACTTAGCCGCGGCCGCCTCGTGGTGAACCTCGCCCCGGTTATTGATGTTGAGCACGCGGCCCTGCTCAAGGCAGATCCCTTAGTAGTCAACGAGCACGAGGCCGGGCTTGTCCTGGAACAGCTTGGGCATGCACATGGCGCCACTGCATCCCGCACCGAATCCCCCGCCGCCGAATTGGTGCGCGCGGGCTTTGCATCCGTGGTGCTCACGCTCGGCGCTCGCGGCGCGCAGGTCGCCACCGCCGAAGGAGTGGTAGACATCCCCACCCCACACATCACGCCGGTGGACACCACCGGAGCAGGCGATGCCTTTACGGGTGCTCTCTGCGCGCGCCTCGATGCCGGCGACGATCTCGTTACCGCCGCCTGCTATGCCGCCCGCGTCGGCGCCTTCGCCGCCACCGGCCAGGGCGCCCAGGCCTCCTACCCCACGGCAGACACACTGCTGCCGGAGGTCTAGCTCACACGCAATAAACACGTTGTGCACTCAAGAGATCCGGAGGCGCCAGCTATTATGCGCGAGACATATATGTGAGTTGCACTTGGCTTATGAATGACTTGGGGTATTCTTCTTCATCGGTAAGCAGCAGATCTTCCCAAAGCCGAGATACTGAGGCCCCCGGCGCGATCGGCTCTTCAATCGACCCCAGCGCAGTGGAGTAGCTATACAAATCCCATTCGTCTTCGTTCAACGTATCTCCCCAATGCGAGCGCAGATCAGAAAGCAGGACCGATCTTGCTACCCCGTCCGGCTCTGGGAACTCTGCGTCAGAGATTAGATAGACTTCCGTGAACTTCCTTACCCGTTCAATTCTCTTGAGATATTGTTCAAAACATGCCTCGAGATCACTTTCGCGCGCGAGGAAGTATGTCCGAGCCAGCGTAATTTCACCACTCATCACATTGCATTCCAGTTCGTATCATAGGCACCTGAAGGTCGATACCGCTTCTGCGGGTAACAGTGCCGTTTGTGCGCGTTATTGAACTTATTCGTATACAGATCCGCATCACGTTGCGCATCTAGCGGAGTCTTTTTATGGTTTCCTACAACATAGCCGAGCACAGGGTTTCCCGCCGCATTCTCAACTGCTTGGCACTGCACCGTGTACATTCCAAATTCGTTCTTGATGTCCGGAAGCGCCTTCGCGTAGGGCGCGGGAAGAGCTAATCCTAAAGCGAATACAATCAAGACTTTTAGAACGATTGAATCCATCTTGACCATCAGCAATTTACCACTCGGTCAATTCTAGTAACGTATGGAACGCTGAACTCCGCAACAACCTCCTCTTGGCCGGAGGCAACCGTTGCGCATCGTGCGTCCTGCGCTCCAACAGGCCCAGTCATAATAACCTTGACTCGCATGGGTGTCGGGCAGTCATTATATACAGTTACCTTCACCCCGTCCTGTTCAGCGCTAACACATGTAGCAGCAGTCGTATCGTCGTCATCTTTCGCAGCTCTAGAATCCTGAGGAGCTTCAGAAGTAATTATTATGCTCCGATCCGCCGCAGGACTGTTGAAGAAGACAGCTGCGTCTTCGCCCCCATTTAGTTCGAATTCTGTATCCCGATTTTCCTGAGCCACGTACTCCCCATCCACAGGGCCAAATTCCAAGTCAGTCGCAAGCGCCATTGTTGGAGACACAGAAACAAAACCGGCAACCAGTATCGCTGTTCCCAAGATCTTCGTACAAAACTTCAAGCAGTATCCTCGCTAGCCCCTCTAGACAAGCTCAAGACGAGAGCAGCATAAAGCCTAAAACCAAAGCACGCAACTGCTAGCAGTGTCATGTCCATGACGCCGCTGCATCCCGCACCGAATCCCCCGCTGCCAGAGGTCTAGCGCTTCAGCGCCGTCACTCCAGTGCTGGCATTCCCGCCAGACCCGCGCCCACCACCCAAAGATCTAGCCCTGGAAGTACAGACCTCGACGTCGCCAAGCGCAGAGCCCACCGCCTGGAAGACCGCGACCTGCAGGTCTGGATTTCCAGGGCTAGACTTTTGCGTCCGGCAGGCGGCATGGGAGATCTCCACCGGGAGGGTGTCACCAACGCGCTGGTGAGCCGATGCCACATTCCCCTGTGCTGGCACCGCCCGAGAACTAAAAGTCTGAACCTGGAAGGCTGAACTCCCAGGTCGCGTCTTGCTCCGCTCGTGACGCTGAGCTTGGCGACGTCGAGGTTCAGCCTTTTAGGTTCAGACTTTTAGGGATCACCGGGCCAGCGAGGTCACGTGGATCATCGGGCCCGATGCAGTGGGGCGCCTGACTCGGCGCTTGAGACAGCAACTACTCCCCGAGCAAACGGGAGCGCAGGTTCGCGTCCTTCTGCTCGACCTCAGCGGCCATCTTCTCCTGGTAGGCGGCCATCTTCTGGGTCAGGGAGTCATCGCCGGCACCCAGGATGCGCACGGCCAGCAGGCCCGCGTTCTTGGCCCCACCGATGGACACCGTGGCCACGGGAACCCCGCCGGGCATCTGCACGATGGACAGCAGGGAATCGAGGCCATCAAGATCCTTGAGCGCGCGCGGAATGCCAATCACCGGCAGCGGGGTTGCGGCTGCCACCATGCCCGGCAGGTGTGCCGCGCCGCCGGCACACGCGATGATGGCCTTGAGCCCGCGCTCGTGGGCAGACTTGGCATAAGCCAGCATCTTTTCCGGGGTGCGGTGCGCGCTGACCACGCCCACCTCAAAAGGCACTCCGAACTCAGCAAGAACCTCAGCGGCAGGCTCCACGGTGGGCCAGTCGGAATCGGAGCCCATAATCAGGCCAACGAGCGGTTCCATCTCAATTTCTCCTTCGTGTTGTACGGGGGATACGCCCACCGCGTCTGCTTAGGCCTCAGCCCAGGTGGCGTGGACGAGGAAGTGGGCGGCGTCGGCAGCAATGCGGCGGGTTTCTGCTACATCCGTGCCCACGACGTTGACGTGGCCGATCTTACGGCCGGGGCGGTGCTCCTTGCCGTAAAGGTGAATCTTGGCCTGCGGGTAGCGCTGCATGACCTCACGCACGCGCTGCGGCATGGGCATCTGCGGGTCTTCCTCGGCGCCCAGCACGTTGGCCATGACGGTAATCGGCGCCAGGGCGTTGGTCTCACCCAGCGGCAGGTCCAGGACCGCGCGCAGGTGCTGCTCAAATTGCGAGGTCACCGAGCCGTCCTGGGTCCAGTGGCCGGTGTTGTGCGGGCGCATGGCCAGCTCGTTGACGGCGATATCTTCCACCGGGATGGAGCTGGAGACACCCGCCACGGAGGCGGCCGCGGCGGTGGCGGCGGAGCTCAAGGTGGGTTCCACGGCCACGGCGTAGGCGAAGAGCTCCACGGCCAGCACGCCGGTCACTCCCAGCTCGGTAGCGACCAGCTCGCCCACCGTGGCGGCGCGCTCGGCGAGCTCCGGGGTGAGGCCAGGCGCCGGGGCAAAGGCCTCGGCACAAATACCGTCACGCTGCACGGACTCGGTGATGGGCCACGCCTTGACCTCACCGGAGGGGCGGCGCGCCACCAGCACGGAGAGCTCGCGGGTGAGCTGGACCTTCTCCTCGGCCATGAGCGGGGTGCCCGCCTCGAGAAGCTCGGTCACCAGCGGCTCAAGCTCCTCGGCGGAGGGGAACCACACGCCGTGGCCATCGTAGCCGCCGCGGCGAGCCTTGAGGCACACGCGTCCTTCCACCAGCTCAGCGAAGCTACGGGCATCCTCTACCGACTCGATGGCGGCAAAACGCGGCACCGGGGCGCCGAGCTCCTTCAGCTTCTGGCGCATGAAGAGCTTGTCCTGCGCATAGAGCAGCGCGGAGGGTTGGGGCTGGACGTTATAGGAGGCATCGATAAGCGAGCGCACGTGCTCGGTGGGAACGTGCTCGTGCTCGAAGGTGAGGGCATCGGCGCCCTGGGCGGCGGCGACGAGGGTGTCATAATCGTGGTAATCACCGAGCACCACGTCCGGGATGACCTGCGCGGCGGACTGCTCCGGGGAGGAGGCCAGGATGCGCAGGTGGATGTCGAGCTCAGCGGCGGCCGGCTGCATCATGCGCGCGAGCTGGCCGTCACCATAAACAGTAACGATGGGCTTTGCTTGTTCACTCACCCATCCGATACTAGTCAACGCCCTCGCACTTCTGGCCTGGGGTGCGGGCCCTAGCACCCGTGGAGGCTGCGTGGCTAGCGCCAGAGGGGCTGCTCGTTGAGGACTTCCTCCACCCTTTTGGCCTTGGGCACTGAGGGGAAATACATCGGCTGCTCGTAGCCGTGGATGGCTAGGGAAATCCCGCCCCGGCGCCGACGCGCGCCACGGATATCGCGCAGGGGGATGGAATCGATGTGCCCGCCATCGCGCGCGATGACCCGCAGGTTAGTCACGATGAAGCGGCGTCGGCGGGACTTTATAAGAGGAATAACGAAGCGCCAGACAGCAAGCACCACCCACAAGGCCACCAGGCCGTTGCGCAGTGCGACGTCGATCCCGCGCACGTCCGCCCAGCCGATGGCAATCCAGGCCACGCCGGTGACGAGGATCAACTCGAGGAAGGGAAAGAGCAAGGTGCGAAACGGGGCGGTCACGTCCACCCGCACGGTCTCGCCGCGCCCTAACTTCATCAAGCTCATGGTGCCTGATACTACCTGCCACCGCGCTGTGCACCGTGACGGGCAGCGCCGGGCGCGGTGACGGGCAGCGTGGTTTAGGAGTCCGCCGGGCGCAGGTGGGTGACGTCACCGGCCGAGTAGTACTCGCCGCCGACGTTGATGCGGCCGTCGTCAGCAATGCCCTCGACGACGCCAGTGATGTCGCCGTCCGGTGCCTCCAGGCGGACCTCCTGGCCCAGGCTGGCGCACACACGGCGGTAGTCCACCATCATCTGGGGATCCTGCTGCTGCCACTGGGTGATGCGACGGCGCAGGTTCTTGAGCAGGGTGATGGCCAGCTCGGTGCGGTCGGTGTCATGTCCCTCCAGCGCCAACGAGGTGGCGGCCTCCACGGGCAGCTCCTCGCGGGTGAGCGAGACGTTGAGGCCCATGCCCACCACCACGCGGGCGGAGGGAGCCTGGCCGGCCTGGGTCTTGGGGGCGATTTCGGCCTTGTTGATCTCAGCTTTGTTGAGCTCGGCCTTGTTTACTTCAGCTTTGTGCAGCTCGGTCTTGGGCGCGGACTTGAACTTGAACGCCCCGCCCACTGGGCCGGCCTCGGCGAGGATGCCGCACAGCTTCTTGCCGTCAATCTGGACGTCGTTGGGCCACTTGAGCACGGCGCCCTCCACGGTGTCGGTCACCGCCAGGCCCGCGGCCAGCGGCAGGGTGCCCAGGTGTTCCAGAGACTCCGGGAGAATGAGCACCGAAAGGATGAGCTGCGCGCCCTTGGGGCTGACCCAGTGGCGGCCCAGGCGGCCCTTGCCGGAGACTTGTTCGTCGGCGATCAGCACGGTGCCGTCAGCCACGCTCTCGGCCTGCATGAGATCGGTGTTGGTGGAGCCGGTGGACTCCACAAACTCAACGGTGGAGAAATCTTCAGCTACGGCGGCGCGAATGCGCTCAATATCAATCGCAGTCATGGCCACTACGCTACTCTCACCGCGCAACGCTGCTAGTGTGTGCCTATGTCAAAAGTCACCTTCGAGAAGGTCAACATCACCTACCCGCACGCCGAGCGCCCCACGGTCAAGGACCTCGATCTGGAGATTGCAGACGGCGAATTCCTCGTGCTGGTCGGCCCCTCCGGCTGCGGCAAGTCCACCACCCTGCGCGCCCTGGCGGGCCTGGAGCCAACCTCCAGCGGGCGGATTCTCATCGGTGACACCGACGTCACGGGCGTCGAGCCCGGTGACCGCGATATCGCCATGGTCTTTCAGAACTACGCGCTCTACCCGCACCTCACCGTGGAAGAAAACATGGGCTTTTCCCTCAAGCTGGCCAAGCTGCCCAAGGCGGAGATCAAGGCCAAGGTGCAGGAGGCCGCGGACATCCTAGGGCTAAGCGAGTACCTGGACCGCAAGCCCAAGGATCTCTCCGGCGGCCAGCGCCAGCGCGTGGCCATGGGGCGCGCCATCGTGCGCAAGCCCAAGGTCTTCCTCATGGATGAGCCCCTGAGTAACCTCGACGCGAAGCTGCGCGTGCAGACCCGCTCCGAGCTGGCCAGCCTACAGCAGCGCCTGGGTACCACCACCGTCTACGTCACCCACGACCAAGTCGAGGCCATGACCATGGGGCATCGCGTGGCGGTGCTCAAGGACGGCGTGCTCCAACAAGTGGCCCCGCCCCGCGAGCTGTACGACGCCCCCGCGAACGAGTTCGTCGCCGGCTTCATCGGCTCGCCCGCCATGAACATCTTTGATTACAACGGCGGCCGCATCGGCGTGCGCCCGGAGAACATGCGCATCATCGACGGTCCGGTGGGCATCCCCGGCGTGGTGGACATCGTCGAAGAGCTCGGCGCGGAGTCCTACGTCTACGTCACCGTGGGCGAGCAGCGCTTCGTGGCCCGGGCCGAGCGCGGCGCCACCCCGGCGCGCGGCGAGGAGGTCCTGCTCAGCTTCGACCCGAAGACCGCTCATCATTTTGACCCCGAAACGGGCGTTCGTATCGAGAACTAAGGGGTACTTTTCACCCCCTTTAAGTGTGAAATATCACCAAAGATGCGTGGAGTGTGCTGGAAGTACTTTAGGTTTGAGGCACCAGAAGTTTTCCGAAAGGTGATTACTCCATGAAGAAGTCCTTCCTTCGCACCTCCCTGGCCACCGCCCGCACCGGCGCGGTCGCCACCACCGCAGCGCTTGCTTTGGTTCTGGCAGGCTGCTCCTCCGACGACTCTGCACCCTCCTCCGACAACGCTGCCAGCACCGAGGGCACCGACGGCCGCGGCCCCATCACCTTCGCCATGGGCAAGAATGACACCGACAAGGTCAAGCCCATCATCGAGGCCTGGAACGAGGAGCACCCCGATGAGAAGGTCGAGCTCAAGGAGCTGGCCGGCGAGGCCGACGCCCAGCGCGAGACCCTCGTGCAGTCCCTGCAGGCCGGCAACTCCGACTACGACGTCATGGCGCTGGACGTCGTGTGGACCGCCGACTTCGCCGCCAACCAGTGGCTGGCTCCGCTGAGCGGTGACCTCGAGGTGGACACCTCCGGGCTGCTCGACGCCACCGTGAAGTCCGCCACCTACAACGACACCCTCTACGCGCTGCCGCAGAACACCAACGGCCAGCTGCTCTTCCGCAACACCGACCTGGTGGATAAGGCCCCGGAGACGTTCGCTGATATCCAATCCGCCTGCGAGGCCATCAAGGATCACACCTCCTGCCTGACCACCCAGCTCAAGCAGTACGAGGGCCTCACCGTCAACACCGCCGGCTTCATGGAGGGCTGGGGCGGCCACATCCTCGATGATCAGGGCAACATCACCGTGGATTCCCCGGAGTCCAAGGAGGGCCTGCAGGCGCTTGTCGACGCCTACAAGGACGGCACCATCGCCAAGGACTCCACCGCCGCCACCGAGGAGGAGACCAACCTGGCCTTCACCGAGGGCAAGACCGCCTTTGCCATCAACTGGCCGTACATGTACACCAACGCCGAGGACAAGGGCATCAAGTTCGAGGTCCAGCCGCTGGTGGGCAAGGACGGCGTCGGTGTGTCGACCCTCGGCGGCTACAACAACGGCATCAACATCAACTCCGAGCACAAGGCCACCGCGCTGGACTTCATGAAGTTCATCATCAACGAGGAGAACCAGAAGTCCTTCGCCGAGGCTTCCTTCCCGCCGGTGCTGGCCTCCATCTACGATGACGAGGCTCTGGTGGAGAAGTTCCCCTACCTGCCGGCGCTGAAGACCTCCCTGGAGAACGCCGCACCGCGTCCGGTCTCCCCGTTCTACTCGGCCATCTCCAAGGCCGTGCAAGATAACGCCTACGCGGCACTGACCAAGGATAAGTCCGTCGATGACGCCACCGCTGAGATGAAGCGCGCCATCGAGGCGGCTTCCCGGGGCTAAGGGGACGCTGCCAAGCGCGGCATTCTCACCCCAGGCACCTTTGCATGCCAAAGGTGCCTTTCGCTTTGCGACGCCCCGGGTGCGCCAGGCTGCATCGCCCGCCGCGCCCACTAGACTCGTGACACAACAGTTCACGCCAGAAATTTTCACGGAAGAAAGGCGGTTCCCGTGGCTGGTACCTCGCCCAGCGCGCTGAAGCGCACACAGCACCTGCAGGCCGCGGGACTCATCGCGCCGGCGATGATAGCGCTGGCCGTGGTCATTGGCTATCCCATCGTGCGGGCGGTGATGCTCTCCTTCCAAGGAAACAAGCGCCTCAACCCCACCACCGGCGTCTTTGAGGAAGGCTCGTTTGCGGGCCTGGAGAACTACCTCTACTGGATCAACAACCGCTGTATGAGCGCCACCGGCCAGGTAAGCACCTGCCCGGACGGCGTGATTGCCGCGGACTTCTGGCCGGCCATCAAGATCACGCTATTTTTCACCGTGGTCACCGTGGCCTTGGAGACCATCCTCGGTATGTTCATGGCCATCATCATGAACGGCGAGTATCGTGGCCGCGGCCTGGTGCGCGCAGCCGTGCTCATCCCCTGGGCCATCCCCACCGCTGTGACCGCGAAGCTGTGGCAGTTCATGTTCGCCCCGCAGGGCATCGTCAACTCCTTGCTGGATAAGAACATCGCCTGGACCACGGATCCCTTCTTCGCCCGCCTGGCGGTCATCATCGCGGATGTATGGAAGACCGCCCCTTTCATGGCGCTGCTCATCCTGGCCGGCCTGCAGATGATCCCGCGCGATGTCTATGACGCCGCACGGGTGGACGGCGCCAGCCGCTGGCAGGTCTTCACCCGCATCACCCTGCCGCTGGTGCGCCCCGCGCTCATGGTAGCCATCCTCTTCCGCACGCTCGACGCGCTGCGCATGTACGACCTGCCGGTGATCATGATCTCCGCCTCCTCGGATTCACCGACGGCCACCATCTCCCAGCTCGTTGTGGAGGACATGCGCCAGGGACACTTCAACTCCGCCTCCGCGCTGTCCACGCTCATCTTCCTGCTCATCTTCGCCGTGGCGTTCATCCTCGTGCGCTTCTTGGGGGCTGATGTCTCCGGCAGGGAACGTCGCACACACCGAAAGGCGGCAGCATCATGAAAAAGTTCGGTCACTACGCCGGCATCATCTTCATCATGTTCTGGGGGCTAGCGCCCTTCTACTGGATGGTGGTCACCGCACTGCGCCACAAGGACTACACCTTTGACACCACCCCGTGGCCCACGCACGTCACCCTGGATAACTTCCGCGACGCGCTGGCCACCGATAAGGGCAACGACTTCCTCAACGCCATGGGCAACTCGCTGCTCATCTCGCTGGCCACGACCGCCGTGGCCGTGGCCTTAGGCGTGTTCACCGCCTACGCGCTGGCCCGCTATGACTTCCCCGGCAAGGGCGTGGTCACCGGCATCATCCTGGCCGCCTCGATGTTCCCGGCCATCTCGCTGGTCACCCCGCTCTTCCAGCTCTTTGGCAACCTGGACTGGATTGGCACCTACCGGGCGATGATCATCCCCAACATTTCCTTTGCCCTGCCGCTGACGGTCTACACGCTGCTCAGCTTCTTCCGCCAGCTGCCCTGGGAGCTCGAGGAGGCCGCGCGCGTGGACGGGGCCTCGCGCGGCCAGGCCTTCCGCCTGGTGCTGCTGCCGCTGGCGGCCCCGGCGCTGTTTACCACCGCCATCATCGCGTTCATCACCACCTGGAACGAGTTCATGCTGGCCCGCCAGCTGTCCACCAACGCCACCGAGCCGGTGACCGTGGCCATCGCCCGTTTTTCCGGCCCCTCGGCTTTCGAGTACCCTTATGCCGCAACCATGGCGGCCGGCGCCTTGGTCACCATCCCGCTGATCATCATGGTGCTCGTCTTCCAGCACCGCATCGTCGCGGGCCTGACCGCCGGCGGCGTGAAGGCTTAACGCCGATGCGCCGCTCCCTGCTGTGGGATACCGCCCTGGGGTTCGTTGGATTCTTCGCCGTCCTGGCGCTGATTCAAGCCCTCATGAACATTCTGTCCCCCTCCCCCGCCCTGTGGCCGGGCCTCCTCGCGGGCGCGCTGTGCCTGCTGGAATTCCTGCTGTGGCGGGCCAAACTTAAGGATCTTCGATGAGCTGGTTCCACAACGCCGTCTTTTACCAAGCCCTCGTCCCCGCCTTTAAGGACACCACGGGCTCGGGCGTGGGCTCCCTGCGCGGAGTCATTGACAAACTCGACTACCTGCAGTGGCTCGGCGTGGACTGCCTGTGGCTGTCCCCCTTCTACGCCTCGCCGCTGCTCGATGACGGCTATGACATCGCCGATTACTACTCCGTGCACCCCGACTACGGCACCATGGCCGATGCCGAGGAGCTCATCGCCGAGCTACACAAGCGCGGCATGCGGCTGCTCATGGATGTGGCGTTCAACCACACCTCGAGCGAGCACCCGTGGTTCCAGGCCTCGCGCACCGATCCCTCCGGCCCCTACGGGGACTACTACGTGTGGGGCGATGACCCGCTGCGCTACCCGGAGATCCGCATCATCTTCACCGATACGGAAACCTCCAACTGGGCCTGGGATCCGCAGCGCAAGCAGTACTACTTCCACCGCTTCTACTCCCACCAGCCGGATCTGAACTACGACAACCCGGCGGTGCACGAGGAAGTGTTCAAGATCCTCTCCTTCTGGCTGGATAAGGGCGTGGACGGCTTCCGTCTGGACGCCATCCCCTACCTCTACGAGCGCGACGGCCTGGGAGGAGAGTCCCTGCCGGAGACCATCAGCTTCATCGAGAAGGTTCGCGCGTTTCTGGATGAGCACTACCCGGAGGCCGCCATCATCGCCGAGGCCAACCAGCCCCCGCACGAGACCATGGAGTTCTACGGCGAGGGCAACCGCTTCCACATGGTCTTCAACTTCCCGCTCATGCCGCGGCTCTACGAGGCGCTCGCGCTGGGTGATGCCACCCCCATCTACCAGATCATGGACGAGCTGCCCGCCCTGCCCGCGGGCTGCCAGTGGGGTACTTTCCTGCGCAACCACGACGAGCTCACCCTCGAGATGGTCAGCGAGGACAACCGCCAGCTCATGTACGAGCACTACCTGCCGGATGACTCGATGCGTGCGCACGTGGGCATCGCCAGGCGCCTAGCCCCGCTCATGGGCAATGACCAGCGCAAGATCGAGCTGATGTACTCGCTGCTGCTATCCATGCCGGGCGCGCCCTTCCTCTATTACGGCGATGAGATCGGCATGAATGACGCCACCGAGCTGCCGGACCGTTACGCGGTGCGCACCCCGATGCAGTGGGAGCCGGGCCCCGGCGCCGGCTTCAGCGATGCCAAACAGACGCAGCGCCCCATCGTCGGCGGGGCGGGGATCTCCGTGGTCGAGCAGAAGGAGGATCCCTCCTCTTTGCTCAACGCGGTGCGCTCCCTGGTACAGCAGCGCAAGGCGCACCCGGAGCTGGGCACCGCGGACTTCGAGGCGGTGGAGACCGGGCACCGCGGTGTGCTGGGCTTCCAGCGCGGCGAGCTGCTCTGCCTGCACAACTTCACTGATGAGAGCGTGGATCTGGGCCCGGTGGAGCTCGGCCCTTACGGCTACGCCTGGCTGCCTATCGAAACAGTGACTGCGGCTGAGGCTTAATCTGGTGCTGCGGCTGAGACTAAGTAGGTGACCACTAGCCGAGGGTGGTTAACCCCACCCCCACGTGAGGTAAACGCCAGGTTAACCGTAAGTGGAATGTATGGGAATTGTCGGCGGAATTCCGGCGATTATGATGTGACCACACTACATTAGCTAGACCATTGCTCCTTTTCCGCAGGTCATCGGCGTAAAGAAGTGATTAGGAGGGCAGTTTCGGCGGGGCTATCCTCTTTTCAGACTAAGGAGAGGCCACTGGCCTTCCGTCCACTGAACCGATCACTTCTTCTGCGTCTTCGAAAAGGATCACTCCCGTGACCGCGACTCTTGTCATCCTGGCCATCGTGGTGGTTACCGCGCTCGCCTTCGACTTCACCAACGGCTTCCACGACACCGCCAACGCCATGGCAACGTCCATCGCCACCGGCGCGCTTAAGCCCTTCACCGCCGTGGCCATCTCTGCCGTGCTTAACCTCATCGGCGCCTTCCTCTCCGTCCACGTGGCGGCGACGGTGGCCAAGGGCATTGTCAACCTCGACTCCTTTGATCTCTCCGTGCCCGCCGAGGGCGACGCCCTGCTCATGGTGGTCTTCACCGGCCTCATCGGCGGCATCCTGTGGAACCTCTTCACCTGGTTGCTCGGCCTGCCCTCCTCATCCTCCCACGCCCTGTTCGGCGGCCTCATCGGCGCGGCCTTCGCCGCCCTAGGCACCGGCGGCGTGGCTTGGTCCTCCATCGCCGGCAAGATCATCATCCCGGCGATCGCCTCGCCGATCATCGCGGCGATGGTCTCCGCCTGCGGCACCGCGCTCATCTACTGGGTCACCAACACCATCCCGGATCGCGTGAAGAACGAGCACTTCCGCCATGGCCAGGTCGTCACCGCCTGCCTTGTCTCCCTCGCCCACGGCGCGGGCGACGCGCAGAAGACCATGGGCGTCATCTTCCTGGCTCTGGTGGCCGCCGGCGAGGCCAACTCCGAAGCACGCATCCCCACCTGGGTCATCGTCTGCTGCGCTGTGGCCATCGCCGCCGGCACCCTGTCCGGTGGCTGGCGCGTCATCCGCACGCTGGGCAAGGGCCTGGTAGAAATCGAATCCCCGCAGGGCATGGCCGCTGAGGCCTCCTCCGCCGCCATCATCCTCACCTCCGCCGCCGGCGGCATGGCGCTGTCCACCACCCACGTCTCTACCGGCTCCATCATGGGCACCGGCCTGGGCAAGAAGGGCGCTGAGGTGCGCTGGGGCGTGGCCATGCGCATGGTCGCCGCATGGCTCATCACCCTGCCCTGCGCCGCCGCCGTGGGTTTTGTCACCTGGTGGATCGCCCACGGCGTCAGCGCCTTCTCCTCCACCTTGGTCGGCGCCATTGTGGACGGCATCATCCTGCTCGCGCTCGTGGCCGTCATCCTCATGCGCGCCCGCCTCAACCCGGTGGACACCTCCAACGTCAATAACGACTGGGATGCCGACGCCGAGTCCGTGGATTCCTCCTTGACCAGTGCCGACCAGACCACCCGGGTTCCGGCCATCAGCACCGTGGCCCACAACCTCACCTCCCCCGCTACCCCGTCCGCACCGCAGGACAACTAAGGACTGACTCGCCATGACCGCTGCTGAAATCTTTAGCGCCATCCTCCGCGTCGCTGGCCTTGCCCTGGCCTTCGGCGCCGGCATCCCCCTCCTCTTTGCCCTGGGCATGCGCTGCATGACGGGCGATCCCATCCGCGATAGCAACGGGGTCATCGTGGGCGATACCGAGGCCTCCCCACAGATGAAGGTCCTGGGCTGGACCGTCTACGCCGTGCTCGGGGTCATCATCTTGGTGGCCATCACGTGGATTTCCAAGGACTCGCTCAACTACTACTTCGGACTCAACCTCTTCCCGGGCCTGTCCGGCAAGCACTAAGCCCGGCAAGCACGCCGACGGCCAGGCACTGACGTCGCACGCACGAACCCGGCCGGAAAGTTAACACCGAGTTAATACAATCTGAAATTAAGGTTGCCCTTACCGGACGTTCAGGCTAGACTGGGTCACCCCGCGCCATTTGAGGTGCGGGGTTTACACGTATTCATTACGGAAGAACGTCGAAGAGGTGAGCACAAATGAATACACTGACCGAGCTGATGTCCGCCATCACCGCCACATTCAAGACTGCCACCGGCACGGGTCTTGACACCCTGGGCTCCGCACCGCTGGAAGCGCGCGTTGCTGAGCAGCTCTTCGCGGATGACCACATCCCGGCCACCCGCACCGAAATCGCCTCCGCCCTCCACACCGCCGCCGGCCACTCCCCGCGCGAGGAAGACCTCGCCGTCGCGAGCGAATTCCTGCGCAGCTTCGGCTGGTTAGCTTAAGCGCGCGCGTGTCCTAAAATGGGCACGTACGGTCCTGAGGCCACCCTCAAGCAACCCCACGAAAGTCCCCGCCAGAACCCCGCGCAGGATTTTCTTGAGGGAAGTCTCATGTTTTAACCCCCTGACCAGTAGGAATAGTTTTTGTGATCAAAATCACCGGCGCGCCACTGTGTATTTGTAGGCAAAACCTCCCTACACTCAGCAAACATGACTATTTCCTCACATTTGACGGAGCTCGACTCCTTGAGCGCTAACACCACGGCGGGCAAGATCGCCGAACTCAAGCGACGCCGCGAGCAAGCCGCTGCCCCTATGGGAGAAAAAGCCCACCAAAAAGTACGCGACCAAGGCCGTCTGACCGCCCGCGACCGCCTGGACTACCTGCTCGATGAAGGCTCCTTCGTCGAAACGGACATGCTCGCCGTGCACCGCACCACCGACTTCGGTATGAGCGCCAAGAAGCCGGTCACCGACGGCATCGTCACCGGCTGGGGCACTATCGACGGCCGCGAGGTCTGCATCTTCTCCCAGGACGGCACCGTCTTCGGCGGCGCCCTGGGCGAGGTCTACGGCGAAAAGATGATCAAGATCATGGAGCTAGCTGTGACCACCGGCCGCCCGCTCATCGGCCTCTACGAGGGCGCCGGTGCCCGCATCCAAGACGGCGCAGTCTCCCTGGACTGGATTGCCAAGACCTTCTACCACAACGTCCAAGCCTCCGGCGTGGTGCCGCAGATTTCCGTCATTATGGGTGCGTGCGCCGGCGGCAACGCCTACTCCCCTGCACTCACTGACTTCGTGGTCATGGTGGACAAGAAGTCCAAGATGTTCGTCACCGGCCCGGACGTCATCAAGACCGTCACCGGCGAGGAGGTCACCCAGGAGGAGCTAGGTGGCGCCTCCATGCACATGCTCACCGCCGGCAACTCCCATTACACCGCCGCCAGTGACGAGGAAGCCCTCGACTGGGTCCACGATCTGGTCAGCTACCTGCCCTCCAACAACCGCGAGAAGGCTCCGCTGGAGCCCTTCGAGGAACTGGGCGAGGAGACCGCCGATGACCTCATGCTCGACGAAATCATCCCCGACTCCCCCACCCAGCCCTACGACGTCAAGGAGGTCATCCAGGCCCTCACCGATGACGGCGACTTCCTGGAGATCCAGGCCGAGCGCGCCGAGAACGTCGTCGTGGCCTTTGGCCGCATCGAGGGCCAGACCGTGGGCTTTGTGGCCAACCAGCCCCAGGTCTTCGCCGGCTGCCTCGACATCGATTCCTCCGAGAAGGCCGCCCGCTTCGTGCGCACCTGCGATTCCTTCAACATCCCGCTGGTGCTGCTTGTCGACGTCCCCGGCTTCCTCCCCGGCGCCTCCCAGGAACACGACGGCATCCTGCGCCGCGGGGCCAAGCTGCTCTACGCCTACGGCGAGGCCACCGTCCCGAAGATCACCGTGACCATGCGCAAGGCCTACGGCGGCGCCTACTGCGTCATGGGTTCCAAGGGCCTCGGCGCCGACGTCAACCTGGCCTGGCCCACCGCGCAGATCGCGGTCATGGGCGCTGCCGGGGCGGTGGGCTTCATTTACCGCAAGGAGCTCAAGGCCGCCCACGAGAAGGGCCTGGATGTCACCGAGCTAGCCAAGTCCTTCGAGCGCGAATACGAGGACCACATGCTCAACCCCTACAAGGCCGCCGAGCGCGGGCTTATCGACGCCGTCATTCTCCCCTCCGAGACACGCTCGGTGATTGCCAAGAACCTGCGCTTCTACGCCGATAAGAACGTCGCCCGCCCCGCCCGCAAGCACGGCAACATCCCGCTCTAAAGCCCAATGCACAGGCTTTAGCGCCGCTAGTTCAGCATTTCTTCGCGCAGATTGTAGACTAGTGGCCTATGAGTGCAACTACTCCAGATATGAAAACTACCGCCGGCAAGATTGAGGATCTGGGCACTAAGCTCACCGAATCCCGCGCCCCGCACGGCGAGGTACCGCCTGCACGCAGCGCCATCGAGGCACTGTTTGACGCCGGTTCTTTCGTGGAGACCGACGCGCTCGCACGCCACCGCTCCACCGACTTCGGCCGCGAGCACATCCGCCCCTACACCGACGGCGTGATCACCGGCTACGGCACCGTCGCCGGCCGCAAGGTCTGCGCCTACGCCCAGGACGCCACCATCTTCGACGGCACCATGGGCGAGGTCTACGGCGAGAAGGTGACCAAGCTCTACGATCTCGCCATCAAGACCGGCGTGCCGGTGGTGGCCCTGGTGGCCAGCGACAAGCCGCGCGCACAGGAGGGCATCGTCTCCTCCGCCATGCAGGCGCGCATCCTGGCGCGTGCGACCACCGCCTCCGGCCTGGTTCCCCAGGTCACCGTGGTCTACGCGGATTCCAAGGACGCCTCGCTGGTGGCTGCGCTCGCCGATGTTGTCATCGCTCCCGATGGCCACCTCAGCGCGCAGCAGCCCGGTGGGGAGATTGACGCTGTCAAGCAGGTACTCAGCTACCTGCCCTCCAATAACCGCGCCGAGGCCCCGCGCCCCGAGGCCACGCTCATGGCCGGCTCCGTGGCCGAGAACATCTCCGAGGCAGACCGCGCCCTGGACAGCCTGGTGGCGGACGACGGCACCGTCGACCTCCTCGATGTCATCACCGCGACCTGCGAGGATACCCTCGAGCTTGAGGCAGGCATTGAGGGCATCTACACCGGTTTTGGCCACGTGGAGGGTCGCACGGTGGGCATCGTGGCCAATCGCGGCACGCTCGATTCCGCCGCCGCCGCCAAGGCCGCGCGTTTTATCCGCCTGTGCGATGCCTTCAACACCCCCATCGTGGAATTCGTGGACTCGCCGGCTCTTGGTGAGAGCGTGGACGCCGCCTCGCTGGCCAAACTCATCCACGCCTACTCCGCGGCCACTGTGGGCAAGCTCAGCGTGATCGTGGGTCGCGCGCACGGCACCGGCTACATCGCCTTCGGCTCCAAGGATCTGGGCGCCGACATGTCCTACGCCTGGCCGACCGCCGAGATCTCCGTGGCCGACGCCGAGGCCCTGGCCCAGGAGCTGGAGCTCGACGCCGAGCAGGCCGCCGAGTACCTCACTCCTTACCAGGCAGCGGAGCGCGGCTTGGTGGACTCGGTGATCACCCCAGCCGCCACGCGCGGCTCCCTCATTGAGGCGCTGCGCCTTCTGGAGCGAAAGATTGTCCCCACCGTGCCGAAGAAGCACGGCAACATTGTCTTGTAATTCTTGTACTACGGAGAACACCATGAATGCTCCCCTGTTTAAGGTCCTCAAGGGCAACCCCTCTGATGATGAGGTTGCCGCACTGACCACACTGCTCAGCCAGCTCGACGCCGACGCCCGCGCCAAGGCCGCCGATACCCGCGCTACGCGCGATCTCTGGGGTCAGCCGGGTGATACCTTCAACCCCTCGGCGTTCCGCAACGTCCGCTACTTCTAGGCGGCCTGCTTCACGACACTCCTATGCGCTTAGTTCTTGCTTCTCAGTCCCCCTCCCGCGCCTCCATCCTGCGCGGGGCGGGGGTTGAGCCCGTTTTAGCCCCAGCACACGTGGACGAGCGCGCTATTGAGGATTCCCTCAGCGCCCGCAATGCCTCCGCGGAGGAGATCGTCAACGCCCTCGCCCAAGCCAAAGCCCGCGCCGTGGCCGCCGACTTTCCTGACGACGTCGTGGTGGGCGGGGATTCCATGCTGCTTCTCGAAGGCCACCTGCAGGGCAAGCCCCACACCGTCGCGGCCACCATTGAGCGCTGGCGGGCCCAAGCCGGGAAGACGGCCGAGCTCATCACCGGCCACTGCGTCATCGCCGGCGGCACCGAATATGTGGAGGCCTCCCGCACCACCGTGCACTTCGCCGCGGCCAGCGAGGAGGACATCACCGCCTACGCCCACTCCGGCGAGCCGTTGGAATGCGCCGGCGCCTTCACGCTGGAGGCCATGGGCGGCTGGTTCATCGACCGCATTGAGGGCGATCCCTCCAGTGTCATCGGGCTCTCCCTGCCCGTTCTGCGACGTGCGCTCTACAGCTTTGGGCTGAGCGTTTCCCAGTTCTGGGGCTGAGCGTCTCCCAGTTCTGGGGCTGACGACCTGCCTGTCTGTGCAAAGGACGCATGCTCCAAAACAAGAAAGGGGATCGTGAGCACTTGCAGCTCACGATCCCCTTTCTTTGTCTCAATTGCTACCGCAGCTAGCCCCTCAAGGTGAAGCCCAAGGCGTGATCACACACCCCAGGCTTAACCTTATGGACTGCCTTGGCCTGCCTTGTGCTGACTAGCTCTCCTTGCGGCGGCCAAAGGCAACGAAAGCCAGGCCCATCAGCAGGGCGATAATGCCGGCAAGGACAGCAATAGAGGTGTATTCGACACCGGTGTTAGCCAGCGAGCTGTGGTTCCTGCTCGGTGCTGCAGTATTGCTGTCATCCCCCTTCGGAGTAGCAGGAGCATTCGTTGCAGGCGTACCCGGATTCGGCTGCTGAGGCGCCGGCTTGATGTCCTGCGGGTTCACGGGCTTCTTCTCGTCGGGAATTCCCGGATTCGTATCTCCAGGAGTACCCGGCTGTTGCGGCTTACTCGAAGCAGGGAAATCAAAGTTCGACACGAACTGTCCTGCAATTGGAATCAACGGCAGCAGCGGAATCAAGCCCAGAGCAATGTAGCCCTTAGAGCTTCCGTTTGCCGAAGAACCCGGGCCTTCCTCCGGAACAACACCGAAGTCAACGGTGTTATCCGAAGCATCCGTCAGCGTCACGATAGACACAGAACCGTTGGAATCAACCGCAGGGTCATCACCAACGCCAACAGGACCAGGCTTGAAGCCCTTCGGAGCAAGAAACTCAATCTTGTAGGTTCCCGGCTTCAGTTCCTTGAACAGGTACTTACCGTTAGCGTCGGTCTTCGTACGCTCCAGCTCCTTGCCTTCAGCGTCACGCAGAACAACCTCGGCGCCTTCAACAGGCTTCTCATTTTCGTCCTGAATGCCGTTGAGGTTGGCATCCAGCCAGACGTAATCACCGATTTCCAGAGAGCCACTCTCGTCCTTCTCTTGAACAACGCCGAAGTCAATTGTCCGATTATTCTCGCCAGGCATCACCGTGACTGTTACGGACTCACCATCAGAATCGAGAGAGGAGTCAGAACCAGCTCCAGACTTGGTGGGCTTGAATCCTTCCGGAGTCTCAAACTCAACCTTGTAGTTACCAGGCTCTACGTCCTTGAACAGGTACTTACCGGAAGCATCCGTAGTGGTACGAGCAACTTCGTCACCAGACTCAGTACGAAGAATTACCGTCACTCCGGACTTGCCGGGCTCCCCTTCATCCTGTACACCGTTCTCATTCTCGTCCTGCCAGACAAAATCTCCGATGGAGCCCGGCTCATTGGGTTCGTTGGGCTCGGAAGGTTCACTCGGCTCGGAGGGTTCACTCGGATCAATCGGCTTCTCCACCGGAACCACACCAAAATCAACCGTGGTATCCGAAGCATCAGTCAAC
>NZ_JAUNLS010000001.1:151710-210662 GCF_030532325.1 Corynebacterium sp.
ACCAGCATCCTGGATGCCATCCTTATTGGCATCCACCCACGCATAATCACCAATCGAGAAAGTCTTCTCCACCGGAACCACACCAAAATCAACCGTGGTATCCGAAGCATCAGTCAACTCCACAGTCGACTTCACACCATTGGAATCCTTAGCCGGATCACCACCAGCCTCAGACTTCGTGACCTCAAAACCATCCGGAGTCACAAACTCAACCTCATAAGAACCCGCCGGAAGATTCTCAAACAGGTACTTACCCGAAGCATCAGTCTTGGTACGAGCAACCTCACCATCAGCATCACGCAAAATCACCGTGACACCCACAGCCGGATCCTCACCAGCATCCTGGATGCCATCCTTATTGGCATCCACCCACGCATAATCACCAATCTCGAAGAGTGAGGCAGCCTTCACTCGGAACGGGGCCTCAACGCTCACGTCGGCGCCACGGTCACGGACACCAGAAATGACGTGGAAGTTAATCTGATAGTTCCAATCATAGGGCCGGGCCGGATCACAGTTGCCATCTCGCATGTCCTGTTCCCAGTGAATGGTGGTGCCGTCAGTGATCCAGTTCCGTCCTGTAAAGGAATTAGGATCCGGGTTAAACGGCCAGGAGTGCTTGTAAAGCCACGTTCCGTTGGGAAACGGCACAGAATCATCAACTGGAGGTATGTTCGGGTTATCGGACGCCGAACCCCTCATTACCTCTTCAGTGATGTCATTGTTGTTCTTGTCTGTAAACCGGAACTTCGGTTCGCCGATCAGCTGGAGACTTTGCTGGTCGGAGCCGATGAAGGCCTCAACGATCCAGGCGCCGTAGCTGCCGCCATGGTAGGTGGTGCTTCCCGTGGCGTGTTGGACACATGCTTGGTCAGTCGGAACAATGTTCGGGTCTCGATCTTCCCAATCTCCGATTGGGGAGATGTAACCCTCCGCGGCTCCCTGAACCTTCATTTCCTGCCCTGCTTGAACATCGGTATTTACGGTCGCCGGAACAGTCAGGGAGGCATTGAAATTGTCACCGATATGGTCTACAACATCGACGATCCAAGCGCCGGTATTCACATCCTTATAGATGTCCACCTTTTCAGGACGACCCGACTTCCAAGTGATGTTATCTTGCGAAATCGGCGCATCGAAAGGGGCGTTGGGATCAGGATTGAGAGCGAAAAGTACCCGAGTAAGGTCCGATTCCCCATAGTTAGCATACGGATAACTTAGGGGATGCGGTGCAATGGCCTCTAGGTCGAAGGTGTACGAAATCTTCTGCCCCGGCTCAACCTCAGCATCAGAGACGGATACCTCCGCACGGACTTCTGGGCTCTCCCCATCTGGAGTACCGAAGCCATATTCGATAGTCGGATCTTCAATTATGGCTGAGGCAGGACTGCCCCCCCCCTACAAACAATGCAACGGACGTTAAGAACGCCAGTGCCCCTTTAGATGATTTTGAAATTCTCATGCAGCGACCTCCACGGTCCCTTCCTGTACTGGAATTTGGAATGCAGTGACCTCATGCCTACGACAACTCAAACAGGCAGGAAAGTCTTAACTCACTATAAACCAACGATAAGGTAGGTTCCATTCCTAAGAGTTGTCATTATGCCAGTTTGCTGCTACCACCTGCACTTTGCAGCGTCGCGCAGTATTAGCCACAGGGAGACTTTTAATCTAAAGCCACCACGCTCTCTGCATGCCTAGGTATCGTGGCAGCCATGGAAATGAAAGACATGCTTGCCCCCGCCCCCATCAAGCTGCCGGCTGACCCCGGCGCTGAGCACACTGAGGATCTCACCGCGGGCATCGTAGCCCACCCAAACTCCCCGCTGCTGTGGGCGCTGCTGGCGGAGAAGGAGATTGCCCGCCTGCGCTCCGATGAGGCCATGCCCACCGCCTACATAACCGCCTACGCCTACGCGCGTACCGGCTACCACCGCAGCCTGGACCGCCTCCGCGCCAACGGTTGGAAGGGCTGGGGGCCTGTCCCCTTCAGCCACGAGCCAAACCAGGGCGTGCTGCGTGCCATCGCCGCCCTTGCGCACGCAGCGCAGGCCATCGGCGAGCAGGATGAGTACGACCGCCTGCGTCAGATGCTCTCTGATGCTGATCCGGAGTGCGTCGCCAAGCTCTTGGACTAGCTCTACTCCCCCACCGGCTGCCGATGTACCCATGTACCCGGCAGCCGGTTTCTTTATGGCTGCGGGTGTGGCGCCATCCCAAACAAGGCCTCAGAAGCTGTGCTTTCGGAAGCCTTGTTTGCAAGGAATCCACAACGCACGATCCCGCCGCGTCAAAGCGCATCGCGTATTGAGCAGCCACGGCGGCCCAGGACCAGAAAACACTAAAATC
The DNA here is from genome assembly GCF_030532325.1 of Corynebacterium sp. GTDB lineage: Bacteria > Actinomycetota > Actinomycetes > Mycobacteriales > Mycobacteriaceae > Corynebacterium. The sequence goes on from NZ_JAUNLS010000001.1 coordinate 154,060, forward strand.
CCGCGGACCCCAGCGGCAGTGTTGCTTGTGACGTACTGCTTGGGGTTCGCGGGATGCGTAGGTGAAGGCTCGGTGTTGGCCGGAGCCCACCACAGTGGGAGTCTTAGCTCTCCTGCTTCTCCAGGATGTCACGGGTGTTCTCCGCGGTCTTAATGTTGGCCACGAAGGCCTCCAGAACAACGCGGACGGTGATGACGTAGAGGAAGAGCGCGATCGTGCCAAAGATGAGGTGACCGAAAATCATCATGACGCCGAGGACACCGCTGCCGGACGAGGAACCGAACACGTCGTAGTACGCGGCATCAAACATGCCGGCACCCGCGGCCGTCATGATGCTCATGATGAGACCGCCGATCCAGTTGAGCACGCCGATGACGAGCGCGATCATGTAGATCACCGAGGCGAACTTCACCGTGACGAAGTTCTGGAACTTGAAGTCAAAGAGCGCGGAGAAGAAGTTCGCACCCTGCTTCTTTGGCGACTCCGGGAAGCCCTGTGGGTTGAAACCCTGCTGGGGGTAGCCGTTGCCCGAGGCCATCTGCTGCTGGCCAAAGCCCTGCACCTGAGAACCCTGGTTCTGTTGACCAAACTGGCCGAAGCTCTGCGCCTGAGCGCCCTGCGGCTGGCCGAAGCCCTGGGAGGACTGCTGGCCAAAGCCCTGCTGCGCGTAGTTCTGCTGGCCGTAGCCCTGCTGGCCAAAGTCAGAAGTCTGCTCGTGGGACTCGCCGTGATTGAAGCTCGTGGAGTTCTCAGCGGAGGAGGACGCAGCGGAGCTGGAATCAGAGTTCGTAGAGTCAGACGTGGAGTTCTGTGCGGTGGACCCCTGCGCGAAGGTGTTCTGGGAGAAGTCGGACTGCCCAAAGCTGTTGTCGGAGCCCAAGCTTTAATCGGAACCGAACCCGCCTGTGCAACCGAAGCCGCTGTCGGAGCCGCCGAAGGAGCTGGTGCTATCGGTGCCCTGATAGGAGGAACCCGGGTAGGAGGGCTCCTGCGCAGTGGCGTTGGCGGACTCGTCCTTGGTGCCCTCGCCGGAAGTGGAGTCACCGGAGGTGTTCTCACCGTAGTTCTTCGCATTTTCGCTGAAGTTCATCTCGCTGTAGTCGCTCTCGCCGAAGCCGCTGTCACCGTAGCGATCGTCCTGGTTGCTCATGCGCGCGGTCCTTTCTGATAAAACTCACAAAACTCTTTAGGGAAATCTATGTTGTGTGTGACAACTTACATCACATGGGCAGCGCTGGCATGACGCAGCGCACCCCCACCGCGGCCGTGGGGGCCACAATGGGGGTGTAAATCGGCGTCGAAAAGAGGCGAAAGCCTAGGCGTTTTAAATTAGGCGTTCTTTGCCTCAACGCGGCGGATGGCCTCAGCAGCCACCTTCTCCTGGATGCCCATGTCGAGCTCAGAGGTAAAGCCAACACAGGAGCAGTTGATCTCGCCGAGGACGTAGGTGTCCTCGCCCTTTTCGTCGTCGTCAAGCATGAAGTCCGCGGTCCAGATGAGCGGGACGTTCTCGGTCTCACCCAGCTTGGAGGCAATCACCGGGCGGGCCTTCTCAAACATCGCGAGGAGCTCCGGCCAAGCCTCCGGCTTGTCGTAGGTGTACTTCGCGCCGGAGAAGAGGGTGGCGGAGAAGCTATCGCCGCCCTCAGCGGGCTTCTTGTGCACGATAAAGACCGGCTCGTTGCCCACCAGGAGGATGCGGATTTCGCCCTCGACGATGCGCGGCATGAAGCGCATGTCCACGAGCATGCCGTTATCGCCGATGATGTACTGATCACAGAAGTCCATGAACTCGCCCAGCTGGTAGTCGTGGGTCTGGTTGTCCACGGCCTCGGTGCACTTGAGGGCGGTGTCCAGCGGCAGCGCGGTGCCAGGCTCAACAGACTCGGCCAGGGAGGCATCGGCCAGGCGCACGCGCCAGATACCCTCGCCGGTGGAGCCGCGGTTCTGCTTGAGCACGCGCTCGCCGTAGGACAGGGAGGTCGGGAAGGTGTTGTGGAAGGCATCCACCTCGTAGTAGGCCGCGGTGTCAGCGGGAACCAGCGGGGTGTCATTGAGTTTGACCAGCGCGTCCTTGGCGCCGTAGGCCATCATGTCAGCCGGGGTGGACATGCCCACCAGGCCGGCGTCTGCCAGCTTGGTGAGGAGCTCAAAGTAGCCCTTCTCCCCGCCCGGGATGTTGCCGGGATTCACGCGGGAGATGTAGGCGTCAAAGTTCTCGGAGACCTTGGTGTAAATCTCTTCCGCCTGATCCGGGTGGAAGTAGATGACCTCAGAGTGCCAGCCAGCCGCCTTGATGGCGTTGACGATGGGCATGGTGTCCTTGCGGTGGCCGTCCGGGCCCTTGTCGGAGCCGCCCTCAACCTCGAAGACAACGATTGCCTTGTGCACAGCTATTCCCTTTCGCTCGGGGGTTGTGAGTAAATACGGTCCGGCGCTTCCGCTGGAAGCGTGTAGCTCACCGCACCTCGTTTCCTAAAATATCTCAGGTTTCTGACCTTCGCGCGCCGGTTAACCCCGGGGTTAAAACTGCCGCTCAGAGCGCAAATCCGCCTGCTACCTGCAATGTTGTTATAACCAGTGCCGGTGAGTCGGGGTTCACAGGTTTGAAAATGTATCCAATGCCACAAAAGCGGCGCTCGCGTGACCATTTTTAGCCAGATCAAGCTAGAGTAATAAGGGCTCATTAGACAATAAAGAAAGGCAGGCGGAACGTGGCCGAGTTTGACCCGAATCCCCCTTTCCAGGACTACGCGCACCCCGAGCGACTCGTGTCCGCACCGTGGCTCTCCGCACGCCTGGGCACCACCGGGCTGCGCGTCATCGAGGTGGACGAGGACTCCCTCCTCTACGACATCGGACACATCCCCACCGCCTCGCGGATCAACTTCCAGACGGAGCTGCTTGATCCGATCACCCGGGATGTTGTCAGCCCGGAGAACTTCACCGCGCTCATGCGCGAGAAGGGCATCAACCGCGAGGACACCGTGGTCATCTACGGCGATAAGTCCAACTGGTGGGCCGCCTACGCCCTGTGGGTCTTCGAACTCTACGGCCACCCGGACGTGCGCCTGCTCGACGGCGGCCGTGATGCCTGGATGACCGAGGAGCGCGACACCTCCTTCATGGTCCCTGACTTCCCCGCTTCCTCCTACCCGGAGGTGGAGCGCGATGAGTCCAGCCGCATCTTCGTCGACGAGCTACGCAGCTCCACCGCGATGTTGGTGGACACCCGCACTCCCGAGGAGTACTTCGGCGAGGCCACCCACAACTCTGGCAGCGGCGAGTCTCCCTACGGCACGACGATGCGCTACGGCCATATCCCCGGCGCCTCCAACTTGGAGTGGGACCGCGCGGTCTATCCCAACGGCTGCTTCCGCGCGCTGAGCGAGCTGAAGATCAACTACGGCGAGCTGGAGCCGGCCACCGAGACCATCCTCTACTCCCACGTGGGCGCCCAAGGCGCGCACACCTGGTTCGTGCTCAAGTACCTGCTGGGCTTTGAGAACCCGCGGCTGTATGACGGCTCCTGGGCCGAGTGGGGCAACATGGTACGCATGCCCGTGGAAAGGGATGCGTAACGTCCCGCGTGACACGCCGATACATCCCGCATCACCCCTGGTGCGGGATTATTTTTTGACACAAAAGCACAACATGACGGTATCCTCATGTTTCAGTGTGCAAGAATAGTACGCAGTCCAATCCAAGTCCATCTCCAAGTTCATCGAGGAGGGTTCCTGCCGTGGCAGTAGAAACCAAGAAGATCACCAAGGTTCTCGTGGCTAACCGTGGTGAGATCGCCGTCCGCGTGATCCGCGCCGCCCGCGACGCAGGCATCGCTTCCGTAGCGGTCTATGCAGAGCCCGACGCAAACGCACCCTTTGTCGCCCTGGCAGACGAAGCCTTCGCCCTCGGCGGGCAGAATTCCGCCGAGTCTTACCTCAACGTTGAGAAGATCCTCGACGCCGCCGCCAAGGCCGGCGCCGACGCCATCCACCCCGGCTACGGCTTCCTCTCCGAGAACGCCGAGTTTGCCCAGGCGGTCATTGACGCCGGCCTCATCTGGATCGGCCCCTCCCCCGAGTCCATCGCCGCGCTGGGTGACAAGGTCACCGCCCGCCACATCGCCGAGCGCGCCGAGGCCCCCATGGCCCCCGGCACCCCGGACCCGGTCAAGGACGCCGCCAAGGTGGAGGCTTTTGCCGACGCCCACGGCCTGCCCATCGCCATCAAGGCGGCCTTCGGCGGCGGCGGGCGCGGTATGAAGGTGGTCCACACCCGCGAGGAGATCCCCGAGGCCTTCGAGTCCGCCACCCGCGAGGCCACCGCTGCCTTCGGCCGCGGCGAGTGCTTTGTGGAGCGCTACCTCGACCGCGCCCGCCACGTGGAGGCCCAGGTGCTCGCGGATCAGCACGGCAACGTCGTGGTCATGGGCACCCGTGATTGCTCCCTGCAGCGCCGCTTCCAGAAGCTCATCGAGGAGGCCCCGGCCCCCTTCCTCAGCGAGGAGCAGCGCGCCTCCATCCACGACTCCGCCAAGCGCATCTGCCGCGAGGCCGGCTACTACGGCGCGGGCACCGTGGAGTACCTGGTGGGCGCCGACGGCCTGATCTCCTTCCTGGAGGTCAACACCCGCCTGCAGGTCGAGCACCCCGTCACCGAGGAGACCACCGGCTTTGACCTGGTCCGCGAGCAGTTCGCCATCGCCGAGGGCCGCGAGCTCTCCCTCACGCAGGACCCGCAGCCCCGCGGCCACGCCTTCGAGTTCCGCATCAACGGCGAGGACGCCGCCGCGGGCTTCATGCCCGCCCCGGGCACCATCACCGTCTACGCCGAGCCCGCCGGCCCCGGCGTGCGCATGGATTCCGGCGTGCGCGAGGGATCCGTCATCGGCGGCCAGTTCGACTCCATGCTGGCCAAGCTCATCGTGTGGGGCCCGGACCGCGAGACCGCCCTGCAGCGCGCCCGCCGCGCACTGGCCGAGTACACCGTCGAGGGCCTGCCCACCGTCCTGCCCTTCCACCAGGCCATGGTGGAGGATCCGGCCTTCACCGCCGCCGAGGGCGACTTCCGCGTCTACACCCGCTGGATTGAAGAGGAGTGGGTCAACGAGCTGCCGCCCTACGAGGACACCGAGACCGGCGAGGCCGAGGACGCCGAGCCGGCACAGAAGTTCGTCGTCGAGGTGGGCGGGCGCCGCATCGAGGTGGCCCTGCCCGGCAACCTGCTGCTGGGCGGCGGTCAGCGCCGCAAGAAGACCAAGAAGCGCCGCGGCGCCGGTTCCAAGTCCACCGTCTCCGGCGACGCCGTGGTGGCCCCCATGCAGGGCAGCGTCATCAAGGTCAACGTCGAGGAGGGCCAGGAGGTCGCGGAGGGCGACGTCGTCGTGGTCCTCGAGGCCATGAAGATGGAAAACCCCGTCAAGGCCCACAAGTCCGGCACGGTCAGCGACCTCAAGGTGGCCACCGGCGCCCAGATCAACAAGGGCGAGCCGATCCTGGAGATCAAGTAGCCCGCGCTCACGGACTCCGAGCACACGGAGTCTGAACTCGCCTACCCGTGAGTTCACGTACTCTGGGAAGGCATGACTGCTAACGATTCCCAGTACAGCGTGCGGTTGGCCAAGGAGGCTGACCGCACGTACCTGTCTCGCCTGCTGTTCCTGGCCAATACGCTGGGGGATGAATCCGCCCGCATCGAGGACGCACACATCCCGGACGTCGAGCTCTCCGTCGAGCAATGGGCGCCGCTTGTCGACGGCGGCGTCATCGCCGTCTCCGATCACCTCGTGCCCGTCGGTGGTTCCTGGCTGCGCTACTACTCCACCGAAGCCAAGGGGGACGCCTACACCGGCAATCCGGACGCCGATCCCTTCGATGAATCCCAGTGGGCCACCGAGTTCGACCCGGAAGAGATCCCGGAGCTCTTCCTCGCGGTGGAGTCGCGCTACCGCGGTCTCGGGGCCGGACGGGTGCTGCTGCGCAACGTGTGCAACCTCGCCGAGGCCCAGGAGGCACCGGCCATCTCACTGTGGGTGGACCCGAATAACCCAAAGGCACGCGCACTCTATGAATCCGAGGGATTCACGGACGTGCGCGTGCCTGGCCGGCCCGATGCGCCGGTGATGGTCAAGCGTTTTTAGGCGCTGGCTTCTTAGGAGATCACGGCGATGAGGTCGCCACCCTCCACCTTGGTGGCAGCGCCGATGGCCACGCGCTCGATGGTGCCGTCCTTGGTGGCGGAAATGGAGGCCTCCATCTTCATGGCCTCGATGACGGCCACTTGGTCGCCGGCCTTGACCTCGTCGCCCGGCTTCACGGTGGCGTTGACCACGCCGGCAAACGGTGCGGCCACGTGGCCCTCGTTGCTCGGGTCGGCCTTCTCCACCGTGGCCACGGAGGACTCGACGTTGTTGTCGCGCACCTTCAGCGGGCGGATCTGGCCGTTGACGTTGAGCACCACGTTGCGGAAGCCCTTCTCATCCGGCTCACCCATGGCGTCGAGGCGCAGGGTGATCGGTTTGAGATCCGCGCGGTCGTTGGAGCCCTCCGGGAAGTAGTGGACCACGTACTCGTGGCCCTCCTCCAGGCCGTAGAGGAAGACGGTATCCGTCAGTGCCTCGGTGTTGCCGTAGGTGCGGCGGAACTCGTTGAACTCCTCGAACTGCTTCGGGAAGAGCAGGCGGTTGAGGGATGCGCGGCGCTCGTCGGAGTTATCGGAGGCCAGGTGAGCCTTCTCCTCCTCCGGCACGGGCTTGACGGAGACGTCGCCAGGCGTGCGGCCCTCGAGGACCTTGTCACGCAGCGGCGGCCAGCCACCGGGAGGGGTACCGAGTTCGCCGCGCAGGAAGGCGATGACGGAATCCGGGATGTCGTACTTGGTGGGGTTGGCCTCGAAGTCGGCCGGGTCCACGCCCGCGCCCACCAGGTGCAGGGCCAGATCGCCCACCACCTTGGAGGATGGAGTCACCTTGGTGGGACGGCCGAGCATCTCGTTGACGGCGGCGTAGGTGTCCTCGATGACCTCGAAGCGATCCTCCAGGCCCAGAGCCGAGGCCTGGGCGCGCAGGTTGGAGAGCTGGCCGCCGGGGATCTCGTGCTTGTACACGCGGCCGGTCGGTCCAGGGATACCCTTCTCAAAGGGCTTGTAGAGCTGGCGCACGGCCTCCCAGTAAGGCTCGAGATCGGAAACGGCCTGCAGGTCGATGCCGGTATCGCGCTTGGAGTTGGAGAAGGCCGAGATGATGGCGGAGAGCGAAGGCTGCGAGGTGGTGCCCGCCAGCGGGGCCGAGGCGCCGTCCACTACATCGGCGCCAGAAAGCGCCGCCGCGTAGTAGGTGGCCAGCTGGCCGCCCGCGGTGTCGTGGGTGTGGACGTGCACCGGCAGGTCGAACTCCTTGCGCAGTGCCATGACCAGCTTGGAGGCGGACTCCGGGCGCAGCAGGCCGGCCATGTCCTTGATGGCCAGCACGTGGGCGCCGGTGTTGACAATCTCCTCGGCCAGCTTCAGGTAGTAATCCAGCGTGTAGAGGTTCTCCTTGGGCGAGCACATGTCGCCGGAGTAGGCCATGGCCACCTCGGCCACGGTGGTGCCGGTCTCGAGGACGGCGTCGATAGCCGGGCGCATCTGGGAGACGTCGTTGAGAGCGTCGAAGATGCGGAAGATATCCACGCCGGACTTGGCGGCCTCCTGGACAAAGGCGCGGCAGACGTCGTCAGAGTAGGGCGAGTAGCCCACGGTGTTGCGGCCGCGCAGCAGCATCTGGATGTTCTGGTTTGGCATGGCCTCGCGCAGCAGGTCGAGGCGCACCCACGGATCCTCCTTGAGGAAGCGCATGGCTACGTCATAGGTGGCGCCGCCCCAGGCCTCCACCGAGTAGAGCTCCGGGGTCATGCGCGCCACGGCCTCGGCCGCGGTGACCAGGTCGGTGCCGCGCACGCGGGTGGCTAGCAGGGACTGGTGGGCGTCACGGAAGGTGGTATCGGTGACCGCCAGCGCCTCCTGGGCGCGGATCTTCTCAGCCCAGGCCTTCGGGCCCAGCTCGAGAAGATCGTCGCGGGAGCCGCGCGGCAGCGGCTGGGACTTGTCGAAGGTCGGAATCTTATCAAAGGGCCGCAGGGTGGTCGGGCGCTTGCCGTTGGGCTGGTTGACGGTGACGTCCGCGATGTAGTCGATGATGCGGCCGGACTCGTCCACGGCCGGCGGGGCCTTGAGCAGGTCCGGGTGCTCCGGGATGAAGCTGGTGTCCACGCGGGTGCCCACGAAGTCCGGCTCGCGCAGCAGGGCGCGCAGGAAGCCGATGTTGGTGGCCACGCCGCCCACGGCGAACTCGTTGAGGGCGCGCTGGGCACGGGCGACGGCCTGCTCGAAGGTGGCGCCGCGGCAGGTCATCTTGACCAGCAGGGAGTCGAAGTTCGGGGAGATCTCCGCGCCCACGGAGGTGGCACCGTCGAGACGCACGCCTGCGCCGCCCGGCGAGCGGTAGGTGGTCAGCGTGCCGGTATCGGGGCGGAAGCCGTTGGCGGGGTCCTCGGTGGTGATGCGGCACTGCAGGGCCGCGCCGGTGAGGTGTATGTTTTCCTGCTCCAGGCCCAGCTCCTTGAGGGAAGAGCCGGCGACGATCTGCATCTGGGTCTTGACGATGTCCACGCCGGTGACCTCCTCGGTCACGGTGTGCTCGACCTGCACGCGGGGGTTCATCTCGATGAAGACGTGGTTGCCCTTCTCATCGACGAGGAACTCCACGGTGCCAGCGCCCCGGTAGTTGATGTGCTCGCAGAACTTCACGGCGTCGGCGCAGATGCGGTCACGCAGCTCCGGATCCAGCGTGGGGGCCGGGGCGATCTCCACGACCTTCTGGTGGCGGCGCTGCACAGAGCAGTCGCGCTCAAAGAGGTGGATGACGTTGCCCTGGGAATCAGCGAGGATCTGCACCTCGATGTGCTGCGGGCGGATGACGGCGGTTTCCAGGTACACGTGGGCGTCACCAAAAGCGGCCTCCGCCTCACGGGAGGCCTCCGCGCACTTGGCCTTGAGCTCTTCGGGGCTTTCGATAAAGCGCATGCCGCGTCCGCCGCCGCCGGCGACGGCCTTGACAAAGACCGGGAAGGAGAAGTCCTTGGAGTACTCGTAGAGCTCCTCCGGGTCGGTGGAGGGCTCGGAGTCCTTGAGCGTGGGCAGGCCCGCCTCCTGTGCGGCGTGCACGGCCGCGGCCTTGTCACCGGTCAGGTCCAGAGTCTCCGGGGTGGGGCCAATGAAGGTGATGCCGTTGTCACGGCACGCACGCGCGAGATCTGCGCGCTCGGAAAGGAAACCGTAACCGGGGTAGATAGCGTCGGCACCAGACTTCTTGGCTGCGCGGATGACCTCGTCGATGTCGAGGTAGGCCTTGACGGGCTGGCCATCAACGCCGATGCGCACGGCTTCGTCCGCAAAAGCGCGGTGGAAGGAGTTGCGGTCCTCCCGGGGGTAGATAGCAACGGTCTTCGCGCCCACCTCGAAGGCAGCACGGAAGGCACGCACCGCGATCTCACCGCGGTTGGCCACCAAGATCTTGGAGAAGGATTTGGGGGCGGTATCAGACACTAGGAGTGATCCTTTCAGATAGGAACAATACGAAGACAAGGATAGTGTCCGAGGCGAAACCGCGGGCGAGAATCGACATATAGGTCAACAGATTTCGATTGGGTTCTCGCCAGAATCCTAGGCGCTCTGAGAGGGGCCCACCCCCTCACGCGCAGCACCACTCCCCCCAACATGTAATAGTCAAAGAAGGAAAGAGTTAATTTTCTTTTAAAATCATATAAACCTATTGACATGCGACATCCTCTGCCTCTACCTTTCAATCAGGTTCACAAGAACCAACTTCATCTTTCACCCAAAGGACTCGCAATGAAGATAAAAAAAATTGGCTGTAGGCTGCACTCTCGCCGCTAGCTCTCTCCTCGCCGTTCCAACTGCCCAGGCCGCCGACTGGGAGTGTGGCGGTAACCTCGTGTGCATCTTCGATCATGCAAACTACGGTGGTTTCCTTGGCTCTCGGGGCTCAGGTATTGGTTTGATGAACGTTTCCCACAACGCAAACGATAAGACTTCGTCGTGGATCAACAACACGTGGTCGGACGCCGCTTGGTATCACGATGCCAACGGGCAGGGCAAATGTCACACCATGACCCAGCAATCTCGCAACAACTACGTCGGTTTCTGGAGTAACGACCGTCTGTCGTCGTGGCGAACTGACCGAGGCTGCTAGCCATCCCTTTTCCGCACACGCCTCGGTCAACGACCTGGGCGTGTGTTTCTCTGTTGTAAAGAACTCATGAATACAGTCACTATATCTAGCGTCCACAAGTATTTGGGCGAAGGCGCCCAGCGCACGCATGTTCTTCAAGGCGCAAGCCTAAAGGTTGATGAAGGCGAGTTTCTCGGAATTTCAGGAAAGAGTGGCTCCGGTAAAACCACTCTCCTGCGCGCAATCGCAGGCCTTCTTCCTATTGATGAAGGCTCAATCGCGGTCTTTGATACCTGTGTATCCACCGCTACCCCCAAGGAACTACTTACCTTGCGCCGCAACACAATCGGCTTCGTCCATCAAGACGACTTGTTGATGAATGAACTCACCGCACTCGAAAATGTCGTGCTTGTGCTTGCAGCAGCGGGGTTCGATGAGAAGGCAGCGCGCGACAAGGCGTCCGAGGCATTAGCCCAAGTAGGACTTGCAGAACTCGCTCAACGGTTTCCCGCAGAGTTGTCGCGCGGCCAGTGCCAAAGAGTAGGAATCGCCCGAGCACTGTCCGGGAACCGGAGAGTTCTCTTGGCTGATGAGCCGTCTGCGGCCCTCGATTCCGAGAACTCGCGTGGCGTTTTTCAACTCTTCAAGAAGCTCGCATCAACTGGCACAACTGTGATAGCGACCAGCCATGATCCCATCATGCTGGACTATTGCAGCACGGCGTACACGCTGATCGACGGCCAGCTTGGGAAAGCAGCCCCGCATGCTCAATGAACTGATCACGAAAGTCGTGCAGTCTTCGAAAAGGTATCGTTTCGGCGTAGCGGCTATTGCAGTGTGCTTAGGATTGTTTGCATTTGCCGTCTCGGCCGATCTCTTCATGACAATGTCCCCGCAGCAGAAGACACAGTCAGAATTGGGAAACAACGCTGTGCGGGTGGACGTGCCTGTGTACACGCGGGCGGGAGTGATTGAACAAACCCTGCCGCAACTTGATTCCCCAGAGCGAGGATTCACTGCTCAACTCGAGACTTACGATCTCTATGTTGATAGCAATCCTTCAACCTCCCTTGTCTACAAAGAGTCTCATTGGGAAGCGCAAGCTCCCGATTTTGGGTTGGTATTGGTTCAGGGCCATTGGCCTCACGCTCCTGGCGAGGTAGTAGTCACCGAAGACGTGAACCTCAACGTCGGAGAACGCACAACTGCGTTCAACGGCACGCTACCGCTCCGCATCGTTGGCGTTGCATCGAATTCCTTCCACAAACATGAAGAAGCTGTGTACGGCGCATCGGGAACGTGGAACACCATCGACGCCCGCGCTTTTTCCATGACCTCCGCTTCGGTCCGGCCGATTGTTTTCGGTTCCGAAGGAAAGACTCCTGCAGCCCTCACCGAGTTCATTAGCAGCCAGCTCGGGGATACAGACCTCGTCGATCACGCCGCGCTGAACGACGCCTTCTCGGCCTCGCTCCTCACCCGCGAAAGCCTCCTCTCAACGCCGCCTTCAGGGTTCGCCGATAGCTATTCCTTCTTCTTCGGTCTGTCCGCCGTTGTCATCCCGTGCGCTTTGATCTTCTTTTTGTGGCGGGTTACGTACCACGTGCTTCAACCGTTAAATCAGCGTTTCTTCGAGCTAGGAATCTCGCCTTTCCTGTTGTGGAAGTCCAGCACATCCACCCTGTTTCGTTCGGCTTTGGTGTACTCCGTCTTAGGCATCGTATTGGGTGCGGGCCTTGCACAATGTGCACGCACATTCATTTCAGGTCTTGCAGGGTTGCCTGATCCTGGAGTCCTCATCCCATGGAAATGGTTAGTGCTTCTTCTCACTAGCTCGCTAGCGGCACTCCTGATTGGTGGTGTCGCCACCGCGCCGTCAGCTCGGCCGCATCCGTTCTGGAAGGACATCCCGTTACCAGCCTCATCGGCAACAGTCTTGCGTTGGAGCGCGGTCGTCATTGCCCTCGTCTCTGCTCTCTTCACGTTCGCTGCTGCAATGCTGGGACCCGGCGTGTTCGAAACATGGGCGCCAGCGCCAACTGTGGCATTATGCATCGTATTTTCTCTTCTTCTCGCACGCTTTCCACGAAGCAGTCGGCCCTACACTCCCGCAGGCGTGGCTCTACGATTTGCCGAGAAACATCGTCAACTCATTGGTACGGGTCTGACGTTGTTGGTCCTGTGCATGGGAACCGCCGTTTTTAGCAGTTCGATGTCAGCCAGCTTCACAGCCAGTGAGAACGACAGCTTGACGTCGACGATCGCCCCGAACCAGGCCCACGTCTTAGAGAAGACAGATAACGGGCTTTCCACACGTGCTGAATCCGTTCAGCACCTGGCCAACTCGCTGGGTGTCGCCGCCCCAGTTCGTGTTTCTTATGTTCAGGCTACGCTCACCATGCCCTCGGATATGTCTGGCTCGTTCGGCGTACTAACTGTCCAATCCGTTCATAATGTCGAGCAGCTCTTAGAGCATGAACTCACGGACCGTGAAAAAGATGTCCTTAAGACGGGAGCGTTAGTCCGCGATCACAGATTCATCAACCGAGACCACATCTCAATCGACACGAGCAAGAGTTCAGGCCGCACATCACTTCCAGCGGTGAGTATCGACTTCGGACCCCACTGGGAGAAGCTGGCTGGAGGAATTATTCTCGAATCCACGGCGCAGCAACTAGACGCACCGGCAGGTAGAACACAATGGGTCTTTACTGGACTCAAGGAGGATGAAGAAAAGCGTTTTCTTGATAGCGCTGCACAAGCCCGAATCCCCCACGAGCTCGTCCTACTGCCACTGGTTCAAACTTCTTCGACGCCGCGAGCATTCTATATCAGCTTGGCGGCCGCCCTGCTCAGCGCGTTGGCCGTGACCTTTGTTTTCTCGCGGCACCTCGCTCGTACTACTGAGGCAATCCAGACCACCTTCAGAGTACTGGGCCTCGATTCTTCCTGGCACCTAAAAATTGTTGTGTTCACGACGGCCACACTGGCATGTGCTGCAATCATTACTGGCTGTCTCGCTGGAATCCTCCCACTTGCCGGAATGGTATACGCAATGGGAGATAGCCTCGCTTTTGCCATCGATTGGAAGGCACTTCTCGTTGCCGCAGGCGCAATAGCACTGGGCGCTGCAAGTGGCGTTGGCATGACATGCCTTCGCTACGTGCAGCGCCCGTCGGCAAGCACAGCCGCTAATTAGATCTCGCGCGGCGGGACGGAGCGCTGCTCCTTGCCGTTGTACGCGGACAGCGGGCGGATGAGCGAGTTGGACTCGTTCTGCTCCACGATGTGCGCAGTCCAGCCGGTGATGCGGGCCATCACGAAGATCGGGGTGAAGAACTCAATGTCGAAGCCCAGGATGTGGTAGGCCGGGCCAGCCGGGAAGTCCAGGTTCGGGCGGATCTTGATGGAGGTGTTCTCATACATGGTCTTGGCCATGATGTCGAACATCTCCACCCACTTCTCCTGGTTGTGTTCCTTGGCCAGCTCGCGGAAGGCGGCCTCCATGGTGGGTACACGGGAGTCGCCGTTCTTGTACACGCGGTGGCCAAAGCCCATGACCAGTTCCTTGTTGGCCAGCTTGTTCTTGGTCCACTCCTCCACCTTGGCCGGGTCACCGATCTCCAGGAAGTTCTTCATCACAGCCTCGTTGGCGCCACCGTGCAGCGGGCCCTTGAGGGCGCCGATGGCCGCGGTAACAGCGGAGTAGGTATCCGACATGGTCGAGGTGACCACGCGGGCGGCGAAGGTGGAAGCGTTGAAGGAGTGCTCGGCGTAGAGGATGAGGGACTTGTCAAAGGCCTCGATATCGGAGCGGGACTTCGCCGGGGAGCCTTCCTCGTCACCGAAGACCATCCACAGGAAGTTCTCCGCAAAGCCCTTCTTGCGGGAGGGCTCGATGTAGCCCTCGCCGCGGCGGCGGCGGATGTCCAGGGCGATGATGGTGGGGATCTTCGCCATGAGCTCCAGCGCGGTGCGGCGAATGTGCTCGGAGTCCTTGGTGTACTCCTCCGGGTCCTGGGAGCCGATGAAGGAGATGGCGGTGCGCAGCACGTCCATCGGGTGGCAGGACTTCGGCATGGAGGTAATCAGGTCGATGACGTGGCGGTCCAGGTGGCGCAGTGCCTTCTCACGGGCGGAGAAACGCACCAGCTCGCCCTGGCTGGGCAGCTCACCATTCCACAGCAGGTAGGCCACCTCCTCGAAGGAGCAGTAGCGAGCGAGCTCCTGCACCGGGTAGCCGCGGTAGGTCAGGGAGTTGGTCTCCGGGACAACCTTGGAGATTGCGGTCTCATCGACGACAACGCCGTACAGGCCCTTGCGGATTTCTGGGGTTTCAGACATGGTGTTTTCTCCTTGTGAGGTGGCGGTGATGGGTGGGCCCGGGTGGACGGCGGGCCCTGAGCGGCTTGCTCTAGTCAAAGGTGGGCTTGTAGCTGTCCTTCGAATAGGTGAAGACGGCCTGGTCAAAGGCGTTGTACTCGTTGTAGCGAACCAGCTCGTAGAGGCGGGAGCGATGCTGCATGCGCTCGAGCCACTCGGTCTGGATGCCGGTCTCCTGCAGGTCGCGCAGGAAGTCCTCGGTGGCGCCCATGGCCACGCGCAGGGTGGACACTGGCCAAATGACGGCGTTGTAGCCCAGGTCCTCGATCTGCTGGGCGGAGAGCAGCTGGGTCTTGCCAAACTCGGTCATGTTGGCCAGCAGCGGGGTGTCCACGGCGGCGCGGAACTTCTCAAAGTCCTCCGGGGAGTACAGGGCCTCGGTGAAGATGAGGTCCGCGCCGGCGTCGGCGTAGGCCTTGGCGCGCTCGATGGCCTCATCGATACCGTGGATGCCGGCGGCGTCGGTGCGGGCACAGACGATGAAGTTCTCATCACGGCGCTCATTGACCGCCGCGGAGATGCGGCGCACCATGAGGTCGGTGGGCACCACTTCCTTGCCGTCGAGGTGGCCGCAGCGCTTCGGGTTGACCTGATCCTCCAGGTGGCAGCCGGCCAGGCCGGCGTCCTCCAGGGCGGCCACGGTGCGGGCGGCGGACATCGGCTCGCCGAAGCCCGTGTCGGCGTCGACAAGCACCGGCAGGTCCGTAGCACGGGCGATCTGCCCGGCACGGGTGGCCACCTCGGTGAGCGTGGTCAGGCCGATGTCCGGCAGGCCCAGGTCATTGGCCAGCACAGCGCCGGAGACGTAGACGCCGCCGAAGCCGCCGATGTCCTGGATGAGCCGCGCGGTCAGCGGGTTGAAGGCACCCGGCAGGGTGGTAATACCCGGCGCGGAAAGGGACTCACGGAACTGCTTACGCTTCTCAGCGTTGGTGATGGTGGAGCCAAAAAGACCAGCCATGTTAGAACACTCCCTCCGGGGTCTGCGGTGCGGCGGCCAGGGCCTCGTCGGTGACGCGAACGTTGAGCTCGGTGAGGTCGGTGAGGTTTTCCAGGTCCTGGGCGGCGGCGAGGAAGCGCTCCTGCTCCTCCTCGGAGACGATGCCCTGGGCCAGCTTCTTAAACTTGGCGATGTACTGCTCGCGGCCGAAGGGGCGGGCGCCGAGCGGGTGGGCGTCGGCCACCGCGCGCTCGTCCTCGATGACGGTGCCGTCCTTGAAGGTGATGACGGCGCGGCCGCCGAAGGCCTTCTCAGAAAGGTCCAGAGAGTGGTAGCGGCGGGTCCACTCCGGGTCCTCCACGGTGGAGATCTTGTGCCACAGCTCCACGGTCTCCGGGCGCTGCGCGCGCTCCGGGGCGTAGGAGTCCACGTGGTGCCAGGTGCCGTCCTCCAGCGCCACGGCAAAGATGTACATGATGGAGTGGTCCAGCGTCTCGCGGGAGGCGGTGGGATCCATCTTCTGCGGGTCATTCGCGCCGGTGCCGATGACGTAGTGGGTGTGGTGCGAGGTGTGCAGGACGATGGACTCGATGTCGGCGGTCTTCAGGCCCTTCTCCTCCAGGGTCTTCTTGAGTGCGAAGGCCATGTCGATGGGTGCCTGTGCCTGGTACTCCGCGGAGTGCTCCTTGGTGTAGGTATCCAGGATGGCGCGCTTCTCCTCGCCTGGGCCGGGCAGCGGGACGGTGTAGGTGCGCTCCGGGGAGTGGAGCATCCAGGCGATGAAGCCGTCCTCGCCCTCCCAGATCGGAGCCGGTGCCCCCTCGCCGCGCATGGCGCGGTCAACGGCCTCGATGGCCATCTTGCCGGCAAAGGCCGGGGCGTAGGCCTTCCAGGAAGAAATAAGGCCCTTGCGGGACTGGCGGGTGGCGGTGGTGGTGTGCAGCGCCTGGCCGATGGCCTGGTAGATGGTCTCTACCGGCAGGTTGAGCATGGTGCCAATACCCGCGGCGGCGGAGGGGCCGAGGTGGGCCACGTGGTCGATCTTCCACTCGTGCAGGCAGATGGCCTTGACCAGGTTGACCTGGATCTCGTAGCCGGTGGCGATGCCGCGGATGAGCGCCTTGCCGTCAAGGCCCTTGTGCTGGGCCACGGCGAGGATCGGCGGGATGTTATCGCCCGGGTGCGAGTACTCGGCGGCGAGGAATGTATCGTGGTAATCCAGCTCGCGCACGGCGGTGCCGTTGGCCAGCGCGGCCCACTCGGCGGAGTAGGCGCCGTCGACGCCGAAAATGCGGGCGCCGTGCTCAGCCACCGGGTGTGCCTGGGCGATGACGCGGGCGGAGGTGACAGGACGGCGGGCCACGGAGGCGACGGCCACGGAAGCGTTGTCGATGATGCGGTTGATGATCATCTCGGTGGTCTCAGCGGGGACCTCGACGGGGTCGGTGGCTACCTGCGCGATCTTGTACGCGAGGTGCTCTTCGATGGGGAAATCCTCAGCAGACTTGTGGGTCCGCACTTCATGGTTGATCAATTGCTGCTCCATACTCCTCGTGAATGAATGCGATAGCCATCACACTAATTTCCTGGCGGTGGCCCGTGCCACATGTGTAATCTGTGTAAATCTGTTGCAGGTTTTCGCAGATCCTGCAAAATGTGTGGAAAAGGCACGTCAGAGGCACTATTCGGAAGGAAGAACCCGTGAGCAAACACTATGCGGGGGCGAGAATCCACGCGCTGCGCAAGGAGCGCGGCCTCACCCAATCCGCCATGGCCAAGCAGCTGGGACTGTCCACCAGCTACCTCAACCAGCTGGAAAATGACCAGCGCCCGCTGACCGTGACGGTGCTCATGCAACTCGCGCAGCGCTTCGACGTGGACCCCACCTACTTCGCCGGCGACCGAGACCTGCGCGCCATCGCGGAGCTGCGCAGGCTCTTCCCGGAGGCCTCCGATCCCACGCTCTCCGATCTCAGCTCCCGCTTCCCCGAGCTCCTCCCCCGCCTCATGGAGGTCGCCGCCCACGCGCCCAAGGAGCAGGGCCCCTTCGAGGCGGTGCGCGACTTCTTCTACGATGCCCACAACTACGTCCACTCCCTAGACGTCGCCGCCGAGGAACTCGCCGGGCAGCTCGGGGATCGCGTGCTGCGCCGCGGGCGCTTGGCGGCCCGCCTGCACGAGGACTTCGGCGTGAGCACCCGATTTTCCAGCGCCTACCCGCGGCGGCGCACCTTCATTGACCGGGAGCTTCACCTGCAGGCGGGCCTGACCGAGGCCCAGCTGCTCTTCGAGATGGCGTTGCAGTACTGCCTGCTCGCCTACAAGGATCACTGCGCGGAGCTGGTGGCGGAGCTGCCGCTTGGCGACGCCCAACGCATCGGCACCCTGGGCCTGGCCCAATACTTTGCCGCGGCGGTGACCATGCCCTACACCCAGATCCTGGAGACCGCCGAGGAGACCCGCTACGATATCGACCTCATCGCGCGCTCCTTCGGCACCGGCTTTGAGACCACCGCCCAGCGGCTGGGCACCCTGCAGCGCCCGGGCAACCGCGGGGTCCCCTTCTCCTTCATCCGCACGGACCGGGCGGGCAACATCTCCAAGCGCCAATCGGCCACGGCCTTCCACTTCGCGCGCAGCGGCGGCTCTTGCCCGCTGTGGGTGGTGCACCGCGCCTTCGAAACCCCCAACCGCATCACCCGGCAGGTAGCCTCGATGCCCGATGACCACACCTACTTGTGGATCGCCCGCTTCGTGCAGGGTCCCGCGCAGGAATGGGGCACCCCGCGCAAGGAGTTCGTGGTGGGCCTGGGCTGCGATATCGCGCAGGCCGATCGCGTGGTCTACGCCGATGCGCTCAACCTCACACCCTCCGAGGCCACCCCCATCGGCCCCGGCTGCGCGGCCTGCCCCCGCCGCGGCTGCCCGCAGCGCGCCTTTCCGCAGGCAGGGCGGCCCGTCAAGCTCAACCTCGACGCCACTCCCGACGCCGCCTACGACACCGCCTAGCGCAGGCGTTCGAAAATCCTGGGTTGTGCTGGCAGCAATGTCCAGTGGGCAGAGAAATATACATCCTGTTCGTTCTCTCAGATCTCGCAACACCAGGAGGTACTCTCATGACCAACCCCTACGCTGCCTCGCAGTTCCCCTCTGATCCCCAGTCCCAGCAACAGCCTCAGGCTCAGCAGCAGGGCCAGCAAGAGTATGAGGCGCAGAAGCTCTCTCAGCCAAAGAAAAAGAAGGGAGGGTGCTTTAAGTGGGGTGCTGGTGCGGTGGCGGTGCTGGTACTCGCCAGCGCGGCTCTCAACGCCGGAAATTCCGATGACGCCGAGAACACCGCGGCGCAGGACTCCGCAGCTCCCACGGTGAGCAGCCAGGTCGAAGAGGTCGCCGCCGAGGCCACCACGGAGGATGCCGCGGTGGACGCCGCGGAGGATACCGGCAGCTCCCTCAAGGACTTGGCCAACGCCCTGGGCGGCGGCAGCGTGCCGGATGACGGCGCTCCCACCGAGCACCACAACGCCCTGCGCGCGGCGCAGCGCTACATCAAGCACATGAACTTCTCCGAGGCCAAGCTCTTTGATCAGCTCACCAGCGAGTACGGCGAGGGCTACACCCCGGAGGCCGCGCAGTACGCCCTCGATCACATTGAGGCGGACTGGAACGCCGAGGCCCTGGGCTCCGCGCAGAGCTACGTGAAGACCATGAGCTTTTCCAAGGCCAAGCTCTATGACCAGCTCACCAGCGAGTACGGCGAGCAGTTCACCCCGGAGCAGGCCCAGTACGCGGTGGACAACGTCAACGCCGATTGGATGGCGGAGGCCGTCGAGTCCGCCAAGAACTACCAGGAACTCATGCCCATGTCCGGCGCCGAGCTGCTTAACCAGCTCACCAGCGAGTACGGCGAGCAGTTCACCATGGAAGAAGCCCAGCATGCGGTGAACACACTGGGCCTCTAGCTAGACCTGGCACCAGCCAGGCACAGGCGCGGTTACTCGAGGTCGTCGTGCGCCACCAGGCGGCGGGCGGCCTCGGTGATGGTGCCGGACAGCGAGGGGTAGACGGCGAAGGAATCGGCCAGCTGGTTCACGGTGAGCTGGTTGGTCACCGCCACCGCGATGGGCAGGATGAGCTCCGAGGCGGTCGGCGCCACGATGACACCGCCGATGACGCGGCCGGAAGTCGCCCGGCAGAAAAGCTTGACAAAGCCGTGCTGCAGGGAACGCATCTTGGCGCGCGGGTTGGTGCTCAGCGGCATCATGATGGTGCGCGCGGAGACCTCACCGGCCTCGATCTCCGCCTGGCTAAAGCCCACGGCGGCAATCTCTGGACGGGTGAACACGGCGGTGGCCACCGTCTTCAGGCGCAGCGGGGACACGCCCTCACCCAGGGAGTGGTACATGGCAATGCGGCCCTGCATCGCCGCCACCGAGGCCAGCGGGAAGAGATCGGAGCAGTCGCCTGCCGCGTAGATGCCCGCCACGTTGGTGCGGGAGACGCGGTCCACCTCGATGTGGCCGGACTTGGTGGTCTTCACGCCCACGTGCTCCAGGCCCAGGTCCTGGGTGTTGGGGATGGAACCGATGGACATAATGACGTGGGAGCCGCGGATCTCGCGGCCGTCCTGCGTCTTGACCACCACGCCGCCGTCCTCGGTGCGGGAAACGGTCTCCACGCGGCAGTTCTTCTCCAGCTCCACGCCGCGCTCGGCCAGGACGGTCTCGAGGACGTCGGCGGCATCGGCGTCGTCATGCGGCAGAATGCGGTCACGGGAGGCCACCATAGTCACCTTGACGCCCAGCTCGGAGAAGGCGGAGACGAACTCCGCACCAGTCACGCCGGAGCCCACCACGATGAGGTGCTCGGGTTCCTCGGTGAGGTTATAGACCTGCTGCCAGGTCAGGATGCGCTCGCCATCCGGCTGGGCGCCGGGCAGGATGCGCGGGGTCGCGCCGGTGGCCACCAGCACGAGCTCGGCCTCGAGGGTCTCCTCGGTGCCGTCGGCCCGGGTGACGTCGATAAGGTGCGCGGTGCCGCGCATGGTGTGCTGATCCTCGGAGAACTTCGCGCGGCCGTCAATGACCGTCACGCCGATCTTCTCCAGGCCCGCGCGGATATCCGCGGACTGCTTGCCCGCCAGATCCTGCACGCGCTCGTTGAGAGCAGACAGGCGCACATTGAGGGAGCTGAGCTGGCCGCTGAGCCCCATGGCGTCGGCGCGGCGGAAGTCGGTGCGCACGTTCGCGCCCGCGATGAAAGACTTGGAGGGCACGCAGTCCAGCAACACGGAGGAACCGCCAGGACCCTGATCCTCAATCAGTGTGATCTGAGCACCGTACTTCGCGCCGGCGGTTGCTGCCTCATAACCTGCGGGGCCGCCGCCGATGATGACGATGCGGGGGGCTTCCTGTGACACTGTCGCTCCTTTGCTGAAGAATTCATGGGTAAAATCCTTCTGACAGTGTAGTGCGTGGCCTTCTAATCCTCCACGTCGGCAAACTGCTGCGCCACTGAGCCGAAGAGCTTGATGCCAATGCCGATGGCGCGCTCATCCACGGTGAGATCCCCCATGTGCAGATCGTGCTGCTCGCCCTCGCCGGACCAGCAGCCCAGGCGAGCCATGGAACCCGGCACCTTTTCCAGGTACCAAGAAAAGTCCTCCCCACCGGAGGACTGCGGCGCCTGCACCACGGCCTGCGGGTCGATGGCCTTGGCCGCTGCTGCCAACAGGGCGGTAGAGACGTCGTCGTTGAGCACCGGCGGAACCCCGCGGTGATAGGTCAGCTCGTGCTCCACGCCCACCGGCGCCAGCACCTGCTCCACCAGCTCCGCGCACAGCTGCTGCATCTGGCGCCACACGGCGATGTCCGCGGTGCGCATCGTGCCAGACACCGAGCCGGACTCCGGGATGGCATTCGGCGCATAACCCGAGTTGACCTGGCCAAAGACCAAGACCGTGCCGGTGCGCGGATCCACCCGACGCGAAAGCAGACCGGGCAGCTCCGTGATGAGCTTGCCCAGCGCGTAGACCACGTCCGCGGACAGGTGCGGGCGCGAGGTGTGCCCGCCCGGGCCCTTGACCTCGATGTCCACCACGTCGGTGGCGGAGGTGATGGCACCGGCCCGCACGCCGATGCGGCCCACGCGCAGCTTGGGCTCCACGTGGACGGCAAAGATGGAGTTCACGCCCTCCAGCGCGCCCCACTCGATGACGTCCGTGGCGCCGCCCACCCATACTTCCTCGGCCGGCTGGAAGATGACGCGCACGCCGATGGGCAGCTCATGCACGCGCTGGAAATCCGCCAGTGCGCAGGCCAGCCCCAGGGAGATGGTGGTGTGAACGTCGTGACCGCAGGCGTGCATGACGCCGGGTACCTCAGAGGTGTACTCCAGGCCGGTGACCTCGGTGACCGGCAGGGCGTCGATATCCGCGCGGAAGGCCAGCCGGCCCAGCTCGGTCTCCGGGCCGATGTCCACCATGAGGCCGGTCTCCGGGAAGAGCTGCGGCTCAAGCCCGTAGTCCTGCAGGACGCGCGCGATGAAGCGAGTGGTCTCCACCTCGTTGTTGGAGGTCTCCGGGTGGCGGTGGATATGGCGGCGCCACCCGATGACTTCTGCACGATGACGGTCGTACCACTCGCTCACGAATGCCGAGATCACTGCTGCCTCCTGACGTACTGTTCCTATCTGCATGAGTCTACAACTAGACCATGCGGTTCAGTTAGCCGGCCCGGTGGGAGCAGAGATTGCTCTAAAGATCGATGTTGCGCGGGCCGTAGAGGCGATCGCCGGCGTCGCCCAGGCCGGGGACGATGTAGGCGTCCTCGTTGAGCGAGGGGTCAATCGCCGCGGTGACCAGGCGCACCGGCAGCCCGGAGTTAGCCAACGCGTCCACGCCCGGCTGGGCGGAGACCATACAGATGGCCGTAATGTCCGTGGCGCCGCGCCCCGCGAGCAGCCGCAGCGAGTGCAGCAGGGAGCCTCCGGTGGCCAGCATCGGATCCACCACGAAGACGCTGCGCCCAGAAAGATCCTCCGGCAGAGCCTCCAGGTAGGGCACCGGCTGGTGGGTTTCCTCGTCGCGGGCCATGCCGATGAAGCCCACCTGGGCGTCCGGGATCATCGACAGCGCCGGGTCAATCATTCCCAGGCCCGCGCGGATGATGGGGACGATGATCGGCGGATCCTGCAGGCGGGTGCCCCGGGCGGTATCCACCGGGGTGACGCAATCAAAGTGCTCGACGGCAAGGTCACGGGCGGCCTCGTACACCAGCATCATGCCGAGGTCCTTGAGGGCGGCGCGGAAGGCCGCGTTATCGCTGCGCGCATCCCGCATCAGGGTCAAGCGGGAGGCCGCCAGCGGGTGGTCTACTACGTGGATATCCATAGGCACCAGAATATAAGCTTCCTCTCCCACCGGCAGCATTGCTCCGGTCACATGTGGCTGGGAACCGATCGCGGGTTTTCTCAGTCCAATAGAGCATGACGACTTTTGCGATTGACACCGAATACACTCGCCGACTTGCCCATGAGCTGCAGGACGCCGCCCAGGGCGCACCCATTCCCCTTCCCCACTTTCCGCAAGATCTCTCCGAGTTCGGCGCCCTCGTGGCGCAGGCCCTGTCCAATCTTGACGCCCGCACCGCGCAGCTGCGCGCGGACGCCAACGCCGTGGCGGAATCCTCCTTCATCATGGCGCGTGACGCCGAGCTTGGCGACGTCTCCCTGGCCACCGCCCTGGGAGGCCAGTGATGTTGGAGCTCGCACTGAAGAACATCGCCCGCCTGCAGCCCTCGCCGCTGCCGCAGGTCACCCTGCCGGAGCTGCCCGATCTCAGCGCGATTCCTCCCCTGGCGGAGATTGCCCACGGGGATCCGCGCAGGCTTCTCGACGCCGCCGGGGTCGCCGCCGAGGACCGCCAGACCATCGCCGAGGTGCTGGAGAAAGCCAAGGAGCTGCTCGTGGCCGCCGGCGGCGACCTGCTGCGGCTGGGCCTGGAGCTGGTGCAGCGCGGCTTCCCGCTGGCGCTGAGCCTCCTGGTGCCCAACCCGGCCGCGCAGGCCGCCGCGCGCGCCGGCTTGCAGGCACTGGCCACGGAGTACCTGGGCAAGGCCCTGGCCCGCGTCACGCAGCTCGGCACCGAGTTGCTGCAGGCGGCGGCTCCCCTGCTGCCCATTGCCCAGCGCGCGGTGGAGTCCGCGGTGGCGGGCCCGCAAGACTCGAAGCACCAGCTGCAGCAGGGCAGCGCGGGATCTCCCACGGCGCCAACGAAGGACTCAGAGGACATGGTGGTGCACGAGGTGGCCCACAAATCGGGCACTGACGCTGCCACTTCCGGCGGCTCCGCCCAGGGCCGCGCCGCGGTGGAGGCCGCCAAGACCCAGCTGGGCACGCCGTATGTGTGGGGTGGCACCGGCAACGGCGGCTTCGACTGCTCCGGGCTAACCCAGTGGGCCTGGCGCCAAGCCGGCGTGGAGCTGCCGCGCACCGCGGAGAACCAGACGGTGGGCCGGCAGGTCAGCGCCGATGAACTGCAGCCCGGGGACTTGGTGGTGTGGGACGGCCACGTTGCCCTTTACTCCGGTGGCGGCCAGATGATTGAGGCGGGCTCGCCGGTGCAGACCAGCCCGCTGCGCACCTCCAACATGGGCATGGCTTTTAAAGGCTTTTGGCGGCCCACAGGGTAAACTGTTCGCCCATGAACTCCCGCGCAATTGTTCCCGTCCAGCTGTCCTTGTCCGAAGGCGACTTCTACACCCTCTGGGCGCCGAAGTGGCGCCAGAGCGGCTCCGAGTGGCAGGCCTTCCTTGGTGACGATGAAGCAGTCCTGCTCTTCCACACCGAGGCCGAGCTGCTGTGCTTCCTCGAGTCCGGCAAGAACCACGACCTCAAGGATCATCCCAAGTGGGAGGCCTTCGAGAACAAGCCCGCGGACCGTGTGGCGGCCGCCGAGCGGGATCAGTACGACCTCGTCGGCCTGCCCGAGTACCTGGTGGGCCGCCCCAGCCACAAGAATGTCTCCACGGTGGCGCGCAACCTCGAGGTGGCCGAGGCGCTGGCCAACGTCACCGGCGCGGAGCACACCATCATCTTCTTTGCCTCCCACTCCATCCTGCGCAACGTGGCCCGCGGCGCGGATCACTACGCAGGGGATCAGGGCATGAGCGAGTGGTCCGGCGTGGGCCGCGTGGTGCTGGGCAACTGGCGCGAGGTCATCGCGGACCTGGACAAGGTGGTCAAGGTGGTGCCGAGCACCGACTTTGACGAGTCCGCCATCACCGACGCCGCCACCCGCATCTCCGCCGCCCAGGAGGCCAGCGCCGAGGCGCAGAAGAAAGCCGAGGAAGAGCGCAAGGCACAGGCCGCCGCGGCCGATCCTTATGACAACTCGCCGTGGGCTGCCGCGGGCATCGACCCGGTGAAGATCACCGTGGACCTCAAGAGCGTGTACACGCTGCGCACTTACCTCGACGGCAAGCCATTCTTCCTGGGCAAGTGGGGTGAGATCTTCACCTTCTCTTCCCCGAAGACCCTGGTGCGCTGGATCATGGAAAATGACGAGCATGATCTCGCCCGCGTCTCCACCTGGGAGGAGCTGGTCTCCGCGGCCAACGCCGGCGAGCTGGAGCTGACCGTCCACCCGGATAACCAGTACACCTTCAACGGCATCGTGCGCGATATCGAAAAAGGCCCCGAGGCCGTCGATACCGACCAGATGGGCCGCTGCTACGAGGTTTGCGCGGACGCCGCGGACTGGGCTGGCGACGACTCCATCAACTCCTACATGCTGGAGCACCCGCGCTTCCAGGACTACCTGGGCTACATGCTCGGCTCCACCGAGCACGCGGGCTACGTCCCCTCCAAGCCCTACAACGAGCACGCAGAGTCCTGGAAGGGCCTGGAGGAGATGCTCACCAAGCGCTTCTCCCGCTTTTAGGATCCCGCGCGCTTAGTCGTCAGCGTCGAGTTCCTCGCGGTGCTCGTCCTCGGCGAATTCGGCGTCGGCAAGCTTCTCGTAGGCCGGCAGGATCTCCTCTTCGAGGAGGCGCTGCCGGTCTTCCTCGTTCATGAAGGAATTTTCCACGGCCTTGACGGTGAGATCGAAGAACTCCTCGAGGCCGTAGCCGAAGGTCTCGCTCAGAGCCACGAACTGCTCCGTGAGGCTCCCAGCCTCCGCCTGGCCGCTGGCGATGCTGCAGGTAAAGCCCAGCTGCTGCAGCAGCGGCAGTGGGTGATCCGATAGGTCGAGGTCCTCGTTTGCGTCCCACAGCGGGCACATCGTCACCGCGAGGTGGCGGTCGCGCACCCACACAGAAACTCTGCCCGGGCGCACGCCCTCCAGGTCGGCGCTGAAATCATCGATGAGATCCACCGGGCGCACCAGGCGCTGTGCCCCAGCCGTCACCGCGGCCTCAATGCCCGCGAAATCGCCAGCGAGCACCTGCCAGGGTACAAAGGACGCGCGCAGGCCGCTGGAAAGATCCTCGAGCTCAGCGCCACGCGCATCGGTAGCATCCAGCATGAAGCCGGCCACGCGCGGATCCGCGCTGAGCTGCGCTAGCTCCTCGGCCCTGCCGCCCTGCGCGTTGGCCGTCAGGATGATCGCCGCCTCGATGCCCGGCACCTTGGCCCCGGCCACGGCGGCGTCGAGAGCCTCCTCGGCGGGAAAGCCGTAGGCCTCGGGCCGCAGGCATAGCTCCGCGTAGAGCACGTGGTCGGCGGCGAGGGCCTCCACGGCAGCGCGGGTAGCGCTGCGCAGCTCCGCGGGACTTGCCGCCGTGGAGGGAAGCTCCTGGTAGAGGGTGACCTTGGGAAGGCCTGCGAGAACCTCCACACCAGTGTCTTTGTTTTCCGGGCTAATCAAAGGTGCGTCATGCATAGGGAACATCCTAGGGCCGGCTTTAAGATAAAGCACGCCATGAGAAACGTTGCCGCCACTGCCTCGATTGCCCTGCTCCTGCTCAGCGCCGCGCCTTATGCCGCGGCCCAGGAGGACGCCCCAGGCAATGAGGCCTCCACCAGCTCCTCCCCCATCCGCACCGAGGCGCCCGATACCGATGACTGCCCCTTCGCCGAGCTGCCGGAACCGGCCATCACCACCTCGGAGCGCCTCGCCCCAGGGCAAGCCGCGCCGACTCCCCTGCCGCCAGTGGCCACCGCCAACTGCGGGGTAAGCGCGCCAGAGGACTTCCGCGTGGACAAGGACGTGGTGGCCTCCGCGTGGATGGTCAGCGACATCGACACCGGCGAGATCATCGCCATGAAGGATCCCAATGGCCGCTACCGTCCGGCCTCCATCATCAAGGCACTGCTGGCCCTGGTGGCCATAGACGAGCTACCGCTGGATAAGAAGGTGCACACCACCATGGAGGATGCCTCCGTGGAGGGCTCCGCGGTGGGCATTGGCCCGGACACCGACTACACCGTAGAGCAGCTCCTCCAGGGCTTGCTCATGGCCTCCGGCAACGACGCCGCCCACGCCCTGGCCCAGGCCCTCGGCGGCGACGAGGTAGCGCTGCGCAAGGTCAACGCACTGGCGAAGAAGCTGGGCACGCAGTCCACCTACGCCGCGAGCTACTCCGGGCTCGACGCGCCCGGCATGTCCACCTCCGCCGAGGACATCTCGCTGATTTACCAGGCGGCGTTTCACAACCCCACCTTCGCGCGCCTGGTGAACACCGAGCACGTGGAGTTTCCAGGCTGGGGTGAGATGCCCGGCTACCAGCTGTGGAACGATAACCGCCTCTACCTGGAGGATCCAGACGGCATCGGCGGCAAGACCGGCTACACGGAGGACGCCCACCACACCTTCGTCGGCGCCCTCGACCGGGGCGGCCGACGCCTGCAGGCGGTCATCCTCAACACCACCGTCGAGCACGGCCCGCGCGCCTGGCAGCAGGCGCAGATGCTCCTCCACGAGGCCTACGAGGTTCCGGAAGGCCACGGGGTGGGCATGCTTGCCGACGCCGCCGCACCCCCCACGACCACCGTGCCGCCGACTCCTACCCCGGCGCCGGCGCCGAGCTCGACAGTCGCGGCGGAGGCCTCGCCGGAAGCGCCCAGCCGCCTGGGCAACATCGAGGGCTGGGTGGGCTGGGTCATCGCCGCCCTGGTGGGCGTGGCACTTATTGCGGGCGCTGGCGCTTCACTACTTCGGCGTTAGCCAGGCGGTCGTGCTGCCCGCGCAGCTCATTGTTCGGGTTGATGGTGGAAACCACGTAGACTGCGCAGGCCATCGAGGCCAGCGGGCCGATGCCCGGCACCAGCGAGACGAGGCGCCACCACTGGCGCTTGGCAGATTCGGTGATGCTCAGCTTCTCGCCCGTCTCGGCGTTGCGCACCTCGTAGCCCATGAGCATCTTGGCCGGGGTGGCGCCCAGCACGGACTCGAAGAGCACGAAGTAGGCCACCCCGAGCAGCGAAGTGCCAAAGAGAGTGACAAAGTCACTCGAGGAGGCATCAAAGGCCACCGCCCCGACAATGCCCACCATGAACAGCGCAATGACGCTATCAATAAGGGCCATGGCCACGCGGGTGCCCATGGTGGCGCGCGGAGAATTCGGCCCCATGCCGTAGGCCACGCCGTAGGGCGCGAGCTGCGCCGCACCCTGCTGGAGGTTGTTCTGCCCGAAGGGATCCACGTGGAAGGGCGACTGGGACGCCGTGGCCGTCGGGGGCGCGGCCGGCGCGGCGAAGGGAGACTGCTGCGCCGAGGCAGAGGCCTGCATGCCGTAGGGCCATTCGCCGTAGGCGGCGACCTCACTGAGCTGGCTCCACGTGGGGCGCAGGCCCTCATCTAGCCCCTCGTCATAGGTGGCGCGGGTCTCCGGGGAGGAGAGGATGCTGTGGGCAATCTGCAGCTGCTGGCGCTGCTCGTCACCCAGGGAGACCCCCATGCCTTCGAGCCGGGCATCCTTGGCGGCCAACAGGATGCCGAGCTCGCGGGAAGTGGCGTGCGGGTCCAGCGAGAAGTGCGAGTAGAGGTTCGGTGCCAGGGCGTTCGAAGTCATGCGTAACAGTCTAGGTCATGCACCGGACATCGCCTCCCCGCGGGAGGAGCTACTTGCGGCGCAGCAGAGCCCACGCCCCCGCGGCGGCAGCACCCAGGGCGGCCCCCACACCGAAGGTGGCCCCGGCGTTCGGGCCCTCCTTGACCTCGGTTCGCACGTGAATGACGGCCGGCTCCGGCACCGGCGGAACCACCAGGTCCAGGGATTCCTCAGTAGTCGCGGTCCAGGCGGAGACGTAGAGTACCACGCGCCAGACCAGGTACATGACCACCATGAGCACGATGACCGGGCCGAAGACCGCACCAGCCGGGTTGCCCGCGGCCGAGGACATGATGACGGTAGACAGCTGCTTGATCACCTCGAAGGCCACCGCGCCCAGCGCAGCGCCCTTCACACCGGACTTGCCCGGTACCTCGGTGCGCGGCAGGAAGGCAATGAGCCACCACATCACCAGGAAGTTGGCCAGCAGGCCGATGGCGATGCCGGCGAGGAAGAGCACCGCGCCCATGCCCGGGAAGGACTCGATGCCCACCAGCTCGAAGATCTTCTGGGTGAGCCCGGAGGTGCCGGCGGCGGTCACGCCGAAGGCCACCATGAGCGCGACGAGCAGGCCAATGAGCCCCAGCAGGTCGCTAAGCTTTTTGGTCACGAAGTTGCCGGGGGCGTCGTTCGGATCCAGCCCCCACATCGCGGAGATGCCGATGCGCAGGTTCATCATCCAGCCCAGCCCGGACCACAGGGTGGTCAGGCCACCGATGCCGTACATCGCACTGCGCTGCGCAATCGCGGTTTCCAAAAGCTCGTTGATGGTATCGCCCAAGTCCCCGGAGACGGAGTCGGCGATGCGCTCCTGCAGCTGCATGAGCAGGTCCGGCCGGGAGGCCAGCACCGTGGCGGCACCGGCCACCACGAGCATGAAAATAGGAAAGATAGCCAGCACGGAGAAGTAGGTAATGCCCGCGGCGTACTGGTTGCCGCCGTTGCTGGTGTAGCGCTCCTGCATGCGCATGATGTGGTCCAGAATCTCGGACTTCTCACGCACCTTGTCCACCGCGCCTGGTTCGTCGGCGTGGGCGCGCTCTATGCCGTAGTCGTCGGTCTTATTCTCGTCGCTGCGCGTCGAAGTCGCCACAACACACCCCTCAGAAATATCATTATCCGTCAATAAAACGTCCCCCCATGCTAACCGGCGGCGGCCAGCATGGGGAGCCAAAGGGGGCCTCGGCAGCGGGAATGTTGCCGAAACTTTACGTGCCTTCTCTTGACGCGCTTTCTAGCGGCGCGGAAGGAATCCGACGGCCTCGTAGACCTTATCCACCAGCGGCTGCGCCACCTCGGAGGCGCGCTCAGCGCCCTGGGCCAGGATGCGCTCCAGCTCGCCGCGGTCCGCCATGAGCTCCTCGTAGCGTGCCTTGAGCGGGGTGGTGAAGGCCTCGAGGGCGTCGGCAGTGTCCACCTTGAGGTGGCCGTAGCCCTGGCCGGCGTACTTTTCCACCAGCGCGTCGATGGGCTCGCCCGTCAGCGCCGACTGGATGGCCAGCAGGTTGGACACGCCCGGCTGCTTCTCGCGGTCAAAGGCCACCACGCCTAGGTCATCGGTCACCGCGGACTTGATGCGCTTGGCGGAGGTCTTTGGCGCGTCGAGCAGGTTGATGATGCCCTTGGGGTTAGCCCCGGACTTGCTCATCTTGGCGGTCGGCTCCTGCAGGTCATAAATCTTGGCCGAGCCCTCCGGGATAAAGGCCTCCGGCACACGGAAGACCTCGCCGTACTTGTTGTTGAAGCGCTCCGCCAGGTTGCGGGTGAGCTCCAGGTGCTGGCGCTGATCCTCGCCCACCGGCACGTAGTGCGGGGAGTACAGCAGGATATCCGCCGCCATCAGGATGGGGTAGGTAAACAGGCCCACGGTGGTGCGGTCCTGGCCCTGCTTGGCGGACTTGTCCTTAAACTGCGTCATGCGGGAGGCCTCGCCGAAGCCAGTCAGGCACTGCAGCACCCAGGTCAGCTCCGTGTGCGCCGGCACGTGGGACTGCACGAAGAGCGTGGACTTGGCCGGGTCGATACCCAGGGCGATGAGCTGGGCCGCGCCCGCCACGGTGCGCTGGCGCAGCTCCTCCGGGTTCTGCTCCACCGTGATGGCGTGCAGATCCGGGATGAAGTAGAAGGCCTCGTAGCCATCCTGCAAGTCGATCCACTGCTTGAGCGCTCCGAGGTAGTTACCAAGGTGGTAGGAATCAGCCGTGGGCTGAATTCCGGAAAGCACGCGGGAAAGATTCTGCTCAGAAGTGGTGTCAGTCATGCTGGCACATTCTACTCTGCCGGCATGTGTGCCACGTGGTTTAGCGCACCCAAGTGCTGGGCGGCATCATCCAGGATGGAGACCAGCCGCACACCGCGGGTCACGTGCGGGGTCCAGGAGGTGTCGATGACCTCGTCCAGGGAGGCCTCGTCAAGCCGCGCCACGTACTCGCCCACCGCCTGCAGGCTCGCGCTCACGTACTCGTGCAGCCCCGCCAGCTCCTCGGCGTTGGCCACCTGCACGGCGCGGGCTTGTTCGGGCGAGTGCCCATAGCCCATCTCATCCGGCAAGCTCAGCGCGTAGCCTGCCCACAGCTCAGGCTCGCCGCTGAGCTGCGCCAGCTGCATGTCCGCCATGCGGCCGGTGTGCCACAGCAGCCAGGTGATGGAGTTGGGGTGCCCACCGCGGTGGGCGTTGGCCTCCTCGACGCTAAGCTCCGGCACCGCGGCCAAGGCGTCGAGGGGGCGTTGGGCAAGATCTGTCAGTACGTCGATTCCGTTCATGGCGCCCAGCCTAACGCCTTGCGTGGCAGGGCCCCACCGCACACAAAAAATGCCCCTCCGAGGAGGGACAGGCAGGAGACCGCGCTTAGAGCTTGCGGGAGGTCGGGCTAATGACATCCATCATGCAGGCGAAACCAGCCACCATGAACGCGCCGCCGACGCCCTGCAGGACAATCGGGCCCAGGAAAGCGAAGGACGGGCCGACGATGGTCCACCACCAAATACCCAGTGCAAGCAAAACGGCGCCGAGGACAGAGTAAACAATTGCGCGGGTCATGAGCATCTCCTGCGGTTGAAAAGGATGAAAGAAAGGTTAAAAGACTGGCTACAGCATAGCACTTAGCTGTACTCCACCAGCAGCGGGGAATGATCCGACCACCGCTGCTCCACCGTGGGTGCCTTCTCCACCCAGCTGCGCTGCGCGCGATTGAGCATCGCCCGGGTCGCCGCCTGGTAGTCGATGCGCCAGCCTGCATCGTTGTTGAAGGCCTGACCACGGTAGGTCCACCAGGTGTAGGGTCCCTCGGCCTCGGGGGCCAGGCGCCTGGCGACGTCGAACCACTGCGGGTCAGCCGCCGCCTCCCACTCGGTCTTGGTGGCGTAGTCCACCACCCCCAGCCACTCCCCCAGGCCCTTCTTCTCCTGCGGCTCGGCGTCCGGGAAGGAGCCGAAGACGTGATCCATGAAGGCGCGCTCCTCCGGCAGGTGCCCGGACTTCTTCTCGTTGGGCTTGTTGTTCTTCAGGTCCTGGCCGCGGTGGCAGATGTTCCAGTCCCCGCCCACCACGGCGTGCGGGTGCTCCGCGGCCAGCTGGGCCAGCACGCCGGAGAACTCGTCGAGGAAGGTGTACTTCTCATCCTGCTTCGCGGTGCCGGCGTCGCCGGAGGGCAGGTAGAGCGAGGCCACGCGCACTGATTGGCCCTGGGAGTCCTCCACGGTGGCGGCGATGAAGCGGCCGGCGTCGAGGAAGGAGCCGAAGCCCACGGAAACATCGCTGAGCGGAGTGCGCGCGAGGATGCCCACCCCGGCGCGCCCCTTGGCGGAGGACTCGGCCTGCTCCAGGTGCCATCCGGCCTCCAGGGAGGGAGCCAGCGCCTTGCGGGTTTCGGCCGGGGTGGCGCGCACTTCCTGCAGCAGGATGACGTCGGCAGGCGTGGTCTCCAACCAGGCGTTCATGCCCGGGTTGTTCTCGTTGCGCTGCTTGCAGGCCGCGCGGATTCCATTGACGTTGACGGAGGCGATGGTAATGGTCATGCTGGTCAGTCTAATGCCGCCCGGCGCGGACACTAAAGCTCGGTGGAGTCGACGATCTTCACCGCGCGCCGCGGGGCCCGGCGCCTCTTGTCCAGGATGGTGATAACCCAGGTCAGGCAGCCAGCCGCGGCGAGGGCCGCGCCCGCCAGCGCCGTGGCGTTGTAGGCGTAGCCCGCGCCGACCACCACGCCGCCGATGGCCGCGCCCGCCGCGTTGGCGATGTTGAGCGCGGATTGGTTGAGGGCGGCGGCGAGGGTTTGGGCGTCGCCAGCCACCTCCATCAGGCGCAGCTGCAGGGAGGGCACGAGGGTGGAACCGAAGAAGGCCAGGACGCCGAAGCTTATCGACGCCGCCCACACGTTGTGCGCCACAAAGTAAAACAGGATGGACACGCCCATCATGCACAGCAGGGCAAAGATGATGCCGAACTCGAGGTTGCGGTCCGCCAGCGCGCCGCCGAAGGCGTTGCCCAGGGTCATGCCGATGCCGTAGGCCATGAGCACCGCCCAGGTCCACGTCGGATCCATGCCGGCGACCTCAGTCATGGTCCACGTGATGTAGGTGTAGACGGCAAACATGCCACCGAAGCCCACGGTGCCCAGGACCACGGTGAGCAGCACCTGCGGGTTGCGGAAGGCTCCCAGCTCGGTGAACATATCGGTCTGCTTCATCTGCGTCATGTGCGGGAAGAGGGCAAAGAGCAGCACCATGGTCAGCGCCGCGATGGCCACGACGAGCAGGTAGGCCGCGTGCCAGCCCAGCGCCTGGCCCAGGGCTTGGGCGGCGGGCACGCCGGCCACCGTGGCCACGGCCAGGCCCATACCCACCAGGGCCATCGCCTTGCCCCGCGCACCCATCGGCGCGAGTGCGGCGGCGGAGAGATTCGCCACCGAGAAGTACGCGCCGTGCGGCAGGCCGGCGATGAAGCGGGCGGCCAGCAACAGGCCAAAGTTCGGGGCCAGTGCGGTGAGCAGGTTGCCGGCCAGCAGGAAGCCGATGAGCACGATGATGAGCCGGCGGCGTGGCAGCGTGCCGGTCACCGCGGCGATGGCTGGAGCGCCCACAACGACACCGAGCGCGTACACCGAAATGACAATGGAGGCGCGGTCCTCGGTGATGCCGAAGTCATCCGCGATGAGCGGCAGCAGGCCCATGGAGGTGAACTCCGTGGTGCCGATGGCAAACGCGCCCAGCGCCATGGCGAGCATGACCACACGCCTGCGGGCCGAGGAGATCTCGGTTTGGCGCGGCACACGGGGCTTATCGGAGGCAGCAAGAGAGTCAGTCACGTGCGCAGACCTTAGCCCTCGGCGTGGAAGCTTGTCTAAGCTGCGGCGCGCTTTGCCAGTCAATCCCACAGTTGCGCGGGGCCGTGCAGCGCATCACACAGCTGAGTATTCCGGTAATTCCTTTACACGCACGTGTCAAGAAAACCTTAAAAGTAGGAACAAAAGTTCCTTGTGCGCAAATTATGGCTATAAATCACGCCAATGCGCCTATTCTGCTAATCGGCACTGCGAGCTGCGTGCTTTCCGCCTACTGAGTTTCGAAAGGAAATCTCATGAAAAGAGCAACTTTTTTTCTCGATAGCCGCGTTTAGCGCTGCACTAAGCGTGGGCGCTCAAACAGCCGCCGCCGCCGAAGGGATCCGGCTGGCAGAAATACCGACCAAATGGGGCAATATCAGCGCCGCACGCACCCTCAGCGACGGCCCAGATTCCGACTCTGATGACCATCGCATCACCCCCTTCGCGGTACAAGGTAGCGATAATGCAGGCGCTTGCCGCCTTGTGGTGTGGGACATCGGATGGGATAAAGCCAGCAACGGGCTAGGGGTCCAGGGAGGCCGTGAGAATTGCGCGAATGCAGCTGACTTCACGCTTGAGCTGAAAAAGGACGTGTCGTTTAAACCAGATCCGGTGTTGGGCTCCACAACCGGCAGCGGGAATGGAACCGTCCGCGCTTTTAGTGCCTGCAAGGGGCGTGGCACGTACTTCGGCCGGATCAAAAGCACGACCGGCACGGTCCTTTAAGGCGACCGTTCCACGGTGTGTTAACACCCGCAATTAGTGCAGCCGTTCCTCCTCCCTACCGAGAGGAACGGCTTTTAACACTTGGCAAGGAATTTCTGTGATTGAGACTTTTGGACTGACAAAGAACTACAGACGTTGGGGAAAGAAGGCTCCCGCTCTCTTTGATGTTTCGGCGACGATCCCGAAAGGAGTCACAGCACTCATCGGCCCCAATGGAAGCGGCAAGTCAACGCTTCTACGCGTCCTGACCGGCTTAGAAAAGCCCAGTTCCGGCTATTTTTCCTCAGATGGAACCACGATCGATCATGCGGCACTGCCCCGCTACCGCGAGACCATCGGCTACGTTCCCCAGGATGTCCGCTTTGTTGCGCGCATGACTCTCACGGAGGCCCTGGAATACTCCGGCTGGGTAGCCGGGATGAGTCGAAAGGACTACAAAGACCGTGTTTTTGAGGTGCTGGAGCTTGTGGATCTTAGAAAAGCGGCGCAGCAGCGCGTAGGCACGCTGTCCGGAGGACAGAACCGTCGTCTCGGCATTGCTGCTTCGTTGATGCACTTTCCAACGACGCTTTTTCTCGATGAGCCCACTGCGGGGCTCGACCCCGGTGCACGTACCTCTTTACGCTCCGTGATCAAGAACATCACCCACGCTACGAGCATCGTTGTGTCCACTCACATCACGAACGACGTCACCGAACTCAGTGACCACGTTATTGCGCTTAACGCGGGCTCAGTGGCATACGAGGGAGACTGGACGACTCTGCGCTCGCAGTCCAAAAATGCTGCAGCAGAAAGGTGCGATGCGGACCCACTGGAAGTGGCACTGGAGTACATCATGCGAGGTGAGCAGGCATGATGCTTCGAACCTTTGCCTCTCCATGCGCCAAGTGGCTTGGATTCGCTCACGTTATCCTCAGCGCCATCATCGCTTTTCGCATTGGTTCTGACGAAATCCACGTATCCTACGTGCGCTGGCCCGACCTTGCCCACGAGTGGATGGAAGCAACGGCGTGGAGTTGTTTTAGCTTTTCCGGCCTCATAGCATTTAATTCAGCATCTCTGTGCCCAACGCGTTCCTTCTTTGCCACACATCCTGGACGGCGCGGTCTGACGGCCCAATTGCTTTCCCTGGCTCTTGCTGGGGCGCTTTGGACGCAGGCCGGAATCCTCGTTGGTCAAGTAGCGGGCATTATTCGCGGATTCAGCTCCGAGCCCAGTGACTCAGTCGCCTTTATTCTCACTATCTTGTCCTGCACCATTTTTCTGTTTGTGCTCGGACTAGCGTGCGCTCTCATCGGGTTCTCGCTGAGTGCCTTTCACCCGGCGGTGGCAGCATTGTGCGCGGTATTCTTCGCATACGTGATTCTGGTGGTCACAGTAAATTCCGATTTTTGGAAGTCGATAGTCCCTTTGCGAAGCGATGTTGCTGATAGCTTCAGTTTGTTTAGTGCGCACAACGCCGCAGCGAACGCTCTCGAGCTTCTTATCGTCGGGGCCCTGGCGGTAGCACTCGTGCTTCTCGTCCTCCGGACACGTTCATCAGCATCACAACGGCTTTCACACCCCCTAGCGCTCGGTGCGGTGATCATCATGGGTGTCTCGGCCTGCGGTATCCAGATCCTCAGCGGCCCGCGCACTGCGGCCGATAACGATGTCTGCCAGCAAGGAAGCGAAGGGATAACGGTGTGCGTCAACCGCGCCGATTCCCCCGGGTTGTCTCGGGCACTCGACGACATCGACGCAGTACAGCGCCTGTCCCCAGCCGCACCTGTATACACAGAATTGGTTGAAGTTAACTCCCACCATTTCTGGACTTCTCAGGGAGACGAGGCATGGGTGTCTCTCGACAATGCCGAGCGCCGAATTGATGCATCCGATGTGGCACTTTCTTCTGCGGGCGTCCACAACTGCCATGATCTCAATAGCGAGGGCGCATTCGTCATCGAACGGGTGGCGGTGTTCTTCCTCACGAGTGCCCACGCCTATTCGGACAAACTTGAAAAGTACGGCGCGCTTTACCAATCAATCAACGAAGGTGGTACCGCCGTCACGCACAACACCTACCTGACAGACGCTGCACCCGAGGAAGCGCAGGAGGCTATCACACAGAATTGGGATGACATCTACTCCTGCACAGCCAGCATGGATCTCCTCCACAGGGCAACGTTGCGGGAGGTTCAGCGATAAGTGCCACTCCACGCAATTCTAAAGACACTGCCCGTAGGCACAATCGCCGGGATTGTGGTCACCTCCATGCTATGCAGCGTGTTGCTCGATGGCACCTTCCGCATCGCGGGTTCCCCTGCGGAGCCGGTCAGCATCGCTTACCGCGAACTTGCTTGTGAACTCGCAGCACTGACGCTCGTCCTGCTGCTGACTTCGCCGATGGCTGAGCTCGATCTCCGCAGGCGAAGAGCGCAAGTGCTGGCTGTCGGCCGCTTACTTATCGGCATAGTGTGTTGCGTCATCATGGCGGTCTGGGCTTCTGCTCTCACCACAAGGGAGTTTGTCCTGTCACTTGGATTAGAGGTAGGCTCGAGCCCCACAGCCGTTCCGGAAAGTGAACTCATCATCAGCAACACCATCGTCCTGGCATGTGTTCTGGGACTGCTCATGCCATTCGTTGGGAGGCTGACTGCGCTTCCCTTTGTAGCAGCCGTCTGGCTCACATCCTATGCCCCCGTTGTCTTCGGCTGGTCAGAAACAACGTGGCCGCTGGACTACTTCCAAGAGCCAGGCCCATGGTTTTCCCTTCCACATTGCGCGGCCGCAGTCTCGCTTCTCGTCGGCACGTTGGCCGTGCACTGGCATTACGCCGGGATGAGCCCTGGCGCCACACACAACGAAAACGTTGGCAATTAGGCCATCCATTGCACGCTGACACTCTTTTCCCAGGCACTCGGCACCTAGACTTTAGGAGGTGCCGCGTAGGCCACTGTAATGCAACCTACAGCACAAATTGCGCAACCCAAACACAGTAAAATAGGCTTACCTAAGTAACCATAGCTTTACCTTAGTTGAGGTTCCTAACCGTAAGGAGTTGCCATCGTGCTTAAACGCCAACTCGCCACTGCCTGCGCCGCCGCTCTCACCGCGGCGGCTACTGCCTTCACCCTTGCGGCTTGTTCGCCTGCAAAGGAACAGACGGGTGATGTCGCCGCGGAGAACTTAGACCGTGCGGAGCGTAATTCGCACGCCGACACCGCGGCCTTCCCAATGACCATCACTCACGCGCTGGGTGAAACCACCATCGAGTCCGCCCCGCAGCGCATCGCCACTGTGGGCTGGGCCAACCACGAGGTGCCGCTGGCCCTGGGGGTGGTCCCGGTGGGCATGTCCAAGGTCACATGGGGCGATGACGATAACAACGGCATGCTGCCGTGGACCGAGGAGAAGCTCGCGGAACTCGGCGGCGAGCAGCCAGTGCTCTTCGATGAAACTGATGGCATCCCCTTCGAGCAGATTGCGAACACTGCCCCAGACGTCATCCTCGCCTCCTACTCGGGCCTGACCAAGGAGGACTACGAGACGCTGAGCAAGATAGCCCCGGTGGTGGCCTACCCGGACAAGTCCTGGCAGACCTCCATGGAGGACATGACCCGCATGAACGCCCAGGCCATGGGGTTGAGCGCGCAGGGCGACGAGCTGTTGACGAAGCTCAAGAAGCAGACCACTCAAGCCTTGGACTCCTACCCGGACCTCAAAGGAAAGAAGGTGCTGTTCACCGCATTCGGCGGCACGAGCGACGCCTCGAAGCTCGGTTTTTACACCACCGCGGATCCCCGCATGGGATTCCTCGCGGACAACGGCTTGGGCGTGCCGGAGATCGTGCAAAAGCACTCCCAGGACGCTGAGGACTTCTGGGTGGAGGTCTCAGCGGAAAAGCCCGAGGACTTCGCCGATGTCGATCTCATCGTGGCCTACTCCTCCGGCAACGCCGCCGACGACGCCGCAACGCTCAAAGAAATGCAGGCAGACCCGCTCAAGTCCAAGATCCCCGCGATCGCTCAAGGCAAGGTGGCCTTCCTCGACAACGGCCCGCTGGGTGCCTCCGCCAACCAGTCACCGCTTTCTATCCCGTGGGGCGTCGACAAGTACTTCGGTGAGCTCAACGCCACCGCAATGTCTTAATCGAGGGCGCCAATGAACGTTCGCAACTCCGCCATCGTGGTGGGGCTTCTGGTGGCCACGGCGCTGGCCGTCGTTGCTTCCATCATGTTTGGCGTGCGCAGCATCGCGCCTGCCGACGCCCTCTCAGCCCTCACCGGCGCCACCAGCACCGCCGAGCAGGCCGCGGCTTATGTGCGCATCCCGCGCACGGTACTGGCCTTGTGCGTCGGCGCCGCGCTGGCGCTGGCCGGAACCACGCTGCAGGCGCTGACCCGCAACCCGCTGGCTGATCCCGGCATCTTCGGCATCCTGTCCGGGGCCTCTCTCGCGGTGGTCACGGGCATCGCATTCTTTGGGCTCAACCGGCCGGTACCGACCATGCTCGCGGCCATCTGCGGTTCCTTCGCCGCCGCTATTTTTGTCTACACCGTGGGCTCGCTGGGCCGCGGTGGCGCCACGCCCCTCAAGCTGGCGCTCTCCGGGGCAGCCACCGCTGCAGCCTGCTCCAGCCTGGTCAGTGCGATCCTGCTGCCGCGCACCGACGTCATGGACAAGTTTCGCTTCTGGCAGGTCGGCTCCGTCGGCGGCGCGCAATGGGAGCACCTCGGGATGGCCACTCCCTTCCTCGTGTTCGGCCTCATCATCGTGTTGGCCAGCGCTACCGCGCTCAACGCCCTCGCGCTGGGCGACGACCTCGCCGCCAGCCTCGGCATTCACATCACCCGCTCACGGATCCTGGCCGGCGTCGGCGCGCTGCTGTTGTGCGGTGTGGCCACCGCCCTCGCGGGCCCTATCGCCTTTGTCGGACTCATCGTTCCGCACATCCTGCGCCTGCTCATGGGCACCGACCACCGTCTCCTCCTGCCCGCCTCTGCAGTGGGCGGCGGGCTATTACTCGTGGTGGCCGATACGCTCGGGAGGGTCATCGCCCGCCCCTCCGAGATCGCCGTGGGCGTGCTCACACCACTACTGGGCGCTCCCCTCTTCATCTGGATTGTCCGCCGAACCAGGGTGCGTGAGCTATGAGCAGCCCCAGCACAAGCACACTGCTACGCCACGCCCACCGCCGCCAACAGCGCGCCTACGCGCTACGCCTCGGCGCGCTACTCCTCGCGGTCATCGCCCTGTGGTGGCTCAACGTCCTCGTGGGAGAGAAGACCTATAGCTTTGCCCAGGCCTTCGCCGTCCTGCGTGGTGAGACGGTACCCGGTGCTTCCTTCACCTTGGGCGAACTGCGTCTTCCCCGCGCCACCATCGGGGCGGCCGCGGGCGTGGCCTTTGGCGTCTCCGGCGTGATCTTCCAGCGCTTGCTGCGCAACCAGCTGGCCTCGCCGGAAATCATTGGCATCTCCTCGGCCTCTGCGGCCTCCGGTGTCACCGCCATCATCGGATTTCATGCCTCCCAGTCAGCGGTCTCCGCCGCGGCGCTCGCAGCGGGCCTCGGGCTCAGCGCGCTGGTCTACGTGCTGTCGCTGAAGTCAGGATTCTCCGGCACCCGGCTGATCCTCATCGGCATCGGGTTCTCCGCGCTCTTGCAGGCCTGGATCAACCTCATGCTCACGGCGGCTCCTTCCTGGGACCTGCCCACCGCGACCCGCTGGATTACCGGCTCGCTCAACTCCCTGACCTGGCAACGCGGCGCGCCGCTGCTAGGAGCCGTGGTACTGCTCGCCCCGGTAGCTGCCCTGCTGAGTGCTCGGCTCTCATTACTCCAGTTGGGCGACGAGCTGCCCGTAAGCTTGGGCGTTCGCCTGCCCTTAGTGCGCGTAGGCCTTATCCTCTGTGCTGTCGGGCTCATCTCGGTGGCCACGTCGGTCACCGGGCCCATCGCATTCCTAGCGTTCATGTCCGGGCCCATCGCCGCGCGGCTTTTCCCCCTGGGTTCGGCGTTGATTCTGCCCTCCGCAGCCGTGGGCGCAGCGCTCGTGCTGGGCGCGGACTTCGCCGGTCAGTATCTGTTGGGGCATCAATATCCCGTCGGCGTGGTCACCGGCGCACTCGGCGCGCCCTTCCTCATCAACCTGCTCACCCGCATCAACCGCTAAGCATCACCATGACTCACCAGCTCTCTGCCCACGGCGTCTCCCTCGATTACGGTGGCGCCCCCATTATCGCCGACCTCAGCGTGGACATCCGCCCCGGCGCGATCACCTCGATTGTCGGCCCCAATGGCTGCGGCAAATCCACCCTCCTGCGCTCGCTCGCGCGCCTGCTCAGACCGGC
Organism: Corynebacterium sp.; assembly: GCF_030532325.1. GTDB lineage: Bacteria > Actinomycetota > Actinomycetes > Mycobacteriales > Mycobacteriaceae > Corynebacterium. The sequence goes on from NZ_JAUNLS010000001.1 coordinate 195,046, forward strand.
CTCGGGAAGCATCGTGCTCGACGGCGCCGACATCGCACAGATGCCCACCAAGCTCCTCGCTCGGTCCTTGGGGCTTCTCCCCCAAACCCCGAGCGCTCCCGAAGGCATTACCGTGGGCGATCTCGTGGGCCGCGGACGCACCCCACACCAGGGGCTGTTGGGGCGCTGGAGCCAGGAGGATTACGACGTCGTCGCCGAGTCCATGGATGCCACCGGCGTGACCGAGCTGGCTGAGCGCCCCATCGACGAGCTATCCGGCGGCCAGCGCCAGCGCGTCTGGATCGCCATGGCCTTGGCCCAGCGCACCGACATCCTGCTCCTCGACGAACCCACCACCTACCTGGACATCAAACACCAGCTCGACATTCTCGACCTCGTGTGCGAACTCAATGAGAAGCGCGGTACCACCATCGTCATGGTCATCCACGATCTCAACATGGCCGCTCGCTACTCGCACGAGCTCATCGCCCTGCGCGGCGGCGCGGTCCGCGCCCAGGGCAGCCCCCGCGAGGTAATCACTGAGGACACCGTCCGCGATGTCTTCGGCATCGAGTCCGTCATCATCGACGATCCCGTCTCCGGTTTGCCCGCCGTCATGCCCCGCAGCACGCGCTAGGCCCACGCACTTCGAAAGGAACCATGCCCTACCAGCCCCACCTCGCCACGGTCCTCGACTCCACGCGCATCAGCCCCTCCCTGCAGCGCGTCCGCCTCACTGGCCTCGATGCCATGGGCCCCGCCGGCTACATCCGAGACCTGCGCATCAAACTCATCCTTCCGGGCCCGGATGGCCTGCCCCAGTTCCCAGACCGTGGTGACTGGTACGCCGCCTGGCAAGGTCTCGATCCGGCTACCCGCGGGCACATGCGCACCTACTCCGTGCGCGATCTCGACCGCACTCAGGGCATCCTCACCGTGGACTTCGTCCTCCACTCCGAGCCCGGAAGCGAGGGACCCGCCTCCACCTGGGCTACCTCCACGCAGCCTGGCGCCCGCATTTACGTCATTGCCCCGCACGCTCAGGACGCATCCGGTCCCGGCATCGAGTTTCACCCGGCAGGCGCCACTCGAGCCCATCTGTATGGTGACGAGACCGCGCTGCCGGCGCTCGCGCGCATCGCCGAGGAGTGGCCCGCTGGGCTCACCGGCTCCATCACCGTCGAAGTCCCCCACGCTGCGGATGCCCAAGCCCTGCCCGCCCGAGAGGGACTGAGCATTGAGTTTCTCCCCCGCGCGCAGCGCGAGCACGGAGCCCTGCTTATCGACGCCCTCTCCTCCCACCTCGGCATCACGCCCACCGCCTGCTCTGAGCGCCGCCCCACCGCTTCCCCGCTGCTGTGGGAAACGCCCTCCTATTCCTCCAGCGGCGAGGCAACAGACCCCAACCCAACCCGCAGCGGCGGAACGTATTGGTGGATTGCGGGAGAAAGTGGCGTCGTCAAGCGCATGCGCCGCATGCTCGTGCAGGGAGCCGGGGTGGAGCGCGGGAACGTGTCCTTCATGGGTTATTGGAAGCGCGGCGCCGCAGAGGGGTAATCGGCCACGCTGCCGCAGCAAGACAGGTATCCTGTTTGGTCGAGACGTTTTCAATTCATTAGGAGAAACATGGCTAAGATTATCTGGACCCGTACGGACGAAGCCCCGCTTCTGGCTACCTACTCTTTCAAGCCGGTTGTTGAGGCTTTCGCCTCCACCGCCGACATCGAGGTCGAGACCCGCGACATCTCCCTAGCCGGCCGCATCCTGGCGCAGTTCCCGGAGCGCCTGGGTGACAAGAAGGTCGAGGATGCCCTCACCGAGCTGGGCAAGCTGGCCAAGACCCCGGAAGCAAACATCATCAAGCTGCCGAACATCTCCGCCTCCCTGGTGCAGCTGAAGAAGGCCATCGCCGAGCTGCAGGCTGACGGCTTCGACATCCCGGACTACGAGGACGCCCCCGAGAAGTACGCCGTGGTCACCGGCTCCGCTGTCAACCCGGTGCTGCGTGAGGGCAACTCCGACCGCCGCGCGCCGATCGCCGTGAAGAACTTTGCCAAGAAGTACCCGCACAAGATGGGCGCGTGGTCCGCTGATTCCAAGACCAACGTGGCCACCATGGACGCCAATGACTTCCGCCACAACGAGAAGTCCGTCATCATGCCGGAGGAAGACACCCTGCAGATCAAGCTGGTCTCCGGCGACTCCGAGCAGGTCTTGCTGGAGAAGCTGCCGGTGCTCAAGGGTGAGGTCGTGGACGGCACCTTCATGTCCGCCAAGGCTCTTGACGAGTTCCTCAAGGCACAGGTCGCCCGCGCCAAGGAGGAGGGCGTGCTCTTCTCCGCTCACCTCAAGGCCACCATGATGAAGGTCTCCGATCCCATCATCTTCGGCCACGTGGTGCGCGCCTTCTTCGCTGACGTCTTTGAGAAGTACGGCGAGGAGCTCGAGGCCGCCGGTCTCAACGGCGAGAACGGCCTCGGCGCCATCTACGAGGGCCTGAAGTCCCTGGACAACGGTGAGGAGATCAAGGCTGCCTTCGACGCCGCTCTGGAGAACGGTCCGGACCTGGCCATGGTGAACTCCGCGAAGGGCATCTCCAACCTGCACGTTCCTTCCGACGTCATCATCGACGCCTCCATGCCGGCCATGATCCGCACCTCCGGCCACATGTGGAACAAGAACGACGAGGAGCAGGACACCCTGGCTGTCATCCCGGATTCCTCCTACGCCGGCGTCTACCAGGCCGTCATCGAGGACTGCAAGGCCAACGGCGCCTTCGATCCCTCCTCCATGGGTACTGTGCCGAACGTCGGCCTCATGGCGCAGAAGGCTGAGGAGTACGGCTCCCACAACAAGACCTTCAAGATCCCGGCCGACGGCACCGTGCAGGTGGTCAACTCCGCCGGCGAGATCCTTATCTCCCACGACGTCGAGGCCGGCGATATCTGGCGCGCCTGCCAGACCAAGGACGCCCCGATCCAGGACTGGGTCAAGCTGGCTGTCAACCGCGCTCGTCTCTCCGGCATGAAGGCCATCTTCTGGCTGGATCCGGAGCGCGGCCACGACGCCAACCTCATCTCCCTGGTGGAGAAGTACCTCAAGGATCATGACACCGAGGGCCTGGACATCTCCATCGCCTCCCCGGTGGAGGCCACCAAGATTTCCGTCGAGCGCATCCGCCGCGGCGAGGACACCATCTCCGTGACCGGCAACGTGCTGCGTGACTACAACACCGACCTCTTCCCCATCCTCGAGCTGGGTACCTCCGCCAAGATGCTGTCTGTCGTTCCGCTCATGGCGGGCGGCGGCCTCTTCGAGACCGGTGCCGGCGGCTCCGCCCCGAAGCACGTCCAGCAGGTGCAGGAGGAGAACCACCTGCGCTGGGATTCCCTGGGTGAGTTCCTGGCTCTGGCTGAGTCCTTCCGCCACGAGCTCAACGCCCACGGCAACTCCAAGGCCGGCGTGCTTGCCGACGCCCTGGATAAGGCCACCGAGACCCTGCTCGACGAGGGCAAGTCCCCCTCCCGCAAGGTGGGCGAGAACGATAACCGCGGCTCCCACTTCTTCCTGACCCTCAACTGGGCCAAGGAGCTGGCTGCGCAGACCGAGGACGCCGACCTCGCCGCCGCCTTCAAGCCGGTCGCCGAGGCCCTCGAGGCCAAGGCCGCTGAGATCGAGCAGGCTCTGCTCGACGTCCAGGGCTCCCCGGTTGACCTGGGCGGCTACTACGCGCCGGACGAGGAGAAGCTCTCCGCCGTCATGCGCCCGGTCGCTGCCTTCAACGAGATCATCGACGGCTTGAAGAAGTAATTCTTCACAGCGCTGATGCCCCGGACGGTCCCTCGCGGACTGCCCGGGGCTTAGTGTTCTTTGCGGGTGATAAAGAAAGCGGAGATCCACAGGATCGAAGTCAATAGGCTAATGCGTAGCATCCAGACATAATCCGCGGAGGGAAGGCCAACCACCACGATGGCCGCGCTGGACAGCCCCAGACCAAGTGCAAGCGATTGTGGTTTCATAGCCTTCATTGTGCAAGAAACCTGGTTCTCGCGCAGCCCCACCAATCCCGTTAAGTGAAAACGGTCACATAGAGGGCCGCTAATGGGTACAGTCGTCACTTATGAGTTCACTTGAGACGAATCCCCTTTTGCACCCCTCGCCACTGCCCTACCAGCTGCCGCCCTTCGCGGAGATCAAGGTCGAGCACTACCTGCCGGCCTTCGAGGAGGCACTCGCCCGTCACCGCGCGGAGATCGCCGCCATCACCGAGAACACAGACGCCCCCACCTGGGAAAACACCGTCGAGGCCCTCGAGCGTTCCGGCCAGGACCTCGAGCGCGTCGTCTCCGTGTTCTCCAACCTCTCCGGCACCGACGTCACCGATGAGATGGAAGAGATCGGCGCCGAGCTCTGGCCGCGCCTGTCCGCGCACTACGACGCCATGTACCAGGACGCCGTCCTCTACGCGCGCCTCAAGGAGGCCCAGCCGCCTGCCGACGCCGAATCCCAACGCCTCCACGCCCACCTCCTGCGCACCTTCGCCCGCAAGGGCGCGGACCTCGACTCACCAGGCAAAGCGCGACTGTCCGAGATCAACCAACGCCTCTCCGCACTCAGCGAGGAGTTTGGCCGCAACCTCATGGCCTCCACCCGCGAACGCGCGGTGAGCTTCAGCGAGGAAGAACTCGCCGGCCTACCCGCCGAGCGCATCGCCTCCGCCGCTGCAGACGCCCAGGCCCTCGGCCGGGAGGGCTACGTCATCCCGCTGGAGCTGCCCTCGGTGCAGTCGGAACAGGCGCGGTTGAGTAGTGGGAACTCGCGGCGTCGGTTGTATGAGGCGTCGCTAAGCCGCGGAAGCGAAAACAACATCCCGGGGCTGATCGAGGCCGTGAAGTTGCGCGCCGAGCGCGCCGAACTGCTGGGGTATGCCACCCACGCGGACTACGTCATCGCCGAGGAAACCGCCGGCAGCGCCCAGGCCGCCCGCGACATGCTCTTCGAGCTCGCCCCCGCGGCCGCCGCCAACGCCGCCGGCGAGCAGAAACTTCTGGCCGAGGAATCCGAGCTGCGCGGCGAGGACTTCCACGCCGCCGACTGGCCCTACTGGGAGTCCAAGGTCCGTGCCCGCGACTTCTCGCTGGATGAAGAAGAGCTGCGCAAGTACTTCCCGCTGGAGACCGTGCTCACCGAGGGCGTGTTCGCCGCCGCCGAGCGCCTCTACGGCATCACGGTGGTCCCGCGCGAGGATCTGCAGGGCTACGCCGAGGGCGTGCGCGTGTGGGAGGTCTTCGACGCGCCCGCCGCTGAGGGAGCCGAGCCCGCCGGCATCGGACTGTTTGTCACCGATTACTTCGGCCGCCCCACCAAGCGCGGCGGTGCCTGGATGAGCGAGTTCGTGGGCCAGTCAGGGCTGTTGGAGCGCAAGCCGGTCATCGTCAACGTCATGGGTATTACCAAGCCCGCCGACGGTTCCCAGCCGCTGCTGAGCCTGGACGAGCTGCGCACGGTCTTCCACGAGTTCGGCCACGCGCTGCATGGCCTGCTTTCCGATGTCCGCTACCCCACCTTCGCCGGCACCAACGTCCCGCGCGACTGGGTGGAGTTCCCCTCGCAGATCAACGAGAACTGGGCACTGGATCCGACGCTGGTCAAGCGCTACGCCCGCCACGTGGATACCGGAGAGGTCATCCCCGACGCGCTGCTGGAGGCCGTGGCGGAGGCCGCCGAGTTTGGCCAGGGGTTTTCCACTGCGGAGTACCTGGCGGCCTCGATCATCGACCTGGCCTGGCACTCGCTGAGTGCTGCGCAGGCCGCCGAGCTGGAAGCCACTCCGGAGGCCGTCGCAGAGTTTGAGGCCGCCGCCCTGCGGGAGGCTGGGCTGGATAACCCCTACATTGCGCCGCGCTACCGCTCCACGTATTTCAACCACATCTTTGCCGGTGGCTACTCTGCGGGCTACTACTCCTACCTGTGGGCGGAGGCTCTCGACGCCGATGGTTTCTCCTGGTTTGAGGAACAGGGCGCGGCGGGCAGTGCGGCCGCGGAGGCCGATTCCACCTCGGCTGCTGAGGCGGCCCGCGCCGCCGGCCAGCGCTTCCGCGACATCGTGCTGTCCAAGGGCGCCTCGCGCGATTTCACCGAGGCCTACCGCGAGCTGCGCGGCCGCGACAAGGATGTCACGCCGCTGCTCAAGCGCCGCGGCCTCACCGGCGCCTAGCGCCCTGCGCTTTGTGGATAACTTGTGCGGCGGCGCGGGGTTATCCACAGTTTTCGCCGGGCGCCGGAAATAGATCTGGTGGCGCGTGCGCGGGTGCCTTTAGTGTCAGGGCTATGAGATTAGAGACGTTGTGCGCGCTGCTCGGCCAGGTCATGGACCGCCTGGCCGAGTGCTCAGGCATGAGCGAGGACGAGCTCGTGGCCCTGGGTGCTCCGCGTGACGACGCCACCACCCTCCTCACCCTCAACCACGTCTACTTCGGAGACACGGCGTTTAGCGGCAAGCAGCGCGCGGCGGTGGCGGCCGCGCGGGAGCGGGGCCACGGGCTGACCACGCTGCAGCTCATCGAGACCTTCGCGGCCAAGGTGCGCCACCAGCGCGAGGCCTGGGATCTGCGCGTGGAGCTGTGCGGGACCAGCGCCGAGTTGGTGGAGAAGGTGGCCCGCAAGCGCCTGCGGGAGAAGAAGAAGCCGCGCGAGTACGTCGAGCGGGCCACGCTCACCGAGCACGGCAATGGACTGGCCACGATTCAGGTCACCGCGGATTCCTTGAGGTTGGGCTCGGTGTTCCGCCGCATCGATCCCGCCCGCCCGGGCGAGAGCTTTTTCGAAGCACTCGGCGGCGAGGTCACCACCCCGCAGATAACCACGATGGCCGTGCTCACGCTGGAGGATTATGCCTCGCTGGTCGAGCGCGCAGAAGGCGCTGACGGTGTTGGCCCCGACGAGGACATCATCGTGCGCTGTACCAACGGCGCCACCATGACCGGCGCGCAGCTTGTCGAGCGCACGAGCCTGGAGCTGGGATTCGTGGCGATTGTCAGCCGCGAGCACGGCTCGCTCGACTTCTACCGCACCAGGCGCGTGGCCTCGCCGAAGCAGCGCATCATGCTCGCGGCGGAGTTCACCTGCTGCGCGTGGAAGGACTGCACGGTGCCACTGGAGAAGTGCCAGATACACCACATCATCCCCTGGGCCCGCGGCGGGCCCACCAACATCGCCAACCTGGTGCCCTTGTGCCCCTATCACAACGGCGTCAACGATGATTCCACCACGAACCCGCCCCGCCGGGGCCGGATGATTCGCGTGGGAGGAAGGGCGGCCTGGCAGCCGCCCTACCCGGCGAGCCCGGTGTTCACCAGCCCCTTCAACTAGGGATTCCGCCCAGCGCCCGCACACCCCAGTGCGCGGCGCTACTCGGCGTTGCGCGGCAGGAAGTAGCGTCAGCGGTGCTCCAGTTTTAGCGGTGCTCCAGCCAGGCGGCGTGCACGCGGGCGTCACCGTTTTCTTCCGGGTGGAAGCTCAGCGCCGTGACCCCTCCCTGGCGCACGCCCACAATGAGCTCTGTGCCGTCGGACCCTGCGCCGACCTCGGCATTATCGGCCGGTACCGTGGCGATGACCTCCACGCCCTCGCCCACCCGGGTAACGATGGGCGCGCGAATAAAGGAGGCCTCCACCGCGATCTCCTCGGCCGCGCCACCCTGCGTTGCGCCCCAATGCACCGGGACGGTGCGCTCCTCCGAGAAGCGCTGGTTGCCAAAGGCGTTGCGACGCACGGTGACGTCGAGCACGCCCAGCGTGTGCTGCCCCGGCGCGGGATTGTCCAGCTCGCGCGCGGCATAGATGAGCCCCGCGCAAGTGGCGAGGGTAGGCAGGCCCTCCTCGATGGCGGCACGCAGCGGCTGCGCCAGCTCGAAGGCGCGGGCCAGCTTGTCGATGGTCGTCGACTCCCCACCCGGCAACACAATCCCGTCGAGGCCCTCGAGATCCCGCGGCAGGCGCACGCGGCGCACCTCAGCACCGAGCGACTCGAGAATCGCCAGGTGCTCCTCGACGCCGCCCTGCAGCGAGAGCACTCCGATACGTGGCACCGGATTACCAGCCACGTTCTGCCAGGCGGTGCGGGGCGGGGACGTCGGAGACGTTGATGCCCACCATGGCTTCACCCAGGCCACGGCTGATGCGGGCCAGCTCCGCGGGCTGGTCATAGAGGGTGGCGGCCTTGACAATCGCCGCCGCGCGCTTGGCCGGCTCGCCGGACTTGAAAATGCCCGAGCCCACGAACACGCCTTCGGCGCCCATCTGGCGGACGAGGGCGGCGTCGGCAGGCGTGGCCACGCCACCGGCCACAAAGAGCACCACCGGCAGCTTGCCGGTCTCAGCCACCTCCGCCACGAGGTCGTAGGGAGCCTGCAGCTCCTTGGCAGCCACGTAGAGCTCGTCGCGGTCCAGGTTGCGCAGGCGGGCAATCTCCCCGCGGATGGTGCGCAGGTGCTTGACGGCCTCGGAGACGTCGCCCGTGCCGGCCTCGCCCTTGGAACGGATCATCGCCGCACCCTCGGTGATGCGGCGCAGGGCCTCGCCCAGGTTGGTAGCGCCGCAGACGAACGGCACCTCGAAGTCCCACTTGTTGATGTGGTTGACGTAGTCCGCGGGGCTCAGCACCTCGGACTCGTCGATGAAGTCCACGCCCAGCTCCGCCAGGATCTGTGCCTCGACGAAGTGGCCGATGCGGGACTTGGCCATGACGGGGATGGAGACGGCGTTGACAATGCCCTCGATGAGGTCCGGGTCCGACATGCGGGCCACCCCGCCCTGGGCGCGGATGTCAGCCGGCACGCGCTCGAGCGCCATGACGGCGGCAGCGCCGGCGTCCTCGGCGATGCGTGCCTGTTCCGGGGTGACGACGTCCATGATGACGCCGCCCTTGAGCATGTCTGCGAGTCCTCGCTTGACGCGCGTTGTGGCGCGCCCCTGGTTGTTCGTGTTCTCAGTCATGCATCACATCTTGACCCCAAGAATTGGACTAAGACAAGAGCCATTTCCCGCGTGTTGGATTGGACCACTTAGACTGGGGTGATGAACATTCTCCTCGAGCCCGCCGATACCCGGGCCCTGCCGGTGCAGATTGCCGAGGCCATCCGGCAGCAGATCCACACCGGCTTCCTCCTGCCCGGCGAGCCGCTGCCCTCGACCCGCAGCCTAGCCTCTGAACTGGGCGTTTCCCGCGGCAGCGTGGTCACCGCCTACGAGCAGCTGGACGGCGAGGGCTACCTGGTTTCGCAGGTCGGCTCCGGCACCGTGGTCAACCCCCGGCTGCCCCACAGCTTCGCACCCGCCCCGCCTGTCGAGGCCCCCGCCCCGCCCCAGCCGCAGCTGCTCGAACTCACCCCCGGACTGCCCGATACCGGGGGGATCATCACCCCCGAATGGCGGGCGGCGTGGCGCGCGGCAGTCTCGGCGCCAGACGGGGACCTGCCGGCGGAGATCACCCACCACCTGCGGCACATGCGGGGGCTGCGGGTGGCGGCCTCACACATCCGCGTCACCGCTGGCGCGCGCGATGGCTTAAGCGTGCTGCTGCGCGCGCTCTCCGGCGGCGGGAGTCTGCGGGTGGGCGTGGAATCGCCGGGCTACCCCAGCTTGCGGCGCGTGCCGGAGACCTTGGGGCACACGCTTGTCGACGTCCCCACCGACGCCCACGGCGTCACCGTCCCCCGCGTACCGCTGGACGTGCTCATCGTGACCCCGAGCCACCAGTACCCCTACGGGGCCTCGCTGCCCGCAGAGCGCCGGGCCGAGCTAGTGGAGTGGGCGCGCAGCAATGACGCGCTGCTCATCGAGGATGACTTCGATTCCGAGCTGCGCTACGTGGGCCAGCCGCTGCCGGCGTTGAGTTCGCTCGCGCCGGAGCACACGGTGCTGCTGGGCACGTTCTCGACGGTGATCTCCCCCGACATCGCCTGCGGCTTTGTGGTGCTTCCCGCGCGCCTGCACGCGGCGGTGGACGCCGTGCGGGAGGTCTTTGGCCAGCCGGTGGGCGCCATCCCGCAGACCGCGATTGCAAACTACCTGGCCAGCGGCGCCCTGCGGCGGCACACGGCCAAGATGCGGCGGACCTACAAGCGCCGGCGCAACCTGGTGGCGCACACGCTCGGTGAGCTGGAGGGCGCGCGCCTGCTGCCCATCAACGGCGGGCTGCACGCGGTGCTCTTGTGCGATACCTCCCTCGTGGAGCGCGCCGCCGCCCACGGCGTGCGGCTGACCCCACTGCGCGATTACTGGGGCGGCGTGGACGCCGAGGACGGCGTGGTGCTGGGCTTTGGCCACCTCAGCGACGTGGACCTGGCCACCAGCCTCGGCATCATCGCCCACCTAGTGGGAGGCTGAGTCCTCCTGGCTGGTCTGCCCGCCGACGAGTTTGGAGAAGTTCTGATTGAAATCCTGGAAGCCCTTGGAGAAGGACCCGAGGTTCTCCATGAACCCACCCATGATGTCCATGGGCAGCGGGAAGACAATCGTGGAATTCTGGTCCGCGCCCAGCTCCAAGACAGTCTGCATGTAGCGCAGCTGCAGCGCCGCCGGAGCCTTGGCCAGCTCCTCGGCCGCCTCGCGCAGCTCGTGGGAGGACTGCAGCTCGCCGTGCGCCGAGATCACCTTGGCGCGGCGCTCACGCTCGGCTTCCGCCTCGCGGGCGAGGGCGCGCTGCATCATCTCCGGGATCTCCACGTCCTTAATCTCCACGATCCGGGTGATGACTCCCCAGCGCTCCGTCTGCCCGTTGATGATCTTGGCCAAATCCTCGTTGAGCTCCTCGCGGTGCGCGAGCAGGTCATCCAGGCTCGCCCGGCCCAGCAGCGAGCGCAGTGTGGTCTGCGCAATCTGGGAGGTGGCCACCGCGTAGTTTTCCACCTGGACCACGGCTTTCTCCGAGTCGATGACCTCGAACATCACCACCGCGTTAACGCGCACGGACACGTTGTCCTTGGTGATGATCTCCTGCGGCGGAATCGTCAGCGTCACCACGCGCAAGTCCACCTTCTGCAACTTGTCCACGCCCGGCCACAGGAAGTGCAGCCCCGGTTGCAGCAGCGGGCGCAGGTGACCAAAGCGGAAGGTCACGCCGCGCTCGTACTGCTTAATCACCTTGAGCGAGTAGGACAAAAAGACGCCGATGAGCGCAATGATGATGCCAATGACGATTGGCCAAAACACAGGTGCGGACACTTACTTTCCTTCCATCGACTGGCGCACCGAACGGTAGCGCGTTGACTTTCCATACTTCGAGCCGTAGCGGTCCACCTGCGCCGCCAACTCAGCCTCTCGGTTTGTCATCTCGGGAACCACGATCTTCGGCGCGTTCGAGGGCGTATTCCACAGATGCCGCGCCAGCGGGTAGACCCCACAGCCGGTGATGAGCAAGATGGTGGCGGCGGTGAGGAGGGCGTCGGCAAGCGAGTGGTTGTGTATCAGCGAGGCCAGCGGCAGCAGATAGCCCATCGCGGCCACCGCCAGGGCGATGCCACGGTGGAAGCGCCCCGAGTCCGAGTGGGGCCACGGATCCAGCTGGCGGGTGACCTCGCGGCCATGGTGGGAGACCGTGCACTGCTGCTTCACCGGGCAGGTGTTGCACACCGTGGGATTGGCCCGGTAGCGCATGACGCGGTTTTCCGGATCAAAACTCGACGGCCACAGCCACTGGTCTTCCGGGCATTGCCAGGCGTCGTGCTCTTCGAGGTAGCGGAAGGTACCTGACTGGTTAGCCATGGTGCGGTTCGCTGTCTGCTTGGCCATGACGTCGAATGCCCAGGCCACCACGAGCAGGAACAGGCCGTAGCAGGTGGCCAGCATGGTCAACATACTCGGCATTAGTCGTCCTTCTTGTCGGAGCGATAGGTGCCGCCCCACCTGGTTCGCGTCTCGAATTGCGGGGTGGTCTCCCCGGCGGAGTCGCCGCGGCCGGCGTCGGGATCCTGCTCCTCCACGAAGGCACCGCGCTCGTCGATGTAGCCATACCGGCGCCCCGAGGTGTGCATGCGCTTGTCGACGCGCCCCTTTCCACCCGAGACCAATCCCACCGAGGAGCCCACGGGGATTTCACCGGCGTGGTCGTCCTCGTCGGGGGCGATGATGCTAAACAACGGGTTGGTGGGGTGCTCGTCGACGGTGGGGATGTGTTTGTTGTAGAGCACTCCGCGCAGGGCCATCCACAGGAAGGGGATGATGCCGGCGAGGAAGAGGACGTCGCCAGGCATGCGCAGCCACTCCATGACGAAGTTGCCGGGCTGGGTGATGTAGCCCAGGGAGCGGGCTTCGACGTAGCCGGTGGCCACGGATTCGTAGAGCTGCATGATGCCCAGCGGTAGCAGCGAGATGACCACCATCCACAGCAGGCCAATGTTTTGCAGCCAGAAGGCCCAGGCCATGGCCTTATCGGACCACTTTTCTTGGGGGATGAGGTAGCGCAGCGCAAAGACCGACAGGCCGACGGCCAGGAAGCCGTAGACGCCCATCATGGCGCCGTGGGCGTGGTTGGCGGTCAGGGCCGTGCCGATTTCGTAGTAGGAGACGATGGGCAGGTTGACCAGGAAGCCAAAGATGCCCGCACCCAGGAAGTTCCAGAAGCCCACAGCCACGAGGAACATGACCGCCCAGCGGTGCGGGAAGGGGCGCTCGCCCGAGGCGCGCTGGCGCGAGCCCAGCTGCATGAAGGTCCAGGCCTCCACGGTGAGCAGGGTCAGCGGCACGACCTCGGCGGCAGAGAAGAACGCGCCCAGGGCCATGTGCTCCACCGGCGTGCCGGAGAAGTACAGGTGGTGCATGGTGCCGAGGACACCGCCTGTGGAATAGAGGATGATATCCAGGAAGATGATTCCCAGGGCGATCTTTTCACGGATAACGCCCAGCAGCACAAAGACGTAGGCCACCATAACGGTGGTGAAGAGCTCCAGGAAGTCCTCTACCCACAGATGCACCACCCAGAAGCGCCAGAACTCGGCCACCGAAATGTGCGTCTCGGAGCCCGCGAGGTTACCCACGGCATAGAAGGCCGGGATGGCGATACCTGCGTAGAAGAACATCCACGGCATATTGGACTTGTGCTCGTTCTTCAGGCGCCCGCGCAGCTGGCGGAAGATGATGCCGATCCACACAAACATGCCCACGGTGAGCAGAATTTGGAAGAAGCGCGGCAGGTCCAGGAACTCCCACTGCTGGGAGAAGAGGGTGCCTTCCTTGATGTAGCCCATGGTGGACAGCCACTCGAAGGCCATGGAGCCAAAGACCACGAAGGCGATGGCGCCGAGGAGGAACCACACGAGCCAGTGCTGGCCCTTGGGCTCCTTCTTGCCCACGAAGGAGGCGAGGAAAATACCGGCCGCCAGCAGGCCGCCCGCGGTCCACAGCAGGGAGAGCTGGAGGTGCCAGGTACGCGAGACGTTGTAGGGCAGGATCTCCTGCAAGGGGATGCCAAAGAAGCCGGTGAGCTCGGTGCGATAGTGCTCGCTGGCCGCGCCCAGCAGCGCCTGGATGAGGAAGAGCAAGGCGATGACGAGGACGAACCACGCGACGACCTTCTGGGACTTGGTCAGGCCCACCTCGCCGGGCTGGGTGAAGTCAAGGTTCGGAGCCTCCTCGGAGTGCCAGCCAATGGACTTGGACCAGCGCCCATAGATGGCAAAAATCAGGCCGGTGCCGCCGATGAGTGCGATGAGAGAGAGCACCGACCACACCACGAGATCCGCGGTGGGGCCGTTGTCCACGCGCGGCTCTGCGGGCCAGTTGTTGGTGTAGGAGTAGTCGTGCCCAGGGCGCTCGGCCGCCGAGGCCCAGGCAGTCCAGCCAAAGAAGCCGACGAGGTTGTTGATCTCCTTTTCGTCGGTGATGAAGTTCGAGGGCAAGCCGTACTGGTTGGAGTCCTCCCCAAAGTACGCGGCGTAGTGATCCTTGATGGCCTCGAAGGCGGAAATCTGGTTATCGGTCCACTCCAGCACGCCGCTTTCGGTGTCGTAGCGGTTGGTGCGGAACTCCTCGACGACGGCTTCTTCTGGGGTGGCGTGGGGATCCACGACGTCGGGAAGCCCGTGTTCTTGGTTCTGCTCGCGGGCGTGGTCGAGGGAAAGCCTCAGGTACTCGGCGGTGTAATCGGGGCCGAGGTACGCGCCGTGGCCCAGCACGGATCCATATTGCTGCAGGCCGCGCGCCTGGTAGAGAGCCTGACCATTGCGGATTTCATCTTTGGTCAGAATCGTCTCACCGGTGGATTGGGAGACGATCTTCTCGGGCAGCGGCATCGACGCCGTGTACGTGCGATACGCCAAGAAGCCCATGACGAGGAAGCCGAAAATCATGACGAGCGCAACGCCTTGCACCCAGACGTTGCTCAGTGTGAGCACCGGTTTTGAGCGATCCGGCGCTCCCGCAGGAGAGGTGGCCATAGGTTGATTCCTTTTCACGATATAGAGACCGGGACCACCTCATTATGTACGGCTCGAGGCGTCTTAAATAGAGCCTCCACTGCGCCTCACCCCCACCGGGTGTGACAGTTCGCGGGCCACACGGCGCCGTTTCCACACCGCTTGGCCCATTTTTCACCCCGCGCGCGCCAATCTCACCCCCGACTCTTGTTTACCCCCGGTTTTTCCGTAACAATTAAGCCATGACTTTCGCAGAACACACCAAGCGCAATTGGCTCATCACTTTGTTCGCGGCGATCTTCCTCGCGGCGATCACGTCGATGATCTTCCTCAACGACCCACACGCGACCATCGTCGTCGCCATGGTTTTCATCGCCTCGGCCCTCATCCTCTTCGGCGTCATCCTCGGCGGCTGGTACCTGCTGCGCAAGAAGTAGCGCGGCCCGGGATCTTTCGTGGCCCGCAAGCTTTCGCGGCTCGGGAACTTTCGTCCCCTTGGCCAGCCCGCCGCGGGCATTTAGTCTCGAGGCATGGCAATCACGGAAGCACTCATTATCATCGCGGTTCTACTGGTCTCGTTTCTCCCGCTCATCGCCATTATGGCGTGGCTGTTCATGCTCACCAAGCGGCTCAATGAGATCAAGCGCGGTCTCCACAACGCCGGACTGCTGCCGCCGGATGCCCCGCGCTAAAGCCATCGCGCCGCCTAGCCCAGGCGCCCAATTCAGGTGCCTAGCTCAGGCGGACCTCCGCGAGCGTGCGGCCGGTCGGCTCCGCGCTGCCGGCCATGGGCTCCTCGGTCACCATGACCTTGACGGCCTCGCCCTCGAAGGGCATCCACACGCCGTCGTGCGGATCCTGGCCGATCACCCCCGCCGAGGTCACCGTGCCATCCGCGGAGACCGCCCACACCTGGGCGCCCATGCCTGCGTCGAGGCGGGGTTGGCCGTCTACCATCGCGCCAGACTTGTCCATCTCCGCGGAGGACACGATGTCCAGCGTGGCCCCGGAGGCGTTCGCGTTGGCGGTCATGAGATCCTCGGCCGCCATGATGGCGTGCATGGATTTCTCCCCCGCCGATTCCGCCACCACGCGCTCACCGCTGTCCGGGCCGCTGGCTCCGGGGCCGCCGGTCCACAGAGCGAACCCCGCGACGAGCACCGCCGCGGCCACCGGCACGGCGACGAACGCGCGCCAGCGGCGGCGGGGCAGCTCGATGATCTCG
>NZ_JAUNLS010000001.1:210672-292632 GCF_030532325.1 Corynebacterium sp.
CCCAGCGCCGTCAGACCCAGCGCCGTCAAGCTGGGCGAAGACCCTGTCCTTCAGCGCGGGCGGCGGGGTGACCTCGGGAAGGGAGTCAAGGAAGTCATCAAAAGTCTCATCGGAGAACTCGTGTGTTGAGCTCATCGCCCCTCCTTTCCCAGGATCCTTTTCAGTTTCTTCACGCCGTCGCGCACGCGGGTCTTCGCGGTCCCCAGCGGCACAGACGTTGATTCTGCCAG
The DNA here is from genome assembly GCF_030532325.1 of Corynebacterium sp. Classification (GTDB taxonomy): domain Bacteria; phylum Actinomycetota; class Actinomycetes; order Mycobacteriales; family Mycobacteriaceae; genus Corynebacterium. Next base: position 210,903 of record NZ_JAUNLS010000001.1, read on the forward strand.
TTCAGCGTGGCTTAATCCATCGAAGAAGGCGAGCATGACCGCCGTGCGATGCGGCTCGCCGATTCTCTCCACCGCCGCGCGCAGCCGCTGCGATTCCACGTTGCCCAGCGCCTCCTCCTCGATGCTCACGGCGGCATCACTGAGCTTGGCGTGCGCATCGTCGCGCTGCACGCTGGCCACGTGGCTGCGCAGCTTGTCGACGGCCCTCCCATGCGCCATCCTGCCCACCCACGCACGTGCGGTACCCAGCGAGGGATCGAAGGCAGCGGAGCTCGTCCACGCCTCGACGAAGACGTCCTGGGCCACCTCCTCCGCCAGCGCGGGGTTTCGCAGAACGTGCAGGCACACGCTGTAGACGGAGGGCGCGAGGGCGTCGTAAAGCTGGCTGAAGGCGCGCTTATCGCCCGCGGCGGACTCGACCAGCAGGTGGTTGAGTCGCGCGTGTTCTTCGGCGGTGAACGTTGGCACGGGGTGAGAGCTTACCTCCAGCGGCGGGGCGGTCATAACGCCGTGCTAGTGGGACATTTCGGAGCTGGGCGCCATCATCTCCGAGCTCATCATCGCGTCGGACTCGGGCGCTATCATCTCCGAGCTGGGCTCCATCTTCTTGGTGTCCTGCGCGTTGTTGCACGCGGCCAGGCTGGCGGCGGCGAAGGCGAGCGCAGCGGTGGTGGTCAGAAGCTTGTTCACGGTTTTCTCCTTGCGGTTGTGGGCCGGCCTTTCCGTCCCTCTCACCACCCATTCGGAGCCGGGGCGCGGGGTGGATTGGAAAAAATTTCTTGCAATCCACTTGCCGGGTGCGCTCCGAAGTGATGGATGCAAGCTTTCACTGGCATGGAGAAAGGAATCTCATGTTATCTACCCTGCTCATCGGGTTCAGCGGTGGCCTCATCACCGGCATCTCGCCATGTATTCTGCCGGTGCTGCCGCTGGTCCTCGCCGTTAGCGGCGGCTCGCGGTGGCGGCCGTGGCAGGTGGTCGGCGGGCTGGTGACCAGCTTCACGCTCGTCACGCTCTTTGCCACCACGGTGCTCAGCGCCCTGCACTTGCCGACGGACATCGTGTGGAAGGTGGGCATCGGGCTGCTCATCCTCGTGGGCCTGGGCATGATCTTTCCCCGCTTCCAGGAGCTCCTCGAGTGGCCCTTCCAGAAGCTGCCGCACGCCAGCTCCCTGCAGAATAAGGCCCGCGATAAGGGCGGTTTTGCCGTGGGCCTGGCCATGGGCATCGTCTTTGTGCCTTGCGCGGGCCCGGTGCTGGCCGCGATTTCAGTTGCCGGGGCCACGGGCAGCATCGACGCCCGCATCCTCGCGTTGAGCGTGTCCTTCGCCGCGGGCGTGGCCATCCCGCTGCTGGCCTTCGCACTCGGCGGCAACGAGGTGGGCAAGCGCGTCGATGCTTTCCGACGCCACCAGCGCAGCGTCCGCATCACCGCCGGCGTCGTGGTCATTGCCATGGCCCTGGCGATTGCCGGCGGGGCGCCGGCCTGGCTGCAGCAGAAGCTGCCCAGTGTGGGCCAGGAAGCGGTGATTGGGGAGGCCTCGGCAAGCAAGGCGGGCGATCTGGTGCCGGAATTGGTGGGGCTCAGCGGCTGGCTCAACACGGACTCCCCCGTTGATCCGCGTACGAACGGCAAGGTCACGCTCATCGATTTCTGGGCCTATGCCTGCATCAATTGCCAGCGCAACAACGTGCACCTGGTCAAGCTTTACGAGCACTACAAGGACTACGGCCTCGAGGTGGTGGGCGTTCACGCGCCGGAGTACGCCTTCGAGCGCGAGGCCGCCAACGTGCGCCGCGCCGTTGAGGAGCAGGGGATTTCCTACCCAGTGGCCCAGGACAACGACTTTGCCACCTGGCAGGCCTTCAACAATCAGTACTGGCCGGCGCACTACCTGGTGGATAGCACCGGCGTGCTGCGCGAGTCCCACCACGGCGAGGGCGATTACGCCGAGACCGAAAAGCTTGTGCGCGAGCTGTTGCGCGAGCGCGACCCGCAGGTAGCACTTCCCGCCCCGCTGGAGGAGGCCGATTCCGCCACCACCGCGATGCGCAACCCGGAGACCTACCTGGGAACCGCGCGGGCGCGCTACTTTGCCAACGAGAACTACTCCCCCGGCACCCGCGAGTTCCAGCTGGGCACCCCGGAGCTAGGCCAGTACTCGCTGGGCGGGACGTGGACGCTGGAGGGCCAGCCCATCACCGCCGGCGAAGGCGCGCGGCTGCGGCTGAACTACCACGCCGCGTGGGTGCAACTGGTGGTCTCCGGCCAGGGCAGCATCACGCTGCACCGCGCCGACGGATCCACGCGGGTCTTCCCCGTCACCGAGGACGGCACCGTGGACCTCATCAAGGGCGAGGAGAACATCGAGACCATTGAGTTGGAGGTCAGCGAGGGCCTGAGGCTCTACTCCTTTACCTTCGGCTAGGCTGCGGTACCCCAGCGGCGAATCTAAGCCGCTGCAGCCTTGCCGTCCGCCCCACGTCGCAAGAGCGCGCCCAGCCCCACGCCCACCACGGCGCCGGGCAGGAAGATGGCCAGCCAGAACAGCAGGTAGCCCGTGCCGTCGAGAGCGGTGCCATCGCCACTGCCGGAGAGGGAATAGATTCCCAGCCCCACCACGACCACCGCGGCGAGCACCGCCGCGTTGACCAGGCCCGCCCCCACCGAGGAGGGAAAGGCCACGAGGGCCACAAAGATCGCCGGGATGGCAAAGAGCAGCCAGCTATCTACCAACGCATCTGGGGCCACGAGCAGCCAGGCGGCCACGGCGATGCCGCCGAGCACCCCGGCCAGCGGCGCCGGGCGGGCCCCCGTGCGGCGAGCGACAGCCCAGGCCACGGCACAGACAAGAACAAGCGGGACCAGCCCGAAGAGTGCAAGAAAATACATAAACCCAGCGTAAAGAGTTCCCCCCCAGGCTCAAGGGCTTAACGGTAACCATTCCGTCACAATCGCCGCCCATTCCCGACTGCTCTGTCTATTTTTATTCACCCTGTGGCCTGCATCTTCGCGGCAACCCCCTTGTGACGTGAACCGCTTGGTCTAGTCTTGCCAAGCATGACAACCAAGTACAACAATTCCGCAGTCAATGAGTGGTCCTTCGCCACCCGCTCCGTCCACGCCGGCCAGAACCTGGACGGCTTCCTCAACGCCCGCAACGTCCCCATCTACCAAACCGCCTCCTACGTCTTCGACGACGCCGCCCACGCCGCCGCGCGCTTCGACCTCTCCGATTCCGGCCCCGTCTACACCCGCCTGACCAACCCCACCCAGGACGCCCTGGAAGAGCGCATCGCCTCCCTGGAGGGCGGCGTGGCCGCCGTAGCCTTCGCCTCCGGCCAGGCCGCTGAGACCGCAGCCATCCTCAACCTCGCCTCCGCAGGCGATCACATCGTGACCTCCCCGCGCCTCTACGGCGGCACCAGCACCCTGTTCACCGTGACCCTCAAGCGCCTGGGCATCGAGGTCAGCTACGTGGATAACCCGGACGATCCCAGCTCCTGGCAGGAGGCCGTACGCCCCAACACCAAGGCTTTCTACGGTGAGACCTTTGGCAACCCGGTGGCCGATGTCTTCGACATCCCGGCCGTGGCCGAGGTCGCGCACGCCAATCAGGTGCCGCTGATTATCGATAACACCATCGCCACCGCGGCACTTGCCCGCCCGCTGGATCTGGGCGCGGACATCGTGGTGGCCTCGACCACCAAGTTCTACACCGGCAACGGCACGGCGCTCGGCGGTGTCATCGTCGACGGCGGTAAATTTGACTGGACCGTCGAGCGCGACGGCAAGCCCGTCTTCCCCTACTTTGTCACCCCGGACGAGGCCTACCACGGCCTCAAGTACGCCGACCTCGGCGCCCCGGCCTTCGCGCTCAAGGCCCGCGTGGGCCTGCTGCGCGATACCGGCGCCACCATCTCCCCCTTCAACGCCTGGCTGACCCTCAACGGCATCGAGACCCTGGAGCTGCGCATCCAACGCCACAACGAAAACGCCCAGGCCGTCGCCGAGTTCCTGGAGTCCCACCCCAAGACCGCCAAGGTCAACTACGCCGGCTTGGAGTCCTCCCCGTACAAGGCCGTCAAGGAGAAGCTGGGCTACTCCTACACCGGCTCGGTTCTCTCCTTTGACATCACCGTGCCGGAGGGCAAGGACGCGCGCGAGACCGCGTGGGCGTTCATCGACGCCCTGCAGCTGCACTCCAACCTGGCCAACATCGGCGACACCCGCTCGCTGGTGGTGCACCCGGCCACCACCACCCACTCGCAGTCGGACGAGGCCTCGCTGGCCGCCGCGGGCATCACCCAGGCCACTATCCGCCTCTCGGTGGGCATCGAGGATGTCAAGGACATCATCGCTGACCTCGAGCGAGGTTTCGCAGCCCTCTAATCCACCCCGTCAGTCACACCAGGCCACGTAAAGGTAGCGAGGATGACCCAACTCCCCCAGCTGGCGCCCGAAGGCGAGCGCACCGTAGTTCCCATCGGCACATTCCGCACGGAGGCGGGCGCTGTGCTTGACGACGCCTCCCTGGCCTACCAGCGCTGGGGCACCCTCACCGTGGATGAGGCGGGCGCGAGCAACGTCATCCTCGTCGAGCACGCCCTGACCGGGGATTCCAACGTGGCTGACTGGTGGGGCGATCTGCTCGGTCCGGGCAAGGCGCTCGATACCGACCGCTGGTGTGTGATCGCCACCAACGCCCTGGGCGGGTGCAACGGATCCACCGGGCCGAGCTCTCCGCACCCGGACGGGGCGCCCTGGGGAAGCCGGTTCCCGGCGCTGTCCATCCGCGATCTCGTCGAGGCGGAACAGGCCCTGCTGGATCGCCTCGGCATCGAGCGCGTGCACGCCGTCGTCGGCGGGTCCATGGGCGGTGCGCGCGCCCTGGAGTGGACGCTGCTGCACCCGGAGATGGTGGATTCCGCCTGCGTCATCGCGGTTTCGGCCCGCGCCTCGGCGTGGCAGATCGGCATCCAGTCCGCGCAGATTTCCGCCATCGAGCGCGATCCCCTGTGGCAGGGCGGCGACTACTACGCCGGCGAGGCTCCCCGCGAAGGCCTGGCGGCCGCGCGCCGCATCGCGCACCTGACCTACCGCGGCGAGCAGGAAATAGACGAGCGCTTCGGCGTCCAGGCACAGGCGGGGGAAAACCCGCTCGGGCCCCACCGCCGCCGGGATCAGCGCTTCGCCGTGAACTCCTACCTGGATTATCAGGGCACCAAGCTGGTGGAGCGCTTCGACGCCGGCTCCTACGTCACGCTCACCGAGGCTCTCAACCGGCATGACATCGGCCGCAGCCGCGGCGGCCTCAACCGCGCCTTAGGCAACTCGACGGTGCCCACGATGGTCGTCGGTGTGGACACCGACATCCTCTACCCCTACCACCAGCAGGAACACCTCTCGCGCAACCTGGGCAACCTGATGGGCATCGCCAAGATTTTCTCGCCGGTGGGCCACGACGCCTTCCTCACCGAGTCCCGCCAGATGGACCGCATCCTGCGGCAGTTTCTCCGGCTCAGTGCGCGGCGCTGAACCGAGACCCCCTCACGCAGCTGGCCAAGCAGCTAGCTGCCCAGCGCGTCGATGGAATACGCCAAAAAGGCCATCGCCGCGCCCAGGGCGCCGGTGAAGGTGGCGTCGAAGCGGCGCGAGCGCACCGCCAGGATGCCCACCTTCTGTGAGTCGCAGGTCAGGCGAACCACCGATAGCCACATCAGCGCCCCACCCAGCAGGAAGGTGGCGCGGCGCCAGTGATCGAGCAGCGCGTAGACACCGGATAGCGCCACCGCGGCCACGAAAAGCCCGATGCCTGCCCACTGCACCGCTGCGGGCAGGGGCGAGGGGGCAAGGCCGACGTCGTGAGGATTGTGCAAGGACAAGCGCGGCGCCTGCGCTACCGCCTCATCCGCTTGCTCCGTGCGCGCGTGCCGAGCCATTAGGCCTGCTGCGCCAGCTTTTCTGCGCGCTCCACAATGTTGCTGACCAGGAAAGCGCGCGTCAGCGGGCCCACGCCACCCGGGTTCGGGGAGACGTAGCCGGCCTTCTCCCAAACGTCCGGGGCGACGTCGCCAGCCAGCTTGCCGTCCACGCGGGAGACTCCGACGTCGAGCACCGCAGCGCCCTCCTTAACCATGTCCGCAGTGAGCATGTGCGCCTTGCCGGCGGCGGCGATGATGATGTCCGCGTTGCGGGTCTCGGCGGCCAGATCCTTGGTGCCGGTGTGGCACAGGGTGACGGTGGAATTCTCACTGCGGCGGGTGAGCATCAGGCCGATCGGGCGGCCCACGGTCACGCCGCGGCCGATGACCACCACCTTGGCGCCGTCCAGCTCCACGCCGAAGCGGCGCAGCAGGTGAATGCAGCCGTTCGGGGTGCACGGCAGCGGGGCTTCCTCGTTGAGCACCAGCTTGCCCAGGTTGACCGGGTGCAGGCCGTCGGCGTCCTTCTCCGGGTCAATCTTGGAGAGGATGCGGTTCTCATCGAGGTGCTTCGGCAGCGGCAGCTGCACGATGTAGCCGGTGCAGGCGTCATCGTTGTTGAGCTCGTCGATGACCTTCTCCAACTCCTCCTGCGTGATATCGCCCGGCAGATCCTTGCGGATGGAGTTGATGCCGAGCTTCTCGCAATCACGGTGCTTCATCTTCACGTAGGAGTGAGAGCCGGGATCATCGCCCACCAGGACGGTGGCCAGGCCCGGGGTGATCCCCTTCTCCTTTAGGGCGTTCACGCGCTGCGCTAGGTCTTCGAAGATCTCGTCGCGGTACAGGTTGCCATCAAGTTTGGTTGCACTCATGCCCACCATCCTAGACTCAATCCCTAGACTGAAAACCCATGAGCACTCTGCATATCGTCTTTGACAATCCCGTCATCCCCACCAACACCGGCAACGCCATCCGCACCGCCGCGGTGACGGGCGCTACCCTTCACCTCATCGAGCCGCTGGGATTCAACTTCGACGATAAGCACCTCAAGCGCGCCGGCCTGGACTACCACGACCTAGCGGAGCTACGCATCCACAAGGACTTCGATGCCTGCATGGACGCCCTGCCCGGCTCCCGCGTCTTCGCGTTTACCACCCACACGGATAAGTGGTTCACCGATGTTCAGTACCAGGACGGCGACGTCCTCCTCTTTGGCACCGAGCCCACCGGGCTTCCCCCGGAGCACCTCAACCACCCGCGGGTCACCGAGCAGGTGCGCATCCCCATGGTCCCGGCGCGCCGTTCAATGAACCTCTCCAACGCGGCCTCCACCGCCGTCTTCGAGGCCTGGCGCCAGCTGGGCTTTGCCGGCGGGGTCTAGCTCCCGCGCTGCGCGGCGGGCTGGGGCGCGGCACAATAACACTGAAACAATAAGAAGAGCCGACCGCGGCACCTGCACTTGAGACCTGCCTATAAAGGAGCCCACCGCAATGTCCCCGAATACCGCACCGCTTCGCCCGCTGCTCAACGCCTTGATTTCCGAGGTGCAATCGGCCACCGCCGAGCACTCCGCGGCGATTGCCAAGGTCACCCCCAATCACCGGGCGGGCGCGGTCAACCTGGTGCGCTACCTGGCGCTGCGCAATCACGACGTCGTCTCGGTGCAGGACGGCCTCTCCGCCCTGGGCGCGACCAGCCTGAGCCACCCGGAGCCGGCGGTGCTCGACCGCCTGCACGCCGCGCACAACGTGCTCGACGCCTACGACGACGTCCCTCCGCGCTACCCGCTCGAGGCCATCTCCACGGCCTACGCCTCGGCCGATTCCCTGCTCGAGGCCAACACCGACGCGCTGCTGGGCGAGCCGCGCGAGGGCACCTACTCCCGCATCATGGTAACCCTGCCGCGCGAGGCCGCCGATGACTACGAGCTGGTGCTCTCCTTTGCCGCCGCGGGCATGGAGCTGGCCCGCATCAACTGCGCACATGATGACGCCGACGTGTGGGCCCACATGGTGGACAACGTGCATCGCGCGGCCGAGGAGGTAGGCCGCGAGATCAAGATCTCCTGCGACATCGCCGGACCCAAGGTGCGCACCGGCTCCATCGCCCCGGGCCCGCGCGTGATCCGGGTACGCTGCACGCAGTCCCCGGCCGGCGAGCTGCTGGCCCCGGCGGTGCTGGTGCTTTCCAGCACCCCCACTATCGAGCTCCCCGACGTCCCCCTCTCCCCCGCCGCCAAGCGCCCCGCCGTGCACGCCCAGGCCGATGAGCAGTGGCTCTCCGCGCTGCGCGCCGGGGCCACGGTGACCTGCACGGAAGCCCGCGGGCGGGCGCGCACCTGGGAGGTGGCCGAGGTAAGCCCGGGCTGGGCGGTGCTACACGGTGAGCGCAACGCCTACCTGGCCGAGGGCACCACGCTGCACTGCGAGGGTCGCACCGCCACGGTCAGCGGGATTCCCCCGCTGGAGCAGAAGATTCACCTCCACCAGGGCGATGAGCTGGTGCTGAGCACCACGCAGGATCCAGCACTGATCTCCGCCACGGGCCCAACCACCATCGGCTGCACCGCCCCGGAGGCCGTCACCGCGCTGGAGGAAGGCCAGAGGGTGCTTTTTGATGATGGGGCGATTGAGGGCGTCGTCAAGCAGGTGCGCCACAGCGGCCAGCAGGGCACCGCGCACGAGGGAGCCGGTGATGCTGGTGATACTGAGGCCGTCGTGACGATCACCCGCGCCGGGCTGGGCGGCACCAAGCTCGCCGCCTTTAAGGGCATCAACCTGCCGGATACCGATATTCCGCTGCCGAGCCTGACCGAGGAGGACTTGGAAGCGCTGCGCTTTGTGGCCACCCACTGCGAGATCGCGGCGATCTCCTTCATCCGCACCGCCCACGACGTCGAGCAGGTGCTGGCCTGCCTCGAGCGCATCGCCGAGGAGCAACCCACCGAGGAGGCCGCCCGCCGCGTGCGCGAGCTCGGCGTGGTGCTCAAGATTGAGACGGTGCCGGCCTACGAGTACCTGGGCAGCATCCTGCTCGCGCTCATGCAGCGCCGCACGGTGGGTCTCATGATCGCGCGCGGTGACCTCGCCGTGGAGCTGGGTTTTGAGCAGATTGCTCAGGTGCCCGGGCGCATCATGAAGGTGGCCGAGGCCGCGCACATCCCAGTCATCATGGCCACCCAGATCCTGGAGAACCTGGCCAAGACCGGCCTGCCCTCCCGCGCGGAGATCACCGACGCCGGCTACGCCCTACGCGCCGAGTGCGTCATGCTCAACAAGGGCCCGCACATCACGGAGGCCATCACCATCCTGGACCGGATGTCGCACACGCTGGGGCGGTCGCGGCTGAAGAACCGCCAGCGCCTGCGCCAGGTCTCGGGGTGGAAGCACGCCCTGGACTAAGCCTTGATGAGGCCCAGGCAGCGCCGCCGCGGGCCCGGCCGCTGTGCGCAGTATCACGCTTTCTAAGAACACCCTAAACTAGACAAAGCTACCCTAAGTAAGGGTAACCTATAAGCAGTTATAGACGGCTACAATCAAGCCGCTTCCGCGCCACTGCCTCCCCAGCGAGGCGGACTGGAAAGGTGTTCTCTTATGACGCTAAGCTGCCCCCGTTCCACGGCCGATACCCTGCCCCCTGGCTGCACCGTCACCCTGGGGCAGGAATGCGTCTCCTGCACGTGCGATGCCGCCCTGGCGCTGCGCCTAGGCGAGCTGGGCATTCGCCCCGGCGCCACCTTGACCATGGGCCAGCGCGTGGCCGGCGGCGCGCGCATTGTCTCCGTGGGCGCGTGCCGCTACGCCATCGATCAGCGCACCCTGCGCGCCATCGAGGTGTAGGCCGCGATGTCCACAACCTCCCCCAGCTGCCACGGCCATCCCGGCGGGGCGGTTGCCCCTGCGGGCTCGCCCATCGTCGCCATGGTGGGCGCCCCCAACTCCGGAAAGTCCACCCTTTTTAACGCCCTGACCGGCGCCAAGGCCCAGACGGGCAACTGGCCGGGCACCACCGTCGAGGTCAGCCGCGGCGCGTGGAAGCTCGGCAGTACCCACTGCGAGTCGGAGACCATCAGCGCCGACCTCATCGACTTTCCCGGCACATACTCCTTAGATCCGCTCAGCCCCGATGAGGCACTGACGCGCTCCATGCTCATTGACTGCGCCGACGAAGAGCGCCCCGACGCCGTCATCGTCGTAGTCGATGCCACCGCCGTAGCCCGCGGCCTCAACGTGGCCTTCCAGCTAGCCGAGCACCCCTACCGGCTCATTATCGCGCTGAGCAAGCTGGACGTGGCCGAGGCCCAGGGCCACAGCGTGGATCCGCGCGCCCTCGAGGAGGCCACCGGAATCCCGGTCTTTGCCGTGGACGGGCGCCGCCGCCAGGGGCTCGACGCCCTGCGCGAGCGCACGCTGGCCTGCCTGCAGGAGGAGCCGGTGGTGCTGCGCACGGACACCTCGCTCGACGCACGCTTTGCGGATCTCGATTCCGCCGCCAAGGCCGCCGTGCGCGAGGTCGAGCACGTCACCCCGCTGTCCCACCGCCTCGACTCCGTGGCCCTGCACCCCGTGGCCGGCCCGCTGCTCTTCCTGGCGGTGATGTGGCTGGTCTTCCAGATCACCACCACCGTGGCCGCGCCCCTGCAGGACGGCCTGGAAGCACTGGTCACCGGCCCGCTCAGTGACGCCGCCCGCTCCGGGCTGGAGGCCATCGGCCTGGGCAACCGCTTTGTCACGGGCCTGCTTGTCGACGGCCTCATAGGCGGCGTCGGCATGGTCCTCACCTTCGCCCCGCTCATGGCGCTGATGTTTTTGTGTCTGGCGGTGCTGGAGGACTCCGGCTACATGGCGCGCGCGGCGGTGGTCACCGACCGCGTCATGCGGGCCATCGGCCTGCCGGGCAAGGCCTTCATCCCGATCGTCGTGGGCTTTGGCTGCAACGTCCCGGCGATCTCCGCCACCCGCGTGCTGGGCAGCCCGCACCACCGCATCATGACCTCCCTGCTCATCCCGTTTACCTCCTGTTCGGCGCGCCTGGTGGTCTTTGTCATGCTGGCCTCCACCTTCTTCCCCGAGCACGCCGGCAACGTGGTCTTTGCCATGTACATCATCTCCATCGCGCTCTTAGTGCTGGTGGGCCTGGCGCTGCGCAAGACCCTGTGGCGCGCGGTGCCGGAGGAGGCCTTGGTCATTGACCTACCCACCTACCAGCTGCCCACCCCGCGCCTGGCGCTGAGCGTGATGTGGACTCGCCTCAAGGGCTTTCTGCAGACCGCCGGCGGCATCATCGTGAGCACCGTCGTTGTGGTGTGGCTTCTCATGGCCATCCCTTTCGGCGCAGCAGCGGGCTCGACCAGCCTGGCCGATGGCCAGCCACCCGCCCCGGAGGACTCCGTCTACGGCGCGGTCTCGCGCAGCATCGCTCCGGCCTTCGCCCCAGCGGGCTTTGATTCCTGGTCCCTGGCCGGCCCCCTGGTCACCGGCTTCGTGGCCAAGGAGGCGCTGATCTCCACGTGGTCGCAGACCTACGCCGTCGAGGACGTCACTGACTCCGCCCCGGAGGAGCAGGCCTCCAGCGCGCTGAGTGATCACGTCCGCGCGGACTTCGCCGAGGCCTCCGGCGGCCACACGCTGGCCGCGGTGTGGGCCTACATGCTCTTCCTGCTGGCCTACACGCCGTGCGTGGCCACCATCGCCGCCCAAAGGCGCGAGATTGGCTGGCGCTGGACGCTCTTCGGCTTCGGTGTACAGCTGGTCACCGCGTGGGTGCTGGCCGTGGCCGCCTTCCAAGTACTCAAGCTCTTCCTCTAAGGCCGGGCCTCACCATGGATTCACGGAACTCTTCGCACAGGCTCAGCCCCATCGACGCCGTGCGCGCCGCCATGGCCGAGGGCGCCGGCTCGCGGGCCGGCATCGCGCGCAGAACGGGGCTGGAGCCGGGCACCGTCGACCTCATCCTGGCCCACCTTGAGGCGGTGGGGGATCTCAGCGTGGAGACCATGAGCGCGTGCCCCAGCGGCGGCTGCGGCTCCTGCGCGGCGGCCTCGGCCTGCGGCTCGGCGGGCCACTCCCGCGGGCCCGTCATGCTCAGTCTGCGCCGCCGCGCTCCCCGCTCTCACTAACCGGGGCCTCCAGCGGCGGCAGGCTGCGCTGCCGCAGGCGCTGCAGCAGATCCTGTGCATCGGCGGGATCCAGCTCGGCGCCGGTCATCCGGACGGGGCCGGTGACGAGGTCGAAGCGGACGTCGTGAAGCCTAAGCAGGTGGCCCAGCGGCCGCACCACGAGGGTGAGCTCCTGGATGTGCGGGGTGGACACCGCGGCCACCCGGCGGCACCAGCGCCCGGAATGGACAATGGCCACCGGCCGCGGCCCCTCCACTAGGGTCACCGCCTGGCGGGACCAATCCACGGGGCTGGCCCACATGGCCCGGCGCGGCGAGGTGTAGGTGGGCTGCGTGTAGCCCTCGGGGCGGGCGTAGGCCTCGATCTGCGCGTGGGAAAGCTCGGAGACCAGCGCGAAGAGCGCGAGGGCTTGCTCGCGGCTGCCCACCGGCAGGATGCGGGTGGAGCCGGACTGCTTCCCGCCGCCGATCGCACCGTAGCCAGCCACGGAGACCTGCACCTCGTACCAGCCAAAGAAGCGCCACAGCGTGGGCTGGGCCACGCGCACCGCATGGATGCGGGAGAGCCGGATGGATTGGCGGCGTCGATCAGCCAGGCCGTAAGAAATGTGCACTACACCTTGGTCGGAGCCGAGGTTAACGTCGTCCCGCCCCTCCTCATGGCGCGCGGAAAACCGCCACGAGGTGTCAATGAGGTTCCATACCGAGGGGAACCAGCCCACGATGATCGGCACCGCCAGCGCGCGGGTCAGCGGGAAGCACACCAGCACCAGCATGCCCAGCAGCGTGAGGAGCGTGGGCAGGCGCAGCAGCTCCGAGCACAGCGTGCGCCGGATGGGGATTTCCTCGATGAGCGCGGGTTCCTCCGCAGCGGTGTGGCTCGCAGTGTCGCTCACGGCGGTGCTCACGGCGTGGCTTCCAGCGCCGTCCGCGCTATCTGCGCCGTCCACGCCATGCACGCGGTGCAGCAGCTCCGCGCGCAGGCCCTCAGCCTCGGCCTTGCGCAGGTAGCCGATCTCGATGGCCGAGGAACGCCCGCCGGCGGTCTCCACGCGCACCGCGGCCAGCCCAAAGAGGCGAGCGATCACCGGCTCCACCACGTCGACGGCCTGGATGCGCTCATAACGCGCGGAGCGAAACGCCGTGGTGAACACGCCGTGGCGCAGGGCAACGTCATCCTCGCCCAGCGCGAAGCCCAGCTTGCGCCACCACAGCTCGGAGACAAACCAAATGACCAAGCACACCAGCACGAAGCCGCCCAGCGCAATGAGCGTGCCCAGGCCGATCTCGCTGAGACGCCCGCTGCGGAGGTAGCGTAGGGCGTCGCCCAGCAGCGAGGCATTGAGGTTGAGCGCGAAAACCGCCAGCAGCGCCAGGATGATTGACCAAAAGCGCAGCAGCGGGGTGAGGCGGTGGACGCGGTGGAAACCGTCGGAATCGATAAGCTGGCGCTTCACAGCCCGCTCATCCTCTCGCGGGCCTTGATGGCGAGGCGCTCGCGCAGGGCGTCGGCATCGCCTGCCTCCAGGCCCTTGATGGTGCAATCGCTGCTGGCCGACGCCGTATGGATCTCCAGCCGCTTCAACCCCAGGGCCCGCTCGATGGGCCCGGCGGTGACGTCAACGAATTGGATGCGGCCATAGGGCACCACGGTGAAGGTGTGCCAGAGCTTGCCGCGGGTGATGAGCAGCTCGTCCGCGGTTTCCTGCCAGCCCATGTTGTTGACCTGCGCGGGAATGAGCCACAGGCAGTAGGCCATGAGCAGCACGTAGGCCCCGGCCACCCAGTAGAGCCAGCTGTGCCAGAAGTAGCCACCGAGCACCGCCGCGAGGGCAAAGAAGGCTTGCCAGGACAGGTGGTGGATGTAGCGCGCGGTCACGAGCTTGCGGGATACAGGATTCACGGTCTTTGAGCCTAACATCTTGGGATTTTGTGATGAGTAAACGACAGTTCTGTTGCAACCATTGACAGAACGTTGGGTTTATACAACACTGTGGTGCATGTCCCCAAAGAAGAAACCCAGCAAGCCCCTCTACAACCGGGTGCGCGTGCTCCGCGCTGAACGGGACATCTCGCGCGCCCAGCTCGCCGAGGCCATCGGCGTCAACCACCAAACCATCGGCGCGCTTGAACGCGGTGACCACTCCCCCAGCCTGGACCTCGCCTTCAACATCTGCGAGTACTTCGAGCTGCCCGTGGAGGCCGTCTTCTCCCGCACCGAGTTCACCCCCATGTCCCACGAGATCTACCGGAAGGACTAGCCATGACCTCTGAGAAGACCACCTCGGCCGTGCGCGCCCGCAATCTCTACACCACCGGAGCCGACGTCGGCATCGTGCTCATCATCCTCTCCATCGCCCTGCAGTTCACCTCGGTGTTTGGCTCGTTCATGCTTGCCGCCGTGGGCATAATCCTGGCGTCCTTCTTTACCTCGAAGCTGCGCAAGGCCATCGGCTACGCGGACATCCGCACCGAGGATCTCGATGAATACCAGATGCAGCAGCACGCCGAGGCCCGCGAGGACGGCCTGCGCAACGCGCTCATCGTGCTCATGGTGATGTTCCTGCTCACCGGCGTCATCGCCGTGGGCACGCGCTTTGTGCCCATGATGGACGGCATCTTTGTCACCCAGATCTACTTCAAGCTGCTCATGGGCCTCATGGTGTGGATCCCACTGTCCGTGGCACGCAGCCTGGCCGGAAAAATCAGCCGCGACGAGCTCATCTCTAGCGAGTAGCCGCCGCGGCCGATGGGGCGAGGGCAGGTTACTTGCTGTCCTCGGTGCCTGATTGCTGGGTGCCTGAGTGCTCGGTGCTGGATTCTGTGGTGCCGGACTTCTCGGTGCCGGGGGCGCTGTCAAGCGCGGCTTCCTCCCAGCTCTCCACCAGCTCCTGGATGTCCGCGTGCCCCAAGTCACGGGCCTCCTCCTCGGAGATATACTCGCCCGTCTCGTAGTCATAGGGCACGGGGTCGCCGTCCTCATCGGTGCGCACGTACCACTCCGTGACTTCCTCGGAGGTCGAGTCAAACTC
The DNA here is from genome assembly GCF_030532325.1 of Corynebacterium sp. Taxonomy (GTDB): domain Bacteria; phylum Actinomycetota; class Actinomycetes; order Mycobacteriales; family Mycobacteriaceae; genus Corynebacterium. The sequence goes on from NZ_JAUNLS010000001.1 coordinate 225,980, forward strand.
GGCGCCGGTGGCGTACTCGGAATCATGAGCCGTCTCCTCCACCGTCAGGGCAAAGTCATCGCCGTGCTCGCGCACACCGTGGACCACCGCATTGGCCAGCGCCTGCTCCTCAAAGTGATGTCGGATCACCACCGGATCCGAGGAGAGCTCGCGCATCAACGCCACCACCATAAGCACAATAATGACCGCGAACGGCAAGGCGGTCACCGTAATGAAGTTCTGCAAACCGCGCAGCGCCTGGTCGCCGCCAGAGAGCAAGATGACCACCGCGATCCCGGCCATGCACACCACCCAGAAGATGGTGACCAGCTTGTTGGGCTGCGGGTTGCCGCGCTGGGACAGCTGCGAGTTCACGATGGACGCCGAATCCGCCGTGGTAATGAAGAACACCGCCAGCATCACGATGACCAATGGGGCAATCAGATTCGCCCCCGGCAGGTGATCCAGCACGATGAAGAAGATATCCTCAGCCGCCGGAATCGAATCAATCGTGCCATCCGGGGCGATGGGATCCGCCGAGTTGCGCTGCAGCCAGATCGTCGTGCCGCCCAGGATGGTAAAGGCCGCGACGATGATGATCGACGGGATGAAGAGCACGCCCAGCACGTACTGCTTGATGGTGCGGCCGCGGGAAATCTTGGCCACGAAGATGCCCACGAAGGGCGCCCAGGACACCCACCACGCCCAGTAGAACGTGGTCCACGAGGACAAGAAGGTCTCCATATCTTCGCTCTCCGCCATGTTGGCCGAGAGCATCTCCGGGGACGTCGAGATGTACTCCACGATCACCGAGGGCAGCATGTTGGCCAGGAAGGCCGTGGGGCCCACCACGAAGAAGAAGATGGCCAGCAGCAGGGCCAGGCCCAGGTTGATATTGGACAGCCACCGGATGCCCTTAGCCACGCCGGATACCGCAGAGATGATCGTGCCGATGGACAGCACCACGATGATGCCGATGGCCACCGCGTTGCCCTCCGCGGACCAGCCGGTGACCACGGTGACGCCGCGGCCGATCTGCAGGGCGCCGATGCCCAAGGAGGCCGCCGTGCCAAAGAGCGTGGCAATAATCGCCAGACCATCAATGATGCGCGCGGGCGTGGACTGCGTGCCCTTCGGCCCCAGGAAGGACTGCAGGATGGAACTCATCAGCGGCACACGCCCGCGGCGGTAGGACACGTAGGCCACCGCAAGGCCCACCACGGCATAGATAGCCCAGGCGTTGATTCCCCAGTGCATGGCCGCCTGCGCCAGTGCTCCCAACTGTGCTTCTGCCGACGCCGCCTCATAGGCCCCCGGGCGCGGGGACAGGTAGTAGGTCAGCGGCTCGTAGGGGCCGAAGAAGATGATGCCGATGCCAATGCCGGCGCCGAAGAGCATCGCCGCCCAACTCACCGTGGAGTACTCCGGCTCCTCGCCATCGAGCCCCAAGGGGATCCTGCCGAACTTAGAAAACGCCAGATACAGCAGGAAAAACAGCAGGCTGGCCGCCAGGATGGTAAAGACCCAGCCCAGGTTGGACATCACCCACGACAGCGCCGCCGAGGAGACATCAAAGACCTGCTGCGGGCGCGTGACACCCCACAGCACGAAGGCGATGATGAGCCCGCCGACGGTAATGAGGATGGGCTTATCGATGCTGTACTTGACCTTCTGTTCCTCAATCGAGACACCCGGCACCAACGCGGGGTGAATGTTGTGCGGGTAGACGATGTCCTTGAGGATGCGCCGCGCCCTGCGCGTGCGGCTTCGGCTCGCGACGTCCGGGGTGACGCTGTCTGGCTCTGTAATTCCGTGCGCATCGACGGAACGTGCGCCGGATTTCTTCCGCTCTTCCATTAATGCACCTATATTTTCTTCAGCTTTATCAGCTCTATGCCCCGTGCAGGGCTTTCTTACTCTGTACTCAGTACTGTGAACTTGGTTTAATTCGGCCACGCGCCGACGCGCCTATAGCCGATGGCTCCCCATTTGCGGGGAGCCATGCCACCCACCATACCTGGCGTTTTCCCTGAATACGGGCCTACCCACATTTTGACGCCACCCCCTGGCTGGTAAGTTCGCAGTGGTGAGATCCCCTGTACACGCACTTTCCACCCCTGTGTGGGTTCGGCCGCGTCTAGGGGACGTACTGCTCACCATCGCGGGTGCGGCACTCGCCCTTTTCTATTCCTTCAATGCCTCCTCAGCAGTGGGAATAGCGCAAGCAGTGCTGTCGTGGGCATTCATCCCCGGACTGTTGTGGTGGCGCACGCGCCCTGTCCCAAGCGCCGCGTGGCTCACCGTGTGTTTGGCCGGGTGGAGCATCACCTGGCTTGCCGCGCTGCCCGCCAACACCGGCTACTCACCGTGGCTGTTGGCCGCGCCGCTAGCGGTCTATAGCACCACGCGCCACAGCGCCCAGCGCAACGCCGGTGCGATTATGTACGCCGTGATGCTCGCCGCCAGCTTCCTCTCACCGGTGATGTGGCACATCGATCTCGATGATTTTTCCTTGCACTACCGCACGGGCACCCAGCTCGTCTTCGGCATTAGTTTCCACTGGCTGTTGCTGAGTGCTGTCTTTAGCCTGGCCCGCTACATGCGCCGCCAGGAGGAGGACCGTCGCGCCCGCGAGGCCGCGGCCCACCGGGAGGAGCGCCTGCTCATCGCCCGCGAGCTGCATGATGTGCTGGCGCATTCCCTCACGTTGCTCAAGGTGCAGGCCAACGCGGGCTTGGTGGCGGCGCGCGAGGAGCCGCAGGCCGCGCGCGAAGCCCTCGAGAATGTGCGAGATACCGCCGATGCTGCGCTTGGCGATGTCCGCTCCATCGTCCATGCCCTACGCGGCTCGGAAGGCAACGCCTCCTCCGCGGACCGCCAACCCACACAACAGCTGGCAGATCTTCCTGAACTCATTGCCGGATTCCGCGATGCCGGTTTGCTCGTCGCAGCCGATAGTGCTCCACCACCCTCGCCCCCACTGCCGGCACTGACGCAGTTGGCCGTGGTGCGCATCGTCTCAGAAGCCCTCACCAACGTCGTGCGGCACCAAGGTCCCGGCACCGAGGTTCAGATCAGTATCAACTACTCTCCTCAGGTGCGCATTGACGTCGAGTCCCGCACCACTCACCCCTCGCCCAGCGGCGCTCACGGCACCGGCAACGGATTGACTGGGCTACACGAGCGCGCGGAATCCCTCGGCGGAGCACTTTCCGTCTCAGGGGATGCCCACCACTTCCGCCTGTGTGCCACACTTCCTCCAGGAGCTCTGTCATGACTATCCGAGTTCTCCTTGCTGATGACCAAGCGCTGCTCGTCACAGCGTTGTCCACAATCCTCAACACACAGCCCGATATTGACGTGGTCAGCACCGCTGATAACGGCCGTGCTGCCGTCGCAGCCTGCCGTGAACATCTCGTTGACGTCGCTGTTCTCGACATTCGCATGCCGGGAATGGATGGCATCGCCGCGGCCCGCCTCATCCGGGCACAGCATCCCACGGTGCGCATCATCATCTTGACCACGTTTAATGATGATGGCTTGGTCCGCGAGGCACTCGAGGCCGGCGTTCACGGCTTTCTTCTCAAGGACGCCGACCCAGACCAGCTATGTGATTCAGTCCGCTGCGTCGCACGCGGCGAATCCGTGCTCGCCAGCGCAGTCACGGGCGGGGTGCTGGACGCGTACCGCGCAGCAATCGGCGGGCGCGGCGAGCTCAGCCCAGCCCAGCGCCAGGGGATCGCACAAATTACCTCCCGCGAGCGTGACGTCCTTCTGCTGGTGGGCCAAGGTGCAACCAATCCGGAGATTGCCGAGGCCCTCCACATCGCACCAACCACCGTGAAAACACATGTCTCCGCACTCATGAGCAAGCTGGCAGCTCGCGACCGGGTAGCACTCGTACTCACAGCGCTCAAGGCCGGCCTCCTACCGCGGTAGGAGAAGAAGCCTCAGAGTTTCCTCCGCCGCGCCGATGTGCTTCCTATGCGGGCAGCGCAGTGTTGACGCTATGGCTGAAAACAGAACGCATCCCACCCTCACTCTGTCTCACGTGGCCGCCGGCTACGGCTCCGATCCAATTCTCCAGGACATCTCGCTGGAGCTACGCGGCGGCAAGGTCTTTGCTCTGCTGGGCAGAAACGGCGTGGGAAAGTCCACGTTGCTCTCCACCATCGTCGGCCTGATCACTCCGACGGCAGGCCGCATTGCGCACACGGGGCATATTGGAGCAAGCATCAACGAGCCCGCCCTGTACGAGCACTTGAGTGCCCTCGACAACCTCCTCGTACATACGCGTCTTTTAGGGCTTCCCCGCGCTGAGGCCGGGCGCGCACTGCGCGTCGTAGGCCTAGACGCTCGCAGCCGCGCAAAGGTAAAGACCTTCTCCACGGGCATGCGGGCCCGCCTTGCTCTGGCACAAGCCATCCTGGGAGATCCGGAAATCCTCATCCTCGACGAGCCACACAATGGCCTTGATCCGCAAGGCATCGCCCAGCTGCGTGTCCTCCTTCGTTCGTGGGCACGCGAGGGGCGATTGGTTATCGTAAGCTCTCACCAGCTTGGTGAGGTCCTGCACCTCGCCGATGACGTAGCCATCCTCGCCGCAGGACGAATCAGCTACAGTGGACCGCTCGAAGAGCTGGCCCCAGAGGGCAACCTCGAAGAGGAGTTCTTCCGTCTATCCGCGCTGGAGGGCAGCCGTGCCTAGAACACGACAGCGCGGCAATGCACGTGCAACGATTCCGCTCAGCAACTATCTGCGCAGCGAACTTACCCGCGCTCACGGCTCGGCCTTGCAGTGGCTGCCGCTGCTCAGCCTCCCCCTCGCGTTGCTCACCTTCATTCTCGCACGCGTGACTGGCAGTGGAGGAGCGGAACGCTCCAGCGTCCTGCTGTGGCAGGCCATCTTCGTCACTGGTCTACTCGCGCCCCTCGCTGCGGTGTTTGCTTCCACTGCGGAGGCGCGCGAGAAAGCCGCGCACGGCGGCGGTATCTCCTACCGCGGGGTAAGTTCCTATCGGCTACGCCTCGCACGGTTCGTGGTGGTTGCGACCTCGATTGGCGCATTCTGCCTCATCAACTTTGGGCTCAGCGCTCTGGCTGCTTGTGGTGAAGCCCCACGCATCCTTCTCATCGGCGCGGTCTGCTGGCTGGCCATGAGCGCCATGGCTGGTTTCAGCGCAGCGGCCGCACGGCGTTGGGGCACGGTCCCTGCCTTGGTCGCGGCGGTGGTCTGGCAAGGGCTAAGCATCATTCCTTCCGTGGTGGAAGGACCACGGTGGTGGATCCTTCCCATGGCTTGGCCCATGCGGCTACTTTTGCCCCTCATCGGTGTGCACACGAACTCCACGCCTCTGGAGGAGGACGCCACATTGGCCACTGCCGACGCATGGGCGCCGTTGCTCCTGTGCCTACTGCTTGGTGTCTCCGGAGCGTGCAGTGCGATCTTCGCTTCCCCGCGCCACCCGCATAGCTCCCGGCGAACACGCGCTTCCCAGACAACTGATCTGTGCCTTGTCCCCGCTGTTCTCCGGAGGGCAGAGGCCGGGCCGCGTTACCCGCTGCGCGCTCTAGCGCCAGTGATACTGCATCCAGGAGTGCGCGCATGTTTGGTGCTCGCGGCGATATTAAGTGGGGCGATTGCCTGGATTTACCCCACCAAGTACGTCCAGGGCTGGTGTGTCTTTGGGCTCTTCCCGCTGGGTGCCGGGCTGCTGGCGGTGCTGGTGTGGCCGGTGCTCAAACCTGCCTGGGGGCTGCTGCGCACTGAATATCCCCATATAACGCAGAGCGTCCTGATCTTGTGCGCGCTCATTGTGGCAGCAGTAGTGTGCATGGGTTGGCTTCTGGGCCTCTCTTCCCCCGGAGCCGTGATGGCGCTGGCCACAACGTTGTGCTTCTTCCTCGCCGCAGTACTGTGCATGGTGAAGTGGGGAGCAGCAGTGACCCTGGCGCTGAGCATCATCCTCACGATTTTCTCCGCCACCATCGGCGGCGATGTGCTCGCGGATTCTGCGTTGTGGATCCTCGCTATGCCTGCGTGGCCGGAAATTGCCACCAGCGCCGCACGCTTCCCCATTGCCCTAGTCCTGAGCATCGCGATGAGTGCCGCCGCGTGGATTGGCGCATCCACACTGCTCCCCAAGCTACTGACGCGCTAACGAAAATCCCGCGAACCGCGCGAGAGCCACTCCCCCAGCGCCAGGGGCTCGAACTTATCGGCGCTCACGGTCACGGCGCCGGAGGCGTTGTGCACGATGCCCCGTACCACCAGCGCCTTCGATGTGCGGGCCAGCACCTTGTGGCGCTCCCACAGGCCGGGCGAGACCATGACGTTCATCAGCCCTGTCTCATCCTCCATGCCCAGAAACGTTACCCCGGAGGCCGTGCGCGGGCGCTGCCGGTGGGTGATGATCCCTGCGATGCGCACGCGGGTGCCGTCGGGGACCTCGTGGAGTTGGACGGCGGTGCGGATATCGTCGCGGTCGAGTGCTGCGCGCACCAGCTCCATCGGCTGGGCGTTGTGGGTAACACCGGATGCGGCGACGTCGGCAGCCATGAGCTCAAAAGCACTCATGCCCGGCAGCGCGGGGGCGTCAATGGCAGACAGCCCCGGCAGCATCCCGGCGCGCTCCGTGGCGGCCACGCCCGCCTGCCACAGCGCCTGCCGGCGGGTCACCCCAAAGCAGTCCAGCGCGCCGGCGGCGGCGAGGGCCTCGACGTGCTCGACGCTGAGATCGGCACGCCGGGAGAGATCCGCGATGTCGCTAAACGGGCGCTGCGCGGCCGCGGCCTCGATGCGCTCGGCGGCCTTCTCCCCCAGGCCATTGATGAGATTGAGGCCGAGGCGGATGCCGACGGCGTCGGTGGTGGGGGCGTCGCCAAGCCCGGCGCGAGGGTATTTCTCCGGGCGCGCCTGCGTGCCGGAGGCGTTGACGTCCAGCGGGAAGATGCGCACCCCGTGGCGGCGAGCGTCCTGGATGAGGGACTGCGGGGAGTAAAAGCCCATCGGCTGCGCGCGCAGCAGGCCCATGCAAAACTCCGCCGGGTAGTAGCGCTTAAACCACGCGGAAAAGTACACCAGGGAGGCAAAGGACTGCGAGTGGGACTCCGGGAAACCGTAGGCGGCGAAGGCGACGATCTTGTTCCACAGGCGGTCAGCCACCTCCCCCTCAATGCCGTTGGTGGCCTTGAGCCCATCGTAGAAGCGCTGCTTGAGCGCGGCCATCCGGGCAGGCGAGCGCTTGGAGCCCATCGCGCGGCGCAGATCATCGGCTTCGGCGCCGCTAAAACCGGCGGCGTCGACAGCAATCTGCATCAGCTGCTCCTGAAACAGCGGGATGCCCAGGGTCTTGCCCAGGGATTTCTCCAGCACGGGGTGGTCATAGGTCACCGGCTCGCGCCCGTCGCGGCGGCGCAGGTAGGGGTGCACCGAGCCGCCCTGAATGGGGCCGGGGCGGATGAGCGCGACCTCCACGACGAGGTCGAAGAAGACCCGCGGTTTCAGCCGCGGCAGGGTGGACAGCTGCGCGCGGGACTCCACCTGGAACACACCGACGGCGTCGGCCTGGCAGAGCATCTCGTAGACTGCTGGGTCCGCAAGATCCAGCTCCCAGAGGTTGATCTCCTCGCCGGTGGTCTCCCGCACCAGGTCGATCATGTGGTGCAGTGCCTCCAGCATGCCCAGGCCCAGCAGGTCGAACTTCACCAGGCCCGCCGCGGCGCAGTCATCCTTGTCCCACTGCAGCACCGAGCGGCCCTCCATGCGCGCCCACTCGGTGGGCACCACGTCGGCGATGGGCCTATCGCACAGCACCATGCCGCCGGAGTGGATGCCCAGGTGGCGCGGCTGGCCCAGGAATTGTTCCGCCAGCTTTTCCACGTCACTCGGCGGCTGACTCAGCCCCTTGGACCAAGAATCCGCCGCACCCTGCGGGTAGCCCAGGGCCCGGGCGGCGTCGCGGGTTGCACCCTTGCGGCGGTAGGTGATCACGTTGGCCACCTGAGCGGCGCGCTCGCGCCCGTGGGTGTCATAGACGTACTGAATGACCTCCTCGCGGCGGCCGGATTCGATGTCGATGTCGATGTCCGGCGGGCCGTCGCGGTCCGGGGAGAGGAAGCGCTCGAAGAGCAGGCCCGCGGAGATCGGCTCGGCGTTGGTGATGCCCAACGCGAAGCACACCGCGGAGTTCGCCGCCGAGCCACGCCCCTGGCACAGGATGTTTTCCCGCTTACAAAAATCCACCAGATCGCACACGATGAGGAAGTAGCCGGGAAAGCCCAGCTGCCCGATCACCCCCAGCTCGTAGCGGATCTGCTCCCAGGCGCGCTCGCGCACGTCTGCCGGCCGCGAGGCGTAGCGGCGCTCGGCGCGCTGCCAGGTGAGATGTTCCAGCCAGCTCATCTCCGTGTGACCTTCCGGCACCGCGCAATCCGGCAGGTTGGGGGCTAAGGCCTCCCAGGTAAAGGAGCATTCCTGCAACACCTGCACGGTCTCCGCGATGAGCTCGGGGCGGTCAGGCAGCATCTGCCGCATCTGCTCCCCGGAGCGCAGCCAGCCGGCACCCATGGGGTGCGCGCTGGGGGCGGCCTCCGCCACGGAAAGCCGCTGGGCAAGGGCCTGCTTGGCCGCGGCGAGGCGGGCACGCTGCCGGGTGGCGGCCGCGGGGCGGGCGGTGGCGATGGCCCGCATGTTGTTATATTTATCCAGCATGAGGTGGTGATCAGCGTCTTGTGGGGTCATGGTGCAGGCATACTCCAAAACCATGCTGTCTATTTTTATTCTTTCGAGCACATCATCGATTCGCTCCATCCACCGCCAGTCCAGCAGGAAGAGGCACTCCTCCTGTAGCTGCGCGGCGATCTCCTCCAGCGGAGGGTAGGCCACCCCGCCCTTCTCCCCGGCGTCCATGCGAGCGCGCGCGATGAGGCGCGAAAGCCGGCGGTAACCCTCCGGGGTGCGCGCCAGCACGGTCAGCGGGGCCGGGCCCACGCTGAGCTCCGCGCCAAAGACGGCGGGCAGGCCCACCGTGGCAGCGGCTTCCGCGAACTTCATCAGCCCGTAAAAGCCATCCCTATCTACCAGCGCCAAGCCCTCAAGGCCCAGCTCCACCGCGCGGGCCACCAGCTCCTCCGGCTCGGAGGCGCCCTGCAGGAAGCTATAGGAGCTCACGGCGTGCAACTCCGCAAAGGGCACGCTGCTGCGCCCGCGCCGCACGGCCCCGGCGGTGCCGGCCGCCTCCCCGCGGTGCGCCACCGGGACCGGCGTGGGCGTGGGCCTGCCAGATAGAATGCGCTCCACGCGCGACCACGGCAGCGCCGCTCCCCCATTGAATCTCATGCACCAACCATAGGATCGAACACCCGTTCCCGTCAAGACAGCTCGGGGCGGCGCGAAACTAGTAGACAAAGCGGTTCAATCATTGCTAGGTTTTCCCCAGCGCACCGCACAACACTGCATGAATAAAAGTGTGTGAATAAAACTGTGCCAACGAATTTTTAGTACCAGAAGGGACCCCGCCCACCATGAGCATTCGCCGCATCGTCGCTGCTGCGTCGGCAGCCGCCATCGCCGCCACCGGCCTGGCCGCTTGCTCCTCCGACTCGGAGGACTCCGCCAAGGAAATCACCAAGGAATCCACCATCCGCATTGGCACCACCGACGCCAACATGGAGGAGTGGTCGGTGTTCCAGGACCTGGCCAAGGAACAGGGTTACAACATCGAGCTGGAGAACTTCTCCGATTACAACACCCCCAACCAGGCGCTGGACCAGGGTGATCTGGAGGCCAACAAGTTCCAGCACCTCAAGTTCCTCGCCGAGTACAACAAGGGCAACGGCACCGACCTCGTCCCGCTGGCCGCCACCGAGATTTACCCGCTGGCCCTGTACTGGAAGGACCACAGCGACATCAAGGACATCGAGGGCCAGGAAGTCGCCATCCCCAACGACTCCACCAACCAGGGCCGCGCCATCGGCCTCTTGGTGCAGCAGGACCTCGTCACCCTCAAGGAGGGCACCGGCCTGACCCCGAGCCCACTGGACATCGACGAGAAGAAGTCCAAGGTCAAGGTCACCCCGGTGGATGCCGCCCAGACCCCGGCCGCCTTCGGCGAGGGCAAGCCCGCCGTCATTAACAACTCCTTCCTGGAGCGCGCGGGCATCGACCCGAAGTCCGCCGTGGCCCAGGATGATCCGAACTCCACCGAGGCCGAGCCCTACATCAACGTCTGGGCCGTGCGCTCCGAGGACCTGGACAACCAGACCCTCAAGGAGCTGGCCGAGCTGTGGAAGGACAAGTCCGTGGAAGAGGCCATCCTGCGCTCCTCCGGCGGCACCGCCGTTCCGGTTGAGCGCCCCCAGGAAGAGCTGCAGGAGATCCTCGACCGCCTCGAAGAGCAGGTCTAAAGCACCATGAAGCTTCAACGCATCGCGGCGGCCTTCGCCGCCAGCCTGGTCACGCTCGGCGGCCTGAGCGCGTGCTCCTCGGCCTCCTCTGAGGTCTCGGCGGGCACGGCGGAGGATCCGATCATCATCGGCACCACCGACGCCGAGCTGCCCGAGTGGGCTGTGCTCAAGGATCTCGCCTCCGAGGAGGGCATCGAGATCGAGATGAAGAGCTTCACCGACTACGCCACCCCCAACCAGGCTCTGGCGGAGGGCTCCACCGATACCAATAAGTTCCAGCACCTGAAGTTCCTCGCGGAATACAACGTGGGCAACGGCACCAGCCTGGTGCCCATCGCCGCCACGCAGGTCTACCCGATGCCGCTGTTTTGGAAGGGACACACGGACATCACGGGCATCGAGGGCCAGGAAGTCGCCATCCCCAACGACTCCACCAACCAGGGCCGCGCCATCAACCTCCTGGCCGCCAACGGCCTGCTCACCCTCAAGGAGGAGGGCAAACTCACCCCCGACCCCGCCGACATCGACGAGGCGAAGTCCACGGTGACGGTCCTTCCGGTGGACGCTGCGCAGACCCCCTCGGCCTACGGCGAGGGCAAGCCGGCCATCATCACCAACTCCTTCTTCAAGCGCGCGGGCATCGACCCCACCACGGCCGTGCTTTCCGACGACCCCGAGAACCCCAAGGCCGATCCCGCCATCCTCTTCGACCCGTACATCAACGTCTGGGCCGTCCAGGAAAAGGACAAGGACAACGAGAAGATCAAGAAGCTCGCCGAGCTCTACCTCTCCGACGAGGTCAAGCAGGCCGTGCAGGACACGACGGGTGGCACCACCATCTTCGTGGACACCCCGCAGGCCGAGCTCCAAGAGATTCTGGACCGCCTCGAGGACGAGGCCGCCAAGTAACGTGCGTGCACATCCCCCCGCCCACAGCTGGTGGCCGGGGGTTTCGTCCGTCACCAGCCACCTACTCATCACAGTCTAAGGACATCCTTCGAAGTGACATCACCATCGCAGAGCAAACTTCCGCAGAGCAAACCTCAACCCCGCCAGGGCACCCGGATCGAATTCCGCAACGTCACCAAGGTCTTCAAGAACAAGAAGACCACGACGACCGCCCTTAACGAGGTCTCCCTGACCGTCGAGCCCGGCGAGATCATCGGCATCATCGGTTTTTCCGGCGCCGGCAAGTCCACGCTCGTGCGCATGATCAACGGCCTGGATAAGCCCACCTCCGGTCAGCTGCTGCTCGACGGCACCGACATCGTCCCGCTGCCCGAGTCCAAGCTGCGCGGAATCCGCCGCAACATCGGCATGATCTTCCAGCAGTTCAACCTCATGACCTCGCGCACCGCGGCGGGCAACGTGGAGTACCCGCTGCAGCTGGCTGGCGTGCCCAAGGCAGAGCGCAAGAAGCGCGCCCAGGAGCTGCTCGAGTTCGTCGGTCTGGGTGACAAGGGCTCAAACTACCCGGAGCAGCTCTCCGGCGGCCAGAAGCAGCGCGTCGGCATCGCCCGCGCCCTGGCCACCAACCCCTCGCTGCTGCTGGCCGACGAAGCCACCTCCGCCCTCGACCCCACCACCACCCGCGAGGTCCTCGACCTTTTGCGCAAGGTCAACCGCGATTTCGGCATCACCATCGTGGTCATCACCCACGAGATGGACGTCGTGCGCTCGATCGCCGACAAGGTCGCGGTCATGGAGCACGGCCGCGTCATCGAATCCGGCAGCGTCTACGAGGTCTTCTCCAACCCGCAGACCGAGGTCGCCTCCAAGTTCGTGGCCACCTCCCTGCGCAACACCCCGGACGTCGTCGAGGCCGATGACCTGCTCGCCCACGAGGGCCGACTGTTCACCATCAACCTCACGGAGAGCTCCGGCTTCTTCTCCGCGGCCAGCACGCTGGCCGAGCGCGGCGTGTCCATCGCCGTCGTGCACGGCGGCATCACCACGCTGCAGCGCCACTCCTTTGGCAAGATCACCGTCCGCCTCAACGGGCCTGACGACGCCATCGAGCAGTTCTACTCCACTCTGCAGACCACCACCGACATTGAGGAGATCCAACGATGACCACCACCTACCTCGCGGAAGCGAACTGGAACCGGCTCGGTGACACGCTTGTCGACGCCATCAAGGACACCCTCATCATGGTGGCCACCACCATGGTGCTCGCCGGCATCATCGGCCTCGTGCTGGGCATCCTGCTCTACACCACCCGCCCCGGCGGAATCCTGCAGAACAAGCCCATCTACGTCATCATCAACGTGCTGGTGAACTTCGTCCGCCCGATCCCCTTCATCATCCTGCTGGCCTTCGTGCAGCCGCTCACCGTGGCCGTGCTGGGCGGCTCGATCGGCCGCGGGCCAGCCACCTTCGTCATGGTCATCGCAGCCACCTTCGCCGTGGCACGCATCGTCGAACAAAACCTCGTGGCCCTAGATCCGGGTGTTATCGAGGCCGCGCGCTCCATGGGTGCTTCCCCGTGGAAAATCATCACCACGGTGATTGTTCCTGAGGCCCTCGGCCCCCTGGTGCTGGGCTACACCTTCCTGTTTATCGGCATCGTCGACATGTCCGCGATGGCCGGCTACGTCGGCGGCGGCGGCCTGGGTGACTTCGCCATCGTCTACGGCTACCGCGCCTTCGAGTGGGAGGTCACCGTGGTGGCCACCCTCATCATCATCGTGCTGGTGCAGGCCGCACAGTTCTTTGGCAACTGGCTCTCCGCCAAAATCATGCGCCGCTAACGCGGCAGGAATCACGCGCTGCTAACAGCCTTCGCCACCAACGCCGTCGAGGTCTTCGGCTCATCCCCACACGAGGAGATGGTGCCGGAGACCTCACGCGTATCCAGCTCCACGCTCCACGCGCGGCCGTCGGCATGGCGCACCGTCACGCGGCTTCCCGCCGCCGCGGCACCCTCCACCGGCTCGACGGTGAGATCCCCGTAGTACAGGGCCTCGGAGGCGTCGAGAAGCTGGCGGGCCACCGCCAACTCCGCCACCTGCCCGGCCGGGGAATACAGGCCGCACCCGCGGTTGGCCGGGTAGAAGTACTCCCCGCGCAGGCTGGCGCGCATGAGCTGGCGCCCCGCCTCGGCGTTGAGGCGGCCGAAGGAATAGCCCCACGGCATGAGCAACACCGAGGGCGCAAAACGGTGCCCCTTGGTGTGCGAGGTCTCCCACACGTTCTCCCCAAACTCCTCCGCCAACTCGGCGGCCAGCGGGCGGCCCTTGAGTGCACAGCACACATCGCGCTTGGCGTGGGTGCACACCAGCGTCAGCGGCAGGCACTCGCCCTCCGGGTGCTCCAGATCCAGGTCGAGGATCTCCTCCGGGGAGCGCAGAACATGCGCCTTGACCAGGCCCTCTTTCGCCCACACCACGAAGCAACGGTAGTGGCCGCAATCGCTATGACCCTGCCGGCCGGGGCGGCGGATAAGTTGCAGGGAGGCCGTGCCCAGCTTCTTCTTCAACGCAGCGGTGAGCTCTGGGCCGAAGGTATCGCCGTCAAGGACGTCGCGCGACCATCCCTTGGGCCACTCGAAGAGAACGTAGACCTCGGCCTTCTTAGCAGTGCCGGGCAGAGGCTCTACCTGAACGTCGGAGCAATGCGTCATGGCGGACAGTCTAGTCCACCGCGGGCCTGCGTCACTGCGTTCGCAACAATGTGGTTACGATGCCCTAAGTCCCACTCCGGCCTGCGCAGCATCCGATTACTGTCAAAGGCATGCCGAATCTAACTCTCGTGCGCGCAGCCGCCGTCTTTCTCGCCGGCGCTGTCATCCTGCAAGGCTGCGCGGCCTCAACGGACACTGGTTCCGGCCCCACCTCCACCGTGGCGGCTACGCTTTCTGGTGCATCCTCCTCCACCGCCCCAGCCGGCATCTCACCGCTGGGCAGCGCCAACCTCGACCTTAAGACCCTGCGCCCGGCGGTGCCCTCGCAGCTGGTGGTCACCGACGTGCGTGTGGGCAAGCACGAGGGCTTCGAGCGGGTGGTTTTTGAATTCGTCGGGGACGGCTCCCCCGGCTGGTTCATCGACTACACAGAATCCCCCGCCCAGCAGGGCTCGGGCACTCCCATCAAGCACGGCGGCTCCACTGCCCTCAACGTCAACATCGATGGCACCACCTACCCCTTCGAGCTGGGGATGGAGGACCCACACATCGGCACCGTCAAGGGCGATGGCGGCGCGGTCACCGAGGTCACCCCGGCCGGCACCTTCGAGGGGCGCTCCCAGTTTGTCATCGGCATGGCAGAGCGCCACGCTTATTCCGTCGAAGTGCTCACCGGGCCCACCCGCTTGGTCATCGACATCCTCAACTAGGTATAGGTAGCCTCCACAGACCAGCGCCCGGCGGCCCACACCAGCAGCCAGGCGCGCTGGCCGCGCTCGGACTCCCCCACCACCTGCAGGCGGGCGCAGCGCTGCTCGCCCCAGGCCTCCACCGGCCACGGCCCGGCCCAGCCGATCACCCGGTAGCGCTGCCGACTCCAGCTCACCGCGGCGGGCTCCCCGGATAGCAGCGCCTCGGCGGTGACAAAGAGCTCGGCCGCGGAGGCATCAACAATCCGGATGCGCGCCGCCGGGTGTGCCAGCTGGGCCGGCAAAGGAGCCGGGATCCTCCCCGGCCAGGTGCCCTGCGGGGCGGGTTCACGCTGCTCGCCGTAGGGGACGTACTCGATCCTTCCGGCCACCCCGCGCCCGCCACCATCCCGTGGCTGCAGCACACGGTCCACCCCCAGCTGCGACTGGACGCGGGAAATCACCCGCTTGGCCTGCTCCGTGGAGGCCGCAGCCCCCCACAGCCCACGGGCCTCAGGCGCGGCGGTCTCCACTGGCTCCAGCAGCAGCTTCACCACCCCGCCGCCCTCGCCCGCGCGGGCGCTGCTTAGCCACCCATCCAGCTGCCAGCGCACGCGATCAGCCGTGGCGGACTCGCTCAGCGCTTCCTGGGTGCGCCACACCCGCTCCACGCGCTCACCCCGCTCAAACTCCGCACACACCCGCAGCCGCAGGCACACCTGCCCCGCCGCGCGCAGGCGCACGTGCAGGCGCGCTGCCAGCTGGCGCGCCGCGAAGGCCGCCGCATCCACGCGCTCCAGCGGCTCCTCAAAGTTCTCCTCCACGGCCAGATCTGGGCGCGCCAGCTCGGGGGCCACCCTCCTATCGGGGGCGGCGCTCGCGATGGCGTGGCAGCGCTTGCCCGCCTCACCAAACCGGGTGCTCATCTGCCGCAGCGGCAGCTCCGCCAGCTCGCCGAGGGTGCGCAGACCCAAAGCGCGCAACTGCGCGACCAGCTCCGGCGGGCAGCCCAGGCAGACCTCCGCCGCGAGCACGCCGAGCGGCTGGGCGGCCAGGAACTGCCGGGAGCCTCCCTCCGGGACCACCGCGCCCAGCCCCTCGTGGCGCGCGGCAATCAGTGCGGTAGCGATTTCATCCGCCACCCCGATGGTGGCGTCGAGCCCGGCGTGGGCGGCTGCGTCCACGAGCATCTCCGCGGCGGTATCCTCCCCGCCGTGGAAGCGGCCCGCGGCGGCGGCATCCACAATCACCAGGCCCGGGCGCAGCACCTCCACCGAGGAGGCCACCGCGTCCAGGCCCACCGCTATCTGGGCAAAGACTGCTCCGTCGCGGTCGGGGTTGGCCTCCTCCACACGCAGCTGCGGGGCCACCGCCTGCGCCTGCCGCACCCGCATGCCGCGGCGAATCCCCGCCCGGCGCGCGGCGGCGTTACACGCGAGCACCTGGTGCTGGCGCACCACGGCGCACGCGCCCTGTTCCTCCTGCGTCTTCCCCTTGACCGGCAGGCCTTCCCGCAGGGCCTGGACGGGCCAGTCTGGAAACCACAGGGCCGCGACTCTCACACTGCCTCCAGGCGACGGCGCTGTCCGCAGGTCACCACACCGCGCACGGGGTTGCGCCCCTTGGAGTCCACGTGCACGTCAATGTCCAGGCCACGGATGCGCCCGCTTCCCTTGCCCACGCCGCGGAAGGTGACCACCTCAGCCCGCAACGCGGTGGAGGTCCCCGGCAGGCGCGTACCCACGGTGAGCACCGCAGCCTGCCCGCCGCGCAGCTTGGCCAGCACCGGACGCGCCCGGGTGGGCGAGAGCTCGCCCGTGCCGCGGTGGATCACCAGATCCAGCCCCTCACACAAAATCCCCGTGACCGCCCAGGGATCCGCCCCGGCATCGGGCACCGTGACCACCCGGGAGACATCGCCTTCCTCGGCCACCTGTGCGAGCGATAGATTCGGCCAGCCCACCACCCCAACGTGTCCACCGTGCGCGCTAACATGCGTGATGAGTTCTACCGCCAAGGCGGCACACTCGCTGCACGCCACCGCCTGACGGCGCGCCAGGCCACCTGCGGGAAGCAGCCCGGCCAGCGCGGATGGCACCCCCACCACCTCAACCGCGGGCTGCACCTTAGGCTGGCGCGCAGGCGCGGCGGAGTTCTCCACAGCGTCAATGCGGGCACGCAGGGCCGCGATGCGCTCGGCCCTACTCAAGCCGGCCACCGCCCCATCAATGCGAACGCCTGTTTGATTCATGCACCTATTATGAACCCCGCCCCGGACACGTGCAATTGCGTGTTCGAATGGTAGCGTTAACCGGCATGAACACCCTGCGCACGAACACCACGCCCATCCCCACCCCGCTCTGGGTCCGCGCGGGTTCCTCCGCCCTTTCCGGTGCTGCCATCGCGGTGGGCGCCAGCCGCCTGCACTTCGGTCTCGCCCTCGGGCTGAGCTTGGTGCTCATCCTCCTCGCGTGCAGCCTCACGCTCCTGCACCCCTACCGCCAGGAGCTGCGGGACTACGCCCAGGACCACAACGTCACCATGCTGCCCACCATCGCCCAGCTGCTGCCGCTCATGGTGCTGTGGCTGCTCTTCATGCTCGCCCCGCTGTTCAGCCTGCCGGTCTGGGGCTGCGTGGTGGTATTCCTCCTCGTCACAGCGGCCACCTACGTGCTCTTCCCACACGTCGACGGCAGCCGCAAACTGGCCTTCGCTTAAGCCTTTGCCTGAGGCGCGCGCTTAGGGCCAGGGCCGCAGCACATCGTTCGTCGGCCAGCCGCTGCGGTCGAGGTCGGAAGTGACCTCCACCTTGCGCGGGCCGTCCTCCTCCAGGCGGATGGCGACAGAGGAATCGGAAATCAGCACGCTATCGCCACGGGTATCGATGAGCCGGCCGGCCACGTAGCTCACTTTTTCGTCGGCAAGCGCGGCGTCGGTGTCAAAGAAATCATCGCCCACCTGCGCAGGAAACACGCCGAAGGGCATCGTCATCGACAGCTTGGCGGCGCGCTCCTTCTGGTTGGAGGGGCCGGAAAGCTCAAAGTCGGCCTCGCTGCCAAAAGGCGTGGAGTCCTGGCTGGCGCAGACAAAATCAAAGCTCTGGAAGCCGCACACGTAGGAGCCTGTGGCCGAGGGCACGCGGAAAGTAACCTCGTTAAGGTCCGCGCGCTCCTCGTCCCAGGGCTTCACCCGCGCGTTGCCAAACCCCACGCGGCGCCCGCCGTCGCTACCCGGTAGCGACTTGCCCAAATCGAGGTAGACATCCGTGCCGCCCTGAACATCAGAGTCAACCTCGTCGATCTCCTCGCTGGGCTCCACAAAGGTGCCATCGCGGGTGTAGTCCACCGTGATGTCGCCGTAGGTCACCGTCGCGGTCTCGCCCTCGATGGAGACGTCATCCACGCTCGGGGCCACCTTGACCTCATCGCCGTCGAAACCTGCATCAAGGTACTCCGTGCCCGCGAAGAACAGCACCGCCTGCCCCTGCTTCACAAAGCCGTCCTCGTCATAATCCCCCACGTCCACCACCACATAGCTAAGCTCCGCGCAGGGGTCGAAGCGGTTCTTCGTCATCTTAAGGGAGGCAAAAGGGAAGTCGCTGGAAACGTCGCCAGCCAGCGGGGCCTTCATCTGCATGAGGTAGTAGCCGGCATAGGTGTTGCCCAGGTCCATGAAGGGATCCGCGCACTCCTGCGGGGCCTGCGCCCTATCTTTGGTGACGTTGCCGGACATCACGTCAATCATGGCAAATTGCGGTTCAGCGCTCTGCGTGGACTGCGCTTCTGGGTCAAAGGCCGGTTCCTCCTCGGCGGGGGAAGAACAGGACACGAGCGCAAGAGACGCAGCAACAGCCGGCGCCACCAAGGCTTTACGCATGATGAGCCTTTCTAGGAGAGAGACGGACTCCAACAGCATATCGCCCGCGGCGGCGCTGGGTGCTGACTACACTAGCCGCATGATTCACTTTGGCAACGATTACCACCGCAGCGCTCACCCCCGCGTGCTCGAGGCCATCGCCCGCGCCGAGGGCCCCTTCGACGGCTACGGCCTCGACCCGCTGTGCGCGAAGGCAGCCGCGGCCATCCGCGGCGCTTGTCAGGCGCCGGAGGCCGGCGTGCACTTCCTGGTGGGCGGCACCCAGACCAACGCCACGGTGATAGCCTCCCAGCTGCGCCCCTGGGAGGGCGTGATTTCCGCGGACGGCGGGCACATCGCCACCCACGAGACGGGCGCCATCGAGCACGCCGGCCACAAGGTGCTCACCCTGCCCGCCGATCTGGGAAAAATCAGCGCTGAGCAGGTGGATTCCTGCGTGCGCGAGTACCACGACTCGGGCGTCGAGGAGCACATGCCCGAGCCCGCCATGGTCTACGTGTCCCAGCCCACCGAGTACGGCACCGTCTACTCCCGCGCGGAGCTGCGCGCGCTGCGGGAGGTCTGCGATGAGCACGGTCTTTCGCTGTTTGTCGACGGCGCCCGCCTGGGCTATGCGCTCTCCGCCAGCGATGTCACCCTCCCGGAGCTTGCCACGCT
Source organism: Corynebacterium sp. (assembly GCF_030532325.1). Taxonomy (GTDB): domain Bacteria; phylum Actinomycetota; class Actinomycetes; order Mycobacteriales; family Mycobacteriaceae; genus Corynebacterium. The sequence continues at coordinate 245,210 of NZ_JAUNLS010000001.1, forward strand.
TGCCCACGTCTTCTCCATCGGCGGCACCAAATGCGGCGCCCTCTTCGGCGAGGCGGTGGTCTTCCCGCGCACGAGTACCTCCGCGCGCGTGAGCGACGCCCGCTTCCGCAACGCCATGAAGCAAAACGGCGCCCTGCTGGCCAAGGGCTGGCTGCTCGGCGCACAGTTCACGGCCCTGTTCACCGACGATCTCTACGCCACCATCTGCGCCCAGGCCAACGCACAGGCCCGGCGGATCGCGCAGGCTTTCGCGACGGCGGGCATCGACATGCTCTTTGACTCCCCCACCAACCAGCAGTTCGCGCTGCTCACCCGTGAGCAGGAGGAAGCGCTCTCGGAGCAGTTTGTCTGCCAGTTCTTCGAGGAGCACCAGGGCCTGCGCGCGGTGCGTTTCTGTACGAGCTGGGCCACGGATGAGGAGGACGTCGACGCCCTGTGCGCTGCGATTTCCGCGCTCAAGTAGCGGGCGCGGACGGCCTGCCTTAGGGTGTGGGGCATGGAACTGGGGGGTTATCTGAAAGCGCTGGCGCATGGGCTCGACGTGGTCGAGCAATGCGCCGGGCTCACGCACGAGCAGCTCGTGGCGCTGGGCGCACGGCCGGGCTTTGCGCAGCAGCTGCTGGAGCTGCACCACATCTACTTCGCCGCCACCGCCTTCAGCGGGCGGCAGCGCACCGCGCGCACAAGCAGCCACGACGTGCACACGCTGCTGCGCATCGAGGAGCACTGCGCGCGGCTGCCGCAGGCCCAGGCGTGGAAGCTGCGCGCGGAGCTGGCGCTGACCCCGGCGGAGCAGATCGACGCCGTGGCCCGGCGGCGCCTCAAGGAGTTGCGGCCGGCACGAGCGCCCGAGGCCGGCGTGCGGGTTACCCGCCGCAGCGAGGGCAACCACACGATTTCCATCACGGATAGCCCGCTGCGGATTGCGGATCTGCTCGGCGCGTTCAAGGCCCGCAATCCAAAGGACCTGCTTGCCGGGGTGCATGACGTGGCCTTCTCCGGCGGCGGCGCGCCAACCACCCTGCAGACCAACGTGCTCGTTCACCTCGATGAGCTGGTGCAGATCCTCAACGGCGACGGCGAGGAGATCGAGCTGCAGCTGACCAACGGCGCCACCATCACCGGCGCCGAGTTTGTGCGGCGCACGCTTGCCGACGTCGGCCTCGTCACCCTCATCCACCCCCACCACGGCTCGGTCAACCTCTACCAGGATGAGCGCTTTGCCAACACCAAGCAGCGCTTGGCCAAGATGGCGGAGTACCCGCGCTGCGTGTGGAAGGACTGCCTGAAGCCGGCGGAGGAGGCGCAGTTCCACCACATCGAGCGCTGGGAGGACGGCGGCTTCACCAACCTGGACAACCTGGTGCCGCTGTGTGCCTATCACAACGCCGTCAATGACGACGATCCCGCCAAGCCCACCGGCCGCGGGCGGATAGTTCGGGTCGGCGGCCGGGTGGCGTGGTTGCCGCCGTGGGGTGGCCCGCCGCAGCTGGTGCCCAGCCGCGCCCACGACGCCCACCCGAGCCCAGAAGCCGGCCCCTAGGCATCAGCCGGCCCAGCCAGCCGCGATTTCGCGCTGCTCAGGGAGCATAAAACACAGAATGGACCCACATCAGCCGCCGTCCGGGGGGACGCGCGGCTACCTCTGCGTGCCCCGCCCCCGTACCCGCCACCGTGTGCCTGCCTCCCCGCGTGCCTGTCACCGCATACGCCAAAGGCCCCGCCCTTCAGAGCGAGGCCTCTCAGCGTTGGGCAGCGGGAGCGCTCAGCTCCCGCTGAATGCGAGCGCTCAGCTCGCACTGGCGGGGATTACTCCCACTCGATGGTTCCCGGCGGCTTCGAGGTCACGTCAAGCACGACGCGGTTGACATCCTTGACCTCGTTGGTGATGCGGGTGGAGATCTTCTCCAGGACGTCGTAAGGCAGGCGGGTCCAGTCCGCGGTCATCGCGTCCTCAGAGGAGACCGGGCGCAGCACGATCGGGTGGCCGTAGGTGCGGCCGTCGCCCTGAACGCCGACGGAGCGGACGTCGGCAAGCAGCACCACCGGGCACTGCCAGATCTCGTCATCCAGGCCGGCGTTGGTCAGCTCGGTGCGGGCGATGAGATCCGCCTGGCGCAGCACCTCAAGGCGCTCCGCGGTGACCTCGCCGATGATGCGGATACCCAAGCCCGGACCCGGGAAGGGCTGGCGGGCGACGATCTCCTCCGGCAGGCCCAGCTCGCGGCCCACGGCGCGCACCTCATCCTTGAAGAGCAGGCGCAGGGGCTCGACGAGCTCGAATTCGACGTCGTCAGGCAAGCCGCCGACGTTGTGGTGGGACTTGATGTTGGCCGTGCCGTCACCGCCGCCGGACTCCACCACGTCCGGGTAGAGGGTGCCCTGCACGAGGAAGGCGGTGTGCTCGCCGCCGAGGGCCTGGTCCACGGCGCGCTCAAACGCGCGGATGAACTCCGCGCCGATGGCCTTGCGCTTGGCCTCCGGATCGGTCACGCCGGCCAGCTTGGACAGGAAGGCCTCGCGCTCGTCGGCGGTAATGAGCTTGGCGCCGGTGGAGGCAACAAAGTCCTTCTCCACCTGCTCGCGCTCGCCGGCGCGCAGCAGGCCGTGGTCCACGAAGACACAGGTGAGGCGGTCACCGATGGCGCGCTGCACGAGGGCCGCGGCCACGGCGGAGTCAACGCCGCCGGACAGGCCACAGATGGCGCGGCCATCGGGGCCGATCTGCTTCTGGATATCGGCGATGAGCTGCTCGGCGATGTTATCCGCCGTCCAGTTCTGCTCCAGGCCCGCCACCTCGGTGAGGAAGCGGGTGAGCACCTCCTGGCCGTGCGGAGAGTGCAGGACCTCCGGGTGGTACTGGACGCCAGCCATGCGCTTGTCCAGGCACTCGAAAGCGGCCACGGGAGCGCCCTCAGAAGACGCGGTGACCTCGAAGCCCTCCGGGGCAACAGAGACGGAATCGCCGTGGGACATCCACACCTTGTGGGTGGACTCCAGGCCGGCGTGCAGCACGCCACCGGAAACGGTGAGGTCGGTGCGGCCGTACTCGCGGGTGCCGGTGGAGGCCACCGTGCCGCCGAGGGCCTGGGTCATGGCCTGGAAACCGTAGCAGATGCCGAAAACGGGAATGCCCAGCTCCAAGAGCTCAGGCTTGAGGGCGGGGGCGCCGTCCGCATACACAGAGGACGGGCCACCGGACAGGACGAGGGCGGCCGGGTTCTTGGCCTTGATCTCCTCGACAGACGCAGAATTGGGCACGACCTCGGAGTAGATGTTGGCCTCGCGCACGCGACGAGCAATGAGCTGCGCGTACTGAGCGCCAAAATCCACCACGAGGACAGGACGCGGAGTAGTGGTTGGGTTAGTCACGGCAAACAGTCTAACTCACCAACCGCCCCGCGAAGAAGCGCGGCGAAGCAGCCCGCATAGCGAGCGCTGAGTACACGCTTAGCGCACCGCCAGGCCGACCTTCTGGAAGGACTTCAAGTCGGTGTAGCCGCACTTGGCCATGGCGCGCTTGAGGCCGCCGACCAGGTTGAGCTCACCCAGGGGTTCGTTGGAGGGGCCGTGCAGGACGACCTCCAGGCTCGGAGACGCGCCCTCGTTGAGCGGGGCGTAATCCCAGGGTCCCAGGCCCACGGCCTCGATGATGCCGCGCGGGAAGCGCGGGTGGCCGGCCGTGGAGGGCCAGTACCAGCCGTTGCCGCCGGCCTCCGCCGCGCGGGCCAGGACCGGGCCCAGGACCACGCCGTCGGCGCCGCAAGCGATGGCCTTGGCGATGTCCGCGGAGGTGTGGATGTCGCCGTCGGCCAGCACGTGCACGTAGCGCCCACCGGTCTCATCGAGGTAGTCGCGGCGCGCCGCGGCGACGTCGGCAATGGTGGTGGCCATCGGCACGTCGATGCCCACCGTCTCCGCGTTGGTGTTCACGCCCGAGCCGACGATGATGCCGGCCGCGCCCGCCCGCATGAGGTGCAGCGCCGTGGTGTAGTCCGCCACGCCGCCGGCGATGACCGGGGTGTCCAGGGTGCCGATGAACTCCTTGAGGTTAAGCGGCTCCCCACCGGACTGCACGTGCTCGGCGGAAATCAGAGTGCCCTGGATGAAGAGAATCTCCGCGCCAGCCTTGATGACCACCGGCGCCAGCTCGCGGGCGCGCTGCGGGGAGACGCGCACCGCCACGGTCACGCCGGAGTCGCGCACCTGGGCGATGCGCTCCGCCAGCAACTCCTCGTTGAGCGGCGCGGCGTGCAGCTGCTGCAGGGTGGTGAGATCATTCGGGTTCCCCGCCACCTGCGCCAGGGCGCCCTCGAGATCCTCGTGGCGGCCCCACAGGCCCTCGGCGTTGATGACGCCCAGGCCGCCCTGCTTGCCCATCTCGATGACGAACTCGGGCGTGGCCAGGGCATCGGTCGGGTGCGAGACCAGCGGAATGTCGAAGGTGTAGGCGTCGATGTTCCACGAGGTATCCACGTCCTTGGAGGAGCGGGTACGGCGGTTGGGCACCAGGGACACCTGGGCCAGGTCATAGGTGACGCGGGCATCGCGCCCGACGCCGATTTCAACGTAATCGCGCATGATTAATCCTTATCGCTGTGTCGCTGCCGCCGCGTTAGCGGTAGTTCGGGGCCTCGATGATCTGCTGCAGGTGGTGCGGGTGGGATTCCTTCAAGCCCGCGGCAGTGATCTGGACAAAGCGCTTGGTCTTCAACTCCGCCAGGGTGGCCGAGCCGGTGTAGCCCATCGAGGCGCGCAGGCCGCCGATGATCTGGTGCACGATGGCGTCGATGTCGCCGCGGAAGGGCACGCGGCCCTCGACACCCTCCGGCACCAGCTTGTCCTCGCTCTTGACGTCGGCCTGGAAGTAGCGGTCCTTGGAGTAGGAGCGCTTCTCGCCGCTGAGGCCACGGCCCTGCATGGCACCCATGGAGCCCATGCCGCGGTAGCGCTTGTACTGCTTGCCCTGGACCACGACGATATCGCCGGGGGCCTCGGTGGTGCCGGCGAACATGGAGCCGAGCATGACGGCGTCGGCGCCCGCGGCCAGCGCCTTGGCGACGTCACCGGAGTACTGCATGCCGCCATCGGCAATGATCGGCACGCCGGCCGGGCCGGCCACGGCGGCGGCCTCCATGATGGCGGTGATCTGCGGGGCGCCCACGCCGGCGACCACACGAGTGGTGCAGATGGAACCCGGGCCGATGCCGACCTTGATGGCGTCCGCGCCGGCGTCGATCATGGCCTGCGCTGCCTCGCGGGTGGCGAGGTTGCCGCCGACGACGTCGACGCGGTCGCCGAAGTCCTTCTTCACGCGGGTGACCATCTCCAGCACGCGGTTGTTGTGTGCGTGGGCGGAGTCGACGACGAGGACGTCCACGCCGGCGTCGACAAGCGCGCCGGCACGGTTGTAGGAATCCTCGCCGGTGCCGATGCCCGCGGCCACGAGCAGACGCCCGGAGGCATCCTTCGAGGCGTTGGGGAACTGCTCGGACTTCACAAAGTCCTTGACGGTGATAAGGCCGACGAGCTTGTTGGCATCATCGACGATGGGCAGCTTCTCCACCTTGTTGGCGGAGAGCAGCTCGAGAGCCTCATCCTTGGACACGCCCTCCTTGGCCACCACCAGCGGCATCGGGGTCATGATCTCGGAAACCTTGCGGCTGAAGTCCGCCTCAAAACGCATGTCGCGGTTGGTGCAAATGCCCACCAGGGTGCCATCGGCATCCACGACCGGCAGGCCGGAGATGCGGTAGCGCGCGCAGAGGGCGTCGACCTCATCGATGGTCATGTCCGGGGAGGCGGTCACCGGGTCGGTGACCATGCCGGACTCGGAGCGCTTCACAATCTCCACTTGGGAGGCCTGCTCCTCGGTGGAGAGGTTTCGGTGCAGCACGCCGATGCCGCCCTGGCGGGCCATGGCGATGGCCATGCGGGCCTCGGTGACGGTATCCATCGCGGCGGAGGCCAGCGGCACGCCCAGGCGGATGTTGCGGGTGAACTGGGCTGAGGTATCAACTTCAGAGGGGACGATGTTGGATTCTGCCGGCAGCAGCAGCACGTCGTCGAAAGTAAGGCCGTAAAGCGCGACCTTATCCGGGTTGTTTCCGCCGGTACGTACGTGGCTATCACTCATGAGTGTGAGGCTCTCCTTCAATGACCAAATAGGACCAAGTTGGTTTCGCGGTAGTCCCAACTGTACTGCTTGTTTAGCCCTTGGTGGTAGCCGCGCAAGCCGCCCGGGCCTCCCCCGCGCGGGAATTGCCTTGCAGGGGCGAAGACAATAGGCTCGCAGGCGTGAACTTCTTCGCCAACATGCCCCGAGACCCCTTTGCGGACGATCCCAACGATCCCGCGTCCTTCCTGGAGGAAGATGACCACGTTGAGCCTTTGTCGGAGGAAGAGCGCGTAGCTCTCATCCACGATCTCGCCCTGGTCAAGGAATTCGCCCGCGTGCTGGGACCGCGCGGTATCGATGGCATCTTCTTCCTGTGCGAAGACTGCAACGAGAACCACTTCTACGAGTGGGACATCATGGCCGCCAACATGCAGGCCACCCTGCGCGGCGAGCTGGCCGCGGTGCACGAGCCGGGCGCGCAGCCGGACCCGATGCGCTACGTGCCGTGGGATTACGCCCTCGGTTTTATGGACGGCCTCGACGCGCGCGACTAGCCGCCGCGCGTAGCCGGCTTAGATCCGCCACGCCCGTGTTGCGCGAAAAATCCCCTGTACCAGCGATGTTGCGCTGGCGCGGGGGATTTCTTTCGGCGTGATGCGGGCCGGTTGCAGGCCCTGCTGCGCCCGGCCGCGGGGCCCTACTGCTGGAACTGCGGCGGGGGCAGCAGGCCGTTGTCACCGTTGCCGCCATGGCCGCCGTTGCCTTCAGATTCCTCGTTGCCGTTGTCACCCGGGGAGGTGGGCTCGGTCTGCTGGCCAGTCGGCGGGAACAGCGGGTTGCCCGGGTTCACGGTGCTGGTGACCACCACGGTGGAGACCACGGTCTGGTTCTCCGTCACGGTCACCGGTGCCGGCGACTCGGTGGGCTCCTTCTCCGGTTCCTTTTCCACCGTGGCGGTGGCAGTGACCGTGGTGCGGTTGGTGGTGGCGGCTTCGCGCTGCTTCTCGTCAGCCTTGTTCTTGTTCACCTGGTTGACCAGCTTGCGGGCCTCCTCCAGCAGCTGGCGGGTGCCGTCCATGTCACCTTCGGCGGAGCGCTTGTCCATCTCCTCCAGGGTCCCAGCCAGCTCCACCACAGAGGGGTTCTCCTTCTCGGTGGAGATCACGCCGGTGTTGATGGCCACCGCGCCGGCGCCAGCGATGAGCACCGTGGCTGCGGCCGCACCGACGAGGCCGTTGAGGAAGGGGCGGTTGCGGCGACGTTTGCGGGCGGCGCCCAGCGAGATGACCTCCGGCTCCATCTCGGCGCCCTCAATGAGCGGGGCGGGCGGCATCTGCTTCTCGACGTCCTCCCGCAGCTCCAAGAACAGCGCCGCGAGCTCATCCTCCCCGTCGGAAGGGTCCTGGCCTTGAGAGAGGTGAGTAAGGAATGCGTCATCATCGACCAAAGGCTGCAGCTGCTCGGCGATGCCGGGCTGGTTCTGCTCCTTCTTAGCCATGATGTCCTCCCTTCCTAGGGTTGGTAGCGCTGCCGCTGCGAACGCTGGTAATACGACTGCAAATACGACCGCTGTGATTTAACAAGAGATATGTGCCGACAAAGTTCCGAAGCGCCGACCTCATTGCTGCGAATCTGGCTGAGAATTGAGAGTTTTTCTCAACTGTGCCAGTGCACGGTGTTGGGCCACGCGGACAGCCCCCGGGGTGGAATCCACAATTTCTGCGGTTTCCTCCGCGGACAGGCCCACGAAAACTCGCAGAATGATGATGTTCCTCGCCTTGTCACTTAATGTATCGAGCAAAGCGCGGACTCTGTTACTTCCGTCCATCGCCAAAGCCGATTCTTCTGGGGTGGCGGACTCCTCGGCGTTTTCCGGCACCTCATCGGTGGGGTTGGACTGGTCGCGGCCCATCGCGCGGTGGGCGTCGGTGACCTTGTTGAAGGCGATGCCATAGACGTAGGCCATGAAGGGCCGGCCCTTGTCCTCATAGGAGTCGATGGAGGTGGCCACTGCGAGGCACACCTCCTGGGCCACGTCCTCCGCGGTGGGCTGGCGCCCGCCGCCGATGCGTGCGCGGCAGTAGCGCAGCACCTGCGGGTGGATGATCCGCATGATGCCCTGGAGGGCGCGTCGGCTGCCGTCGACAGCGTGCGGAACCAGGTCCGCCAATTTCTGATCGCTATCGCTCACTGTTGATTCCCTCTAGAGCAAGCAGCAGGGTGCAGCAGGCTCGCCACCGCCCGCGCCGCCGCTTTCTCGTATTTCTTTTTCAGATTTATTCGTGCATATTTTTCAGCTCTATTAGCTGCACCCTATTACTGCGGCTATCATGCCACATCTGACGTGCAGCCCAAAGCATATCCAAAACAGCATATCCAACTACGCACCCGCGGCCGCATTTCCCGGGCGCATGTCAACGGGCCTGTCCTGCGCTTTCACCCCAGCATTAAACTCACCAAGGAAAGTTCATAAAGCGTTCACCTTAGGCATCGACGCAGGTCACCCCACACAAAACCCAGAACAGTACCGGAAGTCCACCTGGTAGAAAGCAACGCGTAACTTTCAGTTCATCCACGGGGGCAAGACTGCTGTGCGTCTCTACAGAAGCGCCCCGGGGCGTTCCGCCTCGCCGACTCAACTCGCATGGTGCCGCGCGGATGGCATCCCAGCGGGCGCAGACCCATGAAGGAGAATCTCACGTGTCTCAGCCGCAACTACTTCCCGGACCCAACGCGGATTTTTGGGATTGGCAGCTGCAAGGAGCCTGCCGTGGCGAGAATTCTGACGTCTTCTACCACCCGGACGGAGAGCGCGGCCGCGCCCGCGCCCAGCGCGAGAACCGCGCCAAGGCCATCTGCTTCTCCTGCCCGGTCATCGAGTTGTGCCGCGAGCATGCCCTGGCCTCCGCCGAGCCCTACGGCGTGTGGGGCGGCATGAGCGAGTCCGAGCGCGTCGCCGCGCTGCGCTCGCGCCGCAATCGCGCTTCAGTCAGCGCAAACGTCTAGGCCCCGGATCTGAATCCCGCGCTCGTCTCTACGTTTCTTCCTTGGCGTCCCTTATTTCGGTTTTCTGCAGCCAAGAATTCTTAACCCAAGCGTCGAGTCCACTATTCTGGTTCAACCTCAACCGGCTCGGTGAACCGGTAGCATGATGGGGCTGAAATCCTTTTCATAAACTCACTCGCTCACAGTCGACAATGCAGCGGTATTTCGAGACTCGACGTCTTGGGCAATTTTCCTCCTCAGTCGATGTTGCGCTCTAAATTAAACCATTGAGGAACAACACCACTCCCGGCATTCGTCTCATATAGCGGAAACATAGTATTCACTCCACGCGTTTCTGAAGCGCTAGGAAGGAAAACTTGAGTTTCCACCACTCCTCGGAGCGTAAATGACCGCCCAGTATTGATTTGTTTGCCGTCGCTGGTACGGAAAGCTTCATAGATAGGGGTCTCGTAAACCCGATCGGTTCCCTCCATGCGATCTTGACAAAGACCCTCAAAATACTTCTTGATGGAATACAGGTTCCAGATACCGTGCTTGTGATAAATCTTGTCATAGCCCCAAGGTTTACTTCCTGTAGTGTTGTACCACCCCCGCCGCAGAACCACAGGAACACCGCACCTGTCTTTCGTAGACAGGACCACTGCATCGGTATACGCGTTGCCCCCCAGCCGTGGGGACGGATCGAAGTGTGCGGTTCGCGTGCTCAAGGCCGCCTCCGGGAAGAAAGCCGGGGAAGAGCTTTTCTAGTTGTTGGCCGTGAATACTTCCCTTCTCAAAGGTTTGTTTTCTCCAACCGTCGGCTTCTTGGACAGGATCCCCCGTAGGGTATCCGACATCACCGGCAATAGCGCCTGAGTACACCCATTGTAAAAGAACGTCGCCGGTTATAGCGTGCGCTCCGTAATGTGGATGCCAGATCATTATCCCACGCTGAAATAGGTTATATCGTCCTATTCCGTCGGGGGCCGGTTCTTCACTGCTGATGGGAAAACCCAGCACACTGTTCTGCGCCCCGAGTTCTTGCCATTTGTCATAAATCCGCCCCTGGATACCCGCCTGTACAGCAGGAATAGCATTGCGAGTGTAGATATGACCACCTTGGTAGTCCTGCTTGAACCAGGCATCCCCCAAGGCGATGTCATTAGTGAGCGGGTAGCCGAAGTAACCTCTTTCCCAACCGTGCGCTGCCCACACGACAGTGGCAGGAATACTCACGCTGTGAGCCCCGGTAGTGGGATGCCAGTAAATAAACCCGTTGACAAACTCAGAGCGCTTACCCACCTTGTCCGGATTGGTCAGCTCGTTGCTTTTGGGAAAAGCCAGGAAACTGCGTGGCCCTCCCAGAGAATCATAGAGTTGGCGAATTGCTCCGCAGACCTCAAAAGGCGATGGCCAGTACACTCTACACTGAGGGGCAGCAGACAGGGCAACGCCGCTTCGCTCTTGAGCTTGCAGGCGTGCTTCTTTGGTTTCTGCCAGATCTGCTTCTTGTTTAGTGAACCCGGCGGGTACCTGTTGCCTATCGCTGCGCATCTGCCCAGGAACAACAGTTGCGTGTGGTGAGACTGTCGGCGTCCACTGTTCGCCGCGATGCGGGTGCAGCTCATTATTCTGGACGTCTACTGAAGGCCTCTTAGCCCACTCTGGAAGGATTGGGATGACAAGAGCATCAGAGGGATTCTCGTGGGCAGTTCCCGCATCGGGTGCAGTCGCTTCAGCTGTTCCACCAAATACGCTTGCTTGCGTATTAGTTAAACCAGGCAGAGAGACAGACTGTGCTACCGCGCTTACGGGGGCAGCAACGACCAGTATGACCGATGAGAAAAAGCAAAGAACCGAGACAAGAAAGAATTCATAACACAAACCTCGAGAAAAACGAGAATGGACGAGACCTGCGCCTGTTTCAACACATAGCGGCAACCGGCAAACTCCGCTACTCAACCTCAGTCGCGGGCATTGGAATCCACAGGCAACATATACACTCGCTTCCAGGGGATGCCCTAGGCTACGAGCAAGGATGTAAAAAGCCTTCGCAGCTTCGCAGGTATACAGCAGAGCTTTGGTAGGTAAATCATGGAGCATATTGAGCTTATCGACGGGAAATGGGTCACGACGGATGACTGGAACATTACCCTCTTTGGGCGATATATGAACTCACTTTTGAAAAGATATCAGCCGTCCGAAAATGGTCTTTCTCCAGAAGATTTTGAACTTCGTGCAGCTTGGAGAACCCACAAACACGTCTTTGCTGTATTCTCCGTCAAAACATCCACAGGGCTCGCCTTCGTCGGAATGGAGATTGACCCACTACCTGGAGCCGTTGTTCCATCGGAAGGGCTCAACGTCTCGTCAGAAGAGCAAACAGCGGTGTCTGCGTGGACCGATCAACTTGCGGGCGATGCCATAGCACATAGAATCGATTACACCGCCGGAGATAAAATTCAGTGGCGTTGGAAAAGCACCGAGGGTGTTCCTCGCTATTTCTCCGACCTCAAAACAATGAATACCGAGGTCTACCTTCCTTCCACACCACACGACGAAGCGTAAGCGGTGCATGAGGTGCGCCGAATGCGCGCGCCGCGTCCGGTGGTGCGGCATCTCTAGGCCACGTAGCTGGCCAGATAGCGCCCGGTCACGGACTCGGCGGCCGGCCCGCTGCCGGCCTGGGCCTCCACGAGCTCGCGCGGCGAGCACGCCGCCACCACCTGGCCGCCGGCCGAACCGGCTCCCGGGCCCACGTCGATGACGTAGTCCGCGTGGGCAATCACCGCGAGGTGGTGCTCCACGCAGATAACGCTCATACCGGAATCCACCAGGTAGTCGAGCAGATCGAGGAGCGCGGAGACGTCGGCAAGATGCAGCCCCGTGGAGGGCTCATCGAGGATGATGATGTCCGCCACCGCCTTCTTATCCGCCAGGTGCACCGCCAGCTTGAGGCGCTGACGCTCACCGCCGGAGAGCGTGTTGAGCGGCTGGCCCAGGGTGATATAGCCCAGCCCCACCTTGACCAGGTGCTCGCAGATCTTGCGGGCCGCGGTGACCTTCGCCTCCTGAAAGAACTCCACGGCCTCCGCCGCCGGCAGCGCGAGCACCTCGGCGATGTTCTTGCCGGCCAGGGTGTGCTCGAGCACCTCCTGGGCAAAACGGCGTCCCTCGCAGACCTCGCAGGGCACGTCCACCCCATCCATGAAGCCGAACTCCACGTAGACCACGCCCGCACCCGAACACTTGGGGCACGCGCCCTCGGAGTTAAAGGAATAGAGCCCCGGCGTGGTGCCCGCGTTGGCCTTGGCAAAGGCCTTGCGGATGGAATCCAGCGCCCCAGTGTAGGTAGCCGGGTTGGAGCGCCGCGAGCCGCGAATCGCCCCCTGGTCCACCACCAGGATCCGCTCGTTATCCGGCAGGCAGCTCAGCAGCGAGGACTTGCCGGAGCCGGCCACGCCGGTGATAGCACCCAGCACCCCCAGCGGGATATCCACGTCCACGCCGCGCAGGTTATTCGCCCGCGCGTCCCGGATGGGCAAGAACTCTGCCGGCGTGCGCACGTTGGGCTTGAGCTGCGGCCTATCCGCCAGGTGGCGCCCGGTGAGGGTATCGGCCGCACGCAGCTCCTCCACCGTCCCGGCAAAGACCACCTCTCCCCCGCGGGGGCCGGCCAGCGGGCCCATGTCCACGACGTAATCGGCAATCCCGATGGTCTCCGGCTTGTGCTCGATGACCAGCACGGTGTTGCCCTTGTCCCGCAGCTGCAGCAGCAACGCGTTGAGCTTGGCGACGTCATGCGGGTGCAGCCCCGCGGTGGGCTCATCGAAGACATAGGTGACATCCGTCAGCGCCGAACCCAGATGCCGCACCATGCGGGTGCGCTGCGCCTCACCGCCGGAGAGCGTGCCGGTGGGCCGGTCCAGGCTGAGGTAGCCCAGGCCGATCTCGATGGCGTTGGCGACGGCGCGGCGGAGGGACTCGACAAGCGGGGCGGAGCCGGGATCGGTAATCCCCTCCAGCCACGCGGCGACCTCGACGAGCTCCATAGAGCAGACCTCGGCGATGGACTTGCCCGCCAGCAGCGATTCGCGGGCGTGGCGCGCCAGGCGGGTGCCACCGCACTCGGGGCACTCGACGGCCACCACCGCGCGCTCCACGAACTCGCGCATGTGCTTTTGCAGGCTGGCCTTGTCCTTAGAGAGCACCGAAGCTTTCATCCGGGCCACCAGCCCCTGGTAGCTCATGGAGACCCCGCCCACCTTGACCTTGACGTCGGTGAGGTAGAAGAGCGCCTCGCGCTGCTCCTCGGTGAACTCGCGCACCGGCTGATCCGCCGGGTAAAGGCCGGATTCCGCGTAGGCCTTCCACATCCAGGAGCCCACCTTCATTCCGGGGTAAAGGATGGCGCCGTCGTTGAGGCTCAGGGAGAAATCCACCAGCTCGTGCAGGTCGATATCGTACACGCGCCCGGTGCCCTCGCACTCCGGGCACATGCCGCCGGTGCGCTCGAAGCTGCGCACTTCCTTGGATCCGTTGATCTCAATCGCGCCGCGCCCCGAGGCCGAGGGCACGTTGAAGGAATAGGCAGCCGGCCCGCCGGCGTTAGGCTGCGCCAGCCGGGAGTAGAGCACGCGTAGCGAGCCCAGGATGTCTGTGGCGGTGCCGAAGGTCGAGCGCGCGTTGGCCACCATCGGCTCCTGCCCCACCACGATGGCAGCGGTCAGCCCTTCGAGCTGGTCCACGTCCGGCCGCGCCAGCGACTCCATGAAGCCCTGGACAAACCCCGGGTAGGTCTCGTTGATGAGCCGCTGGGACTCCGCGGCGACGGTGCCAAAGACCAGGGAGGACTTTCCGGAGCCGGAGACACCGCTAAAGACCGTCAGCCGGCGCTTGGGGATGTTCACCGAAACGTTGCGCAGGTTGTTATCCCGCGCGCCATGAACGCGAATGTATTCTTGCACGCACTCATCCTAGGTGCTCGCCGGCCGCTGGGCACATGAGAAACACTGCGCGCATGGGAAACGCCCCGCGCGCTGCCTGCCGGAGCAGGCGAGCGTGCGGGGCGCAAAGAGAAGCAGGGCCAGCGCTAGTGCTGGTGGCCAGCGGCCGGGGCGGGGTGCTCCTCAGCGGGCTTTTCCACCACGGAGGCCTCGGTGGTCAGCACCATGCGGGCCACGGAGGCGGCGTTGACCACGGCGGAGTGGGTGACCTTGACCGGGTCGATGATGCCCTGCTCCAGCAGGTCACCGTACTCCAGGGTGGCGGCGTTGAAGCCCTGGCCGTTGGGCAGGTCCGCCACGTGGGAGACCACGACGGAGCCGTCCAGGCCGGCGTTGGCGGCGATCCAGTAGGCCGGGCGGGTCAGCGCGCGGGCCACGGAGAGCACGCCAATCTTGGCCTCGCCTTCGAACTCCTCGGCGTAGGCCTCGAGTTCCTTGGAGATCTGCACCAGCGCGGAGCCGCCGCCGGCGATGACGCCCTCTTCCACGGCCGCGCGGGCGGCGTTGATGGCGTCCTCAACGCGCAGCTTGCGCTCGTTGACCTCGGTCTCGGTGGCCGCGCCCACGCGGATGACGGCCACGCCGCCGGAGAGCTTAGCCAGGCGCTCCTCGAGCTTCTCGCGGTCCCAGGTGGAATCGGTGCGCTCGATCTCGCGGCGCAGCTGCTCGCGGCGCTCCTCGACGGCCTCGGCGGTGCCGGCGCCATCGACGATGACGGTGTCCTCCTTGGACACGGTCACGCGGCGGGCTGAACCCAGAACCTCCAGGCCGACCTCGTGCAGGTTGATGCCCACCTCCGGGTCCACGACGGTAGCGCCGGTGACCACGGCCAGGTCATCCATGAAGCCCTTGCGGCGCTCGCCGAAGTACGGGGACTTCACGGCGGCGACCTTGAGCACCTTACGGATGGAGTTGACCACGAGGGCCTGCAGCGGCTCGCCTTCGATGTCCTCGGCGATGATGAGGGTCGGGCGGGAGGACTCCGCGATCTTCTCCAGCAGCGGCAGGAAGTCCGGCAGGGAGGAGATCTTGTTGCGGACGAGGAGAATGGCGGCGTCGTCAAGCACCGCGTTGTAGGTCTCCTCCTCGGTGGCGAAGTACGGGGAGAGGTAGCCCTTGTCAAAGGAAATACCCTCGGTAACGTCAACGGCGGAGTCAATGGTCTGGGACTCCTCGACGGTCACCACGCCGTCCTTGCCCACCTTCTCCATGGCGCCGGCGACCATCTCGCCGACCTCCGGATCGCGGGAGGACACGGTGGCCACCTGCGCGATTTCCGACGCCGAGTTGACCGGCGTGGCGCGCTTAACCAGCTCCTGCACCGTCTTCTCCGCCGCGGCGGCGATGCCGCGGTTGAGCTCGATCGGGTTGGAGCCAGCGGCCACGTTGCGCAGCCCCTCGAAGATGAGTGCCTGGGCCAGCAGGGTGGCGGTGGTGGTGCCGTCGCCGGCGATGTCATTGGTCTTCACGGCCACGGACTTCACCAGCTGGGCGCCGAGGTTCTCGAAGGAATCCTCGACGTCGATGTCGCGGGCGATGGTCACGCCGTCATTGGTGACGGTGGGGCCGCCGAAGGACTTGGAGAGCACGACGTTGCGGCCGCGCGGGCCGAGGGTGACCTTGACGGCGTCGGCAAGCGTGTCCACACCGCGCTGGATGCCCTCGCGAGCTTCCTGGTCGAATGCAATAAGCTTTGCCATATCGGCGCCTACTTCTCGATGACGGCGAGCAGGTCACGTGCGGACAACAGGAGGTACTCCTGGCCGTCGTACTTCAGCTCGGTGCCGCCGTACTTGGAGAAGATCACGGTGTCGCCCTCGGTGACGCCCACCGGGACAACCTCGCCTTTATCGTTGGTGCGGCCCGGGCCGACGGCCACGACGGTGGCCTCCTGCGGCTTCTCCTTGGCGGAGTCCGGGATGACCAGGCCAGACGCGGTGGTGGTCTCAGCCTCGACGATCTGAACGAGGACCTTGTCCTCCAGCGGCTTGATGTTTGCCATGATGTTTCCTCCAGTAAGTCTGTACGCAATACGTAGGTGTGCGCGAGCCGAGCTCGCAGTGGGTGTCCAGCACAGCCGTCGTCGCGGGTGAACAACTGTGGTTCAACACTGACTAGCACTCTACCCCCGAGACTGCTAACCCTCAACGTCGCCCGGCGCAGCGCGCTTTGAGACAGACGTAGCCGCGCCTTTAGACAGACTTATCGGAGTTGATGACCGCATTGCGCCACAGGTTGTATTCCTCCGGCATGTCCTCGCGGTAGTTCTTCACCGCGCGGATGCCGTGCTCCACGGCGGCGATGACCTCATCGATGTTGTGGTCCTCGCCGTCGGCGGCCACGAAGATCACCGGGCCGCAGATGGCGCGGATCGGATCCTGTAGAAAGGCGGAGTTGCCGGTGTCGGCGGCGTTGCGCGCGAGGGAGGCCACGGGGTTCGGCTCCGCGCCCTCTGCCTTGGCGTTGGGGTTGAAGAGCGCAGCGTAGGTGGAACCATCCTCCTGGAAGGCCACGGACACGCGGTCCTCGGTGGCACCGCCCAGGAACTCGGCGGCGGAGTCCAGTTCGAAGTTGACGGAACGACGAGTCAGATCAGGATTGACAAGAAAACCGGCGGTCATGGCGAAAGAGAGCTCCTTGAAAGGCCAGGTGGGCAGTATCGCGTGAAACGTTACCGCCGGTCAGAGCTAGCTGCATCCGCTGCAGGGAAAACTTTTGGTGAACAGTGCGCTCTGCCGAGCACGAAGCTGCCTGGCGCGCGGCTGCCTAGCGCGCGGCCACCAGTGGCACCTCGGCCTCCAGCTGGGTGTCCGTGGGGCAGTCCAGCCCGGAGGGCGCAGCGCCCTCGTGGATGAGCTGCGCGGCCACCGCCGCGATCATAACGCCGTTATCAGTACAGAGCTTGAAGCGCGGCACGCGCAGCTCGATGCCCGCGGACTCGCAGCGCTTGGCCGCCAGGGCGCGCAGCCGCGAGTTAGCCGCCACGCCGCCGCCGAGCAGCAGCACTTGGGCGCCGGTGTCCTGGCAGGCGCGCACGGCCTTGGCGGTGAGCACGTCCGCCACCGCCTCCTGGAAGGAGGCGCAGATGTCCTCGATGGAGACCACGCGGCCTTCTTTTTCCGCCTTCTCCACGTAGCGCGCCACCGCGGTCTTGACCCCGGAGAAGGAGAAGTTGTGCCGGTTGGGCCCGCGCAGATCCTCCGCGCGGGACAGCCCCCGCGGAAAGTCGATGCTCGGGCTGCCCTGCGCGGCCAACTTGTCGATGATCGGCCCGCCCGGATAACCCAGCCCCAGCAGGCGGGAGACTTTGTCGTAGGCTTCACCGGCGGCGTCGTCAAGCGTGGTGCCCAGCTCCTTCATCGGCTTGCCCACGGCCTCAACCTCCAGCAGCTGGGTGTGCCCGCCGGAGACCAGAAGCGCCACAGCGTGCGGCAGCTCCTCGCCCTCCAGGTTGGCCACCGCGACGTGCCCGCCCAGGTGGTTGACCCCATAGAAGGGCACGCCCCACGCGGAGGCGAAGGCCTTGGCCGCCGAGGCGCCCACCAGCAGCGCACCGGCCAGGCCCGGGCCCACGGTGGCGGCCACGGCATCCGGCTTGTCGATTCCCGCCTCCTCCAGCGCCGCGCGCATGACCTGCGGCATGGCCTCGAGGTGCGCACGGGAGGCGATCTCCGGGACCACGCCGCCGAAGCGGGCATGCTGCTCCATGGAGGAGGCGACGGCGTCGGCGAGGATCTCCATGTGGCCGTCCTCGGAAAGGCGGATGATGCCCACGCCGGTCTCATCACAGGAGGACTCGATACCCAGAATGATCATCGCTGGTTCCTTTCGCTGGTGCGGGGCCTGACCATGGTGTGTGCGTCGGCCCCGGAGGGTTGGTAGTAGTTGCGGCGGATGCCGGTGTGGATGAAGCCATAGGCCTCGTAGAGCGAGATGGCCGGCACGTTGCCCACGCGCACTTCGAGGAAGACGGGGGCGTCATACATGTCGGCCACATAGACGATGTTGTCCATCATCATCCGGGCCACCCCACGGCGCTGAGCCTCGGGCGCCACGCCGATGGTGTGGATTTCAAACTCCGGGGAGTCCGCGGGCCCCAGCTTGCCGATGCCCGCGTAGCCCAGCAGCGGCCGCGGCGGCGCGGGATCCGCGCCCTCCGGGTCTTCGGGGGCCTCATCCACCGCGATGTAGAACGTGTGCGCGGCGGCGATCTCCTGCTCGAAGGCCCGCGCGGGCCAGGGGCTCTCCCCCGGGAAGAGGACTTTCTCCAGCTCGGCGCAGCGCGCGGCGTCCGCGGCCTCCAAGGGGCGCAGCCTCATCGCATACCCCCTAAAGCAGCCCGGCGACGTCCGGCAGCGCGGACGAGCGCGGCTTCGGCTTCGGCGGCACCGCATCCGGGCGGCGCAGGTAGAGCGGAACCAGGGGCTCCGGAGTGCAGTCCAGCTGCGCCACGCCCACCAGGCCCGCAGCCCGCGGGGTGGCCCACTCGCGCGGCAGGCCGGCCAGCTGCTCGGGCAGGCGCGGGGCGATAGCCTCGGGGATGACGATGTGCTCAAGCCCTCCGGCAGCCTCCCCTGCGGCTTCTTCCACCGCAGCGAGGAGATCCTCCGGCCGGGTCACCCCGGGGCCGGCCAGGCGCTCCTCCCCTTGGAAGATGGCCCAGTAGACTTCCTTGCGGCGGGCGTCGATGGCCACCAGCCGGGTCCCCTCACCACGGGCGGCCACTCCCCGATTGATAGCGTCAAGCGTGCACACGCCGTGCACCGGTAGCGAGAGCGCAACCCCGAGCGCGGAGGCGGTGGCCATGCCCACGCGCAGCCCGGTGAAGGGGCCGGGGCCCGTGCCGACGACGATGGCGTCGAGGTCGGCGTAGCTCCGCGCGGCCCCAGCAAGCAAGGCCTCAATGGTGGGGATGAGCTGCTCGTTGTGGGCGCGGGTATCGCCGATCACCCGGTCCACCGCCTGCCCGGTCTCGGTGTCCACCAGGCCCGTCACCAGATCGGTGGTGGCGGTATCTATTGCCAGAACCAGCATGCTTGTTATCCCTTGACTTCTTAGCCCACGAACTGCCAGGCGTCACCCACGCGCTGGAACTGCAGCGGCTGGCCGGGCTGTACCGGGTAGACATCGGGTTTGCCCTCAGGAATGTACTCTGCCAACACGCCGCACATATCAATGCTCTGCGGATCCATCTTTTCGGCGGCAGCCGAGCCGAACTGATCAACGGCCAGGTAGTATCCGGCGCCCTCCGGAACCTTGCCGTCAACAAAATCCACGCCCATGGGATCCAGGCCGGACTCCTTCAGGTCTTGCTCGGTGGTGCCGGGGCAGACCACCAGGCCCTGCATCCAACGATCACCGTAGACATCCTGCGGAACGAGAACGGCAAACTGCAGGTTATCGGGGTACTTCTCCAACGTGGCAGCAACGGTGCTTTCCATCAACGGCTTGTCACGGAACTGCGTCAATGCGATCAACAGTGCGAGAAAAACGGCGAATCCGCCAATGACAACGGTGGTGATGAACTGAGCAACCTTGCTCATAAAAACTGCGCTCCTTTGTTGGGGGTCGGACGCGTACATCCTACTCGACGCCCCCACCGCATCACACGATAAGCAGCGCGAGCATCTGGCAGGCGAGGATCTTGCCAATCATCGCGGTGGGATACACGGTGGCGTAGCCGCGCTCGGCCAGCTGGGTGCCGGTCTGCGGGTTGAGGTAGGCCATAATGGCCGGGTTGGTGGTCATGCCGGCCACCACGCCCATGCCCTCATCAAACTTGAGCTTGAACAACACCATGCTGACCAGCAGCAGGCCCAAAGCAGAGATCAGGGTCAGGGCCAGGCCCACCCCGATGTAGGTAAAGGAGGCCGGATCCTGCAGCGCCTCACGGAAGGAGCCGCCTGCCGAGGTGCCCACGCCGGCCAGAAAGAGGGTAAGCCCCAGGGCGGACAGGGTCTGCTTGGCGTGGAAGGGCAGCTGCCAGTTCACGGGCCCGCTGCGCCCCAGCGCGCCGAGAATAAGTCCCATCACGATGGGCCCACCGCCAAAGCCGAAGGTCAGGGCGCTCCCGCCAGGCAACGGGATGGGGATGACACCGAGCAGCAGGCCCAGCAGCAGGCCCAGGGAAAAGGGCAGGAGGTCCACGTTGCCCAGCGTGGTCTCGGAGTCACCCAGGTAGCGGCGCACGGAGTCGAGGCGGTTGGGAGTGGTGACCACGCGCACGCGATCCGAGTAGTTCAGCACGGTGTCCTCAGCAGGAACCACGTCGGAGTCACCGGCGCGCACGCGGGCGATGAGGAAGCCGTGCTCGGCGATGTCCAACTCATCTAACCGGTGGCCTGCCACCTCCGGGTTGGAGACAGTCACGCGGCGGAAGATGAGGCCGTCGCGGTCGTGGAGGTTGACCTCGGCTTCCTCGCCCAGCTGCGCGATGGCCGCCGCCAGAGCGTCCGCGGTGCCGTTGAGGATAAGCACCATGCCCGCACGCAGCGGCTCATCCGCCTGGGCCAGCTCGTGAGAGTCCGGCCCGTGGACCACGCGGGTAACCACCACGCGCTGGCCGGTAATGGCGGGCACCTGCGCCAGTGTGGCGTCGACGTCGCGCGTGACCCGCAGCGCCTTCCACTCCAGCGGGGCGGCGATCATGCCTTCCTCCGTGGCGTCCTTGATGTGGTTCACCTTGAGCAGCTTCGCGCCGATGGCCGCCACGAGGATGGTGCCGATGACGCTTCCCGGGTAGGTCAGCGAGTACCCCACGACGGGGCTGGTATCACCGCCGATAGCTTCCACGATGGCCGCCATGCCCGGCGTCGAGGTGATAGACCCGGCCAGGGTGCCCACGCCAATAGCGGGATCCAGGTTGAATGCCCTGATAAAGAAGGCCGTGACGGCGGCCAACACCACCAGCATCACCACGATCAGCAGCGAAAGCTTCCACCCACGGCCCCGGAAATCACGGAAGAAGCTGCGGCCAAAGTTGAGGCCAATGACATAGACAAAAAGCGCGAGACCGAATTGATAAATGAGAGGCGGGATGACGATCTCCGGGTTGGCGGCAGAAAGGCCCAGGGCCACGAACATGGCCGCGGCCGCGCCGAGGGAGACACCTGCAACGCTAGTCTTGCCTACCGCTAATCCCACCGCCATGATGAGAAACAAGGTGAGGAGGGGCTGGCTGGCAAGAAAATCTAACATGTTAGGTCATCCACTTCCACGAGATCAGGCGTACATCGTCCTCGGAGTCACGGTTGATGCGCACCAAGAGGTACTCATCCGAGAGCTGCTCGAAGAAACCCCCACCCCACTCGGCCACCACGACAGCATCCTCGATTTCTGTGTCCAGATCGAGGCTATCGAGCTCGCCGAGCGGATCAGTGGACTGATCGAGCAAACGGTAGGCATCCACGTGCACGAGCGCTGGGCCGCCGACCAGCGAGCGATGCTCGCGGGCGATGACGAAGGTGGGCGAGGTCACCGGCCCCTTGACCTGCATGCCGCGGGCAATCCCCTGGGTCACGGTGGTCTTGCCTGCGCCCAGCGGCCCATCCAGAATCACCAGATCCCCGGCCTCCAGGGCAGCCCCCAGCTCGGCGCCGAACTCGTGCGCGTGCTCCGGAGTGGCGATCTCTCGCTGCCCCTCACGGGGGAAGCCGCTACGCAAGATCGATTCCTCCCTCATACTCGCGCCGCGTGCGCCCGCTGGGGCAGCACAACACTTCGTAGTTGATGGTCCCGGTGGCCTGCGCAAGCTGGGTTGCGCTCATTCCTCCAGTACCAAAAATAATGGCTTCGTCTCCGGCCTGCACCCCAAACTCATTATCCTCGAGCGATATCACAATCTGGTCCATGCACACCCGGCCCACCTGCGGGTAGAGCTTGCCGCCGATGCCCACCTGGAGCCCGCCCTGGAAGGCGCGCGGCAGGCCGTCTGCGTAGCCCACGGCCACGGTAGCCAGTTGGCCGGGCTTCTCCGCGGTCCAGGTCAGGTCATAACAGGTCCCCTCCCCTGCCGCGATGGGCTTGACGTTAAAGACGGTGGCCGCCCAGGTCATCGCCGGCTTGAGGCCGTGGTCCAGCCCCGGAATTGGCTCGTGGCCGTAGAGCGCGAGGCCCACGCGCACCATCTCGAAGCGCGCGCTGGGGCGGCTGAGCGCCGCCGGGGAGTTGGCCAGGTGGTTGACCGGGCACTCCAGCCCCAGCTCGCGGGCGCGCGCCAGGGCGCGGCGGAACTGCGACTCCTGCTCGTCGTTGTGGGGGTGCTGTGGCTCATCCGCGCACGCAAAGTGGGACATCAGGCCCAGGACGGTGATCTGGGGGGCGCTGCGAAGCAGGCTAAAGACCTCGTCCCACTGCGCCGGATCCACCCCGGAGCGGTGCAGGCCGGTCTCCACCTCGATGTAGACGCTGGCGGGCACGTCCGTCTCCACTAAGGCGCGGGCGTGAGCCAGGGAGGGCACGGCCACGTGGATGCGGCTGGCCAAAGCGCCGGTGATATCGGCCTCGGCGTCCCACATCCAGGCCACGATGGGCTGATCGATGCCGGAGTTGCGCAGCGCAACCGCTTCCTCCAGGGTGGCCACGCCAAAGGCGTCGGCCCCGGCCTTGGCCATCACCGGGGCCACGCGCTGCATGCCGTGGCCGTAGGCATCCGCCTTGACCACGCACATCAGCTGCGCGGGGGCCACGGCTTCCTTCACTGTGGCCACATTGTGGGCGATGGCATCCAAATCGATCCGAGTACGAAGCATGAACCTATTGTGCCACCGGTTTCCCCACGGCAAAATTGACCGCGCGCTTTACTCCACCGTGACGGATTTGGCCAGGTTACGCGGCTGATCGACGTCGTAGCCCTTGGCCGTGGCCACGCCGCAGGCGAAGATCTGCAGCGGCACCGTGGCCAGCAGAGGCTGCATGAGGGTCGGCGACTGCGGGATGCGGATGACGTGGTTAGCGTAGGCCTCCACGGCCTCGTCGCCTTCCTCCGCGATGACGATGGTGATAGCGCCGCGGGCCCGGATCTCCTGGATGTTGGAGACCACCTTGGAGTGCAGGGAGTCGCGCCCACGCGGGGAGGGAACGATAACAAAGACCGGCTGCCCCTCCTCCACCAGGGCGATGGGGCCGTGCTTGAGCTCGCCGGCCGCAAAGCCCTCGGCGTGCAGGTAGGCGATCTCCTTGAGCTTGAGCGCGCCCTCCAGGGCCACCGGGAAGCCCACGTGGCGGCCCAGGAAGAGCACGGAGTCGGCGTCCTGCATGGACTTGGCCAGGGCGTAGACCTGGTCCTCGTTGTCGATGACCTTCTGCACCTTCTCCGGCATGGCGCGCAGCTCCTGCAGCACGCTTTGGACTTCATCGGCAAACATGTTGCCGCGCAGCTGCGCCAGGTAGAGGCCCAGCAGGTAAGTGGCGGTGATCTGCGCCAGGAAGGCCTTGGTGGAGGCCACGGCGATCTCCGGGCCAGCGTGGGTGTAGAGAGCGGCGTCGGATTCGCGCGGGATGGAGGAGCCCTGGGTGTTGCAGATGGCAATCACCTTGGCGCCCTGCTGGCGGGCGTGGCGCACGGCCATGAGGGTATCCATGGTCTCACCGGACTGGGACAGGGCCACCACGAGGGTCTTCTCATTGACAATGGGATCCCGGTAGCGGAACTCGTGGGCCAGTTCCACCTCGGTGGGGATGCGGCACCAGTGCTCGATGGCGTAGCGGGCGACGTGCCCGGCGTAGGCGGCGGTGCCGCAGGCGATGACGATGATCTTGTCAATGGACTTGAGGATGGACTCGTCAATGCGCACCTCGTCGAGGCTCAGCTTTCCGGTCTCGTCAAAGCGGCCCAGCAGGGTGTCGCGCACGGCGGCGGGCTGATCGTGGATCTCCTTTTCCATGAAGGAGTTGAAGCCCCCCTTCTCCGCAGCGGCGGCGTCCCACTTGATCTCAAAGGGCTTACCCTCGGCGGGGTTGCCCTCGTAATCGGTGATGACGACCTCGTCGGCGGTGATGGTGACGACCTTATCGTTGTCCATTTCCACGGCGGACTTGGTGTAATCGATAAAACCGGAGACATCCGAGCCGAGGAAGTTCTCACCCTCACCCAGACCGATGACCAGCGGCGAGTCGCGGCGGGCGGCAACAATGCGGTCCGGGCAGGAGGAGTGGATGGCCAGAAGGGTGAACGCGCCCTCGAGGCGCTGGCAGGTCAGCTGCATGGCCTTGGTGAGATCCTCACCGGCCTCGTTGTGGAAGACATCGCCCAGCAGCGTGGCGGCGACTTCGGTGTCGGTCTCGGAGACAAAGTTGTAGCCCTTGCTCAGCAGCTCGTGCTTGAGCTCGGCGAAGTTCTCGATGATGCCGTTGTGTACCACGGCGAGCTGCCCGCCGTCCACCACATGCGGGTGGGCGTTGAGGTCCGTCGGGCCACCGTGGGTGGCCCAGCGGGTGTGGCCGATGCCCAGAACCGAGTTCTTCAGCGGGCGGGCCTTAATCTCCTCATCGAGGGCAGCGACCTTTCCGGCCTTCTTGCGCCAGGAAATTTCACCGTCGGCGTAGACAGCAACACCAGCGGAGTCATAACCGCGGTATTCCAGGCGGCGCAGCCCCTCGAGGACAACGTCAAGGGCAAAGTAGTCACGGCCTTCGGAGGCGTGACCCACATATCCAACAATTCCACACATAAATCGGAATTTTAGCGCATGACGTGTGGATCACGGTGGTATCGCCCGGGGTGTGACCGAGCGCCTATTCGGCTGCCTTTGCGAAGGCCTGCGAGAGCGCAGCGAACAGCGGGTGCTCGCTACCGATTCCGGTGAGCTCAGTCACTAGCGCGTCGGAGGCAGCGCGATCTCCGCGCACGGCGGCGAGTTTGGATTGCAGCTCCACGGATTCGGCGTCTTCAGGCACATCGAAGGCCAGCGCCGCCGAGACCGCGCCAACGAGAGCCGTTGCCTCGTAGCCGCGCTCCGCCAGCTCGGCCGCGGGCCCGATGAAGCGCTCATTACGTG
Source organism: Corynebacterium sp. (assembly GCF_030532325.1). Taxonomy (GTDB): domain Bacteria; phylum Actinomycetota; class Actinomycetes; order Mycobacteriales; family Mycobacteriaceae; genus Corynebacterium. The sequence goes on from NZ_JAUNLS010000001.1 coordinate 270,316, forward strand.
AGATCTTGCGCAGCGGGGCACGGCCCACACGCTCGGTGGTGTCCGGTAGATCCGGGTTCTGGAAGCGGGTGAGAATCTTGTCCACGTAGGCCTGCTGGACCTTCGGGTCAAAGTTGAACTTCTCCACAATGAGCTGCTTGGTTTCCGCCAGCACCGCGGAAACCTTGGCAAAGACATCCTTATCCGCCAGCGCCTCAGCGATCTTCTCCTTGCCGGCCTGCTTGCCAAAGTAGGCCGTGGCGGCGTGCCCGGTGTTCACGGTAAAGAGTTTGCGGGTGATGTAGGGCGCCAAGTCCTCCACCCAGGTTATGCCCGGGATGTTCGGCACCTCTACCCCGGCGGCGGCAAACGGCGCGGATTCCACGGCCCACTCGTGGTAGGTCTCCACGGTGACGTCGAGGGCACGCTCGCCCTCACGGCGCTCCTGGTTGGGCACGATGCGGTCTACCGCAGTGTTGGCAAAAAAGGCTACTTCGTCCGCGGCCGGGTAAACCTCCCGGATAGCGGCCGCCAAGCCGTCGGTGGCGTTGATGGCGTTTTCGCAGGCCATGATGGCCACCTTGCCCTTGCCGGCTGTAGCGCGCTTTTCCAAGCCCTTGGCGATAGTCGGCGCGATGATGCGCAACACGGTGGGGCCCACAGCCGTGGTAATGAGGTCGGCCTCAACGATCTGCGCGTAGAGCCCCTCGAGGTCCTCGGCGGAATTGATCCCGGAGAAGCCAGTCACGGTGACGTCGCGGGCGTCCGCCCCGACCTCGTGAACGGTATAGGAATCAAACTCATTGAGGGCATCGATCAGCGGCGCGGCGACATCCGCAAAGACCAGCTTGTAACCCGCCTCGTGCAGGAGCACGCCGACGAATCCGCGGCCGATGTTTCCGGCACCGAAGTGCAGTGCTGTAGGTGCTGTGGGTGCAGTCATTAACTATTCACCTTCTCAAAAATGGCGAGGATTTCTTCCTTCGTGGTGGCCTTCTCCAGCTTCTCCACGGTCTCAGCCTTGCCAAAGATCTTGGCGATCTTGGACAAGGTCTTCAGGTGCGAGCCATCCGCGCCGGCGATGCCGACAATGAACGTAGCGGGCTTGCCGTCCCAGTCTACGGGCTCGTCCAGGCGGATAAAGGAGATGGCGGATTCCTTGATGGCGTCCTTGGCCTCGTTGGTGCCGTGCGGGATGGCCAGGCCGTTGCCCATGAAGGTGGACACGGACTTCTCGCGCTCGTGCATGGCGTCCACGTAGGACTGATCCACCGCACCGGCGGCCACCAGCAGCGCTCCGGCCTGATCGATGGCCTCGTCACGGCTGACGGCGTGCCCGCCAAGGACGATCGTGTCCGCGCTCAGCACCTGTTTGGTCTGCACTGCGGTGCCACCCTGCGCGGCTGCCTCTGCGGTCTCGCCCTGCTTGGCGACGTCCTCCTGGCCTGCCTCTACAGGCTCGGACGCGGCGGCTGCGGTACCAGTTTGCTGCTGGCGGATAAGCTCAACGACCTCATCGTAGCGCGGGGAGCCCATGAAGTTATCCACGGTGACGTGGATGGCCGAGGGCGTCACCGGCGCAGCGCGATCCGCCAAGTCCTGGTGGACGACGACGAGATCGTAGTCATCCTTGAGGTTGTTGATCGCGGAGTTAGTCACGGTCACGACGCCGCCAAAGCCGGCCTCCTTGATCTTGTTGCGCAGCACGGAGGCACCCATAGCAGAGGAGCCCATGCCGGCATCGCAAGCGAAGACTACGTTGCGGATCTCCGGAGTTTCTGCGGCCGAGCCACCAGTCAGGGCACCGGCGACGGAGGACTTCTTGCCCTTCATGGACTCCATCTCCGCAGTTGCCTTTTCCAGATCGTCCTCGCCCTTGGTGAGCTTGAGGATCGGCGCTGCAATGAGGAAGGACACGGCCGTCGACGCCAACACGGCGATGGTCACGCCCAGGTAGGAATCAGAGGCCACGGTGCCGTAGATGGCGATGATGGATCCCGGTGCCGCCGGGGAACGCAGGCCAACGTCCATCATGGTGTTGATGGCCACGCCGGTCATGCCGCCGCCCATGACGGCCAGCAGCAGCTGCGGGCGCATCAAGACATAGGGGAAGTAGATTTCGTGAATACCACCGACAAAGTGGATGAGGGCAGCACCCGGGGCGGTTGCTCGCGCGGAGCCCGCGCCGAAGATCATGAAGGCCAGCAGGACACCCAGGCCGGGGCCGGGGTTGGCCTCCAGCAGGTAGAGCACGGACTTACCGGTCTGCGCTGCCTGGTCGGTGGCCAGCGGGGTGAGCACGCCATGGTTGATGGCGTTGTTGAGGAAGAAGACCTTGGCCGGCTCGATGAGCGCGGAGGTCAGCCACAGCAGATTGTGGGTAATGAGGAATTCCACTGCCTTGCCGGCAACATCCATGATGAAGTTCATCACCGGGGTCAGCAGGTACATGGAGGCGATGGCGCCGACGAAGCCAAAGATGCCCAGGGAGAAGTTATCCACCAGCATCTCGAAGCCCGGGCGGATCTTGCCCTCCCACAGCTTCTCCAGCTTCTTGAACAGCCACGCGGCCAGCGGGCCACAGATCATGGCGCCAAGGAACATCGGCGAGGCGTGTCCGTCTTCACCGATCCACTCCGGGGCGGAGGTACCCATGATGACACCCATGGTGGTGATCGCACCGACGACGCCACCGCGGACATCGTGGATGAGCTTGCCGCCGGTGTAGGCGATGAGGATCGGCAGCAGGTAGGTCACCATCGGGCCAACGAGGGTGTTGATGTGCTCGTTGGGAGTAAAGCCTTTAGGGATGAAGAACGCCGTAATGATGCCCCAGGCAATGAAGGCACCGATATTCGGCATGATCATTGAGGACAGGAAGGTACCGAATTTCTGAACGGCGACGCGCGCGCCGCCTTTCTTTGCTTGTGTCTCAGCCACAGTTTTTCCTTTTCTTTGACCTGGCGCGGAAGCATGCGCTCCGCGCTAAGAGACTTCCTACGGAAATCCTATTACCCAATAAGGAAAACAGGTACTTTAGCGGCGGTTTTGCTTCATGAACAAGCCCAGCACGCAGGGGACGTGCTCGTGGGCGCCCGCACGTTCATCCGCGCGTTGCATGCTCTTTCCTCTATTCTGGAGGGCGTGTCTGCGAATTTGAAGAAGCATCTAGCAACGTTGTCCAAGCGTGGTCCCCACCGTGTCATGGTGGGTGACCTCTCCTACGCCGGTATCGAGGGCAAGGTGTACACGCCCGCTGAGGGCAAGGGCCTTCCTGCTATCGCCTTCGCGCACGACTGGACGAAGAAGGTCAAGGATTACCACGCCACCCTGCGCCACCTGGCTAGCTGGGGCATTGTGGTCACCGCACCGGATACGGAAACCGGCGTGATGCCGAACCACCGCAACTTCGCTGCCGACGTCGAGTCCGCGCTGCAGATTGCCACCAACGTGCGCATGGGCAGCGGCAAGATTTCGGTCTCGCCTGCCAAGCTGGGCATCGTGGGCCACGGCATGGGCGGCGGCGTGGCGGCGCTGGCCGCGGTGGACAACGACAAGGTCCGCTCCGTGGCCGCCGTCTACCCCGCGGATACCGCGCCCTCAGCCGCACAGGCGGCACGCAAGATTAACGCCCAGGGCCTGATTATCGGCTCCGGCCGCGACGATATCTTCGCCGCCGGCAACCCCGCGAAGCTGGCCTACAACTGGCGTGGCCCGGTGGCTTACCGCGAGATTGCTAAGGGCACCCAGTCCGGCTTCAGCGAGGACACCGCCTTCAAGCTGACCCTGGGTTCCGGCCTCTTCCAATCCTCCCAGGTGGAGACCGCCCGCGGCCTCATTACCGGCTTCCTGCTGGCCACCCTGAACAACGAGTCCAAGTACAACGGCTTTGCTGAGCCCGAGGCCACCGCCAAGGGCGTGGAGAGCTTCGTGGGCGAAGAGCTGGCTGAGAAGGCCAGCTTCCGCCGCGACGCCTAAGCCGCCGCCCCCGGGGGGCGGCCTCACTGCGGGTCATAGGCGGAGCGAAGCACCGACTTCACTGACTTGTAATTCTTATTCGGGCGGGAAGCTCCGCCCGCGCCCCAGCCGCCCTGGGTTCTTCTTTCTGCTGAGCCAGTGTTCGCCCGGGCACTCTCAGCTGCTCGCTGCGCAGACTTTTCCAGGTCCTCTTGGGCCTTGGCCATTGCTTTTTCAAATTCCAGCAGCCGGGCAGCAGTGCGCTGCCGGAAGCCGCGGGCAAACTCATCAAAATCATTGCTGGGCATTACCACTGACCTGCCTTTCGGGCGCGTACGGAAGAACCTTGTGAACTACTCTCAGCGCCTGCCTCAGGTGCTGGTGCGGGAGCCGGTGCCGGCGGCTCGGGTGCCGGTGGGGCTGGAGCTGGATCGGGGGCTGGCTCAGGCGCCGGCGGGGCGCTGGGCGCTGCCGCGGCCTGCATGTGAGCAACCTTCTCCGGCGGCGGGGTGGGCTCCTCCACCTGGGCCAGCTCTGGCGGCGGTGGGATAACCCCGTCCGCCGGTGGCTGTGGCTCCTCCGGGCAGGGCTCCGGCTCAGGTTCCGGCGCTGGTTCTGGGGCGGGCTCCGGAGGCGGTTCGGGAGCAGGCTCCGGGCACAGCTCGGGGAGGTTTTCGAGGAAGTTCGCGGCGGCGTCGACAAGCAAGCCCACGCCCACAATCGCAACGCCCACCCCGAGCACACCGAGCACACCAGAGCACGTATCTTCCACCGTGCACTCGGACTGCGCTGGCTCCTCCGGGCAGGGCTCCGGGGCTGGTTCCGGCTCAGGCTCTGTCTCTGGCTCAGGCAGCGGCTCGGGTTGTGGCTCGGGCTGCTCCGGCGCCGGGGTGCACGTGCACTGGGAAGGCTGCCCACACTGGCAGGAGTTGTTGTCCGGCTCGGGTGTCTCCACCTGGCACGGTTGAGTCGGCGGCACCACAGGCTCCGGCGGGGTCTGCGCCGGGGTGGTCGGCGGCACCGGCTTCTTCTCTGGCGGGCATGGTTCCGGTGTCGGTGCAGGCTTGGGCTGAGATTGTGGTTCCGGCTGAGGTTGTGATTCCGGCTGTGGCTCAGGCTTGGGCTGTGGGGTTGATTGCGGAGCGGGCTCTGGCGGGCACTCCGCCTGCGCAGTGCCGGTGCCAGGATTGCTCGGTGCTAGCTCGCAATCCTCCACGCCCGAAGGCCTTTCCGGGGTGGACGGGCAGGAGCTCTCCTTCGGCGGCTCACACGCCTGAGGGCAGGCCACCTCAGGTGGGGTCTCCGGCAGGGGCTTGTCACACATGGCAGAGCAGCGCTTCTCAAACTCGGCGTAGCACTGCTCAATGGCTGTATCGCGGTCCCGGCAGGTCTCCGCAATGGTGCCGTTGGTCTGCTCAATGAGGGAGCCGCCGATGCGCGAAAGAATCGGCACAATGAGCGCGCCCAGCGGGTGGCGGGAGGCAACCATAGTCAAGATGTTGAGCAGCGGCACCACCGCGGAAATGAGCTCCGCCACGGCGGTATCGGCCACATCGACGACCTCCTGAACCGCATCCGAGCACTGCTGCGCCGACTCGGTGAGCTCATCGCCTTCGCGGCGCTCCTCCTCAAAATCCTCCTGTACGCCCCAAAGATGATCCGCCAACGCTCCCCCAGCGATGCTGGCCAGGGTCCCCAGGAGGAAGTCCTTCAGCCCCGTCCCGCCGCGGCCAGGGCGCCGCCCGCCCACGGCGGAGACAGTGTGGGTGACCAGATCCTGCGGCCTGATGCCATCGACAGAACCCACCATGGTGTCCAACAGCCCGATGGGAGTGCTGGGGCCGGCGTAGGTGCCCTGGCTCGCCGCCTGAAACTGGGATACCGCCTGGGAATAGTCCCCCAGGAGCGACTTGGTCATGGTGGACATCAGCTTCTCACCTGCCCTTGGCGCGCAAAGTCCTGGGCAAGCTGCGCGTCCACCGCACTCAGCGCCGCGAACTGATCCCGCGCGGCTTGCGCATTGCGCTCGATATTGTTCAGCCGCCACGCACCACGCTGGTGTAGCTGCGTGAGCAGAGTCTGTATGCGCACCCCGTGGCCGCCGAAGTCCCGCCCTGTCGAAGCCGCCGGGAAATCCGGGACGTCCGCGCCATGGGCATGTGCTTGTTCGCGTGCTTGCTCCATCACGTTGCTCAGCAAGCGTGGGGCTTCTTCCTCATCAAAAAACACTTCGGGCATACGCGCCCTCCTTTTAATCCGCGGCCTGTCATTTCCTGCCCTTATTGGACTGTGCAAGCCAGGCAACGGTTCCCGAAGACGCAAAAATACCGGGGACCCACAGGTCACCCGGTATCGCGTGTGTGAAAGGCGGGCTGGCTTGAGCCGGACTTAGACGCCAGCCACCACCGCAGCGAGCTTGCCCGCTACCTTGCGAGCATGCTCCTCCTCAGCGGCCTCCACCATGACGCGGAAGAGCTCCTCGGTGCCCGAGGGACGAAGCAGCACGCGCCCGGTAGAGCCCAGCTCCTCCTCGGCGGCAGCGATGGCCTCCTGGACCTCCGGGGCGGACATGATGATGTTCTTGTCCGAGACCGGGACGTTGATGAGGACCTGCGGCAGCACGGTCATCACCGAGGCCAACTCCTTGAGTGTCTTGCCGGTCTTGGCCATGCGCGCCAAAATCGAGAGCCCGGTCAGGGTGCCGTCACCGGTGGTGCAATCATCCGGCAGCACGACGTGCCCGGACTGCTCGCCGCCCAGCGAGTAATCGCCGCGGTTGAGCTCTTCAAGAACGTAGCGGTCCCCTACCGAGGTCTCCTTGACCTCGATGCCCTGCTCCTTCATCGCGAGCTTGAGGCCCAGGTTGGACATCACCGTGGCCACCAGGGTGTTGTAGCGAAGGTCGCTGTCTTCTTTCATGCCCACGGCCAGGATGGCCATGATCTGATCGCCGTCCACGACGTTGCCTTCGGCGTCCACAGCCAGGCAGCGATCCGCATCGCCGTCGTGCGCCAGCGCCAGATCGGCGCCGTGCTCCAGGACGGCGGCCTGGGCGATCTCGATGTGGGTGGAGCCGCAATCTTCGTTGATGTTGAAGGCATTCGGCTTGTTATGGATGGCGATGACTTCAGCGCCGGCGGCCTCATAGGCCTTGGGCGCTACCTTCGACGCCGCGCCATTGGCCGTATCGACAACCACGGTGATGCCACTGAGATCAGTGGTCACTGCTTCAGAGAGGTGGTGCAGGTAGCGCTCGCGGCCGTCCGGCGCCTCGGAGATAATCCGGCCCAGCTTGGTGCCCGTGGGGCCGTCCTCCGTGAGAGTGTCCATGGCTGCCTGGATTTCGTCCTCGACGGCGTCGGGAAGCTTCTTGCCGCCCGCGGAGAAGAACTTGATGCCGTTATCCGGCATCGGGTTGTGGGACGCGGAGATCATCACGCCGAGATCCGCCCCATAATCGTCGGTGAGGAAAGCGATGGCCGGGGTAGGAAGCACGCCGACCCGGATAACGTCGACGCCGCGGGAGGCCAAACCAGAGGCGATAGCGGCATCGAGCATCTCACCCGATACGCGCGGGTCGCGCCCGATGACCGCCAGGGGCCGGCGTTCATAGGATTCGCGGTCCGCGGTGAGTACTTCCGCCGCCGCTTGACCCAAGCGCAGAGCCAGGATCGGGGTGAGTTTCTTGTTCGCGAGTCCGCGTACGCCGTCGGTTCCAAAGAGTCGAGTCATAAATTCAATTATGCACCCTAAGTCTCATGCGTCACAGTTCAGGGTTGTGAGTGCCCACCAACGGCGAAAGCCGCCGCCTTCCACGAGGGAAAGCAGCGGCTTTCGAAGAAAAGCACTAAGCGAACGATTAACGCTTGGAGTACTGCGGGGCACGACGTGCCTTGTGCAGACCAGCCTTCTTGCGCTCCACGGCACGAGCGTCACGGGTGAGCAGGCCAGCCTTCTTCAGGGCGGCGCGGTCAGCCGGGTTGTAGACGTTCAGTGCGCGGGCGATAGCCAGACGCAGGGCGCCGGCCTGGCCGGTCGGGCCGCCGCCAGCGACGGTGACCTTGATGTCGAACTGACCCTCGCGCTCGAGGATGGTCAGCGGCTGCAGGATGTCCTGCTGGTGCAGCTTGTTCGGGAAGTACTCGTCGAAAGCGCGGCCGTTGACCACGATCTCGCCGGAGCCGGCGATGAGGCGAACACGAGCGACGGCGCGCTTACGGCGACCGACGGTCTGGATCGGGCCCTCGTGGATCGGAGCGGCGGTCTCAACCTCTGCCTCAGGGGCAGCGGCAGCCATGGAATCACCGATGGTGTTGGTGAACTCCTCGGTTGCGGCGGTTGCTGCAGCGATGTCGGCAGCGTCGGCTACGTTGTTGTCGATGTTCTGCTCGGTCATTACTGTGCCACCTGCTTAAGCTCAAAGGTTTCCGGCTTCTGGCCGGCGTACGGGTGCTCTTCGCCTGCAAAGACGTGCAGCTTCTTGATGGAGGCGTTGGAAAGCTTGTTGTGCGGCATCATGCCCTTGACAGCTTCCTCGATAACGCGGACCGGGTTGGCGTCCAGGGACTGACCAAGGGTCAGGGACTTCAGGCCACCCGGGTAACCGGAGTGACGGTAGCGCATCTCGCGCTCGCGCTTGTTGGAGGAAACGTGGATCTTGTCGGCATTGATGATGACGATGTGGTCACCGCAATCAACGTTCGGCGCGAACTGCGGCTTGTGCTTGCCACGCAGCATGTCAGCCACGGTGGAAGCGAGCTTGCCCAGTACCACGTCGGTAGCGTCGATGACGTACCACTTGCGGGTGATGTCACCGCTCTTCGGGTGGAAAGTAGACAAAATGACTCCTTGAAAGTCTGTCTCGGAACTGCCGGCCATCGCTATGCCATCCCTACGCAGTACATACAGCGGCCGGTGGAGACCTGCAGCACGCGCGCACAATCAACGTGCGGACACATAGGGGGCTAATGCTACCGGCGGGACGCCGAAAAACCAAAACGCCGACATCGCCGCCTGCCTGGGTGCTTCTCCCACTGGGCTGCGGGGAATGGGAGCTGCTCCCAGACAGGAAGCGATGCCGGCGCCTCTCAAAGCGGGGTGCGTCCGCCTCCCTGCCCCACCGTGTGCCTTAGGTGCGTGTGGTGAGGTGTGGATAAGCGCCGCTTCAAGAGCCGCAGTGCAAGTAATGCCAGTGTGTGGGCGTGGCCTGTGGGCGTGGCCCTTAGCCCCAGCTGGCGGCGGCGCGACGGTTGACGTCGCTCATGTTGTCATTGCCCTGGGAGACGGTGGTGGAGATGGTGGCCAGCACGGTGTTGAGCTCAGCGGCGGCCTTGTCCCACTTGGCCTGCGCCTCGTTGTAGGCCACTGCTGAATCGCCTTCCCAGGTGGCCACCATGGGCTGCAGGGTGGACTTGAGGTCACCGAGCAGCCCATTGATGCGACCCGAGGTGGAGTTGATGTCTGCAGCGGCATTGGAGATGGCGCCGAACTGGTACTTGATTCCGGACATGTCTGTTCCTTCCTTGTGGTGTGTGCCTGGTGTGTGGAGTTGTTTTAGAGAGCCAGGCCGGCGCCGCCGACGTTGTCAAAAGCCTGCGAGTTCTCCGCCTCAACGTGGTCGAAGTTGCGGGCGTTATCGCGGATGTTCTCGCTGATGGCGGTCAGTGCCTCACGCAGCTGCTGTGCGGAGGTGTTGTAGCGCTGCATCAGGTTGTCAAAGGACACCTGTGCGCGGCCCGCCCAGCTGGCGCGAACGGAATCAACCACGCCCTGCAGGCGGGTGAGCTCACCCTGGACTTCATCATTAGTGGAGTCGACGCGGCCGGCGGTGGCCACCATGACGTCGGCTTCAGTACGGAACGTCTGAGTCATAATCACTTCCCTTTCTTGGGCATGACCTGTGTCATGAACTGTGTGTGTATTTCCCCCGAAAAAGCCTTCCGTGGCTTTCTCACTCTTATTGGACTGCGCTAGCGGGCAATCGGTTCCCGCCCGCGCAAAGTTTTCTGACTACTTCTTCACCAGGGACTCCGCCGCCATCCGGCAGGCAGCCTTATGCACCACGTTGGGCTGATGCTGGGTGTGGCAGCCTACGGACATCTGGTGGCCTTTATCCTCCCAGGTGATCCACGTGACCACCGAGCCGTCCCCGGGTTCCTCGGTGTAGCGCAGGCGGCCGGACTCCTCGGTGACGTCCTTGAGCGCGGGATCCTCCTCCACCTGGGCCTTGATTTCCGTGAAGAGGGCCTCGATGGGCACGTTGTAGAGCGGATCCGCGGCCAGCAGGATGCGCAGCTGGGGGTCCTCGCCAGTGGCAGTGACCAACCCATCTTTCACCGCAGTCTGGAATCCCTGCGGCAACACCACGTTCATCCCCTCCACGTCAATGCTCTTTTGCCCCGCCTTGGCCCCGTATGCCCCGGCCGCCCCCGAGTCCCCGGCAGGCGCGTCTGGCTGGGCCGCCGCGGAGTGCTGGGCGCTGGTCGCCGTCACAGTGCTCGCATTCATTTCTGCTTCGGCGGCATCCTTCTTGCCCACCGCCCACCAGGCCACCACCGCCACACCGAGCACCACAGCGGCGATGAGCAGGTAGAAGGGGTCTATCCCGCCGGGCAGGCGCAGCTGTGGCAGGCCCGCCAACCCGGCGCGCCGCTTCTTGTCCTTCGGCGTCGAGCCTGCCCGGCGCCCGGCGCGGGTGCGCGGCTCCTCGGGTCTGTCCCCGGCCAGACCGTGCACCTCGGCGGCGGCACTGGCATCGGCACTGACGTCGGCGCCACCGTGGGCCTCCGGTTCTTCGGTGGATAGCACCTGCACGCCCACCGCGGCGAGCTGACGGCGCACGATGTCCACGGCCTCGTGGGAGACCTCGGTGCCGGAGGAATCGGCGATGACCACCGCCTCAACCTCCGGCCAGTCCGGACCGCAGAGCTTCGCGCATTGATCGATGACATTGTTCAGCGCCCAGCCATCAACAATGCCCGTGCCCGGGAGGTCGTAGCGGTAGACCGTCTCGGGGCCTTCGAAGATGGTTGCGGCGTCGAGCACCGTGATGCTTAGTACTTCGTTTTCTGATCCGCTCTCACCCAGGGTGATCCGCGCGGCGTGGGTCGTGGTCATGAGTCTTCTCCTTCAGTGGTTTCTGTCGTGGATTCTGTTTTGGGGCACAGCACCTGCGCCAGCCCGTGGTTGCGCCCGCGCACCACCCACTGGCCGCGCCCGGGCGGCAGCGCGGTGGGCTTGATGCCAAAGATGGGGCCCTCGTCCCGCTCGGCGTCGAGAAGCAACACGGCAGGCTGCAGGTCACGCACCGCGGAGAGGAACTGGCCAAACATCGCGCGCCCGATTCCGCCGGCCTTGCGCGCCAGCAGCAGATGCAGCCCCACGTCGCGCGCGTGCGGGAGGATCTCCAGCAGCGGGGCCAGCGCGATATCGGAGACCAAGTCCAGGTCATCGATGGCCAGATAAATATCGGGCCCCTCCCACCAGCTGCGCGTGGCCAGCTGCGCCGGGGTGACCTCCGGGCCGGGCAGGCGCTGCTCCAGCGTGCGGACGGTATCGAGGATGGCGCTGGTGGCCGCGCTTGCCGACGCCGCATACACCGCCACCATCTCCTCCGGCAGCGTCCCCAGGTGTGCGCGCCGCTCGTCGATGACCACCAGACGCGCCTCCTCCCGCGGCAGGCGAGTGATCTCCGCCATGAGCACTGCCAGGAAGGTGGACTTGCCGGAGCCCTGTGAGCCCACGCACACCGCGTGCTGGTGAGCCTCGTGCTGCCAGACCATGACGTCGAGGTCCGGCCCGCCGATTCCCCACGCGATCTCCCCCGCGGGCCGCGGCAGGGTTGCACCACCTGCGGCCTGCGGCAACTCCCGCAGCACGGCGGGCAGCATCTTGAGCCGGGGCGCGGGCTCCGCGCCCTCGTGCAGGCGGCAGATGTGGGCCAGATCCTGCGGCGACGTCGACGCCCACAGCAGGTTCTCCCCCGCCAGGTTCAGGCCCCGGCCGGGCTTGGCGGGAAGCTTCTGCTGCGCTTTGCGGTCAATGAGGGAATCCATCGCCTCGCCCAGGCGCAGCTCCACGCGGGCCGAGATGAGGTCGCGGATGGACGGGCGCATGCTCGTCCACCGCGAGGTGGCAATGATGACGTGGATGCGGGCCGAGGCGCCATCGGCCACCAGGTGGGTAATCGGCTCGGCCAGATCCTCGTAGTCCGCGCCCGAGGTGCCGATGTGGTGCCAGCCGTCAATCACCAGGAAGGTATGCGGCGGCGCCGGGCGCCGCACGAAGCCCGCTACTTCGTCGACGATGCGGCGGATTTTCTCCGGCTCCTCGCGTCCGGCCACCGCCGCCACGTGTGGCAGGCGCCCCAACAGCCCCAGCGTGCCGCCTCCTAGGTCAATGACGTAGAAGCGGACCTGCTGCGGCTCGTGGCAGGCCGACATGCTGGCCACCACGCTGCGCAGCGCCATCGACTTGCCCGACTGCGGCCCGCCGCAGATGGCCAGGTGCCCGCCATCGGTAGAAAAGTCCACGGAGAAGGGGTCCTGGCGCTGCTGGTAGGGCCTATCGATGAGCCCCACCGCCGCGCACAGCGCCGGGGAGTCCGGTTCACAGACCGCGGATAGCTCCACCACGTCCGGCAGCGGTGGCAACCAGATGCGGCGCGCCTCCTGCCCGCGCCGGGCAGCCTCCCGCGCGGCGGCGGCAACCACGGCGGCAAGCAGCGTCGTGGACTCATCGATCACCGTGGTGTACTGCGCCTCCTGCTCCTCCCGGCCCCAGCCGGAGAAAAGCTGCACCCGCGGCGCCTGGGACACGGCGTCTGGCTGAAGGGGAATGCGGCGGCGCAGCGGGCCGGAGACGTACGCTGCCTGGAAGCGCACAGGCGCATCGGCATCCGTCTTGAGGTAGCCCGCGCCCGGCTGCGCCGGCAGGTGATAGGCATCGGTCACCCCAAGCACCTGGCGGGACTCCGCGGCAGAAAAGGTCTTAAGGCCAATGCGGTAGGACAGGTGCGAATCCAGGCCGCGCAGCCTGCCCTCCTCCAGGCGCTGCGAGGCCAGAAGCAGGTGCACGTGTAGCGAACGCCCCAGGCGCCCCACCGCCACGAAGAGCTCCGCAAAGTCCGGGTGCTGGCCCAAAAGCTCTGAGAACTCATCCACCACGATGACCAGTGCCGGCAGCGGGCCGTGCGCGGCCACCGCGTCCGCGGAGGCGTTGAACTGGTCCACGTTGGCAAAGTTGCCGGCCGCGCGCAGCAACTCCTGGCGGCGGTTCATCTCTCCGGAAATCGCGTCATACATGCGCTCCACCAGGGTGGACTCCTCCTCCAGGTTGGTGATGACCGCCGAAGTATGCGGCAGGTCATCGCAGCCTAGGAAGGTAGCGCCGCCCTTGAAATCCACCAGCACCATGTTGAGCTCGTCCGGGCTGTGCGTGGCCGCCAGGGCCACCACCAGTGTGCGAAGAAGCTCGGACTTTCCCGATCCCGTAGCACCGATGCACAGCCCGTGCGGCCCCATGCCGCCCTGCGCGGACTCCTTAAGATCCAACAGCAGCGGCTGCCCGGACTCGTCCACTCCGATGGGCACCCGCAGGCGATCCGCCGGGCTGCGCCCCTGCCACATCCCGGCCGCGATGAGCTCATCCACATCGCCGTAGCCCACCAGATCGATAAGGTCTCCGCCGCGCCCGCGCCGGGGCGCATTCCCGCCCTCACCGCGCTCGGGGCGCCGGAAGGGAGCCAGACTGCGGGCGCGTAGCACGGCATCGGCGTAGTCCACCACATCGCAGGCCCCGATCTCCTCCTCCCCGGCGGCGGTGACCACGCGCAGTTGCTCGTCGGCGTGCAGGTAGATGCCCTCGTCCTCGGCCTGGCGGCCCAGCTGCGAATAGGGGCTCACGCCCACGGCGATGATGGTGGTGATAGTGGGGTCGTCGACAAGCGCGGCGCTCTCCGCCGGCAGGCCGGGGCCCTCGGCCACCACGGCGATGCGGTAGCGCGCGGTGGCGGGGTCACGGGCGTGGGGCAGCCACTTGAGCCATTGCCACTCCTGCTGCGCGCGGCCGTCGGTGGCGCCGTGGTGGAACTCGATGCCCACCGTCTCCGGCCCGTGCAGCACCGCCAGGTGCAGCACCATCGCCCGGGCCACACCCCAGGCATCCTCGCCGGCCAGGCCCAGCACGCGGAAGGCTTGCAGCTGGATCACCACCGGCATGTCCTGCACGCTGCCCACCGCCCGCACGGTGTGGCGCACGCTCACCGCGCACACTGGGTCAAGGTCCTCTGCCGCGCCGGAATCCGGGACGTTGACGGGAGTGCACAGCGAGACCGGCCCGGTGCCCACTCGCACCTCGAGGGCATCAGCAGCATCGCCGGGGCGCTCCCACAGGCGGTGGGTGCCCACCAGCGCGGCGAGCTCCCGCGGCGCGGGATTGCGGTGCTCCTCGTGGGCGCGTTGCTTGTCCGCATTGCTCAGCGCGGTTGCTCGCAGGGCGGCGAGGTGGCGCAGGTAGGTCCGCCGCGTCTCATCCGGGTCCTCCCCACCCGAGGCGGGGTTGAACATCATGAACACGCTGGCCAGCATCATGAGCGGAAACATCAGGCTCATGGGGCTGACCCGGCGCGCATCCCCGGCGCCGAGGACCATGAGCGCTACCATGCCCAGCATCGCCGCCACCATGAAGATGGGCATGAGCAGGCGAATCAGCGGTACCGGCTGCGGGCGCACGGCCTCCGGGACGGCCTCGGCCTCGATGCTGCCCTGCGGTAGCGCCGGCGCGGGTTCGCGGTGCGGCGTGAACTGTGAATCGATGATGCGCGTATGCGAAAGCACGCTGAATCCTTCCCCCGAATTTTTGCTTCGCCTTCTTGTGCGTCGCCTTCTTGTGCGTCGCTGTCACACCGAACCCCCGTTGCGGTGGACATCACGCCACCAGTAAGCCACAATGTGTGGCATCGGGCAAGGGGAGCCCATAAAAATTTTCACTCGGGGGAGGATTCCATGAGCGCTACGCTCGCGCATTCTGTTCGCGTCACCGTCCGCATTCGCGCCCACGATATCCGCAAGGAGGCGGATGTCTCGCTGCCGCTTTCTTCCAGCCTGGGGGAGGTGCTGGAGGAGCTTTTCTTGCTTGTCGACGTCCCCTCCTCCCCCATCCCCTGGCGCGCCACCACCGCCGCAGGCAAGACGATCCCGCTGACCGTCCCGCTGGAGCGCACCCCAGTGGCCGAGGGCTCCGTGCTACTCCTGGCACCCAAGGAGAAGCCACCGGCCCCGGTGATTCGCGACGCCGCCGAGGCACTCGCCGAGGATTCCCTCGTCTCCAGTGCCACCAGCCTGCGGGGCCTAGCCATGCTCTGGGGATGCGCGGGCGTGCTGGCCGCCACCGCGTTGCTTGCGGCCGCGCTGCCGCTGGCGCTGGCGCTACCCATGAGCACTGTCATCGCCCTGGGCCTGGCGGTGTGGACTCGGCATCCCAGCGCGCTCGTGCTGGTTTACGTGGGCGCGGCAGCCAGCGGCTGGTGCATCGTCGGGCCCCGCGGCACCGAGGCAGCGCTGGGCATCGCCGCCGCCTGCCTGGGCGTGGTGGGCATGAGCCTGCTCAGCCACGCGCTGCGCCTGGGCTCGCTGCGCGGGGTTGCCGCGGCACTGAGCTGGTGCGTCTTACTGCTCTGCGCGGCGAGTGGCTACGCTCTCAACACGCTTGGCCCTGCCGGGGCCCGCGCGCCGCTGACTGCCGGCGCCGCGGCGCTGCTGGCCTGTACTGTCATCTTGCTGGCCTGCGCGCCGGCGCTGTCCACCCGCGCGGCCGGGATTCGCGTCCCGCGCCTGCCCACCGCGGGCCAGGACCTCGCGGTTTCCGATGAGCCGGACGCCCAACCGGAAAGCTCCACCCGCTGTGCCTCCCGCTCCGCGGCGTGCTACGAGGGTATCGCCCTGGGCATTGCCTGCGCGGCCGTGCCCGCGCTGTGTTTTCTCGGCGTCGGCAGCATTCTGGTGGAGGGCTTCTCCGGAGCCGGCTTTGTGCAAGCCCTGTGCCTATGCGTCGCTGGCGCGGTGGTCATCCACTCGGTGCGGCATGCGCGCCACCGCGCCGCGTGGGCGCTCGGCGCCGTGGCGGTCACCGCGGCCTGCGCCGTAGCCGGCATCGCGGCGCAGACCTGGCGGCAGCTGGCCGCAGCCGGCCACTCGCCGGGGCTGAGCGCGTGGATCCTCACGGCGGTAGCAGTAGCGGTCATCGCCGGCATGCTGGCGGGCGCGCTCTGGGCGCCGCGGCTGGGCAGCGTGGAGCCCACGGTCATCGTGTGGTGGGAGCGCGCCGAGTCGCTGGCCATCGCCGCCAGCCTCCCACTAGCCGCGCACATCGTGGGTGTGTTCATGATGATCCGGGGCCTCGGCTAATGGCTGCGCCAAGGCACCACCGCGGCGGGCGCGCCGTCCTAGCGGCAGTGTTGTGCGCGGTGCTGACGCCGCTGGCTCCGCTCGCGACACTCACTCCGCTGGCCCCCGCGCCCGCGGCCGCCGCCCGCGAGCCCGATATCGCCTGCGCCCGCACGCAAACCAGCGCCCAGGGGCCAGTGCCCAGCGCGCAGCAGGCCGCCTACCGTGCGCGCCTTCACTCCTTTGCCACCGGCCGCGGGGTGCGCGTCGCGGTCATCGATACCGGAGTCTCCCCGCACCCGCAGCTGGCTCACCTCAGCCCCGGCGCGGACTTCGTCACCGCTGAGGAGCCCGATCCGCTCCGGGACTGCGACGTGCACGGCACCGTGGTGGCCGGGGTGATCGCTGGGCGCGAGAGCGGGGTGGCGCCCGATGCAGAGATCTACTCCATCCGCCAGACCAGCGCGCACTACCGCTACCGCAGCGAGGAGGAAGACTCCGGCGCGGGAACCCTGGCCACCCTGGCTGCCGCGATTGACGACGCCGTCCACAACCACGCCAAGGTCATCAACATCTCCGTGGTCTCCTGCGTACCGCCTGCCGCCGCCTCCCGCGTGGACACCGCCGGGCTGGACGCCGCCTTGCGCCGCGCCGAGGAGGCCGGGGCCGTTATTGTCGCCGCCACCGGTAACGCGGCGGCCGGCGGCTGCGCCAAAGAGGACGTGGTCTTTCCCGCCAACGCGGAGACCGTCCTGGCCGTCGGCGCGCTGGCCACTCCGCATGACCTTGCCGAATACTCCATCCCCGCCGCGCACACCGGGCTGGCCGCGGAGGGCCACGTGCCGCTGGCTCTCGATCCCGCCGGCGGCTGGGCCACCGGCAAGTTCGCCCCGAATTCCAGCAGCGGCGCGCAGGGCGCAAGCGCCAGTGCAGAGCCTCTGGCCTTTCACGGGACCTCCTTTGCCGCGCCGGTGGTCAGCGGCACCGTGGCCTTGCTGGCGCAGCGCTACCCCGAGGATTCCCCCGCCCAGCTGCGCGCCCGCATTCTTGGCTCTGCCGAGCCCAGCCACGGTGTGGTCGACCCGCTTAACGCACTCACCTTCGTGCCCAGCAATTCACCTGTTCCCACCAACGAGCTGGAGGTCCTCCCGAGCGCACAGCACTCCAGCCCGGCGGTGGCAAGGCTGGGCTCGCTAGCCCTCGTGCTGGCCGCATCGTTGGTTGTGGCTGCTCTGCGGGCCGGTCAGCGGCGCGCAGGCTAGCTTGCGTGGGCGGCGCGCAGGGCGGCCTCGCGGCTCAGCTCTGAGCCCTCCGGCAACAGGCGCAGAATCTCCCAGGGCACCTGCGCCGGGTTCTCCACGCCCAGCGCCTTAAGCCCGGCGGCCTGCGGCACGCTGTGGCGAATGCCGGTGGCGGAAACCACGTGGTAGCCGTGCCCACTATCCACGGCCACTCCGCCAGCACTAAGCCCCGCAAAGCGCTGTGCCACCGAGTCACCGGCCAGCTCCACGGTGGAGCCCACCGGGGCCAGTAGCGCTGCGCCCGCGCCGGACTCCGGGCGCGCAACCGCGCACAGCCACCCGGCCTCGGGCCCGAGGAAATCCAGTGCGTGGGGTGGGAGGTGGAAGGGAGAGGGGGCGTCGCCAAGCAGGGCGATTTCTTGTGACTCCGCCGAGAGGCGCTGGGCACCCAGGCCCACGAGGATCTCCGCCTGGGTGGCGGTCACCGGGCTCACCCCAGACTCCGTGCGCGCCCACAGGCCCTCCCCGCTGTCGAGGATCTGCGGGGGTTGCTCGGGAAAGCGCAGCGGCTCGAGCTCGGTGAAGGCGTTGAGCAGCTGCGGGGGAATGTGCCACACGTGCACCTGCGGGTTAATCCCCAGCGCGCGGCGCACCACCCTGCCCTGGGTGCTCGTGGGATCCGGCAGCGCCACCCGGCCCTCCTGCGTGAGCAGCCAGTCGGTGCCCTCCACCTCGGCCACAGCACCCCGGCTGTCCCCGACGTTGCTGGCCTGCGCGTTGGCCACCACGGTGACAATCCCCTCCGGGCGAGCCGCGGTCATGCTGGTCGGCGAGCTCTCCCCGGCACCCGCCGGCTCCTCGAAGCACGCCGCCCACCCGGTCGCACCGGGGCTGGTGCTGGCCAGGAGATTGGGCGCGTCATCAATGCCCAGCGGGGTCCCCAGATGCACCTGGCTTAAGAAGCTCTCCCCCGCTGCGGCGGGCTCCACGGCTTCGCCCGCGATGAGCCGCGCGGAGGCAACGTTGGCCACCGGGTGGTACTGCTCATTGACCTGCACCAAGAGCTGCCCCTCTGGGCTGCGCACCAACGCCGCGTCCCCCGGCTGCGGATCCGGCTGCAACCACGCCACCAGGCCGGAGCCGATGGAAAGAAAAGCCACCGCGATGACCCCAAAGATGAGCGCGCGGCGGCGGGTGGCCAGCGGATCGTGGATCATGCGGATATCGCCAAAGACCAGGCCGTGCTCAACCCTGCGGACCAGAAACTTGTGACCCGAGACCTGGGCCTTGGTGGTGGGCAACGCGCGTGCCATGAATCCTCCCCGACTAACCTGCCCCCGCCACCCCTAGCGGAGAAACATCGTTGGGCCAAGACTAGCCCAGATCCACCTCCCGCGCATCGCGGCGATCCCGGGTGACCGCGGCGCGGGCAGCCAGCTCCTCGTCGGCGGGGTACTCCACGCCCACCAGCGAGAGGCCCTTGGCCGGGGCCAGCGGGATGTGGGAGGAGCGCTTCGTTTCCTGCAGCATGGCGGCAGCAAAGTCGACGTCGCGCTTGCCCTCGCCCACGCGCAGGCAACAGCCCACCAAGGAGCGCACCATGGACCAGCAGAAGGCGTCGGCGCTCACGTGGGCCTCGTAGAGCTGGGGCTCCCACGGGGTGGAGACGTCCCGCCATTCGAAGGCGTGCAGGTCCCTGATGGTGGTGGCGTGCGGCTTGGCCTTGCAGAACGCCGCGAAGTCGTGCAGGCCCACCAGGGCGGTGGCGGCCTCCTGCATGGCGTCAATATCGACGGGCTTGGGCCAGTGGGCGGTATCGCGCGCCCGGGTGGGCAGGGCTCCGCGCGGGTGGGTGGTGATCCGGTAGACGTAGTGGCGCTGCAGCGCCGAGAAGCGCGCGTCGAAGCCCTCCGGCGCCTGGCTGCAGCCGTGCACGCGCACATCCTCCGGCAGAAGCTTTGCTAGCCGACGCACCAATTTCCCCGGCTTCCCCTCAATCGAGCGCTGTTCCAGGGCATGCGCCGGTACGTCGAAGTGCGCCACCTGGCCCGCGGCGTGAACACCTGCGTCGGTACGCCCGGCCACGGTGAGCTCGATGGGATGGCGCAGGATCATGCTCAGGGTGTCCTCAAGCACGCCCTGCACCGTGCGCAGCTCCCCTTTTTGCCGCGCCCAGCCGTGGAAGTCGGTGCCGTCATAGGCGAGGTCGAGGCGCAGCCGAAGGGTATCCATGAGCAGTAACTCTACCTGGCTGCACCGCGGCTACCACACGCAAGGCCAGCCGCGCCGCTGAGGCCGGGGACGCAGCATACAGAAGTCTATGCCTTAGAAATGCAGACCTCGATGCTGCCAAGCATTTGACGTGTTAATGGAAACAATATGCATAGAAGCTTTTGATTATATTCAGTTTCCCTGCCGCCTCGCACCCAAAAGGCGAAGAACTAAAGTTCCGTACTTTCAGCAGGCTGGACATTCATTTTTGCTGATACGTTCGCAGTGAGCACAATGCTCACGCCTGTCAATCTCTAGTAAGGAGAACACATGAGAGTAAAGAAACTCGCTTTGACCACAGCAACTCTCGCTGCTTTCGCCGGCATTGCTGCTGCCCCCAGCCGCTGATGCCTCCGCCAGCGATTGTGGCGGCAATCTGGTCTGCATTTTTGATGAAGCAAGCTTTGACGGATTCCTAGGCTCCCGTGGCTCTGGCATCGGAATCATGAATTTCTCATCCCGTGCGAATGACAAGACCTCATCTTGGATCAACAACACTGGAGGGGAAGCAGCTTGGTATCAGCACGCCAACGGCAGCGGAAAATGCCACACTATGACGCGGTTTTCTAACAACAACTACGTGGGCTGGTGGGACAATGACACGCTGACCTCTTGGCGCACCAACCACGGCTGTTAGTTCAATCATCTGAAAAGATTTCCTGAATATTTTTCGCTGCACCGGGAAAAGGGTCTCGTATCCTTTCCCGGTTTTCACTTTAGAAAGCAGAACATGAGCACAATCCTAGTCCAACAGGTCCACAAAACTTTGGGACACGGCCCTCAGGCTACGCATGCACTCCGGGGAGTGAGTCTGGAGGCAAAGCCCGGAGACTTCGTTGCAATCTCAGGCAAGAGCGGCTCTGGGAAGACAACGCTATTGAACAGCATTGCAGGACTCTTACCGGTGGACAGCGGCACCATCACGGTCGGTGATTCCGTCGTCAGCCAAAGTGATGAGACTGAACTTCTTAGTCTTCGGAGGGAAACCATCGGTGTAGTACACCAATCCGATCTCATTATCGCGGAGCTCACCGCAGCAGAGAACATTGAGCTGGTACTCGCTGCCGCCGGGTGGGATCCTGCGCTTACCCGTCAAGAGACCGAGCGCTTGCTCGATCACGTTGGGCTCGCAGGACTCGGGCATCGCTACCCTACTGAGCTCTCCCGTGGACAATGCCAGCGGGTGGGAATCGCTCGCGCGCTCAGCGGGCAACGATCGGTTCTCCTCGCGGACGAGCCTTCGGCAGCCTTGGACCAAGAAAACTCTCATGCAGTCTTTGCCTTGTTCCGTTCATTAGCGCGTGCCGGCAGCACGGTGATCGTGACGTCACACGACCCCCTCGTCCTCGAGTATTGTTCGCACTCATTCGAACTCATCGACGGCAGCCTCCGTGACGCCAACGGCATGAAAAGGAAGGCAAGCACGCGTGCTTAAACGCCTCATTCTCAAAATCACGCGCAACCAGCCCAGGGTCCGGTTGTTTCTTGGACTGAGCTTTCTCAGCTTGGTGTTACTAAGTGCGACTTCGACTGCTTCCATGCTCATGGTGCTGTCACCTGCGCAAAGCGTTGCCTCGAAACTCGGAAGCTACCAACAACGAGCCGATCTGCCATCAACGCTGCATCTTGGCGAAGACCTGTCAGATGCCGTGGCACCATCGCCTGATCCAACGCGATTTGCGGTTCAGCTCATGTCCCCTGACTTCTACTTTGATTCGGCCCCCGCTCAATCGTTGATGTAC
Source organism: Corynebacterium sp. (assembly GCF_030532325.1). Taxonomy (GTDB): domain Bacteria; phylum Actinomycetota; class Actinomycetes; order Mycobacteriales; family Mycobacteriaceae; genus Corynebacterium. Next base: position 291,889 of record NZ_JAUNLS010000001.1, read on the forward strand.
TTCGAGGGGTCCTGGGACCATGAAGGTTCCGCTTTTGGTCTTAACCTCGACTCGGGTCGGTGGCCCTCCGCAGCGGGGGAGGTGCTAACTACAACGACCACCGGAGAAGTCAATCACGGAAATGCGAGCGCCTTTAGCGGAAACTTGAAGGTTCATGTTGTGGGCACCGTCACCAACGCCTACGCCGAAAACTCCAAAGCCGTCTACGCGGCGCCGGGAACGTGGGACCAGACTACGCAGCCAGCTTTCGCCTCCACTATTGCTGCCCGCCCCATGCTCTTTGACAGTGAGACTGAGGATCCAGGGCAGCTCCAGCAAGCGATAGAAGCCATGGGCATGAGAAGAGAATCCGACTTCAGCTCAGCCACTTCTATCGAGGCAACCCGTATCTCTGCTACCGACCTACTCCGGCACCCACCGCGCAGCATCATCGAGGACTATTCTTTCCTGTTCGGCGCATTCGCTGTGCTCCTACCGTTCTTCTTCACCTTCTTTCTCACCGCCGTGCAGCGCCGCGGTGTGCAACGGGCAGAAGATTCTCTTTACCAACTCGGAATTCCACGTTCTGTCATGCTGCGCCTCTTCTTCCGGCGTGCGTTCATTACAGTCGGCGCCCTATCTGTACTAGCCCTACTTGTGGGCGTAGGCATTCCTCACCTCGCGAAAGAATGGCTGGCGAGCATTGCCTCTGGGTTGCGTCCGTTAGCGTGGTGTATCTGTGACCCGGGGTTGTGCTCATGTCGG